>NZ_JBBEBW010000020.1:0-373759 GCF_040882185.1 Marinobacter sp. | reverse complement strand
CCTGAACGAGGCCCATCAACAAGACGCGGCTGCGCCGAACTTGTGCTGATAAGTGTTATACTTTCCCCGGTCATTATTGAACAGCCGTGTTGGAACAAGCTTCCCCGCAACGCAAAGGTCGAGATGGTTTTATGCCTTTAGAGACAGAAGCTCAGCGTCAGTTCTATCTGGATACGGCGGGCATTCAGCTTTGGTATGCTCGCGCTCCCCAGCCCGGCGCAGCTCCCAGTCCCGACTTTGACTTTGGGGAGCCCATCGATCCTGACCCCGCAGTTCTTGCGCAGACCAAACGTCAGCCCCTGGCAGTTGAAAAACGTCGATCTGATGGGGGACTGGCAAGGGTTCAGGGACTGATGAAAGACGTAGAATCCCGAGCCCGGCCGCCAGCCGAAGATAAGTTGGCGGCAAAGTCAGCGATTAAAGCTCCTCCAGCACTGGACGAGTCGGCTGAAGCGCTAAAAGGCGACGTTAACAAAGCCGAAGGTTGGGATGAAGACCTCCCTCAAGTTTTCAGTACCGCCGTTTCATTAAAAAGCGCTAGCCTTACCGCGACCTGGACGGCTTGGGTAGCAGAATCTTTTGTGCTTGTGAGTACACTATCTTCTGATAGCAGCGCTCAGCTACAAGAAGCTCTGGCGACCAACATTCTTCGGGCGCTGGGTCAGTCTGTTCAGTCTACGCAAACCTTTATGTGGCCCGTTTTCAGTAATCCCGTAGTCCCGGGAAATGATGCAGAAGGCTTACATTTACTATTGGCAGAGTTTGCCAAGAGTTGCAAAAATAGGTCTTTTTTGACCCTTGGCCTGCTTCCTGATGAGCCTCGGGAGAGCCGAACGGCGTGGCTAGCGCGAGCGTTCGGCCCGTTAAAAGTTGATTTTCCCCATGGTCTCGCTGGTATTGCTACAGACCCCGAGCGCAAAAGGCGTCTGTGGTCTGAGCTAAAGCCGCTAGTGAGCCTAAATCGGTGACTGAAAAGTTCAAGCCTTCCCTGGCGTCCGTGCGGTGCATCCGTTCGCTTTCCCGGCAAGACCTTGCTGCGGTTATTGAGCTGGAGTTGCAGAGCTACTCCCATCCCTGGACGAAAGGCATTTTTCTTGACTGTTTCAGGCCAGACTATCGCCTTTGGGCCTTAGATCAGGGGGGAGAGCTAATCGGGTATGCCGTAGTTGCGTACCTTTTCGATGAAGCTCATTTACTGAATCTCTGTGTCGGCCCGCAGTACCGCCGATCCGGGGCTGGTGTTTTGCTGTTGCGGCATCTGATAACCGTAGCCACCCATGAGAGTATGCATCGGGTGATTCTCGAAGTGCGCCAGAGTAATCGTTCTGCCATAGAGTTATATATTCGTGAAGGCTTCGAGCAAATTGGAGAGCGTCCGGGGTATTATCCGGCCGCCATTGGGCGAGAGAATGCCAGCGTACTGTCGCTAACTCTGGACGGATGATTCGCGTATTGAAGCGCCAAAATCTATAATGAGCGTCTTCTAAACTTACCATTTCAGGTTATTTGAATTATGTCTAACCTAGCCAAGGAAGTCGGTCAGCGCCGGACTTTTGCTATTATCTCGCACCCTGACGCCGGTAAAACCACCATAACCGAAAAAGTTCTGCTGTTTGGACAGGCTATCCAAAAAGCTGGCACAGTAAAGGGCAAAAAATCCGGTCAGCATGCTAAGTCCGACTGGATGGAAATGGAAAAGGAAAGGGGTATATCCGTCACTACCTCGGTTATGCAGTTTCCCTACCATGGCTGTCTGGTGAATTTATTGGATACTCCGGGCCACGCTGATTTCTCGGAGGATACCTACCGCACTTTGACCGCGGTGGATTCGTGTTTGATGGTGATTGACAGCGCTAAAGGCGTCGAGGAAAGGACGATCAAATTAATGGAGGTCACACGGCTACGTGATACTCCAATACTAACGTTCATGAACAAGCTTGACCGGGAAGTTCGGGACCCGGTTGAGTTGATGGATGAAGTGGAAGAGGTTTTGAACATAGCATGCTCGCCGGTTACCTGGCCCATCGGTATGGGCAAGAATTTCAAAGGCGTTTATCACCTGCTTCGGGATGAAATCATTCTGTATAAATCCGGGCAAGGTCATATGATTCAGGAAGCACGTGTTTTCAAAGGACTTGATAACCCGGAGCTGGACGTGGCGCTAGGTGGTTATGCGGCCGAGCTGCGCGACGAAATTGAGCTGGTCAAAGGAGCCTCTCATGAGTTTGATCATGATGAGTTTTTAGCGGGTCGCTTGACGCCAGTGTTCTTCGGTACTGCATTGGGCAACTTTGGAGTGGACCATATGCTTGATGGACTGATCGAGTGGGCTCCACCGCCTCAGCCACGAGAGACTGATCAGCGCCTTGTTCCCCCAGTTGATCCAGCGTTTACTGGTTTTGTATTCAAAATTCAGGCAAATATGGATCCCCAGCATCGGGATCGTGTCGCGTTCATGCGGATCGTGTCCGGTAAATATGAACAAGGAATGAAAGCCAAGCACGTTCGAATTAGTAAGGAAGTCCGATTCTCGGATGCGTTGACCTTCATGGCGGGGGATCGCGAACATGCCGATGAAGCGTTTGCCGGTGACATAATCGGTCTGCATAACCACGGCACGATCCAGCTCGGGGATACCTTCACTTCAGGTGAAGATATGAAATTTACCGGTATCCCTAACTTCGCGCCCGAACTGTTCCGTCGTATCCGACTGAAGGATCCGCTGAAGTCCAAGCAGCTTCAGAAAGGGTTGGTGCAGCTTTCCGAGGAAGGTGCGGTCCAGGTCTTTCGCCCGCTCAAGAATAATGATCTGATCGTTGGCGCCGTGGGTGTGCTGCAGTTCGATGTCGTGGTTAGCCGCCTGAAGAGCGAATATAAGGTTGAGGCGGTTTATGAGCCGGTGAACGTCGCAACTGCCCGTTGGGTAACCTGTGCGGACGCTCGCAAACTCGATGAATTTCAGCGCAAAGCCAATGAGTTTCTTTCGCTGGATGGCAGTGAGCAACTTGCTTATATCGCCCCCACAATGGTCAATCTTCAGCTGGCCCAAGAGCGCCACCCAGATATAAAGTTCCATAAAACGCGGGAGCACTGAGTCAGGAGCTGACTGTAATGGGATTGGTCGACGCGCACTGCCACTTTGATTTCCCCGTCTTCGATGCCCGACGGAAAGAAATTATGACCCGGGTAAGTGCTGCGGGGGTGTCGGATATCGTGATACCGGGGGTTCGGCGAGAGGACTGGAGCAGAGTGGTGAAAACCGCTTTCGCCCAGGAGGGGTTGCACTATTGTTTGGGGATACATCCCTGGTTCATCGGAGAGCATAGTCAAGGGGATATGGAGGTTTTGCGAGATCTGTTGTCCACGGCATCGCCGCGTTGTGTGGGACTGGGAGAATGCGGACTTGATCGATTGAAAGGTAATTTGGAGGAGCAGCAGCCCTGGTTTGAAGCTCAAATCGAGCTGGCGCAAGAGCTCGATTTAGCGCTGGTGGTGCACTCGGTGAAAACCCATGATGAAGTAGCGACGACCCTGAAGCGCAAACGCTTTTCAGGTCGTGTCTTGATTCACGGTTTCTCTGGCAGTGAAGAGCAGGCGCGCAAGCTGGCTCAGATTGGCTGTTTTATCGGTATCGGGGGTGTTATAACGTACGAACGTGCCCGAAAGACCCGCAACGCAGTCGCTGCACTTCCACTGAATTCGATAGTGTTGGAGACCGACGCGCCGGATATGGCGCCTGCAGGCGTGCTCAAGGGGCGTAACTCCCCCGAGTATCTTCCGCAGATCGTTGACGCACTTGCGGAGGTGCGTTCGGAGCCCAGAGAGTTATTGCTTGCAGCTTTGAGGGCCAATGTGAAGCGGCTTTATGGCTGGCCATAAGGGAAAGTCGAAACGGTGTCAGACGGGGTTGGATTTATTCAACAGTTCGGATATACTTCGCGCCCTGGCTTTTCAAGGCGTTGTCATCAACTCAGCCCCGATTGATGTCTTTGCCGACTAACTAACAGGTCAAAAATCCCCACTGAGCGCGAAGCGCCTGTCGGTGGTGGTTTTTAACGTTTCATATATAGCGTTCAAGGCGGAATCAATGAAGACTCTGAGTGCGAAACCAGAAACCGTAAAACGTGACTGGTACGTTGTAGACGCAGCCGGCAAGACGCTGGGTCGTCTGTCAACCGAGATCGCCCTTCGTCTGCGGGGCAAGCATAAGCCTGAGTACACCCCCCATGTAGACACCGGCGATTACATTGTCGTTATCAATGCCGGTCAGGTGCGGGTTACTGGCAAAAAATCATCTGACAAGATGTATTACAGTCATACCGGCTTTCCGGGTGGTATCAAGTCGATCAGTTTTGAAAAGCTGGTTGATAAGGCGCCTGAGCAGGTAATCGAGCATTCCGTCAAAGGTATGCTTCCGAGAGGCCCTTTGGGCCGTGCCATGTTCAAAAAACTGAAAATTTATGCCGGTGCTGAGCATCCCCATGCAGCCCAGCAGCCCAAAGAACTCGATATTTAACGGAAGGCGGATATGTCTGTAGCACAAAATTACGGTACGGGTCGCCGCAAGACATCCACGGCTCGAGTCTTTATCAAGCCTGGAAGCGGCAATATTTCTATCAATGGTCGCACCATTGAAGATTTCTTCGGTCGTGAGACATTGCGCATGATCGTGCGTCAGCCTCTGGTTCTGGCTGAGTCCTCCGATCGATTTGATATCAAGGTAACGGTCGAAGGTGGCGGAATTAGCGGGCAAGCTGGCGCGATCCGCCATGGTCTCACTCGAGCTTTGATGGATTATGACGAAACACTTCGCCCAGCGTTGCGCAAAGCGGGTTATGTTACTCGTGATGCCCGCGAAGTTGAGCGGAAGAAAGTGGGTCTGCGTAAGGCGCGTAAGCGTCCTCAGTACTCCAAGCGTTAATTGGCGCCTGGATCAGATCCGGAACCCGGCACAACGCCGGGTTTTTTTTTGCCTGTAATCGTCGAAGGCGGCTGGGTCATACATGTTCTCGAAGGCGTTTATGGCGCCTTTCTTACTTGTAAGGCAGGGGTAATTTCATTACCATTTGGGCCGTTTATCTTTTTGGATTTTGAAGTCCTTTTCAATGTGTGGCGGCCGACCCGGTCGGTTACGTATTGCCTGATGGGAGAGAACCATAATGAATAATGGCGACGTGAGCCAGAGCCGACGCCGGTTTCTGATCGGCGCGACATCGGTTGTAGGTGGAGTCGGCGTCGTCGGTGCGGCTGTTCCTTTTGTGGCATCCTGGAATCCCAGTGCCAAAGCAGAAGCGGCAGGTGCGCCGGTAACCGTCAATATCAGCAAAATAGAACCTGGTCAGCAGATCACTGTAGAGTGGCGCGGTCAGCCGGTCTGGATTGTGCGTCGGACGCCGGAGATGCTAGAAGGTATCGAGAGCCTGAACGATGTACTCAGAGACCCGCAGTCCGAGGAAGCAACTCAACCTGAGTACATCGATGGTATTTATCGTGCGCTGAAGGATGAATTTGGTATTTATGTGGGCATCTGTACGCACTTGGGATGCTCCCCGAAGTACCGTCCTGAAGTTGCTCCGGCGGACTTGGGAGAACAGTGGTTAGGTGGCTTTTACTGTGCCTGCCATGGTTCCCGTTACGACTTGGCGGGCCGTGTTTATGCGGGCCAGCCAGCACCAGCCAATCTCGTGGTGCCACCCTATCGCTATGACGACGATAACACCGTTACCGTCGGGCTGGATCCGGAGGCTGCATAATGTCAAAAATAATTTCCTGGATAGATGAGCGGCTTCCCGTAGTTGAAGCCTACAACAAGCATCTTGGTAAGTATTACGCGCCAAAAAACTTCAATCTCTGGTACTTTTTTGGTTCCTTAGCGTTGCTGGTGCTGGTGAATCAGTTGGTGACCGGTATCTGGTTAACCATGAGTTACAACCCTTCAGGTGAGGGCGCTTTTGCGTCAGTTGAGTACATCATGCGTGATGTCGAGTGGGGCTGGTTACTTCGCTATCTGCACTCTACCGGGGCCTCTGCCTTTTTTGTTGTGGTTTATCTGCACATGTTCCGCGGGTTGATGTACGGCTCTTACAAAAAGCCCAGGGAACTGATCTGGCTTTTCGGCATGTTGATTTACCTGGTGTTAATGGCTGAAGCGTTCATGGGTTACTTGCTGCCATGGGGACAGATGTCCTATTGGGGCGCGCAGGTTATCGTGAATCTGTTTGGTGCCATTCCCATAATTGGCGAAGACCTGTCGCTCTGGATTCGTGGTGATTACCTTATCTCCGGTATCACGCTAAATCGCTTTTTTGCGCTCCATGTGGTCGCGCTGCCGATTGTACTCTTAGGTTTGGTGGTTCTTCATATTCTGGCGTTACATGAAGTCGGCTCGAACAACCCCGATGGTATTGATATCAAGAAGAACAAGGACGAGAACGGTATTCCGAAAGACGGCATTCCTTTCCATCCGTACTACACTGTGCATGATCTGCTGGGTGTGGGTGTGTTCCTGTTTATTTTCTGCATCGTAGTGTTCTTCTTCCCTGAAATGGGGGGGCTGTTCCTGGAGAAGCCGAATTTTGAGCCGGCGAACCCACTTAAGACGCCGGATCATATCGCGCCGGTCTGGTACTTCACGCCCTTCTACGCAATGCTGCGGGCGGTGACGGTTAACCTGTTCGGTCTTGATGCCAAATTCTGGGGCGTTGTTGTCATGGGTGGGGCTATCGCCATTCTGTTTGTACTTCCCTGGCTGGATCGTAGCCCTGTTCGTTCAATGCGGTATAAGGGAATGATCAGTAAGGTGGCATTGGGTATTTTCGTTGTCAGTTTTATTGTTCTGGGTTACCTCGGTATTGTGCCGGCGACTGAAGGCAAAACCACGCTTGCTCAGATTCTGACGACGTTCTACTTCCTGTATTTCATATTGATGCCGTTCTACACGCGAATGGAGAAAACCAAGCCAGTACCAGAGAGGGTGACAGGATGATGAGGAAGTTAATTCTCGGTGTTTGCCTAACACTCCTGCCGATGTTCGCTTTGGCTGCTGCGCCGGGCGGAGCTCTAGACAGCATGACGGCCGATCATACCAATAAAGCGTCGCTCCAACGCGGCGCTGCTCTTTTCACCAATTACTGCATGGGTTGTCATTCGATGGAATACGCGCGTTACAAGCGCGTTGCGGATGACACTGGAATTCCTGCGGAATTGTATGAAGAGAACCTCATCTTCACTGGCGCCAAGATCGGCGAGCTGATGAAGATTGGTATGAATAAGGATCAGGCGGCCAGTTGGTTTGGCAATCCGCCGCCGGACCTGACGTTAGAAGCAAGGTTGCGCGGTGAAGACTGGATTTATTCCTATCTGCGAGCTTTCTATAAAGACGATAGTCGCCCATTGGGCGTCAACAATGCCGTTTTCGAAAATGTAGGCATGCCTCATGCGATGATTGAACTCCAGGGTTTGTGCGCCGTTGAGCCCAAAATTGGAGAGACATCCAGTATAGATCCTCTCAGTGGAAACGAGCGCAATGCTGGCGTTTGCCCTGAGTGGGAAACAGAAGGCTCGATGACGCCCGCTGAGTTCGATCGCGCAATGTACGACCTGACCAATTTTCTCTCCTATATGGGTGATCCGGTCAAGGTAGAACGTGAGCGTCTGGGCATTTTTGTTTTGATGTTCATTGCCATCTTCTTTGTGTTCGCTTACCTGCTGAACAGGGAGTTCTGGAAAGACGTACACTGAAGATTCGGGTATAATCTTTACTGCATTGTGTCCAGCGGGTCATAAGCGACTCGCTGGTTTTCTGCGTTATGCGGTTTCATTTCGATGTGTCTAATCGTGGGGTAGTTTTATGGGCGTTGTGACCAAGCGGTCATCAATGACGTTTTTTTCGGATCCGAGTAGCCATTATAGCCACCGTGTCCGGATCGTGCTCGCTGAGAAAGGCGTTACCGTCGACGTTGTGGATGTTGATCCGGACAACCCGCCTGGCGAGTTGGCTGATCTGAATCCATACAACGCTTTGCCGACTCTGGTGGATCGTGATCTGGTTCTTTATGAGCCGAATATCATGATGGAATATCTCGACGAGCGCTTTCCGCATCCGCCATTGTTGCCGGTTTATCCTGTTGCGCGGGCTAACAGTCGTCTGATGATTCACCGTATTCAGAAGGACTGGTGTGGCTTGGTGGATCAGATTCTGTCCCAACCAAACCACAAGGCATCCGAAGTCGCCCGTAAAGAACTTCGTGAAAGCCTGCTTGCAACGGCTCCGTTATTTGGCGAGATGCCTTTTTTTCTGTCGGAAGAGTTTACGATCGTCGATTGCTGCATAGCGCCTATTCTGTGGCGCTTGCCTGCTTTGGGTGTCGACCTGAGCGATAAGCAGGCCAAGCCTTTGCAGAAGTACATGGACAAGATCTTCAGTCGTGAGGGGTTCAAGGCAAGCCTTTCGGATCTTGAGGAAGATATTCGTAATTGAAATGTCCGGCATGATGCCGGGCCTTGGGGGATTTAGTGTCTGAAAAGACCGTGAAAATGACGTCCAGCCGACCATATCTGGTGCGCGCATTTAACGAATGGATTCTCGATAATAATTGCACGCCTTATATTGTTGTTGATGCCGGTGTACAGGGCGTGCAGGTGCCAACCGAGCACGTAGCGAACGGGCAGATCGTTCTCAATATTAGCCCAGGAGCAGTTAAAGGGCTGGTGGTTGGAAACGGCGCGCTCGAGTTCAGTGCCCGTTTTGGCGGCGTGCCTATGCAGGTATTTATTCCCTTGCAGGCTGTGATGGCTATTTATGCCAGGGAAAATGGCGAGGGCATGGTGTTTGGGAGTGAGCCCGGGGCGCCTGATCCGGATGGCCTGAGCACCGACTCCGATCGTGCTTCAGGGCCGCGGCCTTCAGGTAAACCCAGTCTGAAAGTTGTTAAATAGCGCAATAATGCAGTTTAAAACCAGCCCATCAGGCTGGTTTTTTATCCTCCAAACAGCTTTTGATCAATCAGTGTGCAGAGTGCATTCAGGATCACCAGCATTATCGGAGTTGCTTGGCTCGGTTCTAGGTTTTGTAAAGCGACTTCGTGATCTTCCGGGTGTAGCAGCGATGTGATGTCTGTTTTCTCTTTGGCGCTTATTACCACCACCCGCATTTCGCGGTCATGGGCCGCTTGAATCGCCTGAATAAGATTAGCTTTGTGACCATCATCAACGATAACGAGAAGTAGGTCATTGGCCTTCCCGATAGCCCGTACTTGTCGTGAAAACGTGTCATTAAATCGATTATCCCGGCAGATGGCAGAATAGGTCGTCGCATCGGCACCCAGATTGATGGCCGGAAGTGCGGGCCTGTCCTGATCGAATCGGTTCAACAAAGCCGTGCAGAAGTATTGGGCGAGTATGTTGGCATTTCCGTTTGCACACGCAATAATTTTGCCGTCAACCAATAGCGCGTCAACCAGAGCATCCGCAGCCTTTGCAATGTCGGTTCCCGCAAGGCTGGCTGCCTGGGCGGTGTGTTCCATATGATCTGCAAAGCAGTGATTGATGAGATTATCGATGTCAGTCATAGGTTTGCCTGAATAGCATTCTTGATCCATTGAATACGATACTGCTTAACGGTACCGGGTGCGAGAGCGATTACGTCTATGCGGCTTTGCATGTTCCAGAGGCCGTGACGATGCAGGTAAAAAGAAGCAGCTCTTATCAGGCGCCGCTGTTTGGTGAATCCAATGGATTCGGCACCGGTGCTGAAGCTTGAGGGCCCACGAAACCGAACCTCAAAGAATACCAGTACTTCGCAATCCATACCGATGAGATCAAGTTCACCGCCCTTGCTGTATACATTCCGAGCGATAATTTTTATGCCTTGCCGCGTCAGGTAACGAGCCGCGACGTCTTCAGCTTTGTTACCTAGCTCCTTCCTGCTACCTTCCCTGGCGGCCATAATATTTTCCCGTTTATTTATTTCAGCTCGATTTCCTGGTTTGTATTGGTACCCTCCTCTTCGGATGTCGGTACCTCAGGTAGTAATTTTGGTGTTCCCTGGTTGAAGTAAGCCCAACGCTGCTTGCGTTGAATGCGGCCGTCCTCGGTCATCGTCAAGGTGCCGGTCTGGCCGTCTATCGCACTGCCCTCCACCTGGTCAAGCAATGGAAGTTGAGTGCTCAGGTGAAAAGCGTCAGCACCCATTGCGAAAAGCCGACCGATTTGGCCGCTCATGCCGGGAAAGGGGGTGCGGACAGCAGAGCGGAATTCGTTTTCCTCGTCCAGAATCCAGGGAATATCAGTAAAGCGAACCTGATCAAGATCCCGGTCCCGGGAGGGGTCCGGGCGCCCTTCATATACGAGGGACGGGGAGTAAACTGGCAGATCTCCGCCAAAATAGAACGCGAACAAGGGCTTGAACTGTCGTGCAATAGTCGGTTGGGCGACCATAATAATGGCGTCCACGTCCTGGCGGCGGCGAGGTTCAAATTCGACGTTTAGCCCGATGGTCTGCTCCACCTGTATGGCACGTTGCCGACTGGCATTGATGCCCAGGATGTCTGCACTGACCTCTCTGAGATTGTCCTCTGGAAAGAATCTTTCGGTGTGCAAAATGGTGCCGGAGGTTTCTTCGATCTGTACCTGAAGTGCTTTTTCGAAACGGTCACCCCAGCCACCACTGGGAATCAGTACCAGAACCTGATGTAGCCCTTCAGAGTTCAACCGGTTTGCGATCTGTCGCGCTTCATCTTCTGCAGATAAGCCGTATTGATAAAGACGCGCGGGTGCGCGCTTACCGCTGTCATTGTAATTAAGCGCCAGCAGAGGAATCGGCAGGGCATCGCGATTAAAAACCGAGGCCAGCGCCTCTTTTTCGAGCGGGCCTATAATCAAATCAGGGCTATCTTTAATAAACTGCTCATAGAGTGTGTTGAAAGACTGGCCATGGGTATCAGTAACCGAAATCTCAATTTCGAAATCTGCGGTTGTCTGATCTTGGTAAAAAGCGGCCATGAACCCATCACGGATGGCCGTGCCGGCACTGGCAAGCGGGCCGCTCAGCGGCAGCGCAAGCATGATTTTCTCGGGTCTTTCCTGGGCGAGCGTGGTGATCAGAGCGAGCTCGCTGGGCAGCAAAGCAGCAGCAGGATGCCCGGTCCAGTTGTATTGCCAGTCACGAACAGCCTCGCTCTGTGCTTCCAGAGTCATGCCCGGCTCCCGAAGCATGATAGCGAGTTCCAGCCAACCCTGGGCGTCATAGCCGATGGCACTTTGACTTTCGTCATGGAGTGCGCTGTCAGATGTGCGCTTGAGGGCCTGCCAAATACGGTCATTCAGTTGCTGAGCATCGCCTGTTTGGCTGGCATCAGGCTGTAACATTAATGTGAGGGCGGTACTCAGGGGGCGGCCAGCAAGCTCATATACCTGGAGTTGGAGTTCAAACGCCTGACTGGTTAAATCGTCGCGATAAGCGGTGAACTGATCAATGTCGAGGGTCTCACTCACCTTTTCTGCCCAGTCTCGGTCTTCGAGGCTGGTCACGCCTCTCATGGTCAGAAAGAAATACTGATTCTTGAGGGGCTTTACAGGAATAGCCAGGCGTTGACTTTGCAAGATGGTCCGGGCTTCTTCATGTTTGCCTTCCTCCTGGAACCGTTCAGCGGTGTCAAGCAAGTAACGCTGCGCCTCTTCCTCGTTTCCTGCCTGATTCGACAGCGAGAGGGCGACTTCTGCCGTTTGCGGCTGGTCAGTTTGCATGCTGAGTTGGGCGCAGCCGCCCAGAAATACAACCAGTGCCAGTATGGCAGCTAGGTAACGGGGGTTCAGACGATTGTTTATCATATCTGGTTCACGCGGCTCCCGGGCGTTACGCTTGTGGCGCCGTTCAAACAACGGCATCATGCTTCAAACGCGAAGTTTACCAGCTCGCGGCTCAATTCTCATGAAGTTGATGTCATCGTGCGTAATAAAAGAGGGAAATGTGTGGCTTCCGATTCCAGCCGGGTACCAAAGAATGCGGGTGTACTCTATATAGTGGCAACTCCGATCGGAAATCTGGACGACTTGTCTTTGCGGGCGATCGATACGCTAAAGAAGGTGGATGTGGTAGCCGCTGAGGATACCCGCCATAGTCGCCGCTTGCTTCAACACCTTGGATTGCAGAAAACGATGCTAGCCTTGCACGACCATAATGAGCGCGAGCGTACAGAAGGTGTTCTTGATCTTTTGGAGAAGGGCAGCAGTATTGCCTTGGTGTCGGATGCAGGCACACCTCTCATTTCAGACCCGGGTTATGTATTGGTGAAGGAGGCGCGTATCCGCGGATTGGTGGTAACGCCAATCCCTGGGGCCTGTGCATTAGTCGCGGCGCTGAGTGCCGCCGGTTTACCGACTGACCGCTTTCGGTTTGAAGGGTTTTTACCCGCGAAACGGGTCGCGCGTCGTGCCGCGCTCGAAGCACTCAAATATGAAATGGCGACCCTGGTTTTCTACGAATCTCCACACCGGATACTTGAGACGGCGGCTGAAATTGCGGCGGCCTTTGGTGCAGACCGCGATGTCGTATTTGGCCGTGAAATGACCAAGACTTTTGAGACTTTTTATGCCGGTGCAGCTGGTGATGTATCCAGCCGGTTGGCCGCGGACCCATACGCGGTCAAAGGCGAGTTTGTGGTCATGGTCCACGGCGCTTCAAAGGCACCGGAGGAGGGTGTCAATCTGGACGTCGATCTACTGCTGGGGCTCTTGACGGCTGAACTGCCGGTAAAGAAAGCTGCAAGAATGGCTGCAGAACTGACCGGGCTATCCAAAAACGTGCTTTATCAGCGGGCGCTGGACCTGAAAGGGGAGTGACGGTTTTGCTTGCGCGTCATCAAGGTGATCGGTATCGTCTCGCCTGAGTTCGCCAGACAGTCGCCGCCAGTTCGCTGGGGGAGGAAAGTCCGGGCTCCAGAGGGCAAGGTGCCAGGTAATGCCTGGGCGGCGTGAGCCGACGGAAAGTGCAACAGAAAGTATACCGCCTAAGCGCTTTAGGGCGCCGGTAAGGTTGAAATGGTGCGGTAAGAGCGCACCGCGTGACTGGTAACAGTTCACGGCGATGGAAAACCCCACCTGGAGCAAGACCAAATAGGAGTCCTATGGCGTGGCCCGCGCTGGACTCGGGTAGGTTGCTTGAAGCCTGTGGTGACGCAGGCTCTAGATGAATGACTGTCCTAGACAGAACCCGGCTTACCGGCGAACTCACTTCATTGAATGGCGATCAGGCTGACAGCTTTAATCACATTTTTGTGAGCCTGATCGTTCTCCCCTCCGCGCTACATATAGCTAAATAATCTTAAACCTCACTTTTCATCTTCAAAGTTAATCGCAGGTATTTGATTTAACTATTTTTCTTTTTCGTAATGTGCCCTATCTCTCAAGTCTTCGCTCGTAACTCCTTGTCATCAAAGAAACTTTTCCATGTGCGACGCCTGATGTTGCGCTTGCATTGTGTGCAGCGTGTTCCTATAGTGTGCAGGAGTGGTAAAAAGTGGTTTAAAGTGGTTTTTTGGGGCAGTTCAGGGTTTGAAGTGGTGAAGAAGGGATAATGCCACCACGCCCGAGCCAGGAATCTCACCTTCATAGACATCACGAAAGGCAGAGTCGGCACGGATGAGCAATTTTCTTGGTAGTCATTCAATCAATATGGATGCGAAGGGTCGTTTGGCGATCCCCGCACGAGTGCGTGAGGAACTCTCACATGCTTGTGATGGCCGTATTGTATTGACTGCCAACGCGCCTGATACCGAGGAAGAACGTTGCCTGCTGATTTACCCAGAGGCTCAGTGGGAGGCTTTGCGACCAAAAATTGAAGCTCTCCCTAATATGAATCGAAGAGCCCGTCGCCTTCAGCGTTTGATGCTGGGTTATGCCACGCCGCTGGAGCTGGATTCAGCAGGGCGTGTTCTGGTGCCGCCTACGCTGCGGGATTACGCCCGTTTTGAGAAAAAGCTCATGGTCGTCGGGCAGGGCAAAAAGCTTGAGCTTTGGAATGAGGATCGCTGGTTTGCCTGGCTTGATGGTGCCTCGGAAGAGGACGATATGCCGCCCGAAATGGAGGCTTTGTCCCTGTGAATAGCGAGCGCACGCTTAACGAGGACGAACATTCCACACATCAGTCAGTGCTATTGGACTCTGCAGTGGATTATCTGGTTGCCAGCGCAGATGGTCGCTATATCGACGGCACCTTCGGTCGCGGGGGGCACAGTCGCTTAATTCTAAAGCAATTGTCTGCAGCCGGTCAGTTGCTGGGAATAGATAAGGATCCAGAAGCTGTGCGCTCTGGCGAAGCTTTGGCGCAGCAAGACGACCGATTCAGCATCAGCCACAGCTCGTTCGCAGATATTTCTGCAGTGGTTGATCGGCAAGGTTGGTCTGAAGTCGACGGTGTGCTGCTCGACCTCGGCGTATCGTCGCCGCAGTTGGATGATGCTAATCGGGGTTTCAGCTTTATGCGGGATGGCCCGCTCGACATGCGCATGAACCCGCTCCAGGCACCCAGCGCTGCAGAGTGGCTCAATAGTGCGGAAGAGAAAGAGATTGCGGACGTTATTTGGCGATACGGCGAGGAGAAGTTCTCACGCCGTATCGCTCGTTCTGTGGTAGCACAACGTCAGGACGACCCGCTGATGACGACCCGTCAGCTTGCGGAGCTGGTCAGTGCAGCGGTACCCAAGAAAGACAAGCATAAGCATCCGGCTACCCGAACTTTTCAGGCGGTTAGAATTTTTATCAACCGAGAGCTTGAGGACCTGGAGCTTGGACTTCGTGCTGCGGTCGCTCGGCTGGCGCCGGGGGGTCGGTTGGTGGTTATCAGCTTCCACTCGCTGGAAGATCGGATTGTTAAGCGTTACATGCGTGATCTTGCCCGGGGGCCTCAGCTTCCCAGGGGTCTTCCCGTCAGGGCTGTGGAGACTGAATCACCGTATCAATTGATCGGGAAGGCAATGAAAGCGGAAACCAATGAAATAAGTGACAACGTCAGAGCCCGTAGTGCTGTTATGCGGGTGCTGGAACGTCGCTTGGGCAATGCGGACGAGTCGCAACCCGAAGGGGAAATAGTATGAGTGCAGTAACGATTGATCGACCTGTAAAAACCAGGCCAATAAACCGGGAGAAAATGCGCGCTGGGCTGACGACTACGCTGGGGCTTTCGAAGCAGATCCTCCAGTCAGTATGTCAGCGCAACATTCTGGCTTCGTTGGTGCTGATTCTTGTACTTATAGCGTCGTCGATCGGCGTTGCTGTCAGCGGTCATCAGAGTCGTGATCTTTTCAACACCCTGTCGCAACTGCAGATAGAGCGAGATCAGTACCAACGAGAGTGGAGTCAGCTCCTGTTGGAGCAAAGTGCTCTGAGTGCTCACGGTCGCATTGAAAATCTGGCTGCGGCAAGCCTGTCAATGGTGGTGCCGGGTAGAGAATCCATTGTGATGGTGCCGGCACCCATGCCGTACGCGCTTGCACATTAATGTTTCTAACTTGCTAATCGGGTGACAGTAGTGGCTCAGCAGGAAAACACACAGACCATCGCCCAGCGCTTGGTCGCCGGTCTCAAGGCCTGGCGGTTCGGCTCGGTGCTGAGTGTGTTTCTACTGGTGGTTGGAGTGCTGGGTTGGCGATTGGTAGACCTGCATGTCGTTGATCAGGAGTTTCTCCGTCAGCAGGGAGATGTCCGCACCATTCGCGTTGAAACCATAGATGCCCATCGAGGCATGATCACCGATCGCTACGGTGAGCCATTGGCAGTCAGCGCGCCCGTAAATACGGTATGGGCAAACCCGGGTGAGATGAGCGCGGACGACCCGAGGCTGACGGCAGTTGCAAGGCTGTTGGGTTTGAATGAGGCGCGTCTCCGGGAGCGCCTGCGTCAATATCAGCAGCGGGAGTTCATCTATTTGAAACGCAAGATCCAGCCCTCCCTCGCACGGGAGGTTCTGGATGTTGGTGTGCCTGGTCTGTACACCCGCAGGGAATACCGTCGTTACTACCCGGCAGGAGAGGTGACCTCTCATGTGGTGGGTTTTACCAATATTGATGAAATGGGCCAGGAGGGTATTGAACTTTCCTTTAACGACTGGCTGAGCGGGGAGGTCGGTAGCAAGCGGGTGTTGAAAGACAATCGAGGCCGGGTTATCAAGGACTTGTCTCTTATTCGTGATGCAAGCCCCGGTAAAGAAATTGCCCTGAGCATCGATCTTCGTCTCCAGTACCTGGCTTACCGGGAGCTGAAAGCGGTTGTTCAAGCACACAACGCTCGCGGCGGTACCCTGGTGATGCTGGACGTGGCAACTGGTGAAGTGCTTGCGATGGTTAATCAGGCTTCTTACAACCCGAACGATCGCCAGAACATGGACCCGGCAGGCCTTCGAAACAAGGCGATAACCGATTTATTTGAGCCTGGCTCGACCATGAAGCCTATTACTGTGGCCGCGGCTCTTGAAAGTGGCAAGTACACGCCTTCGTCCACCATTGATACGTCGCCCGGGTACCGCCGCTTTGGTCGGTATACCATTCGCGACACCAGTAATCACAATGTGCTTGATCTTAAAGGGATTATTGTAAAATCCAGTAACGTTGGTATCAGCCGCATTGCGACCGAGCTGGGTGGGGACACTATTCGTGACCTCTACTACCGTATGGGGCTGGGGCAGGCCACCGGTATCGGCTTTCCCGGAGAAGCGGTCGGAGTCCTTCCGAGCCCCCCACGCTGGCGTCCAGTGGAAGAAGCCACGCTGTCTTATGGCTATGGCCTGAGCGTTAATGCCCTGCAGTTGGCACAGGCATATATGGTGTTGGCTAATGGTGGTATCCGTTATCCCCTCAGTCTGTTGAAGCAGGATGTTCCGCCACCGGGTGAGCGGGTTCTGTCGGAAGCTGTCACTGCTGAGGTCCGTGATATGTTGCGTGCTGCAGTCGAAAATGGCACTGGGAAGCGAGCACAACCAGGCCTCTATTCGGCTGGCGGAAAAACAGGCACCGTACACCTCGTTGGCGTGGGCGGGTACGAGAAAAGTCAGTACAAGGCTGTTTTTGCAGGAATGGCTCCGGTGGAAAACCCCCGTCTTGTAACGGTGGTGGCCGTAGATGCCCCTCAGGGAGGAGAATATTACGGTGGAGAAGTGGCTGCGCCAGTGTTTGCCCGTGTTATGGGAGGCGCTTTGCGGTTGCTGAATGTGAAACCTGAACTGGAGCTTGGCAAAAACGGTGCGAATGTGCCCAACCGTGCTTCCGGGGAGCGGGGGTAAGCCTATGTGTGTTACATCGCTTAGCACATTGTTGCATGGGGTCGCACCGTTACCGTCGGTGTTCGATGTCACCATTCATGGCTTTACGACAGGCAGTCGTGAGGTGCGCCCGGGCGATGCGTTTGTCGCTCTGCCGGGTGCCCGAACGCCCTCAGATCACTATATTGATGCCGCTATACGGGCAGGCGCGGCAGTCATTCTCCTTGACGCTCCCCAGGCCGGGGAGTGTTCTGAACATCAGGGTGCGCTTGTTGTTCCGATCGCCGATCTGCGACACAAGCTCGGTTTGCTCGCCGATCGCTTTTATGAGCACCCTTCTCAGCGGCTGCGTTTGCTGGGGGTCACCGGCACCAACGGCAAAACCTCCGTCACTCATTTCCTTTCTCAGTTACTGAGCGAAACCGGAACTCCCTGCGGCATGATCGGAACGCTGGGTTGCGGTATGCCAGGGAGGCTCCAGTCAACGACCCACACGACGCCTGATGTGGCCAATGTGAATAAATGCCTGTCCTATATTCTCTCCCAAGGTGGTCGTGCAGCAGCCATGGAGGTCTCTTCTCACGCCTTGGAGCAAGGCAGGGTTGACGATATCACCATGACCGGCGCCATTTTTACGAATCTCAGCCGCGACCATCTTGACTATCACGGCACGATGGAAGCTTACGGTAGCGCCAAAGCCAAACTCTTTCTCAGGGAGGGACTGCATTTTTCAGTGATCAATTTTGATGACCCATTTGGCCGTCAATTATATGACCAACTGGAAGGCCAGTGTGATCGCGTGCGGTACAGCCTGCATGAATCCCAGACCGAACTTTGGCTCACCGATTATCGTCCGGATGCTGATGGTTTTTGCGCCTCAATCGACGGGATATGGGGTGAGTTTGATATCGAGGCGCCACTGTTGGGAAGCTTTAATGTCAGTAATGTACTTGCTGCTATGGGCGCGGTTCTGAGTCTTGGCGTGCCGGTAGAGCGGGTTGCAGCGGCGACAGCAAGGCTTACTGCTCCTCCCGGCCGGCTGGAATCGTACATTGGCCAGAATGGCACTCGGGTGGTGGTTGACTACGCGCACACTCCGGACGCCTTGGCCAACGCGTTAGAGGCTTTACGACCGCACGCAAAGGGTGAGTTGATCTGCGTCTTCGGGTGCGGGGGCGATCGTGACACGGGTAAGCGCCCGGAAATGGCCAAGGCCGCAGAGAGCGGCGCTGACCGAGTGATTGTGACGGATGATAACCCGCGGTCAGAACATCCGGAGACCATCGCCAGAGACATTATGGCGGGCTTTGCGGCACCCGCAGTGGTGGAGGTAATTCATGACCGTGCCAAAGCTATACGCCTGGCGATTGAGTCGGCCAGTTCTGGAGATGTGGTTTTGATTGCAGGCAAAGGCCATGAAGCCTGGCAGGAAACTGCCGGTCAACGGGTGCCCTTCAGTGATGCGGAGCAAGTGCGTTCAGCATTATCGCTCACCGGGGGTGTGGCATGATGCGCTCGTTTCTGCTGTCAGAGGCAGCTCGGTGGCTCGGTGCGACGGCTCCTGTGACGGATATCTCATTTCAGGGCGTTTGCACGGACACAAGAACAATTAACCCGGGTGACTTGTTTGTTGCGCTCCGGGGTGAACGGTTCGATGGCCATCGGTTTCTCGCTGACGCCGTTAAGGCGGGGGCTTCCTCGTTAGTGGTGGAGACCCTAGTCCCCTCGATAATGGTACCTCAGATCAAAGTGGCGGATACCACGGAAGCGCTAGCAACTCTGGCGTTCGGGAATCGGCGTGACAGTAATGCTCGTTTTGTCGCGGTGACCGGCAGCAGTGGGAAAACCACGGTTAAGGAAATGCTGGCCGCCATCCTGCGGGGCGCGGGGGAAACACTCGCTACACGGGGCAACCTCAATAACCATATCGGCGTTCCGTTGACGTTGTTCGATATTACTCCCGATCATCAGTTTGCTGTGATTGAACTGGGTGCCAGTGGTGTTGGTGAAATCGCTCACACGGTTTCAATCACTCGGCCCGATGTGGCGATTATTACCAACGCCGGAGAAGCACACCTGGAAGGGTTTGGTAGTTACGAGAATATTGTGGCCACCAAGGGCGAGATCATTGATGGCGTTATAGCCGGCGGGACGGTGGTTCTGAACCGTGATGATCCGGCCTTTGACATCTGGCGCAACCGAGCCGGTGAGCGCAAGGTGGTGTCAGTTGGCTCCGAGGCGACCGGACCGGCCGATTATACCTGCGAAACGCTGGACTCAAAAGGTGCTGAACAGGTGTTGAGGCTACATGGGCCTGATCACTGGACCTGCGACATCACTTTCGCTCTGCTGGGCAAGCATAACCGGATCAATGCGCTGCTTGCCGTTGCAGCGGTGCGAGAACTGGGTGTTGATGAAGACTGCATTCGGGCGGGGCTTGCCGCTCTTGAACCAGTACCTGGTCGCTTGGAGGCCATCGTTCTGGCGCCGGACATTACCGTGATTGATGACAGTTATAACGCCAACCCAACGTCTATAAAAGCAGCCCTTGAGGTGTTGTCAAAAAGTCCCGGCAGGCATGTTGCGGTGCTCGGTGGCATGGCTGAATTGGGTGAGGGCGCTGAACGTCTCCATGAACAGGTTGGTGAGTACGCCCGGCAGTTGAATATCGACACCCTGATTGTGGTTGGTGAGCAGGCGAAGGCATACCGGACCGGCTTTGGTGAGCACACAGTGGTCTGCGCTGATCACAGGGATGCCATTAATTACGTTGAGACGCAGCTTGCCGCTCCGGTCACGGTGCTGGTGAAAGGATCTCGTAGTTCCACCATGAATCTCGTGGTGGAGGGACTCAAAAACAAGGTGACACATTCATGCTGCTCTGGCTGACGGGAACACTCTCAGACTATTTCACATCGCTGACGGTGTTTCAGTACCTGACTTTGCGTGGGATTTTCGGTGTGCTTACCGCACTGCTGATCTCTCTGGTGATCGGCCCGTTGATGATACGAAAACTGGGCCAGTACCAGATTGGCCAATCTGTCCGTGATGATGGTCCGCAAACCCATCTGAGTAAGGCTGGAACGCCGACCATGGGCGGTGCTCTTATTCTGGTGGCCATTGCCATCAGCACGCTGCTGTGGGCAGACCTCACAAATCGCTATATCTGGATAACGCTGGTGGTGACTCTGCTGTTCGGGGCCATCGGCTGGGTGGATGATTATCGGAAGGTGGTTGAGCGCAATCCTCGTGGTCTACCGAGCCGCTGGAAGTATTTCTGGCAGTCGGTAATTGGTGCGTCGGCGGCGTTTGTATTGTTTTACACCGCCACGCTGCCCCAGGAAACCTCTCTGTTTGTTCCCTTGTTCAAGAATGTGTCGTTCGCATTGGGCCCCGCTTTTTTCATTCTGCTGACATACTTTGTCATTGTCGGTAGCAGTAATGCGGTCAACCTTACCGATGGCCTTGACGGTCTAGCGATCCTTCCAACGGTAATGGTAGCCGCTGCGCTCGGGATATTTGCCTACCTTTCCGGCCATGCGCAATTTTCCAACTATCTGCTGATTCCCCACTTGCCGGGCACCGGCGAGCTCATCGTATTTTGCGGCGCCCTGGTGGGAGCCGGGCTGGGTTTCCTGTGGTTTAACACTTATCCGGCTCAAGTATTTATGGGGGATGTGGGTGCCCTGGCGCTCGGGGCCGCGCTCGGGGTCGTCGCTGTCATCGTGAGGCAGGAAATTGTGCTTTTCATCATGGGAGGTATTTTCGTGATGGAAACCGTGTCGGTAATTTTGCAGGTGGCGTCCTTCCGACTGACGGGGCGGCGAATTTTCCGCATGGCGCCGCTGCATCACCATTTTGAACTGAAAGGCTGGCCCGAACCTCGCGTCATTGTGCGGTTCTGGGTCATCACTGTGGTCCTGGTCCTGGTTGGACTGGCCACGCTGAAAATTCGATAGGCAGAGCAGACCGATATGAGTGTCATTGTTTCAGACCGTCGCACATTGGTAGTAGGACTCGGCAAGACTGGGCTCTCCTGCGTGCGTTACCTGCTCGCGCAGGGACGGGACGTAGCCGTGGCCGACAATCGTCTTTCACCGCCCGGTCTTGCCGAGCTTGAAGCCCAATGGCCAGAGCTTCCTGTTCACTTGGGGGACTTCGATGCGGAGCTTTTCGCCAGTTTTAATGAACTGGTAGTCAGTCCGGGATTGAGTGTAGAGGAGACCGCCATTCGTACCGCCGCGGAACGTGGCGCCCGAATCAGGGGCGATATTGACCTCTTCAGTGATGCGGTGCAGGCGCCGATCATTGCTATAACAGGTTCAAACGGCAAGACCACAGTGACCACGCTTTTGGGCGAAATGGCGAAAGCGGCTGGCGTGCGCGTGGCGGTCGGCGGCAATATTGGAACCCCGGCGCTGGATCTGCTCGATACGAATGTTGAACTTTACATCCTGGAACTCTCCAGCTTTCAGCTTGAAACTACGGCTACTCTGGGCGCAATGGCCGCGACGGTACTGAATGTCAGTGATGATCATATGGATCGTTACGCGACCAAGATGGCTTACTTCCAGGCCAAACAACGCATTTTTAATGGCTGCAAGACGGCAGTGGTTAATCTGGATGATCCCCTGAGCACTCCGATGGCGCGGGATACCCTGCGTTTTGTCTGTTTCGGGATGCATCGGATCAACCCCGAAACGTTCAGTACGCGAGATGATGAGGGAGATGCCTGGATTACCTTTGGGTTTGACAACCTGATTCGCCAGAGCGAGCTACCTCTGCTTGGCCGTCACAATCTGAGTAATGTGATGGCCGCCTTGGCATTAGGCCATGCTGCTGGTTTGCCAATGCCGGTGATGCTGGACGTTGCCCGGAATTTTCGTGGACTGCCTCACCGCTGTGAACTGGTGCGTACCATTGCAGGTGTGGACTATATCAATGACTCCAAAGGCACCAATGTAGGCGCGACGGTGGCGGCGATCGAAAGTCTGGCTCTGCCGAACGGGAAAATTGTGTTGATCGCTGGTGGTGAAGGCAAGGGTGCGGATTTTGGTCCCTTGGTGGCGCCTGTGTCACGCCATTGCAGGGCGGCCATTCTGATCGGTCGTGACGCCCCGAAACTCGCAGCGTTGCTCGATGATCACGTTGAAACCCAGCGGGCGGACACGTTGGCTCACGCCGTCATCAGAGCGTCGGAGAAAGCTCAGGCCAGCGACCGGGTCCTGTTGTCTCCAGCTTGCGCCAGTTTCGATATGTTCCGGGACTACGAAGACCGCGGCGACCAGTTCAGACAACAGGTGGAGGCACTATGAATCTGCCCGAACTGAAGCTTGCGAATCCCGGCATTCATCTCAGTCGCAACCCGTTGCCATGGCTGCTCCTGAGTGCTATTGCCCTGCTGGTCATTGGCATTGTGATGATTGCTTCGGCCTCCACTGATATGGCGGCGGCGGTTATGGGCGACAGCTATCATTTTGTTATCCGTCAGCTCATTTTCGCGATGCTCGGATGCACTTTGGCGCTGATCGCCGCCAATATTCCACTGGCCTGGTGGGAGCGCAGCGGCTGGTTGCTGCTGGGTATCGGGCTCTTTGTGTTAATTCTGGTATTGACCCCGGTTGGCCGCACGGTAAATGGATCTACCCGATGGATTCCATTCGGTCTGTTCAATGTGCAGGTCTCCGAAATTGCCAAGCTCTGTCTGATTGCCTACCTCGCGGGTTATGTGGTCAGGCGCCGGGAAGAACTGGTCAATACCTGGGTTGGTTTTCTCAAGCCGGTTGCGGTGCTGGGTATGGCTTCGATTCTGCTGGTTATCGAGCCGGATTTCGGTGCCACCGTGGTTCTGATGTCAGCCGCGCTCGGCATGATTTTCCTCAGCGGCGTGAGGCTCAGTCGCTTTTTGCCGCTGATAGTGTCCTGCGTATTTATTGGCACTGCGCTTATTTTAACTCAGCCGTATCGGTTGAAGCGCGTGGTGAGCTACCTCGACCCATGGAAAGATCAGTTCGACAGTGGGTATCAGCTAACCCAGTCCCTGATTGCCTTTGGTCGGGGTGATTGGGGCGGGGTTGGGCTCGGGAACTCTGTTCAGAAGCTGTTCTATTTGCCGGAGGCCCACACCGATTTCATTTTTGCCATTACAGCGGAAGAGTTTGGTCTGATTGGGTCCCTGAGTGTCCTGGGGCTGGTCACAGTGCTGGTACTGGCAGGCTTCGCCATCGCACGCCGGGCAGAAAACGCTGGCATGCCCTTCGCGGCGTGTTTTTCTTACGGTATTACACTGCTGATCGGTTTGCAGGCCAGCATCAACATGGCAGTTAACACAGGTTTGTTGCCCACCAAAGGGCTGACACTACCGTTAGTCAGTTACGGCGGCAGCAGTCTGCTGATGACCTGTATCTGCATCGGTGTTCTGGCGAGGGTAGAAATAGAGCGTACGGCCCAGGATAAGCCCGCAGAAAAAGGTAAACAAAAACCATTTCGCGGAGGTGCGGCTTATGAGTAGTAAGCGCTTCCTTATCATGGCTGGCGGTACTGGCGGGCATGTGTTTCCCGCGTTGGCCACAGCACGGCTGTTACAGGCGCGGGGCCACGAAGTCCACTGGCTCGGTTCCTCCGGTGGTATGGAAGTGGGTCTGATTGGCGACACGGACATACCGCTCTCCCTGATCTCCATTGCTGGCCTCCGTGGCAAGGGGGGAGCGACCGTGTTAGCAGCACCTTACGGCTTGGTGCGTGGGCTTACTCAGGCTCTGGCGGTAGTACGGTCGGTCAAGCCAGATTGCGTGATCGGCATGGGCGGCTTTGTCACCGGGCCGGGCGGGGTTGCTGCATGGCTGACCCGGACACCGCTATTGATCCACGAACAGAATGCGGTTGCGGGTATGACCAATCGAATTCTGGCGCGTTTCGCAAAAACGGTGATGGAAGCTTTTCCGAACAGCTTCGGAGCTAAGGTGGTCACTCGTTGTACCGGTAATCCGGTACGGGATGATATGACCCACATGCCTGCGCCGGATGAGCGTATGGCGGAACGCACAGGAGCGTTAAGAGTCCTGGTGGTGGGTGGAAGCCTGGGTGCTCAGGCAATTAACAGTTGTGTGCCTCAGGCGCTGGCAAAAATGCCATTGGATATGCGCCCAACCGTTCGTCATCAATGCGGCGAGCGCAATCTGATCGCCACGAAAGAGGCCTATGAAGCGGCAGGCGTTGAAGCGTCAGTCGAGCCCTTCATCAGCGAGATGGCCACCGCCTACGGCTGGGCCGATATTGTTGTTTGCAGGGCCGGAGCGCTGACGATTGCGGAACTTTGTGCGGCTGGTCTTGGTGCGATTCTGGTGCCGTTCCCCCACGCGGTGGACGATCATCAGACCAAGAATGCGGAACATATGGTGCAGGCCAAAGCGGCCATGCTGATTCCTCAACCCAAATTGACTGCGGACATTCTGGCCGAAACTCTCACTGACCTGCTGGCGGATCGCGGTCGAGTTCAGGCAATGGCCAGAGCCGCACGATCCCTAGCGCGTCCCGACGCGACGGAGCGAGTTGTGAATTATTGTCTGGAGGCGGCTCATGCCTGAATTAACCAATCCTCCTCTGGTTTACCAGGTGCCTGAGATGCGCCGGATTCGCCATATACACTTTGTGGGAATCGGCGGCGCTGGCATGAGTGGTATAGCGGAGGTTCTTAAAAATCAGGGCTATGACGTATCAGGATCAGATATCCGGGAAAGCGTGGTGACCCAGAGATTGCAGAACATGGACATCAGGGTCGATATCGGCCATCGGGAAGAGAATACCGATCTGGCGGATGTGGTGGTGGTGTCATCCGCCGTGGCGTCAGACAACCCGGAAGTGGTGTCTGCCCGAAACCGTCGCGTGCCGATTGTGCCAAGAGCCGAAATGCTTGCCGAAATCATGCGTTACCGTCACGGCATCGCTGTTGCGGGTACCCATGGCAAAACCACAACCACAAGCCTGATTGCCTCGATTCTTGGGGAAGCCGGACTTGACCCCACGTTCGTGATTGGCGGAAAGCTTAACAGTGCAGGCACCAACGCGCAGTTGGGAGGTTCTCGCTACCTGGTCGCCGAGGCGGATGAAAGTGATGCATCGTTTCTGCATCTCACACCCGTTATCTCCGTGGTAACCAATATTGAAGCCGACCATATGGAAACCTATGGCGGTGACGTTGGCAAGCTCAAGCAAACCTTTGTGGATTTTCTGCACAATCTGCCCTTTTACGGTGTGGCAGTGATGTGTGTGGATGACGATTATGTAAACGAGATAATCCCCCGGATTTCCCGCGCCATCATTACTTACGGTATCGACAATCCGGAAGCTGATTACCACGCCGAGCACATCACCTTCGACGGCCTGCGAACCCATTTCACCGTGCGTCGTCCCGGTGGACGCAAGGATCTGACTGTTGAGCTGAAAATGCCTGGTCGGCACAACGTATTGAATGCTTTGGCTGCTATTGCTGTTGCAACTGATGAGGGCGTGGATGACAGCGCTATCTGCAGCGGTTTGGCGGGTTTCGCAGGGGTTGGTCGTCGCTTCCAGGTCTACGGGGATTACAAAACATCCAAGGCTACCGTCACCCTGGTGGACGATTACGGTCATCACCCCACCGAAGTGGAGGCGGTCATACGGGCGGCGCGGGAAGCCTGGCCGGACCGACGCATTACCATGCTCTACCAGCCTCACCGGTTCAGTCGCACCCGGGATCTGTATGAGGACTTCGTCCGGGTGCTCTCGGAGGTGGACACGCTGCTGTTGATGGACGTTTACTCCGCCGGAGAGGCGATGGTTCCCGGCGCCGACGGTCGCGCGCTGTGTCGAAGTATCCGGCAACGGGGCAAGCTTGAGCCGATATTCGTTGAAGACAACAGCGAAGTAGAAACCTTGCTGGAAACAGCATTGCAGAACGGCGATCTGCTTATTACCCAAGGCGCTGGCGATATCGGCGGTGTGGCCCTCCGGTTGGCTGCTGCAGGGGGACTTGTCCATGAGTGAGATCAGCATGCTCGGTTATCAGGCAGATGCACAGCTTCAGAAGGCGCTGGGTCGCGTGGCCGTATTAATGGGGGGTGATTCTGCCGAGCGTGCCGTGTCCTTGAAAAGTGGCAGTGCGGTGTTGAGTGCGCTTCAGGCAGCGGGCGTTAATGCTTTTGGCATTGATGTCACAGGCAGTCTGCTGCAGGTGGTAGATCAGCCCACTTTCGACCGCGTATTCATTGCGTTGCACGGGCGTGGGGGCGAAGACGGTACAGTGCAGGCCATTCTGTCTCAGGCGGGCATCCCATACACCGGCAGTGAGGTGATGGCCTCTGCGTTAGCCATGGACAAGCTGCGAACGAAGTACGTGTTTGAAGGCTGCGGCCTGCCAACCCCGGCATTCAGGGCCATGGCCTCTGTTGAGGAAGCTGACAGTGTGCTGGCAGCACTGAAAGCGCCGCTGAGTGTGAAGCCTTCACGGGAGGGTTCCAGTATTGGGATCCGTAAAGTCAGCACCCGAGATGAGTTAATTGAGGCCTATGTGGCGGCCAGCCAGCACGATCCGCTGGTCCTGATAGAAGAGTGGGTGGAAGGCCCTGAGTTCACGGTGAGCGTTTTGCAAGGTCAGGCACTGCCTGCGATTGGCTTGAGTACCGACCATGTGTTCTACGACTACGACGCTAAATACATTAGTAACGACACCCGCTATCAAATTCCTTGCGGGCTGTCGCCGGAACAGGAATTGAAGCTGCAGGAGCTGGCCGTTGAAGCATTCCGTGTGCTCGGCTGTCGCACCTGGGGTCGAGTCGACATCATGCAGGACCGGGTTGGCGATTTCTGGCTACTCGAGGTCAACACGGTTCCTGGCATGACGGACCACAGCCTGGTCCCCATGTCCGCCAAAGCGGCTGGCATAAGTTTCGAAGAGCTGGTGGTGCGTATTCTGCAGGACACCCTGGAGGCCGAGCATGCTTGACCGGATGATGCTCCGCAGTCGCCCCGTTCCGCAAGAGCCCCCGCGCAGACGCGGTGCGACCTCTGCCGGTCCGGACAGCGATCCCTGGGCAGCTTTCAAGCTGGTGTTCGGCTCTGCCCCGTGGTTGCAGATGGGGCTTGGGGTCGTTGTGCTGGTAGTTGCGGGTATGGTGCCCTGGGGCGCTGGTGTAGTGCTTTCTGCCCTGGACCGGCAGATCGGCTCGATTCAAATTAAGGGAACTCTGATCGGGGAAAGCCAGGAAGCCCTGGAGCAGCGGGCAGGACAATGGGTTGGTCGCAGCTTCTTTGCGACCGACCTGGCGGATGTGAAGGCGGAGATCGAGCAGCGGCCATGGGTTGAAACCGCCGCGGTCAAGCGGGTCTGGCCTGACGGGCTGGTGATCGAAGTTCGTGAAAAGAAGCCGCTGGCGTATTGGAACAGCGATCAGTTGATCAGCCGGTCAGGTTTGCTGTTCAGTCCCGCGAATCGGGACGTTGCCGGGCCGTTGCCAAAATTATCCGGTCCTGATGAGCGGGTTCGGGAAGTGATTTCAACAGCCCGCATGATGGCGGGTGTCCTGACCGAGCGCGGTCTGGGATTTGCGGGCCTGGCGCTTGAAGAGCGGGGAGCGTGGACGCTGACAATGGCGAATGGCATTGAAGTCGTCCTGGGCCGAGATCAGGTGGAACAGCGGTTTGAACGATTCATGACGGTATACGAGGGCCAGCTGGCGGCTCGCGCGGATGAAGTAAAACGCATTGATGCCCGTTACACCAACGGTGTGGCGGTCCAGTGGAAAAAACTGGATAAGGCATCCGGGAAAAATACTTAGACCCATTTTTATGGACCTACGGTTTGGTGAACTACATGTCATCGGTTGAAACGGAAAACATGATTGTCGGCCTCGACATCGGCACCTCGAAAGTGGTGGCTATCGTCGGCAAACGCAAAATGGACGGCAGCATTGAGGTGGTGGGCATTGGCTCGCACCCTTCCCGAGGACTGAAACGCGGTGTTGTGGTGAATATCGAAACCACAGTGCAGGCCATTCAGAGAGCGGTCGAGGAAGCCGAGCTGATGGCGGGCTGTCGGATTCACTCGGTTTATGCGGGCATTGCCGGCAGCCACATTAAAAGCCTGAACTCACACGGCATCGTAGCGATACGTGACCGGGAAGTGACCCAGGCGGACATTGACCGGGTGATTGACGCCGCCCAGGCGGTCGCTATTCCGGCAGACCAGAAGGTGTTGCACATACTGCCGCAGGAGTTTGTGATCGATAACCAGGAGGGTATCAAGGAGCCCATGGGGATGTCCGGGGTGCGGCTTGAGGCCAAGGTCCACCTGGTTACCTGCGCAGTCAATGCTGCCCAGAACATAGAAAAGTGTGTGCGTCGATGTGGCCTGGAAGTCGATGACATCATTCTGGAGCAGCTTGCATCGAGCTATGCAGTGTTAACAGAAGATGAGAAAGAGTTGGGTGTTTGCGTGGTGGATATCGGCGGCGGTACCACTGATATCGCGGTCTTCACTGGCGGTGCTATTCGGCATACATCGGTGATACCGATAGCCGGTGACCAGGTCACCAATGACATCGCAATGGCCTTACGTACTCCAACCCAGAACGCTGAAGAGATCAAGATCAAATATGCCTGTGCGCTGACTCAGCTTGCGGGTGCGGACGAAACCATCAAAGTGCCCAGCGTGGGGGAGCGAGCTCCCAGAGATCTCTCCCGGCAGGCGCTGGCTGAAGTGGTAGAGCCTCGCTATGAAGAGTTGTTTACGCTCGTTCAATCAGAACTTCGTCGCTCCGGCTTTGAGGATCTGATACCGGCGGGTGTCGTGATTACGGGCGGTTCATCCACCATGGAAGGTGTGGTGGAACTGGCCGAGGAAATCTTCCATATGCCGGTTCGGCTTGCGTCACCGCAAGCAGTTTCCGGTATGACGGAGGTCGTCAACAACCCGATTTACTCAACGGGTGTCGGATTGTTGATTTATGGGTTCCGCCAGATGGATCTTGGTCGTGGCCCGGTGCTCAGAGGAGAAGGTGCGCCTTCATTCCTTGAGCGCATGAAGAACTGGTTTACCGGTCATTTCTGAGGGTAAATCAGGCAGTAAACGATCGGGTAACCGGTCGGAATAAACGAAGGTCTCTCGAAAAATAATCGGCCTGGAAAATGCCGACAACTGCACGAAGGAGTAGGGGAATGTTTGAACTAGTCGATAATGTACAGCAAAACGCTGTGATAAAAGTCATTGGTGTAGGCGGTGGTGGCGGCAACGCAGTACGCCACATGCTTAACAGTGACATCGAAGGTGTGGATTTTATCTGCGCCAATACCGATGCCCAGGCATTGACCGACATGGGTGCCAAACATGTTATCCAGCTTGGTGGAAACATCACGAAAGGCTTGGGTGCGGGCGCCAACCCTGAAGTGGGTCGGCAATCAGCCATGGAAGACCGGGACCGCATTGCAGACGTTCTGAAAGGTGCCGATATGGTCTTTATCACTGCCGGTATGGGCGGTGGTACAGGAACGGGTGCAGCGCCTGTGGTAGCCGAGGTTGCTCGTGAAATGGGCATTCTGACGGTTGCTGTGGTGACGAAGCCGTTTAACTTTGAAGGTGGCAAGCGGATGAAGGTCGCTGACGCTGGTCTGAAAGACCTGGAAGACAGCGTTGACTCTCTTATCACCATTCCTAATGAAAAATTACTATCGGTGATGGGCAAAAAAACCAGTTTGCTTGATGCCTTTGCCGAAGCGAATAATGTGCTGCTCGGTGCGGTTCAGGGTATTGCGGACCTGATCACGCGTAACGGTATGATCAACGTCGACTTCGCCGACGTAAAAACGGTTATGTCGGAGATGGGCATGGCCATGATGGGTACTGCCCGTGCAACCGGTGAAAACCGTGCTCGTGAGGCGGCAGAAGCTGCCATTCGCAGCCCGCTGCTGGAAGATATCGACTTGCAGGGTGCCAAGGGTATTCTCGTCAACATCACAGCTGGCATGGACCTCAATCTGGGTGAGTTTTCAGAAGTTGGGGACATTGTTCGCGAGTTTGCTTCGGACTCTGCAACAGTCGTCGTTGGCACGGTAATTGACCCGGAAATGACCGATGAAATCAAGGTTACAGTGGTTGCGACTGGCCTGGGCGGAAGTAAAGAAAAGCCGACCAAGGTTGTTGATAACACGCGCTCACTGGACGGTAAAACGGATTATAAGCAGTTAGATCGACCTGCGGTATTGCGCCGCCGTGCAGTCGCTCACGGTAATACTGCTCTTGATCAGCGAAACGACAACGAAGAGCAAGGTGTGGATTATCTCGATATTCCCGCATTCCTTCGTCGCCAGGCTGACTGATAAGCTAAAAAAAGGGCGTATTAAAACCTCCCGGGAGTTCTTGGTACCAGGGAGTGTATGAATGAGGGGTGCGGACTGGAAGCCTGTTCGGCGTGTCTGAATTGGCTACATGGCAATCAGTCGCATTTTTTGATAAGATCCGGCCAGAATTGTGCCTGGATATTATCTTACTTTGGTTACGGATTTATGAACTGATGATCAGACAACGGACGCTTAAAAACACCATCCGTGCGACCGGAATCGGTTTGCACTCGGGTGAAAAGGTCTACCTGACGCTCAAACCGGCCCCGATTGACGCCGGAATCGTGTTCAGACGTACCGATCTGGACCCTGTGGTTGAGATCAAGGCATGCGCCGAAAATGTCGGTGAGACCATGCTTTCGACGACCCTGGTAAAAGATTCTGTACGTGTGGCAACCGTTGAGCATCTCCTATCGGCCATGGCCGGGCTTGGAATTGACAATTGCTATGTTGAGCTTAGTGCTGCGGAAGTACCCATTATGGACGGTAGTGCGGGGCCATTCGTGTTCCTGCTTCAGTCTGCGGGTATCGCCGAGCAGAACAAAGCCAAGCGTTTCATTCGTATCAAGCGTGAAGTGACGCTCGAAGAAGGTGACAAGAAGGCGACGTTCTTGCCGTTTGAGGGTTTTAAAGTCAGCTTTGGCATCGACTTTGACCATCCTGTCTTCAAAGGGCGTGCGCAAACAGCGACCGTCGACTTCTCGAGCACTTCGTTCGTTAAAGAAGTAAGCCGCGCTCGTACCTTTGGCTTCATGCGCGACATCGAGAAGTTACGCGCGATGAACCTGGCGCTGGGCGGGAGCGTTGATAACGCGATTGTTGTGGATGATTATAAAATCCTCAACGAGGATGGCCTTCGATACGAAGACGAGTTCGTCAAGCACAAAGTGCTGGATGCAATCGGTGATCTTTACCTGTTGGGCAACAGCCTGATTGGGGAGTTCCGAGGCATAAAATCTGGCCACGACCTGAATAATAAACTGCTCAGGAAGTTAAGGGCAGAAGAGGATGCCTGGGAAGTAGTCACGTTTGATGACGAAGCTATGGCACCTATCTCTTATGTAAAACCAGTGCTGGCAGTTCAGGGCTAAAGCGGGAAGCTTAATCCTGAGCGTGGCTTGCGAGTTTTTCGAGAACCTCGCGTAAGTTTTTGTCCTTCGTGTGCCCGGCTTCTTCTTGGAGAAGCCGGGCATTTTCATTACTGAGCAGTTCTCTGGCGGGCAGTGTCCGGTCGCTGTATCGAGCCGGGATAACCTTGACCTGAAAGCGCCAAACGTAACAAAACATCTCTTTCTCACGAAGTTTCTCCATAATCTCGTGCTGCCTGAGCCTCAGTTGACTTGCAATGGAGGCTGATTCGGCACTGACGGTAACATCGCCTTCGTGACTGCTGATAAATCTGACGCCCGACCTGAGTGTCGCCGGGATCGCGTCCAACACTTGCTCTTCAGCGCTCTGATGCAGCTCCGCTTTGGCCAGCAGATTGCGAAGGGCAGATGCACGACCGGTGTTGTCGGCAAGAAGCTCCAGAATTGATTTTTTTTTCATGTGCGGGCTAACCACTCGGCGAATCAGATTACTATTAGTTACACTTCGGCACGGTTTATCTGCGATGCCTGTATTACACTTTTGATTACACACTCGTAAATTGCGTTGGAGCCGATGTCCAAGGCTAATGATCTGATGTCATTACCACTTTTCGATTGAAGCTCCGTTTATTCTGCCCATGATTGAGTTGTCGGAATTTTCTTCCGCAATCAGGCGAAGGATGTCCCCGGCAGGCCGATAAGTTTACAGCAAGCGCTCGGCGGCAGGACGACGGTGCAGCTTCTGTATGAGTATAGACAAACCTATGAATATCATCCTTGTTAGTAAGGGGCACGGCAAGTCCCGTGTGCTTTCGATCAATGTACCCATTACGCTCGGGCTGACCATTCTGGCGCTGTCGTTCATTCTAGGCTCCGCATGGCTGGGTTACGCTTTGGCAGATCAGCAGCGCCTTTCTGAGAGAGAGGGCATTTCGTCCCCGGTGGTCGAGCAGTGGCGATCACGATTGCAAGCCCAAAGGGATGAGCTGAGTCGGGTCGAACGACGTACGCTCCAACAAGTCGATGCGCTCACCCTACGCCTCGGTGAAATGCAGGGTCGACTGTTGCGGTTGGACGCCCTCGGTCAGCGATTTGTTGAATCCGGCCTGATAGGTAGCGAAGAATTCAATTTTGATCAGCCCGCCGCTGTAGGTGGGCCGGAAGACTCCTTCGAAGGCGAATCGTTCTCTACGCCGGAGCTGAGTATGATGATCGAGCGACTGGAGTCACGGATCGCTGACCGGGAGCAGCAGTTGCGGTTACTGGACAATCTCATGTCCCGGAAAAAAATAGAGGATGAGCGATTTGTGGCGGGCCGTCCGATAACCTGGGGCTGGTTATCATCGCGTTATGGCTATCGGTCTGACCCGTTTACCGGTCGTCGTACCTGGCACGCGGGTGTCGATCTCGCTGGTAAGGAAGGTAGCGATATTATTGCGGTAGCTGCTGGTGTGGTCACATATTCCAATGACCGGCATGGGTATGGGAATCTGGTTGAGATTGACCATGGCGACGGGTTGATCACCCGTTACGCTCACGCCAAAGAGCTGAAAGTGGAAGTTGGCGACGTGGTTCAGAAGGGGCAAGTGGTTGCGCTGATGGGCAGCACGGGCCGATCGACGGGGCCCCATGTTCATTTTGAAGTCCTGAGAAATGGCAAAAGCCAGAACCCCGAAGACTACATTCAGCGCGCCAGCCGATAACATCGTTCGGCCGTCTTTCGCGCCCCGGTATCGACACTGTGGGCCTCTGCCTTTCGCCCTTTGATTAAATAAGGTTAGAATGCCGTCTTCACCGGCGCGGGTGAATGGCAGACCTGAGTAACTACCGGTCCGCTCCCCGGCCGAGACTGTCCGCTCGTCGTTAATGACGATGCGACTACCGATAACCAAAGAAGTAGTAGTCTATGTTCACGAAGCTTGTAACCAAGATGTTCGGCAGTAAAAATGCGCGCGAAATTAAGCGGATGCGTAAAGTTGTTGCGCGAATCAATGAGCTCGAGGAAACCTTTAGCGGATTGTCGGACTCTGAGCTGCAAGGCAAGACTGCTGAATTTCGCCGTCGTCTGGACGAAGGCGAGACGTTGGACCAGGTATTGCCAGAGGCCTTTGCGACCGTTCGCGAGGCCAGTCGTCGTGCCATGGGGATGAGACACTTCGATGTACAGTTGATCGGTGGCATTACCCTGCACGAAGGTCATATTTCCGAAATGAAAACCGGTGAGGGTAAAACCCTGGTGGCTACCGCGTCGGTTTATCTGAATGCGTTGACGGGTAAGGGCGTTCACGTCGTAACGGTAAACGATTACCTGGCCCGGCGTGATTCCGAATGGATGGGCAAGCTGTACCGGTTCCTGGGGATGCAGGTTGGCGTAGTAGTGGCTGGCCAGTCGACTCAGGAGAAGCGCGACGCTTACGGCGCAGACGTCACTTATGGCACCAATAATGAGTTCGGTTTTGACTATCTCCGTGACAATATGGCGTTTAGTACTGCGGAAAAAGTCCAGCGCGGACTGAACTACGCCATAGTAGACGAAGTTGACTCGATTCTGATTGACGAAGCTCGAACGCCATTGATTATTTCCGGTGCCGCCGAAGACAGCTCCAAACTTTATCGGGAAATCAACGCTCTGGTGCCAAGCCTTGAGAAAGGCGAGGTGCCGGAAGAAGGCGACCCCACCGGCGACTTCTCTATCGATGAGAAAACACGACAGGTTGACCTGACAGAATCGGGCCATGAGAAAGTCGAAGAGCTGCTCTCACAACGTGGCTTGCTGAAGGAAGGCGAGAATTTGTATTCCGCTACCAACCTCAGCCTCTTGCATCATGTGCATTCTGCTTTGCGTGCTCACCACCTGTTCCAGAAAGACGTGGACTATATCGTTCAGGGCGACCAGGTCGTCATCGTTGATGAGCATACCGGGCGCTCAATGCCTGGTCGTCGCTGGAGTGAGGGGTTGCATCAGGCGATCGAAGCGAAGGAAGGTGTGAATATCCAGGCGGAAAGCCAGACATTGGCGTCGACCACCTTTCAGAACTATTTCCGCTTATATAACAAGCTAGCTGGTATGACCGGTACTGCGGACACCGAAGCATTCGAATTCCGCCAGATCTATGGGCTGGACGTGGTGGTGATTCCACCGAATAAGACTATCCAGCGCATCGACTACAACGATCTTATCTATCTGACCCAGGAAGAAAAATTCCACGCAATCATTGACGAAGTCAAGGATGCGACGGCCGAAGGGCGGCCGATTCTGGTGGGTACCGCTTCTATTGAAGCGTCGGAACTGTTGTCGATGTTGCTGAAGAAAGCCAAGATCGAGCACAAAATTCTCAACGCAAAACAACACGAGAGTGAGGCTCAGATCATCGCCCAGGCTGGCCGCCCCGGCGCAGTGACCATTGCCACCAACATGGCGGGTCGCGGTACCGACATCGTACTTGGCGGCAACTGGGAATTTGAAGTTGCCGGGCTGGAAAGCCCTACCGAAGAAGACATAGCCAAAATAAAGGCGGCTTGGACGGAGCGGCATACCCGGGTGCTGGATGCAGGTGGGCTGCATATAATCGGTACCGAACGGCACGAATCTCGCCGGATTGACAACCAGCTTCGCGGCCGCGCAGGGCGCCAGGGTGACCCCGGCTCCTCCCGTTTCTTCCTGTCTCTTGAAGACAACCTGATGCGAATCTTCGCCCCCGACAGGGTCAAGAACATCATGCAGGCGATGGGGATGAAAAAAGGCGAGGCTATTGAACACCGGATGGTGACCAATGCCATCGAAAAATCCCAACGCAAAGTTGAAGGCCGTAACTTCGACATGCGTAAAACCCTGCTGGAGTACGATGACGTTGCGAATGATCAACGTACCGTTATCTATGAGCAGCGCAATGAAGTGATGTCCTCGCAGGATATTTCCGAGATCGTTCAGTCGATCCGTGAAGATGTGGTAGATGCGCTGATTACCGAGTTTATTCCTCCCCAGAGTATTTCCGAACAGTGGGATGTGGCTGGCCTGGAAGCTCAACTGCAATCGGAAATGGCCATCACGCTACCCATTCAGCAATGGCTGGATGAAGATTCCAAGTTATTTGAGGAAAATCTCAGGCAGCGCATTCTCGAGGAGATTGTGGCTGACTATAAGACCAAGGAAGAAGTTGTCGGGACAGAACCCATGCGCAACTTCGAAAAGCAGGTATTTTTGCAGGTTATGGATACCCTGTGGAAAGAGCACCTGTCTAATATGGACCACTTACGCCGCGGCATTCATCTGCGGGGCTACGCCCAGAAGAACCCAAAGCAGGAATACAAGCGCGAAGCCTTCAACCTGTTTGAATCCATGCTGGATACCATGAAGCGGGATGTTATTCGGGTGCTGTGCCATGTCAAAGTTCAAACCCGGGAAGAAATGGAAGAGGTTGAAAAGCGCCGTAAAGAAGAGCTGGATCGGCAGTTATCGGCAGCGCGTATGCGTCATGATGAGACCAGTGCTACCTCCCAGCAGCAAGGCGAGGGCGATATCGCTGAGAGCAACCCGGGAAATGTTGCGGACACGTTTGTCCGGCAGGAGCCGAAGGTGGGGCGCAACGAACCTTGTCCCTGTGGATCGGGCAAAAAGTACAAGCAGTGTTGCGGTAAAGTCAGTTAATCAGCGCCGATAATACGATGAAATGACAGCCCGCATCCTGACGCTCAGGTTGCGGGTTTTTGCTTCCGGCAGGGTCGGAAATGTGGGAATACAAAGGAGATAAACCGTGGCGGTAGGATTAGGACCATTACCTGAATTTTTTCCTGTGCGGGGCGTCAGGGTGGGCATTGCCAGTGCCGGTATCAAAAAGCCCGGGCGCAAAGATATTGTCGTTTTTGAGCTGGCGGAGGGCAGTCAGGTCGCGGGCATATTTACCCGTAATCAGTTTTGTGCCGCTCCGGTTACCGTCACACGTCGGCATCTTTCAGAGGCTGCTCCACGCTACCTGCTGATCAATACGGGTAATGCCAACGCGGGGACTGGTCGAAAGGGCGTAGTGGACGCAGAGCAATGCTGCAGTGCACTTGCCGCAATGGCGGGCGTTAGCGAGGCCGCTGTGCTGCCCTTTTCCACTGGCGTGATCGGAGAGTCGCTGCCGGTCGTCAAAATCACCGGGGCATTATCGGCAGCACTTGAAGGGCTTGGCGAGGAGCGCTGGGGCGAGGCCGCTGAAGGGATCATGACCACTGATACCCTGCCCAAGGGAGTTTCCCGACAGGTTGTGCTGGGTGGTGAAACGGTAACGATTTCCGGCATCAGTAAAGGGGCTGGCATGATACGCCCGAACATGGCAACCATGCTGGGTTTCATCGCGACAGATGCGAAAGTTGAGTCGACTTTGCTGCAAACTCTGGTCTCTGAGCTAGGGGAAGCATCGTTCAATCGCATCACCATTGACGGCGATACCTCCACCAACGATGCCTGTATCCTGATGGCAACCGGCCAGTCGGATGCCCCGGAAATAGGCCCTGATAGTCCGTTTCTGGCTGATTTTCGGGCCGCTCTGGAGGATGTTTTCATGACTCTCGCCCACGCCATTGTGCGGGACGGAGAGGGTGCCACCAAATTCGTGACGATCAATGTCAGCGGCGCCGAAACGCAGCAGGAAGCGCTTGACGTGGCCTATACGGTAGCCCACTCACCGCTGGTGAAGACGGCACTGTTTGCCTCTGATCCTAACTGGGGACGCATTCTCGCGGCGGTCGGCCGGGCTGGCGTTCCTGATCTGGATATCGACGCAATTGAAATTCATCTCGATGACGTGTGTCTGGTCCGTCACGGCGGACGGGCCGAGGATTACAGTGAAGCTCGGGGTAAGGCAGTGATGAGCCAGCAGGAAATCACTATTTACATCGATCTCAAGCGAGGCGATGTTCATGAACGAGTGTGGACTTGTGATTTCTCCCACGATTACGTGACTATTAATGCTGACTACCGGACCTGAATTCTCGCAATGGGTACATGTGGCGGTCGCCGTAATTCGACGGCAGAACCGGGTACTGGTTGCCCGCCGGCCAGATTATGTCCATCAGGGCGGATTGCTCGAGTTCCCGGGCGGCAAGGTAGAAGCGGGGGAGTCTGTACAGCGTGCTCTGATCCGCGAAATCGCGGAGGAAACCGGGCTCGAAGTGCCTGAGTATTCATTGAAACCGCTGATCGGTATAGGGCATGACTACGGGGACAAACGCGTTTTCCTGGATGTTTGGAGCACTGAGTGCGTCATAGGTGAGCCTGAGGGCCGCGAAGGCCAGGAGGTGAACTGGCGGACCGTCGAAGGCTTGCTTGATGAGGATTTTCCGGCTGGCAATCGACCCATTATCCGTGCTTTGAAGCTGCCTGATCGATATTGCATCAGTGGAGCTTTTGATGACATTTCCGCAGGCCTGGAGCGACTCGAGCGCCAACTGCGTGCCCATCGTCCGGCGATGGTCCTGTTGCGAGCCCCCTGGCTTACCGGGAACGATTATGCAGAGCTCGCACGAGGGGCCTCGCGCCTGTGCCAGCGCTTTAGTGCACCGTTGCTGCTACATGGTCGCGTCGATTTGCTGGACGAGGTGTCGGCGGCGGGCATTCATGTGACGTGGGAGCAGGCCCGGAGCCTTTCCCGGCGTCCAGTACCTGGACATAGGTGGTTCGCGGTGTCGTGCCATAGCGAGTACGAGATCGCCCAAGCGAGTCAGTTGGAGGCGGACTTTATTACGCTTGGTCCGGTCATGCCTACCCTGTCCCATCCTGGGGCAGCCACCTTGGGATGGCTGCGTTTCCAGGAACTCGTGAAGGCGGCCAATGTGCCGGTTTTCGCATTGGGTGGGATGGTGGATCATGACCTTGAAACAGCACGAATCAGAGGGGCGCAAGGCATCGCAGGCATCGGAAACTGGTGGTGACCCGGGTTTCTGTTATGCTGGGGCAAACACCATGATCCGGAGGCTCTGTGAGCAAACTGACCCACTTGGATGACAAAGGTGCCGCCCGCATGGTGGACGTCACCGCCAAAGCGGAAACCGAGCGAGAAGCACGGGCCGAGGCCCGCATTACAATGGCACCGGAAACTTTGGCAATGATCGTTGATGGTGAGCACCCCAAAGGCGACGTGCTTGCCGTAGCCCGGATTGCCGGGATTATGGCGGCCAAGAAAACCCATGATCTCATTCCTCTTTGTCACGTCCTTAATCTCACATCGGTCAAGATCGAACTCAGTCCGGAACTGGAGCCAGCGGCCGTTCGCATTGAAGCCCGCTGCAAATTGTCGGGTCAGACCGGTGTCGAGATGGAAGCGCTGACAGCGGCCAGTATTGCGGCCCTGACGCTCTATGATATGTGTAAAGCGGTGGACCGGGGTATGGTTATCGAAACGGTCCGGCTACTTGAAAAAACGGGTGGTCGCAGCGGCCACTGGCAGGCGGTGTGATATGAATAGTTCTTCCCCTTTGATCGATAATTTCGGAAGGCACGTTACCTACGTGAGAATCTCGGTGACTGACCGGTGTGACTTTCGCTGTGTTTATTGCATGTCGGAAGAGATGGTTTTCCTGCCCAAATCGCAAGTTTTGTCATTGGAAGAAATTGAAGTGCTGGCCCGCAACCTGGTCGCCTGCGGCGTAACCAAGATACGGCTGACCGGTGGCGAGCCCCTGGTGAGACCAGGGGTGGTGGAGCTGGCGAAAAACCTCAGTGCTTTGCCCGGGCTTCGGGAGCTCTGCATGACGACTAACGGTAGTCGTTTGCAGGATTTGGCTGAGCCATTGAAAGCCGCTGGCGTGGATCGTCTTAACGTCAGTCTGGACAGCCTGGATGAAGAGCGTTTTCACGAGCTCACCCGCACAGGGAGGCTTGGCAAGGTTCTGGCGGGAATCGAAGCCGCCCAGCGCGCAGGCTTTGATCACACCAAAATCAACGCGGTCGTTTTGAAAGGCCGCAATGATCATGAAGTGCTGCCGCTGGTTGACTATGCTCTGGGCCAGGGGCTCGATCTGAGCTTCATTGAAGAAATGCCATTGGGCGTCATTACCGAGCACGACCGTGCCAGTGCCTTTTTCTCCAGCGATGACATACGGGAGGTGATTCGGTCCCGCTACGCGCTTGAATCAGTGGCCGACGATACCGGCGGACCATCACGCTATTATCAGATCCCCGGTCACGCCAGCCGCATAGGGTTCATCTCCCCGCACAGCCATAATTTCTGCGGTGATTGCAATCGGGTGCGGGTTACCACCGAAGGCCGGTTGTTATTGTGTCTCGGTAATGAGCACTCACTCGATTTAAGAGAGATTCTCAGAAATGGTTCGTCTGATCAGGTTTCTGTAGACGCCAGAGTGCAAGAAGCCTTGCATGACGCAATGTTAATCAAGCCAGAAAAACATCATTTTGACCTTGACGATGAGCCCCAGATACTCCGTTTCATGAGTGCGACAGGCGGTTAGGGGCGAGACAATGCCCTGGGGCGGAGTGTGGTGTGAAGCAGGCGGCCAGTCAGTCGTTATCGGATTTCAGGAAAAAGCGAGCTGAATGCGTCTTGCCTTCGTAATTCACTCTTATATAAAGCCCGGCCAGGACGGCATGATCTTGCTACGCCCAGTAGCCCTGTTCTGCTAAAATGCGCCGCTTACAAATTCAAGACGAGGTATTTTCGTGGTGGTTCGTTACGTCGACACTTGCCGACTACCGACGCCGTTTGGCGTTTTTGACATGCACGGGTTTGAAGAGCCTGACACTGGTAAGGAGCACATTGCGCTTACGCTGGGTGCGCTCGACAGCGATGAACCCATGCTCGCCCGGACCCACTCTGAGTGCCTGACCGGAGACGCTCTTTACAGCATGCGCTGTGATTGCGGCTATCAGTTGGAGGAGGCTCTCCGCAGCATCGCCCGGGAAGGCCGGGGATTGCTGATGTATCTGCGACAGGAAGGGCGGGGCATCGGGCTATTGAATAAAATTCGCGCCTATAACCTGCAGGACCAAGGGGCGGATACGGTGGAAGCTAACGAGCGTCTCGGTTTTGCAGCTGATCTCCGCGACTACACTATGTGTCGTGACATGTTGGACCATCTGGGTATCAAGAGCCTCAGGCTGATGACAAACAATCCCCGCAAGGTGGACGCGTTGACGGCGCTGGGTATCGAAATCGTCGAGCGGGTTCCGCTACACGTAGGGCGGAACCCCCATAACGAGCATTATCTCGACACCAAGCAAAGCAAGTTAGGGCACTGGATGGAAACCCATCAGGACGACGATATCGCCATGTGAGCGGGGCCTGAGCCCTGCTTCTGCCTGATCAGCTCTAGCCTCTGTTCTATCGACGACCGTATCCCTTCCCCATCAAGACCACACTCTGCCAACAGTTCGGCATGTTTGCCATGGTCGACAAAACGGTCCGGCAGACCAAGCTGAAGTACGGGCATAACAATACCTTCGGCGTTCAGATATTCAACCACAGCGCTACCTGCGCCCCCGGCTATGGCATTCTCCTCCAGTGTAACCAACACTTCATGGCTTTCAGCCAATTGGCGGATCAGAGCTTCGTCAAGTGGTTTCACAAATCGCATATCTGCAACGGTTGCTCCCAGGGCGTTAGCCGCTTCCATGGCGGGCCCCAGTAAAGTCCCGAAATTGAGAATGGCGACTCCGCCCCCGTCCCGAACCCGGCGGCCCTGACCAATAGGTAAGGGGGTCAGCGCCTGCTGGATAGTGGCACCGGGGCCGGTTCCTCGGGGATAGCGCACCGCGGCAGGGCCATCGAACGCCAGCCCGGTCTGAAGCAGTTGCCTGACCTCGTTCTCGTCCGAGGGTGCCATAATAATGAGGTTAGGGACGCAGCGGAGGTAGCTGAGATCGAATGCGCCTGCGTGGGTTGGGCCGTCTTCCCCGACCAGACCAGCGCGATCAATGGCAAAAAGTACGTCCAGATTCTGGATTGCCACGTCGTGAATCAGTTGATCATAGGCACGCTGCAGGAACGTCGAATAAATTGCCACGACCGGCTTGGCTCCATCGCAGGCCATCCCGGCAGCAAGGGTGACAGCGTGTTGTTCAGCGATGGCCACGTCAAAATAGCGATCCGGAAAACGCTGACTGAAGGTGACCAGGTCAGAGCCTTCACACATCGCCGGTGTAATACCTACCACACGCTCATCCTGCTCGGCTATATCGCATAACCATTGGCCGAAAACGTTGGCATACTTCGGTCGTTTGGGGACGCTGGCGACAGGCGCAGGTGTTTCAGCCGGAATTGGCTCGATCTTATTAATCGCGTGATAGCCAATAGGATCAGCCTCTGCAAGGTCAAATCCTTTGCCTTTTTTAGTTACTACATGCAGAAACTGAGGCCCGTCCAGCTCCCGGATGTTTTCCAGAGTTTCCACCAACAGCGGAAGATCATGACCGTCGATAGGTCCGATATAGTTAAAGCCCAGCTCTTCGAATAAGGTGCCGGGGGAAATCATGCCCTTGAAGTGCTCTTCCGTTTTCCTGGCCAGCGCCATCAGATTGGGAGTCGCCTGAAGTACGCGTTTGCTGCTGTCACGGACCTGGTTATAGGTACGGCTGGCGAGAAGCTTGGCAAAATAATTCGATAGGCCACCGACATTGTGAGAAATGGACATGTCGTTATCGTTGAGAATAACCAGCAGATCGGCGCGAATATGGCCTGCATGGTTGAGCGCCTCAAATGCCATGCCTGCGGTCATCGCCCCGTCACCGATGACGGCAATACTTTTACGGGGTATATGTTGCATACGGGCCGCTATGGCCATGCCCAGAGCAGCGCTGATTGAGGTACTTGAGTGCCCGACGCCAAAAGTATCGAAGGGGCTCTCAGCGCGTTTTGGAAAGCCTGCGAGACCGGACTTTTTCCGTATGGACGACATAAACTTGCGACGTCCAGTCAGAATCTTGTGGGGATAGGCCTGATGCCCGACGTCCCAAACCAGGCGGTCTTCAGGTGTGTTGAAAACATAATGCAGCGCTACGGTCAGTTCCAGTACGCCCAGCCCGGCACCAAAATGTCCGCCGGTCTGGCCCACGGACCACAGCAAAAATGAGCGCAATTCTCTCGCCAGTTGCGACAGCTGATCGTCCTGTAACAGGCGAAGCTGGTCTGGCGTCTCTATCCGGTCGAGCAAAGGCGTGTTGGGCTGCTGCGCCGGGATTTCCTTGAATAAATAGGTGTCCTGCATCCGCTCGCGTCTTTTCCAGAAAATTCGGCTGTATGGTGACAGCTCATATTATAGGGGACTAAAGGGGGTAGTTTCACATCTAAAGACCCCCGAAAGCTCAATGATTACGCGCTACCACGAATCCTGCCATAGCTCTGAGGGACTCTGCTCGGCTGCCGAACGGCGTCAGGCTCTCCAGAGCAGCGTCCAGCAGCTGGGACAAATGTATACGGGCACCCTCAGCGCCCAATAAGGCCGGGTAAGTCGGCTTGGCTCGTGCGACATCCGACCCTTTGGGTTTACCCATCACCTGAGTGTCCCCCTCAATATCCAGCAAATCATCCTGAACCTGGAACGCCAACCCCAAGGCGCGCGCATAAGTGGTCAGATGGTGTAGCGTCGTGTCTTCGATACTGGCGTCTGTGAGCGCTCCGATACGTACGCTGGCCTCGATCAGCGACCCGGTTTTCAGACGGTGCATGGTTTCCAGCTCGGCCAGGGTGAGAGTCTGGCCCACAGCATCGAGATCAATGGCCTGCCCGCCTACCATACCCTGGTGGCCGCTCGCGGTCGCAAGTTCACGTATCATGCGCAACCTGATCTGGGCGCTCAGTTCAGGTGCCAGGGAAAGCCATTCAAAAGCCAGGCTCTGAAGGGCGTCACCCGCGAGAATGGCGGTGGCCTCGTCAAAGGCAATATGGGTGGTTGGCCTGCCCCGGCGTAACTCATCATTGTCCATCGCTGGCAAATCGTCGTGAACCAGGGAATAAGCGTGGATCAGTTCGATGGCACATGCGGGTACCCGCGCCAGTTGGGCAGTCTGACCAACCACCAGGGCCGCTCCAATACACAACGCCGGACGTATGCGCTTGCCGCCCCCGAGTACACTGTAAAACATGGCTTTCTGCAGCGCTTCTGGGGTGTTATCGCCGTGATCAAGACGTCGCTGGAGTTCGGCATCCACTTCTGCTCGGCAGCGGTCAATAAAGCTGGCATCGGGTGTTAATGTGAGCATCAGGCCGTGGCATCCGGGTTGAAAGGCCGTGTCTCCAGTTCACCGTCATCACGCTGAACCAACTGCTCGACCCGCTGTTCGGCGGATCTAAGCGCCTGCTGACATTCGCGGGTCAGTTTCACTCCTCGCTCAAAGGCGGACAGTGACTGTTCCAGCGACAGTTCACCCTGTTCCAGGTCCCGGACCAGGGCTTCCAGCTCATTGAGTGACTTTTCAAAGTCTGAGATCGAGCTTACGCTTGTCTGCTCGGCCATGGTGATGGACCTCCGATGGTTGCACGGTTTGGGCGGAAGTATAACAGAGGCCGTAGCTTAAAAAGACTGCCTTGCGTCGATTCAGCTATCCTGTAAATGAGCAGTTTGTAACACTATCGAGGCGATGCCAACACATACCAGGAGTCTGCCATGTGGGATGGTAAAGACCGACGACAGTTCTACCGGGTGAGTGATAGGGTGGCGATGCGATATACCCGGTTGCGGGACGAGGCAGCGGTCTCATCTGAGCAGGCGAGGTTGTCGCTCCATAACCGACTGTCCGCGCTCGACCGGGAACTGGCCCATGAGCTGGCGGCTCTGGCAGAGCAATGTCCCCGGACCCATCACGTGGCGACCCTGATAAACGAAAAGCTTGCCATGGTGATGGCCGCGCTCGGTCTGAAGGAATATCCCGACGATACGACTTTGCAACCGCTGGAGGTCAACATCAGTGCCAGTGGGCTGGCGTTCGATGTAGATGAGTGGGTTAAGGCCGGTGAGCGCCTCCGGATTGACCTGTTGTTCTTCCCGGAGGCGGAGCATTTCAGCGCTATTGTGAAGGTGCTCAGTTCCGATACCATCGCTGGCGGCTATCGTTTACGAACTGATTTCGAGCGGCTCCCGGAAAATGATCAGGAACGCCTGATTCGTCATATCCTCAGTGTCCAGTCCCGAACTATTCGCCAGCTTCGTTATCCACCCGCCACTTGAATTGAAGCCGCCCATCATCGCGACCTTCCGGACCCCAGGACTGCTCAGTCACCATCACCTGACCCATTACATCGACCGTGGCAATAGTGGTTGCTCGGGTGCCATAGTCGCGGCCGCTGATAAATGGCGAGGACAGCATGCGCTCCAGTTCGATACTCACGCCGGTTGCTGGCAGGCACTGATCCGGTGCTGGTTGAGTATCCTGCATTTGACCGATCAGCACATCGTGTAACTGACCGGTATGATGACAATCGCTCTGTGCCAGTGTTTGCCCCATCGAGTCCCGTAATTTGAGCAGTTTCGGCCATGGGCTTTGCAGTAAATGGTTGCTCACTCCGTACAGTCCGGGTAGAAGCTTCCGCCGAATAGCGCTGTCCCGGTTGCTGTAGTACTCCCCGCCCCTGGTAGTGAGACTGATGAGATTAAAGCCTGCGTAGTCATCGCCTGCTTGCTGCAAGTGTTGTTCGATATCGGATGGGGTTTCTGTGGCTGCCAGCAATGGTAAGGCGCCCCGTGAAACGTTCCGGGGCTTTGCTCCACCTTCGCGTACATTGGTAACCGCGCTGACATGGCCATCTTGGGTCACCGCAAGCCAGGTACCGCCGGAAGCCAGGTCCCTCCCGGCCAGGACGCCGGGTTCGTCCCACCAGTGCATAGCTGCCGTAGCCCGCGGGTGAAACTCATCCCTGTTTGCTGTCACCACCAGTGGAAATTGGGGGTGAAAACCCACGGAGAACACGATCAAACACATAATCACGACCTTCTGATAAACGCAGTGCGACGAGCCGAGCCTTCGGGAATGGCCTTTAGTGGTGATAATCCAGCCAGCGCTTGTGTATCATAGCGCCTTTATTCTGAATTGGCGGAAACGTCCATGACAATGCTGCTAATGACCGGACTTTACCTGATATTGGGTGCGTTCGCTGGCGTGCTTGCCAGCCTTTTCGGCCTTGGCGGCGGATTCATCATTGTACTGATCGCCAGCTTTGATTGGCATCCGTTTTCTGATCTGAACTGAGAGTCCGTTTATGCTTCGTCATCCCGAATTTGACCCGGTTGCCATATCCCTTGGTCCGATAAAAGTTCACTGGTATGGCCTGACCTATCTGGTCGGCTTTCTGGTGGGCTGGTGGCTGGGTCGGTTGCGCGCCCGAAAACCCGGTTCACCGGTCACAGAGGAGCAGATGAGCGATCTTTTGTTCTACATCGCCCTCGGCGTCATTCTGGGCGGCCGGTTCGGATATGTGATCTTCTATAATTTTGATCAGTTTCTTGGTGATCCGCTCTGGTTGCTGCGGGTGTGGGAGGGGGGAATGTCCTTCCACGGGGGCCTGATCGGTGTGATGCTCGCGTTCTGGTGGTTTGGTCGTAAAATCGGCCGCAGTTTTTTCCAGATTGCCGATTTCGTTGCCCCTCTTGTACCAGTAGGTCTGGGTGCTGGCCGGATTGGCAACTTCATCAACGGTGAGCTTTGGGGCAAGCCGACCGATGTGTCATGGGGGATGGTGTTTCCGCAGGCCCAGGATACCCTGGCGCGACACCCTTCCCAGCTTTATCAGTTTGCCCTGGAAGGTGTGCTGTTCTTCATTCTGCTGTGGTGGTTTTCATCGAAACCCCGACCTCGCATGGCGGTCAGCGGCTGTTTCCTGTTGCTCTATGGCATTTTCCGGTTTTTGGTGGAGTTTGTGCGTCAGCCGGACCCGCAGCTTGGCTACCTGGCATTTGACTGGCTCACCATGGGACAGGTGTTATCTTTCCCGATGATACTCGCCGGATTGGCGATGATTGCTTTTGCCTACAGGAGAGACGTTAGATGAAAGCCTACCTGGAGCTGATGAAAGACGTGGTTGATAACGGTATGGATCGTGGAGATCGTACCGGCGTGGGTACCCGTTCGGTGTTTGGTCGCCAGATCCGTTTCGATCTGACCGACGGTTTTCCGTTGGTCACCACCAAGAAAATCCATCTGCGCAGCATTATCTACGAATTGTTGTGGTTCCTGGCGGGTTCTACAGATAATCGCTGGCTGCAGGAGCGCAAGGTCAATATCTGGAACGAATGGGCGTTAGAGGACGGTGATCTCGGGCCAATATACGGCAAGCAGTGGCGAAGCTGGCAGTGCCCCAGTGGTGATGTGGTTGACCAGATTCAGGAGGTGATTCATCAGATCAGGACCAAACCCAATTCCCGAAGACTGGTGGTGTCGGCCTGGAACCCGGCTGAACTACCGGATGAATCGTTGAGCCCTCAGGCCAACGTTGAAGCTGGCCGGATGGCGCTCGCACCGTGCCATTGCCTATTTCAATTCTACGTCGCTGACGGTCGGCTCTCCTGCCAGTTATACCAGCGCAGTGCAGACCTTTTCTTGGGGGTGCCTTTTAACATTGCCTCCTACAGCCTGTTAACTCACATCATTGCGCAGCAGTGCGATCTGGAAGTAGGTGAGTTTGTGCACACCTTTGGAGACTGCCACCTTTACCAGAACCATCTCACGGATGACATCGTGTTTGAACAACTCAACCGTCAGCCTCGCCCTTTGCCAAAGCTGAAAATAAAGCGCAAACCAGCGTCGGTGTTTGAGTACGAGCTGGAAGATTTTGAGTTTGAGGGTTATGAGCCATATCTGGCGATTAAGGCCCCCATCGCAATTTGAGCCGTTCTTGTGCTCAGGTTCTGTCGCCAAACAAACCGGAGGTGAGTCCTTATGCGAAAGGCACTGATTGTCGCTATGTCAAGGAACCGGGTTATCGGTCGGAATAATGCATTGCCCTGGTACCTGCCGGAGGATTTACGTTATTTCAAGCAAGCGACTATGGGAAAGCCCATTATCATGGGCCGTAAAACCTGGGATTCAATTGGACGACCATTGCCCGGGCGGTTGAATATAGTGGTTACCCGTGACAGGGATTGGCAGCCGCCCGCAGGTGCCGTCAGAGATACATCCCTTGAGCAGGCCTTTGTCCGCGCCACCGCGCAGGCAGAACTTGAGGATGGCGACGAGGTCATGGTGATCGGAGGTGGGCAGATTTTTGCCGATGTGCTGCCACAGATAGATCGGATGTACGTTACCGAGGTGCACGCAGAAGTTGAGGGTGACGCGTACTTTCCGGAGGTCAATTGGGATGAGTGGGAGGAAATCGGACGGGAGGATTTTTCCGCGTCCGATAATAACCCTTACGACTACAGCTTCGTCATTTATCAGCGTTTGTCGTCGGTCTGACGGACGGGTCGCTTGCTTGGTGGCTTGCCGCCGGGCTTACCACCAGGCTTGCCGCCTTTAAATGGGGGTTTGTTAGGACCCCCTCTGCCAGCGCCTTTCTTGAAGCCCGGCTTGGGCCCGCGACGCTCATTGCCGCCATCACGACCGCGACGCTCCGGTGACGGAATTGGCAGCGCGGCAGGTTGCTCCAGTGGCAACGCGCCGGGCTGAGCCGTTTCCATCCAGCATGCCATCGCACCGGCGAGAATGGTCATATCGATGTTCTTGCGTTCTGAAATGCCTCTCAGCATCTCAACCGCTTTTTCAAGTTTACGGTCTTCTGCAAAGGTCATCAGTTGGGTTTCAAACTGCTCTTCCCGCATTTTCTGCAGGTCGGTAGGGGAAGGCAACTGGTAAGCTTCCATTGGCGAGTTGGTAGCGCGCTCAAGGGTGCGCAGCCAACTGCGTTCCCGTGGCGTAACCAGCAAAATCGCCTTGCCTTCGCGGCCAGCACGACCGGTACGGCCAATACGGTGAATATAAGCTTCAGTATCGTACGGTACGTCGTAGTTGATAACGTGAGTGATCCTGGGGACATCAAGACCCCGCGCCGCCACGTCCGTAGCAACTACAATATCCCGTTTACCGCTTTTAAGATCTTCGACGGTCAGCTCGCGCTGGCGCTGATTGAGATCACCGTTCAACGGCGCTACCGCATGACCGCGGGCTGAGAGCTTTTCTGCCAGCAGCGTGGTTTCCGCTTTCGTGCGCACAAAGATAATGGTGGCATCGAAGGGCTCAACTTCCAGTATGCGGGTCAGGGCGTCGAGCTTACGTTCAGCATAAACCGGTAGAACAAACTGTTTGGTGCGCGCAACAGTCTTGGTCTGACTTTCAATTTTGACTTCAGCGGCATTGCTCAGGTAGGTCTGCGCCACTTTCCGGATCGGGCCGGGCATGGTGGCAGAGAACAAGGCGCGTTGGCAGTTGTCCGGCGTAGCTGCCAGTATTTCTTCAACGTCGTCAATGAACCCCATGCGAAGCATCTCGTCGGCTTCGTCCAGAACCAGTGCTTTGACGGTATCAAGTTTCAGAGTGCCGCGACGCAAGTGGTCCAGTGTGCGTCCCGGGGTGCCAACGATAACCTGCGCTCCGCGCTTCAGCGCTTTCAGCTGCGGGTAAAAGTCCTGGCCGCCGTAAATCGGCAGAACCTGAAAGCCGCGGATTTTACTGGCGTAGGTGGTAAACGCCTCGGCCACCTGAATGGCCAACTCGCGGGTTGGCGTCAAAACAAGAATCTGGGGTTCTTTGGCATTGTGATCGATGCGACTCAGCAACGGCAGCGCAAAGGCGGCCGTTTTACCGGTGCCGGTCTGGGCGGTACCCAGCAAATTATCGCCGCTGAGCAACAGCGGAATGGCCTGTTCCTGAATCGGAGATGGTTTTTCATAACCGACAGCAACCACGGCTTCGAGGACGGCGGGATCAAGACCGAGATCGGCAAAAGACAATTCAGACATTAATGTACTCGGAATTCTGGGAAGGAGGAGATGCATCGCAAGGCAATGCGTTAATAGTGTTTATGGTAGTCGATTTGGTCGGGATTTGATAGACATGATTCGTTCATAACTGTATGCATTTGCCCTCACCGAGTTCGGATCGGGTTATGGTGACGGATGCAAATCGATTCCGAACTGAGGAAACTTCGTGAAACCAATAGAAACAATAAAAGTGCTAGCAGCCAGCGTGATTGCGGTTGTGGTCATGGTGGGTATTGCCCGGTTCTCCTACACGCCGATGATCCCCGAGATGGTAGCGGCGCTTGGGTTGAGCAAATCAGTGGTAGGCATGTTGGCAACGGTGAATTACGCCGGATACCTCACCGGTGCGGTCGTTATCACCCGGATCAGCGATCTTGATCTCAAAGTGCGGTTGTACCAGCTCGGGCTGGTGGTTGCGGTGATTTCGACGGTTCTCATGGGGTATACAACCAACGTGTGGTTGTGGTTCCTGTTGCGCTTTGTCTCTGGCCTGAGCACGTCAGCGGGTATGTTGCTGGGGGCAGGTCTGCTGATGAGCTGGCTGATCAAGAATAATCAAAAATCAGAACTCGGGGTGTTCTTCTCAGGTATCGGACTCGGGATTGTGTTAACTGCGGTGGTGGCAGAGCTGATTAAGGAGACTTTTGCCTGGGATCAACAGTGGGTGATTTACGGGCTGGTGGCGCTGGTGCTGCTGGTGCCTGCCTGGCGCTGGATGCCGGATTACCGGGCCTGCACCTTGCCCCGGACTGGAGGTGCCGCCGCCGGGGATGAGAGAAGCCGGTTTATCCGAATTCTGCAACTGGCCTATTTCTGTGCCGGGGTTGGCTATGTAGTGACAGCGACGTTTTTGGTGGCCATCGCCGAGTCCATGCCCGAGCTCAGGGGCCACGGCTGGCTGATCTGGCTCATTGCCGGCCTTGCCGCTACACCCGCCTGCTGGCTCTGGGACGTGTTCTCGCGTCGCTGGGGGCAATGGCTGGCGCTGTATTTGGCCTATGCGCTCAATGCTGTGAGTATTCTGATGTTGATCGTCGATACCAGCATGGCCAGTGTGATGCTCAGTGCAGTGATTTATGGCGCTGGCTTTATTGGTATTGTCAGCATGATGCTGGCGATGGTAGGGCGTGTGTTTCCCGAAAACCCGTCCCGACCCATGAGCCGACTGACCTTCAGTTATGGTATTGCCCAGATGCTGGCGCCCGCCGTGGTGGGGTACCTGGCCGATGTGGAGGGTAATTACACCAACGGCCTCTGGCTCACCCTGATTGTGATGGCACTCGGTGTGGTCGTGCTACATTTTGCGCGCAAGACACAACAGCGAGAGCAGGGCGCGCCCGCACCGTTCCCGGATTAACGTCCGGGCGTCTGACTCGCAGTGCCGTTAGTCCATTTCGGCTAACGTGTCGCTGACGATACCTGAATCCCGAAGACCTCCGAATCGCTTGTAAAACTTGTCACCTGGCCCCGGCAATGGGCCGGAGGCGTTCTCCAAGGTCTGATCCAGCCATTGTTCGGCGCGCACATGGATTTTCCGGTACAGGTTGCGACACAGCTGCTTGGCACTGCGGCCCTCCCAGTCACCCGGTAAAAGTTCTTCGGGCAGCAGCGGGTCCCGGAGCAGGATTTTGCGATATTCGTGAATCAGGAGGATCCGGAGAATCAGGCATTCCTCCGGGCCCAGGGTGTCTTCGGACTGCAGCTCACGCCAGAGGGGTCGGAATTGCGTCAGGAAGCGTCGGTAACGGCCTCCAAGCTCCTCCAGGTTCCAGCTTTCGCGGACCTGCAGGCGAAGTGCCCGGGGACTTTTCTGCTCCATCGGAATGGTTTGCATCACGACGGTGTCGTCCAGAGCGCCCCATTCCTGCAACATCGGAATCAGTTCGCTGCGGGTAAACCGAGGGTGTTCCATCAGCCCCGGGGCCATGCTACCAAAGCTGAGCCACTTCAATTCTTCCCGAACCTTCTGGCGTAGTTCCGGGGCCAGCTGATTCAGGTATACAAGGCACCAGCTACCGCTCCATTCCTCAGTATCGAGATTGTAAACGTGCTGGAAGGCCTGTTCGAACCGACGTAGACCCTGGCCTGTGAGGCTGTAATAGCTGCAGCGTCCGACCTTTTCGGTTTGCAGCCAGGATTCCTGAACCAGTCGATACACTGACGTGCGTACTAGCCGCTGGCTGATACCCATGGGCTCGAGCAGCTTCATCAGGCTGCCAAGCCAGACATTCCCACCGCGGGGAACGATGGCATCACCATAGATGCTAATGATGAGAGAACCGGCCCGGAGTGGTCGCTTCTTTTGGAAGTTTTTGACGAGCAGTTCGAGTTGGCTTTTTGCAGTCATGGGCCTAGGTTCGCAAACAAGAATCAATGAAACACGTGGCCCGTATTATGCGGGTCTTGCGTGTCAGGTAAAGGTTTGTCTCTTTCATGGCCATTCTGGCGCCTTGGCTCAGTGTCGGCTTTACTTAAGAAGTGTCAGTCAGGCTCCCTGAAATCGGTTGACATGAAAGTTATGATACAATAACTTCGTTTGATATTCGTCTGTGGTATCGAATTATACCGAGAACGAAGTAACAAAAAATATACTCATAAGCCCCTGCACAATTCGGGAGAACAAAAATAATGCTTAAAACAATGATACGTCGCGCCGGGAAATGCGCAGCGGTTGCAGCTGCCGGTCTCATGATGATGAGCGCCCAGGCTGCTGAACCGATTAAAATTGGGTCGTTCCTGTCTGTGACAGGTCCGGCGTCCTTCCTTGGTGATCCCGAGCTGAAAACGCTCGAGATGTACGTGGAAAAAATTAATGAGGATGGTGGTGTTCTGGGCCGCCCACTCGAACTGATCCATTATGACGATGTTGGAAACGCCTCTTCTGCGCGCAACTTCGCCAGCCGTCTGATTCGGTCGGACCAGGTAGATATTATCGTTGGCGGCAGTACCACTGGCGCCACCATGGCGGCGGTGCCTCTGATTGAGCAGGCGCAGGTTCCCTTTATTTCCCTGGCGGGCGCTGTCGTTATTACCACCCCAGTGAAAAAGTGGGTCTTCAAGACGCCTCAGTCGGATCGCATGGCGGCAGAGCGCATTCTCGCTGACATGAAAGAGCGCGGTATCACCAAGATCGGTCTGATTTCCGGTACCGATGGTTTTGGCAGTTCCGGTCGTACCCAGACTCTTGAAGTGGCAGAGCAGATGGGAATGGAAGTATTGGCGGACGTCACTTACAGCGGATCTGATACAGATATGACGGCCCAGCTGACCAATATCCGTAACACGAAAGGTGTGGAAGCGGTTCTTAATTTCGGTTTCGGTCAGGGCCCGGCAATTGTAACCCGCAATTATGCTCAGCTTGGTATGGAACTGCCGTTCTACCAGTCTCACGGCGTCGCCTCTGATGGTTTCCTCGAGCTGGCCGGCTCCTCCGCCGAAAGTCTTCGACTGCCAGCTTCACCGCTACTGGTTCCGGACTCATTGCCGGATAACGACCCCCAGAAAGAAGTAGTCCAGAACTACAAGGCTGAATATGAGGCCCGGTGGGATGCCAAGGTGTCAACCTTTGGTGCCTATGCCTACGACGGCCTGATGTTGGCGGTCCGCGCCTTTGAAGAGGCCGGTTCGACGGACCCTGAGGCGGTTCGAGAGGCGCTGGAAAACATCACGGGTTATGTTGGTGTAACCGGTGAATTCAACATGTCTCCGGAGGACCATAATGGCCTCAATGCAGATTCGTTCCGCATTCTGGAAGTTAAGGATGGCAATTGGAAGCTGATCAACTGATACCCCTTTAACCTGTCTCTCGGCTGGCGGCTGTTCTCGTAGGACAGGTCGCCAGCCGATGTTCGACCGGAACCACCGCTATGCTCGCAGAATTCCTACAGTACCTGTTTACCGGGATTACTATCGGCGCGACCTATGCCCTGATAGCTCTTGGTTTTACCCTTATTTACAACGCCAGCCACGTTATCAACTTCGCCCAGGGCGAATTCTTGATGATTGGAGGCATGGCGACGGTTTCCCTGACGGCGATGGGCGTACCGATGATTGTGGCGGTCGTGCTCGCGGTTATCCTGGCTGGCCTCCTGGGGATTGCGCTTCAGCGTCTCGCGATCGCTCCCGCCAAACAGGCGGATGTGGTGACCCTGATTATTATTACCATTGGCGCGTCCATCTTTATCCGCGGTGTCGCCCAGGTAGTGTGGGGCAAGCAATACCACGTGATGCAGAATTTCAGCACTAGTGAGCCGATCGAGGTATTCGGTGCCGTGCTTAATAGTCAGAGCCTCTGGGTTTTGGGTGTCGGCGCGGTGTTGGTGGTCGCGCTGGTGTTGTTCTTCACCAAGACGCTGATTGGCAAGGCTATTCTGGCCACCTCCATGAACAAGGAAGCAGCACGTCTGGTCGGTATCCGTACTCAGATGGTTCTGATGCTGGCGTTTATGGTTTCTGCAGTGCTTGGTTCAGTTGCTGGCATTGTGGTGGCTCCCATTACGTTCACGTCCTACGACATCGGCATCATCCTCGGCCTGAAAGGTTTCGTTGCTGCGGCCATCGGTGGCCTTGGCAGCGGGGTGGGTGCTGTGGTCGGGGGCCTCGCCCTTGGCGTTGTTGAAGCCATGGCGTCAGGCTATCTCTCCTCTGATTACAAGGACGCGGTGGCGTTTTCCATGATTCTGCTGGTGCTTTTCTTCATGCCCCGCGGATTATTTGGTGCCAAAGTTGTGGAGCGCGTCTGATGCTGAACCGGTTTATGCAATCGCGCCTGCGAGGTCTGGTGATCCTCGCGCTCATTCTGATTATTCTTCCGGTCTTTCTGGGCAATCCGTTTCATTATGAACTAGTCATCCAGATGGCTATTATTGCCGCGACCGTTATCGGCCTGAACCTGCTGGTCGGCTTTGCTGGCCAGATCAGTCTCGGCCACGCCGGTTTCTTTGGCCTCGGCGCCTATTTCTCTGGTATTGCCACGGGAACCTATGGCTGGTCGTCATTGCCAGCGTTGGTGGTGGGTGCCATTGTCGTGGGTTTTATTGCCTGGATTGTAGGGCGCCCGATCCTTCGTCTTAAAGGGCATTACCTGTCCATGGCAACCCTGGCGGTCGGCTTTATCATTGCCATTATCTTGAACAACGAGCGTGCCATGACGGGTGGCCCCGATGGTATGCCAGTTCCTGCGTTCGAAGTATTCGGCTGGGAGCTCAGTACCTTTGGCCAATATTCCTTGTTGGGGCTGGAGATTTCCGGCGTTCAGGCCTGGTATATCCTGGCCAGTGTGGTTCTTCTGCTGGCGGTCTGGTTCGCCCTGAATCTGATTGAATCGCCCATTGGCCGGGCACTACGCTCCGTGAAAGGTTCGGAAGTGGCTGCCAGCGTGGTGGGAGTGAACACCGCGAAGTACAAAAGCCTTGTTTTTGTTATCTCCGCTGTTTATGCGAGCGTTATGGGAAGTTTTTACGCCCACTTTCAGGGTTTTATCACGCCGGCGGTTGCAAGCTTCGAATTTTCCATTCTCTTTATCACCATGGTTGTTCTCGGCGGCATGGGCTCGACCTTCGGGGTAATTCTGGGCGCGGTGGTACTGAAACTATTGCCTCAGGTGCTGGCTGATTTTCAGGAACTGGAAACGGTGATGTTCGGCCTGATCCTGATGCTTACCATGATTTTCATGCCCAAGGGTCTGCTCCCGACTCTGACCGCAATCGTCTCCAGACGAATGCGTAAGAAAGCGGGAGATGGGGCATGACTGCACTGGTTGAAGTCAAAGAGCTGGATAAGGCCTTTGGTGGTGTTCATGCGGTGGAAGGGGTCAGTTTCGCAGTGGAGGCCGGGCAGGTTTTTTCCGTGATCGGCCCCAACGGCGCTGGCAAGACCACGCTGTTCAACCTCATCACCGGCCTCTACACCCCGACAAAAGGCGAGATTCTGCTTAACGGTGAGAGTACCGCCAAGCTGGAACCGAATCAGCTAGCGGAACGGGGTATGTGTCGGACCTTTCAACAGATGCAGATCTGCATGAATATGACCGCCATTGAAAATGTAATGCTGGGCCGGCACCTTCATCTCAAAAGCAGCCTGTTCACCACGCTGTTCCGGTTGCCGTCGCTGCGGCGTAACGAGGCAGCTGCCCGTGAGCGCGCGGCCGATCTGATGAAGTACGTTGGCTGTGGTAATTACCTGAATTCAGAAGCCTCGGCGATGTCATACGGTGCTCTCAAACGCCTCGAGATTGCACGGGCTCTTGCTGCAGAGCCCAAGGTCATCCTGCTGGATGAGCCGGCTGCTGGCCTGAACGCCGTAGAAACGTCGGCTCTGGAAGAGTTAATCCGGAAAATCGCGGAACAGGGCATCACTGTGATGCTGGTTGAGCACGACATGAAGCTGGTGATGAATATATCTGACCGGTTACTGGTGCTGAACTATGGTCGCGTTCTGACCCAGGGTACACCCGAGGAAATCCGTCAGAACCCGGAGGTTATAGCCGCCTATCTGGGTGGCAGCTGTACCCAAGAGCAGTTTGGTGGCCGGGGCCTCAAGCACGCGGATCGGGTGACAGCGCCGCATGCGAAGAAGGAAATGCTGTCCATTAAGGGGTTGGCAACCTCTTACGGTCAGATCGAGGCGCTGCACGATATTGATGTCCGCATCAATAGCGGTGAGATCGTTTCGTTGGTGGGCGCCAATGGTGCGGGCAAATCCACCCTGCTCATGACCATTTCCGGATTACAGCCCACGGACGGGGGCACGATTACGTTCGAGGGCAAGGATCTGGCGAAGGTTCCTGCTGATCAACGGGTTGCGGATGGCATCGTGCAGGTACCGGAGGGGCGACAGGTGTTCAAGAACCTCAGTGTGCACGACAACCTGCTGCTCGGCGCCTACAGCCGTGGCAAGACGCCGGAGGTCCTGGAGGATCTGGAACGCATATATACCAGGTTTCCTATTCTTCGCCAGAAGCGTCATAACCTGGCGGGCGAGCTGTCCGGTGGCCAACAACAGATGCTGGCCATGGGTCGGGCGCTTATGGCCAAGCCAAGACTGCTGCTTATGGATGAACCCAGCATGGGTCTGGCGCCGCTGATCATCGAAGAGATTTTCAATATCGTCAAAGAGCTCAAGGAAGAAGGTATTACCATCTTCCTGGTCGAGCAGAATGCGTCCCAGGCACTGGCGTTGGCCGACCGTGGTTATGTGCTTGAAACCGGAAAAGTGGTTGTTGAAGGAACTGGCCGCGAACTGCTCAGCAATGAGAAAGTTCGCGAGGCTTACCTGGGCATGTGATGTTTCAGGATCCGGTGCACTTGAAGAGTTGTAAGGGCTTCAAACAGGGTTTACCTCTTTGTCCTGCCGGGTGCGTATCAAGGTAGGACGGCCGGTGTCCAGCGCCTTGATCAACTGCGACTGTTTTTCCCGGATACCTTCTGCCGCCTGTTGCCGTACCGGCCCATAGCCACGCACGTCGGCTGGCAGTTCTGCCAGTTGCAGAAAGGTCTCATAGTTGCTGGTGTCCAGTTCCCGACCAATACGGGCCACCAGGTTCTGATAGTCAGTCAGCATGGCGCGATCCAGCTTCCGGTCCGCGGAGTAACGGAACGGATCCATCACCGTGCCACGCAGAGTGCGGAGTTTTGCCAGTAGTGTGAAGGCCCGGAAAATCCAGGGGCCGAACCGGCGCTTTTTCGGGCGCCCCTGCGCATCGGTTTCGCTGTTGAGCAGAGGTGGGGCCAGGTGGAAGTGCACTTTGAAGTCCCCCTCGAACGTTTCCTCCACCTCTTTCATGAAGCCGGTTTCTGCGAACAAGCGGGCCACTTCGTACTCGTCCTTGTAAGCCATAAAACGATACAGTTGCTGTGCCACGGCTCGGGTCAGCAGCAGGTTGCTTTCTCCCAGAACTTCCTCGGCTTTGCAGACGTCGGCTACCGTGCTCCGGTACTGGTCGGCCCACCGCTGATCCTGATAGTTGATCAGGTGGTTGTAGCGGGTCTCGATAAGCTCATCCAGTGTCGGTTCGGCTTTCAACTCAGCTGTCTGCGAGTCGCTGTCTTCCAGCAGATTCGTGACTGCATTCAGTTTGACAGCCGCCAGTTGGCCCCAGCCGAAGGCTTCCTTGTTGCGTTCGATGGCGACGCCATTGAGTTCAATGGCCTTCATCAGAGCTGCTTTGGACAGAGGTAGCAGGCCTTTCTGCCAGGAAAATCCGAGCATCATCACATTGGAGAACACGGTATCACCCATCAGCTTCTCGGCGATGCCAGTGGCGTCGAGTTGATCAAGATGGTCCCCACCTACGGCAGCCCGGAGCAGGCCCAGCCGTTTGCTGGCCTGCATATCGGCGTCGCGGAAGAGCACGTAGTCGGCGGTGGGCAGTTCTGCTTCGTTGGCGACAATCCGGGTATGGTTCGGCCGCAGTACACTTAACGCTTTCTGGGAGGAAGCGACCACCATATCGCAAGCAATCACCGCGTCGGCCTGGCCATTGCTGATCCTTACCTGATGCAGTTTGTCCGGGGACGGCGCCAGGCGTACGTAGCTCAGAACGGTGCCGCCTTTCTGGGCGAAACCGGTGAAATCCAGTACCGAGGCGCCCCGTGATTCCAGGTGCGCTGCCATAGTGACCAACTGGCCCACTGTGACGACGCCGGTGCCGCCAACACCGCCAACGAGGAGATCATAGGAGCCGGTCAACACAGGAATTCTTGGGGCCGGTACCTTAGCCAATCTGCTGGTCAGTATCGAGCCGGTGTCCATGCCACGGGACTTGCGTAGTTGGCCGCCTTCAACGGTGACAAAGCTGGGACAGAAGCCGTTAACGCAGGAGAAATCCTTGTTGCAGGAAGACTGATCGATCTTGCGCTTACGGCCCAGTTCGGTTTTGCGCGGCACCACCGCAAGGCAGTTGGACTGCACCGAGCAATCTCCACAACCCTCACAGACATGGTGGTTGATAAAGACCCGTTTTGCCGGATCCGGGAACTGGTTACGCTTGCGGCGCCGGCGCTTTTCAGCGGCACAGGTCTGGTCGTAGATCAGAACGCTGCAGCCGGAAATAGTCCGGAGTTCCCGCTGAACCGTATCCAGCTCGGAACGGTCGTGGAAGCTGACGTCTTTCGGAAATTGGTCTCTGTGGCCATCGTACTTTTCTGGTTCGTCACTGAGCACGACTACTCGGCGAACCCCTTCCGCCGCTACCTGCTGGGCAATCATCGGAACGGTGATCTGGCCATCCACGGGCTGGCCGCCAGTCATGGCCACGGCGTCATTGAAGAGAATCTTATAGGTGATGTTGATGCCTGCAGCCACGGCCTGGCGGATGGCCATGGAGCCGGAATGGAAATAGGTGCCTTCCCCCAGGTTCTGGAACACGTGGGGGTTGCCGATATAGCGGCTCTTACCGATCCAGTTGACCCCTTCGCCACCCATCTGGATCAGGGACTCCGTGTTCCGGCCCATCCAGGAAGCCATAAAGTGACAGCCGATGCCCGCGAGCGCTTTGCTGCCGTCCGGCACTTTGGTGGAGGTGTTGTGAGGGCAACCGGCGCAGAAATAGGGAAGCCGCCTGACGCCCCCCGGGTCCTGGGCATTGGACATGGCGCTGATCTCAGCCATACGCTCGCTGTAGTCCATGGAGAAGAAGCGACCGAGCCGGGCGGAGAGGAAGCCGGCCACCAGCTTCGGACTCAGCTCGCCCACATAGGGAATCAGCGGGCGTCCCAGTTCGTCCTGTTTGCCGGTAATCAGCACCTCCCCGGGGCGGTCCGGCTCAGACATATATTCCTTGATCTGGCTCTCGATGATGCCTCGCTTTTCTTCGATCACCAACACCTCTTCCTTACCGTGAACGAAGCTGAGGATGCCGCGACGCTCCAAAGGCCAGACCATACCGATTTTGTAGATATCCAACCCCATATCCCGGGCCCGGTCCTCAGTAATACCGAGCAGGTCCAGAGCTTCGAGCAGATCCAGATGGCCCTTGCCAGTCGTGACAATGCCGAAGCGAGCTGCCGGGTTATTGAACAGGCAGCGGTCGATAGGATTGGCTCTGGCGAAGGCCTGCACGGCGGCGAGCTTATGTTCGATACGGGTTTCCAGTTGCGGGCCGGGCAGGTCCGGCCAGCGGTAGTGGAGGCCGCTTTCGGGGGCGGTAAAGTCGTCGGGTGTCAGGAATTCCGGCTGGGGTGGCAGCTCCACGGACGCCGCACTTTCCACGGTTTCGGAGATGGCCTTGAACCCGACCCAGCAGCCGCTGTAGCGGGACAGGGCGTAGCCCCAGAGGCCGAATTCCAGATACTCGGCGATGTTGGCCGGGTTGATGGTGGGCATAAAGAAACTCATGAAGGCCACATCGGACTGGTGGGGCATTGATGAGGAGACGCAGCCGTGGTCGTCCCCGGCGACAACGAGAACGCCGCCATGGGGGGAGGAACCATAGGTGGTGCCATGCTTGAGCGCATCACCGGCTCGATCTACGCCTGGGCCTTTGCCGTACCAGAGGCCGAACACCCCATCCACCTGCCGGTCGTCGTCGGTTTCTACCTGCTGGGTGCCCAGCATAATGGTTGCCGCGAGATCCTCGTTGATGGCCGGAACAAAGTCGATGCGGTTTTCATCCAGCAGGGTTTGGGCTTGCCAGAGCGCCAGGTCGTAGGCTCCTAGCGGCGAACCCCGGTAGCCGCTGACAAGCCCTGCCGTGTTTAATCCCTGTTTTCGATCAAGCTCTGCCTGCATCAGGGGAATGCGAACCAGTGCCTGTGTTCCGGTCAGGAAAACCCGGCCTGACGTTCGCAAGTAGCGGTCTTCCAACTGGTAGTCGTCAAGCTGGCGGGTATCAGCGGCCATGGCGCGCTCCTTATTGTTTACTTTATGACCAGAATTCTAGAGGGAAGTGCGCAAAAGGTGCTTGCTTATTTAGAGGGTTTTTTTCAATGTAGAGAAAGAAAATTTTTTAAATCACTATAAAAAGAAAGAACCTTTGACAAAAATTGGGTGTTACCAAATGAAACAGGTTGATCTGGACAAGCTGGACCGGCGCATTCTGTCTGTATTGCAGCAGGACGGGCGCATCAGTAACCAGTTATTGGCGGAACAGGTGGGGTTATCGCCGGCGGCCTGCTGGCGGCGGGTACGGACGCTTGAGGAAAGCGGTGTGATTCAGGGCTACCAGGCCAGAGTGGACCCGGAGCGTGTTGGGCAAGGGCTGTGTGTGCTGGTCAACCTGTCGCTGCAGCGCCACAACCTCGACAGTACGGCTGAGATCGAGCAGCAGGTCAGCAGCTATCCGGAGGTACTGCAGTGCTTTGCCGTTACCGGAACTGCCGATTTTGTGTTGCGGGTTATTCTGCCGGACATGGCCAGCTATGACCGCTTCCTGAACCAAAAGATCTTCACCTTGCAGGGCATTGCTCAAGTGAATTCAAACTTTGCTTTGCGGGAAATCAAGAATACCGAGACCATCCCGGTGGATGGTCTGGTATGAGGGCACAACGAAGGGCGCCTAAGCGTATAACGAGTAACCCGGTGTTACTCGGGCTTCTTGGCAACCAGTGTGAGGATGTCGTAGCTCGCCACCAGTTCGTCGTTCTGGTTAGTAACCTGAACATCCCAGACCACCACACCCTGCGGGTGGCCATCCGGTGAGGTGCGGCCCTGATCAATCTTGCGCTTGCAGGTCAGTCGGGCACGGATAGTGTCGCCCGGGGCCACCGGCTCGATAAAGCGCAGGGTATCGAGGCCATAGTTCGCCAGCACCGGACCTTCGCCTGGATAAACGAACAGACCAGCCGCAGCGGAAAGCACGAAATAGCCGTGGGCAATACGCTTGCCGAACTGGGAGTCCCGCGCCGCAATTTCGTCAAAGTGCATGTAGAAATGATCGCCAGACAGGCAGCCGAAGTTCACGATGTCCGCCTCGGTGACGGTACGGCGGTGGGTTAGCAGAGATTCATTAATCTGCAAATCTTCAAAGTGGCGTCGGAACGGGTGCACCTCAGTTTCGATCAGATCAGCACCGCGTACATACTCTCGGGTGACCGCAGCGAGCATGATCGGGGAACCCTGGATCGCGGTTCTCTGCAGGTAATGGTGTACTGCACGGATACCACCAAGCTCTTCACCGCCACCGGCGCGCCCGGGGCCGCCATGTTTGAGCATGGGCAGGGGAGAGCCATGGCCGGTGGATTCCTTCGCCGCTTCGGCATCCAGAAGGTGCAGACGTCCGTGGAAGGCCGCCAACAGGGGGACAATCCTGCCAGCAATGGCTGGATCGCGGGTGGTCAGGGTAGTGACCAGTGAACCACGACCTTTGGCGCACAGAGCGACGGCGTCTTCGAGGGTGTCGTAAGGAATGACCGTTGCCACCGGGCCAAAGGCTTCAATGTCGTGAGCGCCACAGCCGTTTTCAGGATCCCGGCACAGCAACAGGTGCGGTTCGATGAACGCGCCTTTCTCAGTGCCTTCGCCGGTCGGCTTGAAGCTACCGTCGCCACCAAGGACCAGTTCGCTGGTCTTCAGCAGTTCCTGGATGTTGGTTTTGACGTCTTCAAGCTGGTCGAGGGAAGCCAGGGCCCCCATGCGAACACCTTCGACGGAAGGATCGCCGACCGTGACTTTTGATAGCCGCTCCTTGAGCTTTTCGCAGATAGCGTCCACCTGGCCTTTTGGTGCCAGGACCCGGCGAATAGCGGTACATTTCTGGCCAGCCTTCGCGATCATTTCACGGCTCACTTCATTCACGAAAATATCGAATTCTTCGTGTTCGGGGGTTACGTCCGGCGCCAGAATGGCGCTGTTCAGGGAATCGGCCTCGGCATTGAACGGAATCGAGCGGTTGATAATGTTCGGATGATTTTTGAGTTTGCGAGCGGTGGCAGCGGAGCCGGTGAAGGTCACCACGTCCTGCTCTTCAAGGTGGTCGAACAGGTCGCCGGTGCTGCCGATGATGAGCTGCAGGCTGCCTTCGGGCAGCGCACCGGATTCCTGCATCAGGCGCACGGCCAGTTCGGTGACATAACAGGTCGAGGTTGCTGGCTTAACAATGGAGGCCATGCCCGCCAAGAAGGAGGGTGCAAATTTCTCCAGCATGCCCCAGACCGGAAAATTGTAGGCGTCGATGTGCACGGCGACACCGCCCCGGGGCACCAGGATATGGGTGCCCGCAAAGTGGTTGTTCTTACCTAACGGCGTTACCGGGCCTTCGTGCACGACATTGCCGGATGGCAGCTCGCGCCGGCCCATGCTGGAATAGGCGAATAAAGTACCGAAACCGCCGTCAATATCAATTCCGTTGTCGCCTTTGCTGGACCCGGTGTGCATCGAAAGTGCGTACAGTTCTTTCTTGTGCTCCTGCAGGTAGAGAGCCATCGCCTTCAGGGCCAGGGCGCGCTCCTGGAAATCCATGGCCATCAGGTTCCTACCGCCTACTTTGCGGCCGTACTCAACGGCTTTCCTGAAATCCAGCGTGTCATCATGGGTATGCGCCACGATGTCGCCATTGACGGCACTGGGCAGGGCCTTGGCGGGTTTTTCACCGACCCACTGGCCGGCGACATAACTTTTGAGAACTGACATGGGACGCTCCATTCGTTTCTGAAACGCCAAGGCAAATCACCTCTACGCGAGACTTGCCTTGGTTGTTGACTGGCTGGGGCCTACATCTCGTCGTAATCGAGAACAACCTTGTCGCTCACCGGATAGCACTGGCAGGAAAGCACGTAGCCGGCTTCTACCTCATAATCTTCGAGGGCAAAGTTCTGGTCCATTTCCACTTCGCCTTCCACTACCTTGGCGCGGCAGGTAGAGCAGACGCCCGCTTTGCAGGAATAGGGCAGATCGGCGCCTTCCTCGTTGCCGGCTTCAAGGATGCTCTTGGTGTCGCGAACCAGTGGGAAGGTCAGTGAGCGGCCGTCGGCGATGACCGTGACTTCACTCACCGATTGTGGGTCCACTCTGGACGGAGCACGGTCCTTACGGGCCCGGGGCGCGCCACCGGCGGGCGTGAACAGCTCGAAATGGATTTTGCTTTTGTCCAGGCCGTGACGAAGCAGAGAGTCCCGCACGGTTTCGGTCATCAGTTGGGGGCCGCAGATGAAAGCGGCCGTGAGATCTTTGGCGTTGATCCAGTGGTCGAACAGGGCATCGCACTTATCATGATCAATTCGCCCGTTGTACAGGTCGATGTCCTGCTCTTCACGGGTAAAGATATACACCAGGTTCAAGCGGGCCATGTATTCATTCTTGAGGTCCTGGAGTTCATCCCGGAACATGGTGCTGCTCGTGGCCTTGTTGCCGTAGAACAGGGTGACTTCGCTCCTGGACTCGGCTTCCAGGGTCGTTTTGACGATCGACAGGATCGGGGTAATACCACTGCCAGCGGCGACCGCCAGGTAATGGCCCCGATGTTCGGGGTCGAGATCAATGGAAAAGTGGCCCTGGGGCGGCATGACTTCGAGTGTTTCGCCGGGTTTTAGCTGCTCATTGGCGAACGTGGAGAACAGACCGCCCGAAACCTTCTTGACGGCAATGCGCAGCTCCCTGTCATTCACGCTGGTGCAGATCGAGTAGGAGCGGCGGACTTCCTCGCCATCCAGTTGGGTTCTGACAATCAGGTGCTGACCCTGCTTGTAGATAAATTTGTCCGCCAGGTCTTCCGGTAAGTCAAAGGCAAGTGATACGGCGTTTCTTGTTTCAGGTCTGACCTCTCTAAGGGTCAGCGGATAGAATTTATTCATAATCGTATCGGCTCTAGATGCATTTGAAATAGTCGAAGGGCTCGAGGCATTCCTTGCAACGGTACAGGGCTTTGCAGGCGGTGGAACCGAATTCGCTGACCCGTTCGGTGTGCTCGCTGCTGCAAAGCGGACAGACTATAATTTCCGGTTCGCCGAGCAGGCTCATCTTGCTGGAACTGCCCTGTGGCGGGGCAATTCCGAACATCCGAAGCTTGTCTTTTCCTTCGGCTGTAATCCAGTCGGTGGTCCAGGCAGGGGTCAGCACCCGGTTGATCTTCGGATCCCGGAAGCCCGCGGCGCGCAAGGCTTCGGTAATCAGTTCCTCAATCAACTCAGTCGCTGGGCAGCCCGAATAGGTCGGGGTGACATCAACGGATAACGTCTTGCCATTCCAGTTGACGGAACGGACGATGCCGAGTTCCACAACACTCACTGCGGGCACTTCAGGATCTTTGACATTCTTGAGAAGTGCCCAGATGTCGTCCTCCGTCAGCAGATCGAGACGGACGTTTGCCGGTACCCGATCGCTGGCAATCAGGGTGTCGACAGTTGACCGGCTCTCTGAATCACCAGGTTGTGGCATCGGGATAGGTCCTCTGCAGAAACTGCATTTCCGCCAGAATGAAACCGAGGTGTTCGGTGTGCTCGCCGTGCTTGCCGCCCAAATACATCCAGGCGTCTTCGGCACCAGGGATCAGGGTTGCCTGGGTGAGTACCTCGTTGACCATTCCGCACCAGTCTTTGGCAAGCTGGTTTGGATCCGGGCCAATGCTGGCCTCGGCCATAACATGATCGGTGTCGTCTGGGGTAATCAGTTCGCCGGTAAAGCGCCATAGGATATCCACAGCCTCCTGCATGCGACGGTGACTCTCTTCCGTGCCATCGCCCAGACGCTTGACCCATTCGGACGAACGACGCAGGTGATAGGTTGCTTCTTTCGCCGCTTTGGCGGCGATGCTGGCTATGCGCTCATCGCTGGACGAGGTCAGGCTCCTGAGCGTGAAGTAATGCCACACGTCAAAGAAGAACTGTCGGCCCATGGTGACCGCATAATCCTCATTGGGCTGCTCGGTGAGCAGCAGATTGCGATAATCGTGGGCATCGCGACGAAACGCGAGCTTGTCGGCATCCCGGCCATCATCAATCACCTCGGCAGCGTATTCATACCAGTTACGGGCCTGGCCGACGAGGTCGAGGGCAACATTCATCAGTGCCATTTCTTCCTCAAGAGCCGGGGCCTTACCGCATAATTCGCAAAGGCGCTGGCCCAGAATCATGTCGGAATCTGCCAGGCGCAGCAGGTACTCTTTGAATGCTTCTGCTTCTGCTTCTGCTTGTGTCATGGAGAGCTCCTTACATGTGTCCGACTTCATCGGGCAGCTTGTAGAACGAAGCATGCCGGTAAATCTTGTCTTCCGACGGATCGAAAAGAACCTCTTTTTCATCAGAGGCAGAAGCCGTGATGGTATCGGAGGGTACAACCCAGATGCTCACACCCTCGCTACGGCGGGTGTACAGATCGCGGGCGTTTTCCATGGCCATTTCGGCATCTGCGGCATGCACGCTACCCACGTGTTTGTGGTTCAGACCGTGCTTGGAACGCACAAAAACTTCGTAAAGGCGCCATTCAGACATGCGGTATTCCTCCGGTATCAAGCAGCATTTGCGCGCTGTTTCTGTTTTTCGGCATAGGCGACGGCCGCTTGGCGAACCCAGGCGCCTTCATCAATGGCTTTCTTGCGCGTATTGATGCGTTCGCGATTGCAAGGGCCGTTGCCCTTGAGCACGTCGTAGAATTCCTGCCAGTTGATTTCGCCAAAATCGTAATGACCGGTTTCTTCGTTCCATTTCAGGTCCGGATCCGGCGCGGTACACCCCAGGAACTCGAGCTGCGGAATCGTCTGGTCAATGAACATTTGACGCAGTTCGTCGTTGCTCTTGCGTTTGATCTTCCAGGCCAGGGACTGTTGAGAGTTCGGGGACTCGTCATCGTGCGGACCGAACATCATCAGGGCAGGCCACCAGAGCCGGTTTATGGCGTCCTGAACCATGGCTTTTTGCTCTTCAGTACCTTCACGCATCATGTCCAGCAAAATCTGGTAACCCTGGCGCTGGTGGAAGCTTTCTTCCTTACAGATGCGGACCATTGCGCGGGAGTAAGGGCCATAGGAGGTGCGTTGAAGCACTACCTGGTTGACGATTGCCGCGCCGTCCACAAGCCAACCTACCGCGCCCATATCCGCCCAGTTCAGGGTCGGGTAGTTAAAGATGCTGGAATACTTGGCTTTGCCCTGGTGCAGTTTTTCAATCTCTTCATCGCGGTCAGCACCCAGGGTTTCCATGGAGCTGTAGAGATACAGGCCGTGGCCTGCTTCGTCCTGAATCTTCGCCATCAGTTGAAGTTTGCGCTTGAGATTGGGAGCCCGGGTCACCCAGTTGCCTTCCGGCAACATGCCGACCACTTCGGAGTGGGCATGCTGGGATATCTGGCGAATCAGGGTTTTCCGATAGCCTTCAGGCATCCAGTTCTTGGGTTCGATCTTGATTTCGGCATCGACCTTCTCCTGAAATTCACGTTCTTCAGGCGACATCTCTTCTTTGGTCTTCAGGCGCTTGGCGCCTGTTTCAACGAGCTGGGCGTACATAAACAAATACCTCCGGATCGGGCCTGTTGTGCTGTTGTCCGTGAACAGCGACGCCCTCAGGAATGACTGAAGGCCAATGACCCCATATTATATGATACTGAATAAATATCAATATATGTCTTTGTGTGTCACGTTAATATTTTCAGTCTGTTGGGTTTCTTTTATCATGTTGATTTAAAATATAAAAAATATGATACGCAATAAAATTCTATTGAGATTGATGACGGAGAAGAAAACTTAAACCGCTGAGCCAGATAGGGGGTGCCGTGGCTGGGGGCTGCGGTAGCGGGGAGTCAGCAGCCACTGCAGCCACTGGAGGGACTGGCTCCCTGCCCGACTGGTCCCGAAGCCCTATTTATTGCGGCGATCAAACACGCGCTTGGCTTTACCTTCAGAGCGGGCCAGGGTATTGGGTTCCACCACTTCAACACGGATGCTGATGCCGACGTAAGACTTGATGTGGTGGACCAGTTCCTCGGCTGCCTTGGCGCGCACTTCATCGCTGGAAACGCTGGGCTTGAGCTCCGCGCGAACATCCATGCAGTCCAGGTTGCCTTCCCTGTAGACCTCGATTTCGTAGTGTGGTGCCAGCGCCTCGCATTTCAGCACCTGCTCTTCGATCTGGCTCGGGAACACGTTCACGCCCCGAATAATCAGCATGTCGTCAGTGCGGCCGGTAATCTTGTCAATCCGGCGCATGGGCCGGGCGGTTCCCGGCAGCAGTCGGGTGAGATCCCGCGTGCGATAGCGCAGAATCGGTAGGGCAACCTTGGTCAGCGAGGTGAACACCAGTTCGCCGTACTCGCCATCGGGCAGCACTTCGCCGGTTTCCGGATTAATGATTTCCGGATAGAAATGGTCCTCCCAGATGGTAGGACCATCTTTGGTTTCGATGCATTCCATGCCAACGCCCGGACCCATAACCTCGGACAAACCATAGATGTCCAGGGCCTGGATGCCGACCCGTTCTTCGATTTCGGTACGCATGGCGTTAGTCCAGGGTTCCGCTCCGAAAATACCCAGACGCAGAGGCAGCTTGTGCGGATCGATCCCCTGGCGATCCATCTCATCAGCAATGTTCAGCATGTAGGAGGGCGTGACCATAATGATGTCGGGCTCGAAATCCTTGATCAGCTGAACCTGTTTTTCAGTCTGGCCGCCAGACATGGGAATGACCGTACAGCCGAGACGCTCGGCGCCGTAATGAGCGCCTAGACCACCTGTGAAAAGGCCATAACCATAGGCCACGTGTACTTTATCCCCGGCATGGCCGCCGCCAGCGCGAATGGAGCGGGCGACAACGTCTGCCCAGGTGTTGATGTCATCCTGGGTATAACCGACGACGGTTGGTTTGCCGGTGGTTCCGCTGGAGGCGTGCACCCGGACCACGTCTGACATGGGCGTGGCAAACATACCGAATGGGTAGTTGTTCCGCAGGTCCGCCTTAGTGGTGAACGGTACCTTCGCGAGATCTTCGAGGGAATGAATATCCATCGGCTTGAGACCGATATCATCGAACGCTTTTCGGTAGAACGGCACATTGGTATAGGCGTGAATCAGGCTCCAGCGCAGGCGCTGCAGCTGTTCGTGACGGAGCTCGTCAATACTGGCGGTCTCCATCCGGTCGAGTTTGCCAATTTTCTGAAGTGGTAAGCTCATGATTCTGTCCTGCTTTGTTCTTATAGGGTAATAGAAGCTGGTAATGCCTGGGCTCGAGCTTATAAGCTTTTTGCCAAATCGCGTACGGTGCCACGAACCTCGTAGGAGCGGCCCCGAAACAGGGCCACCTTGCGCCCGTCCTGGTTGATTAATGTGATGTCGTAAACGCCGGTGCGGCCGCCGCGGGCCTGCTCCTCGGCAGTAGCGGTCAGCCGGTCGCCTTCTTTGGCGCCATACATGTAATCAATGCTGCAACCGGAGGCTACGGTGGCCCGGTCATAGCTGTTGCAGGCGAAGGCGAAGGCGGAATCGGCCAGCGTGAACAGATAGCCGCCATGGCAGGAGCCGTGGCCCTGAATCATGTCTTCGGTGATGGTCATGGTGAGCACGGCCTTTCCTGGGCCGACGGACTCTATACTCATGCCCAGGTTCTGACTGGCGCGATCACGGGCGAACATGGCTTTTGCGCATTCTTCAGCAAGTGTTTGCGGGTCTGTTTCGCTCATGAATAATGCCTCTTCAGTGCAAGAACGTTTTCTGACCTGGCGTTAGAGTTTCGGGTGGCAAGGGTGGGAAAGGTGAAAAGTACCGGCATGAATCATTTCCCCTTGAACGCTGGCGTCCGCTTTTCCATGAAGGCGGCGACGCCTTCGCGGTAGTCTTCGGTCTGCCCGGCCATGCGCTGGAAATCCCTTTCCAGATTAATTTGCTCTTCAAAAGAATGGCTGGCACTGGCGTGGAGAGCCTGTTTGATCATCGCAAGACCTTTGGTGGGCTGGGTGGCAAAATGGCGGGCCAGTTTCATGGTCTCGTCCATCAGCTGATCGTTATCCACGCAGCGCCAGATCATACCCCAGCTCTCGGCCTGTTCGGCGCTGATTTTTTCGCCGAGCAGAGCCATACCTTTGGCTCGTGCCATACCGGCCACGCGGGGTAAAGTCCAGGTGCCCCCGGAATCGGGCACCAGCCCAAGTTTGCAGAATGCCTGAACGAAATTGGCAGAGCGCGCCGCCAGTGTGATGTCGCAGGCAAGCGCAATATTGGCACCGGCCCCGGCAGCGACACCGTTGACGGCACAGACGACGGGCATAGGCAACTCCCGCAGGCTGAGCATCAGCGGGTTGTAGTAATTCTCCAGGGAGGCGCCCAGGTCAGGCGCTTCCTGGTCCGGGGATACGCTGCGGTCAGAGAGGTCCTGTCCGGCGCAAAAGCCCCGGCCGGACCCGGTAAGAACCAAAACCCGAACGGACTCGTCGTTGCGCACGGTGCTGATGGCGCCCCGCATGCGTTCGTGCATGTCGACATTGAAACTGTTGAGGCTGTCCGGGCGGTTCAGGGTAAGGAGAGCCACACCCTGATCGATTTCAAGAAGAATGCTCGGCTGAGTCATGGCGGTATCGTCCTGTCGTTTGTTTTTGGGATAGCTGGAAAAGCCTGTTGGACCGGTACGGCGCTATCGATTGCAAAAAATGAGTATATCTAAGAATTGATACTGGTCAATCATTAGGGTTCGTTGATTTTGTATCGCTTTAGTTCGGCGAATCGAAAGATGTTATATATGCCATTGATAATATTATTTAAAGTTTCTTATTATGTGATTTATTATTGGTTTTATAGCAGTTTTAGCGGCTTTTATGACATGATAAATCGTTCGTAATGCGATAATGTGATACGGAAAATAATTTAAATTAACTTTTCGGGTTCTGTTTTTTGCCTTTGCTCAGGAGAGCGTTATGCCCAGTTACAGTATAGAAGGCGTTGTTCCCGTCGTTCACCCGTCCGCTTATATTCATCCCACTGCCGTGCTGATCGGCGATGTCTGGATTGGTCCTGATTGTTATGTGGGACCGGCTGCCTCGCTGCGCGGAGATTTCGGCCGGGTCGTACTTAAGGAAGGCTCCAATATTCAGGATAACTGCGTGATGCATGCCTTCCCCGGTATGGATACGGTGATTGAGAAAGATGGCCATGTAGGTCACGGCGCTATTCTCCATGGTTGCATCGTCGGAGAGGGCTCCATGGTTGGCATGAACGCAGTCGTTATGGACGAGGCTGTTATCGCTCCCCGTTCCATTGTCGGCGCCGGGGCCCTGGTGAAAGCCGGTTTTCAGTGCGAGCCTGCGTCTTTGGTTGTGGGTACGCCCGCAAAGGTATTACGGACGCTGAGCGATCGCGAGATAGCGTGGAAAGCGAAGGGAACGGAAGAGTATCAGAGACTGACCCGGCGCTCCCTTGCGAGCCTGGAGGAATGCCAACCCCTGACGGAAGCGGAGTCTGATCGGCCCCGGGTTAATGCGGGTAATTACGAGCCAAAGCACCACAGTTAAAAGCTGTGTGAGCGAGGCAATGTGCGGCCTGTAGCTCGGGAGTGTTTCAAACAGCGGCTTCAGACTTTAATGCGTCGTTGATAATGCGGGCAAAATCTTCTGGTGAATCTTCCTGAAGGAAGTGGCCGCCTCTCAACGTGATGTGGGGTTGGCCGTGGGCGCCGGGGATACGTCTTTGCATATAACGATCGCCCCCGCGTGTAATGGGGTCGCCGCTGCTGAAACAGGTAATGAAGGGCTTCTTCCATTTTGCCAGAGCCTGCCAGGCGGCCCGGTTGGCCAGGCTGGCAGGGTCTTCAAGCGACACCGGTACCAGCTTCGGAAAGGCGCGTGCGCCAGCTTTGAAATCAGCTGAGGGAAACGGAGCGTCGTAGGCGGCCATTTCGGCTGCGGTCAGGGTTCTGCCGGTTCCCAACTGCACGATCCGGCTGACGGGAAACCAGGGGCTGTAGGTCGCGAAGGCTTTCCACAGGGTGAATGCAGCGGGCACCGGGGTTTCGCCGGTAGGCAGCATGCCATTACCGACGATAATGCACTGAAACCTTTCCGGATGCTCGGCTGCCAGTCGCAGGCCCAGCAGCGACCCCCAGTTCTGACAGACCAGCGTAATGTTGGTGAGGTTGAGTTGTGTCAGCCACTCGGTCAGCCATGTCATGTGGCGTTCGTAGCTGTAATCACTCACATCTGAAGGTTTATCGGATTTTCCAAAGCCGATCAGATCCGGTGCCAGCACACGGTGGCCAGCCCCTGCCACTCGGGGAATCATATGGCGATAAAGATATGACCACGACGGCTCGCCGTGAAGCATGAGCACGGGATCACTTTGGCGGGGACCTTCGTCCACAAAATGCATCCGGAGTTCGGGTTGAACTTCCAGATAATTGGGATCAAAAGGATAGTCTGCCAAGCCCGCAAAACGGGAGTCATCGGTTCTCAGAATACGCATGCCATCGACTGTCCTGACTGATCGGTGCGCAGCCACTTATAGGGCCAGATCAGCACAGCATAAAGCAGATGGTAAAAAGGTGTGTTTGGTTTCGGTAACAGTGCGTAGGCCTATTGCTTCAGGAGTCCTCAGGATGCCATCTTCCTGATCGGTTCAGAGCTGTCGATCTCGGCCATGGCCTCATCACAGCAATTAACGGCACCGCAATCATCGGCAGAGCAGAGGCCGAGGGTCTGACAGGCAATATCAAACCGATTGCGACCTTCATTGCGGAAGATCTTGGCTCTGGATAAGGTCGAATTGCAGTGCCCGCAAAGCAACGTGGGGACGGCGCTACCTTTAGCTAATAATGCGATAAAATATTCGTGTTGACTCATAAAGCCTCCTGAAAAATCACTGTATCTTCAAAGTGTGACAGTTGGGGGTCACGGCCACAGTGAAAATGCGGTAACAGGTGTTTTGGCTTCTGTGTTTGGCGCGATCAGTCGTCCAGGCCTGGTAGGGGGCGGCGATTGGAGCGTTTGTCTTCCCAGTCAAGATCCTGGGGGTTATACCAACCCATGGCTCGATACACCCTGGTGTGGGTGGTCGCTGAAAGCGTTTGCCAGAGCGCGGCGAAATCCTCCAGCCCCTGATCCCGATGACGTTGCTGACGGCTTTGCAGGCGCGCAATTATCCTGGGTAGGTGAAGCGCTTCCCCAAGTTGGCCAGGAACGATGACTTCCTGCCCCAGAACCTTTTTGCGATGGGTTCGGCTGGCCAGTATTGTCTTCAGAGACAGCGCTGCTTCCAGCGCTGTCTCGGTTGTAAACGTTTGGATGTTCAATGGGGCCGACCTGTGCTTCTGTTTCCGCACGTCTGTGCTTTTTCCGGGTGCAATTTCCCACTATACAATGAGCGTGGTCACAGTGGCCACGGGTGTCATGGTAGGGTATAACATGCGCTCTCTGTCACGGGTTCAATGGACGGACACTGTATATGTACGAAGATCTTGAAAGGCGGTCTTTTCTCGCCATGCTGGTGCTGGTGTCACTGGCATTCATCTTCCTGATGATGCCTTTTTTCGGGCCCATTTTCTGGGCAGTCGCCATTGCGCTGATCTTCCACCCGGTACAGCATTGGCTAAAACGAAAAATAGGTGATCGGCCGAACAGCATTGCGTTGCTCACGCTACTTTTATGCATGATTATCGTGATAATTCCTGTAATCGTGCTTGTGTCTTCGCTCATCGCGGAAGGTATTGGGCTTTACCAGCAAATTCAGGATGGACAGATCCGTCCAGGCGATTACATAGACCAGGTTAACAGCTCGTTCCCGGCGATTGAGGCTTTTCTTGCCCAATTCAATATAGATTTTGCGGCGCTGCGTGACCGGGCAGCCAGTGCTTTTGTCGGTGGCAGTCAGTTCATGGCGAAACAGGCGCTGGGAGTGGGTCAGAATACCTTTCAGTTTTTTCTCGGCCTGGGGCTCATGATTTATCTGGCATTTTTTCTGCTTCGGGATGGCACCAAACTGGTGGAGTTGTTGATCCGTGCGCTCCCGCTAGGGGATGAGCGAGAGCGGCTTCTATTTGCAAAGTTCGCAGAGGTTACCCGGGCAACTGTGAAGGGTAACCTCCTGATTGCGATCATTCAGGGTGCTTTAGGCGGTTTTATCTTCTGGGTTCTTGATATCAAAGGCGCATTGCTGTGGGGCGTGGTGATGGCTATCGTCTCTTTGCTGCCAGCGATCGGCGCTGCAATTGTATGGGTGCCTGCTGCGATTTACCTCGCCGCAGTTGGCGATGTAGTCTCCGCCCTGGTGCTGACAGCCTTTGGCGTGGTTGTGATAGGTCTCGCAGACAATGTTTTACGGCCCATATTCGTGGGGCGAGACACCAAGCTGCCGGATTATATCGTGCTGCTCTCAACCCTGGGGGGCATCGTTATGTTCGGCATCAACGGCTTTGTGATGGGGCCGCTGGTGGCCGCGCTGTTTATGGCGTTCTGGGGTATTTTTATCCGGGAGTTCAGTCAAACCGATGTTACCCCTGTTACACCTGGAACCATTGAGCAACCCAAAGACAACAATGAGACCTGATCCCCTTACAGGGCCCTGTAGTATGCTAATGTGTAGCGTGACTATGCAGGCCTGATGGCCGCTTCACAATGATAAAAATAACGCTGTGCAGGAGTGAATTATGACTTCCGGAATTTGGCAGAATCGTAAACTGGCGACGGTGGTAACCGGTGTTCTTTTGAGCGCAGGGGCTTTCCATGCCTCAGCCAATGAAACGGTTGCCCTCAAGAACGCGCTCTACGGCGCAGGATACGAGATCCAGAGCGTCAGCGCTTCCATGGATGCGGCGACAAGGTCAGCACTTGAAGCGTTCCAAAGCGACCATCCAGATCTCAAAGCTACTGGGGAGTTGAACGAAAATACCAAAAAGGCATTGGGTTTGGTGTCTGTTGAAGTGGCAGTTTCTAAGGCGCCAATTACCCAAACGGCCAGCGCCGTTACGGTTCAGCCCCCTGAGGAAGAAACTGCTCAGGCGCAGGTAGAAGATGAGGTTGAGGAAGATGATGACGGAGGTTGGTCATTCTTCGATTAATCGCCAGCAAAGCGTAGGCCTCGAGTGCGGCTGATACTTTACTTGGGCGCGCTTCGAGAGGCTGCCATCCTAGGCGGTCCCGCTCTTCACGGCGCCTTCTTCAACGTCATCCCCGGGAATCCCAGCGACTGTGGCTTCCTGGCTTTCAAAGACTTTAGCCGGAACCTCGAAGACGTAGACCTCTTCATCCACTCCCGCGATTTTCACCACGCAGCCGTTCAGTGCAATATCGCCCAGCCCGCCCTCGGCGGAGTAGATGCTCAGTGAAAGGACACTGGCGTCATCGTGTTCGTAATAGCGCTTTGCATTCTCCACAATCTGACGGCCAGCTCTGAGAAACAGTCGCTCCCGATCCGCTTGGGTGGCCAGCATTGAGCCATTGCCGGGCAGAGAGAGCCCGATTGCTTCGGTCAGGAAGGCAGGGAGTAAAGCATACCATCGTGGCCCATGGCGATTACCTCTTATGTTATCGGGTCAATAAAGCCCAAAAGGATATCAGATAAACCCATTCGCGAATGGTTGTTTTGACGCCCCACAGTTACACTTGGTTGCCTTATGCGAAGACCCTGCGCCGCGGATTAAACGGGGAGCGAGGCTGCAATGACTGAACGGAAAAGGAGTTTGCCTATGGCTGGCCGTGAGAGCTTACCTCTGCGCCGCCTTAAACTGTTTCAACCGCTGAACCGTCTGACCGACGATCAACTGATACTGCTTGCCAGCAGGGCGGAACGCAGAACACATTCGCCCGGCCAGAAAGTGGTCGAGCGTGGTGTTCGTGACGGCATGGATTATTTCCTCGTCGCAGGCACAGTAGAGCTCAAAGCGGGGGACGGGCGCACCTCGAAAATCGAGGCTGGCGGTGAGAAAGCGCTCACTGCCGTCGCCCGCCTGCAACCCCGTATGTATGACGTGGTGGCAGTCGCATCCTGTGATTTCCTTGTCGTCGAACAGGATATTCTGAACCAGATGCTGCGGGACGCCCCTTTGATCCAGGCTGACTTGGACTCCATGGTGGATGAAACCAGCGGTGGAACCGACGAGCATCGGCTGCTAATGGAGTTCTACGCGGAGCTGAGATCAAATCAGGTGTCGCTGCCGAGCGTGCCCGATGTAGCCTGGAAAGTCCGTCGTACTGCCGACCGCGAAAATTCAACAGCGGAAGAAGTTGCCAGCGCAATTACCGCTGATCCATCAATCGCCGCAAAGTTGGTGCGCGCCTGCAACAGCCCGCTTTATCGCGGGTTCAACGATGTCCGGAATGTCAGGGAAGCCGTAATCAGGCTTGGCACCCGTACGACCCGTCAGTTGGTCACGGTGTTTGCTATGCGGGAGGTGTTCAGCACCAAACAGCCCTTCCTGCAGAAATCCATCGACGCTCTGTGGAAACACTCCCGGGAAGTGGCGGCGCTGAGCTGGGTGTTGGCGGACAGAGCAACCCGGATCGACCCAGACGAAGCCTTACTTGCAGGTTTGTTGCACGACATTGGCGCTGTCCCGGTGCTGGTGCATGCAGAGCATTATGCCCGGCTTTTCGCGGACGCAAATTTGCTTGATCATGCGCTTGGTGAATTGAAGAGCGATGTGGGAGCCGCGATACTGGAAGCCTGGTCGTTTCCGGCGACCTTTGTTGAGGTGGCTCGGCACGCAGAGGATTGGCAATATGAGTGTCGGCAGGATCTGCCGCAACTGGTGGATGTCGTTCAGGTCGCGCAACTTCATGCGATGATTGCTGCCCAGCAGAATGCCGATCTTCCGCAGTTTGAAGATGTGCCGGCTTATCGCCGGTTGGGCGGGCTTGAACTGAATGCATCGCGCAGCCTCCAGATGCTTACGGAGGCGCGTGCCCGGGTTGATGAAGTGCACCGCCTGCTCGCTATTCACTAACCCCGGAGTCCTATTCAAGGTGGCTGAACCTTTTATGCATGTACCTTTGTTTCCACTGAATTCGATTGTTTTGCCGCGGGGGAGAATCCCCCTCCAGCTTTTTGAGCCGCGCTACATAGATATGCTCACCCGTTGCCTGAAGGAAGATCGGGGATTTGTGGTGGTGTTGCTCCGTGAAGGGCTGGAAACGGGCACTATGGCAGCCTTTTACGATATCGGTACCTATGTACGGATTATCGATTTTCAGCAGCTGGATAATGGCTTACTGGGCATTACGGTTGAAGGTGAGTCCAAGGTTTCTGTTGTTAAGGCCTGGCAGGCCCCCGATGGCTTGAACGTAGGGGACGTTGAGTGCCTGCTGGACGAAGCCGAATTGGAAGTGCCCGACGAGTACTCCGAATTGCCAGTCGTTCTGAGAGCCTTACTCAAGCATCCTGTGGTTGATGATCTGGATATGGAAGTGATCTTCGACGACGCTCGGGATGTGGGCTGGCGCCTGACTGAGTTGCTGCCTCTGGACAAGCAGGAGAAACAACGGCTGGTGGAACTACAAGATCCGATCGAGCGTCTTGAGCGCTTGCATGCCTTGCTCGAAGCATTGGAATAATCAGGGTGATGAAGGGTTCAAAGGCGCATATCCCACGACAGCCTCGGGCCACTTGAGCACCAGATACACCGCCAGACCGACCAGCCAGAGCAGAATGGCGATGATGGTTGAGGAGTCGAGTTTGAGGGGTGTATGGTCATAACGGCTGTAACTGGCGCGCAAGAATCCACACAGGGAAAGCCCCAGCAGGGTGCCGCCGACCACATCGGTGAACCAGTGGACACCAAGGAAAAGTCGGCTCCCGGCCACTAACAGCATGGGGAGGCTAAAAGCAAGATAGACCTGCCAGCGTTTTCGGTTGCTGAATTCTCGTGCGACAAAACTGGCAGCCAGCCCGGAAAACATCGCAATACTGGTGGCATGGCCGCTTGGAAAAGCCCAGGAGTCGGGCAGCGTTGCCACCAGTTCAGGCCGTCCGACAGCAAAGCTCGCCTTCAGGCCCGTTACGGTCACGCTGGTGATCAGCAAGCCGGCTGCGACGTGGATCGCCGCCGCATAATAGCCTCGGAAGGCAAAGACTGCGATCGCCAACAGCGCTCCCAGGCTCAGGGGCCAGATATCTCCCAACAGCGTAAAAAATAACGCGGGCGAATCGAGAAGCGGCTGACGTAGAGAGCTGAAAAAGCTTGCTACCTGTTGGTCGAAACCCCCAAGCAGATCGGTGGCAAGATTGAGCGTGGCCCAGATTGCAAACAGGGCGCCAGCGCCAAGCCCAAGGCTGAGAGATCCCAGGGGGAATTCGCCACCCTGAGCCGGGCGGGCACTGGAAAATGATCGCCAGAACTGATGGGTGGCATTGTAACGCATCGTCCACCGCCGTAACCGGTTATAGAGGCGGCTTTCGTTGTCCAGCCCCCAGCGAAGCCGGAAAAATACCAGATAAATAGCCGCAAGAATCGCCACGCTGAGCCCGATGACAGGATAAAGCTGAGGCGGTAACTTGATATCAGAAGCCAGTGCGCTCCCGACCAGATATCCGGGCAAAACATAGACGGGTGCCCAGCCAATCGCAGAAAGAATATTGAACGTGAAGAAGCGTCGGGAAGGCATCCGGAAAGCGCCAGCGATCAGCGGAAGGACCGGCCTGATCGGCCCTAAGAACCGGCCGATAACCACACTTTTGCCACCGTGCAGCATGAAAAAGTGTTCTCCCCGCTGCAGCATCCTGGGGTAGCGACTGAACGGCCAGACCGAGTGCAGGCGACCTTTTAACTGGCGGCCCAAACAGTAACTCAGGCCATCCCCGAGTATTGCTCCAGCCCCCGCCCACATCAGCGCCTCGCCCAATGGCACGCCCGCCTTACCAGCCAGGGCAGCAACGGCAAACAGGATGGCGACCCCGGGTATGACCAGGCCCGCGATAGCCAGGGATTCCAAAAACGCAATCAGAAACAGGCCAGTGGCAAGCCACGCCGGGTTGGCGGAGAACCAGCCAGTGAATGTTTCCAATACGCCGGGTGTCATGTTCAGTGACGATCTCCGTGGCTGTACCAGATGTTGTCATGACCGCGTTGTCGGGCCTGTTGAAGTGCTTTCGCGGTGCGGCCACGCAAGGCGTCGCTGCGGGTATCGCTGGCTATTCGGGTAGTGCAGCCCAGGCTCACGGTGAGCCGTCCGATTACCGGCCATCGGTGTTCCGCCAGGGTGCGCCGGATGCGTTCGGCAATCACCCGGACGCCTTCTTCCGGGGTAAAAGGAAGGATGAGGAAGAATTCGCCATTCCCCAGCGTGTAAAGTGTGTCGCCGGCCCGAATCACACCGAACAACTGCTGGGTCACTTCCCTTGAAAGATTCTGCATGGCGGTTTCACCGTGCAGATCCTTCGCCTCTCCCACGTAGTCCATGCCGATCAGGATGACCGAGACTGAGTGACCAGTGACGTTGGCCCGGCTGATTTCCTTCTGCAAGGTCTCGTTCAGGAAGCGGGCATTGTGGGCACCGGTGACGGGATCCGTGATGGCGAGATCCTCGGCTGACTGAGCCATATGGTTGTAGTGCCATATGTACAGAGAGGCTGCGCTGAGGACGATCAGCAGCGCCATGGTAGTTAACAGGGTTTCAGAGATCGGCAGGGTGGCAAACAGGTAGCTACAAAGCAGCAAGATGACCGCAATCGATAGAATGAGCCCCTGGCGCAACGGCAGAATCAGCATATTCAGCAATATCGTCGGCAGGCACCAGTAGCTGATGTCCGCTCGGTCGAGAGTGAAGAGCGCCGCGACAATGGCTGCATTCAGTAATGCAAGTATCACCAGATGCCCCGGAGCCTTGAGCTGCTGGCGCCGCGAAATCAGGGTATAGACTGCGCCTATGCCGGTTAGCAATGCCAGACCCGTGGCCAGGTAGAAAAGTTCGTAGAATCCGTACCGCAGATTTTGGGATGCCAGTGCGATGATGAACAGGGTGGCAAGGCCATAGCCCGCAAGGTGCGTATAGGTACGAAGCCGGGTTTCAGTCACGCTAGACTCCTCCCATTGATTTAATCGCAGTGCCGGACCAGGGACTGTATGACTGAACACGGTTGCCACCCTGTTGTTGCGCTCGTTTCAGGGCGTTGGCAGCAGAGTGCTGCAAGCTGTCAGCGTCGTCGCCGATGTTGAGCCCTGCGATACCGGCGCTGATGGTCAGATCCAGTTCATGGGAGATCAGGAGTGACCGGAGCCCTTTGCGGATTTGTTCGGCTTTGGCAGCGGATTCTGCCGTCGTATTGCCTGGCAGAATGATCAGGAACTGGAGGTCGGCGACGCGGTAGTAGCTGTCGAAGTCCCGTAATTGGGAGTGCAGGAAGCGCCCGATTCTGGGCAATATGGCGCGAATGTCAGCATCCAGGTCAGAATCATTAAGATGTGTGTCCAGGCCAATCATGATGATGGCCATGTCGGTGCCCTCCCGTTCGCTGCGTTGTATCTCCTTATGAAGGTCCGCGGACAGGTAGTCCCGGCTCGCGGCTTGGGTCAACTCATCTGTGCGGCGTAGCGGAGCGAGTTGCCGCGTTTTGTACTCGCGCAGGAATACCAGCAACCCGGCGATGGCTGTGGTCAGCATCAGTGAGCTTACAAGCTGGTGCCTGGCAGGGCCCGCTTCTGGCATCAGGGTCGCTACCATGACGGCTACCATAGCAAGCATCACCAGCAATACGGCCCAGGCCAGGGGGAACAACGCGAAGCTGATGAGAGGGACGGCGTAGAGCCAATGTGTCAGGCTGGCAGGGCCGAGCCAGAGACTCGCTAACAAAAAGACCGTCAGGGCCAGTGCGATAGTGCGGTTGATGCCTACCCATACTGTGCGCTCGTGACCAGGATCCATGGCAGGTGTGGTCCAGACCAGCGCGGCAGCCAGAAACGCTGCAGCAGCTGCAAGCCAACTTGAGATGGCGGCTCCGTAAACGGCGAGTCCGACTAATAACAGGCAGCTTAGGCGGGCAAAGCGACTGAGCAGAAATTTGTCGGCCATCTGGGCCATGCTGTCCGTCCTCGTGTTTTATCCGTTCTGCCACAGGGTATCCTAAAATCCACCATGCTGTGACTTGTCATGCAGCGGTATAATAAACACTTGAGGTGCGTACTTAAATCCGTGAAGGTAAAGTGTGCACTTTATTTTGACGTTGATTGCATTTTGACGTTGATTACTTCAGCAAGGGTAATGGGATGGACATTGCAGGTTATATGGTGGAAGTCGGCCAGCAGGCGCGTGCAGCCGCGGCGCAGGTAGCGCGCTCTGCGACCAGCACGCGCAATCGTGCGTTGTTGGCGATGGCAGAGGCGCTGGATGATGCCCGGCATGAATTGGCCCTGGCAAACTCCAGGGATCTCGAAAAAGGGCGTGAAAATGGCCTGGAAGCGGCGATGATGGACCGGCTCGAGCTCACCCCTACGCGAATTGACGGTATGATAGAGGGGCTGCATCAGGTTGCTTCGCTGGCAGATCCGATCGGCGAGATCACCAATATGACCTACCGGCCTTCCGGCATTCAGGTAGGCAAGATGCGGGTGCCACTGGGCGTTATCGGGATTATTTACGAATCACGGCCCAACGTGACCATGGAGGCCGCCAGCCTCTGCCTTAAATCGGGTAATGCGGCCATTCTCAGGGGTGGGTCCGAAGCGATCCATTCCAATCAGGCGATTGCCCAGTGTATTGCCCAGGGGTTAGCGGAGACTGGCTTGCCCGACGCCTCGGTGCAGGTCATCAAGACAACAGACAGGTCTGCCGTGGGTGAGCTGATAACCATGACAGACTATGTTGATGTCATAGTGCCACGGGGTGGTAAAAGTCTGATCGAGCGTATCAGCCGTGATGCCCGGGTCCCAGTCATTAAGCACCTCGACGGCATTTGTCACGTCTACATTGACAGTCACGCCGACCCTGAAAAGGCAATCAATATTGCAGTGAATGCCAAAACGCATCGATATGGCACCTGTAACACTATGGAAACGCTATTGATTGATGAAGAAATCGCTGAGGACCTCCTGCCCTTGTTAGGCCAGGCCTTCCAGGCTAAAGAGGTTGAGCTGCGAGGTTGTGAGAAAACAAAGGCGGTATTGCCCGGCGTGACTCTTGCCACGGAAGACGATTGGCACACGGAATATCTTGCGCCGATTCTGGCGGTGCGTGTGGTGAGCGGGCTTGATGGCGCCATAGCTCACATTAACCACTACAGCTCGCAGCATACCGACAGCATTGTCACCGAAAACTATACCCGTGCAAGAAGGTTTATCACGGAAGTGGACTCCGCATCGGTCATGGTCAATGCCTCGACTCGCTTTGCGGACGGGTTTGAATACGGCCTGGGCGCAGAGATCGGTATTTCCACAGACAAGATTCACGCCCGCGGCCCGGTAGGTCTGGAGGGGTTGACCTCCCAGAAATACGTCGTCTTTGGCGACGGTCATGTGCGGACGTAGTCGGCGATGCATCTGATTTTCGGGGGCACGTTTGATCCTGTACACAATGGTCATCTCCGGCTGGCCATCGAGCTCAAGGAACGGCTGGGGTTGACTCAGGTAGCTCTGGTACCGTGCCACATTCCGCCGCACCGGGAGCGTCCTGGTGCTGACAGCTCCGAGCGTCTGGATTTACTGAAACTGGCGATCTATGGAGAACCCGGGTTGGTAGTGGATGACCGGGAACTGGTCCGCGACGGGCAGTCCTTCACGGCCGATACGCTGCGCCAGCTGCGCGCGGAACTGGGTGAGCAAAAGCCCTTGGCGATGGCCGTGGGCACGGATGCCTTTGCAACCTTTGACCGCTGGCAGGACTGGCAACAGATACCTGAGTTGGCGCATATCATCGTGGTCAATCGCCCGGATTCGGCTCTCGCCCCGGAGAGCGAGCCAGCCAGGCTCTTGATGTCCCGCCGTGCCACTGAAGCAGGTCAGCTTCATCTGCAACCAGCTGGCCTGGTGTTGGAAGTAGAATTGCCTCAGCTATCGATTTCCGCTACCGCAATCCGGAGCACCATCGCGCAGGGACAATCCCCTCGTTACCTTTTGCCAGACAGGGTCTGGGATGCGATTCGTTCAAACAGCCTTTATGGAGCCCGCTCGGGGGAGCATTGAAAGGTGCCGTCCACGGTTATTTCTGCGTGCCCTGTATCGATGTTTTAGTGCTACAATCGCCGCTGAATCTCAATTTGTCGGGCGGTAACCAGAGTTGCCGGCCGCGTTACAGGGTAATTATGCAGGCAGAGCAATTGAAAGAAGTGGTTATTAACGCGCTGGAAAATGTGAAAGCTAAAGATGTGAGTATCATCGACGTGCGTGACCGGACCAGCGTAACCGACTACATGATCGTTGCCTCCGGTACCTCCAACCGGCATGTGAAATCCTTGGCAGACTCCGTCGTTACAGACGCACAGGACAACGGCGTTCGCGCGTCCAGTGTTGAGGGCGCAAGTGTCAGCGACTGGATTCTTGTAGATCTGGGTGATGTGGTTGTCCATGTGATGATGCCTGCTACCCGTGAGTTCTATGATCTTGAGCGGCTGTGGCGGGATGCTCCGAGTGTGGGCGCTGCAGGCAGCGAATAAAGGTGCGGTTGCGGCTGATTTGCGTAGGGCAGAAAATGCCCGACTGGGTAACGCTGGGGTTTAATGACTACGCAAAGCGCATGCCTCCCGAGCTCGGTGTCGAACTGTCAGAAATTGCCCTTGCCCATCGTGGAAAAAACGCCGATATCGTTCGCATGGTACAACGTGAGGGCGAGTCGGTGCTTGCTGCCGCTGGCAAGGGTGATCGTTTGGTTGCGCTTGAAGTTGGTGGAAAAGCCTGGTCCACGGCGCAGTTGGCGAAGCAACTGGAAAGTTGGCAGCAAGACGGCCGCGATGTCAGTTTTATGATTGGCGGGCCGGATGGCCTGTCAGACGATTGCCGGGCGCAAGCGGACCAGATGTGGTCGTTGTCGCCGCTGACGTTACCGCATCCACTGGTCAGGATCGTGCTGGCCGAACAGCTTTACCGGGCGTGGTCCATCACCCGAAATCATCCATACCACCGCGCTTAGGACGACACCATGCCTTGGGGCGAGTTCAAAGACACGGTCGCCGAACGACGTATTTTTCAGCATCGGACCCTGGTGGCTCTGCTATTGCTGTTCGTCATGATGGGCCTGCTGATGGCCCGCATGTATTACCTGCAGGTAGTCCAGCACGATACCTACACCACGCTCTCCGATAAAAATCGTGTTCAGGTTCAGTCCGTCGCGCCAACCCGCGGCCTGATATATGATCGTAATGATGTCTTGTTGGCAGAAAATCGTCCGGTTTTTAATGTCACCATCGTACCGGAGAGGGTCGCCGATATTTCCCAAACCCTCAGCGACCTCCAAGCCATTCTGAATATCTCAGAAGAAGACCTTGACCGCTTTCGTGGCCGGCTGCTTGAACCCCGCCGACCCTTCCAGGAAATACCGCTGCGCTACGATCTTACCGAGCAGGAAATCGCGAGTATGGCGGTCCACCGTCATAACCTTCCGGGAGTTGAGGTGAATGCCGAGCTGGTTCGATACTACCCCTACAGCGAATTGACTTCCCATGCCCTCGGATATGTTGGCAGGATCAATCGGGATGAACTTCAGCGTATTGACCCGGTCAACTATGCTGGCACCAATTACATTGGTAAATCGGGTATAGAGCGCTTCTACGAACAGGCACTGCACGGCAAGGTGGGCTATCAGCATGTTGAAACCAATGCCCGGGGCAGAACGTTGAGAGTACTGGAGCGGGAAAGTCCGGTACCTGGCGAAGACATCCGTTTGCACCTTGATATTCGTCTCCAGCAATATGCTCATGATTTGCTGGATGGCCGACGGGGAGCCATCGTAGCCATAGAGCCAAAGACGGGGGGTGTGCTGGCGCTGGCGAGTGTACCCGGCTTTGATGCCAACTTGTTCGTCACCGGTATTGGTGTCGAGGCTTACCGTGAACTTAACGAATCGCTGGACAAACCGCTGTTTAATCGCGCCTTGCGAGGACAGTACCCCCCGGGATCGACTATCAAACCGATGCTGGCGATTGCAGCCCTCGATAGTGGCTCCACCACCCGGGACCGTGAGATCTGGGACCCGGGCTATTTTCAGTTGAAGCCAACCGGACGTCGCTTTCGTGACTGGAAGCGTGGAGGCCATGGTTGGGTTAATCTGAAGGACGCCGTGGAACAATCCTGCGACATCTATTTCTATGATGCTGGCGTGCGCATGGGTGTTGATGTCATGCATGATTACCTGAGCAAATTTGGTTTCGGGGAGGAAACCTCACTGGATATCAGTGGCGCATTATCCGGCCTGGTACCTTCCCGGGAGTGGAAGCGAGCTCACCGGAATGAGCCCTGGTATCCTGGCGATTCTGTCAACATGAGCATCGGTCAGGGGTTCAACTTGGCGACACCGTTGCAATTGGCCACAGGCACGGCGGTTTTGGCGAACAGAGGCGTCTGGAATCAGCCACGGCTGCTGGCCGAGATTCTGGGAGATCATGACTTTGAGGAAGGTCTTTTTGGTGAGGAGCGGGAAGATATTGTCTTGAAAGACCCAGCCACCTGGACATTTGGCATCGAGGCCATGGAGGCGGTCATGCACGGTGCCAAGGGCACGGCGCGTGGGGCTGCCGGTGATGCACCCTATCGGATGGCTGGCAAGACGGGGACTGCACAGGTTTTCAGTCTCGCCGAGGACGAAGAGTACGATGAGGAAGAGGTGCGGGAGCGGCTTAGGGACCATGCGTTGTTTATCGGGTTCGCCCCCGTGGAAGATCCTGCCATAGCGGTGGCAGTGATTGTGGAGAACGGCGGCAGTGGTAGCGGAACGGCTGCACCGGTTGCGCGGGCCATTTTTGATGCCTGGTTACTGGGTTTTCCGGCTGCTGATGAGCCAGTATTGGTGGAATCGAATCCGGAGGCTGGCGAGTAATGGGGTTGCGCGATTTTACTCGTCCAATGACTCATCACCCGCTTTCCGGGGCTCGGAGTATTTGGGCAGCTCTGCATATTGACCCTTTTTTGCTGGTACTTTTGTTGGTGCTGCTCAGTTTTGGTTTGATCGTGTTGTTTAGCGGGGGTGATGGCCGAATCGCCCTGGTTAAGGCGCAAAGTGTCCGGATAGGGCTCGCGCTCGTGGTGATGTTTGTATTTGCCCAGCTGGACCCGTCGGTTTACCGGCGTTGGGCGCCCTGGCTATACGCTTTAGGGGTACTCGCGCTGGTAGCGGTAATACTGGTCGGCGTAGGTGCCAAAGGCGCTCAACGTTGGCTGGACTTGCCGGGTTTGCCCCGTTTCCAGCCCTCGGAACTGTTGAAAATCGTGGTGCCAATGACAGTCGCCTGGTATCTCTCACGACACTTTCTGCCTCCGAAGTTGTCTCATGTTGCGCTTGCGTTGGCGATGGTGCTGGTTCCGGTGGCGTTAATCGCGAGACAGCCGGATTTGGGTACCTCGGTGCTGGTGGCTGCGGCCGGGTTGTTCGTGGTGTTTTTTGCCGGTATTCGCTGGCGCATAATCAGCGCCTTTTTTGTGTTGGTATCGATTGCGGCCCCGTTACTGTGGTTTTTCGGTATGCGTGATTACCAAAAGCAGCGCGTACTGACGTTGCTGGACCCGGAGAGTGATCCGCTGGGGGCTGGCTGGAACATCATGCAATCAAAAACGGCGATTGGCTCCGGAGGTTGGAGCGGCAAGGGGTGGATGCAGGGAACGCAGTCGCACCTGGAGTTTCTGCCCGAAAGTCACACCGATTTCATTGTGGCCGTGCTCGCAGAAGAGTTCGGGTTTGTGGGCATTTTCGCTTTGATGTCATTGTACCTCCTCATTCTCTTGCGCTGTCTTTACATTGCCGTCAATGCTCAGGATTCCTTTAGTCGTTTGCTGGCGGGCGCCTTGAGTATGACGTTTTTCATTTATGTGTTTGTCAATGTGGGCATGGTAAGCGGCTTATTACCAGTAGTGGGGGTGCCGTTGCCTCTGATCAGTTATGGCGGCACCTCTATTGTCACACTGATGGCGGCATTCGGTATCCTGATGTCGATCCACACCCATAGGCGTATGATCGCCGCTTAGCGCGGGTTACTTTTTGGTTAGGTTGGTCGCGAACCCATGGTGAATGTCAAACGCAGCATGATAGTCTCCTCGGCATTCTGCGTGCCCTGTGTTCACAGGTAATTGTTAGCAATCCTCAGAAATGATTTTGCAAAAGGGTTTCCATGAATATGCAGCCGGTCAGTCGATTCTTCCTGTGTTCTGCGGGCATCTTATTGTTCGTCGTCGGGGGGCAGGTGTCAGCCGAGGGGGTATCAGAAAGCAATTATGCGGAATCCCGGGCAGGTAAGACTTTCATTCAGGCCTTATCCGATGAACATGGGTTTGAGCGCGCTGAGCTGACCCGTTGGCTTGGCCAGGCTGAACGACAGGACGGCATCCTGAAGTCCATCAGCACCCCTGCCGAGAAAACTCTCGAATGGCATGAATACCGAAGAATATTCATACGTGATGAGCAGATAAAGGATGGCGTAGCGTTCCTGGATAAATATCCGGAAGCGTTCGAGCGTGCAGAGAATGAGTTCGGCGTCTCGAAATATATTATCGCGGCAATTATCGGGGTTGAAACCCGATATGGTCGTTACCTCGGGAGTCACAGAGTGCTGGATGCGCTGGCGACACTAGCGTTCGATTACCCGCCCCGAAGTACTTTTTTCCGTCGTGAGCTGGGCGAGTTTTTTCTGATGACCCGGGAACAGGACTTTGATCCGTTAGAAGTGAAAGGCTCCTACGCGGGAGCCATGGGCTACGGTCAGTTCATCTCAAGCAGCTACCGTCATTACGCGATTGATTTTGATGGTGACAAAGTTGCCGATCTTCTGACTAACCCGGTGGATGCCATTGGCAGTGTAGCTAATTATTTCGCCCGACATGGCTGGGGCAGTGGCGCCCCGGTGGCGGAACAGATCAGGGATGCTGGTGCCCTGGATGCAAATTCTGCGTTATTGACGACGGGTCTGAAGCCGTCCAGAACGGTTTCAGACTATCGCACGGCCGGGCTTTCGCCGGAGGCTGGAGTGTCTGACGATGAGCCTGCCCGCGCCATTCTTCTGCAAGGTGAAGACGAACCGCAGTTATGGCTGACCTATAAGAACTTCTACGTTATTACTCGCTATAATCACAGTCATCTATACGGCATGGCGGTTCTCGAATTGTCTGATGCACTGCGGAGTCTTCATGAGGAGTCATCATGACGAGTCATAAGTCACTTTGTGCCGCGCTGACATTGCTGGTACTTGCTGGTTGCAGCTCTGCTCCCAAGGAGACGGACCATTCTTCCCGATACACCATAAGTCAGGACCGGGCGCCGTCTGGGAGCTTCGATGTGAGTGGTCTCGAAGATGCCCGGCCACGTTATGAAGCCCCTCGCAAAGCGGGCAACAAGTCGCCTTATACCGTTTGGGGCAAACAGTATCAGGTGATGCCGTCGGCTGATGGTTATGTCGAGCGGGGTATTGCCAGTTGGTACGGTGAGAAATTTCACGGTCATAAAACATCTAACGGCGAAACGTTTGACATGTACACCATGTCGGCGGCTCATAAATCGTTTCCAATACCGGGTTACGCTCGCGTAACGAATCTGGATAATGGTCGATCCGTGGTCGTAAGGGTGAATGACCGAGGCCCTTTTCACGGGGACCGGTTAATTGACCTTTCGTACGCAGCGGCAAAAAAACTCGGGTATCAGTCCAGGGGAACCGCCCGCGTGGAAGTGGCGGCCATAACGGTTCGCCCGGATGGCGGCATGAGCCTGGCGGGCGAGCGCTATCCTCAGGTAGAGACGCCCGTTGCGGTGGCAGAGCAAACCACGGAACCCGGAGAAGCGCTATACGTGCAGTTGGGCTCGTTCAGCCAACGCAACCCGGCGGATGGATTGCGGGATAAAGTACGTCAGCAGACCGGAAAGTCGGTCCGGGTGCGCAAGGTGGAAACCGCAACCGGTTCGTTTCATCGTGTACAGGTGGGTCCGTTTGGAAACGCGGATGAAGCAAAGCGTGAACAACAAGCGCTGGCGAGTCGTGGGTTTGACCAGGCTATTGTCCTGACAGATTCTCGCTAATACCCGGTATTGGACTGTTCATCAATGCGATGGACCGATACTGAAATACATCTAATGATACTGAAAGCACTCATGGCAACTTCTATGTTCAGACACATCATTGCAGTACTGCTTCTCTCGTTCACGGTTGGCAGCGCCGTGGCGCAATCGGTCCTGATTCCTTCACCGCCGTCTATTGGGGCGGGTTCCTTTGTTCTGATGGACCCATTCAGCGGCAAAATACTGATTGAAGGGAATAGCCACGAGCGCCTTCCCCCTGCCAGCCTGACCAAGATGATGACAGCCTATATCGTCGAGAGAGAGCTGGACGAAGGGCGAATTGCCCTGACCGATATGGTGCCCATCAGCGTCAATGCCTGGCGTACCGGTGGCTCACGCACCTTTGTCAAAGAAGGGACGCAGGTATCGGTGGAAGACCTTTTGAAAGGCGTAATTATCCAGTCGGGTAACGACGCCAGCGTGGCACTCGCGGAGTTCGTTGCGGGCAGCGAAAGCGCATTTGCCGATGTGATGAATCAGCAGGCTCAACTATTGGGCATGAAGGATACTCAATTCGTTAATGCCACCGGCCTGCCTTCGCCGGAGCAATACTCTTCAGCTTACGATCTTGCGCTGCTGGCAAAAGCCATCATCAATGATTATCCGGAAAATTATCCGCTCTACTCGGAAAAGAATTTCACCTTCAATAATATCCGGCAGCCCAACCGCAACACGCTGTTGTGGCGTGACCCTACGGTTGACGGGCTCAAAACCGGCCATACCGAAGAGGCGGGCTATTGCCTCGTCGCTTCTGCTCAACGTGAAGATACCCGCTTTATTGCAGTGGTCATGAAAACAGACAGTCCGAATGCCCGCGCTCAGGAAATTCAGAAGATGCTCAATTATGGTTTTCGTTACTACACCAGTGAGCGACTTTTCAGTGCAGGTCAGAAGTTGCTCGACAGTCAGATTTGGGGTGGCCAGTCGGACCATATTAAACTCGGTGTGAAAGACGAGGTGTTTGTCACCATCCCAAGGGGCTCGAAATCATCGCTTGAGTCCGTGGTGGATGTGGACAACGTCATCAAGGCGCCAATCGAGATGGGTCAGGAACTGGGTAGGGTCAAGGTATCGCTGGATGGAGACGTTCTGGTAGATGAGCCTATTCTTGCGCTCGAGGGCGTTCAGGAAGGCGGTTTTTTCAAGCGTATTTGGGATGCAATCAGGCTATTCTTCGTCCAATTATTTTAATGGCAGAGCAGGAGTCAACGGTTGTGAGTGAACCGACACCGCCAAAAATCGAATTTCCCTGTGATTACGTGATCAAGGTCATTGGTGACGCTGCGCCAGACTTTATCGAGTTTGTCGTGTCTGTGGTTGAGGGGCATGCCCCCGGTATCTCAGATGGAGATATTACCGTCAATGACAGTAGCAAAGGCCGTTTTTGCTCCGTCAGCCTGAAAATCGTAGCTACTGGAGAGCCTCAGCTCCAAGCCCTGTTTGAAGAGCTCAAGGCGAGCGGTCGCGTTCATATGGTGCTGTGAACCCTGTGCCCAAGTTGATTATCCGGACGCTGGGGGTGCAGCCTTACCTCGAAACCTGGCAGGCCATGAAAGACCTGACAGCCTCCCGGGGACCGGAAACACCAGACGAACTCTGGTGCGTGGAACACCCGCCGGTATACACCCAGGGCCAGGCGGGCAAACCTGAACATATTCTTGCGCCGGGGAATATACCGGTCGTTCAGGTGGATCGCGGTGGTCAGGTGACTTACCACGGCCCTGGCCAGTTGGTGGTCTACCTGATGATTGACCTCAGTCGGTCAAAAACGGGTATCAGATCGCTTGTGGACCTGATTGAGCAATCATTGGTGAGGGTTCTGGCTTACCAGGGCATCGACGCAGCTCCCCGTCCGGACGCGCCCGGTGTATACGTCGGCGATTCGAAAATAGCCTCACTCGGGTTGCGGGTTCGCCGTGGTTGCTCTTTTCACGGTCTGGCGTTGAATGTTGCCATGGATATGGAGCCGTTTGCGCGTATTAACCCTTGTGGCTACGCCGGTCTGGCGATGAGTCAGGTACAGGATTTTGCTCCCGGCGCTACGGTGACCGAATTGGCCGCTGGCCTGACCGATGAGCTGGCATCACGACTCGGCTACAGCCCCGCAGACCGCCTTACGTACTGAAGTGGTTATGGTGCAGATGTGGTTGCGGTGCAAACGTGACCGTGCAACGCTATGTAGCCGTATAATGCTGTAAAGCTGAAATTCCCGAATCCGGAAAGGTATTGATGGCCTCCAAACGCCCAAGAAATTCCGTAGCCCGTATTAAAACCGGCAGTTTTGAGCGAAGACTGACCCTGACTCGCGCAGGGCTTTTTGCAGGTACCCGTGTGGCATCCCATATGGCGACCAACTGGTTCGGCAGCAAGGATCACCGGGAGGATCGTCACCGAAAGATGCTCTCGAGTCAGGCCGAATTTCTGGTAGACGAACTGGGAAAACTTAAAGGTAGTGTCGTCAAGATCGGCCAGGTTATGGCGCTGTATGGCGAGCATTTTTTACCGGAAGAAGTAACTGAAGCGCTACACACTCTGGAAGATCAGACCACTTCACTGGAATGGACCGCCATTGAACGAGTGCTCAAGGACGAGTTGGGGGAGCAACGTTTCGGCGAGCTTGATGTTGACCCCGACCCCATCGGTGCAGCGTCTCTTGGTCAGGTTCATCGCGCCCGGCGTCGCAGTGATGATCTCGAACTGGTGCTCAAGGTGCAGTATCCGGGTGTCGCTGATGCGGTAGATAGCGACCTGGATTCAGTGGCCCAGCTATTGCGTATCGCGCGCCTGGTTTCGTTTGGCCCGGAATTCAAGGACTGGCTTGAAGAGGTAAGACAGATGATGCATCGGGAGGTGGATTATCATCTGGAGGCCAAAACCACTGAAAAGTTCCGTCAGATGCTGGATGGCGATTCCAGATTTGTCGTGCCGCGGGTGCTGCCTGAATATTCGACGGATCATATTATCGCTTCGACCTATGAACCTGGCCATTCGGTCAGTTCGGTGGCGGTAAAGGAACTTTCGCTCGATCGCCGCAGTGAGCTGGGGCGTGCAGCACTGGAACTGTTCTTCAGGGAACTGTTCGAGTGGGGAGAGATGCAGACGGATCCCAACTTTGGAAATTATCGCATTCGTATCGCCGGTGAGCCCGGCAATACTCATGAACGGGATCAGATCGTTCTGCTCGACTTCGGGGCAGTGCAAAGTTACCCCGAAAGCTTTCTCGAGCCGGTGATAAGGATGATCCGGGCCTCCTACGAAGGTGACCTCGAAGCTGTCATAGAAGGTGGCGTAGAACTGCGTTTCATGAGCGCCGACTGGCCCGACGACATACTCAAACGATTTGGTGAAGTCTGTATGTCCGTGCTTGAACCCCTTGCGGAAGACGCCGACCAATGGCCGCCAAATGCTGTCAATGAGCATGGACAGTATCGTTGGAAGCAGAGTGACTTGCCTTCCCGGGTAGCCCGGCAAGCTGCACGCTCGGCTATCAGCCGCTACTTCAGGGTGCCTCCCAAGGAGTTCGTATTCCTGAATCGCAAACTGATCGGGGTGTACACGTTTATTGCGGTGTTGAATGCCGAGTTTAATGGTGAAGACATGCTTCGGCGCTACCTGTACGGTGCACCGGATGCCTGAACGATTGAGAACCAGAGCCTCAGCCCACAGAGCCCCTCAGCCCACAGAGCCCCTCAGCCCATCGTGGCTGAGGCCTCCAGTACCAGCCAGAGCACCACGGCGTAACGGGCGCCCTTACCGATAGCCACCAGGATCACAAAGTTAAGCCAGGGTACTCTCATAATTCCGCCTATCAGGGTCAGGGCATCGCCACCGATGGGCAACCATCCCATCAGGAGCGACCACTGGCCAAAACGGTTGAACCGCACCTGGGCACTCTCCAACTGCTTATCCGTAATCGGAAACCAGCGTTTATTCTTGAAGCGCTCCACTTGCCTGCCGATAACCCCATTAACAACCGAGCCAAGGGTGTTGCCAAGGGTTGCCCAGAACCAGAGCCATTCGATGGGGTAGCCCTGAGTGGCCATGCCGCCCAGCAAGACTTCCGAATACGCCGGTAAAACCGTCGCTGCCGCAAAGGCTGTCAGAAAAAGACTTAAGTACTCCAAATGCAGCTCCGAAAGATTAAAATCCTTTCAAATCAACAGGCCTGCCCGCTGATGAAAACATTGTCCCTGAAAGTAAAACTCTACGTACTGCTCCTGCTGATGGGGCTCAGCACGATCATTCCAGCCCAGCCCAGCTGGAAGAGCGCATGACAACAGATAGCCGTAAAATGGTACAGATTATGGTGGTTGAGCGCCTGAATGCAACGGCGGGACACTAGTTAACTCCTGATGAGAATTGATTGCTTTTCGCTATAGGAAACATTTGAACAGTGCTGTTTGATTTCGAAAGTAGCCCTGTCACTATGGAAGCGTTCTCAATAGCAAAGACGGGGACAGTGATTGACGTTGCTTACACTGATTGAATGTTGGGGAGTCCTGTTATGGAACGTGTAACGATTTTTGGCCGCTCAAGTTGTGGCTTTTGCGTGCGTGCCAGAGAGTTGTGTGAGATTAAAGGTATTCCGTTCCGTTATGTCGATATTGTAGAAGAGAGCATAAGCAAAAGTGATCTTGGAAAGACCATTGGCAAACCTGTTGAGACGGTTCCCCAGATTTTTGTGGGTCAGGAACACATTGGCGGGTTCGATCAGTTTTCCCGGTATGTGGAGCAAAGTGAAACCGCAACGACCCAATAATGACTGGCAAAATTATCAAGAACCAATAAAAAGGCGCCCGTTCTCTGAGGGGGCGCCTTTTTATTGGCCAGTTACTGTTTGACCTCTCAGACCTCAAAGCCCAGCTTCAACTTTTTCTCCGCGAGAACGCCTTTGATGTGTGCGACTCGGGGCAGGCCGTTGTCGAATGGTGGAAAACTCTCCCCGGCAATCAGCGGCTCCAGGTAGTCACGGCAATCCTGGGTGATGGCAAAGCCGTCGTCGCTGATAAAGTGGATGGGCATTTTCTTTTCCTGGTTCGCCACTTCACTTAGCGGAGCTTCACCAATTCGCCAGCGGTAGGGCCGACTCTGCTCACGCACAATAATGGGCATAACCGCCTGTTTACCGGCCAGAGCCATCTCTACCGCCGCTTTACCAACGGCGTAGGCCTGTTCCACATCTGTGGCAGACGCAATGTGTCGTGCCGAACGTTGCAGGTAGTCCGCCACCGCCCAATGATACTTGTAACCCAGAGCCTGCTTCACCATGTTCGCCAGTGCGGGTGCAACGCCGCCAAGCTGAGTATGGCCAAAGGCATCCTTGTTGCCGGCATCGGCCAGGAAGCGGCCATCTTCATACTGCGCTCCCTCAGAGGTCACAATCACGCAATAGCCATACTCAGTGACGCAGTGCTCAACGCGTTTCAGGAAGGTATCGCGGTCAAAGGGAATTTCCGGAAACAGGATAATGTGCGGTGGCTCACCTTCGCCTTGTCCTGCCAGACCCCCGGACGCGGCAATCCAGCCAGCGTGACGCCCCATAACCTCCATTATGAAAACTTTGGTGGATGACTCACACATTGAGCGGATGTCCAGGCTGGCTTCGAGAATAGAGGTAGCCACGTATTTGGCGACCGAGCCAAATCCCGGGCAGCAATCGGTGAAGGGCAGGTCGTTATCGACGGTTTTCGGAACCCCGATGCAGGTGATCGGGTAGCCCATACGATCAGCGAGTTGAGATACTTTATAGGCAGTATCCTGAGAGTCACCGCCACCATTGTAGAAGAAATAACCGATATCATGGGCCTGGAATACTTCGATCAGGCGCTCGTATTCCCGACGATTTTCGGTGAAATTCTTGAGTTTGTAGCGGCAGGAGCCAAATGCTCCACCGGGGGTATGAATCAGGGCGTCGATGGTTTCGTTGGTTTCTTCGCTGGTGTCGATCAGTTCTTCCCTGAGCGCGCCAATAATGCCATTGCGACCCGCATACACAGTACCAATTTTATCGGGATGCTTGCGGGCAGTCTGGATAACGCCTGCTGCGCTTGCGTTAATGACGGCGGTTACGCCACCGGATTGGGCATAAAACGCATTCTTGATGGCCATCTTGGGCTGGTGCCTCCTGCTGATTGAACTCGTGCCCGGCATAATACGCCAATTGACGGCATTTTTCATGACCTCCGGGCAACCAAAATACCCTTGACGTCATAGCCTGTATAGCCGACGCTTGGCACCAATTAGTAGTAGCGGGACAGGTCAAGAATGCGCATTCATATATTAGGGATTTGTGGCACCTTTATGGGCAGTCTCGCTGTGCTGGCACGCCAGCTTGGCCATGAAGTAACCGGTTCAGACCAGGGCGTCTATCCACCCATGAGTACCCAGTTGGAGGCTCAAGGTATCGAGCTCATGCAGGGGTATGACCCGGCTCACCTCGAGCCTGCTCCTGACTTGGTGCTGATTGGCAACGCCATGTCCCGGGGCAATCCCGAAGTCGAAGCGGTGCTCAACCGGAATATAGACTACATGTCTGGTCCTGAATGGCTCGCCCGGGAAGTTTTACGTAAGCGTTGGGTGCTGGCGGTTGCGGGTACCCACGGTAAAACGACAACCACATCCATGTTGCTGTGGATACTGGATCAGGCCGGTTTTGACCCTGGTTACCTGGTCGGTGGCGTGCCCTGTGATTTCCCGGTTTCTGCCCGGTTAGGTTCCAGTGATTTTTTTGTCATCGAGGCGGATGAATACGACAGCGCTTTTTTCGACAAGCGGTCAAAGTTTGTACACTACCGCCCCCACACAGTTATCCTCAACAACCTTGAATTCGATCACGCCGACATTTTTGATAATGTCGAAGCCATCGAACGTCAGTTTCACCATCTTGTCAGAACCGTGCCATCCAACGGTTTGATCGTGCGTCCGGCCCGGGATACGCACCTGGACAGAGCCCTTGAGCTCGGATGCTGGAGCCAGGTGCAATCCACATCCATTGGCGGTGAGGTTGACACTGCCGATTGGCGTGCGGAACTGCTCGCTGATGACGGCAGTCAGTTTGTCGTGATTCACCATGAACAACCGGTGGCGACCCTGAAATGGACTCAAACCGGGCTGCACAACGTGCGCAATGCGCTCGCTGCCATTGCGGCGGCGCGCCACGTGGGGGTGACGCCTGACCACGCAGTTACGGCGTTGTGTCATTTCTCCGGGGTCAAGCGCCGTATGGAGTTGCTGGCGGATATTGGCGGCGTGAAGGTATACGACGATTTTGCCCATCACCCTACCGCTATTGCCACCACACTTGATGGATTGCGGAACAAGGTCGGGGAGGACACCATCATCGCCTTGATCGAGCCGCGGTCCAACACCATGCAGCAGGGGGTGCACCAGGATACCTTGCTACCCAGTACGGATCAGGCAGACCGTGTGATCTGGGCTAACCTTAACAAGATGACATGGCTCCCCGCCCTGATTGACCAACAGCGGGGTCTCGATAAAGAGCGTCATATTCTTGAGTCCAGCGTACAACGTCTGGTGGCCAGAGTGGTCGACGAGCTGACCCAACCCTGCCATATCGTCATCATGAGCAACGGGGGGTTTGGCGGCATCCACCAAAAACTGATTTCCGAATTGGAGCGCACCTTTGGCTGAGCACTGTGCCGACGATTTCAAGCAGACCGTCAACCTTGCACTCACTGGCGCTTCCGGTGCTCAATATGGCCTTCGCCTGCTTGAATGTCTGGTCGCGGCCGGGTGTCGCGTGCATGTGATGATCAGCCGAGCAGCCCAGGTTGTTATTGCAACCGAAACCGAGCTGAAGTTGCCCGGTTCGGCGAAGGCGATGCAAGCGACCCTCACGGATCTTTACGGCGCCCGGCCTGGCCAATTATTGGTATTCGGGCGGGAAGACTGGTTTGCGCCACCGGCCTCCGGTTCCGGGATCAAGGCCCCAATGGTCGTGTGTCCCTGCAGTACAGGCACCCTTTCGGCGTTGGCGACCGGTGCCAGTAATAATCTTATCGAACGAGCGGGCGATGTAGCCCTTAAAGAACGGCGCCCGCTTATTCTGGTGCCCCGGGAAGCGCCGTATTCCGAGATCCACCTCGACAATATGCTGCGCCTGACCCGAATGGGCGCCACGATAATTCCAGCCAGTCCCGGGTTTTATCACAAACCGGAGCGTATTGAAGACCTGGTGGACTTTATTGTGGCCCGTCTTCTGGACCATTTGGGGCTCTCGCAAGACCTGATGCCACGGTGGGGGGAGGACCGGGTAGCCCGGAAAATCGCTCACGACTGACGATTGGTTGGTTTTGGCTACTGCAAATGATGCTTTTCACCATTGAGCAAAACCGGCTACCCGTCGAGACTCTGGGGACGACAACGAAAACACAGTCACCCACAGAGGTTCATCATGATTCCACGCATACTCTTCGACGCCGACCTTGATGGTTTCAGGGATTCCGTCCGCCGTTTTCTCGAACAGGAAGCGGCTCCTCATCATGCCCAATGGGAAAAAGACGGCCAGGTCAGCCGAGAACTTTGGGAGAAAGCGGGTGCGTTAGGCTTCCTCTGCCCGATGTTACCGGAAGAGTACGGCGGTGTTGGTGCGGATTTCCGATACAGCGCGGTGATTATGGAAGAAGTATCGCGGGCGGGGCTGTCAGGCATTGGCTGGACTTTGCATTCCGATATTGTCGCGCCCTATATTCTGAATTACGGTTCGGAAGAGCAGAAGAAGCACTATCTTCCGCAGCTTGCGACCGGTGAAATGATCGGCGCAATAGCGATGACCGAGCCTGGCGCCGGGTCTGACCTGCAGGGCGTAAAAAGCAATGCCATCAAACAGGGCGATCACTACATCCTCAATGGCTCGAAAACCTTTATCACCAATGGGCAGATGGCAGATCTGGTGATTGTAGTGGCGAAGACAGAGCCCAAGGAAGGGGCCAAGGGCACCAGTCTGTTTCTGGTGGAGTCGGCCTGGGACGGTTTCGAAAAGGGTCAGAACCTGAACAAGGTTGGCATGAAAGCCCAGGATACTTCTGAGCTTTTCTTTCAGGATGTGAAGATACCGGAAACCCATCTGCTCGGTGGCCGTGAAGGCCAGGGTTTTATCCAGCTCATGCAGGAACTGCCTGCTGAGCGTTTGCAGGTTGCTCTGACAGCCGTGGCCGCGGCAGAAGCCGCCTGGGGCTGGACGCTGGATTACGTCAAAGACCGCAAGGCCTTTGGCAAGCCGGTCATTGCTTTCCAGAATACCCGGTTCAAAATGGCAGAAATGAAAGCGGAGATTACCGCGGCGCGGGTGTTCACCGATCGCTGTCTGGAGTTGCATCTTGATCGCAAGCTGGATATTCCCACTGCGGCCATGCTGAAACAGCTCACCACCGATCTGCAATGCAAGGTCATGGACGAGTGCGTCCAGTTGCACGGTGGCTACGGTTATATGTGGGAGTACCCCATCGCCCGGGCCTGGGCTGACTCACGGGTTCAGCGCATTTATGCTGGTACCAATGAAATCATGAAAGAGATCGTGGCGCGCTCGTTTTAGAAATTAGCGCTTGTAGCTTTCTTGAGCTGTGACTTTCGGGGGTTTAAAACGAAGTGGTCAAAAGCCATTTCCTGGGGAAGGAAATGGTGCCGAGGAGAGGACTTGAACCTCCACAGGGTTGCCCCTACTAGCACCTGAAGCTAGCGCGTCTACCAATTTCGCCACCTCGGCAGGTGACTAACAGCCTTCGTGTGTTTCGATGATCTGCATTAGATCACTGATATAGGGAAGGTTCTGCAGTCGGTTAAGGCAAGCGCCTAAACCAGTGGCGCGTACTTTAATCATTCGGAAAATCGCTGTCAAACGTTTTTTTAGTAGGTGATTGTGCCACCTTGTTAGGCACCTTCGTACTCAGGACGTTATACTCCGTTTACACTCATAGCGCCGCCCGCACAATGATGTGCCCTGCGGCAAAAAGGCATAAGACGGAATGTTTTTCAGAAAAAAGAAGCAAACAAAAGTAGATCAGGATCCTCACGCCAAGCGTGAGGCGCAGAATTACGATAACCCCATTCAAAGCCGCGAGTTTATTCTGGAGCATCTGCGAGAGCGAGGAGCTCCCGCAACTCACGAAACCTTGTGTGAAGAATTGGGACAGCATAGCCCTGAGGGCATTGAAGCCCTGCGCAGACGTTTAATCGCAATGTGCAGGGACGGGCAGGCGATCTGTAACCGCCGTGGCGCCTATCTCCCTATCGATGAAGCGGATCTGGTGACGGGCCGTGTGGTCGGACATCGCGACGGGTTTGGTTTTCTGGTGCCTGACGGTGAGGGCTCCGACCTGTTTCTGAGCGCCCGCCAGATGAAGCTGGTATTCCATGGCGACAGGGTAGCCGCCCGTGTCGATAGTACGGATGATCGCGGTCGTCGGGAAGGCGTTATTGTAGAAGTACTCGAACACCGTACCCAACAAACAGTCGGGAGATTGTTCAGGGAAAGCGGTATCTCGTTTGTGGTACCGGAGAACGCCCGAATTAACCATGAGGTCCTGATTCCGGAAGACCAGTGTGGCGAGGCCTATCATGGCCAGTACGTAGTGGTGGATATTGTGCGCCAGCCGACTGCTCGTACGAAGCCGACAGGCAAGATCGTCGAAGTGCTTGGTGACCATATGGCTCCGGGTATGGAAATAGACGTAGCAATACGCTCCTATGATATTCCCCACAGCTGGCCGCCCGCGGCTGGTGAACAGGCAGCTGCTATTCCGGCAGAGGTCACCGAGACCGACAAGGCCAACCGGGTCGATCTGCGCGGGATGCCATTGGTGACCATCGACGATGAAACCGCCAGGGACTTTGACGATGCGATTTTCTGCGAGCGTCGCCCGCGGGGTGGATTTCGGCTGGTTGTGGCTATTGCTGATGTCTCGCACTATGTCCGGCCAGGAACGCCGCTGGACGAGGAAGCCATCAATCGCAGTACCTCGGTGTATTTCCCAGATCACGTTGTGCCCATGCTGCCGGAAAAGTTGTCCAATGGCCTGTGTTCGCTGAACCCCGGCACAGACCGTCTATGTATGGTGGCGGACATGACCATCAGCTCTGCTGGCCGAATCAGCAGTTACACCTTTTATCAGGCTGTCATGCACAGTCATGCCCGTCTGACTTACAACAAGGTGAGTGACATTCTGGAGCGTCCGGACTCCGAGCCAGGGCAGCAGCTCCGTGAGCAATACGCTAATGTATTGCCTCACCTCGAAGTGCTTTATGACGCCTATAAGGTATTTCGCAAGGCGCGCACCGAGCGTGGTGCTATTGATTTTGAAACGACGGAAACCCGGATCATTTTTGACGCCACCCGCAAGATCGAAGAAATCATTCCGGTCTATCGCAACGACGCTCACAAGATTGTCGAAGAGTGCATGCTCTGCGCTAACGTGGCGACTGCGCGGTTCCTGAAAAAACACAAGATCCCGTCGCTGTACCGGGTTCACGATGGACCGTCAGCCGAGCGGCTCAGTGCGCTTCGCCTGTTCCTGGGCGAGCTTGGCCTGCAGTTGACCGGGGGGGAGAAGCCGACTTCCGCGGATTACCAGAAGCTGTTATCGAGTATTAAGGAGCGTCCGGATGCCAATGTCATCCAGACTGTAATGCTGCGATCTCTCAGTCAGGCGGTATACAGCCCCGAGGAGAGTGGCCACTTCGGCCTCGGCTTTGGCAGCTACGCTCACTTCACGTCTCCCATCCGTCGTTATCCGGACCTGATTGTTCACCGTGGCATCAAATCGATCATCCACGGCGGTAAGAAGACGGACACGGTTATCCGGCCCGACAGTTCAGATGCCGAGCTTGGCAAGTATCCCTACGATCTGGCCAGTATGGTGAAATTTGGCGAGCATTGTTCCATGGCAGAACGTCGTGCCGACGATGCCACCCGCGATGTTGAAGCCTGGCTCAAGTGTGAATACCTGAAGGAACAAGTCGGCGAAGAGTATGATGGCGTCATTGCCGCCGTGGTGCCCTTTGGTTTCTTTGTTGAGCTTAGTGGCGTCTATATAGAAGGCCTGGTTCATGTGTCCACGCTCAGTGGTGATTATTTCCACCACGATGCAGCCAAGCACCGGCTGATCGGGGAGCGGACGGCAATCAGCTTCCGTCTGGGCGATAAGGTGCGTGTAAAGGTTGTTCGCGTTGGCCTGGAGGATCGCAAGATTGATCTGGAGCTGGTAAGTGAGCCGCCGCGCCGACAGGCAGATAGAGATGCATTGAAAGTGAAAGATCGAGGGCCCAAGAAGGATAAGGCTCGCGGCGGCGAGAGCCGTGGTAAATCCGGCGCTCGCGGCGAGCGTTCCGGCGCCAAAAAATCCGGTGGGCGAGGTGGCAAGCCGGTTTCCGCAAAGGAACGCCTGTCCCAGGAAGCAGCGAAAGGCGCTGCCGGAGGTGGCGAAAAGTCAGCTCCAGGCGCCAAGCCAAAATCCGGAGGTCGGTCCAGAAAAACGGGTGGTGCTTCTAAATCACCGAAAGCAGGGAAGTAAGCTGTGGCGGATGAATTCGTCTTTGGCTGGCATGCAGTAGAAGCAGTTCTGAAGCGGGAATCCAATCGCCTCCAGCGAGTCTGGATTCAGACTGGTCGGCAGGATCGCCGGGTGCAGCAAATCAGCGAGGCACTGGATGAACTCGGAGTTCCCTGGCAGGTGGTTCACCGGCGGGAACTGGATGCCAGGGTCGCCGGTGTGCATCAGGGTGTTGTTGCCCAGGTGGGGGAAAGCAAGGAGTGGACTGAGACCGACCTGATGACGCAGTTGTCGGCAGGCGGGACGCCGCCATTTCTGCTTGTGCTTGATGGCGTTACGGATCCCCATAATCTGGGAGCGTGCTTGCGCACCGCCGATGCTGTTGGCGTGCAGGCGGTGATTGTGCCGAAAGATAAATCTGCGGCACTCACACCTACTGCTCGTAAGGTTGCCAGCGGTGCTGCAGAAACGGTACCGCTGGTGCGGGTGACAAACCTCGCCCGGTTCCTTCGTTCACTACAGGATGAAGGTGTCTGGCTGATAGGCACTGCCGGGGAATCGGCAACCACGCTTTACCAGGCTGATTTTACCGGCCCTGTGGCGCTGGTAATGGGGGCCGAGGGCAAGGGTATGCGGAGGCTCACCCGTGAGCACTGTGACCTGCTGATCAATATCCCCATGCAGGGCCACGTTGATAGCCTCAATGTCTCGGTGGCGACGGGCGTCTGCCTCTATGAGGCCCTGCGTCAAAGGCTTGCATAGTCCTCCATCGACGCTTAGAATGCGTGTCCCCCTTTTTGGGGGTGGCGACTTATTGTCTGGAATTCGTTTCTTGCATCCGACGCCCTGTTGATAAAACAGAAAAAGCGGTAGCTGCCAGCGAGCACTACCACCTCCTTGCTTTGTCCGGGCACCCCCGGGGAAGCTGCATAAACCGTAGGGAGAACTCATGCGTCACTACGAAATCGTATTTATGGTACACCCTGATCAGAGCGAGCAAGTGCCCGCGATGATCGAGCGTTATACTGGTGTCATCGGTGAAGATGGCGGCCAGGTACATCGCCTTGAAGATTGGGGCCGTCGTCATCTGGCCTACCCGATCAACAAGATCCACAAAGCTCATTACGTCCTGATGAACGTTGAATGTTCGCAGGCAGCGATGGACGAGCTGACTCACAACTTCCGTTTCAATGACGCGATCATACGTGATCTGATTATTCGTCGTGAAAGTGCGGATACTGAGATGTCCCCGATGAAGGCCTCCGAGTCTCGGGAAGATCGTCGTTCTGGCGGTGAAGAACGCCCACGTCGTGCAGCGGAAGCTGACGATCGTAACCAGGCGGAAGATGACACCCAGGACGAAGAAGAGTAATCCACCACCGGAGTTGAGGAGTTAATTCATGGCTCGTTTTTTTAGACGTCGCAAGTTTTGCCGCTTTACCGCGGAAGGCGTAAAAGAGATCGATTACAAAGATCTTGAAGTCTTGAAAGGTTACGTTACTGAAACTGGCAAAATCGTGCCCAGCCGTATCACCGGCACCAAGGCACGGTACCAGCGCCAACTGTCGTCCGCGATCAAACGCGCTCGCTACCTGGCACTGCTGCCTTACTCGGATGGTCACGACAACTAAGTAACTAAGTAACAACAGGATTCGGGACCATGCGTGCATTGGCACAGTTTGTAATGCGCGGTCCCATGCAGGCAGCAGGGGTTGCAGCATTTACGACGGCAGTACCCTTGCTGTTCTGGATTGGCGCCGCAGTTATTGGCCTGGTCATTCTGAGACTGGGGCTGCGCCAGGGTTTGAGCATTGGTCTGTGGGCATTGCTTCCGGCACTTGGCTGGAGCTGGTTCGGACAAGACCCGACCGCTCTGGCGGTACTGCTCGAAGTCGCGCTCATGGCCGCGGTTCTGAGAACTTCCCAGTCCTGGCAAAAAGCACTGCTATCGGGAAGCGCGCTGGCATTGATTTTCGGTTTGCTCTTGCCAGTCCTGTATCCGGGGCTGCTGGAACAACTGATTCAGACCGGAGTGTCGTTCTACCAGCAGTACAACGCAGAGGTCGCCCGGGAAATGGGCGCCCAGCTGGAGCCGGTGATCCGGCAGACTATGAACGCAAGCATGGCAGGCACCTTTCTGGTCGCCGGAGTTGTGCTCACCATGGTCGCCCGAAGCTGGCAGGCAGGGTTATATAACCCTGGCGGGTTCCGCAAGGAATTCCATGCGCTGCGGTTGTCCGGGCCGGTGGCGACGATGTGTATCGTCGCGATGTTTGCCGGGCCTGTACTGGGGTTGAACTCCTTGCTGGTGGCCTGGGTAGCGGGTTTACCGCCCATCATTGCGGCAGTGGCCCTGGTACACGGGGTTGTCGGACGCAAGGGGTTGAGCAAACAGTGGTTGGTTATGTTCTACATAGCGATGCTGTTGTTGGGGCCGAGTCTGTTGTTGCTGTTGCTAATTGTGGCATTTGTGGATAGCTGGCTGGATATCCGGGGGCGAATAAAGCCTTCGAAACCAGCCGAATAAAGCATAAGAGGTTAACGAGATGGAAGTTATTCTGCTCGAAAAAGTAGCAAACCTGGGTACCCTGGGTGACAAGGTCAAGGTCAAGGCTGGTTACGGTCGTAACTACCTGATGCCTTATGGTATCGCCGTACCGGCAACCGAGGCCAATCTGAAGGCGTTCGAAGAGCGTCGGGCGGAGCTGGAAAAAACAGCAGCTGACAAGTTGGTTTCTGCCAAGGCACGCGCTGAAGCCCTTGAAGGCGCTTCCTTCACCATCAGCTCCAAAGCTGGCGATGAAGGCAAACTGTTCGGTTCTATCGGTGTTCGTGACATTGCTGATGCTGTCAGCACCAGTGGCACGGAAGTCGAGAAGAGCGAAGTACGTTTGCCGGAAGGCCCGCTACGTTCGATTGGCGAATACGACATTGAGCTGCAGCTGCACTCTGACGTTGTAGTCGAGATCAAGCTGTCGGTTGTTGCTGAGTAAACTGCAACACGTGCGATGATGCCTGGCGCTCCGAAAACCCCGGTTTTGAGGGGCCTGAGCTATCAACTGCACTGAGTGAGCAACGGCTTGCGAACGGGTATAAGTTTGTATTCCGGTGTCACTGACGAGCCCGGTCCGCGAGAGCGGCTTCCGGGCTTGTTGCTTTCTGATATGCTTACACCTTCAAGTGATCGTCCCGGCCAAACCGGCCTCACGATCTGGCATGGCAGACACCTCACTGAAGAAGTATTTCATGGCAACGACCAACCTGAAGCCGTCATCGATGGACAGCGAAACCAGCAGAATCAAAGTGCCGCCTCATTCACTTGAGGCAGAGCAGGCGGTTCTGGGTGGTCTTATGCTGGATAACCGTCGGTTCGATGAAGTCTCGGAAATCATTACCTCGTCGGATTTCTATCGTCAGGATCACCGGTTGATTTTCGGAGCTGCGGAGCGGCTGGCTGCCGAAAGTGAGCCGTTGGATGTAGTTACCCTCGCGGAGTTCCTTGAGCGGGCGGGAGATATCGAAGATTCCGGCGGCCTTTCTTATCTGGCCGAGCTGGCCGAAAAAACGCCGGGCGCGACAAATATCAAGGCGTATTCCCAGATTGTTCGTGAACGCTCCGTGTTGCGTCAACTTATCGAAGTATCGGGCGGCATATCCGATTCGGCTTTCAATCCGCTGGGGCGCACCAGTGATGAGATTCTGGACGAGGCCGAGCGTAATGTGTTCCGAATTGCGGAGTCCCGTACCCAGTCGGGTTCCGGCCCCCAGGCCATCAATCCGATCCTCACCAAGGCGTTAACGCGGATTGAAGAACTGTTCGAGTCGGGAGACACCATCACCGGTCTGACCAGCGGCTTCAAGGATCTGGATGACTGGACTTCCGGTATGCAGCCGTCGGATTTGATCATCGTCGCCGGGCGGCCCTCCATGGGTAAAACCACCTTTGCCATGAACATGGTCGAGAATGCATTGATCAGTACCGGCGAACCCATTCTTGTGTTCAGTATGGAAATGCCAGCGGATGCCCTGGTCATGCGTATGCTTTCCTCGCTGGGTCGCATAGACCAATCCCGGATGCGCAGCGGCCGTCTGGAAGAGGAAGATTGGCCCCGGCTGACCTCCGCGGTCAGTCTGCTCAAAGACAAGCCACTGTATATTGACGATACACCAGCTCTGAGCCCGACCGAAATGCGCTCCCGCGCTCGCCGGGTGGCCAGGGAGAACAATGGCAAGTTATCAATGATCATGGTGGATTATCTGCAGCTCATGCGAGTACCGGGCAGCAATGAAGGCCGGACTGCAGAAATATCCGAGATATCTCGCTCCCTTAAAGGTCTTGCCAAAGAGCTCAACTGCCCGGTCGTGGCGTTGTCGCAGCTTAACCGAAGCCTTGAGCAACGACCGAACAAACGGCCCGTTAACTCCGATTTGCGGGAATCAGGCGCCATTGAGCAGGATGCCGACATCATTATGTTCGTCTATCGGGACGAGGTGTATAACGAGGATACTCAGGATAAAGGTATTGCGGAAATTATCATCGGCAAGCAGCGTAATGGCCCAATTGGGACCGTTCGCCTGGCCTTTATCGGCAAATTCACCAAGTTTGAAGATCTTGCTCACGGTGATTATGGCGGAGATTATTGATGCCAAGAAATACCGTAGCCCGAATAGATCTGGATGCCCTGCGATTTAACTTTGAGCTGGCCGCCGCCAAAGCTGGCAGCGCCAGGCCGATGGCGGTGGTCAAGGCCGATGGTTATGGACATGGCATTGGCGCGGTCGCCCGCGCACTCGCAACTGCGGCTGAATGCTTTGCGGTTGCCTGTATTGAAGAAGCTCAGGCTATTCGTGCTGAAGGCCTGACGCATCCGGTGGTTTTGCTGGAAGGAGTTCATGATCAGGCAGACCTCAAGACCTGCCTGAAAGAAGGTTTTGAACCGGTGCTGCACAGCAGTGTACAGGTAGATTGGCTGATTTCAGAACAGGTCCGTCCGGTTATCTGGCTGAAGCTGAATACCGGTATGAATCGCCTCGGGTTTAATGCCCGAGAGTTGGACAATGTAGTGGAGCGGCTCGCACCCCGGGAAGGCTTGATCAAGGGCCTGATGACACACTTCTCCTGCGCTGATGATCTTGATAACGCCGAAACTGCCGCGCAGACCGAGGTGTTCGTAAATGTTTCCGAGGCCTATCCGGATTTTCAACGCAGTGTCGGTAATTCAGCGGCTCACTTCCGTCCAGGCCAGGCACTCTTCGAGTGGAGTCGGCCTGGCATCATGCTTTACGGGGCGACCCCGATGATAAGCCAGAGTGGGCCTGAGCTCGGGCTGCGCCCGGTGATGTCATTGGAATCCGAGCTGATTGCTGTGCGAACGCTCGCTGTTGGAGAGCAAGTCGGTTATGGCGGTTCCTGGACCGCCGAGAAACCGACATCCATGGGCATTGTCGCGGTGGGTTATGGCGATGGCTATCCTCGCCATGCCGGAACGGGAACACCGGCCTGGATCAGTGGCTGTCGGGTAAATCTGATCGGGCGAGTCTCAATGGACATGCTGGCGCTTGACCTCTCGGCAGTGCCAGATGCCAGCATCGGTGACAAGGTGGAACTGTGGGGCGCCCATGTGGGGGTGGATGAGGTAGCGCGCCATGCTGGCACCATCGCCTATGAACTATTGACCGGCGTAACAGCCCGGGTACCCAGGCTGTATAGCGAATAGCCGCGCAGCGAATTCCTGTGGTGATCCGTCAGCCTCAGGCTCGCAGGTTAGGTCGTTAATAGAGTCAACGAGGCCTTGAAGGCCCTCGCCTTTGGCTAGAATGTGTATGCGCGATTATCAGATTAGTGATACAAATAGCGTTAAAGACGCTGGAACTGTATAGCAATCCGTTCAAGATATGGAGTGACGTTTACCCTGTGAATGTTGTCGTAGTGCACGATTATGGTCCTTTGGGACAAATTTTGCTGGAGCGGTTAAAAAAAACCTCGCTTCAACTAAGCCCGCTATTGGTTAGCGAACCGAGCAAGGCGGACCTTTCAGCCCTGGCTCAGTGGGTACCGGATGATACGGACCTGATCGTGAACGCCCTGTGGCTGGCGGACCCAGAAGAGGCGGAGATTGATCCGGAAGCAACCCGTCAGGCTGCGTTCAGCATCCCGATGGCGCTGGCGGAACATGCGCGGAAGCACAATCAGGCGGTAGTGCAGCTGTCAACGAGTTACGTATTTGATGGTCGTAAGCAGAGCGCCTATATCACGTCCAATCCGGGCCAGCCATTTACCCAGCTCGGTAACTGGCAGTGGGAGTGTGAGCAGGCTCTGCGCACGCTTATGCCCCGCCATATTATCCTGCGCACGGGTTGGAGTCTGGCGCGTTTTATTCGCAAGATACAGGACAGTGCCTCCGCCCATGAAACCATTGAGCTTTCCAGCCGGTACCGCGGTCAACCGGTCTCTTACAGTGACCTTGCCCGGGTCATGGTGGCCATCATCCAGCAACTGGATTGCGGTGCCGAGGTATGGGGAACCTATCAGTACGCCGGTGCAGAGACGATATCCCAGTACGATCTGGGACTGGCGCTGGTGGACCTGCCGGGTACACCCGGGGATGTCAGGGTAGTCGATAAAGTGCCGGGCTGGTCGTCACTGGAACTTGAGAACGCAACGCTGGGCTGTATCAAAATCCGGAACACGTTTGGCGTCAAGCAATTATCCTGGCGTTCCTGCCTGGAAGACGAACTTGAGGCGTTGACACTGACCCACGACTCCCCGGTCAGGGAAGCCGTGAACTGAGTTGCTCGCCGATGCCCTCTCGCCGATTCTATTCTGGCGTCTGCCGGTCTGTTCAGGCCAGGACGGATTATAGTTTTTTGAAGATCAACGATGCGTTCGTGCCACCGAATCCGAAGCTATTGGACATCACTGTTTCGAGATGAGCCTCTTTGGCATCAGGCCCGACCAATGGCATTCCAACGATTTTTGCATCCGTGGATTTAAGATTGGCAGTGCCGCTGATGAAGTTGTTCTGGAGCATCAGGAGTGTATAGATGGCCTCATGGACACCGGAAGCGCCGAGTGAATGGCCCGACAGCGATTTGGTGGATGATATTGCTGGAATGTGTTCTCCGAAGACTTCTTTAACTGCCCCCATTTCCGCTACATCGCCGACGGGCGTGCTGGTGCCGTGAGCGTTGATGTAATCGATTGGTGCCTCGACGGTAGCGAGTGCCTGACGCATGCAGCGCCTGGCGCCTTCGCCAGAGGGCGCTACCATGTCATACCCATCGGAGGTGGCGCCATAGCCGACAATTTCGGCGAGAATGTTGGCGCCGCGTTTTTGGGCGTGCTCAAGTTCTTCCACTACAACCATTCCACCGCCCCCGGCAATGACGAAGCCATCACGGCCACTATCGAACGGTCGTGATGCCGTTTCCGGGGCATCATTATATTTGGTGGAAAGTGCCCCCATGGCATCAAACAGCATGGTGAGGCTCCAGTCTTCCTCCTCGCCGCCGCCGGCGAAAACAATGTCCTGTTTGCCCATCTGAATCTGTTCCATGGCGTGGCCGATACAATGGGCGCTGGTAGCGCAGGCTGACGACATGGAATAGTTCACACCCCGGATTTTGAAAGCAGTGGCCAGGCACGCTGAAACCGTACTGGTCATGATGCGGGGCACCATGTAGGGACCGATGCGTTTGACGCCCTTGCTTCGCATCAGGTCAATCGCTTCCACCTGACTGGCACAGGACGCACCCCCAGACCCGGCGATCAGGCCGGTACGGTCGTTGGAGATCATTTCGTCGGTCAACCCTGAAGCCTCGATAGCCTGCTGCATCGACAGATAGCTGTACATGGCAGACTGGCCCATAAACCGCTTCAGTTTGCGATCAATGGCTGAGGTATCCACATCGATCGAACCGGATACCTGGCTGCGAAAACCGTTATCACGATAGGTTTCGTTAAAGCTAATACCGGATTTTCCGGTTTTTAAACTGTTTAGTACGTCATCGGCAGAATTGCCGAGGCACGACACTATGCCCATGCCTGTGATTACAACCCTTCTCATAAAACCTCCTTTCCGGACCTGCCTGCGGTAGCGCGGTGCAGGTTCCGTCGCTTGATCTGTAGTGCTATCAGTGTAGGCGGTTTCACCGTTAACCGGTATTTGACCTTTGCAGGGGGCTACTTCTTAGCGTTCTTTTTTTGTGCGCTGACTTGCTGTTCCGAGTGCAGCAGCTCTGCGGTTTCCTCCGCCACCATAGTCGGGGTTTCGAGACTGATCGGGCCAAGTCTTCCCGCGCGCAGTTCGTTGAGCAGTATTTCCGAGACTTTATGCAGATCCGGCACGCCGCCTCGGGCAAAGAAATTGCGTTGTACGGCAATGGCGTCCATCAATGCGAGGCCGTCGACCGGCAGAGTCTCGAGCTTGTAGCGTTCCATCAGGGCAGCCGGATACGCCTTCAACAGGTAATCGGAAGCAAACAATGCGACATCGTCAAACTCGATGACAGCGCTACGGATGGCACCGGTGACTGCCAGGCGATAGCCGCAGGCTGCGGGTGACAGCTTAGGCCACAGGAACCCGGGAGTGTCATACAGAAGAATGTTGTCCGGTAGTTTGATCACCTGCTGGGCCCGGGTGACCGCAGGCTCGTTGCCGGTTTTGGCTGCCGTCCGCCCTGCGAGTGTATTGATCAGGGTGGATTTGCCCACGTTGGGGATGCCCAGAATCATGACTCTCAGGGCACCGCGTTCACGGTTTTTGTGGCTGGTCATATCCTGGGCCACCTGGAGTATCCCCAGGGCTTCTGAGCGCTGATTATGAGTCAGGGTAATGGCCCGGAGCCGATCCTGCTGTTCCAGGTGTTGCTGCCACTGCCTGGTGATTGCCGGGTCAGCCAGGTCTCGCTTGTTGAGGACCTTGATCACCGGCGTGTCCCCGCGAAGGGCAGGCACAAGCGGGTTTTCACTGCTGAACGGAATGCGGGCGTCAAGCACCTCAATGATGAGGTCCATTTGCGGCATTATTTGTTTGATCTCCTTGCGGGCCTTGTGCATATGCCCGGGAAACCAGTTGATAGCCATGCTCGAAACTCCGTCGTAAACTGCAATTCGCGCCATTATGGACGGGAATGAATAATTTTTCACACTAAAGCCTATGCCGCCTCTGGTGCGGTGCTTGGGCGGTCGGGGCGTGACGTATGTACAAATTAACGGGGGAAGGGGTGAACATTTACCGATTTTTGTTTTAGGGTGTACGGTCTTGACTAGCTGAAACAAATGTTTGAACGGCGGAGAATACTATGAAACTGGTTAAAATGTTCGGAATTGCGTTGATTACATTGAGCTTCGGCTCTACGGCAATCGCGCAGCAAACTGCACCTACCACACCTGGTGGTCAGCCGGATCAGGTGGATCAACTTGCCGAACTGGTTGGGCTTGACGATGCTCAGCAAAAAGAGATTCGCGGCATTATTGAAGAAATGCAGGGTGAAATCAGTGAAATCCAGGCTGAAGCTCAAGCCCTTCAGCAGGAACTGCAAGCCCAGATCAAACCTGATTTTGATGAAGATCAAATCCGCGAGGACGCCGAAAAGCTTGGCGATCTGACCGGTGAAATGACTGCATTGTCTACTCTTATGCAGGCGAAGGTCGATAAAGTGTTTACTGAAGAACAGCGCGCAGAGCTCGAAAAGCGCATGCAGCAGATGCAGCAGCAGATGCAGCAGCGCCAGATGCAACAGCAAATGCAGTGAGTTCAGGCCTGAAAGGCTGAATTGAGAAAGCCGTTCCCGGTTTCCGGAAGCGGCTTTTTTTGTTCAGGAGAGCGTCAGGCGGCCTCTGGTCCGAATGGCTTGACCAGCACGATCAGTTTGGGCAAAAGGGTTAACGCGCCGAGCAGCGCCATCAGCATGGCGAATCCGGTAAGCAATCCGAAGTAGATGGTCGGTATGAAATTGGACAACACCAGTATTGAAAAGCCGATGATGATGGTCAGTGACGTATAGAACATGGCGCGACCGATGCTTTGATGACAGCGGTGCATGGTGTCGTGGTAATTGTGATCCTTTGCGAACTCGACCTTGAAACGATGGATGTAATGGATCGTATCGTCCACCGCGATGCCCACCGTAATGGCGGCAACGGTAATGGTCATCAGGTCCAGCGGTAACCTCAGCCATCCCATTAGCCCCAATACACTGCTGGCTGCCAGCACATTGGGGGCGATGCCGATCAGAGCCAGCTTGAGTGACCGGAACAGAATCAGGAACATTAGCCCGATGGCAAGAAACACGATGCCGAGGGTCTTGATCTGCGAGTCGAACAGGCTTTGCAGCATGTTGTTGTACATCACCGTCATGCCAGTGAAGGTAACCTGATCGTCCTCGAAGCCAAGCTCCCCCGTCAGGTGTTGATGAATCTGATCAAGCAGTTGCTGGCGCCTCAAATCTGGCGACGAGTCAATCAGACGCATGGTAAAGCGGGCCTGATCGTGTTCTTCAGAGATGTAGGGCATCAACAGAATTTCCCGCAGGTTATCCGGCAGCGCAGCGGGCACAAATGCCAGTTCCAACGCATTAAGTGGCTGGTCCTCATTCACCTGGGCCAGTAACTCGAGTGTGGTGGTGATGGAGAGAGTCTTGCCGGTTTCCGGTAAACCGTCCAGGTAATGGTGAACCTCCTCAAGGCGCTGCATCTTCTGATAAGTGAACCAGGTATCACGATAGCCTTCGTCCTCACCACAGTCATCGACAAACGGGTCGCAGTCGCTGGCAAACTCATCTTCAGCGAAGGCATCGTTGGTGAACGAGTCGCTGGTGAAGGGATCGCCGCCGCTGGCGGATTCGGGCGGCGCTTCGTCGGTAATAATCACATCCAGAGGCGACGTGCCCCCGAGTTCATTATCTATGGTCACCATGCCGCGATAGATTTCGGTGCTCTCCTTGAAGTAGTCGATAAAGCTGTTTTCCACCGTCAAACGGCTAATGCCGATAACGCAAAGCACCGCCAGCAATGCACTGGTGACCAGCACAGTGCCTCCAAACCGGTCAGTGAAGGTCGCGAAACGACGGGTGAAGGCGCGGCCCTCGTCGGCAGGCTGATTGCTCACCTTTGGCGGTAGTAGGGTCAGCAAGGCCGGAAAGATCACAAAGGTAATGATAAACGCCAGTGCCAGGCCCAGGGTCATCATCCAGCCAAAATCAATCACGGGTCTTATACCGCTGAACGTCAGTGACCCAAACGCGACAATGGTGGTGATGGCCATGAAAAAGCAGGGCTTAGCCATGCTGCGCACGGTATTGAGCATATGTTCACAGGGGTCGGCCTCCGGTGCATCGTGCTGAAATTCCCGATAGCGAACGATGAGGTGAATCGTCATGGATAGCGTCATGATCAGCAGCAGGGAGACGAAATTCGAGGAGATCACCGTGACCGGCTGTTGTATCCAGCTCAGATAGCCCATCACCAGCCAGACCGTAAACAGGCAGCACAGTAATGGCACCGCAACCCACCGCCACTGCCGGAAGATAATCGCGAGGGTCAATATGAGAAACAACACAACGCCAATGCCAAAGGTCGACAGATCACTCTGGATGAAGCTGATCATATCGGCAACGATCATTGGCACGCCGCCCAGATGCAATTCTGCGTCAGCCCGATAGGTGTCGAGCACGGCACGAACTTCGGCAATGGTTTTTTCCTGCTGATCGCTAACGGTTTCAGACAGCGAGGTGAACTCGTCACTGACCGCCTGCAGGCGTTCCTCGTCCGCGCTGGATAGCTCGCTTTCCCGGGCTTTATCCCGCAGCGAGTTGCGCTCTTCTAACAGTTCGAGATAGCTCTCGGGCGTGGGCAGGTTGACCTGAATGGCGGTTGTTCTGGCATCCTCGCTGATTAATAGATTGGGGTACAGCGGATTGCCCAGCAGCGCCTGGCGGGCGGTATCCAGAGGGACATCGTTCTCATCCAGGGTGCGGATTTGTGAATCCACGGTGTCCAGTGTGAGTTGTGGGCTGTGAAGCAGCGGGATATTGAGGATGCTGTTGGTCGAGGATACGCCTTCAAGCCCGGCCAGTTCATCCCGTAATGACCTGAGTGCACCCATGCCCTGGTCGGAGAACAGATCCGCTTCCGGGCGGTAGGTCACCACCAGAAAGTCATCGGAGCTGGTAAACCGCTGGGTCATGGTGCGGTATTGCTCAAGCGCCTGATCGTTCTCCAGCACCAGTGACTCCGCTGAAGCATCGAGCCGGAACTGGTCAAGCCGGAGACTGGCGATCACCAGAATCAGGGCAAATCCGATCAGAATGGCGACAGGGTGGGCGAGTACGATTCGACGGTACAGCGACGTGGCAGCGTTCATAAACATCCATGGGAATCCGATTCAGGTCAGGACGCAGTCTGCCACAGATCGGGCCCTAATGGGCCTCAATCCAGTACTTTGACCGGGATCTGGTTAACAGGAATCTGATTGGTGCTCGGTGTCGGGACGGCAGGCACGGCCAAACCAAGGTTATTCTTTTCGAACACCCGGTCTGCTCGGTAGCTGGAGCGCACCATCGGGCCGGACGGCACTTCCAGGAAGCCCTTTTCGAGACCGATTTCCCGGTAGCGGTTGAACTCTTCCGGTGTTACGTAACGCTCGACCGGCAAGTGGTTCGGGGTAGGGCGCAGATACTGACCCAGCGTCAGGATGTCGACGCCGATCTCGAGCAGGTCATCCATGGTTTGCAGAATTTCTTCCTCGGTTTCGCCGAGTCCAAGCATCAGGCTGGTCTTGGTGAGAACCTCCGGACGGTATTGCTTTGCGTGGGCCAGCACAGCCAGAGTCTTCTCATAACCTGCACGGGGGTCGCGGACACGACTGGTAAGGCGTTTGACGGTTTCGACGTTCTGGGCGAACACATCCAGTCCTGAGTCCACCACTTTCTCTACATGCTCCATAACGGCATCAAAATCTGGCGTGAGCGCCTCGACCGCGACTTCGGGGGTGCGATGTTTGATTGCAGACACGCAAGCCGCGTAGTGAGCCGCTCCGCCGTCGTCGAGATCATCCCGATCCACCGAGGTCAGTACAATGTAGCGAAGCCCCATGAGCTCAACGGACTTGGCGGTATTTTCCGGCTCGTCGTGATCCAGCCAACCCTTGGGGTTACCGGTATCGACGGCACAAAAACGACAGGCGCGGGTGCAGACCGATCCCATCACCATGATAGTGGCGGTACCGTTGTTCCAGCATTCGCCGATATTGGGGCAATGGGACTCCTGGCATACGGTGCTGAGCTTGTGATCCTTCACATTCTGTCGCACTGCCTCAAAACGTTCTCCGCCGGGCATACGAGCACGCAGCCACTTGGGTTTCGGTCCGGACGGCATGTCGTCATGGACCGTTCGTTTAATGCCATTTTTGATGGCAGAGAAACCATGCTCGTGACGGAATTTGGAACCGCTGGCAATACTGGATTTTGCGCTGTCGCTCATGACAACCGGGCTCTTGAATTGCGAAGAATTAGTTCTTAAGGGTAAGGATTACGGCAGGTTGATACAAGCCAAATAGGGGTAAACACGGGCCCACACGGACCGACATTGGTCTTACAGGGACGGTTTGAAAGCAGCAGCGACGGCAAAGACAATGTTCTTTGCCGTCGCAACCCGGGACCCGCTATGCGGTGGCAGTATTTAGCGCCTGGGTGATGTCGGCAATAATGTCATCGACATGTTCGATGCCGATGGACAGCCGGACCAGATCCTCACTGACGCCAGCGGCCTTTAGCTCGTCCGGATTAAGCTGGCGATGGGTGGTCGTTGCCGGATGGCAGGCCAGGGATTTGGCATCACCGATGTTCACCAGGCGATAGATAAGTTGCAGGGCGTCAATAAAACGGGCACCCGCCTCCAGGCCACCGGTGATTCCGAAGCTGAGAATGCCGGAAGCCTTGCCGCCGCATATTTTGTCGCAAGTAGCTTTGTAAGGGCTGTCAGACAGGGCGGCGTAGTTTACCCATTCGACCGAGGGATGATTCTGCAGAAAGTTTGCCACCTTCTCCGCATTCTCACAGTGGCGCTCCATTCGCAGAGCCAGAGTTTCCAGACCCTGCATGATCAGGAAAGCATTGAACGGTGCCAAGGCCGCGCCGGTGTTACGAAGGGGTACCACGCGGCACCGTCCGATGAACGCGGCTGGCCCCAAGGCATCGGTGTAGATTACGCCGTGGTAGGACGGGTCCGGCTCATTCAGCATCGGGAACTTGGCGGCGTTGGCTTTCCAGTCGAACGTGCCGGAATCGACCACCACACCCGCGACCGTGGTGCCATGTCCGCCAATGTACTTGGTTAGTGAGTGCACCACGACATCAGCGCCGTGCTCGAACGGTCTGCAAAGGAAGGGTGTCGCAACGGTGTTGTCCACGATCAAGGGTATCCCATGTTTGTGGGCGATTTCCGCCCAACGCTGGATATCCACGACGTTGCCCGCGGGGTTGCCGATCGACTCGCAAAAGAGGGCCCGGGTGTCGTCATCAATCGCCTGTTCCACCGCGTCGAAATCATCGTGGGGCACCATGCGGCAATGGATGCCCTGATTCGGCAATGAGTGGGCGAACAGGTTGTAGGTTCCGCCGTAGAGCTGACTCGTGCTGACGATGTTATTGCCGACTTTGCAAATGGTCTGCAGGGCATAGGTTATGGCCGCCATGCCGGAGGCGACCGCCAGTGCTCCCACGCCGCCTTCGAGTTGCGCCATGCGTTCTTCCAGCACTGCATTGGTAGGGTTCATGATACGGGTGTAAATATTACCCTGAACTTTGAGGTCAAACAGGTCGGCCCCGTGTTGGGTATCGTCGAACGTGTAGGACGTGGTCTGATAAATGGGCGTAGTGGCCGCGTGAGTAGTCGGATCGCCTTTAAAGCCCGCATGCAGGGCCAAAGTTTCGGGTTTCATGGTATGGCTTCCCTTTCAGTTATTATTGGGTGGAACGGCTGATCGAGTATGCCACAGAGAAAATTAAAATCGCAGGAGGCGAATTTCAGCCATAAAAAAACCCGGCTCTTTCGAACCGGGCTTTTCGAATACTGGTAGCAAGGGGCGGAGTTGAACCGCCGACCCCAGCATTATGAGTGCTGTGCTCTAACCAACTGAGCTACCTTGCCAACACCGTCAGAAGCCACATCGGCTCTAAACGAGGCGCGTATTCTCTGGATTTTGTCGGAAAGTGTCAACCCCTTTTGATTTTGGAAAAATTAAATGCGAACGCGTGTCATTTACCGAAAGCATCGATTGCTTTAGAGTACCGGTTCCTGTTTGTTTGCCTGGGTTGCTCTGTCATGTCTGTGCTCTCTTTATGCTAACCGGGTTAAAATCGTTGTTGAGCGGTGATTTTGAGCAGTTTCAGCAGGCGCTGGTGCTTGCTGATGACCCGCGCCCTTCAATTCCCATGAGAGATTGTCTCGCTCCCGAGCAGTTGGACAACTTGCTGAACCTGTACGCAGGCGACAACCGCGATGTCGATCGTAGGGCGCTGGCGTCGCTTTGGTCTCGAACTTATTTCCTGAGACTGGCGGTGCCGTCGATAACAGCAAATCTGGTGTTGGACTGGGAGTTACCGGTCGAGCTGGATGACATTGAGGTGATACTGACGCCGGACGGCCAAGCTGAGGCCTTTCGCATTTCCAGCGAGGGCAGGGCGTTGCCCTCATCCGGGGAGACGGTATTTGAGCGCTTCCAAACGCTGGTGGATGATAATTTCTCGCCTTTCATACAGGCGCTTTCCCGTCAGATAAAAGTGTCGCCAAGGGTACTCTGGAACAATGCCGGCAACTACGTGGAGTGGCTGGTGGGTGCGCTGGAGCATCATCTGGGGCCAGACCAGGTGTCTGCCGACGGACACCAACTGATCAACCTGCAGTTGCGCCCGGATGGCAGTCGAAACCCGCTATACCAACCGGTACGTTATGTGGAAAGATCGTCAGGGCCATCGCCGCTGCGGCAGCGTCGGCAATGCTGTCTTCGCTACAGGCTGCCTGAGCTTGGTCTGTGTGAGAATTGCCCCCATATAGACTGCCCACCGAAAGCCGCCCGTTGAGCAGGAACCTTGACGGTCAGCGCGTACCTGTTGCAGTAACGGGCACCAAGCTCAGTAAACGACCGCCCTCCAGGCTGACGCATGCCGTGAGCTGCTGTCCTGCGCGCCAATCCCCGGAGAGGTCTGTCAGAAGTCGCACGGTGGCGAGCCCGGGCTCGTTCCATTCAAGCAGTTCTGCATCCTCGAAATAGAAGCGTTTTCGGGTCAGTGGATAGAGCGCCTTGAACAGGCTTTCCTTGACCGAGAAGGCGAGGGTTGTCAGATGCCCCGGCCGCTGGGCAAGGTCCAGCTGAAATCGCTGGCGCTCAGAACTGGTCAGAATTTTCTGAACCAGCTTTGTGGCCCGGCTATCTGACAGCACGACTTCTGCATCCAGCCCCAGGCTAAGGTAATGTTGATTGCTGGCACCGATGGCAGCAGCACGGCCATGGCTGTGGGTGACCGAACCCGTTATGCCTTCCGGCCAGCAGGGTGCACGGTCGGCCCCCAATGAAGGCGCTGAGGCGTGGCCGGTAATACGTTTCACCGCTTCCCTGGCGCAAATCCGACCCACGAGATATTCGGTTTTGCGCTTATCAGCCGCGTCGGTGAGCTCTGAGGGGAGCATTATCTCGCTTTCGGCATACGCTTCGAGAGTAAACCCGCGATAGTCATAACTGGTGCTGATAAGCTGAACAGCCGGAAGTTCCTCTGACCATGGCCAGATACTCTCCAGAGGGCTGCAGCAAGGAGGAAGGTGGTTCACAGGAGACGGCAAAGGCACGACGAAATGGCCCGCAGGCCATTCCCGTGCGACACGGATAGCGGTTGTTTACACGTTAAACCGGAAGTGCACCACATCACCGTCCTGGACGATGTATTCTTTGCCTTCCAGCCGCCATTTGCCAGCATCTTTCGCTCCTGCCTCGCCGTTGTACTTAACAAAGTCATCATAGCCAACCACTTCGGCCCGGATAAAGCCGCGTTCAAAATCGGTGTGGATGACGCCAGCAGCTTGGGGCGCGGTAGCGCCGACCCTGACCGTCCAGGCCCGGACTTCTTTCACGCCTGCGGTGAAGTAGGTTTGCAGGTCCAGCAGGCTGTAGCCGCCACGAATAACGCGGTCAAGGCCTGGCTCATCCATGCCCATCTCTTCCAGGAAAACCAGTTTCTCGTCGTCCTCCAGCTCGGCAATTTCTGCTTCAAGCTTGTTGCAGATCGGCACTACGACTGCATTTTCCGACTCGGCGATTGCTTTGACCGTATCCAGGTAAGGATTATTCTCAAAGCCGTTCTCATCGACGTTGGCGATGTACATGGTGGGTTTGCTGGTCAGCAGGCAAAGTTCTCGTATAAGCGCTTTCTGGTCGCTGCTCAGGTCCATGCCGCGTACCGGATTGCCTTCATTCAATACCGGCAGTAGAGTCTGGAAGATTTCCAGTTGGGCTTTAGCATGCTTGTCGCCGCTTTTTGCAACCCGCTCAACTCGCCTGATGGCTTTTTCGACGGTATCCATGTCCGCCAGAGCCAGTTCGGTATTGATTACCTCGATGTCTGCGGCCGGGTCGATCTTGTTGGCGACGTGAATGACGTTGCTGTCGTCGAAGCACCGGACCACGTGGGCGATGGCATCGGTTTGCCGGATATTGGCCAGAAACTGATTGCCCAGGCCTTCACCCTTGGAAGCGCCAGCAACCAGGCCCGCGATATCAACAAACTCCATGGTTGTTGGCACCACGCGCTGGGGTTTGACCATTTCAGCCAGTTTGGTCAAGCGGGGGTCTGGCATGCCGACCACACCGGCGTTGGGTTCAATGGTGCAGAAAGGGAAGTTCTCGGCGCCAATACCCGCCTTGGTCAGAGCATTGAACAGGGTAGATTTGCCGACATTGGGAAGGCCGACGATGCCGCAATTAAATCCCATGGAGTGCCTCTAATTTGGTACTGAAAATGTTGCCGGATTATACCGGTGTCTGATAAACGGTGCGAGCAGTCCAGGGCTGAAAGGACCGGTCAGGGTGCAGGTTTGAAACTGTGAAGACGATTCATGGCTACAGGCAGTTTGCCGCTCGCGGCCTCAGGAAGCACGCGTATTGCTTCCTCAATAACCAGTTCAAGCTGGGAGCCTTCTTGCTTGCCGAGTCGGCCGAGTACATAGTTGGTCACCTGGCGGCTATCGCCAGGATGCCCGATGCCAAGTCTCAGGCGTAGAAACTCATTACTGCTCAGATGGGCAATGATATCCCGGAGGCCGTTATGACCACCGTGGCCGCCGCCTTTCTTGAGTTTGGCGGTACCGGGGAAAAGGTCGAGCTCATCGTGTGCAACCAGTATCTGATCAGGCTGAATCTTGAAAAAATCCGCCAGGGATTTCACGGCGAGGCCGCTGCGATTCATAAACGTGGTGGGGTACAGCAAATGCAGATCAAGACCGTGGAGACTGGCTCTGGTGTAAAGACCGTGATACTTCTTGTCGGGACGAAGGCTCTGGCCCGCAGCGCGGGCCAGAGCTTCAACGAACAGGGCTCCGGCATTATGACGCGTATTTTCATAGTCGGGGCCGGGGTTTCCCAGCCCAACCACCATGACAATTTGCTGCGCCATGTGCCATTACCCCCGGAGTAATTACTCCTTGTCTTTGTCCTTGCCTTTTTCTTTTGGTTTAACTTCGTCTTCTTCTTCAGCTTCTTCGGCGTCTTCAGCTTCGTCAGCCTTGGTGCCGCGTGGCATGTGGATCGAAACAACCGGAAGGTCGTGGTCTTCACCCTGGACCAGAGCAGCAACACGAACGCCTTTCGGTAATTTCAGGTCGCTCAGGTGAATAACCTGATCCATCTCGATGTCCTGCATGTCGACTTCGATAAACTCTGGCAGATTCTGCGGCAGACAGATAACTTCCACGTCGTTCATCTGGTGCGTCGGTACGCCACCCTGAAGCTTGACAGCTGGCGCTGTTGCTTCGTTGAGGAAGTGCAGCGGTACGTTGACGTGAATCTCGTGATCTTTGTCAACACGCAGGAAGTCAGCGTGGGTCAACAACGGCTTGTACGGGTGACGCTGCAGATCCTTGAGGATCACGCTCTCTTTCTTGCCGTCAAGTTCAATCGTCAGGATGTGAGAGAAGAAAGCTTCGTTCTCAAGAGCTTTTTTCAGCTCGTTGTGCCAAATGGAAACCGATACGGGAGTTTTCTCACCACCGTAAATGATTGCCGGGATTTTACGCTCTTCGCGACGCAGGCGGCGGCTCGCACCTCTCCCCTTAACGTCACGCGAGAAAGCTTCAATGATAAATTCCTGGGCCATGATACATACCTCAATAAGCATCTACAGGACTCGCGACCAAGTACACTGCAGATGTTTTTCTGATGTTCCCGAAAATAAAGATTATCTTTTTCGGGGAGTTAAACAAACCGGGAGCCTTAAAAGGCTCCCGGTTTGAATGTGTTCGGAAGGTGTTGCTTACTCAAACATGGCGCTGATGGATTCTTCGTTGCTGACGCGACGAATAGATTCAGCCAGCAGACCAGCCATTCCGAGGGGACGGATTCTACCACATTCTCGGGCTTTGTCACCCAGTGGAATGGTGTCGCAGACAACCAGTTCATCCAGTTCGGAGGCATTAATATTGTCAATCGCGGGCCCGGAAAGTACCGGGTGAGTGATATACGCGATAACTCGTGATGCGCCATGCTCCTTCAGAGCCTTGGCTGCCTTGCACAAGGTGCCAGCGGTATCCACGATATCGTCCACCAGAATACAGGTTTTGTCTCTGACATCACCGATGATGTGCATCACCTGGGATACGTTCGCCTTCGGACGACGTTTATCAATGATGGCCAGGTCGGCGTCGTCGAGGCGTTTGGCGATTGCACGTGCGCGAACCACGCCGCCAACGTCAGGAGATACCACGATAAAGTTTTCAAAGCGTTGTTTTTCAATATCTTCCAGCAGCACGGGTGTGGCGTAGATGTTGTCGACCGGAATATCGAAGAAACCCTGAATCTGGTCAGCGTGCAGGTCAACGGTCAGCACCCGGTCGATGCCGATGCTGGTAATCATGTCGGCTACCACTTTGGCGCTGATGGAAACGCGAGTGGAGCGAACGCGGCGATCCTGGCGTGCGTAGCCATAATAAGGGATTACCGCAGTAATTCGGGTGGCTGAGGCGCGACGGAGGGCGTCTGCCATAACGATCAGTTCCATCAGGTTATCGTTGGTTGGATAACAGGTAGGCTGGATGATAAATACATCGTGGCCGCGAACATTCTCGTTGATTTCTACGGTGGTTTCGCCGTCACTGAACTTGCCGACGGTGGCTTCGCCCATGGGGATGTGCAATTTCTGAGCGATACTTTTGGCAAGTTCCGGGTGGGCATTGCCCGCGAAAATCATCAGTTTGGACACGATTGAATCCTTCTCGGTATCAGAAGTCATATTGAAAAAATCAGGAGGGAATTGGCTGGGGTGGCAGGATTCGAACCTGCGCATGACGGGATCAAAACCCGTTGCCTTACCACTTGGCGACACCCCAGTATCGTGCTTTTGCTTGGCATCATCTCAGCTCTGTCAGCTTTCGGTGTAGTGGTGATAGGTTCACCCCTTTAGCTACGAACCCGGTGATGCCGGAAGGTTTGCTTGCCCAAACATTTTGGGCTTTGGATTCTGTTGGGAAACGTCCAAATATGCAAGCCCCGGTTCCGGTTAATCTTGCAGGTCCGAATTTCGACAGCCATTCCAGGCTTTGCTTAACCTCTGGATACAGTCTGCAAACTATATCTTCGCAGTCGTTTCGGTACCTCAAGGCGTCTCCCTCAAAAGCGGGCGCTATTTTGATTCTAGGGGTGTCCCTTGTCAACCCTTGCTGGGAAAAAATCAATCCTGTGTTGACGTTGCATGGCGGTTTCAGCACGACAAACCAGTCCTCCGGTGGCTGAGTCGCCGTGAGCTTTTCCCCGATACCTTCGCCAAAGGCTGCGAATCCCCGGATAAATACCGGCACATCGGCCCCCAGGGTGAGCCCAAGTTCAGCCAGTTCCTCCAGAGAGAAGTTCAACGCCCAAAGGTGGTTCAGCCCGAGCAGGGCCGTGGCGGCATCAGAACTGCCACCACCCAGGCCCCCGCCCATTGGCAGGCGTTTGGTCAGCGTGATACTGACACCGGGCACCGTTCGTCCTGCCTTGGCTTTCAGCAATCTCGAGGCGCGGAGGATCAGGTTGTCATCCTCAGGCACATCGGGAAGCCCAGGCTCAAGTGTGATCTCGCCGCCCTGCCGGAGAGTGAAGGTTAGCTCATCACCGAAATCGAGAAACTGAAACAGTGTTTGCAGCTCATGATAGCCGTCTCGTCTGCGCCCGTTAATGTGAAGGAATAAGTTCAGTTTGGCGGGTGCAGGCAGGATGAGTGTCATGGCTGACCTGGTGTGTGGGTCTGCCAGTCGGTAACGACCAGGCGTACCCGTTTGTCTTCTTTCAAGGCCGTAATCCTGGCCGGGAGTGGGGGTTGCTCATCCACAAAAGACCGCCAGCGTTCATAGCGAATTTCCCATCCCTGCTGGCGGATGACCGCCAGATCACCGGCGTCATTGAACAGCAATCGAAAATCGCTGGCCGGATCAGGTAGGCCCTTGACCCACCAGATCAGGCTGTCGATCGGCAATTGCCAGCCGGTGGCGGCTTCAATCAGTGCATTGGGATCGTTGGAGCGATAGGTCTCGCCATCGGGCAATGTCAGTTCAAGAAAGCCTGGAACCCCTTCAAGTTCCGTCCTGCCGAGGCCCAGAAACGCCGAGGACAGCGACAGTTGGTAATGCTCGTTATCCTGTACCCAGCGGTTGATATTAGCGGTACCGCTGTCTGAGGGTTGACGCACCGCGAGTTTCCCTTGTAACCGCCAATGCTGAAAGGCTTTAAGGGCCTCCTGACGCTGGCTCCAGCCCGTCGGTGGTTGCTCCGTCAGGCCTTCAGGCAGAGGTTCTGGAGGCGTCGTCGCGCAGGCGCTCAACCAGAGTGAGATGCAAACGATAAAAGTTGCTCTGAAACCCATTACAGATTCCGCTCCACGCCCAGGCGTTCAATGGTTTCCAGAATCATTTCATCGGACGGGTCCTGCTCCAGGCCTTCCCGCCAGATCATTCGAGCCTGCTCCTGCTGACCATTTTGCCAGAGGGCTTCACCCAGGTGAGCAGCAACCTCCGGGTCCGGGAAGGCCTCGTAGGCCGCCTGAAGGTAATCAAGCGCCTTGGTGGTTTCGCCCTTTTTGAACAGTACCCAGCCCATGCTATCGAGAATGGCCGGATTTTCAGGATCAAGGCTGAGCGCCCGTTCGATCAGCGCCTGGGCCTCATCAAAACGCGCAGAGCGGGTGGTCAGAATATAGCCCAGAGCGTTCAGGGCGACGGCGTTCTCCGGCTCCTGTCTGAGAATGGCGCGCAGGTCCTGCTCGGCTTCATCAAACTGGCCTTCGCTGTCATGCAGCATGGCTCGGGCATAGCGTATCCGGACGTTCTCGGGGTACACAGCGAGTGCCTCGTTGGCAGCGTCCATCGCCTGATCATTCTGCTCCATATCCAGTAAAAGGTTGATCTCCAGCAACCATAACCCCTCTGCATTATCCGGTGTTTTTTCCCTCAGATTCCGGAGATTCGCCAGCGCCTCGTCCAGATTGCCGGATTGCGCTCGAAGAGCGCTGACGCGGGCCAGGGCAGCCAGGTAATGGTTGCTGTCTTTGACCCGGTCATAGTAGCCAATGGCCGATTCGATATCGCCTTCTTCATCAGCAATACGGCCAAGATAGTAGTGGGCTTCGCTGCTGTGTTGGCCTTGCTCTATCAGTTTCGTCAGTTCCTGTCTGGCAAGATCGGTTTCGCCATTCTCAAGGGCAACGAGGGCATGTGAAAGCCGAAGGCCTGGGACGTTGGGGAATTGGTCAATCAGCCGCTTGAACTCGTCCTGAGCGGCCTGAAGTTGCCCTTCACCAATTAACATGCGCCCGTAAAGGGTGCCCATCTGGCGATTTTCAGGGTAGCGCCGGGTGTTGTAGAGCAAGTGGTCCAGAGCTTCCTGCTGCTGGCCTGTCTGGAAGAGCAGGTCGCCTTTCAGCACCAGCGCCGGTTGAAACTCCGGTTCTTCATCCAGTAATTGCTGCAACTGGGTGAGTGCGGCTTCGTTGTCTCCGATGACTTTCAACAGCAAGGCGATGCTGTAACGGATTTCATGGTTATCGGGATGGCGCTCTGCGATATCCTCATAGAGTCGCAGGAGTTCAAGCTGACTGGTGGGTGGAAGGCTGGTCGCCATGGCGGCGAGGCTGTCAAAGTCTGCATCGCCCCCCAGGTCCATGATCTGTTCCATGTGATAAAGCGCTTTTTCAAGATCGTTGCGCTTTACGCTCTGAATAGCGGCAACCCGGTGAGCCTGCAAGCTGTTTGGGTCGGTTTCCAGCCATAATTCTGCCAACTGGCGTTGGGCGTTATCCGCCTTCAGAGATTGCGAGATTCGCATCGCGCGCTCAATCACCGTCCGATCCTGGGATTGTTTGGCGGCCTCAACATAGTTCATCAGGGTGATGTCATACCGGCCACGCTGGGCGGCGATTTCTGCTGACATCAGAAGGTAGAGAATATCCGGCTCGAAATCCGCGTATTTGATCTCTGCGTTTCCAGTTGCGATGTCGGCAGTGGGTGCTAATGTTTCCGACTCTGGGGAGGGTGCGTCGTCATCATTCATCAGATTGGCGCAGCCGGAGAGCCCGAGCAGGCAGGTGGCTAGCAGAAAGGCCGATTTTTGCATGTGACTTCCCGTATCTATTTACGATATGCATGAGTCGGAATGACCTCATTCGCCGGAGCCTATGATGGCATAAGCACCTGGGCTTGCCCAATCTGTTGATCACCTGTTGATCAGCCCGACACACGCATTCAATGACCCGCCGAAGGCTTGTTCTGTCGGCATTTACCGAAGCATTTCGGGTTTAGGTAGCACCCGGCTGGTCAGGTCGGTAAAATAATGTTCATCAATTCTTTAGGCAAAAAGGTAGCCTCAATCGTCTTATGGCATTGCTAACGCTGGGCATTAATCACCGTACGGCTCCCCTGGAGCTGCGCGAGCGCGTCGCTTTTACGCCGGAGCGGATGGCGGAAGCGTTTGCCGAGTTGCGTGCGACAACCGGTGCCAGTGAAGCGGCAATCCTCTCGACCTGTAACCGCACCGAGCTCTACCTGGCCGGGGACGACGATTGTGCCCAAGCGGTGCTACGGTGGCTTTCGGGGTTTCACGGCCTTGAGGTCGCGGAGCTTGAGAGCGCGTTCTATATTCATCGGGATTCCGAGGCGGTTCGCCATATGATGCGGGTGGCTTCCGGGCTTGATTCCATGGTGCTGGGCGAGCCACAGATTCTGGGGCAGCTCAAGGATGCTTATGCGCTGGCCCGGGAACACGGTGCCAGCGGAGTGTTCTTGTCGAGGTTGTTCGATCAGAGCTTTACCGTCGCCAAACGGGTCCGCACCGAGACTGCGATCGGAGAAAATCCGGTGTCAGTTGCCTATGCGGCGGTAAGCATGGCGAGCCATATCTTCGCCGATATGTCGAAGAACACAGCGTTACTGATCGGCGCTGGCCAGACCATCGAACTGGTGGCTCGACACCTGGCCGAGGCTGGCGTCAAGAATTTCCTGGTTGCCAACCGCACCCTGGAGCGCGCCCAAACCCTGGCTGAAGCCCGGGGCGGGCGAGGCATTACACTGTCAGAAATTCCGGGCGTGCTCGCGAAGGTTGATATCGTTATCTCATCCACCGCCAGTCCGCTGCCCATCCTTGGCAAGGGCGCGGTGGAACGGGCCCTGCGAAAGCGTAAACACCGGCCCTATTTCATGGTCGATATTGCGGTACCCCGGGATATAGAGCCGGAAGTGGCGTCGCTGGCGGATGTCTACCTGTACACCGTTGACGACCTGCACACTGTCATTGAAGAAAATGTCCGCTCCCGTGAGGGTGCCGCCCGCGAAGCGGAAAACCTCATTCTGGCGGGAACCCAGACCTTCCTGTCGCAACTGCGAGCACTGGATGCGGTGGCAACCCTCAAGCAATTCCGCCAGCGCGCGGAGATCCTGCGGGATATCGAAATCGAAAAAGCCCTGCGTTCCCTGCGCAACGGCAGTGATCCCGAGACCGTGCTGCGCGGTCTCGGACGGGGCATCACCAATAAACTGCTACACGAGCCCTCGGTGCAGGTCCGCAAGGCGACTGCCGAAGGCCGGGTGGAAGTGACCAACTGGCTGCGCGAGTTGCACCAGCTTGAAGTCCAGGACGACGCCGTTTCCCCCACCCCGGAAAAAATATGAAAGCATCGATACAAAACAGACTCGAACGGTTGAATGACCGTTTCGATGAAGTCAGTGGCCTTTTGAGTGATCAGGGGGTGATTGGCGATCAGAATCGTTTTCGGGATCTTTCCCGGGAGTTTGCCGAAATAGAACCCATCGTCAATTGTTTCAGGGCCTGGCAACAGACTCGCTCTGAAATGGCTGAGGCGCTTGAGCTCGCCCGGGATTCGGATGCGGATATGCGCGCCATGGCCGAGGAAGAAATGGTCTGCGCTGAAGAGAAAAGTGAGGTGCTGGCGGAAGAACTCCATCATTTGATGCTCCCCAAGGACCCCAACGACACCAAGAATGTGTTTCTGGAGATCCGCGCGGGTACCGGGGGTGATGAAGCCGCTATTTTTGCGGGTGACCTGTTCAAGATGTACCTGCGTTACGCCGAAAGCAGACGCTGGCAGGTTGAAGTGATCAACGAGAGTGAGGGTGAGCATGGGGGCTACAAGGAGATTATCAGCCGGGTCTCCGGTACCGGGGTTTATGGTGCCCTGAAGTTCGAATCGGGCGCTCACCGGGTTCAGCGGGTTCCGGAAACCGAATCCCAGGGCCGTATTCATACCTCAGCCTGCACCGTGGCGGTTATGCCTGAAGCCGATGAAGCTGAAGCCATTGAAATCAATAAATCTGACCTGCGGGTGGATACATTCAGGGCGTCCGGTGCTGGCGGTCAGCACGTCAATAAAACCGATTCGGCCATCCGCTTGACCCACATACCCTCGGGTATCGTGGTGGAATGTCAGGATGAGCGCTCCCAGCACAAGAACCGCGCCCGGGCTATGAGTCTGCTGCAGGCTCGCCTGCAGAACGCAGAAAACGAGCGCAATCAGATCAGTCAGGCCGCGACCCGCAAAAGTCTGGTCGGCAGCGGGGATCGCTCCGAACGCATTCGCACCTACAACTTCCCTCAGGGGAGGGTGACAGACCACCGCATCAACCTGACGCTGTATAAGCTCGATGAAGTGATCGGCGGTGACCTGAGCTCGGTGATTGAGCCGTTGCAACAGGAGCATCAGGCCGAATTGCTGGCTAGTCTGGCGGATGACTGAGTCGTTGCTTACTTCGGAAGCAATGCTTCAGAAAGCAGCTGACGAGATTGACAGCGATACACCGAGGCTGGATGCCGAATTGCTGATGGCCCAGGCTACCGGTTGGTCCTGTACTTCGCTGAGGGCCTGGCCTGAAAGGCGTCTGACCGATGAGCAAGAAGAAACGTTTGAACGTTTTCTCGCTCGCCGGATGGCGGGTGAGCCCATCGCTCACATTCTGGGACAGCAGGAATTCTGGTCGCTTACGCTTAAGGTTAACAGCGCTACCCTGATTCCCCGGCCGGATACCGAATGCCTTGTGGAAACCGCGCTCGCACTGGCTCTACCCGTTGATGCCAAGGTGCTTGATCTTGGCACCGGCACCGGTGCCATTGCACTGGCCCTGCGCTCCGAAAGACCCAGCTGGCAGGTGACGGCGACAGATGTTGTACCAGAAGCTACAGCCCTTGCCCGCTTCAATGCTGAGCAACTTGGGCTGACAGTCGATGTGGTGCACAGCCACTGGTTCAGCGAACTGCGGCCGGAGCGTTTCAACCTGATTGTGTCCAATCCGCCTTATATCGAGGCTGACGATCAGCATCTGAACGAAGGCGATGTCCGCTTTGAACCCCGTTCAGCCCTGACGGCAGGCGCAGACGGCCTGGAAGACTTGCGCCTGATAATTTCGCAAGCACCCGAATGGCTGGCACCCGGCGGCTGGCTGTTGGTGGAGCACGGTTTTGATCAGGCTGCGGCGGTGCAAGAACTTTTCACCGCAGCGGGTTTTGACGCCGTAGCCTCTCATCAGGATTACGGTCAACAGGACCGCTTGACGCTGGGGCAGCAACGAGCCGCTAAATCAAACCATTACCCCCTTCAACTGCAGGAGCCGACCGGATGTTAAATGACGACGAGCTGATGCGTTACAGCCGCCAGATTCTGCTGCCCTCGTTCGACATTGCTGGACAGGCCCGCCTGGAGTCCGCCAGGGTACTGGTGGTGGGCGCTGGCGGGCTCGGGTGTCCGGTGGCTCTTTATCTGGCCGCTGCTGGAGTAGGGCATCTTACGCTGGCAGACGATGACGTTATCGAACTGGCCAATCTGCAGCGCCAAATCGCTTTTGAAACTAGTCAGTTGGGAGAGTCTAAGGCCCAGGCTCTTGCAGAGCGAGTGCAACGTATTAACCCCTCGGTCACAGCGAAGGCCATCACGGAACGGCTTGAAGGTGGTGACCTGTTAGAGCAGGTGAAATCCTGTGATCTTGTGGTCGATTGCACCGATAATTTCTCGACCCGGTTTGCCATCAACAAAGCCTGTGTAGCCAGCAAGGTACCGCTGGTCTCTGGTGCCGCTATCCGGGGCGAAGGCCAACTGGTGGTTTTTGATTCCCGTCAAACTGAAAGCCCCTGTTACCACTGTCTTTATCAGGACCAGGGTGACGAGGAACTCAATTGTTCTGAAGCGGGAGTGATCGGCCCGCTGGTGGGTATAATCGGAGCCTGCCAGGCCATGGAAGCGATCAAGGTTCTGTCAGGCGTTGGCATGCCCTTGACCGGGCGCTTGTTGATTCTCGACGCTTGGCGCATGGAGTGGCGGGAGATGAAACTGGCCCGGGACCCCGAGTGTCCGGTTTGCGCTGAGTAGCCATGGGTTAGCAGGGCGGAGGCAGGTTTGCCCAAAACACGCCGTGGATACGTCCGTGTAGGCTCCGCTCCGCCATCCCTGGCTCCGCAGGGTTTCGGGCAAACCTGCCTCCGCCCTGCTGCAAGCTCCTTAGTCCTTTAACGCCTGAAACTTGGCAATCGCCTCTTTCCGGCTTTGCTTCAGGTCGACGATCGGTCTTGGATACCCTTTCGGGATAACACCGCCCTTTGTGCCGGGCTCGTGAATGCCCTTGCTGTCCAGCCTGGCCAGTTCCGGAACCCATTGGCGGATGAACTCGCCTTTGGGGTCAAAACGTTCGCTCTGGGTCGCCGGGTTGAATACTCGGAAATAAGGCGCGGCATCGGTGCCGGTTGAGGCGCTCCACTGCCAGCCACCATTGTTTGAGGCCAGAAAACCGTCCACCAGTCTGGACATGAAATAGGCCTCCCCCAGACGCCAGTCGATGAACAGGTTCTTGGTGAGGAACATGGCGGTAATCATCCGCAGGCGGTTGTGCATCCAGCCGGTCTCATTTAACTGTCTCATGGCTGCATCCACAATCGGCACACCGGTGCGGCCTTCTTTCCAGGCTTCAAAATTGCCCTCGGGTGTATTCCACTCCAGCGCTTCGGTTTCCGGTTTAAACGCCCGGTGCATGCTCACTCTCGGGTAGTGGAACAGAATGTTTATGTAAAAATCCCGCCAGGCAATCTCGGTCACCCAGGTAAATAAGCCTTCGTTCTCGCCGGACGCCAGCGCCTGCTGACCCGCCAGCCAGCATTGACGGCCGGAAAGTACGCCGTTGGCCAGATAGGGAGAGAGCAGGCTGGTGCCGTCAAGGGCCGGAAAATCCCGCTCCTTTTTATAGCTTTTGGCCCGCTGTTCTATAAACTCATCGAGCTGCTTGTGCGCGGCGTCTTCGCCCACCGACACCAGGGGTTCCGGAGCGTTCTGATAACCGGCCAGGCTGGTGGAGAGATAGTTCGGGGCTACGGGGTCAGCCATTTTAGTTGGCGCTGGAAACGGGTTAGGCGTGTTGTCTCCGGCCCACTCGCGCCAGCGGCGGGAAAACGGCGTAAACACCGAATAGGGTTCCTCCTGCTGCGTCAGGATAGTACCGACGGGCGCAACAGTCTGGTCGCGGTATTTGTTGACCTTGATATCAGCGCTGGTGAAGCTTTGGTGAACGGCTTTATCGCGCCGCCGCTCATTGACGCCGTATTCCTCGTTAAAGTGAAGATGCTGGACGCCCTGGGTCTGGCAATAGGACAACAGTGTGTCGATGCTGTCGTCGAACCTGCGGGCTTCGAGAATATCGAGGGTAATACCAAGGCGGGCCAGAGCATCAGATAAAGCGTTGACGTGATCCACTACAAAACGGATACGTGCCAGCGACCAATCATGCTCCTGCCACTGCTCCGGGGTCACCAGAAAACACGCTCGCACGGCCTCGCCCTGCTTGCAGGCAGCTGTTAAAGCAGGGTTGTCAGAGACGCGCAGATCATTCCTGAACCATACTAGTTGTGTCATTCGTATTCCTGTTGGGCAAATCAATATAAATCACAGACTTGTGTATTCGCTGGCGCCTGGCAATTGGATTATAGTGAAGGCCACTGCGTAACTTGCCCAGCACTCGCTGCAGAAACAAAGGAAATGGCCCATGCCAACTCAAACGGCTGAGATTCACGCCGAGAATATCGCCATCTCAACCAAACTGGTACCCCTGGGCTGGCGTGAGTGGGTCGCCCTGCCGGAACTGGATATTCCGCGCATCAAGGCTAAGGTAGATACGGGCGCCCGAACCTCGTGCCTGCATACATTTCGTATGGAGCCCTACACTGACGAGGCGGGTAAGCCCCGGGTAAAATTCTGGGTTCATCCTGTACAGCATGATTTACACCAGGTGGTGGAGTGTGACGCAGCCGTGATTGATGAGCGCATGGTGTCGGACTCCGGCGGCCACCGGGAGCAACGCCTGGTGATACAGACAACTTTGCTGGTGGGTGAGTCCCACTGGCCAATTGAAATGACATTAACCAATCGGGACTCCATGCGTTTTCGCATGCTGATTGGCAGAACCGCGATGGCAGGTAACAGCGTCGTACTGCCTGAATCTTCCTATTTAGCCGGGGAACCGGTGTTAAGGACCCTTAAATGAAGATAGCCGTCCTGTCCCGTAATAAATCACTTTATTCCACACGACGCCTGATTGAAGAAGGGCTGAACCGTGGTCATGAAATGCGGGTCATTGATTGTTTGCACTGTTATATGAACATCACCTCCGCCAAGCCCCAAATTCATTATCGCGGCGAGACCCTGGATGATTTCGACGTCGTCATCCCGCGTATTGGCGCTTCTGTGACCTTTTACGGTACGGCGGTATTGCGTCAATTTGAAATGATGGGCGTATTTCCGGTTAACGAATCTGTTGCTATCACCCGAGCCCGCGACAAACTCCGCTCCTTGCAGCTATTGGCCCGAAAGGGGCTGGGCATGCCTGTTACAGGCTTCGCCAACAAGCCGGATAACATTCCGGATCTGATCAAGATGGTGGGCAGCACTCCCGTGGTCATTAAGCTGCTACAAGGCACCCAGGGCATTGGTGTGGTACTGGCAGAAACCCGCAAGGCGGCAGAAAGTGTGGTCGAGGCCTTCATGGGCCTGAAAGCAGACATTCTGGTACAGGAGTATATAAAAGAAGCGGGCGGCGCCGATATACGCTGCTTCGTGATTGGTGACAAAGTCATCGCCGCTATGAAACGCCAGGCAGCAGAAGGCGAGTTCCGTTCCAACCTGCACCGTGGTGGTACCGCTTCCCTGATAAGGATCACGCCGGAAGAGCGGCGCACCGCCATCGCTTCCGCCAAGGCCATGGGCCTGAATGTGGCCGGTGTCGACCTGTTGCGTTCGAGCCGTGGCCCGCTGGTGATGGAAGTGAACTCCTCGCCGGGGCTGGAAGGTATTGAAGCCGCCACCGGTAAGAATGTGGCTGGCATGGTCATCGACTGGACCGAGAAAAACCAGGCACCCTGGAAGACCCGTACCAAAGGGAGAGGTTAAGTTGGCAAGAGCACCCTTTAAGATTGCCGGTGTCGAAATCAAGGCTGGCACCCGGCAAACCGTAGAAGTACCGGTTGCCAAGTTATACACCCACACACCGCTGCACATCCCCGTAGAGGTAGTGCATGGCCGTCGTGAAGGGCCAGTGATGCTGGTCTGCGCGGCTATTCATGGTGATGAGATCAATGGCGTCGAAATCATCCGGCGCGTTCTGCGGAACGCCTCCCTGCGACACCTCCGGGGTACCCTCGTGGCGGTGCCGATCGTCAACATATTCGGTTTTGTACAGCGTACCCGGTATCTGCCAGACCGTCGTGATCTCAACCGCTGCTTTCCGGGCAGCGAAACGGGTTCTCTGGGGGGGCGTATTGCTTACCTGTTCCGCACCCTGATCATGGAAAACGTGACTCATATTATCGACCTGCACACCGGCGCCATCCACCGCTTCAACCTGCCGCAAATCCGGGCCGAACTGAAAAACCCGGAAACCGCGAGAATCGCCGAGGCCTTCGGCGCCCCGGTCATACTGAACGCCAGTCTACGGGAAGGCACACTGCGGGAATACGCCGATTCACTGGACATCCCCGTCATCACTTTCGAGGGGGGAGAAGCCCTGCGCTTTGATGACGTGGTCATAACGAGCGGCGTACGGGGGGTAATCCGGGTGATGCGTGCGCTGGAGATGCTGCCGACCAAGGCCGCGCGGAGTAAGCCGAGGAAGCGTTCCGAGATTGCCGCCACCTCTACCTGGGTGAGGGCTGATATCGACGGCATCATGCGTCCGATCGTACGGCTGGGGCAGCGGGTGCGCAAAGGGCAAAAACTGGCGGTAGTGGCAGACCCGTTCGGTGAAACGGAAACGGCGATCATCACCCCGGTATCGGGAATCGTCGTGGGCATGAACAACCTGCCATTGGTGAATGAAGGCGAGGCCATCTATAACGTGGCCCGATTCGATGAGCTGGACGAAGCCGAAAAGGCCATGGACTACTTCCGCTCTCGCTTCGACCCGGAAACCACCGAGGCTCTCATGCCGATGCACCCGTGGGATGATCAGCAGAAATAGAGCAAGCCAAAACAGGAGGCGCAAGCACCATGATCTGGGACCAGGCCATCATCGAATTAGAACCTTATTCCCGGGGTTTTCACCTCATCACGGATATCGTGGCCGCCCAGGGGCCGTCCCTTAAAAACTGCGAGATCGGCCTGCTTCACCTGTTCATCCAGCACACCTCTGCCTCCCTGGCCATCAATGAAAACGCCGACCCGGACGTGCGTGGTGATATGGAGCGCCATTTCAACGTGATGGTGCCTCAGAAGGCACCCCACTACGAACACACCACTGAAGGCCCGGACGACATGCCGGCCCACATAAAAAGCGTGCTCATCGGCCCTTCCGTTACCATTCCCATCAGCAACGGCCAAATGGCCCTCGGTATCTGGCAGGGCATTTATCTCTGTGAACATCGCGATAGTGCAGATGGGCGCCGGATTGTGGCTACATTGCAGGGGCGTTGGTGATTGGGGCAGCCATTTGCTCAATTTCTCCCTGGCTATACACATCGTTGGCCAAATTGCATTCTTCTGCCACCTGAATCAAAATATACCAAACATTGGTACTATCGAGGTGGCACCATGCAAAAGAATACCAGCATATCCCTGGGTCAACATTTTGATGCATTCATTACCGAACAGCTCAAAAACGGTCGATACAGTTCAACCAGTGAAGTAGTGCGTGCTGGTTTGCGTCTGCTTGAAGAAAGCGAAACCCGCCTGACCACACTCCGAAAATTGCTTAAAGAAGGCGAAGACAGCGGTTTTGAAGACTATTCCTACGATTCGTTTATTCGTGAACTAGACAACGAAGGACGCTGATGTCGAATTTCAAGCTTTCCAGGAATGCCAAAGCTGACCTCAAAGCTATTGCTTTTTACACGGAACGTGAATGGGGCCTGGAGCAACGAAACCACTACATTCTTCAGTTCGATCAATGCTTCCACCGTTTGGGAGAAAATCCGAATCTTGGGCAAACTTGCGATGAGATAAGTTCTGGCTACCGACTGTTTCTTCAAGGGAGCCACATTATTTTTTATCGGAACGTGTCGGGAAGTGTCGTAGAAATTATTCGTATCCTCCATAAGCGCATGCTTCCTGAAAAGGCAGTGAGAGGGTGACCAGTGAGCCTTAAAACTGTGACCGATATTTCAGTAACAGCTCAATCCTTGACGAGAGAACTTCCGCGTAGAAAGCGAGCCGCGAAAAAGCCGACGAGCTGCCGAAATTTTCCAGCGTCCAGACACTGGCAATAAAATCCCGCTCCGCTTCCCTATAGGCACTTCAGGCTGCCGACAACAGTGTCGCCAACAATAGAGCGATGACCTTAAAAGCCCCGCCCCTGATCGTCATTGATAAGCTCCCTGGTCGAGTAGTTTCCATCCCACAGAGCGCCGACTCTTAAGCCCCTCCATCACCTTTCCTCGAGATTTGTTCCAAGCTTTCCATCCTTGGTTAACATAGCGATCCACCTGATTGTGGCAAAATTTTTCCTGGAGGCGTCTTTGCAATAGCAGGTCAGCGTTTCTCTGACGGAGACTCGTCGCCGTTTTACAGTACGCCCTCAGAAGCCTGTGAAGCCGCATTGAGCCATGGCGCTAACAATTAATCGACTTCGTTTTAAATCCGAGTTCCCCTCTTCAATCCGCAAGCATAATCGCCACGGCCTCTTGGCCGCACTAACAGCCCCCCACACCAACAAAACGAAACAAATCTCCTCCCAGATGTGACCTCCATGGTCTGAATTGTGCTCCACAATACCGCCAGTAAGGCTTTGTTCTCCAAACAGGTGAAGTATGAATCAGCATTTTTTCAGGGCACTGTTTACCAGTCGTTTGTTGTTGCCGGTTTTTCTGGTGTTGGTGGTGGCCAGTGCCTTGCAGCTTTCGGTCAGCCAGTGGTTGATTAGCAGTGAGGTCGACGCCTTGACCCGTTCGGTGGAGGCTTCTTTGCAAGCTGGACGTGAGCGGGTGGGCGCCGGGTTTTCAGAGGCTAACGCGGATGTGGACAGGCGCCTCGGCGCGATGCGGGAACAGACTGCGTCAGAGCTGACGGGTCAGCTACAGGTTAAGCTGGGTGAGCGTCAGCAGCAGATTGCCGCCAATCTGGAGAAGGCAGTGATAGCCGAGGCTCAGGGCTTGGCGGATGCGGTGGCGGCGGTCGCCGCGCCGTTGATCTGGGATCGGGATGTGCCAAAGTTGACCGAGCTGGTGGAACTGATCGATTCGCGCGAGGCGGTGCTGTTTGCGGCGTATTTTGACCAGTACGGTGAGCGTCTGACCCGTTATGTCGACCGCACTGATGAGCGCGTAAAAGCGCTGATGGATCAAGGCGAAGGCCGGGGCGCCATCACTAAGGTACTGGCCGCCGCTGATAAAGCCGACGATGTGGTGATTATCACTGCGGACATTGCACCCCAAGGGTCTGTGATTGGCCAGCTCAAGCTTGGTTTGTCTACCCAGGCTATCGCAGAGGACATGCGCCAACTGGATGAACAGTTTGATACCACGGTGACGGAGAGCGCCGAGGCGGTCAGCAGTATCCTGCTGCAGGAGACGGGGCAAGTCAGTCAACGTTTACAGCAGCAGTTGGCAGATATTGAAACCATGACCCAGCAGGAAATACAAGCCACGGTGGATAGCATTAATGCCAAGGCTGCCGGGTTGTCTGGCAACCTTTCAGTGTTCTCAATTGTGTCGAGTCTTGTGTTGCTGGTGTTGATTGCGCTGGTGCTGGGTGCAGGGGTGCTACTCAAGATTAACCGGCTGAACCGGGCGATCTGGGATATTGCCGATGGCGAGGCAGATCTTCGCCAGCGGGTTGATCTGAAGGGGAAAGATGAGCTGAGTCATATGGCCGGGGGCATCAACCAGTTCATCGCCCGGATCCAGGCCATGGTGAGCCAGGTCAATTCGGCCGCCAACACAGCAGCGGGGCAGGCCGGTGAGCAGGGCAAGGCAAGTCGGGAAGCGGTTGAGGTGGTGAATAATCAGCAGCAGGAAATTGACCGGGTGTCCGCCACGGTAAGCGATATGTCAGGCTGTATTCAGGAGGTTGCTGAGAACATTCAGCAGGTTGCGGATTCGATCCGGGGTATTAATTCGGAAAGCGAGGCCACCGCCGATATTTCCCGCCAGGCGCGGGCTGAGCTGGACAGAATGGTGACGGAAGTAACTGAGGCAGTTGAGGTGGTGACCGAGCTCAACAATGAAAGTAGGGAGATTGGTTCAGTGCTGTCGGTGATCGGTGCCATTGCCGAACAGACCAATTTGCTGGCGCTGAACGCGGCTATTGAAGCGGCCCGCGCAGGCGAGAGCGGGCGCGGTTTTGCGGTGGTGGCGGACGAGGTACGAACGCTGGCCAACAGAACCCAGCAGTCCACGTCTGAAATACAGGTGATTATTGATCGTTTACAGAGCGGCAGCCAGAGGGCGGCGACCTCGATCAATAAGGCCTCCGAGCGAGTGGGTGCCTCCGCCAGCCAGTTCCGGTCTGCTGATGAACACTTCGAGAAGATCAATAACCTGCTGACCCAGCTACAAGACCGGGCTTTGGTGATCTCCGCCGCGGCTGAGGAGCAGAGTACCCAGGCCCGGGAAATCACCGGCAATGTTCACGACATGGAGCAGTCAGCAGAAGCAGCGGTGGTGGCCATTCGTCGTTCTGACAGCGCCAGCCAGGCGATCGAAACGGTGATCCGGGAGCTTCAGCAGGCATCGAAACAGTTCAAGGTTTGAACCTCGAGGGCCTGATTCGGGGAAAATGTCAGAGCACCGAAATGGTGCTCTGGTTGAACAGCCTGTTCCCCAGCTCGCGAATCATAGTCGGGCCGTTATCAATAAGCTAAAGTAACTCGTTAACTCGACTTGTAGCTGGAAAGTTTAACGATGGAAGATGCCCTTCACAAAATAACGCTTCGTCAATTACAGATTTTCCTGATCGCAGCGCAGACTTCGAGCTTTATACGCGCAGCGGAAATTTTGAGTCTGACCCCACCTGCGGTCTCCATGCAAATGAGCAGTCTGGGAGAAGAGTTGGGGGCGCCGTTGTTTGAGAAAAGGGGCCGTAACCTGGTGCTAACCGTGGCCGGAGAAACCCTGATTCCTTATGCTGAGCGCATCACCCAGACATTGGGTGACGCTAATGAAGCCATTGGAGCGTTAAAGGGCGTACAGCGCAGCACGGTTAAAGTGGGTATGGTCACCACCTCACGCAACTTTGGCCCTCATCTGGTGGCACGGTTCCAGGCTGAACATCGGGACACCAAGCTGGATATCGTCATTGCCAATCGCCGTAGCATCATTGAAAAGCTGGAACATCAGCAGGTGGATGTGGCATTGATGGGGCGCTCTCCCCGGCGTATTCAGGTTGAGTCAGTGCCGTTCGCGGATCATCCGTATGTGGTCATTGCCAATGCAAATCACCCTCTGGCGGGTAAGTCCTCAATTGACCCAAAGGAGCTTGGCACCGAAACTTTTCTGGTGCGGGAAAAGGGATCGGGAACGCGTATGGTACTTGAGCGCTTTCTGGAGGATAGCGGTCTGAGCGTGCCACGAATCCAGGAAATAGGTGGCACCGAAAACATCAAGCAAGCGGTAATGGCGAACATGGGAGTGGCGGTAATCTCCGGCCACACCATTCATTTAGAGCGTCAACTGGGGCTTCTCAGCGTACTCGACGTGCAGGGTATGCCGCAGATCCGGACCTGGTTCGCCGTTCACCTTAAAGGGCGTGAACTGAGTGAGGCGGCGACGAGGTTTGAGCAGTTTGTCAAAGAGCAGGGGCCTCAGTTCATGGCGGAGTTTTTTGGCGAATCTGCTACTCAGACCCCGTCAAAGGGCGCGAAATGAGGCTGTAGGTTAAGGCACGGACAGCAACGCCCGAGCGCGGGTGACCACCGGAAGGTCGACCATTCTGCCATCCAGAACCACCGCTCCCCGATGTTCCGCAATGGCGGTTTCGTAGGCTTCAATCACTCGTTTTGCGTGGCTGATTTCCTGTTTATTTGGCTGAAAAGTCTGGTTCAGGATGTCGACCTGACTGGGGTGAATGCAAAGCGCGCCATCAAAGCCCATCGCTCGCCCACGGTTCACCGAAGCGGCAAATTCATCCAGGTCGCCATATTCCGTAATGCTGCCTGGAAACCCGAAGGCTTGAATGCCAGCCGCCCGGGCGGCAAACACCACCTGCTGGCAAGGTTGAAACAGTATCTCCGGTGTTGGCTCAAAGTGGCCATCGGCACTCAGATCCTCGCCCCCGAGCGCGATGCCGGTCAGTCTGGTGCAGGACTTTGCCAGCTCGTTGACCTGGCTCAAGCCAGTAACTGTTTCAATCAAAGCCATGAGGTGAATGCTGCCGCCGGGCAGGCCTCGTTCAGTTTCCAGCTCGGTGATTAACTCGTCGATAAGCTGAAGGTGGCTCGCGCTCATGGCCTTCGGCACCAGAATTATCTGGACCCCCCGCACCACTGAAGCTTCGAGATCCCACACAGCGTTTCTCATATCGCGATTGATACGAACGCCCACCGTCAGGCCGTGCGAGTCGAGGTGGTTTACGGCGTCTGTGAGTTGGCTGCGGGCGGACGCTTTAAGATGTGGCGGTACGCTATCTTCCAGATCAAGAATGATGGCGTCCGCACCCCGGGTGTGGGCACTGTCTACAAAGCGTTGAATGTGAGCCGGAACAAACAGCAATGAGCGGCAACGAGGCAGCAGGGTAGTCATTCCGTTAACTCCTGTTCAGATCATGTTGAGGTACGGCAAATTCGTCGCGAATGGCCTGCGTATGCTCACCGGGCCCTGGAACCCGGCCATAGCTTGCAGCCTCAGGCTCGTATGAACGCCTGATCGCGGGTGCAACCAACTCTGCGTTTTCACCATCCGGCAGCGTAACTGAACGGCGGCGCAACTGTGGGTGGTCTGCAAAGGTTTCCACTGAGTTGACGGCACCGTAGGCAATGTCAGCCGATTTAAGCCGGTCTTCGAGAATCTGTCTCAGGCTGGAAGAAAAGACATGGTTAATGTAGACATCCAGCGCCTTTCGGTTGCTGACGCGGGCCTCGCCAGTGCTGAAGCGGGGGTCTGATGTTAGCCAAGGGTTTTCCAGTATCTCATTGCAGAACCGTGCCCATTCCCGTTCGTTCTGGACCGAGATGGCCAGGATTTCTCCATCTCTGGTTTCGTATCCGCCATAGGGTGCGATGGACGGATGATGCAGGCCGACCCGTTCCGGGGCTTTGCCTCCGTAGGTGGTGTGCAGAAGTGGCACGGTCATCCAGTCGGCCGCGGTGTCGAACAGGGACACTTTAATGCCGCTGCCTTTTCCGGTTCGCTCCCGCAACAGCAACGCTTGTTGAATTCCGATGACCGCATTCATGCCTGCGCCGATATCACAGATGGATACCCCTATGCGGCCATGGCCTTCGGGCGAGCCATTAATAGCGACCAGGCCGCTTTCGCATTGCACAAGAAAATCATAGGCTTTCATGTCCCGGTAGCGACCGGTTTCACCGTACCCGCTGATATCACACGTGATCAGGCGGGGGTGTCGGGAGCGCAACTCGCCGGTGTCGAAGCCAGCACGGCTTATGGCGCCGGGCGCGAGGTTCTGAACGAATACGTCCGCGCCTGAAAGAATTTGGTGCAAGAGCTTTGCGTCCTCCGGGTTTTTGATGTCTAGCGCGAGGGATTCCTTGCCATGGTTGGCCCAAACAAAGTAGGACGATTCGCCCTTAACCACGGTGTCGTATTTACGAGCAAAATCGCCGGCGCCACTGCGCTCAATTTTGATGACCCGGGCACCGCCTTCGGCGAAATGACAGGAGCAAAGCGGAGCCGCGACGGCCTGTTCTATGGTGACGACCCGAAGGCCTTCATAGGGTTTGGTGAGGGCGTTGCCGCCGCATTCGTTAATTGGCATTGATTGATCTCGCTGTCGGAGTGGGTTTTGCCGGAGGCAGCATGGCGATGCTGCGTCGCATTTCGTTGGCCACGATGTTCATGCCTTCATCAAAGCCCATGCCGGGCTTGACCAGCATTCGCATAGGGCGAGCGGCGAGAGCCAGGTGAACACAGGTGCGGGCGGAAACATCGGTTTCATTGCAAGTACCGCCCTGGTAAGCCTGCACGCCTCTGTCGTTGCAATAGCGGATGGCGTCTACCACGTTGTGGATGCTGCCGAGATCCGGTGTTTTGATCTGAACCATGTGGCAGCACTGGGCGTTGGTAAAATCCACCACGTCCTGGTAGGTGTTGCACCACTCGTCGGCTACGATGCCAACGTCCGAACCGAGCGCCCTCAGGCGGTCAGAGATAGCCCTGAGGGAATCGATCTGAAGTATCTTCTCACCGGCATCAATAGGCCCCTCGATTTGCAGGGGAAACTCGCCAGCGGCCTTGCCCAGGCGAGCCAGGTACTCTGCGATGCGTTGGGGATTCTGGTCGAAGATCAGGCCGATGGTGCCGTAAACGTCGATATGCAAATCTGGCCGGTAATCCGGGTTTTGACGTAGAGCACGGATGCGTCTCTCAAGCCAGGTCACGTATTCCAGCAGTTTTTCGCCGCGCTGCCCAAGCTTGTCTGCCACGTTGTTTATCAGCCCATGAGGCAGGGCATCGACTTGCTTGATGATCATCTTGTCGACTGCACGATAGCGATCATCACCGCTTTGGCCGAATAGAGGGACGGCCTCTGGTATCACTGGCAGCCGGTATTCACGACAGATCACCTCCATTTTCAAGCAACGGCTAGCGAGCGCGGCGGCTTCCAGCAATGCCTGGGAGACTCCGTACCGGATGGCGGTGTGCAGACGCTGGCCATTAATTTCGAGGTTATCGAAAAACCGGGTATTCTGGAGGAAGCGATCAACGGTCAAGCCCTCCAGAAGCGGTTTCAAATGAGTATTCATAAAAGTGACGAAGTGATCGGCGGTAAACAAGGGGTCACGGCCCCCGGCACCGGAATACTGCACTGCTGCACAATCCCCTACGGCGACGCTGCCATCTTCCAGAGTCAGTATCACTGACACACATTCACCGGCCTGACGAATGGAGCGAAAGCCTGGAGTCAGTACCTCACCCTGATAGGTGAAGCCGTCTTGTTTGGAGCCCCGTTTGATGGCTTTCTGATCGTCGAAATAAAAGGCGGACAAGCCACCCACAAATAAAGCGCGTGTTATTTTCATGAATCGGCTCGTGCTTTCCTGGCAAAGTGGTTAGGGTTTTAGCAAGGTCGCCCGATCAGGCGGCTGTTTGAGATCGCGTTGACATCATCAATAACCATCTGGAACGATGGCGCCCGCCCCTCGCTCGATGCCCGCTCGGCGATTTTGTCCCGGTGAAAAGCGAGTACGTCATCCGGCAAGGGGGCGTTGCCTTTATCGAGCACCCGTAAGGCCCCGTTGTCATCACGTATCGGCATCAGAGTGCCAGCGTTGGCCCGCGCAGGGGCGAAGGGAATATCCATAACCCCGGATTCAAATGCGCGGATGGTTCCGAGTGCAATATTGCCCTCACCAAGGGCGAACACCCGAGAGAGTACGGCCCGCACTTCGCGTTTTATCATGTCGGTTTCCAGGGCGACGTCTTCGCCTGCTGGCTTTTGCTGCTCGCCCAGCATGTTGATCATCTGGCGGGTTGCGCGGAGACCATCCCGGTTGGCTGCCATGGTTGGCACACCGCCCGCTTCATGGGGTGTTTTGACGATCACCTTGGTCGCCCCGGCCAGGGAAGCCGCTGCCGCGCCAAGGCAAATGACGCCGTAGGCTGATGACTCCTCATCCGGGAAGCCGCCCATCCATTGATGAAAGACGGCGCTGAGCTGGTAACCCGTAAACCCGGCTGCATTGAAATACTCGTCACCAAGCTCCCGTAGCGAGCGGATTGCCGCGATATCCTGAACCAGATTGCCGCCCTGGCCGTAACCCAAAGTGAGGCATTTGACCCCCTGCTCCAGGGCCAGCAAGCCTTCCAGAATCATTACGCAATGGGAGACAAACGGCGGCACCAGCGTTCCGGTCAGCGGGCCGAATGGTTCACGGTTGATGTGTACGCCCTCATCCTCATAACGGCCAACAAGCCGATCGCAGTACTGCCAGTGCCGAATGCTATCTTTGAGTTTCACGCTTTTTGCGTAGGGGATGTTGTAGGAGATGCCACCGCCTTCGTAACTGGTAAACCCTGCCGCCAGGGTGATCTCGGCCAAGAGGCGGGCGTCGGGCGTGCCATGTCGAACCTGAACCGGTTTGTCCAGTGCTTCGACCAGTTCCCGACAGCCATGGAGGCCGTGGTTGACTGCGGGAAAGCCGTTCATAAGGGAGCGGCCAGCTTCCCGTGAGCGGGCGATGCCGTTAGCGCATTTGTCGTATCGGTTGTGCCGGGTATAAGCGTCAATCGTGGTCGGTAACACATCGCAATGGGGCTGTAAATCCGTCAACAGGGTTATCTGTTCCTGCAACAGAGCTACCCCTGCTCGCGGCTGTAATAACGTTCGGCCAGCGTCGTCCGCCGCTTTCATCACGGCTGAAAATTGCTTCTTTTCCGGCAGACCGAGCTGATAGCGAACGCCGTCCTTGAAATTGACATCCGCTCCCGTCGGCCATGTACCGAGCACCACTTCTCGTTCAGAATCAAATATCCTGTCGCTCAGGCGTTTATTAACAAGCGGTTCCATCGAATCAAAGGGCATGGGTAGTTAGCTCTCGGGCTGCTGCTTCTGTAGAAGCGTTTAGCTGGGCGATACCGGCATGAGCTGCAGCTTCAGGGTAACCCCGGGCGACGTTGGCCAGTAACGGAAACAGGTAGTGCTTGTCGCGGTAGAACCTGACATTTCTTGGGGTCAGTATTTCTTTACCTTGCTCATCCAGGGCGAGGCATGCCAACCATGGGTTGGGATCAAACTGCTCCACTCTTGAGAGGTAACCGCCGGAACCAATGACTCGACGGATGCCCGACAAGTCACGGCCGGTCTGAACGTTCACCAGGCCATCAGTCTTACTCACCTGATGGATTCGTCCTGCATGGCGGCTGCAGGCATTTACGACGCAGGTACCGGCAAGGGCATCATCAAATACCCGTCCTGCCATGTCTTCAGGGATCGTGTCGGGGTTTTTGAATACTTGGTCCAGATGGGCGCGGAAAGCCTCGTTGGCATACCCGGTTTGCAGCAACATGCCCTGGATGAGGTCGTCCCCTGCGATAGCAGTTGTGACTGCAGAAACCCGCATGCCCAGATCGCCCTCGACGGTGCGCTTGACCAGCGGTTCTGGTAAGCCCCGTCGCACAGTGCCGCTAACGAGCTGTTCCTGGTGACAGGAATAAACATCTGTAGTGGCCCCACCGAGATCGATCAGCATGAACTCTTCCCATCCCGGAACGTGGGCCCGGATGTGTTCGCTGTATTCATAGATGGCATAGGGAGTGGGGGTTGGCTCTTCGCCGGTGGCCTCTACGATGATGTCCAGCCCTTTACCGCTGACAATGCTCGCCAGGAAAACCTCACGCATGGCTAACCGCGCAGGTTCGGGGTTCGGGCGCTCCAACGCCGGCAACAGGTTCTCTACGCAGGTCACATCCCGTCCCGAAAGCAGGTCGGTAACCTCGTACTGAATGGAGCGGTTGCCCGCGTAGACAATGGGGCAGGTCAGGGTGGATGCGGCAATAGCGGCAGCATTGTACAGCACGCAATCGGTATGGCCTCCGTCAGTACCCCCGGCAAATAGCAGGATGTCGGGGGGCGCGTCTTCCAACGCTACAATGTCATCGCGCGTCAGGCGGTAAGAATAAACCTGACTGAGCTTCGCGCCCGCCGAATAAGCAGCAATACGTGCCATCTCAGAGGTGACTTCGGGCACGATGCCCAGTGCTGCCACGGAAAGGCCACCCTTTGCTGATGAAGAATAGAACAACTGATCGGACGCGCCGCTCTGTTCAAGAGTGCGGTATACCTCGAAAAAACTGTCCGACAAGTTGTTGACAGATGTCGGGCGCGACGCCTGAGCAAGTAAGTGCAGCGTTCCGCAAGAACTCATTCTGAAGGCTGCACCTTTGGTCCAGGTGGACCCGATGTCTATGGACGTAATGATCATGCGGATTTGGTCAATGGCTCGCGGGCGAACCTCTGCTCGATGATGTCGTTTTTGAGGCACGTGATCAGTTCATGAAGATCAACGCGAGGCGAACAGACGCGGTCGAACCCCATTTTCCTGAACAGTGTTTCAATATCACGAAAATCGGACTTACCAATAACAAGGTTGCCGCCGACATACAGCAAAATGTCGTCCAGGCCTCGTTCGAGACAACGACCACGAAGGCCGTGACAGTCGATTTCGCCGTGGCCATAAATCGAAGACACCAAGATCGCATCGGCACCGGTTTCGATTGCCGCATCGATAAATTCATCCTGACTGACCATGACGCCGAGGTTAATCACTTCGATACCGGCCTGGCTCAGTACGCTGGCGAGAATCTTGTTGCCCACTGCATGACAGTCGGAACCGATAACACCCAGAACAATGGTGTACTCACGCGTATTCGATTTAGCTTTCATGGCGTTAATCCTTAACTTGCGGCCTGGCTACAGGAAAAGCGAGGCGGAAATAATCAGATGACGATATATATAATAGATAAGAAAAAGTTATTTATAAAGGTTTTAAAGGTAAGTTTGTCTGATTAATTAGTATTAGACAAATATTGCGCTCTTATGCAAATTTTGTTGTTTTGCATAAGGTGAAAGTGCGAATTTCGGTATTAAAGCCAGAGATGACAGCAGCTTAGGCAATAAAGTGGTCTGGCGCTGAAGATGAGTCTGGGAGGGGGAATGTTCCCAGGCAGGGAGATTTAGCTGGGACCCTTCATGACGCGGCCCCGGTCTTCTGTGGAAATTACAGGTGGGTGTTCGCTGCTCAGAGCTGAGCCAGCCGGGCATCCCAGAACGGTGTCAGCAAGTTGGGTAATTCTTTCGAAATACCCAATGAAGGCTTTAGCAAATCCAGCATGATAGGCACAGCAATCTGGGTATTGGCCCACTTCTGGCCGTACCAGTTTGTCATCAGATTGAACCACTCAACATTGCTTGTTGTCAGTACGCTGGCAGCTAGCCCGGCAAAAGGAGATAACAATGGCGCCTCGACAGAGCCGGGCACCGGAAAGTAACCATGGGGAAATCGCTCGGAGTTCTCCTCGATACGGTAGTTGTCATCATCGTCAGGCTGACGGTAGTAGAATACTTCACCCCGGGCAGTGGCCTGGAATTCGATGTCATCGGGTGCATCCATAAAACCCAGGTCCAGCAGTGAGCTGGTGACGGGTCGGCGCACTTCCACATCAATGGAGCGCCCGTTTTGCTTGGCATCCAGGCCATAGGAAAGGCCGTCGGTCCAGGGCAGTTCGGTCAGGGCCATGTACATAGGCACGCCCTGATAGGTGGGCCAGAACTCTTTCGCGGTAGCACCGCCCCAGGCCAGTTCATTGCCCTCCAGGTCAAATTTGGAAGCAAACAGGGTTTTCGGGATATTGATAAACGGAAATAGGGCCTGAAACTTGGGACGCCAGACAAAAGCACCCATTTCAATCTTGTCCTCAGATTGCCAGTCGGCCCCCCAGGCTGCGCCCTTGGCTAATGTTTTAGCCAGCCCTGCAATGCCGGACTGCTGGCCGAGGCCGCTGGAGTACAGCCGGTTACGGAACTGTTCAATAACGGCCTGCTGGGTTTGCTTAACGGCCTGGCGCATGGGGCTGCGGTCAGACAGATCGGAGTAGCGGCGGTCAGTCCGGTTACCGGACCGGCGGGCCTGGTTTTCCGGCCGGTTGGCCTGGTCTTCTATAGAGCCACTCTGTGGCGGGCTGGGGCCGATGGAAGAGCCCCCCGCGTTAATGCCGTCTTCATAAGGATTGCCCGGTAGCACGCCCCAGAGGCCGTCCCCGCGGGTTTCGCCCCGGCCGGTGGGCGCATCGTCTTCGTAGGGATTGCCGGGTTGCTCCCAGGCTTCCGGTCGGTCGGGCGCCTTGCCGCGTTTGCGCATGATTTCCCGGCCACTTTCAGAGCCGGCTTCACGGGCGAAAATGAGGGATGAACCGCCGGTTTTATCGATAGCGACCTGAGCCATACCTGGTAAAGCGGGAGGCACAAAGGGCGGTGTGCAAGGTGGCGTGACGTAGACATCGAGGCGATCATCCGCACCAGGGTTGAGGGGGATTGGCGCCAGCGGCAAGAGGCCCGGGGGCGTGGGCACCATCTGGAAGCAGGCCCGCCAGGCTCTTTCCCACACCATGAATCTCTCATCGTCGTAGAAGGTGATAGACCCGTTGATCAGGCGATGCATTGGGCTCAGAGACACCCCACTTGCTCGTTTCAGGGCACCTTCGCCGCCGAGAGCGCCCAGAGCGAGCCTTGATACTATCCCTGCGATGCCACCGAGCGGATTGCCCGTGGAGACCGCCCGGTCACCAATATGTTTGCCGAGGTTGAACTTGAAGGTTTTGGGAATGCTGATGCCAAAGCCGTCGATGCCGGGGCGCACAGGCAGCATCCAGGCGTAGATGTCCGAGGTATTGTCATCGGTTACCAAAATGTCGTCACCGTAGCCTGCGGCGACCTGAGTCATGGTGCCATTGACGGCATTGCTAATGGCTGCGTATTCGGCCAGTTGGATACCGGCGTAGGCGGTGTTGAGCAAGTCGGTCAGCGGAATGGTGCCGTACCCGATGGTGGTGGCGAGCTTGTCGAGCACTGCGCCACCAAAGCGTCCGGCGCGCTGGAACTTGTTGCCCGCTACGCTGTTATTGTCTTGCTGGGTCTGGTTGGCTTCGTTCTGCAACTGGTCCTGCTGAGCCGCATCGGGGCCGAAGGCCGGATCATCGGAGCGCGGGGCGTCCGGGTCCAGCAGGGGTTCCAGCATCGGGTCCTGGACGTCGTCGTTGGTGTCATCGGCTTTGAAATCTGCAATCCCGGTGACCTGTTCCTTGAACGAACCGGCGGCAAAACTGGCCACTTTGGCCAGCAACTGTCTGGGTTTTGTGAGTTCATCAATGCCGGCAGCCAGGTGTCGTAGATGGCTGATGTAAGAGACCAGATAGCCAGCAGCGATGGTGTTGGCGATCATACCCCGACTGGTATAGGCCATGAAATTCATCGATCGGGCGGTTTGCAGGGCCCCGCTGTAGGCGGCGCCATCGGCAGCATTGATCAGTTCCATTTTAGAGACGGTGGCCCGGGAAGCATTGTAGGAAACCACTGCCACTATCAGCACCGCCAGTACCACAAGCAACAGCACTGGCATTACCTGTCCGTTCTGGATTTTTTTCATTGATTGACCCCGCCGATTTGCCTTGATATGAGGTTAGCGGAATGGTCTCGTTACTGCTGTGCAAATATTGTTCAATGCTTATCAAAAATTGACCGGACGTCCTCAATTAATCATGCATTGCAATCATCGGTGTTTTGTCAGCTACCCGGAACTCGGAGGGTGCTTTGTTCAAATATTTTTTGAAGTTCCGGTTAAAATTTGAAATATTGCAGAATCCGCATTCGTAACCTATTGACGAAATTGCTTTATCTGTCTTGGTAAGCAGCAAGCACGCCTTTTCAACTCGGAGTTTATTTACATAGTCCAGAAAACCGATATCAAAACATTTTTTGAACACCCGGGAAAAGTAAGATGGGCTCATATTTGCGAATTCAGAGACTGATTCGAGAGAGATGCCCTCATGAAAATGGTTGTTTATATAATCGAGAGCCTTGTTCAGAGCTTCACTGGCTGTATTGTCTTTTCGATGGATCAGCCGAGACGAAGCAAGTTTTTTATAATCACACTGCATTAATTTATCAAGTATCGAGAAGAACTGAACAAGCTTGGCGCAACCCTCCGTTTTGTTATTCAATTCCATCATAAGCTTACCCACTTCTATCACATTGGGGCAGTTGACAAATTCGATGCCAAATTTCGCGTCTTCTAGCATGCCTTCAAGCTGGCTAAGCTCTGGAAATATTTGATATGCATTTGAAATCATGACTTCGGAAAATAAAATAAGGAAGTCTGATGGGGGGCTTTCCTGGCCTGTATCTGCGTTGGCCTTTCTGATCCAGCTGTGTGGCAATTTTGGTGCGATAAGAAACAATGTTTTTGGCTGAACGGGACCGACATAATCACCGACGTAAGACTCTCCTGAGAATTCCAGGAAGTAATGCAGCTCAAATTCTTCGTGGTAATGCCATCGCTTTATCAAGGCATTATCATTACAGTTTATATAATGAAATGAAGCTTCATCTCCCCACCGCAATAGTTCATATTTCGGATGCATTTTTTCACCAATATTCTAGTTCTTATTACAGTTAAAAATCGAAATATAGAGTGTTTGTAATACGTGAATCTGCACTTTTCATTGGTGGAATCCGTTCTCAGGAAAATTTGTTTTTATAATTATCAACTTTAAGCTAAAAGAAAAAGCCGGGTAGGGGAATGCAAAAACCTCCTGAATATTTACAAAAAGCTCCGATTCTTCGTCACACAAAGGGGCATTATTTTTATCCTCTTAAATCTTTGTATGCTGCCTAAAATACTTTCCATTCTGTCAGGCGGCTTTTTTTCAGTTGGGAATGCTATTTTTTTATGTTGTGTATCAGCAGTCTGACAGGGTTGTGGTGGGTACGATCTCCGTTCTTTTTATGCTTTCGGTAAGGTCTTAAAAAAATGCATGTCAATTTTTCGCAAGCATTGGACAAATTTTGTGTAGCTGCGTGACCCGACAATTGCCTAACCTTTAGATACGGAAAATGCGCAATGGCTTACATGAAAATACGAGATGTTACGTAGTCATGAGGCATGAGCTTTTGTTCCGGAAGTGGGTGCCGACTTCCCCCAGGGCTCTGGGAGCGGTTGGCAACAATGTCAGGTGGTCCTCCGGGTCACCTGAAATACCCGAGGAAACTCAGGAGTTCAACATGAAAAAGACTCATAACCATAAAATCGTGGGCGGGCAGGCCGGTCAAGGAATGTCCGAATACATCATTGTGGTGGCCCTCGTCGCATTGGCTGCAATTGCGGTGGTCAGCATGTTCGGTGGTGTTGTCAAAGGCCAGTTTTCAAATATGGCCGCAGCATTGTCGGGTGACGGTACTGGCGAAGCGGTTGAAAGCGAACGCGACGATGAGGCTTCAGACCTCACGGACTATTTCGACGGCGACTAGCATTAGCCTGTAACGGGCGCTGGAGGTTTTCGTGGGGTCAACCTCCAGTGTTTTTTGACAGTTTGGCGGGGTAACAGAGATGTACCGACAACAGCATGGTCAGGCTCTGGTTGAAATGGTCGTAGTAGCGCCTCTGATCATTGCAATTGCAGCCGGTATTATGGCTATAGCGATGTATCTGCAGGCCAAGACCACAACGGTTACCACTGCCCGATACTCCGTCTGGGAGCGCGCTGTCTGGGCCGACCCGGAGCACCCGTGGAGTGGCGGGGACAGCGATGAATTAGGCGGCAGTGCCAGCACCGTGATTCGATCTGAATTTGATATTTTTCAGGCGGGCCTGGCTTATACCACCAACCCCAACCTTCGAATCCGATCCGATCGCAATATGGCTGAAGTGGCGGCTTACAGCGGAAGCGATAATGACAACCCGGATGTTCTGTCCTGGGGCGGAACCACACACTCCGGGTATAGGACTTTTGGTGGCAATGTCGGTGCTTTTGTTCAGGGCACACGGGGAGATGACAGCCGGTCGGCTTGGGAAGGTCTGCGTTCGCGGTACTTTCACACAATGGAGCGGAATGAACAGGACGTGTACCTGGCCTCTGATTCGCTCCAGAATTTCGGTATTGAGCCGCTGGCCAACCGGGGGCTGAAGTTACCCCAGGATTCTGTTATCAGCGCACAGGCTACTCTGGCCTTGCCTAATGTTTTTCACGCTTTTTGGTCATTGGGGTGGCTCGATTTTAACGAGGCTGACGGTCAATCCGAGTTGAGGATCAGCTCAACCGCGTCGTTATTGACGAATTCCTGGGCGCCGAAAAATGAAGACGTTTTCGTGCGCAAAGTGCATGGGTTGGACGTCAAGCCACTTGCGGATTACATCACCGTCGCCAATCAGGCGATCTTCGACGGCATAAATTCAAGAATGGGTGCGCAGAGCGATCTTCTCACGTGGGTGCCAATTTTCGGTGACATTTTGCTGGCAAAGAACCCATTGCTCGACGCCAGTTCCGTGGCCTTGCCCTTCACACGCGCCATTCCGGAAGTGGATAGCGTCAAACCTGAGGTTAACCCGTTGAAATGTCAAGACTCCTATCTCTGTTAGTTATCGTGGGCCTGTGGTCCGCCTCGATATTGGCGGCGCCATTCCCTGGAGGCCGGGTGCCGGAGTTGAGCTTTCCATCCTCGGTTGAAGTAACCGAGGTATCACCGGACCTGATCAAGAATGGCATGCCGATGCGAATCTACGGTTTTCGTTCGCACCGGCGCATTGACGACGTAATGGTGGAGATGGGTTTACACCTTGAAGAGCGGGATTTCCTGGTAGGAGACGTTATGACCCTGGGTGATCTGCAGACATTGGGCGTGTCAGACGCCAGGCATTTCATCAATGTACAGGGTCAGCGTTCGGAATACGGCCAGGGTAGTGCTGGATTTGTAGTGATTACGCCACGCCCCGATCTTTTCCAGCCCGAGATGTCCACGCCGACGGTGCCGGTGCCAGACAGTGTAGACATACTCTCCCACGAGTTTTACCGGGACGGTCAAAGAGTGGGAGAGGCGGTTCTCGGAGTGTCACCGCAACGGGCAGTGGATGTGGGTAGTGCCTTGGTAACAGGTTTTGAGGATGACGGCTGGAAGCCAGCGCCGGACGAGGTGAAGGTGGGGTCGGAGGAAATCGCCGTTTATCGGGTTTTGAGCAAAGGGGAGCGCTTATGTCGACTGATCGCGATGGATCAAACCATCGATGGCAGTGCAATGGCCACCGTCAACGTCAATTGCCACAACTGAGCCGCAAGCTCATGAGCGGGCGCCAGAGTGGGAATGTGATGGTGGAGTACATCGTCATTACCTCATTCTTGCTGATGAGCTGGTTTACGGTGGATCTGTTCATCAGGGGGGCTGAGAGTTATCAGCGAGGGTATTTTCAGGTGCTTGGGGGCAGTTAATTCTGACCCGACAATAACCGGCCGGGCCCCGCCCCGTGAACGCCAATAGCAAAGGTAAATAACAACAATGAAGCTGAACCCGAAACGTTCATTAATGATTATCGCAGTCGTATCGGTGCTGGTGGGCAGCGTGGCGGTCTGGTTGTCGGCGGACTACATACAGGGGCGGGTGTCGGGCATACGTACACAACTTGAAAGCGAGTACGAGATGATGCCGGTGGTCGCTGCCAGTGTCGACCTTGCCAGAGGGGGGGAGGTTGCCCGTAGCAATCTTCGGGTAGTGCACCTCCCCAAGCGTTTCGTCCCCAGCCAGGCAATTCATCCCAAACAACTTAACCGTATAGAGGGGGCCAACCTGGTAGTCGATGTGGCCGCAGGCCAACCAGTGTTGACCAATTATGTGACCCGAGGGGTGATCCGGACCGGAACTTTCTCAAGCCAGATTGGCGAAGGAATGCGCGCTGTCACCTTTCCAGTAGATATGGTGTCTTCTGTGGGTGGGTTGCTGAACCCCGGGGACAAAATTGATTTGTTAGCTACCATGCGAATGCAAAACCGGGAAGGACTCGTGACACTGCCCCTGCTGGACAACCTGGAAATTCTCGCCGTTGGTGAGGTCTTTCAGGGTGCCAATGACCGTCGCTACCAGCACATCACTCTTGAGCTTTCCCCCAAAGATTCTGCACGGCTTTTGCAGGCCCGGCAGGAAGGTTCGTTGACAGCCGTGTTGCGCTCGCCTGAGGACGAAAGCGAGGGCTTTGCAAAAGCAATGACAATGGAAGGGCTGTTTGACGATCCTTTCGGTCGCTATTTTGATGCACCTTCACCACCGGCTTCAAAGTTGCCACTTCAACCAATGATGCCTACCAGGCCGCCGATCGTGCCACCCAGAAATATTCACGTGATTATTGGAGGGCGAGGTTGATGAGATATCCCGTCAAGCAGTTGGGCAACCAACTGGGTTTTCTGACTTGTGTTCTGATTGCCTCATTTCTGTTCTCGACAGTGGTGGCCGCACATCCACTTAAGGTATCCGTTGGGTTCACAACGCTTGTTGATGCGCCTGGTGTTACCCGGGTAGCGCTAGGAAACGGTGAACTCGCTGAAGTACACGCGCTGAGTGAAACCGACGAGGTATTGGTTATCGGTCTGGTGCCCGGTTCTACCGATCTTCGGGTATGGACGGATGATGGCAAGCAACATCGATATAGCCTGACGGTTGGATCGTCTCGTGTGAAGATCGCGGAGGATGAGCTCGCCGCTCTCATATCGGATCTGGAAGGTATTGAAATGCGGGCATTGGGCAATGGCGATCTGCTGCTTTTCGGTCAGGCATTGCGGCCCAGGGATGCAGCATTGGCAGAAGCTTTGTCTGAGCGTTACAGCGAAATCATCAGTGAGGTGACGATATCGAAGGTGGTTGCCCTCCCCACCATTAACCTGAACGCCCGCATCGTCGAAGTACGCCGTAGTGGCCTGACCGAAATTGGTGTTGACTGGGCCGATACCTTTGCGGGGCCTGAAGTTGGACTGATCAGTGACTGGAGTACCAGTTCGTTTTTTCGTCCGGTCTTGCCAGACGGTTTTGAATCGACTAACGGCATGATGCTGCCATTGGATATTGGTACCCAGACCTATACAGGTTGGGGAACGCGAATTACCTCAGCTATTGATCTGCTGGCGCAGGATGGTGTGGCACGGTTGTTGGCTGAACCCCAGGTATCGGTGGTCAGCGGACAGGAGGCCCGGTTTGTGGTCGGTGGAGAATTACCGGTTAGTTTTCTGGATGAGAACGGGCAGCCCAGAATCGAATATAAAGATTACGGCATCATTCTGGAGATCGAACCCATTGCAGACGGGGCAGACGGCCTGATCAATACCCGCATTGCTGTTGAGGTAAGCTCCATCGACCCGTCTGTGTCAATCAACGGTATCCCCGGTTTCGTGTCCCGCAAAACCAATACCCATGTGAGCCTTCTTAACGGAGAGAGCTTCGTGGTGTCGGGCCTGTTGAGTAATGAATCATCCAAGGATGTGAGCAAGGTTCCCGGGTTAGGGGACATCCCCATTCTTGGTGAGTTGTTCAAGTCCAGAGCCTTCCAGAATCGTGAGACTGAGCTGTTGGTGATGGTTCGTCCAACGTTGGTATCGGCCATCGATGAGGTCAACAAACGCCGGCTTGAACAGTTTGAAAATCTGTTGACGGAATCCCGTAAAGCGGTCCAGTTCAGTCTGTTTGACTGATTTTACTACTGAAGGCGCTCAAATAGGGAGCGTTTGCCAAGCCTGAAAGGAACGACGTATGTGGTCGATCAAACTGTACTCTTCAACCGGCAGTGTTTTGCATTCCTGCCAGCTCGACAATGGGGCGTATGTGTTGGGTAAGGCCCCGGAGTGCGAGCTGCAGATCGATGATACGTTTATCTCTCGTCAGCACGCTCGTCTTAGGATTGAAAGCGATGGGGTAACGATTGAAGATCTCGGCAGTACCAACGGCACCTGGCGTGGCAAGGCTCAGATCACGAGCGCTGAGGCGATTATAGAGGAGGGTCGGTTTTTGTTGGGCCGCCAAGTTCAGTTGCATGTGCAATCGGTGAACGATGTGACAGCACAAACTGGCGTTGGTGCCTGGGATGAGCCTGTGCCCTTCGAGACCGCGAAGGTTACTCGGGAAGCTCAGGAAAAGATTCTTGAATATCTCAATCTGCGTAAGCGGGGGGATCTCAGCAAGCTGGATTACAACCAGCTCCGGGACGAAACCCGCAAAGCGGCGGAGGCGTTGATCAAGTCCGGTGATATACATTTGCCACCGAGAGTGGACCGCGAAGTTCTGATCGCCGATATCGTGTCTGAGGCCATTGGTTTTGGGCCCATTGAGCCCTTTCTGGAGGACGAAGAAGTTACCGAAATTATGGTGAATGGCCCGGATAAGATCTACCTCGAGAAGCGGGGAAAACTTACCAAGTCCAATGCCAGTTTCTCCAGCGTCCAGGCGTTGATGAATGTTATCGAGCGGATTGTCAGCCCCCTCGGGCGGAGAATTGATGAAGGCAACCCCATGATTGATGCCCGTCTGCCGGATGGCTCCCGGGTGAATGCCATTATTCCTCCCCTGTCGCTCACCGGGCCCACACTTACCATCCGGAAGTTCGCCAAGGAACGATTTGTTATCAGTGATCTGGTGGGCTTCGGGTCAATGAGTGAAGAGATGGCCCAGTTTTTGGAAATTTGTGTGAAGTATCGCCAGAACCTGGTGGTCAGCGGCGGTACTGGCTCTGGCAAAACCACCACACTGAACGTGTTGTCTGATTTTATCTCCGCTGACGAGCGCATCGTTACGATTGAGGATTCAGCTGAACTTCAACTGGCACAGCCCCATGTTGTTTCGCTGGAATCCCGCCCCAGCAACGTTGAAGGCAAGGGCGAAGTCGCCATTCGGGATCTGGTGAGGAATTCACTCCGGATGCGCCCGGACAGGATCGTGATAGGGGAATGCCGGGGCGGTGAAGCTCTGGATATGCTGCAGGCCATGAACACGGGCCATGATGGCTCCCTTACAACCGGTCACGCTAATAACCCCCGGGATATGTTGGCACGTCTTGAAACCATGGTGTTGATGGCTGGTCTTGATCTGCCATCGAAAGCCATCCGGGAACAGATTGCCTCAGCCATACAGATCATTGTCCAGCAAATGCGCATGAGTGACGGTCGTCGTCGCATTGTGTCTGTCGTGGAGGTGGGCTCGTGGGAGGGCGATATCATTGCGCTTCAGGAGATATTCCGTTTTCGCCAGAAAGGTCTGGATGCCGAGGGCAACGTGTTGGGCGTGTATGAGGGCTGCGGTTATGCGCCGTCGTTCTACCAGACCCTGAGCGACGCCGGAATCAGCCTCGACTGGGATATTTTTGCGCCGGAAAGCACAGAGGAGAAAATCCTCTCATGATTCTTGTACTGGTATTGATCGCCATTACGGTGGTCACTCTTTGTTTAACGATTTACCTACTAGGCCGACAATCCCTCGACTGGTATAGCCGCAAAGTTGTCAGCACGGCGGTATCAGACCTTGAGGGTGCTTTCATGTTTGTCAGCCCCGCCAAATTGTTGGTGATCTGCGGTGTCGTCACCGTGATTGCCACAACTGGCGGCTTTTTATTGATGTCTGTTCCGGGGGCCTTGTTTGGTTTCGTAGGCGGGGTTGTTGCCTTACCTGTGTTTATTATCCAACTCAAGAAGCGACGCCGTGATCAGTTTATTTATCAGTTGCCCGACGCGCTGCGTTCTATGGCCGGGGCCATGCAGGCCGGGGCCACCGTGGTCCGGGCAATTGAGCTGGTGGGAACCCGTCAACCCAAACCTCTGGGCCAGGAATTTTCCCTGGTGTTGTCCGAATACCGGATGGGGCGTGATCTGGAAAAGAGCCTTGAAAACCTGAAGGCCCGAGTGGATTGCGAGGAGTTGGAGCTGCTCAACGCTGCGGTGCAAGTCAGCCGCACGGTTGGCGGTAATCTGTCGCAAAGCCTTGAGTCTCTTGCCTCAACACTGCAGAGCAAAGCCCAGACCGAGGGCAAAGTTCGGGCCCTGACTTCCATGGGCAAAATGCAGGGGTGGGTGCTGTCGATGATGCCGGTGTTCGTGGGTATCGCGCTGTATGCCCAGAAGCCGGACGAAATGAGTCTGATGTTTACCACCGGGATCGGCTGGTTGCTGTTGTTTGTAGCAACCCTGTTGTTGATCTCAGCCATTTACACCATCCGTAAGATCGTAACGATTGACGTGTAGCTGGAGCGAGCATGTTTGACGGTGCCAATATCACAATTCTGGGTTGGATATTGCTGGTTGTTTTCGGGCTGCTCGCGGCTGCCTCGACGGCTATGTTGCTAAAATTGTATGCAGTTGTTCCGGAGAAAACCGAAGCCCAGGCTGAAATAGACGATCTCCGTGATTCCGCACCCGCAGGGTTTCGTATGGCGCTGGCGGTGGCAGATCCGTTTGTAGGCCTGATTGATCGTATGTCCTCTGCGCGTCAGCGAGATTACGTTCGGTCCAGACTGGCGATGGCTGGTTTGAGTTTTTCGCTGCGCCCTGAAGACTTCCAGGCCACCCGTGTCGTGGGCCTGTTGTGTGGCATTTCATTTTTTGCCGTTGTCTCAATCAGCCTTGAACTGACCGGCACCAGCTTCGTTATGACGCTCATCTTTTTCGTGCTGATGGGAACCTTCTACCCTGATATCGCGCTTAACGATCTGATCAAGCGACGGCGCAAGAAAATCACCAAGTTGTTTCCCTTCTTCCTCGATTTGCTGGTGCTTTCCCTTCGTGCTGGTTTGACGTTTACCGTGGCGCTTCAGCAGTCAGTAATCAAGCTCCCTGCCGGGCCGTTGAGGGTTGAACTGGACCGGTGTCTCAGTGATGTTCGGGCTGGTATGCCCCGCAGCGGTGCCCTGGTGAAATTGGCAGACCGGGTGCAAGTGGCTGCCGTCAGCAATTTTATGGCTTCGGTGAACCAGGCAGAAGAAACCGGGGCAGCTATAGCTAAATCCCTTGAAATACAGGCAGAGCAACGCCGGGTCGAGCGCTTTCTGGAAGCGGAGCGCCTTGGCAATCAGGCGCCTGTTAAATTGATGTTTCCATTGGTGGTTTTCCTATTTCCGTTGACTTTTCTGATCATATTTTTCCCGATTGTTGTTCAGGTCATGCAGTCGGGCGGCATGGGGATGTTCGAATGACACGGGCGCTAATACGTCAAAGAGACAGACGGGTGATTGCTATGTCCTTGTGTTTAGCAGATACCTTCTGGACCCGCCTACGTGGACTTCTTGGACGCAGCGGACTGGAGCCCGGAGAAGGTTTGCTGATTTCCCCCTGCCGGGATGTACATACCTGCGGCATGCGATTTCCGATTGATATTGTGTTCCTTGACGGAACTTTGACGGTGATACGTCTGCGAGCCGCCTGCACCGCTTGGCGATTTTATTCCGGTGGAAACGAATGTCGTCATGCCCTTGAGCTCGCCGCTGGTGCGATTGCGGAATCGGAATTGGGTGTGGGGGAGAGATTGGAACTGAGAGGAGCGCCAGACAATGTCTGATACCGACAAGCATCATCCGGACAAGACACCTGTATTCGGATTGGATGATCTGGACCGGCCAGCCACTCCCTCTGACGAGGCAGGTGGTGACGCGGTAGCCCGCACCACAAAACCCAAACCTGCCGAAGGGGCCGGGCCAGCCATCGTGCTCTATGACAAATTGTCTGGGGTGCACGTGGTGACCGACAAGTTTCCGGTTGAGATTGGAAACGGCCGCCGGTTCGATATGGCGCTGAGGGGGCCGGGGCCGGATGGTCTTTATGCCCGGATTGAGCAGGATGCCGGTGGCCTGGCAATTGAATGCTGTCATCAACGTGTTTTCATGGCTGTCGACATGGTGGAAGCGCCCCGGCACCGGCTTATCGAGCCCGCCTCAATTCAACTTGGGGATCACCTGATCAGTTTCAATTTTTCAGAGGAGACACCAGCCAAACCTCGCCGAAAACGACCAAAATGGACCGTTCTGGCGGCGGCTGCCTTGCTGGTTCTTGGGCTTTTTCTGCTGCGATTATTATTGGTCGCGGATGAGGCTGAATCCCGGGTCACGGTGGTAGTGCCTGCAAAAGAGCAGAGGCCAGTCGACGCTCTTGAAGCTCAGCCGGGGCCAGATGGTGAGGTGGGTGCGTTGGTTCCGATTGTAAATCCCCCGGTAAATGTTGAGGCTAAAATACCGGAACCCGATGCCCAGCAGATGGCTGGGGCATCTCAAGCGGAGGATGAGCCCGAGACATTCCAGCCCGCGCCGCTCGCAATATTCTTTATGACCACGCGGGCGCTTCCTGTGGCGGTTGCGCCCGAGTCGGTCGTTGGATCGACGGAACCGGCGAGCCAGGCGAAGTCAGAATCCACGACGCCGGGTGCGCAACCCCGTTTGTCAGGTGCCCGAAATGTTGCGCCCACCCTTGTTGAGCGTTACCAGCGGGGCGAGCCAATCATGACAGCTGATGCTCCACCTGCTTTAAGACAGGCGCTGACGGCCATCCGTGAGTTCTACGATAGTGAAATTCTCAATACGCAAGTGGATGCCTGGGAGACCCTGGTGGCTGCTGAAAAGCAGCTCGGGCTGGATCAGCCTTCGGCTCGTCGGGAGCAAATTCGGGCTTCGCTTGGAAGTGCTTTGTCCAAGGCTGCTGCGGAACAGGCGGTACTGGATAATGCCCGCCTGGCTTATGGCTATTATTACCTGGCGGCAGAGCTTGGGCATGGGAATGCCCAGGGAAGTGATCTCATGACGGCCCTTGATGACAAAGCCGCCCGGCTTTACCGGTTCGGTTACCGTTTAAAGTATGCCGACCCTTCTACCGCCGGGGCGTACTGGACTCGGGTGATGGATGAAGTGCCATCTCAATCCGCGTGGCACAGAAAAGCAAAGCTTGCCCTGAATCAAACCAAAGGAGTACGAGGATGATGAGTTGGCCTGATCAATTGCGGGGCCTGTCAATACGTCAGGGCGCAGCAGTGTTGTTGGCGGTGATTCTTGTCTCTGGTTGTGCCACGCCAGGAGCCCGCAGCGGTGGTGGGCCAGCTGCCACCGAAGTTTTGTCCGAGTGGAAACGGGCTGACCGGTTGTACGCCCGGGGGGAGTTTCCCAAGGCCCGTGAAAGTTACCAGGTGGTGCTGGAGCGAGAACCGGACAATAACGATGTGCTGTTCAGGTTGGCGAACATCGCCTACTACATGCAGGACAGGGAGACCGCCCGGGAGCTTTATGCCAGGGTAGTGGATTCCGGGTTGACGGACCCCCAGTTGTTCTATAACCGGGCGGCGCTGAACCTGACGGAAGCCTACAACGATCTTGCACGTTATCGGGACGAGGGTGGGCCTTCGACGCTGACATCAGAGATACGAGCCGTTATGGCGGCGATTGAGCGAATGTCTGACCGACGCCCGCCTGTCGATACCGAAAGCAGAACGGTGCCCGCACAGGGGGAGGGGGAACGGTGAAACCTCTCCGGCTAGGTCGTTATCAACGTGGGGCTTTGCACGCGACCTCAGCGGCGATGATCACGGTTATTGCCATGGTGGCGGGTATTGCAACTACCCAATTGGCTCTCACCAGTAATGCCAAGACGACACTCGATTACGCTGCGCTGATGGCTGCTCGCGCCGGGGCGGTCGCCCACGGAGATGAAAAAGTCATTATGGAGGGGCTGTTTCAGGGGCTGGCCCCGCTATACGGTTCGAGCTCTGCTCCTCTGGGTGCTCCGGCGGACGGGGCGACCGGCGTTGATTGGGTAGTGCCGGATCCTTCAACCGTAGATAAATTCAGCCAGACCCTGATGGGTGAAAACAGCAACTTCAGCACTCAATACCGTGCCGATATACAACGTACCGAGCGCGGGGATGCTTCGGTGGACGCGGCTGTGACGGCGGCTCAGAATGATCTCACTGGTGGTGCGGGGAATGGCGCCATGATAGGTGTCGCCATCATCAACCCGGTGAGAGAAGTTTTTGCCGATTTCGGTCAGATGAAGGACGGCCTTATGGAGTTGCCCAATAAGGGTATCTGGCGTCGCACTGGCAATATCAATAATGCGGGTACCAGCAATATTCAGGTCTGTACGGCGGTCGCGGAGCCTTACTATGAAGACCCCACTACACCGCCCTCCTTTAACGAACCGTCCGGCGAAACGGTAAGAACCATCTTTCGAACCTTCACCTGGGATAGAGACCTACTGAAACAGGAAGATGCCACTGATTGTTCGTCTCCCACGGCCCTCGGGTGCGGCTTTTTCGGCGGGGAGTCGATGCGCGATCGTTATATTAATGGCATCAGCGGCCCCTATGGCGAGGCGTTGGAAAGCGATATTGACGGTATTATTAATGAGTACATCAACGCAGAAATTGACTCGACTGCCATGTACCGCCGAATTCGTGAACGTGCTGAGCGCATGAAGGCGGAGTTCGAAGCAGCCGATGTCGAGTCAGTGCGCTACTGCAGGACAAACTTGGGAGCGATATGCTTTAGCAGGAGAACGTATACTCCCGAATCCAAGGATTGGGGTCCCATGTCGCGCATTGATGAGCTGATTGAGGTCGCCCGGATGCTCGAGAACGGCACCGGCGAAGTGCCCCTTGGCGGTAGCTTACCTCTCGATTCGTTCGAGACCGCTATTGGTGACTGGCGGGAGCGAAACCAGAAGGACGGAGGGGCATCCTCGGAATGGGATAATTTTGTGGGCACGGAACTTGAGCCATTGTGGAAAGAGTGGATTGAAGATCAGCCCGTGCCGCTCTACAAAAACTTCATGGAAGAGGCTAGTAAAGCCGCACAGGCGTTTCAGGGGCAGAGTGGTTTGACAGAGTCGCAAAAACGCTATTTGGCTTACCTGCAAGCAGTTAACGGCGGCGTTTATGAGCCTGATATTGACTACGTCCAGTCGGAAAACTGCGAGACTAAACAGGTGGCCGGTTACGTGGCGCCCACCATTGGTGCACAGAGCGATTTGAACATCCAGGATGCTAATGTTCTTCGCCTCTACGTACTTTATGGGCATGAACCGTTCTTTGATTTGCCGGAATCCTTTTATAACGCCATGGGTTGGACCAGCCGTTTAACCCCGACCGGTCGGGATGCGGTGCCCAGCTCTTTGCAGGATGAATACACGGCCATTGTGGCAGCAGGTCGAATTCCCCTGATGTCCACCGCCCTGGTGCGTATGCAGAGTGAACTGAGGGAAAGCCCACTACTGATCAGTCGCAACGACTCGTTCTTCAACTGGGACACCCTGGGTGTGGAGTGATCGTTATGAAACGCAATGAGGAGCGCTGCAAGGTGTTGGGTATGGCCGGGAGCTCTGCTGAAGCTCGGCGTTACGAAGCGGAGATTCGGATACTGCAGCTACTGAATCATGCGCCTGGTTTTCCCGGCTATCGTCATGATGGTTTCACCCGTTCGGGCGAGCGCTTTGTGGTCTATCGGGAGGTTGCGGGCGAGCCTGTGCGTCGTTTGTTCGAGCCGGATGAGACCAACACCTATTCTGGGTATACGGAGAGGCTCGGCTGGTTCGATCTTACCCGACGGTTGCTAACCCGGGTGAGTTTTCTGCATGAACAAAAGTGGCCGATCTATCATGGCGATATTAGTGCGGGTAATGTCGTTATTTCGTCCGACGGCGACGTCGGCCTCATTGATTTCGGCATCTCACGCAGCCGTTCCTTGCCCGGTAAACTCAGATTTTCCAGCCACCGGAGTGTCGCGGCCCCCAGGTATATGACTCCCGAACAGGCTCGAGGTCGCTTTTGGGGCAGTGCCAGCGATATCTATCAGGTGGGCCTTCTGGCACTGGAATTAAAGCGCCGTGAGCCTCTTGGGCAGGGGCTGACGGTAGAAGAGCTGCTAGACCGGCTGCGCACCAATCCGGGATACGCCTGCCAAACTGCGATGAGGCAACCTGGGCTGGCAGGTCGATTTCTGCCTGCCCTGCTCGAACCAAACCCCAGATGCCGCCCCAGCGCGCGAAAGGTACTTGCGATTCTTGACCTTCTAGCCTGAAGCCTCCGAATGGGTCGGTCGGTCTGTGAACGTCTATAAATTAGCCTCGGCATACTCCGCCAAGGCGGAACGCGGCACGCCCTGCAGGTGGATGTGCCCCCCGTGGCGGAAACCTTTGAAGCGTTCGGTCATGTAGGTGAGGCCCGAGCTCAGCGGGCTGAGGTAGGGCGTATCTATCTGAGCCAGGTTGCCCAGGCAGATAACCTTGGAGCCATTGCCAGCACGGGTGATGATGGTCTTGATCTGATGCGGCGTCAGGTTCTGGGATTCGTCAATGATGATCAGGCTGTGCTGGAAGCTGCGGCCCCGGATGTAGTTCAGGGATTTGAAGTGCAGGGGCACTTTGCTGAGGATGTAATCGACGCTGGCGGTCATGTTCTCGTCGTCTTCGTGGAGTGCCTCGAGGTTGTCGACGATGGCGCCCAGCCAGGGCTCCATTTTCTCGGCTTCGGTGCCGGGCAGGAAGCCGATGTCCTCATCAAGGCCCTGGGTGCTTCTGGTTGCAATGATGCGTTTGTACTGTTTACTGGCGACGGTCATTTCGATGCAGGCCGCCAGCGCCAGGATAGTTTTACCGGACCCTGCGGAACCGGTCAGGTTGACCAGGTGAACGTCCGGGTCGAGCAGCAGGTTCAGCGCCATGGCCTGGAAAATGTCCCTCGAGACCAGCCCCCAGACTTCCTCACTCATCAGGTCGCGCTGGTGCAAGTCCTGCAGTACCAGGCGGTCGCCGTCGATATCCACTACCTTGCCGATAAAGCCTTGTTCATCCACCACGAATTCGTTGATGTGCAGGTTTGCCAGTTCGCCCTCTTTTTTCAGCAGGTGCTCGGTTACGCCTTCCCGTTGCACGGTTTCCACCTTGGCAATGTTGTCCCAGAACGAATTCTTGAACTCTTTGTAGCCCCTGGGCAGCAGCTCGATGTCATCCACCAGTTGATCGGTGTGGTAATCCTGGGCGTCGACTCCAAAACCCCGGGCCTTGAGCCGCATGTTGATGTCTTTGCTAACCAGGATGATGTCCCGGGACTTGTGCTGAGCTTGCAGCGCTGCCAGATTGTTGATGATCTTATTATCGTTCAGGTGCTCCGGCAGCGAGTGGCTTCCGGTGTGTTCGGTGCTCATAAGGATGGAAAGGGTGCCCAGAGGGTCCGACTTCTTGGCCCGGATGATGGGTACGCCACGTTCAATGTCCTTGGGTGAGGCATCTCCCAGTAGTTTATCGATGTTACGAATGGCCTGGCGGCAATCCGCTGCAACCGATTGCTTGCCGGTCTTCAGACCATCCAGCTCTTCGAGGACCGTCATCGGGATGATGACATCGTGTTCTTCAAAATTCAGGAGGGCGTTGGGATCGTGGATCAGGACGTTGGTGTCGAGGACGTACATTTTTTTCCGAGCTTGCGGTGCTCTTGGCATAAGGCTCGATACCTCTTGGGCTGTGTGGGTCGGTTTGACCGGTCTGGATAGTTCGGGCGCTGATCAGGCTGCGTCAGTTGCCATTGGCACAACGCTGGGTCAATGCCGTGTCGGATATCAGTTTAAGCATGTCATAAGTGGTAATAATACCGGTTATTTTCTTGTTTTGTGTGACGAAAATGCGGTGTAGATGTTCTTTCATCATCACCTTGGCGATTTCGCGAACCGGCGTCAATTCGTCTACGCAAAGCAGGCTGGGCGTCATGATGTCACGGACCTCAACAGGCACCTTGCCCATTTCCTCAAAAATCATCATGCGCAGTCGTTTTGCCTCCCGCTCTTCTTCGGGCGTCAGGTTGGCTTCGGCGGATTCGGCCCGGCTGGAGGACCAGCGGAATTCGGTAATGTCCTTGAGGGTCGCAATGCCGACAATCTCGCCGCCTTCATCGATAACGGGGCTGCCGGTGATTTCATTGTCGGTGAGAAACCGAGCCAGTCTGTCCATGGTCCAGGATTGGGGAACGGCTTTGACGCTGGGGGTCATGATTTCATGGGCGAGAACAGTCATGCTTTACGGTCCTGCGTTGAATGCTCCTTTAGACTTTGAGCTTAGCTGTTCCCACCGGCTTAGGAAACCTTCGAATCGACTTATTATGTCCGGGCAGACCGCGCCTTGGAGCGGGCAACATGGCGATGTCCACCGGCAGCGAGTTGGTCAGCCCGGACACCGCTTTGAGGCGATGTCCGGGCTAGCGTTCAGGAATGCTCTGGCAGGGTTACATTGAGCTCGAGCACAGAGCAATTTTCGTTGCGGTCCAACTCCACCTGCACCATGTCATCCTCTATCTGCACATATTTGCGAATCACCGCCAGGATCTCCTGTTGCAGAGCAGGCAGGTAGTCCGGCTGGTCCCTCTGGCCACGCTCATGAGCGACGATAATCTGCAGGCGCTCTTTGGCGACATTGGCAGAGGAATTTTTCTTGGTTTTGAAGTAATCGAAGAAACTCATCCGTTTTTACCCCTTGAACATCCGTGAGAAGAATCCCTTTTTCTGGGATGTCATAAACCTGTGCTCACGTTCTTCACCAAGCAGTCGGGCCACAGCATCCTCATAAGCCTGGCCGGCATCGCTATCATCTTCAAGAATGACAGGTAAACCCTGGTTGGATGAATTCAGCACGATCTGGGATTCCGGAATCACGCCCAGCAGCGGGATCGCCAGAATTTCCTCTACGTCAGCGACGGAGAGCATTTCGCCTCTCTCGACCCGCACCGGATTGTAGCGCGTCAGCAGCAGATGCTCCTTGACCGGGTCCTGGCCGAGCTCGGCTCGCCGTGACTTGCTCTGGAGAATGCCCAGTATGCGGTCCGAGTCCCTGACTGAGGACACTTCCGGATTGGTCACCACGATGGCTTCGTCGGCGTAGTACAGGGCCATCAGGGCGCCGTGTTCAATGCCAGCCGGTGAGTCACAGACGATGTAATCAAACGTCCGGGACAGTTCGTTGATGATCTTTTCAACGCCTTCCCGGGTCAGGGCTTCTTTCTCGCGGGTCTGGGAGGCGGGCAGAATGTAGAGCGTGTCCACCCGCTTGTCACGAATCAGCGCCTGGTTAAGGGTCGCTTCGCCCTGGATGACGTTGACGAAGTCATACACCACCCGGCGTTCGCAGTTCATGATGAGGTCAAGGTTACGCAGGCCCACGTCAAAATCGATAACCACTGTCTTGTGGCCCCGGCGTGCGAGGCCGGTGCTGATCGACGCGCTGGTTGTCGTTTTGCCAACGCCACCCTTTCCTGAGGTAACGACAATAATTTTAGCCAAGGTAGTCGTCCTGTCTTCTGTGTTGAGGGGTATCCAGGGGGATACGCTCATTGAATTTGGGTAAATCAGGCTTTTTCCAGCGGCGTTACCACCAGCAAATCGTCCCTGAGCTGGATCTGGACTGCAGTTTTCCAACCGTGGTCCTGAAGATCTTCGGAGATTTTATAGTGTCCAGCGATAGAGACAAGCTCCGCTTCCAGCGATTGGCAAAAAACACGGGCTGATTCCTGCCCGTGAACCCCTGCCAGAGCTCGTCCACGCAGCGGTCCGTAAACGTGTATATTGCCCGCCGCCAGTACTTCCGCGCCCGCTTGTACCGGCGCCAGAATGACCAGGTCGCCCTCAGGCGCATAGACCTGCTGGCCGGACCTTACGGTTTGGTTAATTATTTTCGCAGCCACCGGCCCGGTGGTAACAGTGGCCTCGTCTGCAGATGCTGCCGCTGGCTCTTCAGGTGCCTCGGTGGCCGCGGGTTGCTCGCGCTGGGTCGTCGCGGGCAGTAAGGCCAGCGAGGCATTCCGTGCGAGGCGGCGCTGGTCGTCGTTACCGCCCCGAATCGCAACCACATGAATACTATGGCGTCGGCAGATGCCGATGATCTGGAAGAAGTCGAGTTCCGTGGTCAGGCCTTCATACTTCTCGAGTGCGAGAATCAGGGGGATATCCCGGAAAAAACCCGGAGCCTGGCGGATTTTGTCCCGCAGGGTATCCTCGAATGCCTCGGTATCGAAAAAATGCAGTTCCAGGGCCGTCATCGCGACGTTGGCACCCTTAAGCTGAAAGCAGTGTTGAGTGCCGGTGGCGGCGGAGTCTGTCATGACGTCACTTCTTCCTCAAGATTGTCCGCTACGCCTTCTGGTCGGGGGCGTAACGGCGATGACTCAAAATGGATGCCGGACCAGCCGGTGCCGATAAACTGGCGAATGTTGCCATGGCTGGTGCCAGCGGGTTCATCAAGTACGTTTCGGTAGTGGCGCCCGAAACACTGCAAAGTCTCGGCCTCGGTCAGATTGCCGTACTGGGCCAGTGCAAACAGTTTGCAGGAGCCTTCATTTTCACCCGCCGCGTTGAACAGAGGCCCGTTTTGGAATCCGCAAGGCGTGTAGTGGAAGTAACGCTCCACCAGTGCCAGGGTATCTTCAAAGTCACCGTGGCCCGCGCTCAGGGCGGCCAGGTGAATCTGCAACGCTCGGGTGAAGGTCATGACTGTTCGTGGCCTTTATGAGGCTGCTTTTCGCCTGTCTGGTAGTGTGCCTTCCATTCTTCATAGGGCATGCCGTAAATGCGCTCCCGGGCTTCGGGGTCGGTGATTTCAAAACCCCGGTCGGCAGCTTCGGCCCGGTACCATTTGGATAGGCAGTTTCGGCAGAATCCGGCGAGATTCATCAGGTCAAGGTTCTGTACCTCCGTGTGATCACGCAGGTGGCTGATCAGGCGCCGGAATGCGGCAGCTTCGATGTCGGTCTGGGTCTGTTCGGGAATTTGCTGGGTCATGATGTCTCGCATGCGTTTGTGAACGATCCTGACATTCTCGGCATGTTACAGTAAGATACAAGGCTGTATGAATGTACAGGATATGGGCACACCTGGAAGAGGCGGTTCAGAGGCCACCAACGATCATGACACAGCGCAAGATTATTCACATCGACTGCGACTGCTTTTATGCAGCGGTTGAGATGCGTGATGACCCGTCATTACGGGGCGTCCCCCTTGCTGTGGGCGGTGAGGGCGGCCGGGGTGTGGTTACCACCTGTAATTATCGGGCTCGGGAATTTGGTGTGCGTTCCGCTATGCCCGGAGCTGAAGCGCGGCGCCGATGCCCGGATCTGGTCACCGTGCCGCCGGACATGGCCCGTTATCGGGCGGTCTCCCAGCAGGTGATGGCTATTTTCAGGGACCTGACCGATCAGGTCGAGCCATTATCACTTGATGAAGCCTTCCTCGATGTCAGCGACGTGGAGTCACATCATGGCAGTGCGACGTTGATGGCGGAGTACTTGCGCCAGCGGGTGCGGGATGAGGTTGGGATTACCGTCTCGGCGGGCGTGGCCACTAACAAGTTTCTCGCCAAGATCGCCAGTGACTGGAATAAACCGGACGGAATGTTCGTACTAACGCCCGACAAAGTCGATGAGTTTGTGCGGTTATTGCCAGTGGAAAAGCTGTTCGGCGTGGGCAGGGTGACAGCAGGTAAGCTTCACGCACTGAATATCCGGACTTGCGGTGACCTGGCGCAGCTAAAACCCGAGGTGCTGGTGGACCGCTTTGGACGCCAGGGCCTCAGACTGTTCCAGATGGCCCAGGGGCAGGACGATCGGCCGGTGGTAGTGACCCGAAACGCCAAGTCGGTCAGCGTGGAGCGCACCTTTTCGAAAGATCTTCCTGACAAAGCAGCCTGCGAGACGGTTATGACCGCTCTGGTAGATGATCTCGCCAAACGTCTGGCCCGCAAAGGCGCTCGCAAGCCCATCCACAAGCTGTTCGTGAAAATCCGCTACAGCGACTTTTCCACCCACACTCTGGAGCGGGTAAGGGAGCAGATTCTGGTTCCGGAACCCGGTGATTACGCGCCACTGCTCGATGAGCTGATCATCAATACGGAGCGGCCGGTCAGGCTGCTGGGGTTGGGTGTCCGGTTTCGCAATGACGAAGCGCCGGTCACGCAGCTGAGGTTGTTTGATTGAAGCACGGGGCGTGAATAAGATGACCGCCGGTAACCGGGATCGCGGTTGAAACCGCTCTGCAAAAGCATGCGGCTGGTCAGGCGAACCAATAAAGAAACTCCGCGCCCATTCCAACAGTCGCACCCAGCCCCAGGCTGGCTCCGATAAGGGCTCCGGCTGCGACATCGCTGGGGTAGTGAAGCCCCAGCACTACTCGGGAGGCCGCAACGCTGAGCGTAAAGGGCAGCAGGGCCAGCGCCATGGTCGGGGCCATCAGCGCCAGCACGGTATTAAAGCAGACTGCGTGGAGTGTGTGGCCGGAGGGAAAGCTGTAGCGGTCCAGGGGCGGGATGCCGCAATTAATGGAAGGGAAGGAGATAAATGGCCGCTCGCGAATCAGCTTGTGCTTCAGCAGTTTGTAGGTAACGGTGCACACCAGACCGGTAGCGGTCATCAACAGCGCGATGGCCAGGCCCTCTTCGGGCCGCAGCACCGGCATGGCGAGAATGATGGTGTACCAGAACCAGCCATCCCCCAACCGGCTGGTAAGCCGGAAGTAACCCTGGACTGGTCGGAACCGCAGCGACCGGTTAATTGCCTGGCAAAAGGCAAATTCGCGCTGGTCGACCCGACTAAAGAAGCGAGAAGCTTTGGTTGACGGCATGGTATTTGGCCTTTTGTGGAGTATTGAGCACAAGTTGCTCGAACTGGTCAATTTGCCGGTGCCAGTTCAGGTCTAGTGCATCCAGGCGTGCCTGCGCCCTTATACGGTTTAACAGGGTGGGCTGGTCGGCTAGTTTGAGGGCATGGTCGATGAACTTGCTGTCGTCATCCAGGGCGGCCTTCATACCATTCTCGTCCTGCCGAATATGCTCACTCGCCGCGGCATCATCATAAGCAACGACCGCAAGACCGCTGGCCATGGCTTCAGTTACCACGTTGCCGAAGGTGTCTGTTTTGCTGGGGAACAGGAAGATATCGCCGGAAGCGTAGTGCCTTGCTAGTGCCTCTCCCTGTTGGATACCACAGAAGATGTAATCCGGATGCCGTTCTGCCAACCGTTTCCTGAGCGGACCATCTCCTATGAGCACAAATCGAGACCGGGTGTGCAGCGCCCTGAGGCGCTCAAAACAAGCTACGGCCATCTGCAGGTTCTTTTCGGAGGCGAGTCGTCCCACATACATAACCGCCCGGTCCTGCGGCGCCAGACCCCAGGTCGCCCTGAGTTCTGCATTCCGCTTGTGAGGCGCGAACCGGTTGCAATCAACGCCACGGCTCCAGACACCGGTAGGAGTGATGCCCATGGTTCGAAGAGTTTGCTCCATCTTTCGGGTCGGCACGAGTGTGATGGCGGTACGGTTATGAAACCAGCGGCCATAGGCGCAAATCAACTTCGCCAGAAAGCCTGCGCCGTAGTATTTACTGTAAGTGTGGAAGTTAGTATGGAAGCCGGAGCTCACCGGAATGCCCAGTTTTTTGGCCGCGGTGACAGCAGCGATACCCAGCGGCCCCTGGGTCGCGACATAGAGTGCATCTGGCTGTTTCTGCTGCCACAGTTTTCGGAGTGTGGCGGCACGGGTGATTCCCAGTCGCAGGTCAGAGTAGCCAGGCAGGGGCAAGCCAGTGACAACGTATTCATCCGAAAACAGCGCGGTCCCCGCACCCGCCACTGGGCCGCGTGCCTCGTTCTGTTGACGGGGGCGCACAACCGACACCTGGTGCCCCCGCTGCATCAGGCCATGGCACAGGTGCTGTAACGTATTCGCCACGCCGTTAATCTCGGGCGTAAACGTTTCGGTGGCGATAACAATGTGCTTCATGTCGGTGGGTGCCTGGTTGCCTGTTTTCATGGGCTTTCCCGTGCTGGATGAATCCGGCGTATGGGTTACTCTCGTCGTACTCTCGTCCTGTTACTCGCGTCCTGTTACTCTCGCTTCTCTACCACTATGAAAAGCCATCATGACAGTCAGAAGTCAGTCAGATGACAATCCTTTTAAGAAGTTACCGGCTTTGTCGCACGACTCATTAAATACGACGCTTTGGAGAACACATGCAGACACGTAAGCTTGGCCGCACTAATCTCGACGTCAGCCTCATTTGCCTGGGTACCATGACCTGGGGCGAACAGAATTCGGAGCAGGAGGCTTTTGAGCAATTGGATTTAGCCACCGGAGAAGGCATCAACTTTATTGATGCTGCCGAAATGTACCCGGTACCTCCGCGTGCCGAAACTCAGGGCCTCACAGAGACCTATCTCGGTAACTGGTTGGCTCGTCGGGGCCGCCGGGATGATCTGGTGATCGCTTCCAAAGTGGCCGGCCCGGGAAACGGACTGGCGTACCTGCGGGGAGGACCACGCCTGAATGCAAAACAGGTGCGCCAGGCTTGCGAGCAAAGCCTCCGACGCCTGCAAACTGATTATATTGACCTTTACCAGGTGCATTGGCCGGACCGTAGCACCAATTTCTTCGGTCAACTGGGCTATCGGCACAATGAGGATGAGACGGCGACGCCCATCGAAGAGACGCTTGAAACGTTGCATCGTCTGGTTGAGGAAGGAAAGATTCGCCAGATAGGCCTGTCTAATGAAACGCCGTGGGGCATGATGCAATACCTGCGGTTATCCGAACTTAAAGGCTGGCCCCGGATTGCCAGTATCCAGAACCCCTACAATCTACTCAATCGCTCTTTTGAAGTTGGGCTGGCGGAAATGGCGCAGCGTGAGCAGGTTGGTCTGCTGGCTTATTCGCCTCTGGCCTTTGGGGTGCTTTCTGGTAAATACCTTGGCGGTAAACGTCCGGAAGGCGCCCGCATGACCCTGTTTGAGCGTTTCAGTCGGTACGCCGGAAAGCAGGGTGAAGAAGCCACTAAAGCCTACGCAGACCTGGCGAAAGCACATGGATTGTCGTTGGTCCAGCTTGCCCTGGCCTATGTGAATAGCCGCGGATTTGTGGCGAGCAACATCATCGGCGCTACCAGTCTTGAGCAACTGCGAGAAAACATTGGTTCGGCGTCCGTCGAACTTGAAGATGAGGTGCTCAAAGCGATTGAGGAACTGCATGCCATTTACACCTATCCCTGTCCCTGAGCCCGCGGAATAGCTCACCCGTAAATGAATGTCCTCACCTCCCCTGGCTCGTTGTCTGGGGGCGGCATTACATGCCGTTACAAACAGTGTCCGAAAATTGACAATTTCCTACCAGTCCAGTGACAAAAAACCGGGCGAAATGTGTGCAAAATCACAGTTGTAAGCGCGTTTCGTATTAGACTTTAGAGTAAGACACTATTAGAATTCACAACCTAATTTCAGGCTTGGCAAATCATGATAATTCGTATCTTTCTGGTTCTTCTCGCACTCAATATGGTGGCCTTTGTGGTTCGCGCCGAAGCGAATGAGCGGGCAGCGATTATTGAAGAAATTTATCCGGAAGATGTTTATACATTACAGGATCGTATGTCCGGAGATTTCGAAAGCCGGGATGAAGATGCACTCACCGATCTGGGTACGCGTCTCCTGAGCTGGCGGTTCAGCAGCGGCAGTGATGACTTGCGCACGTATGCCTCTGATGCTGCGATCGCGGACCATGGTGTGGCATTGGTGAATGAGGGCGCGTGCCTGAACCTGAAATGGAAATTTTGATTCGCTGCTACAAACTGACCGTTCGCTCTGCCGATTCCGCTTTTACCTGTCCCTACTCTCTACTTACTCTTTTCGCGCTCATTCTATTCTGACGTTACCCGTTTACCCGTAAGGAAATACCTAAAGGCGCATTGTCTACCGGCGTATCCCGTGTGATCATCTCTCCAATTCTGGCGTAAAGCCGGGGAAGTAAACCGGAATCAGGGAGAGTGATTGACTATGGCCGGGACTCCTATAACGCTGAGCGATGCTGATGCTTGTGTCGATGCATTAATCCAAAAAGTAGGCAAAGACATTACCCTTGGGCTACCGTTGGGTCTCGGCAAGCCTGTTCGACTGGCCAATGCGTTATATCGGCGCGCCTGTCACGATAAAACTCTGAACCTGCATATTGTCACCGCGATCTCCATGCTGGCGCCTTCGGGCAGCTCTTCCCTGGAACGTCGTTTCATGAAGCCGTTCGCTGAGCGACTATACGGTGACATTCCCGAGCTCGCTTACGCGGCAGACGTGGTAAAGGGCTTGCTCCCGGACAACGTTCAGGTCTCCGAATTCTTCTTTAAAGCGGGCAGCTTTCTTCACCATAACAGCCAGCAGCAGAACTACGTGTGCACAAATTACACCCATGCGGTCAGGGACTTGCTCGCTCAGGGTGTCAATGTGGTGGCGCAGATGGTGTCGCCGCCCGAAGAAGTCGGGGGCGATTTGTTCAGCCTTAGCTGCAATCCGGATCTGACTCTCGACCTTATTCCCGAACTCAACGCGATGGAACGCGAGGGCCATCCCATCGCGTTGATCGCCGAGACTAACCGGAATCTGCCGTACTTGGGGCGTGACGCAGAAATTCCTGCGGACACCTTTGATGTCGTTCTTGACCAGCCCGAACAGGATTACCCGCTGTTTTCCGTACCTCAGATGGCCATCAGCCCCACGGATCACCTGATAGGTTTCTATGCCAGCACTTTATTGCGAGATGGGGGCACACTTCAGGTGGGCATTGGATCCCTGGGCGCGGCGCTGGTACACAGCACCATCATGCGCCACCGGAATAACGACGCCTGGCATAGGACTTACCAAGCGCTGAATATAGAACAGAGTTTTCCCATAGCGTCCCGTTGCGGTGGCACTGGCGTGTTTGAGGAGGGGCTTTACGGCTGCAGTGAAATGATGGTCGATGGCTTCATCCATCTGATGAAGGCCGGAATATTGAAGCGTGAGGTATATGATCACGTCGGGTTGCAGTTGCTCATCAATCGGGGTCGGATAAGCGCCACCGTGACTCTGGCTACATTGGACGTGTTGCGTGAAGAAGAGTGGATTGACTCGCCTTTAAGGGCCAGGGATGTCCGCTGGCTCAAACGCTATGGCATTCTGAATGATCAGGTGATTTTCAAGGGTGGCCGGTTGACGGTGGGCGAGTATTCCCTGGATCCGGATCTTGACGATCCGGAAGCTCGCGAGCATTTGGCGTCCCTGGCGCTAGGCTCCCATCTGACCGGAGGAGTGGTGCTCCACGGGGGCTTTTACCTGGGACCGGAGAGCTTTTATCAGGCCCTTAGAGATTTGGCGCCGATCCAGAAAGACCGCCTCTGTATGACAAGTGTGAACTTCATCAATCACCTCTATGACCACCGGTTTGGCGATCAGAAGCTCAAGGTGGCGCAACGTAAGGACAGCCGTTTTATCAACTCAGCGATGATGCACACGCTCAATGGCGCAGCGGTTTCGGACGGGCTGGAGGATGGCCGGGTCGTAAGTGGGGTGGGTGGGCAGTACAACTTTGTTGCCATGGCTCATGATTTGCCGGGTGCGCGGTCCATCCTGACGCTGCGCAGTACCCGCCAATCTGATGGCAAGGCGGTATCCAATATTGTCTTCAGTTATGGCCACTGCACGATTCCCCGTCATTTGAGAGACATTGTGATAACCGAATATGGCATTGCGGATGTGCGGGGCAAGACGGATCAGGAGGTTTATCTCGGATTGATTCGTATCGCTGACTCCCGTTTTCAGCAGGAATTGCTAAACCGGGCTCAGAGCGCTGGCAAGGTGGCGTCCGGCTTCCGTCTGCCAGCGGAGTGGTGCCAGAACACCCCTGAATTGGTTCAGAGCGCCCTGCAAGCGGCTGGTGAAAATGCCTTCCCGGCGTTTCCGTTTGGCTGCGACTTTACCGAGGAAGAACTGACGCTTGGTAAAGCACTGCGTGGCCTGAAGGCCGCAACGGCAACCCGTCGTGGTAAAGTGGCAACTCTGTGGCGGGCGTTGAGGACCAGTACCGGCGACGAAGTTGTGCAGCCACTGCTCGAGCGCATGTCACTGACGGCCCCGTCGGGGTTCAAAGCCAGGTTGGACAGGCGCCTGCTGGTTCACGGTCTGCGCCAGTCGGGCCATTTCACATCATCTGAGGATAACGCTGACTAATGCAACGACCGGCTGTTTATACCGTTCATTACCGTTTGAAAAATCGTACCGGAGAAGTCGTCGATACATCGGAAGGTGGCGAGCCACTGACCTTCATGGAGGGTTCCGACAGCGTCATCAAAGGTATCCAGGAAGCTGTGAAGGGGCGCGGGCCGGGCGACTGCCTGGAAGTCACGGTGCCACCTGAAATGGGTTATGGAGAGCACAATTCAGAGCTGGTTCGCCGGGTGCCCCGCTCGATGTTCGAATACGTTGATGACTTGCGTATCGGTATGAAGTTCCAGACCAATACCGGCGATGAGGCCCAGGTGATCAAGGTAGTCGGCATTGACGGCAACCTTGTTCATGTGGATGCCAACCACCCGTTGGCCGGTTTCACGTTGTATTTTGATCTCGAAATTGTTCAGGTCAGGGAGGCCAGCGACGACGAGCTGGGTTCCGAACCACCTCGGTGAATGTCCGCAAGTCCGTCGGCTACGGTTTCTTGGAGGCGATCGGCGAGGTCCGAAATGGTTTCCTTGGCCGTTGCCCGAACCGGCTCATGAAAAACCAATGAGACTTCAACGGCTGGCTGCTTCAGCATTCTGATCAGGTGTGAGTGGAACCCGTCGTCACCGATAAACGGCGCCAGGTGGTCCGGCCTGCTGTTCCTGCGATAACCAATGCTGACCGGCTGGATGGGTACGCTGGCCTCGAGAGCCGCGCTCAGGAGCCGCCCGTGAAACGGCAGGACCGTAATGCCGACGGTCGTGGTTCCTTCCGGAAAGACCAGCACCGACTGCCCAGCCTCCAGAGCGTTCCTGATATCAGTGCGGCTCTGGTTTGCCCGACCGCCCCCTCGTTGGATAAACAGGGTGCCAGCCTGAACCGCGAGCCAGCCGATCACCGGCCACCGGGCAACCTCCGCTTTGGACAGGAACCGAAGCGGTGCCGTGCCACCCAGGATGGGAATATCGGACCAGGAGATATGGTTACTGACGAACAATACCGGCCCTTTCGCAACGCGGCCGTGGTGCCGGACCCGAAATCCGAGGCAGCGCGCCGCCCCGCCAAAACAGAAACGCGCCCAAGGGCTGCGGTCTACGGCTTTACCTCTGCTCTTTTCTACGCTCCGCACGCCAACGGCGATACCAGCGGTCAGCAGAAGAAACAGTATAAACAGGGTGAGCCTGCTGGTCAGGCGGATAGCGTGCATCATAGCGGCTGCTTCCAATGGTTTTTAATCACAGGCGTGCTGGCGTTGCTTGATGAAGTGTCGATTGTAGCGGTCAGCGAGGCGCGATACCTCAAGCAGTACCAGTAGGTCTGCACAGCGGAATTCCGGGTCCCAGCAAGGTTCACCACAGACCCTGGCGCCCAGTCGCATATAAGCTTTGATCAACGCGGGCACTTCAACTGCGCGCTCTTCGTTGACAGCGTGGGTGAGGTGGGGCAGTTCGCGTATCGGAAAAACCCGGCAGCGCTCTTCGGTCAGGTATTCCCGCTGCAGGTGCCGGGCTATGCGCCAGGCTTTAAGACCACCGTCAGACATGCCAATGCTGGCACAACCGATCAGGTAATCGATTTTCTGAGTGACCAGATATTCCGCTACTGCCGACCATAGCAATGTAATGGTGCCGCCGTTGCGATAAGCCGGATGCACGCAGGTGCGGCCCAGCTCGGCAAGGGTGCCGGGCAGGTCATACAGTTGGGAAAGGTCAAACTCGCCTTCGGAGTAGAATCCACCGGCTTTCCAGACCTGCTTCTGATGGAGTATCCGGGTGGTGGCGACCAGTTGCCCGCTGGTTGCATCCCGCACCATCAGGTGATCACAGAGTTCATCAAACCGGTCGGCATCAATGCCCGGCACCGTGGCGCCAAGGTTCGATCCGTATTCCGCCGAAAACACCGAGTACCGCAAGCGCTGGGCTGTTTCGATTTCGACTGGGTTACGGGTAATGCAGGTAGTCAGTCGGCGGGCGGGGCGAGCAGAGCGAACAGTTTGTGCTGTCATGGCTATTTCTCTTTATGTCCATTTTCAGACAAGCCTATGAAGCCGCTGTGACACCCAGATGAAACTAAGGTGACGAGCCCATGACAACTGGTGATAAGCCGACTACCTTTAGAACATGTCACGGGGTGTAACGAAAGGCGCGTTCCCTGTATATTTCTGAATGGCGTGTATAATTGCTGTTACCGGGCGTTGTCTGTATCGTCGCTCTGGCACACTGCAATTTCAGACGCTTCGTTCTGTGTAAGCGGTTTCAGTGAGATACCGGGTAGTGGAGTACGAGGCTTGATAAGCTTCGGTAGGCTCGGGAAAAGGGCCGGGTCCATCGCGAGGGTGGTGGCCTGCAACGGGAAAACAAGATCAGAGATGGACTGCGTGGAACAAACAAATAACGAAGGTTGGCGAATTCTCATCGTCGAGGACGATGAGCGACTGGCAGACTTGACGCGAGAGTATCTGGAGAGCAATGGGCTCACAGTGACCCTTGAAAGTCACGGTGGTCAGGCAGTAGAGCGCATCAAAAATGAGCAGCCCGATCTGGTGGTGCTTGACTTGATGTTACCCGGAGAAGACGGGCTCTCTATTTGCCGCAGAGTTCGGCCATTTTTCCCGGGTCCGATTATCATGTTGACGGCTCGTACTGATGACCTTGACCAGGTCCTTGGTCTTGAAATGGGTGCTGACGATTACGTTGGTAAGCCAGTCAAACCCAGGGTGCTACTGGCTCGTATCCGGGCGTTGTTGCGCCGGGTGAGCGAGAATGCGGCGTCGGCCAAGGAGCCCGAGAGCGCCGATGAGCCCGTCAGGCTTCAGTTCAATGACCTGATTGTTGATCGTGCGATGCGAGAGGCCTGGCTGAACGATGCCAGTATCGACCTTACCAGCGCCGAGTTTGACCTGCTGTGGCTGCTGGCGAGCAGTGCCGGTAGGGTGCTAAGCCGTGAAGAGATATTCACGGCGCTGAGGGGTATCGAATACGACGGTCAGGATCGATCTATCGACGTGCGAGTTTCTCGCATTAGACCCAAAATCGGGGATGATCCTGTTCATCCGCGGCGGATCAAGACTGTTCGTAGCAAGGGCTACCTTTTTGTAAAAGAAGCCTGACAGTGATTTCCGGACGCGGGCCGCAAGGCCTGCGCCCGCCTTCAATACCACGGTAGGGTCCGATGCCCCTGAAGTTCTTCCTGAAGCTCTACGCGCGCCTGATAGTCCTCACCGCACTTGTGCTTATTCTTTGTCTCGCTCTGTTCTGGGGCGTGAACTCGGTTCGCAGTCAGTCATGGCAAGAACAGTTTCCCGGACCGATGATGCGTTGGCTGGCTTCGGTGCCTGCGCCTGCCGGGCATTACAAATGGCTTGAATCCTTTTACGATTTCCGTGTGATCAGCCCGGACGCGCTGACTTCAGTGGTTCAGGAAAGGCTCGCCTACGGCCAGGTTGTGGCGTTGGCAAGCACCCTGGGGCCGGAGGTTCTGGTTCAGAAGATTGGTAATGACGCCGTTCTCAAACTGCGGTTCCGCGATGTTTACAGAGACGTTTCCGAGGCCACAGCGCTTATCGTGCGGAGTCATCTGAGTGGGTTGTTACCGCAAGAGCGCGATGCTGCAATAGAGCGGCTTTCGAATGCGTTTGCAGTGCAGTTGGCTTTGCTTTCCGACGCTGAATCGCTGCCGGAAAGTGCTGTACTGGAACGGGTTTCAGAACGGGGGCTATCTTACTATCAGGCCAGTCGATACAGCGCTGCAGAAGTCCTCATCCGTCTTGATGATGGCACTCTTGCGCGCTTAGAAATGCCTGAACCTTTCAATCCCTGGGCCTGGCCGGTGATTTTATTGCTTGTGGCAGTGGCCGGGAGTGTACTGGCTGGCGCCTTACTGCTGTTGCTTCGCGGTGTCGATCATAATCTGAGAGCGGTAGAGTCGTTGGCTGTGCGCATTGCCCGGGGTGAAATGGAGGCGCGGGTGCAGGCTGGTGAAAGCCAATTGGTCTCGCGCCTGGCGACGGCGTTCAACAGTATGGCAGAGCATATTCAACGTCTTGTGGGTGTGCAGCGGGAGATGATTCACGCGGTATCACACGAATTACGCACGCCTGTTGCCCGGATACGGTTCGGTGTGCAGATGATAGAAGACTGTGATAACCCCGAAGATCTTCAAAAGCAGCTGAACGGAATAGATGGAGATATCCAGGAACTTGATGAACTGATTGATGAAATTCTCACCTACGCCAGGCTGGAGCAGGGTGGGCCGGTGTTTGCGCTGCATGAGTCATCGGTCACCGACATCGTTCATCAGGTGGTGGGCGAACAGCGGCTCATCCATACCAAGGTTGCCATTGACGCAGTGGTGCCGGCAGAAGCTGACGTCTGGGCGCTATCTGATGTGGAGCCGCGCTATCTTCATCGGGCGATCCAGAATCTGGTGGGAAATGCCGCGCGCTATGCCAATGACCGGGTTCGGGTTACCTGCCAGTTGGATGAACACACCTGCCGGATAGATGTTGAGGACGACGGCTCGGGTATCCCGGAAGAGGACTGGGAAAAGGTATTCACTGCGTTTGCGCGCCTGGACGACAGCCGTACCAGAACATCAGGCGGCTACGGCCTGGGGCTTTCTATCGTGCGTCGGATCCTGTTTTGGCACGGTGGTCAGGCATTCGTGGCTCGCAGTGGTGATCTGGGTGGTGCAAAGTTCAGTCTGGTCTGGCCCCGTAAAAAGGTGGAAGAGTGTGATGAGCTGCTCAAGCAATGACGCGATGTAACAAAGTTACAACACAATCCACACAGACCTGTGCCGGGAACTGTCCGATACTTCAAAGCGTAAGGGATGACTTTTGAGGTTGTAGTTCTTACGAACTTTCCTTGTTTTATTCGTCATTTGAGGGCCGGTTTTCCGGCCCTTTTTTTGTTTTTTCAACCCCCGGTTTTGGCCCTCCTGGAAGCTTCTTGTCACCCCTCCCACTGCCGTCAGTGCGACCGGGCGAATGCGATAAGATGCTCAGCTTCTACCCGTATCGGCACATGCTCTCCCAGATAGAAGTCGAGATGGCTGCGAAACAGCGCTTCGAATTCGGTTTCTTCCGACAGTTTGAAACGGTAGAGGGTGGAGGTGCCAGCGAAGGTTTTCTCAATTACCTTCGGTCGCAAGTTTGACTCCGGATCGTGAACGATATCGTCAGGCCGTATCAGGATGTCTACCAGGGTACCTGAGGACCAGTTGTAGGTGCGGTTGCCCCTGATTACGCCCAGTTCTGATTCAATGGTGTCCGGCCCCAGGGCGGTACCCGGTATAAACCCCCCCTGACCGACAAAACCAGCCACAAAACGGTTGGTGGGTTCGTGGTAGAGGTTGTAGGGCACGTCCCACTGTTGAACCTGGCCATCTTTGAGCACGGCCACCTGATCGCACATCGCAAAGGCTTCCTGCTGATCATGGGTGACCAGAATGGCACTGATGCCCAAGGTTTTCAGGATATCCCGCACGTCCAGACTGAGCCGTCGGCGCAAGTCGGTGTCAAGGTTCGAGAAGGGTTCATCAAGCAAAATCAGTGTAGGCTCCGGGGCCAGTGCACGAGCCAGGGCAACACGCTGTTGCTGTCCGCCGGAGAGCTCATGAGGGTATTGATTGGCAAGGTCCTGTAAGTGCACTAGCTCCAATAGCCCCGCAACTTTCTGGATACGGTCTGCCTTGCTCTGATGCCGGAGCCCGAAGCCTATGTTATCCGCGATGGTGAGATGCGGGAATAAGGCGTAGTCCTGAAATACCATGCCAATTCGCCGCTTTTCCGGTGTCATGGTCCGGCCGGGCAGGCTGATAGTGGCGGATTCCAATCGGATTTCGCCCGTACTGATTGGTAAGAATCCGGCCAGGGCTCTCAGTATCGTGCTTTTACCACATCCGCTTGGACCCAGCAGGCATCCAATGTCACCTTGCCCAAGAGAAAAACTAACGTCTTTCACAACAGGCACTTCGCCATAGCCACATGAGAGGTTGTTGACTGTTAACAGCCAGTTATCTTTTTCCGAGGATACTGGGCGGTCGGCCACCTCGTTTTGTGGGTATGTAATCGATGTCCCATTATTGTCCCGGCTGTTTTCAGTTTCAGTGCTGGCGGTCGACATTGCAGGATCAGCCCAGTTGCCCAAGAATCAGAAATTCAAGCAGCGCTTTCTGGGCGTGAAGCCGGTTTTCGGCTTCATCCCACACGACAGAGCCAGGGTGTTCCAGCATGTTAACGGAGATTTCTTCACCGCGATGGGCTGGCAGGCAGTGCATGAAAAGAGCGTCCCTGGCAGCCAGAGACATCAGCTGTTCATTAATCTGGTAGCTGGCAAATGTTTTGGCCCTGGCGGCCTGTTCGTCTTCCTGCCCCATGGAAGCCCAGACGTCTGTGACCAGCAGGTGGGCGTCTTTTGCAGCCGTGGCGGGCTCGTGAAAGACGGTTACCTGATCGCCCGCTTCTGCGAACATGGTCTGGTCCGGCTCGTAGCCTTCAGGGCAGGCCACGTTGAGATGGAAACCAAACAGCTTAGCCGCGTTGATATAGGAATTGCACATGTTGTTGCCATCTCCTATCCAGGCCACCGTGGCGCCCCGGATGCTGCCGCGGTGTTCTCGATAGGTCTGCATGTCGGCCAGTAACTGGCAGGGATGAAAGTCGTCGGTCAGCGCGTTAATGACCGGTGCGCCCGATACTGCCGCAAACCGCTTTATCGTTTCGTGTTCAAACGTCCTGATCATCACTGCGTCAGCCATGCTGGAAATAACCCGGGCAGAATCTTCGATGGGCTCCCCACGGCCGAGCTGGGTGTCACGAGGTGACAGGAACAGGGCGGCACCTCCGAGTTGGGTCATTCCTGCCTCGAAAGAAACTCGTGTGCGAGTGGATGACTTTTCGAAAATCATGGCCAGGACGCGATTCTTGAGTGAGTCCCGCACCATGCCGTCGCGCCAGCTGCGCTTGAGTTTGCTGGCATGATCCAGCAACCGATCCAGTTCATCGGTGGTCAGGTCATTCAATGTCAGGAAATGTCTAACTGGCATGTTTACGCCCTTTTAATGAAATATGGCCTGCGGTAATAATTTAATATAGTAGTCGGCGATCTTTGGCATCTGGTAAGGCTCAGTGGCGTGGACGCCAATTTGTTTTGGGTCTGGGTATGGAAGAGATTGGAGCAGTGCAGTAGCGTCGCAGACTGGTTACAAATAGCCTCGGTGACTGCGAGGTGTGCGTGCCCAAGACCACACACCGCGATACCGCAAAAAAAGTATCGTAATATCGGAGGCAAGATTTAAGTCTAGCGGTTAACCCCTATGATGACAATGGCGGCTGGAGCTGAGTCGTGAGGTCGTTTAATGGGTTTGGTGCGTATTTGAACAGGCGTGTACAATGAACCCAGTCAGATACAAATTTTGTGATGTCATTGTTCCTGGAGAGGCGAGTTTTATGGATATTAACGAAACGATTAAAAGCCAATTGGCTGACAACCCGGTCATCCTCTATATGAAAGGTTCACCACAAGCTCCACAGTGTGGCTTTTCGGCGAAAACGGTTCAGGCTCTCATGGCGTGTGGAGAGCGTTTCGCCTTCGTGAACATTCTGGATAATCAGGAATTACGTGAAGGGCTGAAAGTTTACTCGAGCTGGCCTACCTACCCGCAACTGTATGTAAGCGGGGAGCTGGTCGGTGGTTGCGATATCATTCTTGAGATGTCAGAGAGTGGAGAGCTGGCAGAAGTGGTAAAAGCTGCCGCCAATAAAACGGAAGCCTGATATTTCGCGATGCCTTATATCCGCTCCGGCGAGAATTTCACTTCGATCCGGAAGCGGAGATTTTCCCCCTTATCACCAGAATCACCAGAGTGGGGGGCGGACCGGCCTTAACCCGAGTTGCGTCGTAAGCTTCCCATGACGGCATCCAGTGCGCGATCGACGAGGGCTCCTTGCTCAAGCGTCGTTAACCGACCTCTTCGCATCTCATGAGCTAGTTCTATACGGGTTTTCTCGATCACCTTCAGTCCCATCCGGTTCACAAAAACAAAACAGTCAGCTTCCTCGATAATGGCAGAGAGCTTACAGCGGAAGCTGGTTCCGTTAACCAGGTTAAACTCAACCCAATTCCCAACATCAATGGCGTCTACCTGAGTCACGTATTCGGCAACCGCAGCGTCCTCAAGCTCTTGCTGTCGCTCTATGGCCGTTTGCTGGACCACCGGTATATCTTCTTGCAGCTCCAGCTCGGATGGAGTCTCTTTAGCTTCGGCAAGCGCGTGAGCCCGGAAAGCTTCAGTCAGCTCATGCTTGAGCTCACCCATCATCTCATCGAGATTGGTTGAGTTGTAGGAAACTTCCTCGAGTCCCGCTCGTAGAGACTTAAGCAGGCCGGGAACGACCCGCACCCACTGATCACGTTCATCATCTTCAAGATGGGGATGCAGGCACCAGATTAAATCATCGACCACTTTGACGGATTGATTCCAGCGATGCTCGACATCATTTCTCAGATACGCCAGAAACATGACGCGACTCCACCCATGCAGAAGGATATGGCGGATAGAGTCGGGTACACGATGTTTAGCCAGTTTGTCCTGCAGTAACTGGTCAACGGTTTCCTGCGCTTTCTGGGACTTGATACGACCACGTTCGGATTCGCGGGTACGTTGTTCAACCAACGACGATTTGCGATTCTCTCGCGACAGAAACTGATCGAATTCTTCGCTGAGCTTTTCGAAAAGTGTGATGTCGCCGTCAAACTCATTCAGTATTCGGAGCACAATTGTGTGGATATGCTCGTAAAGCTTATCCCGGGTTTTCTCGTCACTTTCACTCCAGCCGATGCCTGCCCTCGCCAAAGAATTCAACAACTTACGCGCTGGATGGTTAGCCTTGCTGAAAAACGATTTATCCTTGATGACCACTTTGAGAATCGGGATCTGCAGCCGGCTGATCAATACCTGAATGGGTGCAGATAGGTTGTAATCATCAAGAATGAATTCGAACAGCATTGAAACGAGATTGATCAGATCTTCGTCCACCTCATTCAGTGCGGGCTTTTTGCCATCCGTTGAAGAGGTATTGCGCAACAGGTGTTCGACCACCGAGCGTAGATCCACGACCAGTGGCTCGCCAGCGCTCAGGTTTCCGCTGGTATAATTGGTCGACTCTCGGGGTAGGGATGTCAGAAGTTGAAACAGTTCGGCGGCACCAACCAAATGAAGATTGGGGTCAGCAGAACGTGGTGCGTGTCCGCTTCGTTGTTGTGCGAGCAGTTGGCCGATCTGTTCAAACAGAGCTTCATCGCCCGGAGAGCCAGTTTGCGGCTGGGCGTTGTAGTCTGCGTTGTTTTCCCGGGTCTGTGCCTGGCCGCCGTGTTCTTTTTGTTTGGCCTGTTCACTTGTTTTGCCGTGATAGCGAAAGTTGGGAATGACCCCCGCCTGGATAAGGATCCGGTTGGCTTCATCAAGCAACATGCCCAAATTGGAGACCACATAACGATCGAACTGCTTGAGGACGATCAGGCGTTCCCGTATCTGGATTTCCAGGGCCTGAGCGGCTTCTACAAAAGCGCCACATACGTGCTCGGGGGCCAAAGGGTTAACGGGATCTTCGGCGGTAGCGCCAGGGTAGACGACACTGAATCGGGTCTGTAGTTGAATAAGTGGCCCCTGAAAATAAGCGCGGGACTTAGTGACCATCGCATTCAGGGCAACCTGTTCTTCAAGATCGTCGTTATGAACCAACGACAGGCTATCGGCAGTCTGCGGGTTACCCTGCTCGGGTGCGGCTATGGTTGCACTGCTTCTCGGGGGATGACTGAAAAGATGAGCAACGGCGGTCTGGAAATGCTTTTCCACACCCTTACGCTTGATGCGAATTTCCCTCATCGCTTCAAAATAGCGGTTCTGCTCATTGTTACTACGGGCATTATTGGCGAGTTCAAATAGAGAATCGTCCACAGCGTCAAATGCGCCCTGGAGCAAATCTCCAAGTCCGGCCACAACCGTATCGCGGATGCGGACAACTTCTTGTGGTAGGGGCACAGCCGCTCCCGGGCCTTTGTGCTCGTGGAGATAATGTATGCCGGACTGCTTATTCATGGCCGACTCCTATTACGCCTCAACCGGATACATGACCGAGCTTACCTGCTTTAACTCTTATTATTTGTGTAATCTACCGCAATTCTACCACGGGAAAGATGAACAAACGCTAACGATTCTCCTCCAGACTATCAGTTTCGAATAATTGATAGCCTGTAAGATTCTCATTTTTTTAGAGTGTGCGGACCGAGGCGGTTGCTTTAGGCCTCGGGTGCTGCGTTCTGCCTACATGGCAGATTAGCTGGTATAAACTGGACCTACCCCCATACTCCATACAACGACGCTTATTGCAAGCAGCCCGACAAACATGACCAGGCCGACCGTCAGTACGGAGGAGGCGAACATAAACCCTCGATCTTCAGGGATTTTCATTAAAATGGGTAGCCCTTCGTAGAGCAGATAGACGGAATACGCTATTGCAGCAAGCCCCACGACCATATTGACCCAGATGTTAGGGTAGGCTGCGATAATCCCTAGCAGGAACACCGGAGTTGCGGTATAGGCCGCAAGAATAACGCCCCTGGGTTTATCATTTTTTACTTCATAAGTGGCAGCAAAGAAATCAATAAAGCGACCAATTATATAGATTCCCGCCAGCATCGCCGCGTAAAACAACATGCATAGTTGCAGTGCACTGCTTGAGGTGAGGCGAATTACCTGACCATCACCGATTTGCCAGCCCACTTGAGTCGTGCCATAGAATCCAGCAACAGCGGGTATCAATGCCAATAGTAGAACGTGTCCGAGATAAAGCTTGCCGATCGATTCGGAGTCATTGCGGATTGATTCCCACTCCCTGTCCGGGTGGGTAAGCAAGCCAACCGTGTGACTAAGACTCATCTAGTAAACTCCTGTTGTTGTTATGGTGTTATTGAGGTCAGTGTTGATTTTAACCGCAGGCAGGTCAAGCAGGGATTTAAATCTTGATACTCCCAATATCCTTCAGCTTACAGGGAAGCTGTATATGAGTGATGGATTTCAGGCACGGCTGGCTCGTTTTTTGCGTTTTTTCGGGGGGTGAACAATGGCGGCTTTAACCACGTTATCCTTGATCTGTAACACCTCGATACGATGACCTTTCAACTTCATGCAGACGTTGGTCTCTGGAATTGTTTCCAGGTGTTCGGTAATCAGTCCGTTTAGCGTCTTCGGTCCATCCGTTGGCAGTTTCCAGTCAAGTATTTTATTCACAGTGCGTATCGCCGCGGCACCATCAATAATAAAGGTGCCATCATCCTGAGGAATGACATCGGGGCTGGTTGCCGCGTAATCGGTGGTGAACTCTCCGACAATTTCCTCGAGGATGTCCTCCAGCGTTGCGATTCCCAGCACATCCCCGTATTCATCGACCACAATGCCGATGCGCCGCTTGGCTTTCTGGAAATTGATCAGCTGCGTGTTCAATGGTGTGCTTTCAGGGATGAAATACGGCTCCCGGCAAAGCTGCATAATCATTGCTTTATTGATGTCTTCCTGAAGCAGCAGCTTTGACAGGTTCCGGAGGTGCAGCATGCCCTGGATGTTGTTGATGTCATTTTTAAAAACCGGTAGGCGTGTATGCTGGCTGCTACGCATCTGACGTAGGATGGCGTCTATATCATCTTCCAGATCAATGCCAACCACCTCGTTCCTCGGCACCATGATGTCATTCACCGTTACTTTTTCAAGATCCAGTATGCTGACGAGCATGTCCTTGTGTTTGTTAGGAATAAGCGCGCCAGCTTCATTAACGAGGGTCCGCAATTCTTCCCGGCTAAGGTGATCGCTAGCCGCATCTTCAGGTGAAATACGAAGTATTTTGAGGATAAAGCCAGTAAAAAGATTAACAAGCCAGACTATCGGATACAGAACTTTGAGCAGCGGCCCGAGTATGTGGCTGGCAGGGAAGGCGATTTTTTCCGGAAAAAGAGCAGCCAGGGTTTTCGGGGTGACTTCGGCAAATATCAGAATGACCACTGTCAGCAGGACGGTTGCGATCGCGATGCCTGCGTCGCCCCAGATTCGGATAGCAATGACAGTGGCAATAGACGAGGCAAGAATATTAACGAAGTTGTTGCCGATCAGAATGACGCCAATCAGCTGGTCTGTTCGTTTGAGCAGTTTGTTAGCTCGAAGGGCACCCTTATGGCCGTTCTTCGCCAGATGCTTCAGTCGGTAACGGTTCAGAGACATCATTCCGGTTTCGGAGCTGGAGAAGAACGCAGAGAGAATGATGAGTCCTGTTAAGGTGGAAAACAGCGCTGTCAGCGATGCCTCGTTCAAGAAGAATAATCCTTATGTTGCAAACAAGTAGCGAAAGTAGGGGTGTCGGGCGGAGGTGTCAAGAGTTTGCTGAAGCGCTTTATCCGCCGCGTTGAAAAATAAGCTCAAGAACCAGCTTGCTGCCGTAAAAACCGATCATCAGAAGCATGCAGCCAGCCAGCGTCCAGCGGCTAGCGGTAATGCCACGCCACCCCTGGGTATAGCGACCGATCAGCAATCCAACGAACACCGCCAACGATATCAGCGAGAAAAGAGTCTTGTGAGCAAGGTCCTGGGCAAACAGGTCATCGACAAAAATAGCGCCGGTGATAATCGACAGAACAAGCATGATAACCCCTGCCCAAACCAGCTCGAACAGCAGGGATTCCATGGTCTGTAAAGGCGGCAGGTTGCTGACCAGCAAACTGTTGTAGTTCTGCTTTAACTGCCGGTTTTGAAAATAAAGCAAAAGCGCCTGGGCTGCCGCCAGGCTGAAAAGGCTGTAGGCGGTAACGGATAGTGCTATATGAGAGAGCATGCCCCAGTTGTCCTGCGCTACGAAGCGAGGCGGGGAGTGAAAAGTCAGGATAAAAATAACGGTTATCGCAGCGAGGGGGTAAGCGCAGAGAAAGAGGCTCTGCACCGGCTTACGTAGGTTCAGTATCAATAAGAGTGCGACGATCAACCATGAAATCAGCACGGAACTTTGAAAAAAGCCGAGATTAAAGGCACCCTGCGAGCGAACTGTTTCCCAGATCAATACGCCATGGCTGGTTAACGCCAGGGCACCAATAAGTGTGACAATGGCAACGCTGGTGTTGACCCGGCCCCTGAAGCTCAGAGCCTGCAGCGCGGTTCCAATGCTGTAAAGAAAAAGTGTGGTTACCGCGAGAATCAGGGTTCCCATGACATCCTTTGCGTCGAGTTTCCGGTTGCGGAGTCAGGAACCTTCATTGAATTCCTGTAGTCTGGTGAGCACTGAATTGACTGTGCTGGTCGTTTCAGGGCAATAGTCTGGGTATAATGTCTTGATTGTGCAACCGGAATCAACCGGTTCCTCGTTCACACGCTAACTATTCAGGGGCACGGAATAACGCCATGTTTGAGAACCTGACCGATAGACTGTCTGGCAGCCTGCGAAAGATTTCCGGCCAGGCCCGGCTGACCGACGACAATATTAAAGAAACGTTGCGGGAAGTTCGCATGGCCCTGCTTGAGGCCGATGTTGCACTGCCTGTGGTAAAAGCCTTTATAGAAGGTGTCCGTGAACGCGCCATCGGCCAGGAGGTCATGCGCAGTCTGACGCCAGGCCAGGTCTTCGTGCGCGTGGTGCAGGAAGAGCTTGAGCGGGTGATGGGTTCGGGCAACGAAGCCCTGAACCTGGCAACGCGGCCCCCCGCAGTCATTATGATGGCGGGCCTTCAGGGCGCGGGTAAAACGACCACCGTGGCAAAGCTGGCACGGTTGCTGAAGGATCGCCATAAGAAGTCGGTGTTGGTGGTGAGTGCGGATATATACCGCCCCGCGGCTATTAAGCAGCTCGAAACCCTCGCTGCCGAAGTAGGCGTCGGGTTCCATCCGAGTTCGGCGGACCAGGACCCGGTTGCGATTGCTGAAGGTGCCATCGATGCAGCCCGCAAAAAGCATATTGATGTAGTGATTCTGGATACTGCCGGTCGTCTGCATGTCGATGAGCAGATGATGGGGGAAATCGGTCGCTTGCATAAAGCGGTTAACCCGGCTGAGACCCTGTTTGTTGTCGATGCGATGACGGGCCAGGACGCTGCCAACACGGCCAAGGCATTTAACGATGCGTTGCCGCTGACCGGTGTGGTGCTGACCAAAACCGATGGTGATGCGCGCGGTGGCGCGGCGTTGTCGGTCCGGCATATCACCGGCAAGCCCATCAAATTCCTGGGTGTAGGTGAAAAAGTCGATGCTCTGGAGCCGTTTCATCCTGATCGCGTGGCCTCACGCATTCTGGGTATGGGTGATGTGCTTTCTCTTATTGAGGAGGCAGAGCGCAAGATAGACAAACAGAAGGCTGACAAGCTCACCAAGAAAATCAAGAAAGGCAAAAGTTTTGACCTTGAAGATTTTCGCGACCAGCTTCAGCAGATGAAAAGTATGGGCGGTGTCGGCGGTTTGCTAGACAAGTTGCCGGGCATGGGGCAAATGGCTCAAGCAGCTCAGCAGCAGGTCAACGACAAAAGTATGGGGCAGTTGGAGGCGATTATTTGCTCCATGACGCCAAAAGAGCGCCGCTACCCTGATGTGATCAACAATTCCCGTAAAAGACGCATAGCAACAGGCTCTGGCACGCAGATACAGGATGTTAACCGCCTGTTGAAGCAGCACAAGCAAATGCAAAAGATGATGAAAAAGTTCAGCAAAAAGGGCGGTATGGCCAACATGATGCGTGGTATGCAAGGTATGATGCCGCCCGGTGGCGGAGGTGGCGGCATGCCACCATTTGGCCGTTAGTAGAAATCAGGATAGTTTGCCTGTTTTCTTCGCCGGGGATTTAGCTTAGAATAGCGCCCCTTTCGAGTATGGGTCTCCGCGTTAGCCTTTGGCTAGCTGGCGTGAGTCGTACAAAGTTCGTATAACAGAACAGGATATTGGTCGAAATGGTAACAATCCGTTTGGCTCGTGGTGGCTCTAAGAAGCGCCCGTTCTACCATCTGACAGTCACTGACAGCCGCAAATCCCGTGACGGCCGCTTCATTGAGCGTGTTGGTTTTTTTAACCCTATAGCCCGTGGTCAGGAAGAGCGTCTTCGCGTTGATCGTGAGCGCGTTGAATTCTGGGTAGGCCAGGGCGCACAGACCAGTGAGCGCGTAGCGCAGCTGCTGAAAGGCACTGCTGAGTAATTGAGTTTATGAGCACTGGGGTGAAAGGCATGGCGCAGCGTCCGCAGGAAACTGTGATTGGCCGGATAACCGCGGTGTTTGGGATCAAGGGATGGGTTAAGGTTTACGCCTACACCGATCCCCTGGACGGTATTCTTAATTACCGGAACTGGACGGCTGTTTTCGAAGGTAAGCGTATCCCGCTTGAGCTGGAGGAAGGTCGTCGGCAAGGGCCGGGAATCGTCGTAAAGCTCAAAGGCGTCGACGACAGGGATACTGCAGCAACTTACTGTGGGTTCGATATTGTCGTTCCTCAGAGTGAGTTGCCGGATTTGCCGGAAGGTGAATTTTACTGGTACCAACTGGAAGGTCTGCGTGTGGAGACGGTCTCGGGAGAAATTCTCGGAGTCGTCGGGCATATGATCGAGACAGGTTCCAACGATGTTCTGGTGGTGAATTCATCTCCGGAATCCATTGACCAGAAAGAACGTTTGATTCCCTATCTGCCTGATCAGGTTGTGAAGAGCGTTGCTCTGGATTCGGGGTTGATCGTTGTAGACTGGGATGTGGAGTTTTAACGGGTGTGGATTGGTGCGGTCAGTCTGTTCCCGGAAATGTTCAGTGCTGTAACTGACTACGGTGTAACCGGCAGGGCGACTCGAGAAGGTTTATTGACTTTTACGAGCTGGAATCCTCGGGATTTTACCTTCGACCGGCATCGAACGGTGGATGACCGGCCTTATGGTGGTGGCCCGGGGATGCTGATGAAAATTCAGCCTCTGCGTGACGCCATTCAGGCAGCAAAAGCGGCGTCCCCCGGTCAGGCTTGCGTAGTGTATCTTTCACCGCAAGGCGAGACTCTGACGCAGGCGGTTGTTGAGTCACTGGCATCGGAACAGAGGCTGATTCTGGTTGCCGGTCGCTATGAAGGTGTGGACGAGCGGCTTATTGCGACCGAAGTTGATAGAGAAGTGTCACTGGGGGATTTTGTTCTTTCTGGTGGTGAAGTGGCAGCCATGGCTGTCATTGATGCGGTTACCCGCCTCATCCCCGGAGCGCTGGGTCATGCGCAGTCGGCAGAGCAGGATTCGTTCGCCGATGGTTTGCTGGATTGTCCGCATTACACTCGGCCTGAGATTTATGAAGGTGAGTCAGTGCCGGATGTGTTGTTAGGCGGTCACCATGATCAGATCCGGCGTTGGCGGCTCAAGCAGTCGTTGAGGCGAACTCGGGCGCGACGCCCCGACCTGTTGGAAAAGCGGGTGTTTACGGATGAAGAGCGTGAGCTGCTGGAAGAACTTTTTAATGAACCGGGTGCCTCTGAAACTTCAGGGCATTAAAAGATTGAGTATCAGGAGCATACGATGAGCGGTAAGAACAACATCATCAGTCAGATTGAAAACGAACAGATGACCAAGGAAATCCCGGTTTTTGCACCAGGCGATACTGTGGTTGTCCAGGTTCGCGTAACAGAAGGCAACCGTGAGCGATTGCAGGCGTTCGAAGGTGTTGTTATTGGTAAGCGCAACCGCGGCATGAATTCCTCCTTCACTGTTCGTAAAATTTCTTACGGTGTCGGCGTCGAGCGTACTTTCCAGACTTTCAGTAAGCTGATTGATAGCTTGGCAGTGAAGCGTCGTGGTGACGTTCGTCAGGCTAAGCTGTACTACCTCCGCGATCTGTCTGGTAAGGCGGCGCGTATCAAAGAAAAGTTGGGTTGATTGCCCGCCTTCGGGCGACTGTTACCTGGTTTTTCAGAGAGCGAGTAGAAAGGCAGCCATATGGCTGCCTTTTTTTTTGGTGGTGCGCCAGGCGTGGGCATGTTGGTGCCCGATGGCAATCTTGCCGGATATCCGTCAAGGTGTTCTCCGGGTTAACCGATAACAGAAGGAGGCACCGTGGCCGACCAGCCATTTGACCTGAAGCGCATCGAGCGTTATGACGACCTCACCAGCGAATATACCCTTGCCATCATAACTGATGAAGACCACGCATCTCGGGTACAGTTGGACGACGGCCAGACTGCCTGGCAGTCCACCCTCAGATACGACAAGCTCTACCGCGAAGTCGATCCGGCCACAGGCAACGTAAGCTATCGCATGGAGGAAATTCCGAAAGCAGACGGCGGTGAGCATCAACTCATCAGCCTGATTGCCGAGGGTGGCCGCGGCGCTGAGTTCTCTGAGCTGGTGTTGTTCGGTAAGCGTCTGGTTACCTTTGACGACCGTACGGGCCTGGTGTGCGAAATCCGTAATCAGAACCAGTTGGTGCCCCGTCATATATTGATGACGGGTAGCGGTGACGAAAAATTCAAAGGTTTCAAAAGTGAATGGGCCACCTTGAAAGACAATGACCTGATTGTCGGCAGTCACGGGAAGAAGTCCCAGGAAGAATGGGTCAAGGTACTCGACCGTCATTATGGGCTGAAAAGTATTGACTGGAGAGACAACTATCAGCGGATCCGGGACGCCTTGGCCGTTGGCCCGGAGGGTTATGTGATCCATGAGGCCGCCGAATGGCACCCTCACCGTCGGGAGTGGTTGTTTTTCCCGCGCAAGATCTCCCACAAGCCCTTCGATGAGCCGGTGGACGAACGTGAACGGGGCGCTAACACTCTGATCATTGCCAATGAGGATTTCACCAGCATTCGCACCCTGGAGATCGGAACGCGTGTTCCGGAGCGGGGCATTTCCTCGTTTAAAGTCATTCCTGGCCATCCGAATGAGTGTATCGGGCTCAAAAGCGTGGAGATCGGAGACCGAACCGAAGCCTGGCTATTCAGCTTTAATCTCGACGGAGAGGTGTTGCAGGAAGACACATTGATTGGTCATTACAAATGCGAGGGAATAGAAATACTTTAGTGCCCGTCATACCTAACGAAACTAAACGCGACCGCGGCGCTCTGGTCGACGCACCAGTATCGGGTGGTCTGGCAGGGGTCGGTCAGCTATCGTGATTGCCCTGATGCTGTTTTTTCTCATCCACGGTGGTCGCTGCAATGAAAACCAACGGTCTTGATCCCGATGACGAGCAAGTGATTGCGCGTTTTATCGATGCTCTCTGGCTGGAGGACGGTCTGGGTGAGAAAACCCGGTCCGCTTATCGCAGTGATTTAACCCAACTGGCTCGCTGGGTGTCCGGGCGCGTCAGGAATGGCGGGCTGATTGACGTCACTCGGATGGATGTGCTGGATTGGATATCCCGGGGGCTGGCCGAGGGCCGTAAAGCCTCCACTGCTGCCCGTCGATTGTCTGGCATCCGTCGGTTTTATCGTTATCTCCTTAGAGAAGGCGCTATTCAGGAAGACCCGACACTTCGTATTGACAGCCCTCATCTGCCAAGGCGTTTACCGGACAGTCTTTCAGAGGAAGATGTCGATAATTTGTTGCAGGAGCCGGACACTGGAATTCCGCTCGAACTGAGAGATCGGGCGATGCTGGAGATCCTTTACGGTTGCGGCCTCCGGGTTTCCGAGCTGGTCGAGCTACGGGTGGATCAGGTGAATCTGCGACAGGGTGTTGTACGAATCATCGGCAAAGGTAATAAAGAGCGGCTGGTCCCCCTTGGAGAGGAAGCCGTTGACTGGCTTTTGCAATACATGCGCTCTGCTCGCCACGAACTCTTGAAAGGTAGGCCCTCTGACGCGCTGTTTCCGGGTAACAGGGCCCAATCCATGACGCGACAAACGTTCTGGTATCGTATCAAACATTACAGTCAACGCGCTGGCATAACCAAACATTTATCTCCACATACTCTGCGCCACGCATTTGCAACGCACTTGCTGAATCACGGTGCGGATTTACGGGTGGTGCAAATGCTGCTGGGGCATTCGGACTTGTCCACAACCCAGATTTATACCCATGTTGCTCGCCAGCGTTTGCAGGCACTGCATCAAGCTCACCATCCCAGGGGCTAAGAGGCTCCCTAAGGGAGAAGCATAAGCGTGGACAGGGACGAATTGGTACACTGAACTTTTCTGACCGACATAGGTCGGAACGTTCTTGTAGGCGGCATTGCAATAATTCTGGTCAGACTGTCGCTATCATTACTCTAAACGGATTACAGGATACGGTATGAGCAATCGATTCAAGTGCCCCAGCACATGGCTGTCTTTGGTGGCCGCCTTAGTGTTGGGTTTATCCAGCTCTCTCGTGCTGGCGGATGAAAATGAAAAAGCTATTTCTGACCGCCTGACGAAGAATATTCCCGGACTCTCCGTTGCAAATGTCCGTAAATCAGACGCTCCGGGTTTGTACGAGGTTCAGACCAGTACTGGAGAAACCGTTTACGCCACCGAAAACGGAGATTTCCTTTTGACAGGTGATCTGCTCCAGGTGACCGATTCCGGTATTGCGAACGTAACAGAAACCCGGCGTGCGACGCGTCGCGCGGACGTGTTGGCGGAGTTTGGCGCCAGCGGTGTGATCAGATTTCCTGCCGAGGGTGAGGAAAAAGCGGTGGTTGCAGTATTTACCGATATTGACTGTCCCTATTGCCGCAAACTCCATGACGAAATGCCCAAACTCAATAAAATGGGAATCACGGTCGACTATTACGGATTTCCCAGATCAGGGCCTGGCACCGCATCGTTCAAGAAGTATGAATCGGTTTGGTGTTCAGACGATCAGCGTAAAGCGATGGATGCCGCCAAGCAAGGGCGCCAGGTTGCTGCAAAGACCTGCGAGAATCCTGTCAGAGCCCAGTTTGAGCTCGGCGGCCAGATTGGTGTTACCGGCACGCCTGCCATTGTGCTTGAAGATGGCAATATGGTGCGAGGTTACGTGCCAGCGGAAAAACTTGCCGAGGGTTTAGGGCTGCTTTAAGGGCTAAGCGGTTTTATGAAACCGGTGAAACGTTATACTATGCCCGCGCTCGGTCATTCATAAGAAAAGAGGTGTCAGCTTGAAAGAAGTCAGGGTCGGAATCTGTGGATTGGGAACAGTGGGCGGCGGTACATTTAATGTACTGACTCGAAATGCCAGCCTGATTGCCGGGCGTGCCGGATGTAATATCCGCATTACCCGAGTGGCTACCCGAACACCCCGAAAAGATATTGATCTGGGCGATATCCCGTTCAGCACCGATGTCTTCGATGTGGTGAATGATCCCGACATTGACATAGTGGTGGAGCTGATTGGTGGCTATGAGACTGCTAAAGAGCTGGTTCTGGCGGCTATCAAGAAAGGCAAGCATGTGGTGACAGCCAACAAGGCGCTGATTGCCGTACACGGTAATGAGATATTCGAAGCGGCCGAAGAGAAAGGCGTCATCGTTGCCTTCGAAGCCGGAGTTGCGGGCGGCATTCCCGTTATTAAGGCTATTCGTGAGGGCATGGCCGCTAACCGGATAGATTGGATCGCGGGGATCATCAACGGTACTGGCAATTACATCCTGACCGAAATGCGAGCTGGCCGAGAGTTTGCCGAAGTCTTGAAGGAAGCTCAGGATCTTGGTTACGCCGAAGCCGACCCGACATTTGATGTGGAAGGTATTGACGCAGCGCACAAACTGACCATCCTGGCTTCTACCGGTTTTGGGGTGCCACTTCAATTTGAGCGCGCTTATACCGAAGGTATTTCAGAGATTACACCCTACGACATCGCTCACGCTGAGTTGCTTGGCTACCGTATCAAGCATCTGGGTATTGCCCGGCGCCGTGATAACGGAATTGAGTTGCGGGTCCATCCGACCCTGGTGCCCCGCAGCCACCTGATCGCCCAGGTTGATGGCGTACTCAATGCGATTCTTGTAGATGGCGACGCGGTTGGCCAGACCTTGTATTACGGGCCGGGCGCAGGCGCGGAAGCGACCGGGTCAGCGGTTATTGCAGATATTGTCGATGTCGCGCGCTCGGTGATGTATCAAAGCGGGCAACGGGTGCCTTACCTTGGTTTCGATCCTTCAGCGATGGATCTTCTCGAAGTGTTGCCGATGGAAGATATTCAGTCGGCTTACTACTTGCGTATCCAGGCACTTGACCGGCCAGGCGTGTTGGCCAATGTGGCCTCGATTCTGAGTGAACACGGCATCAATATTGAGTCCATCATGCAGAAAGAATCCGAGCTGAAAGATGGCAGGATCCCGGTGATTATTCTGACTCACACCGTTCAGGAACGTCAGATTAACCGGGCCATCGAAGATCTTGAAGCTCTGCCGGATATTGAAGGGCGGGTAGTTCGCATTCGTGCTGAAAACTTCAATTAACAGGGACGTAACGTGAGATATATCAGTACGCGCGGAGCCGCACCGGCACTGGGTTTTGAAGATGTGCTCCTGACGGGGCTCGCCCCTGATGGCGGGCTCTATGTGCCTGAGTCGCTGCCACACTTTACACTGGAAGAAATCCGTAGCTGGCGGGGCTTACCCTACAGCGAGCTGGCTTTCAACGTGATGTATCCGTTTGTGGAAGATGCGATCGAAGCCGATGATTTCCGAACCATGCTGGGCGAAACCTACGATGTATTTGCCCATGGAGCGGTAGCCCCGCTGGTACAGCTTGACAGCAACGAGTGGGTGCTTGAACTGTTTCGGGGTCCCACGCTGGCGTTCAAGGATTTCGCTCTGCAACTGCTGGGCCGTTTGCTGGATTACGTGCTCGAGCGGCGCAACCAGCATGTGGTGATTATGGGAGCAACTTCTGGTGACACCGGCTCTGCAGCCATCGAAGGTTGCCGGCGTTGTAAGCATGTGGATATTTTCATTCTTCACCCCCATGAGCGGGTATCGGAAGTCCAGCGCCGCCAGATGACTACAGTCAAAGGCGATAACATCCATAACATCGCGGTACGTGGCAATTTTGACGATTGCCAGCGCATGGTTAAAGCGAGTTTTGGTGATCAATCGTTCCTGGGCGGGAAGACCCAGTTGGCAGCCGTTAATTCGATCAACTGGGCGCGAATTATGGCCCAGATCGTTTATTATTTTCATGCGTCCCTGGCCCTCGGCGGGCCTGATCGAAGTGTATCTTTCTCGGTCCCCACGGGTAATTTCGGTGATATTTTTGCTGGCTATCTGGCACGTCAGATGGGACTGCCGATTAATCAGCTAGTGATTGCTACCAACCGCAATGACATTCTGCATCGCTTTATGAGCGGCAACCGTTACGAGCGGAAGACGCTGGAGCACACGCTCTCACCTAGCATGGACATTATGGTCTCCAGTAATTTTGAACGCTTACTATTCGATCTTTACGGTCGTGATGGGGCAGAAGTAAAAACATTGCTTGAAAACGCCCAGAATGGTCCGGTCAGTATTGATGATTACCGCTGGAAACACGTGCGCAAGCTGTTCGACAGTGCTGCTGTTGATGATAAGGCCACCAGCGAGATGATCCGCGAGATTTATCAACAGAATGAGTACCTGCTAGACCCTCATACCGCCATTGGTGTTAAAGCGGCTCGGGAATGCCGCCGAGACAGGAGTGTGCCCATGGTCACGCTCGGTACAGCTCATCCCGCCAAGTTTCCGGACGCCGTTAAGCAGTCCGGGGTGGAAGTTAGACCGGAGCTGCCTAAACACTTGTCGGATTTGTTCGAACGGGAAGAGAGGTTCACCGTGCTGGACGACGATATTGCAACGGTTCAGCAGTTCATTGCGGAGCATTGGAAACATGCCTGACCGCTTGATCGCAGGGTGATGACCCCGAAAAAAATTCTGCGCAGAGCCGTGCCAGAGGCTTGCCCCACCTGGGGTGAGCAGTTGCCGCCGATCCTGCGGCGGTTATACGCCGCCAGGGGGGTCACCTCGGAGGACCAACTCAGCTATACCCTCAAACATCTTGCGTCACCCATGACCTTGCGCGGTATTGATCGCGCAGTCGAGATGCTGGCTGACGCCATTCGGCAACAACAACGGGTGTTGGTTCTCGGTGATTTCGATGCGGACGGTGCCACCAGTACCGCGGTCGCTATGCTGGGGCTACCGATGCTGGGTCTGCAGGATATTGATTTTCGGGTGCCCAGCCGATTCGCTGACGGCTACGGACTGACTCCGGGGATTATCGAGAGGTTGAAGGAGGAGGGCAGTCTGCCGGATATTCTGATTACCGTGGACAACGGTATCGCAGCGGTAGACGGGGTCAGGGTTGCCAAGGCTCTGGGAATAAAAGTCGTGGTAACAGATCACCATCTGCCGGGGGCAATACTGCCGGATGCTGACGCCATCGTTAACCCGAATCAGGAAGGTTGTCCTTTTTTAAGTAAAAATGCTGCCGGTGTCGGTGTGATGTTCTATGTTTTGACGGCATTGCGTCGTCATCTAAGGGACACCGGGCAGATGACGGAGGCTCAGCAGCCGAATCTGGGCGTATTATTGGATCTTGTGGCTCTGGGCACGGTGGCTGACGTAGTGCCGTTGGACCATAACAACCGGATCTTTGTTGAGCAGGGTTTACGTCGTATTCGCCAGGGGCAGGCGCGTCCGGGCATACTTGCGTTACTGGAAGTTGCGGGTCGAGACCATCGGGAAATCAGCGCTACAGATCTTGGTTTCGTGGTGGGCCCCCGTTTGAATGCGGCGGGCCGCCTGGACGACATGAGCGTAGGCATCGCCTGTCTATTGGCAGACAGCCCCGACGAAGCCCGCCGCCTTGCCTCGGAGCTTGATAGTTTGAATCGTGAGCGCCGGAGTATTGAGACCGGTATGAAAGAACAGGCGCAGGAGTTACTGGCCTCCCTGTCGCTGGATATCGAAGGTTTACCCTGGGGGTTGGCACTGTTTGATCCACAATGGCATCAGGGTGTAATTGGTATTCTGGCGGCCCGGATCAGGGAGCAGACTCATCGCCCGGTGATTGCATTTGCGCCCTCCGATGATGGTATCGAAATCAAGGGCTCCGCGCGCTCCATTCCGGGCCTGCATATTCGCGACGTGTTGGCTGTCGTGGATGCCCGTCATCCGGGTATGCTCAGGAAATATGGCGGCCATGCCATGGCCGCAGGCATAACCATGGCGCTGGAAGATCTGGAGCCGTTTTCAAAGGCCTTTGATGACGCTATCCGCAGTACTATTTCGTCGGGCGATCTTGATGCCGCAATTACCACTGATGGACCGCTATCGCCTGCGGAGCTCAATCTCGATACGGCCGCTTTGCTTAAACGCGCCGGACCGTGGGGGCAGCACTTTCCGGAACCGTTATTTGACGGTGAGTTTGAAGTCATCCGGCAACGGATTGTGGGAGAGAACCATCTCAAGCTGGTGCTGAAACACCTTGACGGTGGCGACATCATTGACGGTATCGCGTTCAACACTGGCGCCAGCGTTCCCGACTATACCCGGACGGGGGCTCGAGTGGTTTACAAGCCGGATGCCAACACATTCCGGGGCCGCACCAGCCTGCAGTTGCTGATTGATTATCTGGAGCCGGTCGAGGCCATTAACCCAGGCTGATTTACCCGGCAATTTCCGGTAAAATGTCGCGTTCGATTTCACTGCGGGACGCTTAGGGCGTTGCGCACCATCATTTCGAGAAGGTGAGAAACGATTTCATGGAAATCAATCCGATTGTATTGACCATAAAAGATCTTCGCGAGCGCACTGATGCGCTTAGGGGGTATCTTTGACTATGATCAGCGCAGCGAACGGCTGGTTGAAGTAGAGCGCGAACTCGAAGATCCCAAAGTCTGGGAAGACCCTGAGCGGGCGCAGAAATTAGGGAAGGAGCGGGCGGACCTCGAACTGATCGTCAACACCATAGATAACCTGACGTCAGGGCTGGACGATGCCGAAGGGCTGCTCGAAATAGCCGCTGAGGAAGAGGATCAGGGTACCGCAGACGAAATCGTTGCGGATCTTGAAAGTCTCAATAAACAGCTTGAAAGGCTGGAGTTTCGCCGGATGTTCTCCGGTGAAATGGATGCCAACAATGCGTACGTTGATATTCAGGCCGGCTCAGGTGGTACCGAAGCTCAGGATTGGGCCAACATGCTGCTGCGTATGTACCTCCGGTGGAGCGAACGCCGTGGCTTCAAGTCGGAAATAGTAGAGCTTCAGGATGGCGAAGTCGCAGGCATAAAAAGTGCCACCGTCCACATTCAGGGCGAGTACGCCTATGGGTGGCTTCGAACAGAGACTGGCGTACACCGTCTGGTCCGCAAGTCACCGTTTGATTCCGGCAATCGCAGGCACACCTCTTTTTCATCGGTGTTTGTGGCACCGGAGGTGGATGACAGCTTCGAGATCGAAATCAATCCTGCTGACTTGCGAGTGGACGTTTATCGGGCCTCGGGCGCAGGTGGTCAGCATGTTAACCGCACCGAGTCAGCGGTACGTCTTACCCATAATCCGTCCGGGATCGTGGTGGCCTGCCAGGCAGGGCGTAGCCAGCATGCGAACAAAGATCAGGCCATGAAACAGCTCAAGGCCAAACTGTTTGAAATGGAAATGCAAAAGCGCAACGCTGAAAAACAGCTGCTTGAAGATTCCAAATCGGACATTGGCTGGGGCAGTCAGATTCGCTCCTACGTTCTGGATGACAGTCGCATCAAGGACCTCCGTACTAAAGTCGAGACCAGCAATACCCAGGCGGTACTTGATGGCGACATCGACAAGTTTATTGAAGCCAGCCTGAAAATGGCCCTTTAAACCCATACATCACCGATTCTATTCGCCAGCGAGAGACCATGACTGACCAAACCCCAAATGCCGTCCCGCACGATGAAAACAAGCTGATCGCCGAGCGCCGCGCCAAGCTGGGCGAGTTGCGGGAACAGGGCAATCCGTTTCCGAATGATTTTCGCCGTGACAGCACCGCCGAAAGCCTCAAGACGGCCTATGGTGATAAATCCAAAGAGGAGCTGGAAGGACTAGGTATTACAGTGGCCATTGCTGGTCGCCTGATGCTCGACCGGAAAGCGTTCAAAGTGGTTCAGGATATGTCTGGCCGGATACAGATTTACGCCACCAAAGACGTCCAGAAGGACACCAAACACTGGGATCTCGGTGATGTGGTAGGAGTGCGCGGGGTATTGTGCAAGTCGGGCAAGGGCGATCTGTATGTGGCGATGGATGAGTATGTGTTACTCACCAAATCTCTGCGACCGTTACCTGAGAAGCATAAAGGTCTGACCGATACCGAGGCCCGATATCGCCAACGCTATGTCGACCTGATGGTTAACGAGGATACCCGTCGGGTGTTTCATGCCCGTTCCAAGATCATCAACTGCATCCGTAATTTCTTTACCCAGCGCGATTTCATGGAAGTCGAAACGCCTATGCTGCAGGTGATCCCGGGGGGCGCGACAGCGCGACCTTTCGTGACTCACCACAATGCTCTGAACATCGATATGTATCTGCGGATTGCACCAGAGCTATACCTCAAGCGTCTGGTAGTGGGTGGTTTCGAACGAGTGTTCGAGATTAACCGGAATTTCCGTAATGAAGGTCTCTCCACCCGGCATAATCCTGAATTTACCATGCTGGAGTTCTATCAGGCTTACGCTGACTTTAATGACCTGATGGATCTCACTGAAACAATGTTGCGCGAAACCGCACAGACTGTTTTGGGCACCACGATGGTGGTCAATACCAGACCCCTCAAGAGTGGTGAGATCGAAACCATTGAATACGACTTCGGTAGCCCATTTGCCCGCATCACGGTGGTGGACTCGATTCTGAAGTTTAACCCGGATATTAAGGCCGAACAGATTAATGACGAGTCGGGCGCCCGGGCGATAGCCAAAGATCTGGGTATAACCGTGAAGGCTGGCTGGGGCCTGGGGAAGGTTCAGATTGAGATTTTCGAGAAAACCGTCGAGCATCGCCTCATGCAGCCAACATTTATTACCGAGTATCCGACGGAAGTCTCCCCTCTGGCTCGCAGGAAGGACAGCAATCCGTTTGTGACTGAACGTTTCGAGTTCTTCGTGGGCGGTCGTGAAATTGCCAATGGCTTCTCCGAGTTGAACGATGCCGAAGATCAGGCGGAGCGCTTCCAGGAGCAGGTGGCTGAGAAAGATGCCGGTGATGACGAAGCCATGTTCTATGACGAAGATTACGTTACAGCGCTGGAATACGGTTTGCCGCCAACCGCCGGTGAAGGCATTGGCATTGACCGTCTGGCGATGCTGTTGACGGATTCACCGTCCATCCGGGACGTCATTTTGTTTCCCGCCATGCGTCCAGATCATCGCTGAGTCATGAAACCGGTCGATGTGCTCGCCAGTCAGCTCAAGCCCGGCCGGGGCTGGTCTGAGCATCTGGAAGAGACCTTTCGTCAGCCTTACATGACGTCGCTGGCGGAATTTCTGGCGGCTGAAGAGCAGGCGGGAAAGGTGCTTTATCCTGCAAGCCAGCATTGTTTTAATGCGCTTAATAGCACGCCGCTGGATAAGGTCTCGGTGGTTATACTGGGGCAGGATCCCTACCACGGCCCAGGCCAGGCCCACGGTCTGTGCTTCAGCGTGCGACCGGGTGTGACGCCGCCTCCGTCTCTGGTTAATATGTTCAAGGAGCTCGACACAGATGTCGGCTTCAAAACGCCAGACCATGGCTGTCTTCAGCCCTGGGCTGAGCAGGGCGTGTTGCTTCTTAACAGTGTCTTGACGGTGGTTCAGGGTCAGGCTGGTGCCCATCAGGGCAAAGGCTGGGAAATGTTTACCGATCGCGTTATTGACATCGTTAATCGCGAACGGAAAGGTGTAGTTTTTATCCTATGGGGCAGCTACGCCCGCAAAAAGGGTAAGGCCATTGATCGACAGCGTCATCATGTTCTTGAGGGCCCCCACCCGTCACCGCTGAGCGCCTACCGGGGATTTTTTGGTTGCCAGCACTTCTCCCAGGCTAATCAGTGGCTGCAACAACAGGGTCTGCCCACGGTCGAGTGGCAACTGCCCTCGAAGCAAGCTCTACTTGAACAGTACAAGGCCTCCCGATAGCCCATACCGATTCGCGACTGAAGTCGCTCCTTCAATCACAAGGTTTGGAGTTACTGTAACAGCGCCATGGCGGCTGCCATCTGAGCGTTCAGGTCTTCTTCGTCGTTCAGATCTTTTTCCGGATCCATGCCGAGTCGGTCAAAGGCTGAAATGGTGGTCCAGTCCATTTCTGTCAACGGATGGTCAGAACCCATGACTAACTGCAGGTTTGCCACCATAACCAGGTCAGCGTAATCAGCGGAGGGGACTTCGCGCTGGAATCTGGAATATTCGAGCGGAACTTGTTGCAATTCAGGGGGGAAATCCCATTTTTTCAGGATTTCACATCCGAGAATGGGATGGATTTCGTTGATGACATTGTCCAGCATGATACCGCTGATCTGAATGTCCTGATCTTCCACATAACGCAAAACCGGCAGTATTCCGATCAGGTGAACCAGTCCGGCCAGAGTCGCCTGATCTGGCTTGAGCTTGGTGTAATGCTGGGCCAGAACATGGCATATACCCGCCACTTCGGTACTGGTCTGCCAGGTCGAGCGGAGGCGGGTGTCAATCAAGTCCGAGGTGGCCTGGAACATTTGCTCCATCGCCAGACCCATTGCCAGGTTGCTGGTATAGGCCATGCCAAGACGGCTGACCGCCATATTGAGATTTTCTATCGCCCTCGAACCCCGGAAGAGGGGGCTGTTACAGACCCGTATAAGCCGTGCAGATAGTGCGGTGTCAGTACTGATGACCTTAACAAGATCAAGGATGGACGAATCGTCTGACTCTGCAATTTCCCGAACCTGCAGCGCAGCCTCTGGCAGGGTGGGTAACACCAGTTTGTCGTTTTCGATAGCGGTGAGCAGGTCATTCTTGATGGTTTCAACGATCGTTGACATAGATAGTCTTAATCCGTGGGCAGTGTGTTAGGGAGCCTCTGTATAGCTCCTTAGCCTTGATTCAGTCGTAGTTATAGCAAATTATTACGTGGCTGCCTGTCAACTTATGTATCTTTTGGAGCTGATTTTTGACGTTCAATTACCGTGTATGGGAGGTTTTCGAGGGTAACTTCGACAGGCGGAACTGTATCCAGTAACAGGGTTTTGTCGGTTGCATCGTGCCGTAGTACGGCAAGAAGTTCAGCGGTACCGTCGTTCAACATCGCGACATTGACGATATGGCCCACAGGGTGATCGCCAGCGAGAATTGCCTGCCCGGGAATGGGGGTGGTCTGTAGCTCAGCGGTGTGAAGTCGGAACAGGCTTTTTTTCAGTTGACCGAGAAAATGCATCCGGGCGATCACTTCCTGCCCGGTGTAGCAGCCTTTCTTGAAATGGATACCGTCGACATGTTGCCAATTCAACATTTGCGGTATGTAGGTATCCTGAGTGTCCGGCGTCAGGCTGGCCACTCCTGAGGCTATTTCGGTGGCTTGCCAGTCGGCATCTGAGGCGTGACAGGATGACCTCAATGCGCTGTCGAGTTCGGAACTCAGCGGCCCGAGGCGCCATAGTTCGAAGCGTGGCGTGCCATCTGCGGTATCCTGGGTTCTGATCAGCCGATGATTATCGACCATACGGGTGGCGCCCGGTTTATCAAGCGCAACCCCTCCTTCACCAACAAGCGCGTGGTGCCCGATGAGTCCGATGACTTGGGCGTCGTCCACGATGTTCATGGTGGTTCCGCGAAACAGCATCAGGTACTTCTTTAGGTGTGTGATGGTGGCCTCAGCGAGACTTCGGGGCAAGGCCAGCAGAAAATCCTCGTTATGGCGTACCAGGCGGGTCAGAAGATACGCGCGACCCTTCGGGTTGCACGCCGCAGCCCGGGGTGAGTGGGTGTCCGTGGCCTCGTCCAGGCTCTGGGTGAGCTGCCCATGGAGAAACTGCCGCGCCGAAGGGCCGCTGACCCGGACTATCTGTAGATTATCCAGCACCGCATGGGCGGGTTGCGTAAGAGCTTGGCTTGTGCGGGGTGTTGGGTTGACGGCTTCCGGCATGGAGCGCTCCAAAAAGGTTTATCGAAATGAAAGGTCACCGGCAAGTCTGTGGTCTCTGCCTGTTATCGCTCAGTGCTGTCATTATGATCGTCGCGGCTGCGACTCGGGCCAGACAGTCTGAGCCACACTCGAAGTTGTCTGAAGGCCTCAGGGTTGCTGTTACGGGACCACCGGAGTTCAGGAGACAGCGCTATGATAACGATCATCGGTGGTTTTAATGTGGTGTCGTGAAGAGTCAGTTTCAAGAGCGCCATTTTTCCAAAAACACGGCTTTCGGCGCTGGCCCGGGCCCGAAATTGTTTTCCATTACGCAGTCGGGCGAATAACTGATCCTCGTCGACGCTGAGCTGCACGACAGAGTCGGAGGATGCCAGTAAACCACTGGCCCTCGCTTGCCACAGGGCGCCTGCCAGTCCAACCGGACAAAACCATAGCAGTAAGGGTGGGCCGGTCAGGCCGATCAATAATGCCGAGATGACCAATGCCAGCCAGGGCGATGAGGCGATAAACCCCGCACTCAGCGAGGGGTAAAGCCGAACGTCAATCTGGCTGGACACGATTCACTATCATATTGACGATGGACTTCAGCTCGGGATCGTCAGGCTCCCCCCGTTGCATGAACCACTGCCATATATCGGCGTCTTCACAGGTCAGCAATTTTTCATACTTGACCTGATCTTCTCTCGGCAGATCCCGGTACACTTCTTCCAGAAACGGAATCAGCAGCACATCAAGTTCCAGCATGCCGCGTCGGCTATGCCAGTAAAGGCGATTGAATTCTGTGTTATCAGCCATCAGCAGTCTCGTTTAAGGTTCGAATAAAGGTTTCAGCGACGCGGGCAGAGCTCAAGGCGACTTGGTCCGAAAAGTGGTCGGGACCAGGACGGTATCTTTTACCTCATGAAGCAGGCCCGGGTAGTCCAGCGTGTAATGGAGTCCTCGGCTTTCCCTGCGCTGCATCGCAGAACAGATGATCAGATCGGCGATGGTAACCAGGTTACGGAGTTCGAGCAGGTCATTAGAAACCCTGTAGTTACTGTAAAATTCGCCAATTTCCCGGGATAGAAGGTCGACCCGATGTTTTGCCCGTTGCAGTCGTTTTGTGGTTCTCACAATACCGACATAATCCCACATGAAGTGCCGAAGTTCGTCCCAGTTGTGGGATATGACGACGTCTTCATCGGAATCCCGAACCTGGGATTCATCCCAATCCGGGGCTTCAGCAGGCGGCGGTATGTCGGTGGCACAGCGTTCAATATCTGCAGCAGCGGCGCGGCCATAGACCAGACACTCCAGCAAGGAATTGCTCGCCATCCTGTTCGCGCCATGAAGGCCGGTAAATGCGACCTCACCTACAGCGTATAGTTGATTAACGTCGGTTCTGGAGCGGTGGTCGGTCATGATTCCGCCGCAGGTATAGTGGGCGGCGGGCACTACCGGAATAGGCTCCTTAGTCATATCAACCCCAAATTCCAGACACTTTTCATAAATGGTCGGAAAATGACGTCGAATAAAATCTGCTGGTTTATGGCTTATATCCAGGTAAAGATGATCTGCTCCAAGGCGTTTCATTTCGTGGTCAATGGCTCGCGCCACTATGTCCCGGGGCGCCAGTTCGCCCCGGGAATCGAACTGTTCCATGAACCGGGAACCATCCGGTAATCGCAGGTAGCCGCCTTCTCCACGTACAGCTTCTGTAATCAGAAAAGATTTTGCGTGGGGGTGGTACAGGCACGTAGGGTGGAACTGATTGAATTCCATGTTGGCGGTGCGGCAGCCCGCACGCCAGGCGATAGCGATACCATCTCCAGAGGCGCCATCCGGATTGCTGGTATAACGGTACGCCTTACTGGCGCCGCCGGTCGCAATAACCACGAACCTGGCACGGAACAACTCTACATGATTGTCTTCAAGGTTCAGTACATACGCCCCGACACAACGATTACCCGGTAATCCCAGCTTGCGATGGGTGATCACGTCGACCGCAACCCGGGACTCCATCAACTCAATATTGGCGCGGCTAGCTGCCTGTTGACTGAGGGTGCTGGAGACGGCATGGCCGGTGGCATCGGCGGCATGAATAATACGGCGATGGCTGTGGCCCCCCTCACGGGTGAGATGGAACTGCGCGTTATCGTCCTTGGTAAAATCAACCCCGCTGGCGACCAGCCAGTCGATGCTTTCTTTACCATGCTCGACCGTAAAACGCACGGCGTCTTCATGACAGAGCCCGGCGCCAGCCGCCAGGGTGTCTGAAATGTGGTCCTCTACAGAGTCTTCATTGTCCAGTACAGCGGCGATACCGCCTTGTGCCCAAAGCGTGGCGCCGCTGGTGATCTTGCCCTTGCTCAGAACGGCGACACGAAGGTGGGTCGGTAAATTCAGCGCAACCGTGAGTCCGGCAGCTCCGCTACCGATGATAAGAACGTCGTGTTCGTATGATTGTGGCATCAGATCGTTATCGCGGGTCATAATGTGGGCTTGTATTGAACTAAACTTTACGGCTGCTGTCTATTTGCCCGAATGGGAGGCGCCAACGATACGCTGGTGCCGAACACCATAAGGGAGCCGTTTGAGCAGCTGTATGAATCTACCCAGAAGGCAGACGCCCGGCCGTCAGGCCGCCGATCCAAGGCCCGGTAACAGATACATGGCTCCGGAATCAGACAACCATCCCGTCGTCACTGCGGAAAGTCAGACCGATCTCCAACTTGTGAGAAAGGTTAAGCGCGGTGAGCGGTCGGCGTTCGACCTGCTGGTAATCAAATACCAGTCACGGGTGGCGTCGATTATCAGTCGATATGTCTACGATAACCAGGATGTGATGGACTTGACCCAGGAGTCGTTCGTGAAGGCATATCGCGCATTAGAGCGATTTCGCGGTGACAGCGCCTTTTATACCTGGCTTTACAGAATAGCGGTGAACACCGCAAAGAACTTTCTGGAGTCCCGGTCGCGCCGGCCTCAGGGTAGTGCTGATTCAGCTGAAGCGGAGAATTTTGAGGACGGTCGCAAGCTCCGTGACAATGCGAGTCCTGAGCGGCTGCTGCAACGGGAACAATTGCAGAAGGCACTACAAAAGGCGATTGGTGACTTGCCGGAAGAGCTCCGGTCGGCTTTTCTGCTCCGCGAGTATGACGGCCTCAGTTATGACGATATCGCTCGTATCCTTGAATGCCCGATCGGCACGGTGCGGTCACGAATTTTCCGAGCCAGGGATGCCGTTGACCGGCAGCTTGGCCCGATGCTGGATGACATGTAATGACACGATTGGCCAACGCTGTAAACGTTGTGAAAAAAGAGGTTTGAAGCGATGGATGACCGCCTGAAAGAAACCTTGTCGGCAATGATGGATGATCAGGCCGATGAGCTCGCTGTTCGCCGCCTGCTGTCCAACGCTGAGCACCACGAGCTGCGGGGCCAGTGGCGACGCTGGCAGCAAATGCACGACTTGATGCGAGATGATCCTATCTTGCCAGCGCCTGTGGATGTGAGTGCCGGGGTCAGGGCCTCCCTCTTCGGAGAGTCTGCCGAGAGGCCGGGAAGAGCCGCAGCTAACCAGGGGTCCGGGAAAACCTCCCCATGGCGCTGGTCGGCAGCCGCAATGGTGGTGGTCTCGCTGGCGGTCGGGTTCGGTATGGGGTCTGAGTGGGAATCCGACGGGATGGGAGTGGCGGCGTCTGGCCCGGTATCCACCGCTCTGGAAGTCCCGCCAACTGAGGAAGCTGTGCCTGAAATTGCCTTGCAGGGTCTGGATGAAGAACAATGGGAACATTTAAGTCGCTATCTGCTGGAACATGCTCAGCATAACAGCGTTGGCGCTGGTCGCGGATCCATTGGTTACGCCCGCCTGGCAAGTGTGTCAGGTGCAGTCCGTTAAGGATGTCGAGGTAACATGAGCGCCATAGTAAAGCCTGAAAACCGGTATCATCTGATGGTTACTGTTTGGTTGCTGGTCGCGACGGCGATGTCGTCGCCGGTCTCGGCCGAGCAGCCTGATACTGCGGAAGGCTGGCTTATGAAACTGGGTCCGGCGCTGAATATGACCAGTTACCGGGGGGTGTTCGTCTACGCCCGGGGTGATCGAATCAGCACCATGCAGGTGGCACACCGTTACCATAACGGCCAGGTGGAGGAGCGCCTCGTGCAGCAGGACGGCGAGAATGGCGAGATTGTCCGTAAAGGCATGAAAGTTTTCTGTGTGCTGCCTGATCATGGCCGCATCCAACTGGATCAGATTATTCCCTCTGGGCCTTTCGCCGAAGCTTTTTCGAGTCAATTGGTGCCAATCAGTCGCTGGTACATACCGAAGACGCTTGAGGATGACCGGGTTGCGGGCTATCCGGTCGTAGTTGTCGCCCTCAATGCCAGAGACCAGCATAGATACAGCTATCGGTTGTGGCTGGAAAAAAAGACCGGTCTGCTGGTCAAGAGCCATGTGCGGTCTGAGGATGAGATTCTTGAGCGCTTTCATTTCACCAGTCTCGAGATCACCGACGCACTGCGGGACAGTGAGTTCGAAATTCAGCTTCAGGGTCCTGCAATTCAACGCATTCTGCAGTCGCCCGCAACGGACAAAGCCAAACAGCGAATGGACGGTTGGCGTCTGAAGTGGCGGCCGGAAGGTTTTATTCCGGCCGCCGCACCTGGTGCGGGTCAAGGCAGGGTGGTTGCTTTTTCGGATGGCCTGGCATCGTTTTCGGTATTCGTGGAGTCTGCTGTATCGGTCGATATGCCGACCGGTGCCTCCCGCATTGGCGCCACCACCGCGTACATGCGGAAGGTAGAGGTTGGCGACCGGAGCTTCCTGGTTACGGTGGTAGGGGAAATTCCGCCGTCTACCGCGATGCGCGTTGCAGAGTCCGTCGATATTGAAGATGCGTTCGTAGTCGGAAGGCATAAGCCTTGATTTCAGAGCGGGGTCGCGTCGTTGCGGAGAAAGGCGATCAGGTCTGGGTTCAGACCATACGGGAGACTGCCTGCCAGAGTTGCAGTGCCAGACAGGGGTGTGGGCAACGGGCACTTGCCAGTGTGACATCTGGTCGCGCGAATCAGATTTTGGTTGAGAATCATCTGAACGCGCGAGTGGGTGATGAGGTAACGGTATCGATCTCGGAATCGGCGCTGTTACACGCATCCTTGTGGGTATATGCGGTTCCGTTATCCGCACTGGTGACGGGGGCAGTGTTGGGCCAACAGCTAGCACCTGGCTCTGACAGTCTTGCCATAGTGCTCGCCAGCCTCGGGTTGGGGCTTGGTTTCTGGCTGGTAAGCCGTCATCAGCGAACAGCCAGTTCGCGTTTCCAACCGCGGCTTCAGGGTATTGAAAATTTACCCTGAACCTTTACGTTTATTAAGCTGCAGACAGAGTGTGTGGCGAGAGAAAATATGTTGTGTTGTCGATCCTGAAGGAGTTCCAAATGCAAAACGATAATGCTGTCCGCGTCGGGGTAGTCATGAGAAGCGCCATGACGGCCTTCTGTCTGGTGTTTGTGATGGTCTTGGGCCTGGCTGCTCAGACGTCGTCGGCCCGAAGCCTCCCTGACTTCACCGAACTGGTAAAAGAAAACTCTGCTGCGGTTGTTAACATCAGTACAAGTCAGTCGCGGCCTCAAAATACCGGCAATATGCCGTTCAGCGAACGCCAGCTCGAGCAGTTGCCTGAGTTCTTTCAGGATTTCTTTCGTGGGCCCCAGTCACCCTACGGTCAGGGCGACCCTCGCGGCCAGCAGTCGCCGATAACATCCATGGGATCAGGGTTTATCGTCTCTAAAGACGGCTATGTTCTGACCAATAATCATGTAGTCGAGGGGGCTGATGAGATCATTGTTCGCCTCAGTGACCGGCGGGAATTGCCCGCAACACTGGTAGGAACCGATCCCCGTTCCGATCTTGCTGTTCTGAAAATCAATGACGGTGAAGATTTGCCCGTTGTGCGTATCGGCCAATCGAAAGATCTTGAACCCGGCGAATGGGTGTTGGCCATCGGTTCGCCTTTTGGCTTTGATTACACTGTTACAGCTGGCATTGTGAGCGCGGTCGGCCGGGCTCTACCTACCGAAAACTACGTGCCCTTCATTCAGACCGATGTTGCCATTAACCCGGGGAACTCCGGTGGCCCCCTGTTTAATCTTGATGGCGAAGTGATCGGTATTAATTCCCAGATTTACACTCGTTCTGGCGGCTTCATGGGGGTCTCGTTCGCCATTCCTATGGATGAGGCCATGAACGTCTTTGAACAGATCCGTGATAAAGGCTCGGTGGCTCGCGGATGGCTCGGGGTGCTTATTCAGGAAGTTAATCGTGACCTTGCAGAATCCTTCGGATTGAAACGCCCCCGTGGCGCTTTGATTGCTGAAGTCATGGTCGATTCTCCCGCCGAGCAGGCAGGCCTCCGGTCCGGCGATATTGTGCTTGAGTACGATGGCGAGTCGGTTGAGCTGTCTTCTGATTTGCCGCCCATGGTGGGTCGTACGCCGGTGGGCGAGTCCGCCTCCCTCGAAGTTTTGCGGGAAGGCCGCCGAATGGACCTTGATGTAGTGATTGGGAAGCTGCCGGAAGACGATGATATAGCAGGCGTTGAGCCGCAAAATTCCGGTCCTTCCGAAGGTCCTCTGGGCATGACCGTTGAGCCTTTGCCTGCCGAACTGGCGTCATCGATGGGTGTTGAGAATGGAGTGTTGGTAACCAATGTGGCGAGAGGCCCTGCGTTGAATGCCGGAGTGCGTCCTGATGATGTCATCACCGAGTTGGATCGCCGTAAAATAACGTCCGTTGATGAGTTCCGGGAGGCAGTGGCGGATCTGCCTGAAGGTAAGGCGGTATCCATGCGGATTGTTCGTCAGGGGAGAGCGACCTATCTGGTAATGAAGCCTTGATACATCCTTGAGGGGGGCTGCTCGCGGGCAGGTCGCTGCTTTCGCTCTGACCGCGATTTAATTGTTCGCTGTGCAAGGTGCATCATCACTCTATACGTGTTTTTTGCTATACTCTAGCGGCGTTTAACAGGCTAAGGCCATGGACTGGACCCCGCAGAGATGATGAATAAAAAAGATGTACCGCTGCCACGGCTGATCGGGTTTCAAAATGCCCGGTTGGCCTGGCTACTGCTCTTTGTAGGGTTGCTGATCACGGCGGCGCTGTGGGTTTTTTCTGTCGAACTTGTCAAGGATCGTACGGAAGCACGCTTTCAGACCCAGTCCATGCAGTTGAAAACGGCTATTGAAGAGCGCCTTCTAAATTACGAGCAGGTGCTGGCAGGCAGCGCCGGACTATTTGCGGTAACCAACGGTGTCAGTCGCGATGAATGGCGAACCTACGTCAGACGCATCGATATTGAGCGCTATTACCCGGGCATTCAGGGTATTGGCTACACTGAGCGTGTTACCGGGCGCAATGTGGTCGATCATATCGCGCGTATTCGCCGACAGGGCTTGACGGATTACCAGATCAGGCCTGCGGGAGGTCGCACCGAGTATTACCCGATTGTGTTCCTCGAACCGGGCACCGAGCGCAACCAGAGGGCTTACGGTTACGATGCGTTCGATGATCCGGTGCATCGTAGGGCTATGGAGCAGGGCCGAGATTCAGGCGCGCCCACGATGACCGGCAAGGTAGTACTGGTGCAGGAAGAAGTGGACGATAGCCAAGCTGGCTTTTTGATGTATCACCCGGTCTACGCAGGTGCTCAAGTGCCGGACGACATGGCAGAGCGACAGTATTTGCTGCAGGGTTTTGTGTTCAGCGCTTTCCGCATGAATAACCTGATGGACGGTATTGTCGGGTTGATCTCGCCGTTCCTGGATGTTCGTATATACGACGGTGATGTGGTCGCCCGAGACACTCTGATGTACGGGTCGAACCTTGGCTCGCTGGATGATGACTACACGTTCTCCCTGAGCCAGCAAGTCGTTCATGGTGAGCGTACCTGGTTACTCCAGACCCGATCCACCCCTGCTTTCGATTATCTGGCCTCTGACCCTCGACCGAAGATTGTGTTGGCGGCGGGCATCATAGTGAGTCTGCTACTGTTCGCCTTCTCACTGACGTTGGTTCGTTCCCGCTTGCAGACACAGATGAGTACCGGGCGGTACCGTGCTATCACAGAGGGTGCCAGTAACATCACGCTGGTGTTTGACCGACACGGCGCACCGCTATACGCCAGTCCCTCATGTGAGCACATTCTCGGCTTCGCGCCAGAGCAGATCAACAAGCTGCGGATCGACTCCCTTGTACACCAGGATGACTGGCCGCAATTGCTGGCCTGCTTTGAACAGGCCTTGGCAACCCCCGGTCGCCCGGTTCCGATTGTTCGGGCTCGGGTCAAGGACATCGACGGCACCTGGCGCGAGATGGAGGGTTCTTACACTGCCATGCTTGATGAGCCAGGTGTGGGTGGCGTGGTGCTGAGTTTGCGGGACCTTACGGAACTGAAAACCGCACAGTCAGAACTGCACCGCTTGGCTTTCTATGACCCGTTAACGGGGCTGGCTAACCGGCAATTGTTCAAGGACAGGCTGGCCCACACGGTACGCCGAAGCCGCCGGTCGGGTGAGCCTGCCGCGCTGATGTTTATCGACCTGGACGGCTTTAAACGTATTAACGATACGCTGGGCCATGATGCCGGCGACCAGCTTCTGGTGCACGTTGCGCGCTGGCTAACCGGTTGTGTCAGGGAAGAGGATTCAGTGGCGAGGCTTGGTGGTGATGAGTTTGTCGTGTTGCTATCCAGTATCAACGGGCCGCAGGCTGCCGCCAAAGTTGCTGAGACTATTCTGGGCCAGATTTGTCAGCGGGTGCGCATTCAGGAACATGATATCGGAGTAACGGGCAGCATCGGGGTGGCCATGATCCCCCATGATAGCGAAGAACCGGGCACCCTGATGAAATATGCGGATCTGGCCATGTATAAGGCCAAGGAGCGGGGACGAAACAACTGTCAGTTTTTTACCGCTGCCATGAACATTCAGGCTGCGAGGCGCCTGTTGCAGCATGAGGAGCTGTTAAGCGCTCTGGATGCTGACCGTTTTGTACTGCATTATCAGCCCAAGTTTGATCTCGCCCAGCAGCGTGTAATCGGTGTTGAGGCTTTCCTACGTTGGCGTCATCCGGAAAAAGGCCTGATACCGGCGCAACAGTTTATTTCGCTGGCCGAGGAATCTGGTTTGATTGTCCGGCTGGGGGAGTTAGGACTCAGGCAGGCATGCATTCAGATTCAGGCGTTAGAGCGTGCGGGTTTTGAGGGACTCCAGGTAGCGGTTAACTTCTCGTTTAAACAGGTGGTGGACCCGGGCTTTCTGGATATGTTCCGGCAAGTGATTACAGAAACCGGTGTGGCGCCGGAACGGCTTGAGCTGGAATTGCCCGCCGAACTTCTCAACCACGATCCACGTATGCTGAGGGAAGTTCTTGGCGCGCTCCATGATATTGGTGTTTGCCTGATTCTCGATAATTTCGGTACCGGAGCCTGTTCACTGGCGGCCTTGCAGCGGCTGCCCCTGGATGCCGTCAAAATCGATCATCAGTTCATCCGGGATATCCCCTATAACAGTAGTGCCACGGATGTAACGTCTGCAGTCATTGCACTGGCCCACAAACTACGCCTGACGGTAATCGCTGAGGGGGTAGAAACACCCCAGCAACTAAGCTTCCTGAAGGCTGCCGGTTGCGCACAGTGCCAAGGGAACCTGTTCAGTTACCCGTTGGATGAAGATGCCCTGATCGGGTTTCTTGTCCAACAGCATGAGCGCGCTCTGATATCGTGAACATGGCAATAGCGGCCCACAACCGGTAAAATCCCAGCCCTGTTTTCACACCCCCTGACGGACTGGCCATCTGGTTCGTCGGGAATGCATTTTTGTCTTACACGAGCACCCTTTGTCTGTGACCGAACTGAGCCGTATCCGCAATTTCTCTATCATCGCCCATATTGATCATGGCAAGTCCACACTGGCAGACCGGTTTATCCAGATGTGTGGTGGCCTCAGTGACCGTGAGATGAGCGAGCAGGTTCTGGATTCCATGGATCTGGAACGGGAGCGTGGTATTACCATCAAAGCGCAGTGCGTCACGCTTCTGTATACCTCGAAGGTGGACGGTCAGGAGTACAAGCTCAATCTGATTGATACGCCGGGACATGTAGACTTCTCCTATGAGGTTTCTCGCTCGCTGTATGCCTGTGAAGGCGCTCTTCTGGTCGTTGATGCAGGGCAGGGCGTTGAGGCTCAATCCGTTGCCAACTGCTACACGGCGATTGAGCAGGGACTTGAAGTGGTGCCGGTGCTGAACAAGATGGACCTGCCCCAGGCAGAGCCTGAGCGTGTTGCTCAGGAAATTGAGGACATCATCGGTATCGAGGCGTCGGATGCAGTCCGTTGCAGCGCCAAAAGTGGCATGGGCGTGGAAGATGTGCTCGAAGATCTCATTCGTCGCGTTCCCGCTCCGACCGGAGAGATTGACGGGCCATTGCAAGCCCTGATCATCGATTCCTGGTTTGATAATTACCTTGGCGTGGTATCGCTGGTGAGAATTAAACAGGGCTCCCTGCGCAAAGGCGACAAGATCGTTATAAAATCGACCGGACGTTCGTGGAACGCTGAAAAAGTCGGGGTGTTCTCACCCAAGCCGACAGAAACCGGCGTGCTGGGCACCGGAGACGTGGGCTTTGTGGTGGCAGGTATCAAGGACATCCATGGGGCACCCGTCGGTGATACCATTGTTCATAACAAATTCGCGAGTACCACCAATGCGTTGCCGGGGTTCAAAAAAGTCAAGCCCCAGGTTTACGCAGGTCTGTTTCCAATTTCCTCTGATGATTACAACAGCTTCAGGGATGCGCTCGAAAAACTCACTCTGAACGATGCCTCGTTGTTTTTTGAGCCGGAGAATTCTGACGCCCTGGGGTTCGGCTTTCGCTGTGGTTTCCTTGGCATGCTCCATATGGAAATCATTCAGGAGCGGCTGGAACGTGAATACGACATTGATCTGATCACTACTGCGCCGACCGTTATTTATGAAGTGGTGACCAAGCAGGGCGACACGGTCACGGTTTCGAACCCTTCCCAGTTGCCGGACATTGGCTCGGTGGAAGAGATGCACGAGCCCATTGTCGAGGCTAATATCCTGGTGCCCCAGGAACACCTCGGCGCGGTTATCGCTTTGTGTGAAGAGAAGCGGGGCATCCAGCAGAGCATGGTGTTCCTGTCTAGCCAAGTTCAGCTCACTTATGAGCTGCCTATGGCGGAAGTGGTGATGGACTTCTTTGATCGCATAAAATCTGTCAGTCGGGGCTTTGCATCGCTTGATTATCATTTTAAACGTTTTCAGCTTGCCAATCTGGTGCGTCTGGACGTATTGATTAATGGCGAGCGTGTCGATGCATTGGCGCTGATTCTGCATCGCGACCAGGCACACTATCGCGGCCGGGCGCTGGTGGAAAAAATGAAAGAGCTGATTCCCAGGCAGATGTTTGACATTGCCATTCAGGCCGCCATCGGTAACCAGGTAGTGTCACGGGTAACTGTTAAGGCGTTACGCAAGAATGTCACTGCGAAGTGCTACGGTGGTGATGTCAGCCGAAAGAAAAAACTGCTGCAAAAGCAGAAAGAAGGTAAAAAACGCATGAAGCAACTGGGTAATGTTGAGGTGCCTCAGGAAGCGTTCCTTGCCGTATTGAAAGTAGATAACTAGGACGTTTCGATGGATATTGATTTCCCGCTGATACTGGTCGTTCTGACCTTTGCCACTGGCCTGATCTGGCTGGCTGACAAACTGTTTCTGAGAGCCAGACGTGAAGGCCGGATGACCACTGACGGAGCCGCCGTTGCTTCCGGGCCAGGTGAAGCTGAAGAGTTACCGAAGGAGCCGTATCTGGTTGATCTAAGTCGCTCTTTTTTCCCCGTACTTGCGATTGTTCTGATACTGAGATCGTTTCTGGTCGAGCCATTTCAGATTCCATCCGGCTCGATGCTGCCGACCCTGGAAGTCGGGGACTTCATACTGGTGAACAAGTTTGCCTATGGTCTGCGGCTACCGGTCGCCGGTAGCAAAATTGTTGCAATTGACGACCCGGAGCGTGGCGATGTCATGGTGTTCAAATTTCCCGAAGACGGTAAGACCAACTACATCAAGAGGGTCATCGGTCTACCTGGGGATCATATCCGCTACCGTGACAAAACGTTGTTCATCAACGGTGAGCAAGTACCTACCGAGTTTGTAGCCTCCCTGCCGCCGGTTGAATTAAGACGTGAATATCTGACCGATACCGCCCACGAGATTTTTCTGACCATGGGCCGCCGCAATGGTGCCGGGGAGGGCGAATGGGTCATTCCGGATGACCAGTATTTTGTTATGGGCGACAACCGCGACAACAGCAATGACAGCCGGTTTTGGGGCATGGTCCCCGATGAACTTGTGGTCGGCAAGGCGTTTGCGATCTGGATGCACTGGGAATCGCTGACAAGCCTGCCAAGCTTTGGACGTGTTGGCTCTATAGAATAACAGAGGTATATAAAAAGATGAAAAATACAAATCGGTTTTCTGCCCGCTCCCAGCATGGCGCCTCGACATTTGGCATCCTGATTGTGGTGCTGTTCCTTGGCAGCCTGCTGACTCTGGGTGTCAAGCTCGGCCCCATTTACCTGGATGATTACACCATTCAGGAAGCACTTGAGGGTCTGGATGGCACCAAAGGCCTGTCAAAAATGTCGGTCGGGGAAGTGCGCGGCCTTATCAACAAACGCTTGAGTGTGAACAACGTGCGCGGGTTTGATACCAAAGCGATTACTGTAAAAGCCGACGGTGATCAGGTGCAGATTGATGTGGACTACGAAGTCAGAACCGGCCTCGTGAGCAATGTGGATGCGGTGGTTCATTTTCAGCACAGTTATGAGATGACTGGCCAGTGAGTTCTTCCCCTGATCTGGATCAGTTACAACGGCGTATCGGTTACGCGTTCAATGACCCGGCGCGCCTGCTGTTGGCGCTGACCCACCGAAGTTACGGCAATGATAACAACGAACGCCTTGAGTTTCTCGGTGACTCCATTGTGAATATGGTGATCGCCGAATCACTTTATCTCACGTTCGAGAATGCTCGGGAAGGCCAGCTTAGCCGACTGCGAGCAAGAATGGTCAAGGGTGTGACACTGGCAGAAATTGGCCGGGAGTTTGAGTTGGGCCAGTATTTACGGCTGGGCTCAGGAGAACTGAAAAGTGGTGGTTACCGTCGCGAATCCATTCTTGCTGATGCGGTCGAATCCATTATTGGTGCAATCTATCTGGATAGCGATTTTGAAACCTGCCGAACCCAGGTTCTTCGGTGGTTTGAACAGAGGCTTCAGAAGCTGAGCATTCAGGATACCCAGAAAGACCCTAAAACACGCTTGCAGGAGTATTTGCAATCGCGGCAGTTTCCGTTACCCCAATATGATGTTATATCCGTTGACGGGGAGGCCCATGCCCAGACATTCCACGTGTCCTGCGCACTGCCATCCCTCGATCGCAAGACGGCCGGTGTCGGCAGCAGCCGGCGTATCGCAGAACAGCAAGCGGCTCGTAATGCACTAAAGGCATTGGGCGTGGAGAATGAGTAATGAATGACATCACCCGTCCGGAAAACCCAGACAGTCGTTGTGGCTTTGTAGCCATTGTTGGCAGGCCTAACGTCGGCAAATCCACTTTGCTGAATCATATCCTCGGGCAAAAGCTCAGTATTACGTCGCGAAAGCCCCAGACTACCCGTCACCAGGTATTGGGCATCAAGACCGAAGGCCCGGTTCAGGCCATCTACGTCGATACCCCGGGCATGCACGAAGAAGAACCCCGGGCCATCAACCGCTATATGAATCGCGCCGCTACTTCCGCGTTGGTGGATGTGGACGTGGTAGTGTTTGTGGTGGACCAGACCAACTGGACCACCGCCGACGAAATGGTTTTGCAAAAGCTCGAAAGCCTGAAGTGCCCGGTGATCCTGGCGCTCAACAAGGTGGACAAGATTGAGAATCGCGATAGCCTGCTACCGCACCTTGGCATGGTATCGAAGAAACGTAACTTTTCAGATGTGATTCCGTTGTCGGCGTTGCGAGGTACCAATCTTAAACCTCTGGAGGAAGCTGTTGGCCGGTATTTGCCTGAAAGTGTGCACTTCTATCCTGATGATCAGGTGACGGATAAAAGTGAGCGCTTCATGGCTTCTGAAATGGTGCGTGAGAAGATAACCCGTCAGTTGGGTGCCGAACTGCCATACTCTGTTGCGGTGGAGATCGAAGAATTCCGTCGTGACGGTAAAACGCTGCATATTTCGGCGCTGATCCTGGTTGAGCGTGAAGGCCAGAAGAAAATCGTGATTGGTGACAAGGGTGATCGTTTGCGCCGCATTGGCCAGGAATCCCGCCTCGATATGGAACGACTGTTCGACAGCAAAGTCATGCTGAAGCTCTGGGTCAAGGTCAAACGAGGTTGGGCTGACAGCGACCGTGCGCTCAAAAGCCTCGGAATGAACGATTTCTGAGATGAGAATGTCGGGTTCAGTGAGTCAGGAACCCGTTTACGTGTTGCACCGACGTCCTTACCGGGAGACCAGCCTGCTGGTTGATGTGTTTTCTCTCAACGCCGGACGCATGACGCTGGTGGCGCGGGGCGGCAACTCGGCTAAAAGCCCTCTGAAGGCACAACTGCAGCCTTTCCAGCCCTTGCTTGTTGATTGGCAGGGCCGTAGTGATCTGAAAACCCTGACCCAGACAGACATTCGTCACGGTCCTCGCCTGGTCCGTACCGGGGCACTGTACAGCGGTCTCTATATCAATGAGTTGCTGCAGAGGATATTGCCACCGGGGGATCCCTATCCCGATCTGTTTGGCACCTACATAGAAACCCTTTATTCACTTTCGGAAACTGACGAGATTGAACCGGTACTCCGTCGATTCGAACGTGCGCTGGCAGAAGCCATGGGCTTCGGGTTTGAATGGGGCCAGGCGACCGATACGGGGCAAACAGTGGAGCCAAGTCTGGACTATGGCTATGATCCGGAACAGGGGATTGTGTCATCCGTATTGCAGGATGTCCGCCTGAGAAAACTGCCGGGCAATGTCTTGTTGCAGCTTGAAGCCGGTGATCTTGACAGTCCGGTCTGCCGGCGCCTGGCCAAACGCGTCATGCGGGTGCTGGTTGACCACCTCCTGCAGGGGCGGCCACTTCACAGTCGAAACCTTTTTAGTCATAGCCGAGGAGAATCCCATGAATCCTAGAGTATTGCTTGGTGTCAACGTTGACCATGTAGCGACTCTGCGTCAGGCTCGGGGCACTCGCTATCCGGACCCTGTTCAGGCCGCACTGGTGGCCGAGGAAGCAGGGGCCGACGGTATAACGATACATCCACGGGAAGACCGGCGTCACATTCAAGAACGGGATGTGATGTTGCTCAAGGAAATGCTTAATACCAAGATGAACCTGGAGATGGCTGTCACTGATGCCATGCTGGTATTTGCCGAGCAGGTTCGGCCGCAATGCGTTTGCCTGGTGCCCGAGAAGCGCGAGGAGTTGACGACAGAGGGTGGGCTGGACGTCGAAGGTCAGGAAGCCCGTATCGCCAAAGCTTGTGAACGGCTGGCCCGGATAGGCGCCGAGGTGTCGTTGTTTATCGACCCTTCTCCATCGCAGATTGATGCCGCGATTCGCTGCGGGGCACCTGTCATTGAGCTTCATACCGGTGAGTATGCGGAGGCAGGCAGCCCGGAGGCGGCGGACGTGGCCTTTACTACCATCACCGACGCCGTCGCCTACGCCCGCAGAAAAGGTTTGATCGTCAATGCCGGGCATGGCCTGAACTACCATAATACCGAACGTGTTGCGGCTATCCCCGGGATCAACGAACTGAATATCGGCCACGCGATCATTGCGCGTGCGGTATTCACCGGGCTGAAGGACGCAGTGCGGGATATGCGGGCCATAATAGACAGCGCTCGGGCTACCTCTGCCTGAAAGCCCCCTAGGGCGCCCATAGACGATTCAGAAGTTAATCAGAGGCTCCCTTGGTTCTTTTGGGGTCCGAGTGGCTGCGGAACAGTTGTTGCCAGTCCGTTTGTTCGCTCCAGATGTCGAGCCGTTCAATAGCGGCCAGGACATCGTTCTTAGCTTCTTCAAGGTTGGCTGTTGAGCGTTTGAGGGCGGTTTCCAAACTGCTGGCGGCACTCCTCAACTCCGGTACACCACAGTAGCGCGTTGCGCCGTGCAGTTTGTGAATACATTCCAGCATACCTTCGAGGTTTTGCTCCGCCCAGAGTTGCTTTACTGCCTCGACATCGTGCGGTAGTTGTTCCAGCAGCATACTGAAAAGTTCTTCCGCCAGATCGGTTTTGCCCGCCGCCAGCCTGACACCCTCTTCCACATCTACGCAGGTTTTCTGTTTCTGACGGGTAGAAGGGCGCAAGCTGCGCCGGGTGTCCCGCACTTCTGGGATATTGAGCCCCTGGGGGCTGCTGCTGGTGCAGTTAAAGCCCGTATAGTCGCGGATGGTATCCATTAATTGTCGGCTGCTGATCGGCTTGGAGAGATAGCCGTCGAATCCCTGCTGCATTAATCGGTCCTGTTCTTCAGCCAAGGCGTGAGCGGTGAGGGCAATGACAGGTGTTTTGTGCAGCTTGTCGTCCAGAGTTCGAAGCCTTTCTGTAGTTTCTATGCCGTCCATGCCAGGCATTTGCAGGTCCATAAAGACCAGGTCAAACGCTTGCTGCCGTGCTTTGCTTAGCGCTTCAAAACCGCTGGCGGCGCCCTCCGCAGGGATATTGAAGTCATTGAGAAGCGTGAGCACGAGCTTCAGATTTGCTTCATTATCATCCACTGCCAGCACTCGCGGGGACACCGAGGCCCTGCCGTCAGCGATGCGTGCGGCGGTGGGCAAGGTCTGGTCGTGTTGGAGGATGCCGTGCACCAGCATCAGCAGTTCATCGTAAAGGGACTCCCGGCAGACGGGTTTGGTGTTATGGCCGCTGGCAAGACCTGACAAGGCGTTATCATGGGTTTCCAGTGTTGGCGTCATCAGTAGGGTGCGACAGTCCCTTTCAATCTCAAGGGTTCTCAGCAGATCCCGATACTGGCTTGAATTCAGCAGGTGACGGGTAATGCCGACAATGGCGGCCGCGTAACCGGCCTGCTTCTGCTGAGCGATCTCAACTTTTTCCAGCAGGTCGGGGAGGCTGGAAGCGCGATCAACACCGACACCCCAGTCCCGTAGCATGTGCTCAACCGCCAGGCCTGTGGTTTTTTGGGTTTCCAGATAGACGACACGCTCTCCTCTCAGAGCATCCCTTTTCATGCTGCTATCGTTGGTGGTCGACAGCTCGGTATTAAGTGTAAACCAGAAAGTGGACCCTTTTCCGAGCTCGCTTTCCAGACCAATTTTACCACCCATTTCCTCTACCAGCCGTTTTGAAATTACCAGCCCCAGGCCGGTGCCGCCGTATTGGCGGGCGGTGGACGCGTCTGCCTGGCTGAAAGCATTGAACAGTGAATGCTGCTGAGCCCGGGAGAGTCCGACGCCAGAATCACTAACGCTGAGTCGCAAAGTGACCCGCTGGGTTTCGGGATTTTCTTCTTCCAGGCTCGCTCGCAACACAACTTCGCCGGTCTGAGTGAACTTGATAGCATTATTGACGAGGTTGGTTATGACCTGTTTGACCCTTAAGGGGTCCCCTATCACATTATCCGGTACATCGTTATAAACCAGAGGAACCAGATCCAGGTTCTTGCTATGGGCCGCCGGCGCCAGCATAACCATGACATCTTCAACGATGTCGCGAAGCTGGAAGGGCACACGGTCAAGAATCAACTTGCCAGCCTCGATCTTCGAGAAGTCGAGGATGTCGTTGATGATGGTCAGCAGAATTTCGGAGGATTTCCGAATCGTGTTCAGGTGATCCCGCTGCTGTTTCGGTAGCGGACTTTTCAACAGTAATTCGGTAAAGCCAATAATACCGTTCAGCGGTGTGCGGATCTCATGGGACATATTGGCGAGAAATTCAGACTTGATGCGACTGGCTTCAAGTGCTTCCTTGCGAGCCAGATCCAGCTCGATATTCTGGATCTCAATGGTTTCCAGCGTCTCTCGCAAGTCCTCTGTGGCCTGGTCAACGTTCTGCTGCATTTCGGCCTGGGCTTTGCTGAGTTCCTCCGCCATGGCATTCAGGCCTGATTCCAGTTGTTCAAACTCGGGGCCAGCTGCGGTGTACACCCGGGTATCCAGTTTGCCTTCCTTGAGCCTGGCCACGGCGTTATTCAGCTCGAATACCGGGTCGGTAAACGAGCGGCTCATTCGCAGGGCGATCAGAACATTGATGCCCACCCCGGCTATGATCAACAGCAAACTGATCAGAAGGGCCTTGTAGGTTTCCTTGTCCGTTCGCAGATGAGACATTTCAACTGCCACCCAGCCAATGGGCGTAACGGCACTGGGCGCAGTGTTGCGGGATTCCATCTCCAGCATGCTGTCGAGCATAAGATCCTGCAGGTAAACCGGGGTTAAAAAACGGGTGCTGTCGTTACCGGGCAGTCGGAAGGTTTCCGGAGAGTTCAACAAGTCCGCTTCGATCGGGTTTTCCAGCTTGGGGCCGGTGTGGAGAAGACGCTTTCGATTGGCATCAAAAAAAGTCAGTGACCGGACGTCTTTTTCTTCCAGGAGCGCATTGGAGAGGCTGTTGAGAAGGCTGCGGTTCGCCGTAAACATGCCGTACTCGGCGCCGGCAGCGAGCTGCCGGGATAGAGAGTCGCCACGATCCCGAAGCAGTTGCTCGATATTGCTCACCCAGCTATAGCTGAAGAAGATGCCGAGCAATAATGTGGTTAGCAGGGTGGGTACCAGCGTAACCACCTGTACTTTCTTGCGAATGCCCCAACGACGCATGGCGAGGTTCCTGATTTCGCCCAACCTGATTCATCCGTATCGGTCGGGTATCGTCCCTGTCAGAATAGTAAAACCGGGACCTTGCCTCTGCTCCGGTTTGGTTATAGCCCACAGTCATTTTAATAGCGATAAGCTGTATTGGGAGACTGTGATTGTTCCGCGTATGATGCGAAGCCAGAGTGTAACACAGGGTGCCTTTGAATAAGCGTGTTCAGCGCACTCCGAAATTGGCTGTCAGGAGCGAAAAACCCGATGCATTTCCCAACCATAGAAGAGTATGTCGGCCATACACCGCTGGTGCGTCTGCAGCGTTTGCCCGGTAATACCAGCAATATCGTTCTGGCGAAACTGGAAGGCAATAATCCAGCAGGTTCCGTAAAGGATCGCCCTGCTATAAGCATGATTCAGGAAGCGGAGAAAAGGGGTGATATCAAACCTGGGGATACGTTGATCGAGGCAACCAGTGGCAATACCGGTATTGCTTTGGCGATGGCTGCGGCTATAAAGGGCTATCGAATGGTGCTCATCATGCCAGCCAATGCCAGTGAGGAACGTAGGGCATCCATGCGGGCTTATGGGGCGGAAATTATTTCTGTAAGTAAGGACGAAGGCATGGAGGGTGCCCGTGACCTGGCCGACCGTATGCAATCCGCGGGCAAGGGTTTTGTGCTGGACCAGTTTGCCAATCAGGACAATCCGCTGTCACATTATCGCACCACCGGCCCTGAAATCTGGGAGCAGACCGAAGGTAAAGTTACCCATTTTGTGAGCTCTATGGGCACCACTGGCACTATCATGGGGGTGTCCAGATATCTGAAAGAACGCAATCCGGATGTCCGGATAATTGGCTTGCAGCCTAAAGAAGACGCTTCGATACCGGGTATCCGGCGCTGGCCAGCGGCCTATATGCCGAAGATATTTGATGCCGCAAGAGTCGATGAGGTCATAGATATCGGTCAGCGCGAAGCAGAGGATAGTATGCGGGCGCTGGCCCGGGAAGAGGGCATATTCTGTGGTGTTTCCTCAGGCGGATCCATAGCAGCGGCATTGCAGCTTTCCAGCAAGGTTGAAAACGCCGTTATTGTGGCCATCATCTGTGACCGGGGCGATCGCTACCTTTCAACGGGCGTGTTTCCTAGTGCCTGATTCAGTCAATTGTTACCCAGGAATGAGAGAGTTATGAGCAGACGACGCAGGAAAAGCCTGCCGGTCGAGCCGGTTCAGTGCGATATTGAAAAGCTGAGCCATGACGGCCGTGGTATTGCTTACCGGGAGGGTAAGATCCAGTTTGTGGATGGGGCCTTGCCGGGGGAATCCGTGGTAGCCAAAGTGGTGGGTTCCCGAAGCAAATTTGATGAACTGCGAACTCTCGAAGTACTGACCGCGTCTCCCGAACGTGCCACTCCACCTTGTGATTACGCTGATCTTTGCGGTGGCTGTAGCCTGCAGCATATGACCGGCGATGCCCAAATACAGTTCAAGCAGAAAACCCTGCTTGAAAACTTTGCGCATTTCGGTGGCATTGAGCCCTTACATTGGGAGCCACCGATGCGTTCACCTGATCTTGCCTATCGACGCAAAGCGAGGCTGGGTGTGCGCTTCGTGCCCAAGCGTGATTCGGTGCTGGTGGGGTTCCGTGAAAAGCGTAATACGTTTCTTACGGATATCAACCGCTGTGTTGTTATGGACGTGCGAATTGGGGAGCGTATTACGGATCTCAGGGACATGCTGTATGGACTGGAAGCGCACAATACCATCGCCCAGATTGAAGTGGCGTGCGGTGATGAGACTGCGGCATTGGTCTTCCGAAACATGGAGCCGTTGTCGGCCAAGGATTATGAAACCCTGGTGAGCTTTGGGCAGGCCCACGATTTGCATATCTATCTGCAACCAAAAGGCCCCGATACGGTACATCGGATCTGGCCGGAGCAGGGCGAGGAACGATTGAGTTACAGGATCGACGCGTTCGATCTGACGATGCAGTTCCACCCCATGGACTTCACCCAGGTTAATGCTGACATAAATCAGCAGATGGTGGTCCGGGCGGTTGAGTGGCTGGAACTTGAGCCAGACGACCGGGTGCTGGACCTGTTCTGTGGCCTGGGCAATTTTACCTTGCCTCTCGCCCGCCAGGCTGGCCAGGTAATTGGAGTAGAGGGTGATGATGCCATGGTTATCCGTGGTCGTGAAAATGCCTCGCTCAATGGGGTGGATAATGTCACCTTTTACGGCGCAAACCTTCAGGCTGACTTTACGTCGGAGCCATGGGCGGCAGAAGGTTTCGATAAGATACTGATTGACCCGCCCCGTTCCGGCGCCCAGGAGATTTGTGAGTATCTGGCGGCGTTCGGAGCAAAGCGTATTGTCTACGTGTCCTGTAATCCGGCCACTTTGGCGAGGGATGCGGGGGTACTGGTCGGTAAAGGCTATAGTCTTATTCGTGCGGGTGTGATGGATATGTTTCCCCACACCACCCATGTGGAGTCGATCGCCGTCTTTGAGCGGGCTTGAGTAAACATAGGGAGTTGTTCAGAGGCTCCATAAAGCGATGGAGTGACGGGGACGTTTACCGCCCGTCATTCCCGCGACAATAATGGAAGTGGCATGGTAAAAGTTCGTGAAGGATACGCCCTGACACCGGATGGTCAGGTGGACATAGAGAGCTGGGTGCGCCAGATCCAGTCTCAGACCAATCTGGTTGACGTAGACCAGTTCCGGCGTGCCTGCGAAAAAGCCGCCGAAATCGATCTGCAGGCTTTTCGTGAGGATCGTCTCTGGGCGCCTGGCTCCAGCAGTTTTCGAACCGGCCTCGAAATGGCTCAGGTGCTGGTGGAACTGCATCTGGACCAGGCCAGTCTGGTGGCCGCGATACTCTACCGCGCAGTGCGGGAAGAGCGGGTACCCTTGGCGGATATCCGCAAAGAATTTGGCGATGAAATTGCCAGACTGATCGACGGCGTGCAGCAAATGGCCGCCATCTCGGCGATACATCACCCCCTCAAAGGTGCTGTGCTCGGTCAGAGTCAGGGCCAGTTGGATAACGTCCGTAAAATGCTGGTTACCCTGATTGACGATGTCCGGGTAGCGCTGATCAAGTTGGCCGAGCGAACCTGTGCGATTCGGGCGGTCAAGGATGTCTCCTCCGACAAACGCATGAGGGTCGCCCGGGAAGTTTTCGATATCTATGCCCCGTTGGCGCAACGGCTTGGTATCGGCCATATAAAGTGGGAGCTTGAGGACCTTTCGTTCCGTTATCTCCATGAATCTGCGTACAAGAAAATCGCTAAACTGCTGGATGAAAAAAGGCTGGACCGGGAGAGCTATATCCGTAACGCTCTTGCCACCCTTGAAGCAGAGCTCAAGGTGGCGGGAATCAAAGGGGATCTCGCGGGCCGTGCCAAGCATATTTACAGTATCTGGCGGAAAATGCGGCGTAAAGGCATCGACTTTTCCCAGGTATATGATGTCCGGGCGGTACGGATTCTGGTACCTGAGATACGTGACTGTTATGGCGCACTCGGTATTGTTCACGGCCTCTGGCGCCATATTCCCAATGAGTTTGATGACTATATCGCCAACCCCAAGGAGAACGGTTATCAGTCTTTGCACACAGCCGTTATAGGCCCTGAAGGCAAGGTTATGGAGGTGCAGATACGCACCCATAAGATGCACGAAGAAGCCGAGCTGGGTGTTTGTGCCCATTGGCTCTACAAGGGAATGGACAAGGGCAACCGATCCACCGGGTACGATGCCAAGATCAATTGGCTGCGACAGGTACTGGAGTGGCAGGAGGATCTTGGAGATTTGTCCGGCCTGGAAGATCATATTAAAGGGGACATTGCCTCCGACCGGGTCTACGTTTTCACGCCGGAAGGCCATGTGGTGGATCTGCCCCACGGCGCAACACCCGTGGATTTTGCCTACAGGGTTCATACCGAAGTCGGGCATGCCTGTCGTGGGGCTCGACTGAACGGCCGTATCGTGCCGTTAACCTACCCTTTGAAAACAGGGGATCAGGTCTTCATCCTGACGTCCAACAACCCCGCTCCGAGTCGTGACTGGTTAAACCCCAGCCTCGGGTATATTCAGACTTCCCGGGCCCGGGCCAAGGTTACCCACTGGTTTAAAGAGCAGAATCGTGATCGCAACATAGTGGATGGTCGCGCCATTCTCGAAGATGAGTTCAAGCGGCTTTCGATCTGCGATATCAACCTTGACCAACTGGCAGTCAAGGTCAATCTGCGAAACGCGGAAGATATGTTTGCTGCGGTTGGGGCGGGGGATTTGCGTCCCACTCATGTGGCCAATATCGCCCAACACCTGCTGGAGCCTCGCACCGAGCAGCTAGATTTAAAATTTACTGCTCGCCGCAACAAAGAGTACGGCACCGAATCTGATATTCAGATTCAGGGGGTCGGGAAACTCAAGACCCAGGTGGCCAAATGCTGCAAGCCACTGCCCGGCGATCCGATTGGCGGATACATTACCGTTGGCCGTGGCGTCACCGTGCACCGCCAGGACTGCCTGACCTTCCTGCACCTACGGGAGTATGAGCCGAACCGAATCATTGAAGTGAATTGGGGCGGCAAGCCCGAATCCGTCTACCCGGTGGATATCGAGATCGAAGCCTACGACCGATCCGGGTTGCTCAGGGACATCACTCAGGTGCTTTCATCCTCCCGAAGCAACGTTCTGGCGCTGAATACGACCTCCAATACCGACGACAACTCGGCAACCATGATGGTAACCGTAGAGATTTCCAGTCTTGAGCAGTTGGCACGTTTGCTGGCCCAGATTCGAAATCTGCCGAACATTCTCGAGGTCAGGCGTAAACGCCACTAGACTGGAGTCAGCGATGTCCTACTCGATCGAAGATCTGAAATACCTCATGTCGCGGTTACGCGACCCGGCCACCGGGTGTCCCTGGGACATCCAGCAGACGTTCCGCAGCATTGTGCCTCATACTCTGGAGGAGGCGCACGAAGTAGCCGATGCCATTGAACAGGCTGATTATCCCCACCTCAAGGATGAGTTGGGTGATTTACTGTTTCAGGTGATTTTCTATAGCCAGATGGGTAGCGAAGAGGGTCATTTTGACTTCGATGCTATCGTCGATAATCTGGTGCAAAAACTTATTCGTCGACACCCTCACGTGTTTCCCGAAGGTACCTTGGCCAGTGAAGTAGATCCGGATAACCGGCCCGGGGTTGAGGATATCAATGCAAGCTGGGAGCGCATCAAGGCCGCAGAAAGAGCAAACGTACCGAATCAGCGCGCGGCTAATTCTCTTCCAAGCCGTCTTGAGGGTATAGCAAAAGCTCTGCCTGCGATGGCCCGTGCTGAAAAGCTTCAGCGCCGAGCCTCCCGTCATGGCTTTGACTGGCCCACGGTCGCGCCCGTATTTGACAAGCTCCACGAAGAAATTGATGAGCTCAAAGAGGCCTGGCAAAACGCTCAGACTGACCCGTTGGCACAGGATGATGTAGAGGACGAAATGGGTGATCTGCTGTTTGTGTGTGTCAATCTGGCAAGGTTTATGAAAGTTAATCCTGATCAGGCCTTGCGCCGAACCAATGCTAAATTTGAGGCGCGCTTCCGGGCGATTGAAAGTCGTCTGATGAGTGAAGGCAGAGAGATGGAACAGGAGACACTCGAGTCACTTGATGAGATCTGGCAGTCTGTGAAAGGTATCGAAAAGCAGTCGACTTGAGTTGCACCCGCAACTTAAACCACACCGATAGGTACAATCCGTAACCATTTTAAAGGCCTCAAACAGTGGGCTTCGTCTACACTTCGAGTGACAATAGTCATATCAAAGTGGTTGACAGCGATCACGAGTTGCACAGAATCGCTAACCGGACATTTCCGGCGCAAAAAGCAGGAGTTTTTGCTCATGAAGATTAAGGATCTGGTGAAGTACTGGGACAAGCACGCACGCGGTCGGCTGACCCGTGATGCCTACTTTATGGCCTTGTCAGATCAGCATCACCAGCGACTGGAGAAATTGTCGGCCCTGTACCCGATGAAGTCGTCCCAGGATCTTATCCGGGATCTTATCTCCGCTGCCCTGGACGAGCTGGAAACCAGTTTTCCCTACCAGCAAGGAACCAAAGTTGTCGCCTACGATGAGGATGGTTTCGAGATTTACGAAGATCAAGGGCTGACACCGAGGTTTGTCAGCTTGAGCCAGAAACATATCCAGAAATTGAAAGCGCGCCAGCTCGAATCGGTCGCCTGACAGCAATGAGGCAGGCCGGTGTGGGTTACTCACCGGCTGTTGATTCGTCCGACTCGAAGCTGCAAAAGTGGCCGCGTACGGTCGTTCCAGTGCCTTCCGGGCTTTGAGTTACTGATCCTTGGTTGTCAGCTTATCTTTAAGTGGGCTCTGACGGACGAGATCGTCAAGCGCTGCCGCAATCATATCGTTAAGAATGTCACTTTCGCTTCTATCCGGATAGAGTTCCGCCAGTGCCGCCAGACGTGCTGCATCCTCCAGTGGTAATCTGAGATTATAATCGTGAGTTCGCTCTACGGATTCTTTCTTTTTCTCCCAATGTTTGGGTAAATCAGTAACCTTCATGGACGCTCCTCAAAGTATTTTTAGGCCATTCTTCAACAGAGAACCTTTGAACCGGTAAGTCTGTCGCTGTGCCATGGATCATGTTCAGCGCTGCGACCGAATAGGCAATGGACTTGGTTTGATGTTCCTTAGTATCGTAATAACCTTCGGTCTTCGTCAATTTAAAAGGATGTCCTGTGACAGAATTGCACCCGGATCTCAGAGAAAACGTACGCCTGTTGGGAGATTTGCTAGGCCAGAGCATTCGCCAGCATCCGGGCCAGGAATGTTTTGACCTGATTGAAGAGATCCGGGCCGCTGCGAAATCCGACCGGCGACAGGAAAGTGGTTCCGGTCAACGCCTGGTCAGTCTGCTGAGTAATCTTCGGGATGACCAGTTGCTGCCGGTTACGCGCGCCTTCAATCAGTTTCTGAACCTTGCCAACCTCGCTGAGCAATACCATGGTGTGCGTCGCAAGCGAGGTCATTCATCCGATTTGATGGTGGAGTCGCTGGACGATGTGTTCGGTCGCCTCAAAGACAAGGGCATCCGGCCGGAAGAACTGCATCGAAGAGTTGCTGAACTCAACATCGAGTTTGTGCTGACCGCCCATCCTACGGAAGTCGCGCGACGAACTCTGATCATGAAATATGATGAGATATCCGACTGCCTCAGCAAACTCGACCATGACGATTTGTTGCCAGCGGAGCGGGAGGAAATTATCACCCGATTGCAGCAGCTGGTTACTGAAGCCTGGCACACCGATGAAATCCGGTACGAGCGCCCGACAGCTATTGATGAAGCCAAGTGGGGATTTGCGGTCATCGAAAACAGTCTCTGGCAGGCGCTGCCACGCTTTCTCCGTGGACTTGACCGCTCATTGACTCAGGCTACGGGCCAGGGGCTGCCCTACGATGCGGCACCGATTCAACTGGCCTCCTGGATGGGAGGAGATCGAGATGGCAATCCCAATGTAACTCATGACATCACCCGCAAGGTCTTTCTGTTGGGTCGCTGGATGGCGGCGGATCTGTACTTGCGTGATATCCAGTCGCTCAGATCCGAACTTTCGATGTGGCAGGCCAACGAGGCGCTCACAGCCGTTGCCGGGGAGAGTCGGGAGCCCTACCGGGAAGTGCTGGCTCGGCTGCGCGAACGGCTCATCCGAACCCGTGACTGGGCGGAGGCTCGGGTAAACGGGCAGCCAGCGGATAGCACCGATATCCTGTTCGAGAACGAAGACCTTACCGGCCCACTGGAGCTTTGCTATCGATCTCTTATGGACTGTGGGCTGGAAATCGTAGCCAACGGGCCATTGCTGGATACGTTGCGCCGCGCCCACACGTTTGGGCTGCCATTGATTCGTCTCGATATCCGTCAGGAAGCCACCCGTCATGCCCAGGCTGTCGCGGAGATCGTAGACTACCTCGGATTGGGCGACTACTTGTCTTGGCCCGAAGAAGACCGCCAGGCGTTCCTGGTGACAGAGCTCCAGGGCAGGCGACCGTTTTTGCCAAGGCTATGGGAGCCTTCGGATCAAGTCCAGGAGGTGCTTGCGACTTGCGCCGTGGTGGCAGAACAGACACCCGAAGCACTGGGCTCCTATGTTATATCCATGGCCAGCAAACCATCCGATGTGCTCAGCGTTATCCTGCTGCTCCGGGAGGCGGGCATGGCGCACCCGATGAAAGTGGTTCCGCTGTTTGAAACTCTGGACGACCTTTCCGGCGCACCCGCCAGTATGACCGCATTGTTTGAGGTTGACTGGTATCGGAAATACTGCAATGACCGCCAGGAAGTGATGATCGGTTACTCGGATTCGTCCAAAGACGCTGGTCAGATGATGGCGGCCTGGGCGCAATACCAGGCCCAGGAACAGCTGACGGAAGTCGCTGGCCATTACGGAGTACACCTCACATTGTTCCATGGCCGAGGCGGTACGGTGGGGCGTGGTGGCGGCCCGGCCAATCGTGCGATTCTCTCGCAACCGCCAGGATCGGTAAACGGCAGTTTTCGAATCACTGAACAGGGAGAGATGATCCGGTTCAAGTTTGGCCTGCCCCGACTGGCAGAGCAGAGCCTTACGCTCTACACCACGGCCGTCATCGAGGCCACCCTGGCGCCGCCACCGGGCCCGGAGCCAGCTTGGCGGGAAATGATGGACTGGCTGACAGAGCGTTCGCTGAAGTCATACCGGGATTTGGTGCGGGATAACCCCGACTTTGTACCTTATTTCCGGCAAGCTACGCCTGAGCAGGCCCTGGGAAAACTGGCCCTGGGTAGTCGACCTGCCCGTCGTAAAGTCGATGGTGGTATCGAAAGCCTGCGAGCGATTCCCTGGATTTTTGCCTGGACCCAGATGCGGCTGATGTTGCCAAGCTGGCTCGGCAGTGATGTGGCGCTCAACGAGGCCGCCAGTTCGGGGCGGATGGACATGTTACGGGAAATGCGTGAACGATGGCCGTTCTTCCAGACCTATGTGGATATGTTAGAGATGGTTCTTGCCAAGGCAGACTTGCGGATTGCCAGCTATTACGAGCAAACCCTGGTCGAACCTGCTTTACTACCGCTGGGCGAAGCACTCAGAAGCCGCCTGTTGATCTGTATCGATCAGGTAAAATCCTTGAAGCAGCAAAACTCTCTGCTGCAGGCAGAACCGGTCTTCGCGCATTCCATGAAAGTGCGCAATCCCTATACGGACCCGCTGCATTATCTGCAGGCGGAGTTACTGAAGCGGGACCGCGAAAGTGAAGATTCTGGTCAGGTGGCCGAATTAGTGGAAAGGGCCCTGAAAGTAACCATGGCGGGCATCGCTGCTGGTATGCGAAATACCGGTTAATTCTGACCGGCTTCGGTCTAAATATTCCTCATACACAAGGAGAGCTGTGTGGCTCTGGCTGCCCGACTTGACGAGTATCTGAACCGCGAGGGTGTCGGCTGTCAGACACTGGAGTTGAATCCGCTGCCGACGTTTGATGCCGCTGTCCTGGCTTGCGGCCAACCCCAGAGCCAGGTGCTGAAGGCAACCCTGCTGATTGATCTGGAGGGTGTGCTCATGGCGGTGCACACTTATGACAGCACGCTCGATATTGGTGCTCTTAACGGTTTCCTTGAGCGCCGCCTTCAGCCCCTCACTGGCAAGCAGACGGAACGTCTGTTTGGCGACTGTGAGCCCGGATTCCATCCCCCGATAGGCGCGGCTTACGATGTCCCGGTTATTGTCGATGAGACCGTGTTCGAGCTGGCCAGTGCTGCCATGGCCTGCGGTACGGACCATTCACTCGTGGTTATGGATGCAAGGGCTCTGCGTTCCGCCTTCCTCGGTGCCCGGAAGGGTCGTATCGTTATCCTCGGGGCCGACGACGCTAATGGACGAGATAAGATTACGCTGGATGAAGTTGCCCTGCAGTTGCAGAAACTTTACCGGTTGCCCCCGATGCCGGCTCTTGCGCTGCGAATATTGAGATTGACTTCCAATAACGAAGCCACCGCTCGCGAACTCGCGGAGCTGATCGAATTCGATCCCAGTTTGACAGCTCAGATCCTGAGGTACGCGCGTTCAGCCCTGTTCAATTATCCGGGGCAGATCGATTCAGTTCAGGAGGCCGTAGCCCGGGTGCTCGGATTTGACCGGGTGGCGCACATTGCGATTGGGATCGCCTCGGTGCAAGCTTTTGATGTACCACGTAAAGGCATGCTGGGGATGGACGAGTTCTGGCGCCACTCGCTCTATTGTGCGTTTCTGTGTCAGCAAATGGCCCCCAGAGTTCATGGGGACAAGAGCTTGGCCTATCTTTGCGGCTTGCTCCATAACTTCGGGTTGTTACTTGTCGGGCACCTTTTTCCTTTGGAATTTGAGCAGTTGAATACGCTGCGGGAAGCAAACCCGGATCACAGTATGCAATCCCTCGAGCATCAGGTTTTTGGTAGCGGTAATGGGCAGGAACTGCTTGCCATAGGGCATGGCGCGATTGGAGGTATCCTTCACAAACTTTGGCAGTTACCCGATGCGGTGATCAAATCCGCGGGGGTACACCAGCGCCCGGATTACCATGGTGAGCATGAGCAATACGTGTTGATGGTGCAATTGGCCAATGGTTTGTTAAAAGAGAGCGGTATCGGCGACGAGTTTAATCCCGATGATCTGGACAGGCTGTGCCAGCGTCTTGGCCTCACAGAAAATGATTTAAAGAGCATCAGAGCCGCGGTGACAGCGGTTGCGCCAGACCTTGATGCGCTCGCCAGGTCTTTGACGAACTGATTACCTACTTTGGTGGGCCGGACCTGCGACCGAGGTCGACTTTCTCTTCCTGGCCCGACTTCGTATAATGCGCGATCATAAAAATTAAGGGTGGCCTTTTCAGACGGGCCAGGCCCATCCGGGGTGGCTTGATTTTTACCAGCACCGGACAGGCCGCCCCATCAGATTTATTCGTTAATCGGGAGCAGCACCACTATGAGAATAATTATGCTAGGCGCACCTGGCGCCGGTAAGGGCACGCAGGCCCAATTTATCACCGAGCGCTTCGACATCCCGCAGATTTCCACCGGGGACATGCTTCGGGCTGCCGTCAAGGCTGGTTCTGAGCTCGGCTTGAAGGTCAAGGAAGTCATGGCGACCGGCGGACTGGTCTCGGATGAAATCATCATTGCCCTGATTGAAGAACGTGTAAAACAGGAAGATTGCAGGAACGGCTTCCTGCTTGATGGGTTTCCCAGAACAATTCCTCAGGCCGAGGCGCTGAAAGATCAGGGTATCGTGATCGATTATGTGGTTGAGATTGCCGTTGAAGATGAAGAAATCGTCCATCGGTTATCTGGCCGTAGGGTTCATGAGGGCAGTGGTCGGATTTATCACGAGAAATACGATCCCCCCAAGGTGGCAGGCAAAGACGATGTAACCGGTGAGGCGTTGATACAGCGTGCGGATGATAAAGAAGAAACTGTTCGTAAGCGTCTGGATATTTATCACTCACAAACCGCACCGCTAATTGGTTACTACCAGGACTGGTTTGCCAAGGAACCCGCCGCTGCGCCCAAATATGTACGCGTTAAAGGCGTTGGCTCGCTCGATGATATTCGCAACCAGATCCTCGAAAAACTCCAGTAAACTCGCGGGGTACGGCATTGAACTTGCTGGCAGTCGATACATCAGCAGAAGGCTGCTCGGCGGCAGTGCTCAGCCAGGGGCAGATTTTTTCGCGCTTCACCCTGGCCCCTCGTGGCCACACCCGTTTGCTGATGCCGATGGTGAGGGAGCTGCTCGTTGAGAGCAAAATCGCATCCTCTGAGCTCAACGCGGTGGCTTTTGCCTGTGGTCCGGGATCATTCACCGGATTGAGAATTGCAACGGGCGTAGCGCAGGGCCTCGCTTACGGGCTGGATGTGCCTGTAGTTCCGATCTCTTCTCTGGCGGCGGTGGCCGCGCAGATGATCGAATCACAACAGGTTCCCGAAGGTGCCAGTATTGCGGTTGCCTTTGATGCTCGTATGAGCGAAGTCTACTGGGGTTGTTTTGAAAATGTGGCCGGGTTGCCCGCTCTGATTGGCGAAGAGCGGGTTTGTCTGCCGGGTGACGTATCGATTCCCCCAGGGCCGACCAGCTGGTATGGCGCAGGATCAGGCTGGATACTGCAGGATCAGATGCCAGCAACAGTGGTCGGTGATATGGTCCAGATCAACCCGGCAATGGTGCCCCATGCTGCCGATGTGGTCCGGTTAGCGAAACAAGCCTGGGACGAAGGGCGGCATGTGCTCGCAGCAGCGGCCAGGCCGGTCTATCTCCGCGATGAAGTGACCTGGAAAAAACTTCCAGGTCGTTGAAAAAACTCTAACCCCCTTGCAGGATTTCAAGCCATGGAACTTTGGCACATCATTGTGTTGGCTATTATTCAGGGCTTGACCGAATTCCTACCCATCAGCAGTTCGGCACATCTTATCTTGCCTTCGGAAGTTTTTGGCTGGCCCGATCAGGGCCTGGCCTTCGATGTGGCCGTCCACGTCGGTACCCTGGCTGCCGTTGTCTGGTACTTTCGCCGGGATGTGTGGCAACTGTCTTCTGCCTGGGCCCGTGACACCCTCAGTCGACGTGTTGGGCGGGACAGCGGGCTGGCCTGGGCAATTATCGCGGCTACCATTCCTGCGGGTCTCGCAGGGATTGTGTTCAATGACGTCATTGAAACCCACCTCCGTTCCAGTCTGGTCATTGCGCTCTCGACCATCGGGTTTGGTCTGGTGCTTTGGTGGTCCGACGCCGTGGGGCGTCAGACCCGTGGCCTCGCCCGGCTCAGCATGAGAGATGCGGTGATCATCGGTCTTGCCCAGGCGCTGGCGCTCATACCCGGCACCTCGCGTTCAGGAATAACGATGACAGCAGCGCTTTTTCTCGGTTTTAACCGGGAATCAGCGGCCCGTTTTTCTTTTTTGTTATCGATACCACTCATTGCCGCAGCTGGTCTGCTTAAGACTTTCGAGTTGATAGAACAGGGGGCGGGCGCCGATTGGACCTCTATTGGCCTCGGCGCGTTGCTATCCTTTATCAGTGCGGTGGTGTGTATTCACTTGTTCCTGAAGTTTCTGGAACGGCTCGGCCTGATGCCTTACGTAATCTATCGAATGTTACTGGGAGCGCTGTTATTGTTTCTGCTCTGGTAAAGGGCTTTTAAATTGTAGCGAGCCATTCCATACTACGCGCTACGGGGCTCTCGAATCGTGTCGGGATGATTTCATGGTTACTGGTGTTAATCCTAATAATGCTTATCCGTCAGGGAGTGACTCGACCACTCTCCGGGAACGGCCTGATATTGCCCGTAATTCCTCGGTTAGTGGCCCCAATGGCACGTCACAAGGTATTCGCGAAGACTTGGCTGCGCCCCGTGCAGACATCAATGGGCGTCAGACCAATCTCATTGATACTGCAGCGATTGAACGCCGTGTCGAAGCCCGGCGGGCGTCAGAGGACGTGCGTCTGGAGCGTTTCCGTGCCGATGATGTGCCACTGGCCAATGTTCGCGCCCTGGAAGCATTTGCGGGTGTTGCCGGTTTCCGAGAGAACGTCGACGTTGAGCTCGCCGGTATCGATATCGTTGTTTAATGTCCTCCCCTAGTTCTCCCGCCCTGGCGGTAGGTTGTAGCCCGCTTGCCGAGCATCAGTCCGTGCGACAGGTCGCGGACGCGTTGCAGCTGCCCTTTCTGGGCATTGTCAAACCCCGTAATGTGCTCAATTTTGGGGTGCTGCTGTTCGCTGATGAGTCTGGATTGTCACTGCAGGTAACCGGCCCAAAGGCCCCGGGCCCGGTGCGGGCCGAATTCGCTTCTGGCAAAGCTGGCTATCGCCTTGAGCATGGCGGCGGCACCGGACAGCTTATTGCCCGCGCGATTGGTTTACAGAAAACCCGAATGACCCTGCATGTGCTTGATGCCACCGCAGGGCTGGGCCAGGATGCGTTTGTGCTGGCAGGGTTGGGTTGTCGCATGACGTTAATGGAGCGCTCACCCGTCATTCAGGCGTTGCTGGCCGATGGTCTTGCGAGAGGGCGGCTGAATGACTCAGTTGCCCCAGTGATCGAACGTATGCGCCTGAGAAGCGAGGACAGCATTCACTGGTTGGCAGGGGGCGACGGCGAGGTAGCGGACGTCATTTATCTGGACCCGATGTTTCCGCATCGGGACAAGGCCGCACTGGTAAAGAAAGAGATGCGTGTGTTCAGGGCGCTGGTCGGAGACGATGAAGACGCCCCCGAACTGCTGGCCGCTGCGCTAACCGGGGCGAGATACCGTGTGGTTGTGAAACGGCCGAGAAAGGCGCCTTCCATAGAGGGGCCCAGGCCCGCCATCCAGATAGAAGGTAAAAGCAGTCGCTACGACATATACCCCGTCAAGGCCCTGCCTGTTTCCACGACCGGTCAGTAATCGTCGGTCTTGAAGCCTGCGGACTCAAACGCCCAGCATGGTGACCTGCTGAATTGCCTGGCGTTTCTCCACGCTCAACACCAGGCGTGCATCTTCCGCCACTTCATCCAGACCTTCGGAATAGCACAACTGACCGTCTTCGTCGGTGGTGAGAACTTCGTTTTCCTGCAGGTTCGCAATAAAATTCCGAAACAACGATTTGTCAAAAAACTCAGGTGCGTTGAGGCCGAAGAGGATCGACATCCGCTCTGCCATTTGGGTGCTCTGTTCTTCCAGTTCTGCCGCGTTGATCTTGCCGGAGCCGTATTTCCGCAGGACCGCAATGGCAATGTGGTAGCGCTCCAGGGTCTGTATGATGAAGCGGGAGAGCGCCCTGAGTCTAAGCATTGGTTCGGTGCCTTCCTCCGGGCGGCAGATCCGTGCCCCGTCCACCTTCAGCATGCCATGATCAACCAGGGCATCGATCCACTGGTCCATCACGCCTTTAACCTGCTCAGGCTGGTATTGCAAAAACAGCTCCGACTGCAGGTAGGGATACACTACGCTGGACAGCGAGACGACCTTCTCGCGGGTCAGTGAGATGTTATTTTCAAACAGGCAGGCAATCAATGAAGGTAACGCAAACAAATGCTGGATGTTGTTCCTGTAGTAAGTCATCAGAATGGCGTTGTTACCTGCGAGGGAGATGATGTCGCCCAGTTTCTGGGGTTGCCGGTTAACCAGCCCCATGGACTCGCAGTAGTCTATCCAGCTCTTGCCATTGCCCTCGGGGAGGGTGATGGTGTCAGCGTATGGATGGGTTTTCAGCAGGCCCGCGTATTCATCCATCAGGCGGCTGAGCTGAACCTCGTCCATAGCCAGCCGCTCGGTACTGAGCAACACAGTGGCCGTCATACCGATCGGGTTGACGGCTACCGATGCGTTGATTCCGTTAGCGACCCGTGATGACAGGCTTTCCACTGCTTTACTGAGCCATGCGGGACGATACTCCTGATCGTAGGCTTCGTGCCGCCAACTGGGATGAGTGTCATCCAGTACATCCGAAAGCGGGATTGCTTTGCCAAAGTTAACTGCGACCCGGCCGAAGGAGTTGCGCAGGGTTTTGGCCGTTTTCACGAGTGCAAAAATATTCTCTTTCTGTTTTTTCTTACCCCGCAGTTCCCCGAGGTAAGAGCGACCTTCCATAACCTTTTCATAGCCAATATACACTGGCACAAAAACGATAGGCTTCTGGTGATCGCGCAGGTAGCTGCGAACAGTCATGGCCAGCATGCCAGGCCTGGGCTGGAGCATGCGGCCCGTGCGGCTGCGACCACCCTCGACGAAGTACTCAACCGAATACCCTTTGGAGAACATAACATGGAGGTACTCATTGAACACGGTGGCGTAAAGCGGGTTGTCCTTGAAGCTGCGGCGCATGAAAAAGGCACCGCCCCGGCGCAATATTGGCCCCACAATGGGCATGTTCAAATTGATCCCGGCAGCAATGTGCGGCGGCATCAGGCCATTTTTATAGAGCACATAGGACAGCAGTAGGTAATCAATGTGAGACCGGTGGCAGGGCACATAGATAACGGCATTGTCCTGAGCCACATCCTGAGCCACCTGAATGTTGTTAACCGCAACCCCGTTGTAGATTCGGTTCCATAGCCAGCTTAAAGCGACCTCCATGACACGGATGGTCACAATTGACATGTTCGCCGCAATTTCGTCCGCGTACTTACGGGCTTTCAGTCGGACTTTTTCAGGTGGAATGTCATCCCGCCGGGCGGTTTCCCGGATCGCATCCCGGACCGCTGGTGTGCGCACCAGACCTTCGACCAGCGTGCGCCGGTGAGACAAATCGGGACCCAGCACGGCCTGGCGTACCCGGCGAAAATGAGTTCGGAGAATGCGGGCCAGCTTCCGGACAGCTTGTTCTTCGTTATTGCGGTATTCGTCGACCACTTCGCTGAGGGAAATCGGCTTACTGAACTGAACGTAGGTGTTACGGCCGTGGACCAGGATGATCAAAAATTTCTGCACGCGTCCGGCTACCGACCAGGTGTCCGAGAGTAGCAGTTTAACCAGGGATTTGGCCTTGTCCGGGGAACGGCCCCAGAACAGAGATACTGGCACGATCTGTATATCGAGGGTGGGATCTTCAACGCCGAGCTCAACTATCTGCCGCATCCTCGGCGTGAGCACGGGGGTTTGCCGATGCCGGAACAATCCACCGGTTCGACGGTACAAAAAGAAAAAAGAGCGGTCTGTACCTTTATGAATCGGCAAGGGCACACGGGCTGACGGCAGCCCGGCCCGCTCGACTTCCTGTTCCAGCACCAGGCGGCTGGACATTGAGCTGTACTGAAGGACGTAACATACCGGTTTGTCAGGGTCGAGCTCCAATGCTTCCCGGCTGCCTCCAATGACATCTGTCCGAACCCACAAAAACAGCAGCTTACGCAGTAAGGTCAGGATCAGGCCAGTGAGGCCCGGCAATAAACGCATAGCATGGCTCCGGTTACCGTAACTGGCGCTAAGTGTACTTGGTCGCGGGCTGCGGGCAAAGCAGTCTGGCACTGCTTATGACGCCATCCCGGATGTGGTACATTCTGTTCAATTCTATCAATCGGGAAGCTGGAAATGGTCGAATGGGTTGCAGGTTGGTCCCGGGAGGCACCCGAGCCGGATGCGGGCGTCGTAGCGATATGTGATGGCTTTATACTTCGTGCTGAAAGCGGCTGGCTTCACGCCTGGTCGGACGCCAGGGATCATCTGGCTGAAGGGATGGAGCCGATCTTTGTGGGCCGCCTGGGTATACGGCCGGTGTACGTGGCAGAAGTAACAAATGCGAGCCAAATCTCTGGTCTGGAATCCGTGCACCTGAGGGATGTTTTTCTGACCGCTGACGATGCTACCGCTACGATGGTCGGCACCGCCGCCCAGGTTGCACAGTGGTGGCGAGATCACCGCTTTTGTGGCCGCTGTGGACAGGCCACTGACTATCATCCGAACGAGCGTGCGCGCTGGTGCACCAGCTGTAAAATACCCTGGTACGCTCGAGTCGCGCCTTGTGTCATTGTGGTTATTCGGCAGGAGGGGCGAATGCTATTGGCCCAGTCTGTTCGTGCTCGTAAACACTTTTACAGCCTGATTGCAGGTTTTGTCGAAGCCGGTGAGAGCGCCGAGGAAGCTGTGGCCCGGGAAGTTCTGGAAGAGACTGGTCTGCAAGTGACTAATATCCGCTATTGTCGTTCACAGCCATGGCCATTTCCCCATCAACTGATGCTTGGTTTCTTCGCAGACTATGTTGGTGGCCAACTGGTTCTGCAGCAGGATGAGCTGGTACACGCTGACTGGTTCCGTCCCGGGGAGCTGCCGCCAGTGCCGCCCGATGCGACCATTGCAGGTCGCCTGATCAGAGCCATGGAAGAGGAAATCAGGGCCGACGAGCTCCGAGCACAGGAGTCTGGCGGTTGAGGGCACCCGAAATATTGGTATTCGATTCCGGCGTTGGTGGCCTGAGCGTGGCCGGGTGCATACGGCGGCAAATTCCGGGCGCCCATCTGACTTACCTGGCAGATAATGCCTGTTTTCCCTATGGCGATCAGCCGGAAGAGCTGGTCAGTGCCCGATGCGTCTCGTTGGTTCAGCAGGCACGCCGTTATCATCCGGTGGATGTCGTTGTGATTGCCTGTAATACTGCGAGTACGGTGGTATTGCCGAGCTTGAGAACAGCCACCGATATACCTGTGGTCGGAGTTGTTCCCGCTATAAAACCTGCAGCAGGGCTATCTCAAAATGGACGAATCGGATTGCTGGCAACACCGGCGACTGTGAAGCGCGCCTATCTTGAACAACTGGTTAGCGAGTTTGCAGCGGATTGCATCGTGGAGCGGGTAGGGCATCCCGATCTGGTGCGGTGGATAGAAGCCTGGGTAGCAGGGGCGTCGCTGCCAGAAGCGCAACTAAGTGCTGCGCTGGAGCCTTTCAAAGCGGCCAGCGTGGACACAGTAGTGCTTGGCTGCACCCACTATCCACTGATTCTCGACACCCTGAAGAATTTGCTCCCAGATGTTCGATACTGGATTGACTCTGGTGAGGCGATCGCCCGGCGGACTGTTCACTTGCTGGCGGAAGACGGTTTCGGGAGCGAGACCGTCCTTTCAGGGGCTGCGTTGCAGGAGGTCTGGTTTACCGGCGAGGTCCCGACGGGTATTGAAGGTTATCTCGAGAAGGTTGGTCTGCCAGCGGCCCGAATTGTGGGGCATTGGCCAGAGACCAAAAGCTCTGTAGTCGTCGGGTGACCTTAGGGCGGTGTTTTATTCGATAATGGAAGGTTTTGGTGACTTTGTGGCGGTTTATACTTGGCAACTATGAGGTGTTTAGGTGAGGTCTGATTTGAGTTATTGGAGTCGCGACCTCCCTGGGATTCTGCTGACGTTTTCCCTTATGTTTTCAGGGTGGCCGGGTTCAGCCGTAGCTAGCGATCAGCCAGTCACTGTAAACTATCTGGTTGTTGATGAAAAAACACAACCTTTCCAGATTGTCAGCGATGGCCAGAGTCGTGGTGGCATCATCTCAGATATTGTTGAAACTGTTTTCGCTGACTCCGCTTATGCGGTAAAGCATCATGTTATGCCGGTCAACCGGGTTCGCCAGAGTGTCACTGATTTTAAAGTTCAGAACTGGGTGACGTTTGATTCACCGGTCTGGGATTCGTTCGGAGACAAGGGTGAGCGCGTTGGTGTATCGCTTTTTGAAACCCGCCATGTCCTGATGACCTGCAGTCCGGCGGTGCCATTAAAGGTTTCATCCGTTGAAGACCTCGCAGGACTCTCGATAGTCACCTTACGCCACTTCGATTATCTGGGGTTAACCAAAGCGGCGGAGGGAGGACTTGTTCGCTCGATTCCGGTAGACCGTTATGCAGCGGGGCTGGAACTTGTAAGGCATGGGCGGGTAGACGGATTTATAGAAATGGTTTCCCGCTTGCGATATCACCTGACAAAACTTGAGGGTGATTACGCCTGTATCCGAGAGGTTGACGTCAGTGCGATCATTCCGAATTATCCTATCCAATTGTACGTGGATAGCCGCTGGCCAATGGCGTTCAAACAGTTTGTCGCGGAAAAATTGGACGCCATGGACCGGGAAGGTGAGCTGGAACGGATATTCCGTCGCTATGTAGCAGACGATGCCCCTTGGCCGCCACCCAGCCAATGATCGTTATTGTGAGGCGCTGCTCCAGGCGGCGCGCCCGGCATTTGTCAGACCACTGCTCTTATTTGCTGGCGATCAAGCAACTTTGAAATAGCGTCTGCGGGCTGAGCTGGGCCATAGAAGAAACCCTGAACCTGGTGGCAGCCCAATCCTCTCAGATAGGCCAGTTGCGCGTCCGTTTCAACACCTTCCGCGATAATGTCCAGTTTAAGCCCGTGAGCCATTGCCACGATAGCGTTGACAATACAGGCGCCGTCTTCGCCGTTGCGAATAGCGCGGACAAACGACTGATCTACTTTTAACGTGTGGATAGGCAGGTGGTGAAGGTAGTTCAGTGAAGAGTAACCGGTGCCAAAATCATCGATGGCAATCCGAACGCCAAGATCGGCCAACTGCCGAAGCTTCTGGCTGATTTGCTCGAGGTCATTCATGATGACGTTTTCGGTAATTTCGATTTCCAAGTTTTTGGCGGGGAACCCTTCAGTCTTGAGCTGTCTGGTCAGGTGCTCGACAAATCTCGGATGCTCCACTTGAATTGGAGACAGGTTCACGGCCAGTCTTAAATTTTTGTTGCCATCGAGTATCCATTCGTTGACCTGTCGGCAGGCCTGAGACAACACCTGCTCACTGAGCTCCACAATCAGTTTGGTTTCTTCGGCCAATGGCAGAAAATCTCTGGGGTAGAGCAATCCCCGCTCCGGGTGCTGCCAGCGAACCAGCGCTTCCAACCCAACGATACGTCCACTATTGGCGCAGACCTGAGGTTGGTAATAAACCCTCAGTTCATTGTTCTCGAGGGCCTGTCGCAGATCTCGTTCGAGACTTAGGCGGTTGGCGGTATCGATGCTCATGGATTCGCTATAAAAGCGATAGCCGTCCTTGCCGCGCGCCTTTACGTGGTACATGGCAATGTCTGCATTCTGAATCAGCTGATCCAGCGACATACCTGCCTCTGGGTAGATGGCGATACCGATACTGACACCGACAAAGACCTCGTGTTCGCCCAACTGAAAGGGCGCCTTGAGGGCATCAATCAGCTTCTTGGCGATGCGGCGGGCATCGTCACTGTGGTTAATCGCGGGCAGTAGTAACGTGAACTCATCACCGCCGAACCTTGAAAGAGTGTCACCTTTACGGATGCAGTGCTCCAGGCGTTGGGTGACGGCCTGTAACAGGAGGTCACCCATAGCGTGACCGAGAGTATCGTTAATCACCTTGAAGCGGTCCAGGTCCAGAAACATGACGGCAAGCTTCTGTTTACTGCGACGGGCGTGGGTGATTGCGAGGTTTAGCCGGTCAGTAAACAGCGCCCGGTTAGGCAACCTGGTGAGCAAATCGTGGTAGGCCTGAAAATTAATGAACGCTTCCGCTTCTTTGCGCTCGGTCACGTCTCTTGCAGTGCCATAGAACCGCGCTTTGCGCCCTGGAGTCCGACCATTGAAATCTGCTGCAAGGGGCCATGTTTCATGGTCAATCGGAAACGCCGTGATCTCAAAATGGCGGTTGGCTTTCTGGCTGCCACGGGTTTTGAGTCTTACTTCAAGGGTTCTCGGATTTTCGGCGGTAATACTTGAATCACGAAGGGCATAGGTGCCGCGAGCAACGTCCTGCTCATCAAGGATGTGGCGAAAATGCTTGCCGTGAAGCTCTTCGCAGTTGTAGCCCAGCAGCGATTCAATTTTGCTGTTGACGAAACAGAAGCGTCCTTCTCCATCAAGCATGAAGACGATATCAGGTGAGCTGTTAACAATGTATCGGTGCAGCGCTTCCGACTTTTCAAGCCGTTGCTGCACATCAGCATGGGCTCTGACCAGCGACTGTCTGCCCAATACTGCTTCGAGCGTGGCGAGCATTTCGTCCGGGTCAAAAGGTTTCCTGATGTAGTCCTGGGCACCCCTTCGCAACGCACGGCTGACCGCATTGAAAGAGCTCTCACCGCTGACTACGATAATGCAGCACTTGGGTTGGACCTTCGCTGCATGGGACATAACCTCAAAGCCATCCATTCCTGGCATTCTCAGGTCAAGCATGGCGAGGTCAAAGGTACGGGTACTCAATTGGTCGCAGGCTTCTTTCCCTCCGAGAGCCTGGGTGACCATATAGCCCTGCTGCTCCAGCAACGAGGCGAGACTTTCCAGCAATCTCAAGTCATCATCGGCAACGAGTATCCTGGCCATCGCTGTGTCGGCCGGTGGCGAGTGCTTCGGTTCCCGTGTCATCGCGCGTCGCCCATGGTTTATGTCTGACCTTTGGTGTAATCCGGTGCCGCTGGCAGAAGCACCCTGAAACTGGTGCCAGAGCTTCCCGTGCGGTAACCAATGATGCCCTCCATGTCATCCACCAGTTGTTTGACAATGCTCAGCCCCAGTCCGCTGTGAGCTGCTCCCTTGCTCGATTGTACCGGCTTGAACAGTCCTCTTTGAATATCGGATGGTAAACCCGGACCACTGTCTTCAATAACCATTTCAATCCATTGCCGGCCTTGCTGCCAGACAGGCGAGGCACTTGCGAGCCTGAGCTTGCCCCCCTCCGGCATGCACTCTACCGCGTTCCGGACCAGGTTCAGAATCACTTGTCTTACCGGTGCCCGGCCTGCAACCAGTGCCGTTGATTCTTCACTCAACATCAGAGTGCAATCAATGTCTCCATCTCTGAACAGGCAGTCCTGAAAAAGGTTATGCAGGGCTTTCAATTCCCGATTAAGGCTCGTAGGTTCGTCGTTATCGTGGTTTGGTTCGTGGCTCTCACCCATTTGCACTAAGAGGTTACCCGCGCGCTCAAGCTCCTCGCGGATAATATCCAGCTCTTCCCGTACCTGCTCGTCTTGAAGTCGCCCACGTAATTGAAAAATATACTGACGAATGATTGTTAACGGGTTGCTGATCTCATGAATGTGTCTTCGAATCGTGTCCTGAGCGAGGGCCTGATCGATGTCAATGGCTTCAACATGACCGCGATCAGTCAGCTCATTGTCAGACACCAGACGGGCCAACCGTTCGCAGAACATTTTAGCAAGCTCCAATGTCGAAGCCATGTGGCCGTCTTCGGCTCCGATCACAAATACACCGTGACAGCCGACTTCGGCCAGGACTGGAACAGCCAGCAGAGAGGGGGTGTTGAGCAGCGTCATCAATTGTTTGTCGAGTACGCTGGGCGTTCGGTCAGCCAGCCAAAGCGCTTTACGATCCCGGAAGCTTTCAGTGAGTACGCTGCCCGCCGGGGCCGGAATTATGGTCATGGCGGGCGGCTCGCCCTGACTGTCTGACATCAGGGTCAGGGCATCATTGTGGGCCTTGAAAAACAGGCTGGGGTAACCGGTCAACAGGGTAAGGTTGCTGACGGTACCGGCGAGCACTTCAGGCACCGGATCTGAACGGTTGACCAGGTTGAGAACCTGATCTGTCATGGCCTGACGAATAATGGTGTTGCGCAATGTCTGGCTTGCTTCCTGACCGTCATAGGCTTGCTCAAGAGCAACTCCCAGAGACTTCGCCAGTGCAACAACCTCCTGATTAATCCGCGACGTTAGTTCCCGGGTAAGGTCTTCACTGAGACTGAAAATGGTGCTCGCAGCAGCAATTCCGGCGGCATCGGAGTGCGCCAGTCGCGTTGATAGGTTGATCAGTTTGACCAAATGAGCCGCATCCTGGATCTCGGACGCCGGAGCCTGCTGATGTAGCATGGCGTCGGACGCCATTGGTCCCAACCCCCAGGCTTTAACGAGCTGTGCACCGATCTCTGCCTGATGGGAGAGATATTCCTGCTGATGGTCGTCCGGTGCCATTTTCAGGGCAATGAGTTCGCCAATGTTATGGAGCATGCCCAACATAAAGGCTTCATCAGCAGAAGGGTAGCGAGTGAGCGTAGCAAGAGTTTTTGCGGTCAATGCGGTGGTAAGTGAATGACGCCAGAAATCACGAAGTTGCTGCCACTGGTCCGCACCCAAGTCGAACATGAGCTGCCGGAGCGAAGCGGTAAGTACCAGGGTACGCACCTGCTCGGTACCAAGCCGGAGCAGTGCTTGATCAACCGAGCGAATTTCTCCAGATCGACCGTAAAGTGATGAATTGGCCAGCGCCAGTACTCGCGCCGTGAGAGCTGTATCCGTCGCGATAATATCGCTGATATGTCGGTAACTGTCTTCTTTTCGGCACGCTTCCAGCGCCCTGATGGTCACTTCGGGGAGACTGGGTAACTGTGTGTCGGGCGATATCTGCATGGACCTACCGGTCATATTTATCTGACACTTCATTCATTATTATTGTTAAGCCAACAGCTTAAACAATATAACCCACTAATTAAACAAAGATTGTTGGAAATTTGATCAAAGTCTGATTCGGTGGCCATCCCGTGGCTACCGACATTGACATCATTCTGCTTCATCCATCCGATATTGCCACGCAAAATATTGTCAATTTGTAATGATTGTGCCTGAAGTGTCGCCGGGCTGGCTATATTGCATTGCAGGTTCACGGTACACTGAAGGTAATGGACTAATCAGTTTTGTTTCTTTGACCATGGTGTTGAACTCAATAGCAAGAGAGGTCGATGACGGATTCAAAGCATGTGTCGGCCAACCCCAGGGTTATTGCCGTTACCGGCGGTAAAGGCGGCGTTGGTAAGACCTCGATTGCGCTCAATCTTGCCCTGACCCTCGCACGCGAAGGCCAGAAAGTCGCGCTGCTCGATGGAGACCTGGACCTCGCCAACGTGGCCATCATGCTGGGGCGGTATCCGAAGCAAACGTTGGAGCACGTGTTGCGCCGGGAATGCACGCTTGATGAGGCGATCATGGAAGGGCCTTCAGGATTGCACATTATTCCAGGTGCGTCCGGAGTGCAGCGTTGCATGGAGATGGGTGTTGCGGATAGCCTCGACCTACTCAGGGGTCTTGCCGCCCTGGAGCGTCGCTACGATTACATCCTGATAGATACTGCAGCCGGCTTGCAGCCGGTCGTGCTTCACATGATTGCGTCTGCGGCCATGGCCTGTGTGGTCGTTACACCAGACCCGACCTCATTAACGGATGCATTTTCGCTTATCAAGGTGTTGCAGCGGCGAGGTTACCGGCGTACCCCGAGTGTATTGGTAAATATGGCTCGTGGTGCCAGTCAGGCACAGTCCGTGTTCCAGCGATTTGCAGCGGCCTCACAGCGCCACCTGGGTGTGCGGCCACATTATCTGGGGGCCATCTGGCGTGATGAAACCCTGCGGCAATCGGTGATCACCCAGCGCCCGGTGGCAATGATGTCGGAGTCTGATCCATCCTGCCGACAGTTTCGGTCGTTGGCGGATATGGTGAAGGTCCGGTTGGAACAATTACCGCCCCGAAAGGCTGGCATTGCAGCGTATTGGTATCAGGCCGTTCGAAAGTCCGAGCAGGATAAATCGGCAACAGAACCCTCAGCGCCATCCCCGGAACCTGAAGCATCACGGGAAGAGTCCTTAACCCCTCACGAACAGCCTGCGGCTCTATTCAAAGCACCTGATTCACTTAATGAAGAGCTTGCGACCAGAGTCCGCCAGACGGTTATTGAATTTGGTGATTTGTTGTCTGATCCGTCAGTGCCCCCTGTGCTGCGTTACGAAGCATTTACAGCCTGCTTTGCACTTCTTGGGCGCACCATGGACGGTGACACTATAGAGATTATCCAGACCGGGCTGGCAGCCCTTGACTGGGAATCGCTGAACTCTACTCAGCGTGCTCATCTCGCTACCCATCTCCAGCACCTGGCAAGCCAGATCGCGCCCGGGTTGTCGACGCCGGAAGCGAGCCACCATGCCCGCCCATATTTTGCCGGGGAGCCTCGTTACGATCAGGTTATATTCGGTGACCAGGAACGCCTTCTGAAGGCCCTGCGTGAACAACCCAGTAACATCTCTCTGGATCACTTTCTTCGCGGGCTGGCGAGTAAGCCGGATAACCAGTCCGAGCGTTAAACAGGGTATTTCCAGGTTTTAATGACTGCCGTCTACGTTGCTGATTTTTGCTGCACGTCACCTTGCTGTCATTCATACTGTGCGATTATTGATCTTCAACGTTGTGGGTCTCTTAAATATCATGGATTTGAAAAAATACTTAGAGAAGGAGTTCCACTGATGACAAAGCAGATGTCCGGTGCCGGTGAGTCACCATCCAGGGTGTTGGAGCAGCTTCGTGGGAAGCATGTTCTGATCACAGGCACCAGCGGTTTTCTCGGCAAGGTAGTGTTGGAGAAGTTGATCAGGGCCGTGCCCGACATCGGGGGAATTCACCTGCTGATCCGGGGAAACGCCCGTCACCCGAGCGCGCGGGAACGATTCATGAGCGAGATTGCCTGTTCGTCGGTCTTCGAGCGACTGAAGCTCGAAGGGGGTGATGAGTTCGAATACTTCCTTGATACCAAAGTGCATTGTGTAACCGGTGAAGTGACAGAACCGTTTTTTGGAATGCCAGAACCAAAATTCGTACAGCTTGCCGGGCAGGTAGACGCGATCATCAATTCTGCCGCCAGCGTTAACTTCCGGGAAGAACTGGACAAGGCATTGGCTATCAATACCCTATGCCTCAATAACATTGCAGCGTTAGCCCAAGCGGGTGACGGCCTGCCTGTGATTCAGGTCTCCACCTGCTACGTCAACGGCATGAATTCGGGGCAGGCTTATGAAGAGGTTGTGAGCCCGGCAGGGGCGGAGATTCCCCGCAGTCCGGACGGCTTTTTCGAAATTGAAGAATTGACATCGTTGCTGCAGGACAAGATCGCCGATGTACGGTCCCGTTATGCCGGTAAGCAGCTTGAAAAGAAACTGGTGGACCTTGGCATTCGGGAAGCTAATCATTATGGCTGGAGCGACACCTATACCTTTACCAAATGGATGGGTGAGCAGCTACTGATGAAGTCTCTGGGAGGGCATTCACTGACCATTTTGCGACCTTCCATCATTGAGAGCGCACTGGAAGAGCCCGCCCCGGGCTGGATCGAAGGCGTGAAGGTGGCTGATGCCATTATCCTCGCGTACGCACGTGAGAAAGTGACTCTTTTCCCTGGTAAGCGCAGTGGCGTGATCGACGTGATACCGGTGGACCTGGTTGCCAATAGCATTATTCTGTCGCTTTCGGAGGCATTCCAGGAGCCCGGCCGCCATCGGATTTACCAGTGTTGCAGTGGTTCATCGAATCCGATCAGCTTGGGTAAGTTTATCGACCACCTGATGGAGGAGGCTCGCACGAACTATGCGGCCTACAATCACTTGTTCTACCGCCAACCAACCAAACCGTTCATAGCGGTTAACCGCCGTTTGTTTGATGCGGTTATCGGAGGAGCAAGACTTCCCCTGTCGATCGCGGATCGACTACTAAAGCTCACGAGCCAGAATCGTGAACTCAAAATGTTGCGCAATATCGATACAACTCGCTCTCTTGCTACTATTTTCGGGTTCTACACCGCACCGGACTATATTTTTCAGAATGACCGGCTCATGGCGCTGGCCGAACGGATGGGTAACCTGGACAAAGCGATTTTTCCGGTCGATGCCCGGCAGATCAACTGGGAAATTTACCTGAGAAAGATTCATCTGGCGGGCCTGAACCGTTACGCGCTCAGTGAGCGCAAACTGTACCGCCTGAAAACCAATAAAGTCCGTAAGGCCGCATGATAGGTCGGTAATCAACACTCCCGGTGTCGATGCGCCGGGATCAATGGATCCCGCAGTAACACGCACTCCAGTTTATCCCGCGCATTTCTCCTACGGCGAACTATGCTTGTAGAATCAAAAAAGCTTAATGAGAATCATCTGAACCGTGCAATGGTTCATTGCGAAGGACCTTCATAATTAGGACGTTAGTCTAATTCATTGACTTAACTGTGCGTGTTGAACTAGGGCGATCCGCTTATCAGGCGCCGAAGGCGCAGGCAGCTCCGTTTCAACAATTCCGATAACGACAACAGACGCATAAAACTAGGGGAGCACATAATGACAAATAAACAGGTTTATCCGGTTACTCCGGAATTTGCCAAACAGACCCTGATTAACCGCGAGCAGTACGATGAGATGTACCGCCAATCCATTGCCGACCCCGATACCTTTTGGGGTGAGCAGGGTAAGCGCCTGGAGTGGATCAAGCCGTTTTCCAAGGTAAAAAATAGCACCTACGATTACGATAAACTGTCGATCAAATGGTTTGAGGACGGCACTCTGAACGCCGCTGCCAATTGTCTTGACCGCCATATCGAGAAGCGTGGCGATCAGACTGCCATTATTTTCGAAGGCGACGACCCATCCGATTCCCACCATGTTACCTACCGGGAACTGCACGCTGAGACCAGTAAGTTCGCCAACGTTCTGAAGACTCTCGGTGTCAAGAAGGGTGATGTGGTCACCATTTACATGCCGATGATTGTCGAAACGGCAGTTGCGATGCTGGCCTGTGCCCGCATCGGTGCGATTCACTCCGTCGTGTTTGGCGGTTTCTCGCCGGAGGCCCTGGGCGCACGGATAGAAAATGGTAAATCGAAGTTCGTCGTCACCGCTGATGAGGGCCTTCGTGGTGGCAGAAAAGTCCCGCTCAAGAAGAATGTCGACCTGGCGCTGTCCAGTGGCAAAGTCCCGGATGTAGCCAAGGTAGTGGTTGTAACACGCACCGGTGGCGATGTGCCCTGGGATGCCAAACGCGACGTGCGGTTTGAGGACTTGATGAAAACCGCCTCTGCCGAGTGTCCGGCTGAGCCCATGAATGCCGAAGATCCTCTGTTCATGCTGTACACCTCCGGCTCTACCGGCGCCCCCAAGGGTGTATTGCATACGACCGCTGGTTATTTGCTGTATACCGCGATGACCCACGAATATATCTTCGATTATCACGAGGGTGACGTGTACTGGTGCACCGCGGACTTTGGCTGGGTGACCGGCCACAGTTACATCCTGTATGGCCCGCTGGCGAATGGAGCGGTAACTGTGTTGTTCGAGGGCGTGCCGAACTATCCGGACACCTCCCGGATGGGGCAGGTGGTCGACAAGCATAAAGTCAATATCCTCTACACTGCACCTACCGCTATTCGCGCGCTGATGGCCGAAGGTGAATCCTGCATGGAGGGTACTACCCGAGAAAGTCTGCGTCTGCTGGGCTCGGTGGGTGAACCCATCAATCCCGAAGCCTGGGAGTGGTACCACCGGGTTATCGGTAATGGCAAATGCCCGATTGTAGATACCTGGTGGCAGACCGAGACCGGCGGTATTCTTATATCCCCGATGCCCGGTGCCGTTGATCTGAAGCCAGGCTCTGCAACCTTGCCGTTCTTCGGAATCCAGCCTGCCATCGTCGATGCAGACGGCAATATCCTGGAAGGCGCCTGTGAGGGCAATCTGGTTATCCGCGACAGCTGGCCCGGTCAGATGCGGACGATCTATGGAGATCATGAACGTTTCAGACAGACCTATTTCAGCGCCTATAAAGGTATGTATTTCACCGGTGACGGTGTCCGCCGGGATGAGGATGGTTATTACTGGATTACCGGTCGGGTTGACGACGTCCTGAACGTTTCAGGCCACCGTCTCGGAACAGCGGAAGTAGAAAGTGCGCTGGTTGCCCACAGCAAGGTGGCTGAAGCCGCTGTTGTCGGCTTCCCCCATGACATCAAAGGTCAGGGCATCTATGTCTACGTTACTCTGGTGCATGGGGAAGATCCGAGCGATGAACTCAAAAAAGAGCTGATTCAATGGGTGCGCAAAGAGATCGGGCCAATCGCATCGCCGGATGTTATCCAGTGGGCGCCTGGTTTGCCAAAAACCCGTTCGGGCAAGATCATGCGGCGTATCCTGCGTAAGATTGCAGCGAACGAACACGATCAGTTGGGCGATACCTCCACTTTGGCTGATCCGGGTGTTGTCGACGAACTCATCAAGCATCGCGCCGATAAATAGCGTATAAAGTCACCAAAGATCACTTTGCAAGGAATTGGTTGAATGGCGCAACACATTATCATCGCTGACGATCACCCGTTGTTTCGTGCTGCATTAAGGCAAGCGGTGAATCAGGCAGTGCCGGAGGCTCTTACGGTTGAAGTGGAGAGCATCAAAGCATTGCAGGAAGCGGTGGATGCGCACCCGGACGCAGATCTGGTTTTGCTGGATCTGAATATGCCGGGTGCTCATGGATTCTCGGGGCTGGTGTTTATGCGAGGCCAGTATCCCGGGTTGCCTGTGGTTGTGGTCTCAGGCTCCGAAGAGTTGCAGGTGATGCGTCGCTCGATAGATTATGGGGCGTCCGGGTTCATTCCGAAGTCGGCGCCGCTACCAACCATTACCCAGGCGATCCAGGATGTGCTGGGTGGTGATGTCTGGCTACCGGAAGGTGTGGCAGAACGAATCGAGCGCTTGCAGGGTGACACCACTGACTTCTCCGAAAAACTGGCATCACTTACCCCCCAGCAGTTCCGGGTGTTGGGTATGCTGGCGGAAGGACTTCTGAACAAACAGATCGCCTACGATCTGGAAGTGTCTGAGGCAACCATCAAAGCCCATATTACAGCAGTATTTCGCAAGCTTGGCGTCCGCAACCGAACCCAGGCTGTGATCGCAATCCAGCAAATGGAAATAGATCCTTCCGATACGTCGTTGTCAGGTAGTTAGGAGTTAATCAGAGGCTCCTTAGCGCACTTTGATCTGGTGAGTCCGCTTACTTTGCTACTCATCAATAGCTGCTTTCCAGAGCTTATTCCAGCCTTGCTTTCCCAGTTTCTCCAGCGCTGCAATATTCGCTTCGTAGATGGCGTCGGTGTCCTCCATGCTGTCGACAGCTCTTTCTATGCTGCTTTCCCGGAGTAGATGCAGTATCGGATAGGGCGAGCGGTTGGTGTAGTTTTCCAGGTCGTCAGGCTCGGTGCCTGCAAACTGGTAGCAGGGGTGAAAGCTGGCAATCTGCAGGGTTCCCTCAAGGCCGAGTAACTCGACCGCATGGTTTGCGGTCTGCAGGAAGTCATTGAAATCCTCGAAATCCAATAACACCTCCGGATGGATCAGCAGCGTCGTCTCAACAATCTCTGCCCGCTTAGCCAGCAGGGAAGTGAGAGCCGCAGTCAGATCTTCCAGCAATGCCTCCTGAGTCAGAGCTTCAGAAACTTCAAAGTGGACCTGTCCTTTCAGGTAAGGCGCTCTGGCGAAGGGGCAAAGGTTAAGTCCGATAACGGCTTTTTCCAGCCAAAGCTGTGTGGCGGCGATAATTTGCTGGGAATCTATGGTCATAACGGGCGCTCGGTAGCAGGCGTGGCCGGATCATATAGGCTTGGGTGCTGAATGTCTTTTCTGACCTTCATCAAAAATTTATCGAAATGCCATTGCCCTGTCACACCTGTTTCTGTAAATTCAGCTTACAAATGTACGCTGAAATTTATAGGTGAGTGATGAACGCTGCTGTTAAACCTTATTATTTAGGGCTGGTGAGTTATGGAAATCCGGACGAGCGTGCGCTACGCGAGCGTATGCGTAAGGAGCTGCCAGCCGATACCTTTCAGACTCAAAGCTGGCGGGCGATCTGGTTTTTACCCCTTCAACTGGTGATCTGGGGTGGTATTGCGACCATCCTAACGGCGGGTTTGCCCTGGTATGCCAATCTGCTCATCGGTTTGGCGGTCGGGCATACCATTGGTTCCCAGGCTTTGCTTGCCCACGAGGTGTTGCATGGTTCCCTGGGTATGAGCAAACGCTGGCAGAACTTCTTCGGGTGGCTGGGGTTCGGCCCGATGATCGTGCCGCCGGAATTCTGGCGTAAATGGCACAACGTCGTTCACCACGGCCACACGAATATGGGGGATTCGGATCCTGACAGTTTTGGAACGCTGCGCCGTTACAAGGTAGACCCGAAACAGAAGAAATTCACCAAACTGGCACCGGGTTCGCGTACTTGGTATAGCTACCTGTTCCTGACTTATTCTTTCAGTTTTCATGCCCAGTTGGTGCTGTGGTTCCAGGCCAAACGCCGCAAACAGTTCAAAGGTATGAAGCGTCGTAAAGCCATCATTCAGAGTGCGCTTTGCGTGGCTGCCTGGCTGGCTCTGGCAGTGTTTTCCGGGCCGCTGGCGCTGTTCACCGTGGTGGTTCCTTTTATGGTGGCCAATGCGCTGGGCCAGGGCTACATATTGACCAACCACTTTTTGCGGCCGCAGACAGCCACCAATAACCCGCTGGATAACTCCATGAGCGTGCGTACGTTACCCGTTCTTGACCGCTTACATTATCGATTCAGTCATCACATCGAACACCACTTCTTCCCCAAAATGGCCTCCAATAAGGCGCCCCGGGTCAGGGCCTGGCTCGAGCAGAATTACGCAGATCGTTATATCGCGCCTTCGCACTGGAAAGCGATCAAGCTACTTTATTCCACCCCAAGGGTATACAAATCCGCTACCGTGCTGGTCGATCCGAATCATCCGGAGCGGGAATTCGACCTGTTGCCTTTGCAGCAAGAAATGAGCGCAGCTGCGCGGCGGAATTAAGAGCGGAAGAAAAAACCGCCCGCTATCTCCAAGATCGCGGGCGTTTTCATCGGGGCGGGGAGGTTATTCGGCGGTGATAAATTCCAGGCGTCCCGGCGCAACCCGTATATCCATGGGTACGATGCCCAGCAAGCGTTGACCGAAGTCATTTTCATCCAGCCGATAAACCGGCACGGTTTCCAGCATTTGCGCTACCGCTCGCATGAGAGTATCAGCGACTGGCTTGAGCTCACCTTTGAAGTAGGGGGAGTCAATCCGGCTGTCCAGCAGCTTCAAACGGCGCAGGTATACCGCCTTCTCCTCGCTGTCATAAATTGGCGCGCCCTCCAGTTTGAGGATGATATCCACCGGAATTCGCGTCATTAACGCATTCAGGGATACCTGGCCCGTCAGGTCCAGTACCGCTACATCCCGGCCATCGGGTCCCAGGGTGATATCGGCATGGCTCATTGAAACACCCAGAGGTGAACCAGCCCGCATCTGTTGGCGATCAAAGTCCTCGATGGCCGTCTGTAAATGGCCCTCCAGAGCGCCTTCACTGATGGAGTAGGGGGACAGTGAGGCGCAGCCACTGAAAAACAATGCTGCCGTTAAAGGCAAGATAAAAAGGCGTTTCATCGTCGGAACTCCGTTTAAAGACCTGTATCCTGAGACACCGGTCGGCTTAGGGCAAGTGCGTATTTATTTAATAGCCAGACGGGACACTGACAGGAGCAGGCATGCAAAAGCTGACAAAGGCGCTGGCCCGCAAGTTTCGCGGTGTAGCATTCGATCTTGACGGTACTCTGGTCAATTCAGATCTGGATTTTCGTGCCATCCGGAGCGATCTCGGGTTTCCTGAGGGCGTCGGTGTACTGGAACACATGGCCACGCTTACTGACGAGTATCAGCGGAAAAAAGCCCACAAAATACTGCATCGCCATGAAATGGCGGGTGCCGAGCGGGCGACCTGGATGCCAGGTGCGGAGAGCCTGCTCGAAGCGTTGAACAATGCCGGTGTGCCGATGGCAATTTTAACCCGTAATAGCCGTTCTGCAGTGCGAGCCACCTGCAGAACATTGGATATTCCGGTCGGGCGCATCCTGACCCGGGAGGACTGCGCTCCGAAGCCAAGCCCGGAAGGCTTGCTAAAAATTGCCCGGCATTTTGACCTGCCAGTGGAACGGATGCTGTATGTGGGAGATTTTATCGATGACCTCACTGCCGCTCGCCGGGCAGGCATGGCGGGCTGTCTGTACCGAACCGACCGTAACCGGAGACTGGCCCCGGAAGCACGCTTCGTGATTGATCATTTCAAGGAGTTGCGGGTGTTGCTCAGGTAATGGGTGGGGTGGGGTCTATTCGTTCTCGGCTGTCGCGGTGACCCGCAGTTGCCGATCCTCTTCAAACACTGCGTGAATCAGAATCGGCTGGCAACAGACCTGGCAATCCTCAACATATTCCTGATCTTCCGCTGAAGGGTCGACGCTGATTTCCAGCGTCTCCCAACAGTAGGGGCATTGGATGGTGGCGGATTCCAGGGCAGACATCGCGTCAGAACTGCTGCTTTGCCATCCAGGGAATGATTCTGTCGAATGCATCCTCGATGGTTTCGCAAGGCGCTGAAAAGCTGAATCGCAGGGCATTGGCGGTGTGCTCGCCAAACGCATCCCCGGGTACCACGCAGACGCCGGTTTCTTTGAGCATGCGCAGGGCGAGGTCGGAACCGTCAACGTGCATGGGCAGATTAGGGAACGAGAAAAAAGCGCCTCCCGGATGATAACCGGCCAGATGAGGTGTCCGGTTGATCAACTCGACGATCTTGTCCCGGCGCTCCCGGTAGATGTTGACCATGTCGGTGATGCATTGCTGGTCACCCGTCAGCGCGGCGACACCCGCATATTGTGAGGGGGTGTTGGCCACCGAAGTGGTAAACATATGAAAACGCCGCAGCGACTTGATGGTGGCCTGGCTGGAGATAATCCAGCCTATCCGCAAGCCTGCCATGCTGAAGGTCTTGGAGAAGCTACTGATACACATGATGTTGTCGAGATCGACGCTACATCGCAGCACGCTGGCGTATTCGTCCTCATCGAAAATCAGGTGGTCGTACACCTCGTCACTGTATATCTGGATACCGCGATAAGCGCACTCTTCAACAATGGTCTCAATGGTGCTGCGAGGATAGACGGCACCGGTAGGATTGTTGGGTGAGTTCAGGATCACCGCGAAGGTTCGCGCCCCCATGGCTTTGATCACTTCATCAGGATCCAGTTGGTGGTTGTCCTCAATCCGGGTTGGCACGTATTTGACCTCCCCGCCATTCATCCGGATCAAAGGTGCATAAAGCAAAAACGAAGGGTCTGTCACGATAAACTGACGGCCTGGCGCAGAGGTCGCCGCAATCGCAAGATACATGGCCTCGGTGGCGCCGCTGGTGACCAGGATGTTATCGCGGGTCAACTTGCGGTCATAGCGCTTGCTGTAATAATCCCTCAGGGCGACCAACAGCTCCGGCAGACCGGCGTCCATGGTGTAGCCGGTCTGGCCAGCATTAAGTGCGTCGATATAGGCATCGATAATGTGCTTGGGTGTTGGCAGGTCTGGCTGACCGATAGACAGGTGAATCACGTCTTTCATGGTAGCTGCAAGGTTGACCATCCGACGAATGCCCGGTACCGGGATAGCCTGCATGGCAGGGTGCCAGCGAGCCTTGGTCTTACGATATTTAACCTTGCGCGGCTCGGTCTGTCCGCTGGTTTTCGCGGCGTCTGGCATGTGCACCTCCTGAGGGCATAGAAGCAATTTTCTTCCTGCAGGTTAGTGCTTAATGAGGGGGCCGACAAGGCCTGAATCACAGTGTTTTTTCAATTTCATTTCAAACCATGGTTTCTTGGCCATAACGCGCATTTGACCGCTTTGAAACGAGGCACCAGACTACAGGAATCCAGAGGTTGTAACCTCGCCCCAGACCAGAGAGAGACCGCTATGAATCGCCCGGATAAGCAGATCGTCGTCACCGTCCTGACCGCACCCGGCGAGCCGGAGCCGCCAGGTTTGGACGCGCTTCGGGCAAGAGCGGAGGTGCGTTTTGCGTCGGATGAGCAGACCCTGCGGGACACCTTACCGGGCACCCACGTCTTGATGGTGACGGATTTTCGCACCGAAGCGTTGGTAGCAGCATGGCCGACCGCTGACAAACTGGAGTGGATTCATGCCACCAGTGCCGGAGTTGATGCCCTGATGTTCCCGGAATTGATTGATGGCCCGGTAAAGGTCACCAATGCCCGGGGCATATTCGACCGCACGATTGCCGAATATGTTCTGTGCACCATCCTGATGTTCGCCAAGGATTTCCCGCATTCTATCCGATTACAACTTGAGCACCGCTGGCAGCACCGTGATACCGAGCGAGCGGAAGACAAGCAGGTTCTGGTTGTGGGAGCGGGTTCCATCGGACGACAGATTGCGCGACTAGTGCGGGCAGTGGGGATGATCCCCCACGGTATTGCCCGCACGGCCCGCAAGGAAGACCCGGATTTTGTAGCGGTTCATGGCAATGACCAGCTTTATGAGCAGCTGGGTCAGGCCGATTATGTGGTAATCGCTGCACCTTTGACCCCCCAGACTGAAGGTCTTTTTGATGCGACGGCGTTTGAAGCCATGAAAAACACCGCGCGGGTGATCAATATCGGACGCGGCCCGGTTGTGAATACTGACGACCTGTTGGAAGCCCTCAACTACCATGTGATTGCCGGGGCAGCACTGGACGTCTTTGAGGAAGAGCCCTTGCCTGCGGATCATCCACTCTGGGCCATGGAAAACGTCATCATGACAGCCCATATGTCTGGTGATTTTATTGGCTGGCGGCGTGCGCTGACCGATCAGTTCCTGGAGAATTTTGATCGCTGGCATCGGGGCGACGAGCTGTTCAATTCCGTTAATAAGGCGCTGGGTTACGCTGGATAATTTTCTAGATAGCTTTCTGGATAACTTTACGGATGGGGCAGGCCGCCCGGAGAGGGCGGCCTTTCAGGTGTTCACTTCAATCTGGCAATAATGGCATCACCGATTGCACGGGTGTCTCTCCGGGCGGAGCCGTTCGCTGCCAAATCTGCCGCCACCGCATTAAAGAGAACCTGTCCCGCTGCTTTCAGTCGTTCATTGCTGCGGCCCAGCCACTCCAGCATACGGGCAGTGGTGAACAGCATGGCGGTAGGGTCGGCCAGGCCCTGGCCCGCAATATCGGGGGCGCTACCATGGGTTGGCTCAAACATGGAGGGCATATCCGGGTTGTCCGGGTTGAGGTTGCAGGAAGGTGCTACTCCCATGCCACCGGATAACACGGCTGCCAGATCGGTCAGAATGTCGCCCTGAAGATTGCTGGCGACCACCACATCAAAATGCCACGGGCACTGAACGAATTTCATGCAGGCTGCGTCGACCAGCTCGTGATGGGTAGCGACGTCAGGGTACTCTTTTGCAATCTCTGCGAAGGCTTCGGAGTACATATCTCCCCAGTAGCGCAACGCATTGCGTTTGGTGACGATGCACACCTGGCTTTCGCAGGTCTTGCCATCAAGGGTTGAGAATGAGCGTTGTTTGCCTTCGGTTGCTCTGGCTTTTGCGCGCCTGCGGGCCTGCTCGAAACCGTACCGGATAATCCGGTCTGTGGCGCGACGGGTGAATACTTCCATCTGCGTCGCCACTTCATCGGCGGTGCCCTGCCGCAGGCGGCCACCCTGGCCGACATACTCGCCCTCACTGTTCTCGCGGATGACCAGCATATCAATATCTTTCGCGCGTTCATCTGCCAGAAACTGACGGGCGCCCGGAAGCAATCGTGCAGGACGTTCGCATACCCATTGGTCAAAGCCTTTGCGCATTTGCAGCAATGGCGCGAGCGATACGCTGTCCGCCAGCAGGTAACGGTCTGGGTCATCCATGGGGCCCGGATCACCCAGCGCTCCCAGAAGAATCGCGTCAAAGGTCTGAAGCTGCTGGAGAGCATCGTCCGGCATAACCTCGCCGTGCTGCTCATGCCAGGCGTGAGAGGGCCAGGGAAATCGGGTCCATTCCAGCGCCAGGCCGTGGTGTTCGCGAAGTGTTTCCAGGCATCGAATAGCTTCGGCGACAACTTCGGGGCCAATACCATCACCGGGGGTTACTGCGATTCGGGTAGTCTCGGGCATGGAATGCGCCTCCTGAATGAATTGAGTAGGCTCACAGATTGTCGGATTACCTTTCTACACGCAAGCCATAGGCTTCTTTACACTGTGATTGATTCGTTACAAAGTACGTCTGTATTGACCAAAGGAAGTTGCAAACCGGTGCTCATAAGAGCGTTCTGGCGGTGCTATCGTATAGGCAAGTATTTTTGTGCTTTTGGAGATAAGCGTCAGTGAGTAATTTCGAAAAATTGTTCGATCAAAGCCAATGCGAGCAGTGTGCCTGTGGCGACGGTTTGGATTTTCAGTTCAGTTTTGCATTTCAACCCATCGTGGATGTGACAGATCGCTCCGTCTACGCGTATGAGGCGTTGGTCCGTGGATTGGGAGGCGAAAGCGCCTGGAGTATTCTGTCCCGGGTAACGTCTGAGAATCGCTATTCCTTTGACCAGATTTGCCGGGTCAAGGCAGTCAAACTGGCGTCACGGCTGGGCATGCAGTGCCGTCTGAGCATTAACTTCATGCCCAACGCCGTTTACAAAGCAGAGTACTGTATCCGGACCACCCTGGCAGCAGCCAAAACCTACGATTTCGATACTAGCAAAATCATCTTCGAGTTTTTGGAGTCTGAGGATCTGCAGGCATCCACCGATCACATTACGTCCATTATCAAGGCTTACCGTGAAATGGGGTTTCAGACCTCAATGGATGATTTCGGCGCGGGTTATTCACGCCTCAACATTATGGTCGCCAGTCCGCCGGATCTTTTGAAACTGGATATGGCCCTGGTTCGTAATATTGATGCCGAACCCAATAAGCAGGCGGTGGTGAACGGTATTATTACCATGATGAATGAATTGGGTGGCCGGATCGTTGCAGAAGGTGTAGAAACCGAGGAAGAGTATCGTTGGTTGAGATCCCGGGGCATTACCCTGTATCAAGGTTATCTGTTTGCCAGGCCTGGCTTTGAAACTTTGCCTGAACCCTGGTTTCCGGAGTATCCAGCCTGAATTCCCCTGTTGTAAACCGGGAGTAAGTATCACGTGTTCTATCGGATAGTGACATTGGCTGGCGGTATCGTATTCGTCGTCCTGCTTTTCTTGTTGATCCTGTTGTTTTGCCGCAAATTTCTCGCGCATCACGGAGTCGTTGAAAACCTGTCGGACCGCGCCATGGTGCTGGCTACCTGGACCTTTGCGGGAGTGAGCCTCGGGTTGGTGTTCGCGGTAGTAGGGGCGTTTGTACTGGGCCCCTGGGCATTTTACCGAACCTTACGCCCCTTTGATTTGCCTGTCTCCGGAGGCGCGGCTATCTGGTGGGGCTTTGGTATTGTGAGTAGTGCTCTTGCAATCACCCTCGCTGCCTTTGCAGCATTTCTTTATGCTGTGGGTGCACTCTGACGTCTGCGGGCTGTATCTTCAGGCGCTCGCGCCTGTCTGCCTGTCTCATGTCGTTCACTGTCAGCCCCCGGCGACAGCGTGTAACTGGTCCCGGAACCAGATCAGCGCCGGTTCTTTCTCGTAAGGTTTATGCCAATACAAATGCACGTCGATACCCGGCAGCTCCGCTGGTGGCGTCATGATATCCACTCGGGCATGTTTGGAAATAATCCGGGCATAGGTTTCCGGCATGGTCAGTAGCAGGTTGGTATTCTCCACCACGCGACAGGCGGCGTAATAATGCTGGCAACGTAAACGAATCTTTCGTTGTACCCCCATTCGCGACAACTCGAAATCCTCGATGCCCGGGCCTTCCGCCCTCGACGACACCAACACATGCTGGGCGTGAAGATACTCGTCCATCGTTAATGCGCGCGCTTGTTCCCCGTCCGCCAAAGCTTTTGCGATCACCACCAATCTGTCCTTACGAAGCAATTCGTGAGAGGTCTGAGTGCTGATTGGCAGCAGTACGTCAACCGCGAAATCCAGTTTGCCAGCCGCAAGCATCGTCTCCATGTCGCGCCTGGCGATGCGCTGACTGACTATCTCGATATCAGGGTACGGGTCCAGTCGAGGCATCAATTGCGGCAGAAAGGTCGATTCCAGAATATCCCGCAAAGCGAGGGAGTAGGTTTTCCGCTGGTTGGCGGGATCAAATGCGTGGAACTGGTTTACTGCGCTCTGGATCTGGGTCAGGCCCGGCCGCATCGATTCGGCAAAGCGACGGGCCAAAGGCGTGGGTACCATCTGATTGCCCTGGCGGGTAAACAGGGGGTCATCAAAGTGTTCCCGCAACCGTGCGAGGGAGTGACTCACCGCTGGCTGCGTCAGGTGTAGTGCATGGGCTGCGCGGGTCAGGCTACCCTCCCGGAAAATCGTATCAAATACGTGCAGCAGATTAAGATCAAGGCGGTTCAGCGCCATCGTGAAGCTCGCTTGGCAATAAGTAGACCTAATGATAAACGATAAGAATAATTCAGTCGCGTAATAGAGAGGGCGTCTTTAGACTGAATTCCATATCAGAACGACAACCGCCGGGGACAACTGTCATGGATTTTACCTTCTCTGAGAAAGGCCAGGATTATCTCAACCGCGTTAAAACCTTTATGCAGGAGGAAATCTTCCCCATCGAGGAGCAGTATCACAAGGATCTGATGGCCCAGGACAACCGCTGGGTAGTTCTGCCGATCATCAGGGAACTCAAGAAAAAGGCCAAAACCCAAGGCTTGTGGAACATGTTCTTCCCGGATGAAAAACACGGCTGCGGCCTTCTCAATTCAGACTATGCGCTGATTGCAGAGGAAACCGGCCGTAGCTTTATCGCACCGGAAATCTTCAATTGCAACGCGCCAGACACCGGCAACATGGAAGTGCTGATCCACTATGGCTCGGAAGAACAGAAAGCTGAATGGTTGCCCCGCCTGCAAAGCGGTGAGGTGCGCTCAGCCTTCTGCATGACGGAGCCTGCGGTAGCCTCATCGGACGCCACAAATATGGAAGCTACAGCCACTGTTGAAGGCGATGATGTGATACTTAATGGTCGCAAATGGTGGAGCACCGGCGTCGGACACCCCGATTGCAAGGTGGCCATTTTCATGGGCCTGACGGACCCGCACGGCCACAAACATCGCCGCCACTCCATGGTGTTGGTGCCGATGGATACACCGGGCGTTAAAGTGGAGCGTATGCTGCCAGTATTCGGTGCTTACGATGAGCCCTACGGACATGGTGTGGTTGCGTTCGACAATGTACGCCTGCCGAAAACTGCTTTTATTGCGGGCCCCGGCCGCGGTTTCGAAATCGCCCAGGGCCGCCTTGGGCCGGGTCGCGTACACCACTGCATGAGAGCGATTGGTGCAGCAGAGCGTACTCTCGAATTGATGATCAAGCGCGCTACGACGCGCGAGGCATTTGGTCGCCCGATTGCGAAGCTGGGTGGTAATCCGGATATTATTGCTAATGCACGGATGGCTATCGAGCAGGCTCGTTTGTTGACGTTGAAGTGTGCATGGGCGCTGGACACTAAGGGCATTGCAGGTGCACTGCAGGAAGTGTCGATGATCAAGGCGGTTATCCCCAAAATGCTCCAGCAGATCGTCGACGACGCGATTCAGATCCACGGTGGTGCGGGTGTCAGCGATGACGACTTCCCGCTGACTCAGCTGTTTGCCTATGCCCGAGTTCTGCGTCTTGCCGATGGTCCGGATGAGGTTCATCGTGGGATGGTGGCTCGGCTTGAGTTGGCTAAATACCGAAACTGATGTTTGGGTGCCTGTAATTTTTAAAGCGTGGCCTCGCGATGAGGTGCCTGGAGACGGCGGGAAGGTGTTTCAGAAACACGCTCAAGCACATCCATGTGGCGCTTGGGCTCCGCCATCCATGGCTCCGCACAGTTTCTGAATCACCTTCCCGCCGTCTCCTGAGGACTTTCGGAGTTGGCCTGGGTGTTGAAAACCGAATATCGAGTACTGAATACCGGGTACCGAGAACAGCTTATTGGAAAGTGGATCGGCTGATTGAAATGTTCGGGGCCGGCGGTGGGGAGTCCTTCTGAAACCCTGCGGAGCCATGGATGGCGGAGCGGAGCGTACAAGGATGTATTCACAGCGTGTTTCAGAAGGACTCCCCATTGGCGGCTCTGGCACCAGATTCAAAATCACCAAAACCAGCGGAAGACAACGATGACACAAAGAGTATTTATAACCGGCGGGGCCAGTGGCCTCGGTCGGGCGATTGCGTTGAAGTATGCCAACGAAGGCGCCAAAGTCTGTATCGGTGACATTAACCCGGAGCAGGGGGCTCTGGTTGAGCAGGAGATCATCACTGCCGGGGGCGAAGGCTATTTTGTCGAATGTGATGTACGCCGGTTGACCGATCTCGAGAAAATCTGCAAAGACCTGACCAGCAAATGGGGTGGAGTGGACGTTGTCGTCAACAACGCCGGCGTTGCCTCCGCAGGTTCCATTGAAGATACCACCATGGCCGACTGGGAATGGATCATGGATATCAATGTGCTGGGTGTGGTTCGTGGTTGCAAGGCGTTTACGCCGCAGTTCAAGAAACAGGGCTCCGGCGTCTTCGTGAATATCGCCTCGATGGCAGGTTTGATGCTTGCGCCGCTGATGGACAGCTACAATGTATCCAAGGCCGGTGTGATTGCGCTCTCGGAAACCCTCAGCCAAGAGCTGAGAGACTCCGGTATTCACGTCAGCTGTGTGTGTCCGGCGTTTTTTCAGACCAACCTGACCAGCAGCATGCGGTCGGATATTCCCGGCATCCAGCAGAATGTCAACAAACTGATGAAGCGCTCCAGTATCTCTGCCGAAGATGTTGCCGGAGACATTGTACGCGCAGTGAAGAAAGGCGATTTCTGGGTTCTTCCCCATGTTAAAGAACGACGGATGTGGATGCTTAAACGCCATGCGCCCAAGGCATTTGACTGGTTGATGCATCAGGAAAGCAAACGCTGGATGAAAAAAATGGGTGGTGGGGCCTGAGTTGCTCTGATCCATTGAACAGAATCACCAAAAGGAGAGTCCGTAATGACTCAGATAGACCAGGCTGTTGATATCCGTGAAGGGGAGGAGCTGGATGCCCTCGCGGTTGATCAGTTCATGAAGCAGGCAATGCCAGGCCTCCCCGGCGAGGCCTCCATCCGTCAGTATCCTGGTGGTGCTTCCAACCTGACCTATCAGGTCGATTACGGTAACCAGTCATTCGTATTGCGGCGGCCCCCGGTTGGCAAAATCGCCAAATCAGCCCACGATATGCTGCGCGAAGCGCGGGTGATGAAAGCGCTCAAGCCGGTTTATCCCTACGTGCCAGAGATTATTGCAATATGTGATGATCACGAGGTTCTTGGGTGCGATTTTTACGTCATGGAACGGCTTCAGGGCATCATTCTGCGCCAGGATTTCCCCAGGGATTTTGAGCTGAATGAGCGCGATACCCGCAAGCTTTGCCTCAATGTGATCGACAAGCTGGTTGATCTTCACCGGGTGGACGCTAAAGTAGCGGGCCTTGACCATCTTGGTAAAGGACCAGGGTATGTGCAGCGCCAGATTGGTGGCTGGAGCGACCGCTTTCGCAAAGCGCGCACGGAGGATGTGGGTGATTTTGAAGCGGTGATGAGCTGGCTGAATGAGAAAATGCCGGAGGACGTTGCCCAGTGCGTTATCCACAATGATTTCCGCTTCGATAATGTAGTGCTCAGGCAGGATAATCCCTTTGAAGTGATCGGTGTGCTCGACTGGGAAATGGCCACCATTGGTGACCCCCTGATGGACCTGGGTAACAGCCTGGCCTACTGGGTCCAGGAGGATGACGACGGACCTTTCCAGATGCTCCGGCGTCAGCCAACCCATCAGCCAGGTATGCTGAGCCGGGAAGAGGTGATCGCATACTATCTTGAGCAGTCCGGACTGCAGGTTGAGCGTTTTGATTACTATGAAATTTACGGGCTTTTCAGGCTCGCGGCGATTCTCCAGCAGATTTACTACCGCTATTTCCATGGTCAGACAAAAGATAAACGTTTTGCCGCGTTTGGACACGCCGTCCAGTACCTGGAGAAACGGTGTCTGAAACGGGTAGAGGCAAGTGATTTATAATGGCTAGTCTTTATCTGATTCGACACGGCCAGGCCAGTTTCGGCAAAGCCAATTACGACGAGCTTTCCGAACGTGGCTGGGAGCAAGGTCGGGTGCTGGGGCGATGGCTATCCGGCAAGGTAACGCCGGGCGTTGTGGTGGGGGGCAACCTTCAGCGTCATCGGGAAACCGTGGAGGCGATGGCCAGTGGTTTCGCCGGGCAATTACCCGGCATGCAATCGATGATGGGCTTCAATGAGTTTGACCATACTGAGGTGATAGAGCGATTCCGGCCCGAGTGGGCGGATCGTGCGGTTATGACAAGGGATCTGTCGGCTTTCCCCAAACCTGCCAGGGCATTTCAGGAAGCCTTCGTGATGGCTGTCGAACGTTGGGCCGGTGGCCGTAATGATCGTGAATACACGATCACCTGGTCGCAGTTCAAGACACGAGTTCTGGCTGCCATGGAGGAGCTGATCGAGTTTGCGGACGGCGCCGATGTATTGATTTCCACTTCCGGTGGCCCGATCTCTGTGATGGTTCAGGACCTCCTGAATCTCGATGACCGTAAAACTCTTCAGCTCAATGAGGTTATAGCCAATACCAGCGTGACCCGTGTGCTGTACTCCGGTGGCCGCCGGAGTCTGTCCGGATTCAATAATTACAGTCACCTGGAAGCAGAAGATCCTGCACTGGTGACATTCCGCTGACAGGTACATTTTTTACTAGGGAGCTTGGCCAGCAGAAAATTCGCGTCAACGCCTTGCTGCCCGTTACGCTCACTGAACTGTGGTCGTGGAACCCGGCGCCTGGGTCAGGGCGGTTCCTACCGGCGGGCTGTAATAAAGCGAGTAGAGCACCCGGTCCAGCAGGGCCTGGCCATTCCAGGCCGGGGAATGGTTGACCATCCCCACAACTACCCAGGTAGTCTGGGACTTGTCCCTGGTGAAACCCGCAATCGAGCGGACATCTTCCAGATAACCGGTTTTAATCCGACCTTCGCCTTCAAGAGCGGTGTTCCGCAGTCGCCGGATCATGGTTCCGTCCATCGCGATCAAAGGCATAGACGCCATCAGATCCGCTGAAAACTGACTGTTCCACGCGCTTTGCAGTATTTGCGCAGTTTGCCTTGCGGTAATGCGCTCGTATCGGGAGAGGCCTGCGCCATTGTCGATCACCATGCCCCGCGTGTTGATGCCTTTCGCCGCCAGCCAGTTATATATTGCGCGAATACCGGACACTCGGTCATCTTCCTCGCCCTCAATCCGGTTTTCGGCGCCTATGGTCAGCAACAGTTGCCGGGCCATGACGTTACTGCTCCACTTGTTGATATCGCGCACGACGGTGACCAGATCCGGTGAGGTGGACCGCATCATCAGGCGGGCATCGTCAGGGGTGGCTTCGAATCGATTGGTACCGGTCAAGACGCCGCCCATCTCGCGCCAGAGGCTGCGGATCAGCGCCGCACTGTATTGGCGGTGTGGCATCAATGAAAGATAGGACGAGGTGCGGCAACCCTGGGGTAGCGCTCCGGTTACGCGAACGGTGATACTGTCGTCTTCATGGAAGAACGGCTGCCATTCAAACCCACGGCGAGCCGGGCAGGGTGCTGCGGCAGTGGCGGTTACCCGGTTATCGATCCGGATGTTAGCAAGGGCTGGCGTACTCCAGGCCTGGGTGCCGCGTTCATCGGCACGAACTTCAAAATGCAGCAGGTTGAGGTTGGTCAGGTAAGCAGAGGGTTCGACCAGGAAGGGCGCGAATGGGTTGTTGCCATTGTCGTCAAATACCGGCAGGCCCTCGGGCAGACGGAAATAGCTACCATCGAGTACCAGATCTCCTTCGATTCTATCCAGACCCATGGCGCGTAATTCCCGGATGACGCTCCACATACGTTCGATGGTCAGTTTGGGGTCCCCACCCAGCTTGACGTAAAGATTTCCTTTAAGCGTGCTGCCTGAGAGCACGCCGTCGGTGTAAAAGCGGGTTTCCCAACGATGAGTGGGCCCCAGTATTTCCAGTGCTGCGTAGGTGGTAACGAGTTTCATGATAGAGCCAGGGTTCATCAACTCATCAGCGTTGATGTACTGTTCGATGCCGGGGCCATTCATGGGAATGGCCGCAACACTCAGACCCTTCTCGTCAGTCAGGGATTTATTGGCGTAAGAGGCGACCTTACCACTCCACGTGCTCGGTGATTTGGTGCCATCCGTATCATCCGCTGAAGCGATCGACGGTATCCCCGCGATACAGGCGAGTAGCAAAAGCCTGCGAACGCATCGGGATGAGGACGTCGAAACCGACGCTGTAACGCGACAAAACATAAAAGGCCATCCGAGAGAGCGAAAAAGGTGCGTTAACGATAGCCCATATTCTGCCCCCAGACTATGGGGATAGCCTCTACATGACGTTAAAAAATGCCAGTAGGGGCATTGTTTGTACTGCAGTTTTGTCACCGCCTGTAAGTGGTCCCGTTAAGCAAGCGCTGAATGTGGTCTTTCTGTTCAGGCATTGTTACCTGTCACTTGTTAAAGTGTTATTCAGGGCGAGCTCAGGGGCCTTATCTGGAAGACCCCGATACTGGTGGATTAAAGGGAGGCGATATGAAGGTCCGGCTATCCAGACGTCATTTTCTCGCGGGTATGGCGGCCACAGGGCTCAGCTTGCGGGTGCCTGCTTTGCTGGCCAACACACCATCGGAGGTCCTGACCCGCGCGATTCCGTCCACGGGAGAGTCGTTGCCGTTGATCGGCATGGGTACCTGGCGCACGTTTAATGTGGGTGGCGACCAGAAACTGATGGCCCAGCGCACAGAGGTGTTGAAGACATTTTTTGACCTCGGCGGCACCTTGGTCGATTCATCACCCATGTACGGCTCTGCCGATGCTGTGATGGGGCAGGCTCTGACAGCTTTGGCCGCCCGGGACCGTGTGTTTGCAGCCACCAAGATATGGACCGGTGACGAAGGGGCCACCCGCGAACAGGCGGAGAGGTCGCGCCGCAAATGGCAAGTGCCACATTTCGATTTGTTGCAGGTCCACAACCTGCTGGGCTGGGAAGGGCACCTGGAAACCCTCAAAGCCATGAAAGCCGAGGGTGACGTACGATATATCGGCATCACTACCTCCCACGGCCGTCGTCACCGGGATTTTGAGCGTTTGATGGAAAGCGAGCCGCTGGATTTTGTTCAGCTCACCTACAATCTGCTCGATCGCGAAGTGGAAGAACGGCTCTTGCCCCTTGCGCGTGAGCGCGGCATCGCAGTCATCGTGAACCGACCGTTCCAGGGCGGTAGTCTGTTCAGACGCTTTGATTCAGAGCCTTTGCCGCCTTGGGCAGCAGAGGTTGGCTGTAAAAACTGGGCGGAGTTTTTCCTGAAGTATGTGGTGTCTCACCCCTCCGTTACCTGCGTGATTCCGGCAACCAGCCGTGTTGACCATATGCGCGAGAATATGGGCGTGCTGCACGGCCAGTTGCCGGATAGTTCCCAGCGGGAACGTATGGCCCGATACGTGCGCAACCTTTAAGGCAGAGGGAGGCATCGTCTGTGGACTGGTCGAGCTATTCGTTGGCAGATTTCCTAATGTTTGGTCCTGACGTTTTTTTGAGACTTTATGTCCGCACTAACCAGGATATCTGGCCATGGCCGTTGCTGGCTGTCGTGCTCTCGGTAGTCCTGGCATGGCTGCTCACCCAGAGGCAGGCCTGGGCGAAGCGGGCTGTGTTAGCGCTGTTGGGGGTGGCCTGGGCCTGGAGCGGGGCAGTGTTCATGCTCCAGTACTACGGTCCGATTAACTCCCCAGTGGTTTATTTTGGTTGGGGGTTTATTGCCCAGGGAGCCTTACTTGGATTAATTGCTCCGACATGGCGTCCAATGTCATACCGCCGCATCAGAGGCTGGGACTGGCGCATTGCACTGGTATGGCTGGCCACCGTGGCAGCATTGCCCTGGCTGGTTGTAATGGAATCCGGTGAGTGGCGAGCGCTTGCGCTGTTCGCCATCACTCCGGATCTGACTGTGCTGGCGTCGCTACCCTGTCTGCTCATGCTACCCCGCAAGCTTCGCGGTTTTCTGTTATTTTTGCCTGCCCTATGGGCTATTTTCAGCGCGCTCACGTTATGGACACTCGGCATGACGACATTGATGATTATACCGCTGGCGGCACTGGTTTTGATGCCCTTCGCTATTTTCCTGAATCGACGCTAGACATCATGTCCAGATATTAGTTATTCACCCCGTACCATAGGAGTTAATCCCACTTTGGTGAAAATGAGGGGTTTGCTATACGCTCGCCCCGGTCGAGCCTGTCAATGTCGGCGATTTCTTCCTCGCTAAGCCGGATTTTGAGAGCTGCCAGGTTGGCTTTCTGGTGTTTCGAGCGCGTTGAGGAAGGAATCGGGATCACACCACGAGACGCCACCCAGGCGATCGCTATTTGAGCGGGCGAGGCGTTATGGGCCGCACCGATGCGTATCAGCGTTTCATCCTCCATAACTTTCCCGACCGCCAGTGGCATATAGCCTGTTACAGGAATACCGAGCTTCTGGGCGTGTTCCACCACCTTTCGATTGGCCAGGAACGGGTGCACTTCAATCTGGTTGGTGAAGATTGGCGTGTCACCCAGAATGCCTTTAGCCTCATCCATTTGCGCACAGGTGAAGTTGGACAGGCCGATGTGATGGGTCAGGCCTTCTCGCTGGGCGTCTTTTAAAGCGCCAAGATAGTCAGCCATAGGTACCTGATCATTCGGGGAAGGCCAATGAATTAATGTCAGGTCGACATGATCAGTTTTCAGGCGGTCGAGGCTTTCGTGGAGACTGTTGATCAGCTCGCTGCCCGCCAGGCGGTCGTGCCATATTTTAGTAGTGAGGAATATTCCGCGGCGAGGGATGCCACTGGAGGTAATGCCATCACCCACTTCCGCTTCGTTTTCGTACATCTGGGCGGTATCAATATGACGATAGCCCAGAGAAAGTGCACTCTTGACGGCATCCCGAGCCAGATCACCCTTCAGTCTGAAGGTGCCCATTCCGATATCAGGAAGTGTTTCAAACGACATTTTATACTCCTCCTACCTTACTTGCAGAATTGCACAAAGGACGGCTTAAACTAGTGTCCCGTCTGGTTAATTCGTAGTAGGTCAACGAATTAACCAGACGGGACACTAGTCTATAAGGTGGTGGTTCGGCGGACGTTCTTCAAGCATCCGGGGTGAAAGTTTCTCCACCTGATGTGCCCGTGTCACTCTTCACCACTTTGCTGGCTGATTTAACCTATCGCCGTTGCCAGCAACCCACTAAGCTGAGGGTTGATTCAGGAGCTATTCCACGGCTTCGCAATTTATCGATCACCGGCAAGGGAGTGAATGCACATGTTAAGCGCTCAGTACGATAAACGCGGGCGTACTGACCCTCGTCCGGAGAATGACCCATGCTGACAGGCCAATGTTTGTGCGGTGGTGTCCGTTTTGAGTATCCGGGGCCTTTGGGGCCCATTGCCTTATGCCATTGTGGCCAGTGTCGGCGCGCTCATGGCAGTGCCTTCTCAGCCAGTGCGCCGGTGCAGAAACTGCACTTTCGATTCACGGCCGGAGAAGAGCTGATCCGGGAGTTCGAATCCAGGCCCGGGAAGTATCGGGCGTTTTGCGCTGAATGTGGCAGCCCGCTCTACAGCCGGGTTGACGCTATTCCGGGTATCCTCCGGCTTCGCATTGGGGTAGTCAACGAAGCCCTGGGTAAACAGCCAGCGTCCCATGTGTTTGTGGGGTCCAAGGCTGACTGGTACACCATCAGTGACGATGTTCCTCAGTACGATAAGCTGGAGCGCACCAACGACCCCAACTGAAGTGATCAGGGGCGCATTTGGAAGCGTGCCCAGGGGAACTTGTACGGATCAGGGTGTCGTCGGGTGTAGCCGGATAACCTCACCGTTAGACCCGTCTGTCAGCAGCCACAGGCTGCCGTCAGGTCCCATCCGGACATCCCGGATACGTTTACCGAAATCCTCCAGCAGGTCTTCCTCCTCTGTCACTTCGCCGTTTTCGATGCTGAGTCGCACCAGCTTCTGCATCTTCAGAGCCCCCACAAACAGGTCTCCCTGCCAGGCCGGGAAGTCTTCGCCAGTATAGAACGCCATGCCGGACGGCGCGATGGATGGGTCCCAGTAATGCAGGGGCTGGGCCATACCGTCCTGTTCGGTCTTATCAGTGATAGGCATGCCGCTGTAGTCGATGCCGTAGGTGATTTCGGGCCAGCCGTAATTAGTGCCCGCGCGAATGATGTTAATCTCGTCGCCGCCCCGTGGCCCGTGCTCGTGGCTCCAGACTTCGCCAGTCTCCGGGTGCACTGTCATACCCTGGATATTGCGGTTGCCATAGGTATAGAAAGTGTCCTGCACGGAGCTATCGTTGATGAAGGGGTTGCCTGGCGCTGGTGAGCCGTCAATGGTTAGCCGGTGTACGCCGCCGGCGTCATCGCCGGTATCCTGTGCACGTTCCATTTCACCCCGGTCTCCGACGCTGACATACAGATTTTGCTCCGCGTCAAAAACCATCCGTCCGGCGAAATGCTGGCCGGTGTCAGAACGTGGCTCGGCCTCGAAGATCACTTCAACGTTGCTCAGTTTGCCGTCGTGATATTCGGCCCGGGCGACTCGGGTGGTCATTCCAGCAGACGTTTGGTGAGCGTAACTTAACATCAGCAGCCGGTTATCGGTGAAGTCCGGGTGCAGGACGATATCCAGCAAGCCACCCTGGCCTGCGACTACGAGATCGGGCACGCCGGTGACCGGCTTTTCAACGAGTTCACCGTCGCGGATGAGCCGAAGACGGCCAGCGCGCTCGGTGACCAGCTGGTCACCGTTGGGCAGGAAGGCCAGCGCCCATGGGTGTTCGAGCCCTTCAGCAACACTGTCGAGCTGGAACTCGTGGTCTGATGAGCGGAACGTTTGTGCCGTCACCACCAGTGGGGTGCACACCAGAATCAGGGAAGCCAAGTTACCCAGACGCGCCGGAATGATAGCCATACGGATTATCCTCATTTGTCGTCAATGTCTTACATGAATACGCAAAGACTTCATGAACCAACAGCAAAATCTTACCTCTACAGGTTACCGTTCCTTAATCCCGTTTTGGATGCAGCTTTGTGAGCTATGCCATACTGAACATACAAATTCCCGAATGGAGGTGTCCATGTCAGATCATCACGTTTATAAAAAAGTAGAAATTGTCGGCTCGTCCAAAGTAAGCATTGATGACGCGATAAGCAACGCGATAGCGGAAAGCAGTAAGCGCATCAAGAACGTGGAATGGTTTGAGGTCCAGGAAACCCGCGGCCATGTTGAGAACGGCAAGGTGGGCCACTATCAGGTCGTGCTTAAAGTGGGTTTTCGAATTGAGAACAGCTAGGTAACGGCCGAACTCACTATCTACCTACCTAACTATCCACGACTTTGGGTGCCGCTTTTAGCACCCAAAGTCTGGATTTTCTGCTAGTAGACCTCTGACGGGGCCTCAGTTTTAATGGTGCCGGTCTGAACCTGCCATTGCGCGAGGTAACTGCCTCGCTGGCTGAGCAACTCATCGTGAGTACCGCGCTCCCGCACCTGACCATTCGCAATGACGGCAATCTCATCAGCGTGCACAATGGTGGACAGCCGATGGGCAATCATAATGACGGTACGGTTGTGGCCGATGCGTTGTAGCGAGCGCTGGATAGCGGCTTCTGTTTCATTGTCGACGGCACTGGTGGCCTCGTCCAGCACCAGAACTGGCGGATCTTTTAACAGGGCGCGGGCCAGGGAAAGGCGCTGGCGCTGTCCTCCCGAGAGTCTTATTCCCCGCTCGCCCACAGGCGTGTCCAGGCCTTGAGGTAGCGCCTCAATAAATGACCAGGCTTCTGCGGTGCGGGCTGCATTGGTTATTTCGTCGTCACTGGCGTCCGGTTTGCCGTAGGCGATGTTTTCACGGATGCTGCCCTCGAACAGGTAAACATCCTGGCTGACCAGGCCAATGGCCTGCCGCAATGAGTTCAGGCTGACAGACTGCACTGGCTGTCGATCAATCCGGATTTCTCCCTGGCTGGGGTCGTAAAAGCGCAGCAACAGTTTTATCAGTGTTGATTTACCAGAACCGGTGACACCCACCAACGCGAGCGTATGACCCGCAGGAACATGCAGGTCGATTCCGCTTACACCGGCGCCGCTGCCAGGGTATTTAAAGTGGATATTGCTGAACGTTACTTCGCCCCTGACAGGCTGACTGAGCGGTTGGGTGGCGTTATCCCGCACCAGAACCGGTTCTGCCAGCAGGTCCAGAATACGGCGAGTGCTCGCCATCGCCCGTTCGAACAGGTCGATGACTTCTGCCAGCCCGGTCAGAGGCCACAGCAACCGTTGGGTCAGGAACACCAGAACCCCGTAGGCGCCAACGTTCAATGTGCCCTCCAGGGCCATCATGCCACCAACGGTAAAGGTCGCCAGAAACCCTGCCAGAATCGCCATTCGGATGACCGGTATGAAAGCGGAGCTGATGCGTATGGCTTTGCGGTTAGCGTCTACATAAGCCTCACTGCTCTGTTTCAGGCGTTCAGCTTCGCGCTGCTCTGAAGTGAAGCTCTTGATGGTGGCGATACCGCCAAGGTTGTTTGCTAACCGACTGGACAGATCACCCACTTTTTCCCGGACATCGGCATACAATGGGCCAGCTTTACGCTGAAAGTAGAAAGCGCCCCAGATGATCAGGGGGATGGGGGTAAAGGCAAGTACTGCGATCAGAGGAGACAGCACAAAGAAAACCGCCCCGACAGCAATAACCGTTACCACCACCTGAATCATAGCGTTGGCGCCGCCATCCAGAAACCGTTCAAGCTGGTTGACGTCATCGTTCATGGTGGCGACCAGTTGACCAGAGCTGCGTGCTTCGAAAAAGCTCATGTCGAGTTTCTGGGCATGCTCATAAGCATCCTGGCGCAGGTCAGACTGCAGTCGCTGAGCGAGGTTGCGCCAGAGGATCTGGAAGAGGTATTCAAAGATCGATTCACCGGCCCAGATAAAGAACGTCAGGCCCCCGAGGATCATGATTTGATCTTGTGCTGACTCGAACCCAAGTGAGGCAACAAAGCTCTCTTCCTGATTAACCACCACATCGATGGCGATACCGATGAGGATTTCAGGTGCGATATCGAATAGTTTGTTAATGACCGAGCAGGTGGACGCCGCAATGATCTGCCGACGATAACCCTTGGCATAGCGAAGCAAGCGGCCGAGTGCTGCAAAACTGCTCGTGGTGTTGGCTGATCGCGTTGTCATGAAGCACTCCGGGCAGGTGAAAAGCCGCCTAGGGTAGCGGATATTACCAGAGCATAAAAGAGAATCATTATCGTTATTCTCAGGCCAGACCTCAGTTGGAGGATCGGGTATTCTTTTGAAGCCAGCGGTCCAGTTGATCAGCAAAGTGTTTGCGGTCGCTTTGAGAAAACTCTGATGGTCCTCCGGTGACTTGTCCGGCATTGCGCATTTCTTCCATGAAGTTGCGCATGGCAAGCCGCTGTCGAATATTTTCTCGGGTAAAGGCCACACCTCTGGGGTTGAAAACGTCCGCGCCTTTTTCTATGGCTTCGGCGGCCAGGGGGATATCCTGGGTAATAACAAGGTCGCCGTGGCGCAGCTGCTCAACGATTTCGTTGTCTGCGACATCAAACCCCTGCATTACTTGTCTGGCCTTGATGAACGGGCTTGGCGGCAGGCGGATCACATGGTTGGCTATAAAGGTGGTGGTGATTTCCCAGCGGTCCGCTGCCCGGCAGAGAATTTCCTTTACGGGGACCGGACAGGCGTCGGCATCGACCCAGATTGGCATGTCGGTTTTCCATTTGTTTACGTTGGTTGGGAGTTTATCGGTTTTTTGGTGAGCCTGGGAGTCTTGCCCTGCGTATTTTATGGCGTATCGGGGCTTTGGGTGTTTGGCATCACCGGGAATACCTTGGCAAAACTCGCCCGCGAGTACTTCCTTGTAGGGCTCGATTCGGGCCATCCATGGCCCTCTACGGTTTTGCCAAGGTATTCCCGGTGATGCCTTTGGAGCTCTGGTGGTGGTCCAGCACCAGTTTTGTTTGCAGGTGTAAGAGCGACGAATCAGTGGGTGCTTTATAGGAGGCTTGGCGATGTTTGCTCTGAAAGCGGTGAGGAGTTGTTTGCGGGTACTGTGCTTCGTCTGCCTGTTATCGGTCGGCGGGGCAAACGCGGAGGATAACCGGGAAGCTTGGCAGGCGTTGGCAAACGGTAGCGCCGTGCTGATCTTGCGCCACGCACTTGCGCCGGGGATCGGGGACCCGGGGGCATTCAAGGTCAATGACTGTTCAACCCAGCGCAACCTTAACGAAGCGGGGCGCGAGCAGGCCCGGGCCTGGAAGCCTTTGCTTGCAGAAAACGGTATCGATGAGGCAAGGGTATTCAGCAGTCAGTGGTGCCGGTGCCTGGAGACCGCACGTGAGATGGATGTAGGGCCGGTTGAGGAGATGATGTCGTTAAACTCTTTTTTCCAGGGCCGGGGCGACGGAGCCATGCAGACCCAGCAGACGATCTCGATTGTGAACGTTCTTGAAGCGGGGAAACCGGTGGTGCTGGTATCCCATCAGGTTAATATTACCGCGCTTGCGGACATTTACCCGACCTCCAACGAGGGTATAATTTTAGCGCTTCCGCTGTCGGAGAAACCTACTTTGCTGGCGCGCGTGGCGCCTTGATGTGCGCCGCCAATGGGCCAGGCCGCCGGAGGCTTGCGCTCATCTCCCGATCACGCAACACTAACGCCCCCAAACTAACCATCACCTTCGAGGCACTATGACCCGCGTAAGTTCTTTCTGCATTGCGGTTCTTTTAACCGCTATAGCTTTGCCTTCAATCGCTCATGATTATCGTGAGGGCGAGGTTGAAATTGCCCATCCGTGGAGTCGTCCGACACCCCCCGGTATCATGATGGGCGTGGGTTACATGACTATTCACAATACCGGCGACAGCGATATTGTGCTCAAGTCTCTGGAAACGCCGAGGGCGGCCCGGGTCTCCATCCACGAAAGTATGAGGAAGGACGGCATCATGCGGATGCGACCGCTGGAAGATGGCCTGACGATCCCGGCCGGCGGTTCCGTCGAACTCAAACCTTTGAGTTATCACTTGATGTTGGAAAAGCTCAAAAAGCCTCTGAAAGTTGGCGAGCGGATTCCGCTGACTTTAAAGTTTAACAATGCTCAGGTCATGGAGGTTGAGTTATCAGTTGACTCAATGGAGGCTGGCCAGGAGGAGCAGGGTGCGTCGGGGGATCACGGAACTATGGACCCTGAAAACATGGATCATGAAGGCATGGACCACGGCTCTAAAGGTCACCAGGGCATGAAGCACGATCACTGATATGTCGGAGGAGTCGGGGTTTTCCTGCACCGTATGCCGTGACGACCAGTTACGTTTGCTGGATATCATCAAGGGAATAAGGTATTGGCGCTGCTGCCGATGCGAAGCGACCTTGATGGACCCTGCACACTGGCTTTCAGCCGATCAGGAAAAAGCGGTATACGACCTGCACGACAACCAGGGCGATGACCCCGGTTACTGTCGTTTTCTGGCAAAACTCGCTAATCCGTTATTGAAAAAACTCTCCCCCGGTGCCCGTGGGCTGGACTTTGGTTGTGGCCCAGGGCCAGTGCTGGCAGGGATGCTGGAAGCGACGGGTATGGAGATGGCGATTTACGACCCGCTGTATTTTCCAGATACGTCGGTGCTGGATGCGCAATATGATTTTATTACCTGTACTGAGGTTGCCGAGCATCTGCATGATCCGCTGGCGACCTTCACCTACCTTGAGCAGTCACTTCGGCCCGGTGGATGGCTGGGAGTAATGACCTGTTTTCAGACCGATGATGCCCGGTTCGCTCATTGGCATTATCGGCGTGATCCTACTCATGTCGTGTTTTATCGGGAGCACACTATGGGCTGGCTGGCTCAGAATCTGGGACTAAGCCTTGAGATTCCGGCCAAGGATGTAGCAATTTTCCATAAAGAAGCCCGGTAGGGTCGGCGCCAAGCCCTCATGGCTAGCTACCGGGGCTTATTCAGTCAAAATATCATCCTATGACCGTGGTCGACGGTCGCCTTCCAGAAAGTTGACGACAAAAACGGCTTTACCGTAGGTGTCGAATGACCATTTCATGATCTCTGACAAAACGCCCATGACGTCTTCAAACTCACCAAAAATCTGGGTGCTCATCCGATTGGGGTGTACCTCTAGCCCACTTAGTTCAAGGCGTTTGATGATATCCTTAATGGGCGCTTTGTAGTCGTTCGTTAAAGGGTAGTAGCTGATCTGTGCTGACAGGTACATAAGACCTCCGCATCTTTGCTAATCGGACTGTTCAGACAGATAAGGTGCCCCTGGACGATCAGGTTTTCAATGGGCGTGGCACAAAAGATGGTTACGATCCGGTAAGGCAAGCGTTTTCAGAAAGTTGATAGTCCGGTTGTTTCCATAAACCGGTAGCGCCAATACCGAATTCTTGAGTGGTCGGCATAGGTTTCATAGGGCAGGCTGAGTGCGGGCGTTTTACCAGGGCCTGCTTGCCATTGCCGGTCAAAAAAGCTACTGGCGTTTTCGAACAGTGGGGTGATAGTCGAGCCCCGAACGAGGATGTCGGTCTCAAGATTCAGATCATCCAGATTGCGGCGGGTGAAGTTTGCCGAGCCCATCAGGAGCTGCCATCGATCATCGGGGTCATGGCGTATCAGCATCTTGCTGTGACATTGCTCACCATGAGTATTGCACCAGCGCACCGTGATGTCTGCTTGAGTCAATTCCATGGCCACTTGACGATTGGGAATACCACTTTTTTCATGCCCGAAGGCTTCCTTGTTCGGGTCCAGTAAAACCCGGACATTCACACCTCGATCGTGGGCCTCGATGAACGCTGTCACCAGTTCGCGGTGAGCGAGGTAAAACATGGCCAGATCCAATTTCGCACCCTTTGGGGCAGAATTTACCATCGCCAGCGCCGAGTCGAGAATTTTCGCTTCGGTAACTACCCGGGCGACGGTGTCTTCAACCTGTCCGGGGAAAGCGTCGGGTAGAACGTCCGCGGCCAGGTTCAATGTCGCACCAGATAACGCCAGTACTGCCTGCTCGCTCACGAGTAAGTCATTTACGGCAGGGCCGGTGAAGCTCAAGGCAACGTTGCTATGCTTGCTGCTGCCGTCGTGGGGGTTGGCGGACGTAATCACTCCCCGTAAACGTTCGGCCTCATCCACGATCAGGACTTTGCGATGGTTTGCTTTGAAGTTTGGCAGCGCCAGGTAGCTGCGTAGGGTAACCTCACCGCCGTCCATCAGGTTCGGCAGCCACCCGGAGGTATCGGAGTTCCCGAACCATTGGCAGCAGAGGCGCCAACCTGCGGACCACAGCGGGTTGGAGTCTCTGAGCTCGTTGAGGGCGGTCTCGATCACCGGAATGCCCGCGTCCCTCAGACGCTCGAAATAGGGCGACTTCTGGCCGCCGTAAAAGGTATTCAGTGGATCGGTAATAACGGCAATGCGGAGTCCGTCCACCTGTTGACCGCGGGCGATCAGCGCCTCGGTGAGTTGTTCTGACAAGGGTCGGTAACTGTCGTCTGGCCGGCTATCGTTGAACAGAAACATATCCACCACAATCAGCTTTTCGGCCTGGCCGATCAACCGGATGACCTCATCAAAGATCTCATGCTCCATCTGAACGCGACCGCTGGCGTCCCGGTAGGTCATATCGGTCAGTAACCGGGCATCAAGAAGGGGGCGCTCCGGGCCTCTGAAACTCAGGTCCTGGGGCAGCGGTTTAAACACATGGTAGATGCCGGTGCCAGTGGCCAGAATAAAAATTACCAGTAGTACAATTTTCAAAGACATTACTCGTGGACAGGTTTAAAAAAAGCCAGCAACTCGGCGACAACGGCTTCGGGTACCTCTTCCGGCAGGAAGTGTCCGCAGTCCAGGGCTTTTCCCTGCACCTGCATGCCTCTTTCGCGCCATACCTCCAGCACGTTATAGGTTCGGTTTACAAAGCCCTGCGAGCCCCAGAGAACCAACAAAGGGCATTGTATTTTCTTCTCGATGTCGTGCTTGTCGTGTTCCAGGTCGATCGTGGCAGCGGCACGATAGTCCTCACAGGAGGCATGGATGGCATCAGGTTGGCTGAAGCAGCGAACGTATTCGGCAACCACTTCCTCCGAAAATTCGGCTGCCGGGGCGCTCCAGCGCTTGAGTTTCTCAGTCAGGTAATAACCGGGATCTGCGCCAATCAGATGTTCGGGCAAGCCGTCCGGCTGGATCAGAAAAAACCAGTGGTAATAGCCGGTAGCGAAGTTCTGGTCAGTGTGGCGGAACATATGGAGAGTCGGTGCGATGTCCATAATGCAGGCTTTTTGCACCCGCTCGGGATGATCCAGTGCCATGCGATGGGTAACCCTGGCACCTCTGTCGTGGCCCGCAATCATGAATTCGTCGTAGCCCAGGGATGTCATGACTTCGACCATGTCCTGAGCCATGGCACGCTTGGAGTAGTTTGAATGGTCCGGCAGTCCACCCGGTTTGTCGCTATCTCCATAGCCGCGTAGATCCGGGCAAACCACATGGAACTGGCGAGCGAGGGTTGGCGCTACGCGATGCCACATAGCGTGGGTTTCCGGGTATCCATGCAGCAGTAGCAAGGGTGGCCCCGAGCCGCCAAGAGTTACATTGATTCCAGTTTTGCCAGCCAGAAACCGTCTGCTTTCGAAGCTTTGCCCTAGTGTCATTCCGTACGTTCTCTTCTTCTTGTTCTGGTTTTTTTGTAGACAGCGTCCGCGAGCCGACTTACCTCAGATTGTGCGAACCCAGAAGTGCCCGCTAACGGATGCCTCTTCGGTTGCCCGCTTGCCACGGATGCAAGCCACTTTAGCGTAGAGTGTCATGAGCTAACCGTCCACTGGGACGATTTTTTCGTATTAAGATTTTATGATTTACCGTCAGGGAATAGTAAATTGATCCGATTGGCCGTCATTTTCTTGATTCTTAACCTGTTATTCAGTGGTCTCGTCTGGACTGATTATCCCTACCTGCCGCTACTGGCTGTGGAAGTTCTGTTTCTGTCTGCAGTCTTTTCCTGTCTGGGACAGTCGGCAGCTCGTAAAGGCCTGGCTTACTTTACAGGTGGGATCTACGCCTTGCTGGCGGCGTGCGCTTCGGCCGATGCGTTGATACGGCAAAGTCTTGGGCGGCCATTGAACCTGTACCTGGATATTGAGCTCGCCAGCGCTATTGTTGACCAGCTCACGAGTAATCTTGGGCTTGTGCTCGCCTGTGTGATGTTCGCCGGTGTGGCCATTTTGCTTGGCGGTTTGGCGTTCCTTGTTGGCAAGCTTTTGCTGGGCTTTGGCCCCCATCGCAGATTGGCCTTACCTGGCCTGACCGGGTTTGTTGGCAGCGTTGTCGTGCTGGGGCTTATCATTTTCTTCATGCCGTCGTCTCTGCCAAAAAAAATAGCGGGGGCCCCTCTGGTTGGTTTTGCCACCAAACAGGTCGAAAGGGCGGCGGGAACCCTGGAGGCTACCCGGGCTTTCGAGCAGCGCATGGCGACCATAGAGGACGGTTATTCGGTCGAAGCCAGAGCGCTGGACCGGTTTAGCACTGCCGACGTTGTTCTTGGGTTTATTGAGTCCTATGGCATAACGACGCTGGCGGATGAGCGATATCGTCCGCAAATCTCGAAGCGCCTGGATATTATGCAGCAAGCTCTCGACGCTGCAGACCTGCATGTGGTGACCGGGCGGCTTCGCTCGCCGGTGCAGGGCGGCCAGTCATGGCTGGCTCACGCCACTTTGCTGAGCGGGCTGTGGATTGACAGTCAATTGCATTACGAAACATTGCTAGCCAGCGACCACCCCACTCTGATTGATGATTTCATTGCGACCGGACATGACGCCGTAGCAGTGATGCCGGGGATCACCATGGCCTGGCCGGAAGGTCGACAATTTGGATACACCCGAATCCATGATGCTGACACTATGGATTACGAAGGCCCACCGTTGAATTGGGTCACTATGCCGGACCAGTACACCTGGTCCTGGTTTCAGAACAATGTGCGGGCGCCAGCCACTAAACCGGTTTTTGCAGAGCTCGCCCTTATAAGCAGTCACGCGCCCTGGGTGCCAATACTGCCGGTTATTGAGGATTGGGGCAGCATCGGTACCGGTGATGTTTTCAATCAGTGGAAAGATACCGGGGAAACGCCGGTAAGCCTCTGGCGGGATACGGAGCGGGTACGTGACCACTACGTGAGGGCGATTGATTATGCGCTCAATGTCACAACGCAGTATGCCATTCGGCACGTCGATGATAACACGCTGCTTATTGTCCTCGGAGACCATCAACCAGCACCGCTGGTGACAGGCGAAGGCGCTGGCCGTGATGTACCCGTGCATATTATCAGTGGTAACCCGGCGTTACTCCAACCCTTTGTAGGCAAGGCAGGACTGGCAGGATTCCGGCGCGGCACGCTCCCGGCGATGAGCTCAGGTGGCGTTGGCATGGACGACTTGCGGCCCTTTTTACACCAGCACTTCTCCTCGCCGTTATCGTTGAGCGCCGTAAATTGACCGCTGCGACAAATTGATAGTTGCACCAATCCCGAACTACGGCTTCACTTAGGGAGCCTCTGATTAACTCCTGGATCGCCTCTGGTTGGTTAATCAGAGGCTCCTTGGGGCAGGCGGCCTGAGCGCTATTGCCTGCGGGCCAGCGGGAAAGACCAATAACAATGCTCCTGGATCTGGACGTTTTGGAGGGTGTGTTCACCATGAAACTGGGTATTCCAAAGGAAATTTTCAAAGACGAGCGACGGGTGGCGGCAACGCCCGTGTCGGTCCAGAAGCTGATCAAACTTGGCTATGAGGTCATCGTTGAAACCGGTGCCGGCGAAGCGGCCCACTATGATGATGATGCCTACCAGAAAGCGGGAGCCAGCGTGGCAGTCGATACCCGGGCTTTCTGGGAGGAGGCGGACTTCGTTCTGAAAGTCCGGGCGCCCATGCGCAATCCTAAACTCAGAAAACACGAAATAGACCTGATGAAAGAGGGGGGCTATCTCGCCTGTTATCTCTGGCCAGCCCAGAACCCGAAATTACTCGAGCGCCTCGCAGAACGGAAAATTACCGGCTTTGCAATCGACAGCTTGCCCAGAATCAGCCGGGCCCAGAAAATGGACGCGCTCAGCGCCATGGCCAATATTGCCGGCTACCGTGCGGTGGTTGAGGCTGCCAACCATTTTGGCCGTTTCTTTACCGGCCAGGTGACTGCGGCGGGTAAAGTGCCGCCTGCCAAGATCATGGTAATTGGGGCCGGGGTGGCGGGTCTTGCCGCCATCGGTTCTGCAAATAGTATGGGGGCGGTTGTGAGAGCCTTCGATACCCGCCTGGAAGTTCGGGAGCAGGTGGAAAGCATGGGGGCGGAATTCCTCAAGCTGGATTTTGATGATGAAGATGGCAGCGGTACCGGTGGCTACGCCAAACAGATGAGCGATGAGTTCATCAAGGCCGAGATGGCATTGTTTGCGGAACAGGCGGAAGAGGTGGACATCATCATCACCACTGCACTGATCCCGGGCCGTCCCGCACCCAAGCTGATTACCGAGGACATGGTGAAATCCATGAAGCCGGGCAGCGTCATTGTGGATCTTGCCTCCGAGCGTGGCGGCAACTGTGAACTTACCGAGCCCGGTAAAGTGGTTGAACAGCACGGAGTAACGTTGATCGGTTACACCGATTTGCCCAGCCGTATGGCGAAAGTGGCAAGTGATCTTTATGCCACCAACCTGATGCATCTGTTGACTGAGCTGACGCCTGAGAAAGACGGTAAGCCCCTCGTCAACATGGAGGATGAAGTTATCCGTGGCTTGACCGTGGTCCAGCAGGGCAACATAACCTGGCCACCGCCCAAGCCGGAGGTCCAGGCCAAGGCAGCGCCTCCACCCGGAACCGAGGAGCCCTCGCCTGAAGCCCAGCGAGCAACAGCCAAAGCCACTGAGTCGCGCCGCCGCACCGGGAAAATGGTGCTTCTCGCTGCTACGGCCCTGGCCCTTTACGGAGTGGGTGCCCATGCCCCACAAAGTTTCTTGAGCCACTTCACGGTGTTTGTGCTGGCCTGCTTCATCGGCTGGCAGGTGATCTGGAACGTGACCGCGTCCCTGCATACCCCTTTGATGAGTGTGACCAACGCCATCAGTGGCATTATTGTCATCGGTGCCATGTTGCATCTGGCCCAGGCCGAGAGCGCTGCGGTGGGCATTATGGCGTTCGTAGCCGTGCTGATCGCAAGTATCAACGTTGGTGGTGGGTTCCGGGTAACCTACCGCATGCTTAACATGTTCCGGAAGTAGGAGACGCTATTATGGGTACAGGACTAGTCAGCGTCGCCTACGTGGTGGCCAGTGTGCTTTTTATTCTCAGCCTGGGTGGCCTCAGCCACCAGGAATCTGCCCGGCGCGGTAACCTCTACGGCGTCGCCGGTATCATCATTGCGGTGGTGGCAACTCTTGCGAGCGTCGGTGATGGCGGTGTCGTCGCCATTATTATTGCTGTGCTGCTCGGCGCGGGTATCGGTATTCCCATCGCCAATAAGGTCGAAATGACCCAGATGCCGCAACTGGTGGCGTTGTTACACAGCTTTGTGGGGCTGGCAGCGGTGCTGGTGGGTTTTTCAGGTTATATCGAGCCGTTGATAGAAACCTTCGGCGCAGAGCACACCATTAAACTGGTCGAGGTATATATCGGGGTATTTATCGGTGCGGTCACGTTCACCGGCTCGTTGGTGGCCTGTGGCAAGCTGGATGGTCGTATCGACAGCAAGGCGCTAACTCTGCCGGGTCGCCATGTAATGAATTTGGTTGCTCTGGTAGTGACGGTTTTCCTGGGGGCCTGGTTCCTCGGCACTGACAGCATGGCTTCCGGTCTTGTAGCTCTGATTCTGATGACGCTTATTGCAGCTGTTCTCGGGGCTCATCTGATCATGGCGATTGGCGGGGCTGATATGCCGGTGGTGGTATCCATGCTGAACAGCTATTCCGGCTGGGCGGCTGCATCCATCGGGTTTATGTTGGGCAATGACCTCCTTATTGTTACCGGTGCCCTGGTAGGCAGTAGCGGTGCAATCCTTAGCTATATTATGTGTAAAGCGATGAACCGATCGTTTATCAGCGTCATTTTAGGGGGCTTTGGCCAGACCACCAGCAGTTCTGGCGCCGTCGCCAGTGATCAGAAAGTCCAGGAGTTCTCAATTGAGGATGTATGCGATGAGCTTCGCAATGCCGATTCGGTGATCATTGTGCCTGGATACGGCATGGCGGTGGCCCAGGCCCAGAATGGCGTCAGTGACATCACCAAGCTGCTACGGGAGCGGGGAGTTAATGTGCGCTTTGGTATTCACCCGGTTGCAGGTCGCTTGCCTGGCCACATGAATGTGCTGCTGGCCGAGGCTCATGTGCCCTATGACATCGTGCTCGAAATGGACGAGATCAATGACGATTTCCCGAGTACGGATGTGGTGCTGGTGATCGGCGCCAACGATACGGTGAACCCGGCCGCCGCGGAAGATCCCACCAGTCCGATTGCGGGTATGCCGGTACTTGAAGTCTGGAAGGCGCGCCAGGTGGTGGTGCTCAAGCGCGGTATGGCTACCGGTTATTCCGGTGTCGAGAACCCGCTATTCTTCAAAGACAACACTCGTATGTTATTCGGCGACGCCAAGGAGAGCATTGATAAAGTGGTAAGCGGGCTGCGCGGCTGAGTATCAGGCCTTAATCGTCAGGCTACCCGCCTCCGGGTGTGCCGGTAGCCTGGACGGTCACTCCCCTGCTGGTAGCTCGGCGTTGTGGTAGACGTTCTGAACATCGTCCAGATCATTGAGCATGTCCAGAAACTTCTCGAACATCAAAGCGTCGTCACCTTCCACCGGGGTACTGGTCTGGGGCAGGAACTGGATTTCATCAACATCGAACTCGAGCTCACCGAACGTGTCGATCAGTGATTGCCTGGCTTTGGCGTATTCGGTGTTGGGTGCAAAAACAGTAATCTTGCCGTCTTCATTTTCAATATCTGTGACGTCAACTTCGGCTATCATCAGGGCTTCCAGGGCAGCTTCTTCGTCATCACCCGGAAAGGCAAGTATCGCGCAGTGGTCAAACATATGGCTGACGCTGCCCGGGGTGCCGATCTTACATTTCGTTTTCGTGAAGCATTGGCGCACATCGCCAAAGGTCCGGTTCGGGTTATCGGTCAGGCAATCCACAATGACCATGCAATTGCCTGGGCCAAAACCTTCGTATCGGGCCGCCGAGAAGTCTTCACCGCCTCCCCCCCGGGCTTTGTCTATGGCTTTTTCAATTACGTGGGCGGGTACCTGATCTTTTTTGGCGCGGTCAATCAGGCCTCTCAGGGACAAGTTGCCGTCCGGATCTGTGCCCCCGGCTTTGGCACACATGTAAATTTCACGACCGTATTTGCTGTAGACCTTGGTCTTGGCGTTCGCGGTTTTGGCCATCGAATCTTTGCGGTTTTGGTAGGCTCTGCCCATTGCGATTTACTCGTCCATCGTCAGAAGTTGGCCGATTTTACACGCTGGGCATCCGGCAATCTATTCCCCTGTTTTCCGGGGTGAGGATAGCCATCTATAATCAGAGGCTCCTTAGTTCAATTGGCAACGGAAGGATAGGATTATGGCGGCATATCTGGTGGGACATATCAGGGTAAAACAGCCGGCCCTGTGGCAGAAGTATGTTTCCGGAGTGGGGAACTCTCTGGCGGGTCATGATGCAGAAGTGGTGTTCCGTGGACGACTGCAGAAGGTTCTTGCTGGCCATGATGAGCGGGACCAAGTGGTCATTATACGGTTTGCCGACCATACCGCCCTTGACAACTGGTTCGATTCTCCCGGTTACCAGTCGTTAATTGCTGTTCGAGATCAGGCAGCGGATGTTGTTATTACGAGTTATGAAGAATAAAGAATGTTATGCCTCCCAGGCGTTAAATTTGCTAACATCGGACAGTTTCCTGAGCCTCTAGTGCCCCGTCTGGCTAATTCGCAGTAGGTCAACGAATTAGCCAGACGGGGCACTCGTATAAGAGGAGCGTTGGTTTGGTAATTGGGTTGGCCAGAGCGCTTTTGCCCTGTAGATTTTCAGGGAGACCTATTCATTGACCATAGTTTGAAACAGGTTTTCCCTATCATGATTCGGGCTTTATGAAACGGTATCCCTCATTTATAGTCATTTTACTCGCACTGATTGGCCTTGGATTCTGTGCTGCGCTCAGCCGGGGTTTGTACCTGGAAGAAAACGAGGCGATCATCAAAGAATTTCATTCCGATGTGACCCAACTTGCTGCCGCCTTTGAGCGTGAGGTTTTACTCAACCTTGAAATCCTGTTTGCGCTCAAGACTGCAGTAGGAATCATCCCCGAGATGGACGCAGTGCTTTTTGAGAAGTTGACCAGTAGGGTGCTCGAACGCTCTCCGGCGATAGGGGCGCTTGCATGGGCGCCGTTAGTGAATCAGGAAAATCGAAATGAGTTTGAGCAACAACAGCAGGATTGGTACCCAGGATTCGTGTTGACCGGAATGTCCGATGGTGCACTGGCCTCACCTGAGGAAGAGCAACCATGGCTGGTCCCGGTGCAGTTCATTCAGCCAATTGCAGATAACCGGCCTGCAATTGGCTTCGATCTGTCCAGCGAGGAGAAGCGACGAGCCGCTTTGGTGACGTCAAGGGACACCGGTCGAATGGTCGCTACTGCCGCTATTAAGCTGGTACAAGAGTCAGCCGATCAGAAAGGCCTGCTGGTTTTTTCACCGTTGTATCGAGGAGACTCCGATACAACTTCGGAGGACCGGGCGTCACGCCATTACGGCTTTTTAAATGGCGTATTTCGAATAGGTGGACTGGTTAACCAATCCATCAGGATAGCCATTGACGGCAATATTCTTATTCAGATTGTAGATCGCACGGAGAGTAATCACGACGTAATTTATAGCACCGGTCGATCCAGTGATCCACCGTGGCTAAGAGACTTGGCATATGAGGTGCCGTTAGCTCCCGTCGCTGGCAGACAGTGGGTCGTTCAGGCCATGCCCGCTGAAGCCTTTGTGAGTGCAAGGCGTGGATATTTGCCCGCCCTTGTTATCGGCTTCGGGTTTTCCTTCATCGCCGTGCTGATGTTCTTTGCAGTGCGCAGCTTGCGGCAGAACGCAGAGCTGAATCTGGCCAAGCGTGAACTTGAAAAAATTTCACTTACCGACGCACTGACGGGCCTGGCTAATCGTCGGCACTTCGACTTGTACCTTGAGCAGGAGTGGGCAAGGGCCAAGCGTGATGACCATCCCATCGCAATGGTTATGCTGGATATTGATAGCTTTAAAGCTTTTAATGATGAGTATGGTCACCCGGCTGGAGACCAATGTCTGAGAGAGGTTGCCCATGCACTGGAGCAGGTGGTGCGACGACCCACAGATCTGGTTGCGCGTTATGGTGGTGAGGAGTTCGCGCTGGTGTTGCCAAATACCGAGAGTGCCGAGGCGGTGGCCGAGACGTGTCGGGCGGCTATTCAAGCACTTAATATTGTTAACGAATTTTCAGATGTAGCGCCGGTTATTACGATCAGTGCGGGTGTTCGTAGCCTGGTGCCCAGTTCGGGAACTTCGCCAGCATCGCTGATACAACAGGCTGATGAAGCGTTGTACATGGCGAAAGAAAGCGGCCGGAATAGAGTGGTGAACGCTGATCAGAGTGCTGATCAGAGTTCTCAGAAATATTAACACTTGGTAGCATGGCTATATCTTTAGTCAGATAGTTGCGATCATCCGCCACCGATTACAAACCGATTACAATACGGAGAGCGGTTGTTCATGAGTGAACAGGAGCGTCGCAGTGCAGATCAACCCTTCTCTCCAGCGCAGGATGAGCGCCTGAAGGCGCTAACTGCTGCCGGTGCTATTAATTTCCGCACCACGGCACCAATGATACTTGCCGTGCTGGCCTCGATCGTCTTCATTGATTGGGCACAATCTGTACTACTGCCTTTGGTTGCAAGTGTGCTGATCAGCTATTCTCTGGATCCACTGGTATCAACGCTAGATCGGATCAAAATCCCCCGGCCCATCAGTGCGGCTGTTGTACTCCTCGGTGTGATTGCACTGATGGTTTTGGCGATGATGCCACTGCAGCGCGAAGCCGTGGCCATGCTCGATAAGATTCCTACAGCTTTACATCAGTTTCAGAGCAAATCACCGGTGACACAGCGGATCGCTGATGAAAGCTTTATGAAGAAAGCCGAGGAGGCCGCCAAGCAGATTGAAGAAACCGCTAAAGAAGAATCGTCTGATGAAGATGAGGCATCCCGACCACAGGCCACGGCGGTCAGAATTGTAGAAGATCCCTTTAGTTTGCGGGATTATTTGCTGACAGGATCGGGAACCGCACTCGTTTTGTTCACGCAGTGTTTCTCGGCGCTCCTACTGGTTTATTTTCTGCTTTCAATTGGTTCACTTTATAAGCGCAAAATGGTTCGAATCTCCGGACCTTCCTTTACGAGAATGCGAAAAGCGGTCCGTATACTGAACGAATTCCACCAGCAGGTCCGGCGTTTTATATTTGTCATGTTGCTTGGGGCTGTGTTTGTCGGCTTTTTTACCTGGCTGGCGTTCTTCGTCATTGGGGTCGAGCAGGCTGTGCTTTGGGGCGTTGTTGCTGGTGTTGCCAGCGCCATTCCCTATTTGGGGCCTGTACTGGTATTGATCGGGACCGGTGCAGCAGCGTTTATTCAGTTCAGTGCACTTGATATGGCAATCATCGTGGGGGGCATTTCACTTGCGATTACCAGCATACAAGGCTATTTGCTGACACCCTGGCTGACCAGCAGGGTTTCGAGCCTCAACGCGGTCGCCATTTTCGTCGGCCTGCTGTTCTGGGGTTGGCTCTGGGGGCCGGTAGGCCTGATTGTCGCCACGCCGATCCTGATGATCATCAAGACCTTGTGTGATCATGTGGAAAATCTCAAGTCGGTGGGTGAATTGCTGGGGAAATGAACCCCAGCAGGTGATCAACATAATAACCCGTCAGTCAGCGCCGGTTCAGGCGTTTGCGTAGATGTCTTTATAGGTTTCACGGAGCTGGTTTTTCTGGACTTTACCCATGGTGTTACGGGGCAAGCTGTCCACGAAGAAAACTCGTTTGGGCTGCTTATACTTGGCCAAATGGCTTTTAAGAGCGGCGGTGACGTCAGCTTCGTCAATGCTGGCGTCGGGTTGCAGCACGATCACGGCGGTAACGCCTTCACCGAAATCCGGGTGAGGTACGCCTATTACCGCGGATTCCAACACTGCGTCCATATCATCAATGAGTTGTTCTACTTCCTTTGGATAGACGTTGAAGCCACCCGAAATAACCAGGTCCTTGTCACGGCCGACAATGTGAACGTAGCCGCGCTCGTCAATCATCCCGAGGTCGCCGGTGACGAAGAAACCGTCATCAAGCAGTTCGGCTCTGGTTTTCTCCGGCATCCGCCAGTACCCGATGAACACATTGGGCCCCCGCACCTCCAGCATGCCGATTTCGCCCTGAGGGAGGGGCTGGTGAGTGTCGGTCTCAGGGTTGGCGACCCGTAGCTCGACCCCCGGCAATGGCAGGCCCACTGTGCCAGCAATGCGGTCGCCCTCGTAGGGGTTGGAGGTGTTCATGTTGGTTTCAGTCATGCCGTAACGCTCAAGAATTGCGTGGCCCGTCCGCTTTTCGAATTCCCTGTGGGTTTCGGCTGTGAGCGGTGCAGAGCCGGAGGTAAACAACCGCATATGGCGAGTCAGTTCCGGGGTCAGGCGATCATCCTGCAGCAAACGGGTGTAGAAGGTCGGTACGCCCATCAGTGTGGTGCCAGTGCCGTCTGCCATCGCCTCAATCACGGTATCAACGTCAAACCGGGACAGAAACAACATGCTGGCACCGGACATCAGAATCACGTTGCAAGCGACAAACAGGCCATGGGTGTGGAAAATCGGCAGCGCGTGAATCAGCCGGTCAGCCTCGCTAAAACGCCAGGTTTCCATCAGGGTTTTGGCATTGGACCCCAGATTCCTGTGAGTAAGCATGGCCCCCTTCGAGCGCCCGGTCGTGCCGGAGGTATACAGGATGGCTGCCAGATCATTTTCAGCCCGTTCCTCGATCCTCTCAAAAGGCTCTGCGCTGGTCGCTGTCGCCATCAGCGAACCGTCGCCTGTGACGCCCAGCGTAGCCACCTGAGGGCAACCGGTGTCGGCGGCAATTTGGCGTGCATCTGCAATAGATTCAGGCCGACAGACAAATAATGCTGGCTCGGCATCGGCGAGAAAGTAGCCGATTTCGGCCGCGGTATAGCCGGTGTTCAGGGGCAGATACACACCGCCCATACGCAAACAGGCAAGATACAGCAGAATGGCCTCGGGGCTTTTATCCACCTGTACCGCGACCCGGTCTCCGGGTTTCACGCCAAGGGCAATCAGCCCACCCGCCAGACGGGCACTCAGGGACACCGCATCGGCGTAGGTGAAGTCGCGGCCTTCCGGAGTAACGATAAACGCGGACTGGTTGCGGGCATTCATTCGCCGGGCAAAGGTCTCAAACAGGTTGTGGTTCATTTTTCGGTTTCTCCCTTGAGCAATTTGCGGCCGCGTCGGCTCAGATCACGAACAGCGGAGGAGCACACGATGGTGCCATCGGTGGTGTACTGTTCATGGTTGCGTTCGATGTTGTCCAACACATACAGATAATTCACCATCAGCCCGGCGGACTGCTTCATACCCTTGCCGGACGTGTCACCCAACCAGTTGATGCGATGCAGCTCTGCGCCATTGCCGAGATGAAAGCGAGCCACCGGGTTGAGAGGCTCGCCTTTGGCGGTTTTCTCTTTCAGCAGGTAACGGGCAGCGAGAGGCTTAATGACGCTTCCCAGTCGCTCCCTCAGGGCTTCATTGCTGAACCATTCGGGATCGTTAAGGTGCTTGATTACTTCCTGGGCCTCGGGCTCAAGTAGGCCGATGTCGTCAAGGTACGTGCTTTCGAGCCAGCTTCGGAAAGCTGGCAGCGGGGAGAGGGTGACGAAATTTTTCAGGTTGGGGAGTTCCTGTTTGAGCTCTTTCACCACTTGCTTGAGGAGAAAATTGCCAAATGAAATACCTCGCAAGCCGACCTGACAGTTACTGATGCCAAAGAATGCGGCGGTGTCTGCCGACTCCGGGTCATCTATATCGTAGCGATCACTGGCGAGGATCGCCTGAATCTGATCCGGCAGACCTTTGGTCAAGGCGACCTCCACGAAGATCAGGGGTTCATCGCCGATGGCCGGATGGAAGAAGCCGAAACAGCGGCGATCCCTGGCGTCGAGGCGGCGGCGTAAATCGTCCCAGTCCTGAATTTTATGAACCGCTTCATACCGGATGATTTTTTCCAGGATGGTGGCGGGGGTGTTCCAGTCGATGCGTTTGAGTACCAGAAAGCCGCGATTGAACCAGGAACCGAACAGGTGAATAAAGTCGGAGTTAAGGGCCTTGGAGTCCGGGTGGTCCGCCATCAGCGCCAGCAGGTCCTCTCTCATTCGGACCAGCTCATAAGTGCCGCCGCTGGCCAGGTTCAGGCGTCGAAGCAATTCCTGGCGTAAGGGTTCACAGGCCTCGAACAGCGTTTCGAGGTTGTCGTTAGTGCGCTCCGTTTGGTAGGCGGCGTACGCAGCATCGATCTGCTCCGGTATGGCGGAGAACTTTAAAGCGAGCTGCTCAAAAAACAATCGCTTTTGCTGCTCGTCCAGCAACGCATAGATTTCCAGCACCCGGCTCGCCAGCGCAATACTGGAGGCCTCGCCATCACTTTGCAGCAGCGCCTGACAGGCTTCGGTCAAATGGCTGTGATCAAAGTGACTGTTTTTACCCAATCGGCCCTTAAGCAGGGATTCCCGTTGGGTAATATTATTAAACAGTTCCTGTAGAAAACTCATGTTCATAGTACTTCAACCTTTTATCAGGAACCCATAAGCAGGTCAGGTAACCAGGTGACAATGCCAGGGAAAATACATAGCAATACAATGGCCAGCACCATACACAAGGCGTAGGGCAGACTACCCAACAAAATGTCTCTCAGGGCAATGTCCGGCGCTATGCCTTTGATGATGAATAGATTAAGTCCCACCGGGGGCGTTATCAGACCGATTTCCAGGTTGATGGTAAGGATGACCGCAAACCAGTAAGGATCGAAATTGGCCGCCAGGATGATGGGCAACAGAATCGGGGCTGCCATGACAATAACGGCCACGGGCGGCAGAAAGAAGCCGGCCACGAGCAGGAACAGGTTGATAACACCCATCAGGACCCAGCGATTGACCTCAAGGTCGGCTATGGCCCCGGCTACGGTTTGAGTGATAAACAGAGAAGACAACGCAAACGCGAAAACTTCAGCGGTGGCGATGATCAGCATGATCATCACGCTTTCCCTCAGGGCATCCCGCATGATGAGGGTCACAGGTTTTACCTGCCACATACGGTAGACAATTATGGCGAGCGCCAGGCACAGAAACGCGCCCACGCCAGCAGCTTCTGAAGGGGTGGCAACGCCGCCGTAAAGCGCAAACAGTATCCCCATAACGACAATCAGGAACGGCAGCACTCGTACCAGCGCCTTCATGTTACCTTCGACATTGGCCTTGATATTGGCGGCAGCTTCCGCGACCGGGTTCGGGGTGTTGTAGCCACCGGCCATTTTGCAGGCGATTAACGTCCAGACCATGAACAGGCCCGCCAGCATCAGACCGGGGATGGCCCCTGCGATAAACAGCCGTCCGATCGAGGTTTCCGTTGAAATACCGTAGACAATCATGGTGACAGAAGGCGGAATGAGAATGCCCAGGGTACCGCCTGCCGCAATACAGCCTGCTGCGACACCGTCCGGATAACCGCGCTTGCGCATTTCCGGAATGCCCAGCTTACCAATGGCGGCACTGGTGGCCGGCGAAGATCCCGACAGCGCAGCAAAGATCGAACAAGCTGCGATATTGGAAATGGCGAGGCCGCCGGGTAACTTGCCCATCCAGAGATCAAGAGATCGGTAAAGATCACGACCGGTCGGAGAAGAGGCCACCGCCGCGCCCATTAAAATGAACATCGGAATGGCGACAAAACCAAAAGAAGCCACGTTGCCAAAAAAGGTCTCACCGAAATAAATAAGTTCACCCATACCCCTGTCGAGGACCAGGGCGCCCAGGGAAACGGCCCCGAGAGCAAACGCGATGGGTGTGCCGATGGCCATAAGGACCAGAAGTGCGATAACAACCAAAATGCCACTGGTAACGGGATCCATACTCAAGACTCCCCACGAAGAATTTCAGCCACGTATTGCAGCGACAGTTGGCTGATGCCTATGGCCATTGGCAGCACCGCCGGCCAGAGCACCGGATTCCATGCGGTGCCAGTGGTCCAGCCCATGCTGAAGGCCTCGTAAACGTAGTACCAGGAGCCGTAAGCGAGGGCCAGGCAGAAGCCAAGGCCGACCAGATGGGCGGCAAGTTGCATGATGCGTTTGGGCAACCCACTGAGAGAGTCTGGTAAGACGGTGACTGCCACGTGGCCACCGGTTTTCAGTACATAAGGTGTACCGAGCAGCATCGCAGCGGTAATAGCAAAAGTAGTGAACTCGGTCTGCCAGACGGTGCTTTCAACAAGGACATAACGAACAAACACCATGTGGACCACGGCCAGAACGCCGAGCGCGAGCAGGGTTGCGGCCAGTAGGGCAGTGGCGACAGAGAGCGTATCCATGCACCGGATATAATTGCCGATCATGCTGCGTTCTGAGGTTTTGGAAACATCATAGGGTTGGGACATGCGGACCCCCGGGAAGCCATCTGGTCAACGTACAGTCTGGTAGAGACGCACTCTGGCGGTTGGAAAAGGCCGGAGCCGAAGCTCCGGCAATAGGAGGGCTGTTCTTACTTCACTTGCTCTTACTCAACTGCCAGAGCGGCATCAATGAGTGCCTGTCCGTTTGGCACGTTCTCCGCGAAGGTTTTGTAAGCACTCTTCTGGGCGATATCGAGCCAGGCGTTGTAGTTTTCTGACGTCATATTGACGACTTCAACGCCGTTTTCCTTGAATACGTCGATCATCTTCTGATCAAGTCCTGCAGCCTCTTCGGCAAAGTAGGCTTCGGCTTTTTCACCGGCGGCTGTAAGCGCTGCCTGCTGCTCTTCGTTGAGTTTGTCCCAGCTTTGCTCGGAGATCAGAATCGGCTCATACATAAACCACAGCGCGTTCTCACCGGGGGCCATCAGGCAGGTGACCTGCTCGTAGATGCGGTAAGACACGAACGAGCCTGAGGAGGTATTGGCCCCATCGAGCACGCCGGTCTGCATGGCGGTGTATATCTCGGAGGACGGCATAGAGGCGATTGACGCGCCAGCAGTGGCCAACATTTCGTCAAAGGCGGGGCCCGCTGCGCGCAGGGTTTGACCTGACACCGTGTCAGGACCGGTGATGCAGCGTTCACTGGAAGCGAACCCACCTGCCAGCCAGGCATCCGCCAGTACCCGGGCGCCAGCATCATTGATCACCTTTTTGATCATGTCCATGAATTCGGAATCATTCAGGCGCTGGGCCCGTTCGTGATTGCGGACCAGACCGGGCATCAAAGTCGCAGAGAACTCGGGGTGGCGTCCGCTGGCATAGTCAAGAGGCAGGGCGGTCATGTCCAGACGCCCACGAACCAAAGCGCCCCACTGCTCGCCAGCTTTGAACAGGGACTGACCAGGGTAAACCTGGATTTCGAGATCGACATCGGCCGCGTTGACTTCTTTCGCCATCAGTTGGACCATTTCGTCCCGGACGTCGCCTTTGCCTCCGGGGAACTGGTGTGAAGCGCGTAGTACGGTTTCTGCGGAAGCGGCGCTGATCATGGCGAGGGATAGGCCAGCAGCGGCCGCTATCTTGAGGACAGGATGTTTCATTGTGGTCTTCTCCGAACGTTTTGTTGTTGTGTAATATTCATCAGAAAGACTGATGTATATATCAATAGCGCTTGTATATACTTGTGTCAATCTGTATCGACAAAAGTATGCTATGTATTTTGGCATTTGGTCAGCGGGTTCTAACCGAGGGAGTAGTCGTGAAGCGTTCTAACACACAGAAACTCAAGGATGCCCTTGAAGACGACATTATTAATGGTCGCCTGATGCCTGGTGCCCGGCTTGACCCGGAAGAACTGGCGCTTAAATTCGGGGTCTCGCGTACGCCGATCCGGGAGGCAATTCAGCAATTGGCTGTCAGTGGCCTGGTGACGGTGGAGCCCAAGAAAGGCACGTTCGTGGCCAAGGTTGGTATAGAGCAGCTCATTGAAATGTTCGAGGTGATGGCGGAGCTGGAAAGCATGTGTGGGCGGTTGGCGGCTCGCCGCATCAGCGCGGTTGAGCTTGAGAATCTCGCAACCGCTCTGGCACGTTGTGAGGAAGCCATCAAACAGGGTGATTCCGACGAGTACTATTACGAGAATGAGGACTTCCATAACTGTATCTACCGGGCGAGCCATAATGCCTTTCTGGCCGAAGAAACCCGACAGCTCAAGCAGCGCCTGAAACCCTACCGGCGCCTGCAACTGCAAGTGCGCCAGCGGATGGTGAATTCGATGCAGGAGCATCGTGAGATCTTTAGTGCAATCGAGTCAGGAGATGCGGCCGTGGCCGAAGACCGCCTGCGGCAGCATGTCTTGATACAGGGGGAGCGCTTCAGCGATTTTGCTTCCAGTGTGAAGAAGTTCTCGCTACAGGCTGAAAAAGCGGTTGAGGAAGCCAAAGGATGACGTCGGTTCACCAGCCCTCGACGACCTCTAACCTGGTGCTTATCGGGATGCCGGGTTCCGGTAAGAGTACAGTAGGTGTTCTGTTGGCAAAACACCTGGCTCTGGGGTTTGTAGACACCGATCTGTTGATCCAGGCGGCGGAAGCCTGCACCTTGCAATCCATCGTTGACGATCACGGATACAAGGTGCTCCGAGGGATTGAGGAGAGGGAATTGCAAGCATTGACGCTGCAGCACCACGTCATCGCCACCGGAGGCAGCGCCGTCTACAGCACCAAGGCAATGGCACATTTGAAGACGAGCAGCACCATTGTATTTCTCAAAGTGACGCTGGAGACCGTAGAGCAACGAATTGGCGATTTCAGTCTGCGGGGGATATCAAAGCGGGAAGATCAGTCTCTCGCAGAGCTGTTTGCCGAGCGGCATGAGCTTTATTCCCGCTCTGCGGACATCGTTATTGCCTGCGATGGTCTGAGCCATGAGCAGGTCTGTAATCAGATTCTTGAGGCGTTGGAAAGCCTCTGAAAATCAGAAGAGACACGGGAGTTGTTCAAAGTCTCTCCGTGAACGCGCCAGCCTCTCAGGCCAGCTTCGGAACGCGCTTCATGCCCCTGAGAAGTGCTTTTTCAAGGGCTGAATGAATCAGCGCGCCGGTGAAGGGAATGACCTCTTCGAAGGAAATGGTGTAGTGGATTTCAGTCTGACCTGCAAGGGTTTCCGAAAAGCGGATACGCCCCTGATGGTGTCTGATCGGACTCAGGCTGGTAATGGTGTATTCAATCAGACTATCAGGCTCGAACCCGGTTACGGTCTCCTCCAGAGCGATCGGCCCGATACCGATCTTGCGAACTGAGCCAAGGCCATTCGGGTCGGCTTCGTCACTGTCTTTGATGCGCTTTACCGGAGCGCCCAACAAATTGCCAAATCGCACGTGATCGGAAAATAACGCAAAAACCTTTTCTCGCGGAACATCAAAAGTGTCTTCGATCTGAATGATATAGGTCGCCATAATGGTGCCTTGTGTGGATGCCTGCTCTGATTCATTAATGAACAGCCTATCGAGTTATGGATAACAAAAAAAGCGGTCTTGTCTGCTTCGCCAATTCTGGTCTTTCAGCCCAGGGTATACCCGTTTCAGTGTCGGCTGGTGTGACGATAGTCGGTTGGCGACAGGCCCATCACCTTTTTGAACAGTCGCGAAAAATAATAATTGTCATCGTAGCCGAGCTGAGTGCTGATCTGGGTAAACGATTGGTCAGTGGTGTCCAGCATCTGGCAAGCATGCTCCACCTTGAGGTGCAGGAAGTGCTGAATCGGGGACACGCCGGTCAGCTCGCGATAACGGGTTGCGAAGTGCGTAGCAGACAGGCCAGTGAGGTCTGCCAACTGGCTGAGGCTGACCCGTTCATCAAGATGTTCCCGCATAAAATTGTGGATGACGTCCAGGTCGGGCTGTTGCGATCGATCGGATTCTCCCATGCAGAGGGGGATCGCAGCTAGCAATTGGCGCAACCGATTCGCCACATGCACTAGCCCCGGGGTCCGGAAACCGGTCTGTTGTACTGATAATAAACCGTTGAAGTCCACCAGCAAGCGGGGCTGCCGACCCAGGTGGAGAATCCGGACGCCATCCGTAAATCCCATGTGTCGGCGGAAATCAGCTGCCAGTGGACCGGTGTAATGTATCCAATGGATTGTCCAGGGGTTGTCCGGTACCGCCGTGTAGCGGTGCGAAGCCCCTGCAGGTATCAGCACCAGATCGCCCGCTTTGACCAGGCAGGGTTCGTCTTCAATACTGAGGAACGCCTCGCCTTCAGTGCACAGGATCAAAAGCTCATCATTATGTTTTTCACGATGCATGTGATGGCCTGCTGCCCGCCGATAGTGGCCGAAGGCGAGCGGATACAGATCCCGTGTCAGCGGATGCCGGGACAGAGTCCTGATGACGGGGTCCGGGATGACGTAACGGATGCTGTCCGTCGGCACCGGCCATTGCGAGGTTTTTGTCATTGAATACGCAAGTCTTGTTTTGATTTCGAAAGATAATCCATCACGGACGAAATTTAGTCAATCATGACGCGGTGTGGTCATGTGCTAGGATCTAGGAAAGCCTGAGGGCAATGCCCCCGAATGACCACTACAACAATGCTAGGGAACCCATTATGAAAACTGTACCCCTCTATATTGGCGGCGAGTTCGTCGAAAGCCAGACTGACCAGTGGATTGACGTCACCAACCCGGCCACCAACGAAGTGATTGCCCGTGCACCCTGCACGACCGATGCGGAAATGCGCCGTGCGATTGACTTCGCTGGCGAGGTTTTCAAGTCCTGGAAAGAAACACCGGTATCCGAGCGTGCCCGTGTGATGATGCGTTACCAGGCCCTGCTCAAAGAGCACCATGACGACATTGCCGAAATTCTGTCCCAGGAAACCGGCAAGACATTTGAAGATGCAAAAGGCGACGTCTGGCGCGGTATTGAAGTGGTCGAGCATGCAGCCAACATCCCCTCCCTGATGATGGGCGAGACGGTTGAGAACGTTGCCCGTGAAATTGATACTTATTCCTATATTCAGCCCCTGGGTGTCTGCGCTGGCATTACGCCGTTTAATTTCCCAGCCATGATTCCGCTGTGGATGTTCCCGATGGCGATTGCCTGTGGTAACACGTTTATCCTGAAGCCATCAGAGCAGGACCCGTTAACACCGACTCGCCTGGCGGAATTGTTTGAAGAGGCTGGGGCACCAAAAGGCGTGCTGCAAGTCGTCCACGGCGGTAAGGAGCAGGTCGATATCCTGCTGACCGACCCCGCCATCAAAGCGGTCTCTTTCGTGGGTTCTGTTCCGGTGGGTCGTTACATCTACGAAACCGGCACCAAGAACATGAAGCGGGTACAAAGCTTCGCTGGCGCCAAGAACCACATGGTTATCCTGCCGGATGCCGACAAGCAGCAAGTCGTCAACGCCCTGGTGGGGGCTTCCGTAGGCGCTGCTGGTCAACGCTGCATGGCCATTTCGGTTGCTGTCTTTGTGGGTGAGGCCCAGGAATGGATTCCTGATGTTAAAGAGGCACTGGCGGCTGTTAAACCCGGCGCCTGGGACGACAAGGGTGCCAGCTATGGCCCGGTCATCAGCCCGCAGGCCAAGAAGCGCGTGGAATCCCTGATCGCCCAGGGCGAAGCTGAAGGGGCGAAACTGCTGCTGGATGGCCGTGGCTGTGAAGTGCCTGGCTTGCCTGACGGCAACTGGGTTGGCCCGACATTGTTCTCCGGTGTCAAGCCGGAAATGGAGGTCTACAAAGAAGAAATATTTGGCCCGGTTCTGGCCTGCATGGAAGTAGACACCTTTGGTGATGCCATTGAACTGGTCAATAACAGCCCCTATGGCAACGGTACCTCCCTGTATACCAGTTCCGGCGGTGCGGCCCGTCGTTATCAGCATGAGATCGAAGTCGGTCAGGTAGGTATCAATGTGCCCATTCCTGTACCCCTGCCGTTTTTCTCCTTCACCGGTTGGAAAGGCTCTTTCTACGGTGACCAACACGCCTACGGCAAGCAGGCGGTCCGTTTCTACACCGAAACCAAGACCATCACTGCGCGCTGGTTCGCCAAAGACGCGATCGCGGAAACCAACTTCTCCATCCGTATGCGGTAAGGGGAGCTACCATGAACTTCGATCTGACCGAGGACCAGTTAGCATTCCGGGACGCTGCCAGAGCCTTTGCTGAGAAGGCCATGGCGCCCCACGCTGCACAATGGGATGCGGAACACGAATTCCCGGTGGATATGATTCGGGAAGCCGGAGAGATGGGGTTCTGTGGTATCTATACGCCGGAAGCTCAGGGCGGCATGGGGCTTTCCCGGCTCGATACCACCGTGATTGTTGAAGAGCTGGCGGCGGCTTGTCCCTCCACGGCGGCCTATATCACCATTCATAACATGGCGACCTGGATGGTCGCCATGTTCGGCAATACCCACGTGCAGGACACCATTGCGCCACGTATGGCCAGCGGTGAGTGGTTGGGCTCATACTGCCTGACCGAACCTGGCGCGGGTTCTGATGCCGGTAATCTGCGCACCAAAGCTGAGCTGGACGGGGACGATTACATCCTGAATGGCAGCAAGGTGTTTATCTCCGGTGCTGGCAGTACCCAGGTGCTGGTGGTAATGGCCCGGACGGGTGCTCCGGACAGTGGCGCCAAGGGTATCAGTGCTTTTGCGGTGCCAGCGGACAGCGACGGCATTCATTACGGCAAAGCAGAAGAGAAAATGGGGTGGAACAGCCAGCCCACTCGGCAGATTACCTTTGAAAACGTGCGGGTACCCTCGAAAAACCGCCTGGGCGAAGAAGGCGACGGTTTCAAGATTGCCATGAAAGGTCTTGATGGCGGTCGCCTGAACATCGCGACCTGCTCCCTGGGTGGCGCCCAGGCGGCGTTGTTGCGAAGCCGCAATTACATGCATGAACGCGAGCAGTTCGGGCAGCCTTTGGCGGGCTTCCAGGCGTTGCAGTTCAAGCTCGCGGACATGGCTACGAATCTGGTGGCGGCGCGTCAGATGGTTCGCCTTGGGGCCTACAGCCTCGACCAGCGCAACACTGAAGCCACCATGTTGTGTGCGATGGCAAAGCGGTTCGCCACTGACGCCTGTTTCGAAGTGTGTAACGACGCACTGCAACTCCACGGAGGGTATGGCTATATCCGGGAATATCCACTTGAGCGTTATGTACGAGACCTGAGGGTACATCAGATTCTGGAAGGCACCAACGAAATCATGCGGCTGATTGTTGCCCGCCGACTGTTGGAACCGGGGGTTGTTGAAGCCATTCAGTAGTCCCCGGAACAGTAGCTGACAAAACAAGAGAGAATCCTATGAGCGACCTGATTCAACTGGAAAAACGCGACCATATCGCGATTATCACCATCAATAATCCCCCGGCGAATACCTGGACACTGGATTCGCTGCATGCCCTTACTGAAACTGTCGAGGCCCTCAACGCCGACGATAATATTTTTGCTCTGGTGGTTACTGGCCAGGGTGAAAAGTTCTTTTCCGCTGGTGCGGACCTCAAAAGCTTTGCCGATGGCGATGCCGGTAAAGCCAACGTCATGGCCCAGGCCTTCGGCAAGGCGTTCGACGCACTGACCCGTTTTCGTGGTGTATCCATTGCGGCCATTAATGGTTACGCCATGGGCGGTGGGCTGGAGTGCGCCTTGTCCTGCGACATGCGTATTGCCGAGGAACAGGCCCAGATGGCGCTGCCGGAGGCCAGTGTTGGATTACTACCGTGTGCTGGCGGCACCCAGAATCTGCCCTGGCTGGTGGGCGAGGGCTGGGCCAAACGCATGATCCTATGTGGCGAGCGCATCAAGGCAGACCGCGCTCAGGCCATCGGACTGGTAGAAGAGGTCGTTGCTACCGGCACAGCCCTGGACAAGGCGCTTGAGCTGGCAGCCATGGCCTGTAAACAGAGCCCGTCTTCAACGGCCCGGTGCAAGTCGCTGGTGATGAGTGCCCGCGAGGGTCGCAGTCATACTGATGGTTGGCGCATGGAGCGTGAGCTGTTCATTGAGTTGTTCGACACTGAAGATCAGCGCGAGGGTGTCAATGCGTTTCTGGAGAAACGTGCGCCCCAGTGGAAGAATCGATAAGGAAAACAGGGCAAGCCTATGACTGACCAATCTGTAGTTTTTGAAGAGCTCTCTATAAACGATGGAGGCCGCATCGGTGTCGCGCGTCTGAACGTGCCGCGGGCCATGAACGCGCTGTCACTGGACATGATTCACCTGCTCAAAGACCGTCTTGATGACTGGGCGAAAGATCGCGAAATCAAGGCCGTTTGGCTGGAAGGTGAGGGTGACAAGGCCCTGTGTGCAGGGGGTGACATTGTCGCGCTTTATCGTGACATGACCGAGCCTCGTTCTGATCATCGCACCCCCAGTGTGGGCGAGCAGTTCTTCACCGACGAGTATGAGCTGGATTACCTCATCCATACCTACCCCAAACCGTTTATTGTCTGGGGTAACGGTATTGTTATGGGAGGTGGTCTCGGTTTAATGGCAGGTGCCTCTCACCGAATCGTAACCGAACAATCGAAGATTGCGATGCCGGAAATCAGCATCGGACTCTATCCGGATGTAGGGGCGGGCTGGTTCCTTAGCCGGATGCCAGGACGCACCGGGTTGTTCCTAGGTTTGACCGGAGCACGAATGAATGGAGCCGATGCGCTGTTTGGAGGGTTGGCGGACCGTTTCATTTGCCATGAACGCCGTCTCGAAGTAAAGGCTGCTCTGCAACAGGCGAATTTTCGAAATGGAGCTGATAAAGCCATAAATGAGGTGCTCAGACGGTTTGAAGGGGAGTCTCATGAAAGGCTGCCAGAATCGGTTGTTCGCAAGCATTTCGATGTTATCCAGTCGATAACAGATGGGGACACCTTGATCGATGTCGTGAATAATCTGGCTCTTATGCAGAGCGACGACCCGTGGCTCGTTAAGGCGGCTAAAACTGTGGAGGCAGCGTCCCCGACATCGCTGTCGATTCAATGGAAGCATTACCACGATACACCCCGTGACAGCCTGGCGGATGTGTTCCGAAAAGAACGCAGGCTTTCAATTCATTGCCTTAAAAAAGGCGAGTTCGCAGAGGGTGTCCGGGCGCTGCTCATAGATAAAGACCTGAAACCGCGCTGGCAATATCCGACTCTTGCCAGTATTGACCCGATGTGGGTGGACGAGTTTTTTCTGAAAACCTGATCTGAACCCTTCAGCCCTGAATACCGAAAACGGAGAACAATAATCATGGCGAATATTACATTTATCGGACTTGGGAACATGGGCGGGCCGATGGCCTCCAATCTGCTCAAAGCTGGACATGCTGTTACGGTGTTTGATCTATCCGAAGACGCAGTACGCACACTGGTGGGTGAAGGTGCCAAGAGTGCTGCCAGTGCCGAGGAAGCAGCGCGCTCAGCCGAATGTGTGATTACCATGCTGCCGGCGGGTAAGCACGTCGAGTCGGTGTACCTGGGTGATAACGGCCTGCTGGCAAGCCTGTCGTCCAAAACGCTGGTTATTGACTCATCCACCATTGCGCCGGAAACTGCCCGTAAAGTGGCCGACGCTGCGGTTGAAAAGAATATTGCGTTCATGGATGCGCCGGTGTCTGGCGGTGTTGGAGGTGCAAAAGCCGGTGCTCTGACGTTTATTTGTGGCGGTGAAAAAGCAGCCTTTGATCAGGCCAAGCCGATTCTTGAGAGTATGGGAAAGAACATTTTCCACGCGGGGCCCCATGGCGCTGGCCAGACTGCGAAGATCTGCAATAACATGTTGTTGGCGATTCTCATGAGCGGCACGAGCGAAGCATTGGCGCTGGGTGTGAAAAACGGTCTTGATCCCGCCGTGCTGTCTGAAATAATGAAACAGAGTTCAGGTGGAAACTGGGCGCTGAACGTATACAATCCCTGGCCGGGTGTTATGGAGGCAGCGCCAGCATCTCGCGAGTACCAGGGTGGTTTCCTGGTTGACCTGATGAATAAGGATCTGGGCCTGGCAATGGACAATGCTGTGCAGAATCACGCTGCTGTTCCTATGGGCTCCTTGGCGCGCAATCTGTTCGAGTTGCACGCATCGCAAGGTCATGGCGCACTGGACTTCTCCAGCATCCAGCGCTTTTATTACCATCAACCAAGCTGAATTTTCGCGGCTGATCAGTGAGCGGCGACTCCATTTATAGATAGAGAAGGCCGCTCAGAACCCATGGAAGATCATCCCAATACTGATCAGAATACCGATGACGGGACCCCAGCCAATAAGCACCAGAACCACCGGCTTCAGGTCCCGTCGGATATCATAACTCCGCTGTATGGACTATTTGCGCTGGGGGTTCTGTATACCCTATACCTGGCTCATGAAATTATTCTGCCTATTATTCTGGCCTTCCTGACCAGCCTGCTATTGTCCCCGCTGGTGAAAAAGGCCTACCACCGGTTCGGTATTCCAAGGGTAATCACCTCGCTGGTGCTTATCCTGTTGCTGGTGGCGGCGCTGGCAGGACTGGGGTGGACGGTCGCCAAGCCCGTCACGGAATGGGCCGGTAAAGCGCCGGAAGGCATTTCAAAGCTGCTGGTGGGCGAAAGCGCGTTCAAAAAGCAGATCGAGAAAGTGACTGAGTCTGCAGCCAAAGTTGAAGAGTCCGTTGAAGAACTCTCGGACAGCGATGGCGCCGGAACTGAAACTACCAGTACGGTCGTTTTGCAGACCGACTCATGGCGTACGAAACTGTTTAACAAGGTGAAAAATGGTCTGGCTGGCCTCGCTCTCGCCTTGGCGCTGACTTATTTCCTGCTGGTTAGCGGTGATCGTCTGGTTCAGAATTTTGTGCGCCAGTTGCCGCGGGGACAGCGGCGTAACGCTCTGCATATTGTCCGTGACGCCCAACACGAAATTGCCCGGTATCTCGCGGTTATTGGACTCAGTAACCTGTTCGTCGGGATTGCTACCGGCTTGCTCGCCTGGGCCGTAGGGCTGCCATCTCCTGCCGTGTGGGGGTTGGTCGCAGGGTTGGCGCGGTTTATCCCTTATCTCGGGGTAATACTGACCATCTCCCTGTTGGCGGTGGTGTCTGCCACCAGTCTTGATGAACTCTGGAAGATGGCCATAGCGCCGGTAGGATACCTGGGCCTGACAGCGATAATCGGCTTTTTTCTGGAGCCCTATATTCATGGTTTCCGTATGGCGATCAATCCCGTCGTCATTTTCGTGTCGATCTTTTTCTGGGGTTGGCTCTGGGGCCCAGTGGGCGTTTTGCTCGCGGTTCCGCTGACAACGGTCATTCAGGTGGTGTTGAAGCAGATACCCCGGCTCAAGCCAGTGTATCGGGTCATTGCGCGCTAAGGAACTGACGTAGAGCAAAAAATGACCTATCCTGAGCTGATATTCGATGGCACAGGAGCAGGCATGCGATGATTGCGAAGAATGTGAGGTCTCGCGAATTCAAGCGGTGTGGAGTCTGGTGTGATAAAACAACTGTTTAGCTACCAGAATCATGAACGTATGCGCGCCGTTGAGCTGGTCGACATGCAGTCCGGCGGAGATGTCAGTCGTATAGTCACCAGGGGGGTCAGCCACCTACCGGGGGGTTCGGTACTTGAGCAAATGCGCTATATACAGAAGTATGGCGATGGCTTCCGCCGTTGGCTCCTGAATGAACCCTATGGTGATCCGTTCATGTCAATCGACCTGATCGTGCCGCCGGATAATCCGAAAGCCCAGGCCGGTTATATTATCATGGAAGCGATGGGGTACCCCCTGTATTCCGGCTCCAATACGATCTGCACCGCCACTGCGATTCTTGAAAATGGCATCGTCCCCATGGAGGATGGCGAGCAATTGCTGATTCTGGAATCTCCAGCGGGCCTTGCCTATATCAACGCCCACAACCGAAATGGGCGGGTTGAATCCATTACCACCCGCAGTGAACCAGCGTTTGTTTATGCGCAAGACCTGGTCGCGGACGTGCCAGGCTTTGGTCGAGTGCCTTTTGATCTGGTCTGGAGCGGGGCCTACTTTGCCATGGTGGACGCCAGCGCCCTCGGATTCGGGTTGGTATCGGATGAGATGCCCGCTATGGCAGCCTTCGGTCGGGCATTTGTCGAGGCTGCACGCCCGGCAGTGACTCAGGACCATCCGACTCTGGGCCACGTCGGCCCACTGCCGTTTGCACATTTGATGGGACCGGTGGCGCGCACGGATAATGGGGGTTGTCGTTCCCGTTCAGCGACCTATGTCCACCCCGGTGTGATCTGCCGTAGCCCAACCGGCACGGGTACATCTGCCCGATTAGCGTTGATGTATCACCGGGGCGAAATACGGGACGGTCAACGTCTCGAAACGATATCGCCACGGGGCAGCATGTTCACCGGCACCGTTCTTGGTCCTGCCCAGGTTGGCTCCTATCGCGGTATGAACAGCGAAATAACGGGCCGGGCCTGGACCATTGCGCGCTCAGAAGTGCTATTGGATCTGGATGATCCGATGGTGGATGTGTCTGACCTGGAAGGCGTGCTCAATTCTCATCAAGTGTAGCGTCCGTGGCTCCCGCTCCAGAGTTCCCGTGCCTGAAGGTTCCCGGAACTGTTTTTCTCCCACCCGTTCGAACTATTGGTCTACCGATGTGGCATTAAAGTTGCGTTCAGAAGATGACTGACACAGGCAGGAAGCCGGATCAGGAAATCTCCCCTCCTGCGCTCCTGTTCAGTGCATACGCCGGTAAACACGTGACCAATGAGGATTTAATCATGATGACCAAGGAACTGATGACCGCAAAAATACTGGAAGCCAAGGCCACCAAAGGCATTAGCTGGGAGGCACTGGCGGAATCCATCGGGATGTCGCCGGTATGGACAACATCTGCCTGCCTCGGGATGAACAGCATGAGCGAAGACAAAGCCTTCATGGCCTGTGAAACCCTCGGTCTGGATAAGACCGTGGCAGAAACCCTGCAACTGTGCCCCTATAAAACCTGGAATCAGGCGGTGCCGCAGGACCCGCTGGTATACCGGATCTACGAAGTGGTAGGTGTATACGGAGATACCCTGAAAGAATTGATTCACGAAAAGTTTGGTGACGGCATCATGAGTGCCATCGATTTCACCATGACGGTCGACAAGGAAGAAAACCCGAAAGGCGACCGCGTGGTGGTTACCATGAACGGTAAGTTTCTGCCATACAAAGCCTGGTAGGTAAGCGACACAGAGTCTCAGCTTTCACTGGTGCTGGTCGTCCCGACATGGGCGCCAGCGTTGTTGTATCCGTCGTCTGAAGCCGAGTCTGTGCAATTATTGTGGGCGAGCAGCCGTATGATACATAGATGTGTAGCGGGTATTGGAATTGGATACGTTTTGTCACTGACATTCAGCGCTAAACGAGTAATCATGGTTTTGTTGGCAAAAATGAACAAACTGACTGACCTTAAACGCCAGCGGATCGTATTAACAATGGTAAGGTTTGCGACATTTTCCGATTTAAAGCGAACCACCACGAACTCCAGTGAATGAGGAAACTCGAATGTCCATCCGTTCAGGCTGCAAGAATCCTACTGTGCCGTTTGCCAGCCTCAGCACTCTGGCAGTTACTTTGTTTATGGCGTCTGCCCCTGCAGCAGTAGCGGATGAAAAGCTCTACATTTTCACCGAAAACTACCCTCCCTATAACGCCTCGACAACCGGTCAGGGCTTTGCTCATAACGAAGAAGACATAACTGGTATCTGTACCGATATGGTCAAGGCGATGATGGCCAACGTGGATTATGAATACATCATGAAGATGCGAGCCTGGAGCCGGGCTTACGATTGGGTCCAGGGCCGCGAGAACCACGCCCTGTTCTGCACCGCGCGCACCGATGAGCGTGAAGATCAGTTCCAGTGGGTGGGGCCATTGGCGCCTATCAAGTGGACTTTATTTGCTGCGCCGGACTCCAATATCACCATCAGCTCCCTGGCTGAAGCCAAGCAATACCAGATTGCCGGTTACAAGGGCGACGTAATGTCTGATTACCTCGTCAGTGAGGGCTTTAATGTCACCATGAGCGTGGCCGGGGACCAGAATCCGCGCCGCTTGGCTCTGGGTCAGGCTGATCTTTGGGTAACCGATGGTCTTGTCGGTCCGTTGGTCGCGGAGGAAGAGCACGATATTACCGGCCTCAAGCCGGTGCTGGTGTTCCGGGAAACCCCGATGTACCTGGCCGTCAGCAACCAGACCGATCCGGCCATCGTGGAAGATCTTCAGCGTGGGCTGGATAAAGCAAAGGCGGACGGGGACATTGAGGCCATCGTGAAGCGCTATCGGCCTTGATGTCGGTGTACAGAGCCCTCCTCGTGGTGGCACACCTGACCCAGAGCCTGCCTGGGGATCAATCTTTATATTGCTAACCCCGATAACCGATCTCTATATTCTGAAGCTGTTTAAGCCGGACTAGGTTAGCGCAAGACGATCTTAGAAGGCTGCCGGAAGTTGATCAAATAGTAGTCTTCGCCTTCTATACTGTGAGTGAGGTAACGTTCATCTACTCTGCGCCAGCAGTGGAGGTCAGCTATGAAACGATTATTTTATCTCGTGGATTCCATAGACAGCGTGCAGGATATATCCGACGATCTGCATGAAAAGGGCATCACCAACTGGCGATTTCATATCATCAGTAAGGATGAGGCGGGCCTTTACACCCACCACTTGCACGGTGCCTCGGTGTTGGACCGCACAGATCTGGTGAGATTCGTGGAGCGGGGCGCGTTGATCGGAGCAGTGTTCGGGCTCGCTTTCGTTTTACCCATGGCCATGTTCAGCGACCTGGCCTGGCCGACCCTTGCCTGGGTCGCGATGTTCGTCTTCGCTATCGTTGCGGGAGCGTGGCTTGGGGGTTTCGGCGGTATCTCCAGCGAAAATTACCGGATTCGGCGCTTTCACAAGGATATTGATACGGGGCGGTACCTGGTTATGGTGGATACGCCAAAAGCTCATGTCGCCGAGATGAAAGCGTTAATGACCAAGAACCATCCGGAAGCAGAGCTGCAGGGGGAGTCATCCAGTTTCAACAATCCTTTTGCGGGTACGGACGGCAAGGTTCACGTGGTGTAATGGTCTGGTCACCTCAAGTCAGCACCTCGGCCATGGCAACAATAGAGCGAGCGACATCGGGCAGTTTTTTGCCCTGACTCATGGCGAGCTGCCTTAGCAGCTTGTGGGCTTCATCATTCGAAACCTGACGGTGATTCATTAGAAGCTGCACAGCCTTTTCCTGGGTTTTCCTGTCCTCCAGTGCTTCCTTCGCGGCCTTTAATTCATCACTCATTTGCTGCAGCCGTTGCGCTTGCTGCTGGACGAGATCGAAGATAGAGCGACCGAAGCGCTGGCTGACACCTTCACTCTGAACGGCAGCTGCGTGGGGGTCTTCTGGTTGTGGGCCACAAACTACAAGCATGGGTTCCGGTGTGTGGTCATGCTGGTCCAGCGAGGCGATCAGGGTTTCCTGGTGGGCCAGTGAGTTTTTCGCGCCCGTGTATTTTTCAATACAGCGGGTATGGAAATGGGATTCCAGGCTGTCTTCAATGGACTTGAGTTCATCGATGCGCTGGGACATCAGCTCGAACCAATGGTCAGCCAAGTCCGGATCAAGGTCTTTGTAGCGACCAATGGAACATCCCAGTTGGCGGAGCCGTTCAACTTCATCTTCCCGCTTGCTGGCATTGGCGTGACGCCAGAGCGCGAGAGAGTGGGGGTCGGCAAAGTTGGCAAACACCTCAAAACACCGATTCTGTGCCTCAATAAGGTGCGCCATGCGCTGGGAAAGTGCGTCGTCAAAGCGCCCCCGGGAAAAACCCGCAGACCCGACCGCACGCTCCTGCCCGGCCAGCTCTTTACCGTGCATGAGGTTGAACATGGCCACCAGAATACCCGCAATCGTTGGGTCGACTGCGTCATTAGCAGCCTCAAACACCACGGCCAGTAACATCTGAATGCTGTCACTGTAAGCGCTAATAGCATGCTCTGAACTGATATCAAGTTTGCTCACGCGCAGGCGTCGAGACTCCAGGCCAGAAAGGTCATGCAGCACACAAGCTATATGATTCAGCAGCCGACTGCTGCCCGGGTGCACGGAAATCTCATTGTAGATATCGTGCAAGGCCTGCTCAAAATGCTGACGTTCGAGATTCGAGGCGGAGATATAATCAAGTCTCTGGCCCTTGAAGCGTTTACCCGCTGACCCGATAAAAATATTGGAAGCGCCCCGTTCTCTTTGCAGCGCGTGAATCAGATTGCTGATGCACAGCACCAGACGCCCCATCTGGAGAAAATAGGCCAGACTCTGGAGTTCACACTTTTTTGATGCAATGAGGTAATCCGCAGCCTTGGGGTGAGGTAATGGCTCAGCATAAGATTTTGCACGCATGCAGTGCTCTCCTGGTACAAAACGATGATTTAATTCTTAATGAGCAAATACCGCGCCATCGAAATTCAGGAGTTATTCAGACGTCCCTTAGTGCGGGCAATCGGATTGTCACTTGTGAAAAGTGACTATGAGTCATATTATGACCGCCGGTCACAAGACCTTTACTAACGCACGGATCAGGACATGAGTCATTAGTACATGAGCTATCAGGATGAGGTCTTTGCCCAGCGCGAGCGTTTGCTGCTGGATACTGCGCTGGAGTTGTTTGTTCAGCGGGGGTGGGAGTCGGTTACAGTGGCAGAAGTGGCCGCGGCCGCAGGTATCGGAAAAGGCACGGTGTATAAGCATTTCCCCACCAAAGACGCGATTTATGCGCGGCTGGCTCTGGAGTTTTCCCGTCGTTGTCTCTCCCGATACCGGGCTATATCCGGGGTTGGCAGCCCGCTGGTGGCGATGCGGGCGGTAATCAGACTGGCGTTTGATCTGATGGCCCAAAGCCCGATTGAGGTCCAGCTCTGCCTGCACTGTGAGCGACCAGAGTTTCTGGGACGGTTAGGCTGCGAAATCCAGTCTGAATTTCGGCAACTGGATGCGGAATATACCAATATGTTCCACCAGTTTATCGACGCCGCGGTGGCCCATGGCGAGCTCAGAATCGCCTCGGTCGAAACAGTTTACTGGGGTATCGAGGCGGGCTTTCAGGGAGTTATGTCCCGAATTGCCGCCGGTGGTTTCGGCCCCCGCAGCCATACCACCACCTTGCCGACTTACTTTGATTACGTTGCAGATTTCATGATTGCAGGCCTAGTTGGCGCTCCGGCGCTTGGCTCTGCACCGTACATTCAGGATGAAAAATAATGACCGATGCAAAGAACAAATTCTGGGGGCCCGTTGCTCTGGCGGTATTGCTCACCTTCGGGTTAATACTCTGGATGATCAGTGGTGATGTCAAAACCGCCCGGGAAGACGTGGACGAGCGCCAGAAAATCACCAGTGATGGGCCTGTCCGGGTAGAGGTAGAGCGTTACAATGCCACCACATATCAGCCAAAAGTGATGATCCAGGGGCAGATTGAGCCGTGGCGGCGGGTTTCCATCAGTGCTCAGGTTGAGGCGACCGTTGAGGCGTTGCCAGTTCAGCAGGGCCAAGAAGTCCGGGCAGGGGATGTGTTGGTCAAACTCTCGGAGGAAGACCGGCCTGCTGCTGTCGCTCAGGCGCGTGCGCGTTTCCGGCAGCTCGATGCAGAGCTGAAAGCTGCGGAGCGTCTGCGCTCAGGGAATCTAGTATCCGAGTCCGAGAAGCTACGTCTCGAAAGCGAGCTTTCGGCGGCCAAAGCCGCGCTGGAGCAGGCCCAACTGGCGTTACGACACGTTGAGCCGACAGCGCCGTTTGACGGCGTGGTGAACCAGCGTAATGCCGAGCTCGGAGAGTATGTCGCAAAGGGCCAGGCGCTGCTGGAACTGGTTCAGGTGGATCGTCTGAAAGTGGCGGGCAACGCCCCGCAACAATCCGTGGCGGGCCTCAAAGAAGGCCAACTGGTAAGTGTGGAGCTTCTCGATGGTCGTTCTCTGGAAGGCCGCTTGAGCTTTGTGTCCAGTGCTGCGAATTCCGAAACCCGCAGTTTTTATGTAGAAGCTGAAGTACCGAACCCTGACGGGCTGAGAGTCGCCGGGGGCAGTGCCACCCTGGGCATCTCGCTATCCGAGCAACAGGCAATGTTTCTGTCGCCGGCCTATCTCAGCCTGGGCGATGACGGCAAGCTCGGGGTTCTGCACGTAGACGACGCTGATACAGTCCGCTTCACAACGGTCCGGTTACTAAGTGCGACCACAGATGGTGCCTGGATTACAGGCTTGCCAGTCAGTGTCAGACTGATCACACAGGGCGGGGGATTTGTCGCCCCCGGGCAGACGGTTACGCCGGTTACGGGCTCCTCGATCAGTCCCCGGTCCAGGGCTGAGGGCTGACCGATGCGCACCCTGATCTACGCTGCCCTCAATCGCAGCCGCACCACATTGCTGACGCTTATATTCCTGATTATGGGAGGCATCGCGGCGTTCCAGATCATCCCCAAGGAAGCTAACCCGGACGTCACCATTCCAATGATCTACGTCTCGATGACGCTGGAAGGAATCAGCCCAGAGGACGGCGAACGCCTACTGGTTCGTCCGATGGAGCAGGAGTTGAGATCTCTTGAAGGCATCAAGGAGATGCGGGGGACCGCATCCGAAGGCCATGCCTCAATCATGCTGGAGTTCGACGCCGGCTTTGATCCGGATAAAGCCTTGCAGGATGTTCGCGAAAAGGTCGACACCGCCCGCGCTAAAATTCCATCGGAAGCCGATGAGCCGAGGGTAAATGAGGTTAACGTTTCGCTGTTCCCGGTGTTGTCCATCGGGCTGTCCGGCCCGCTTTCCCAGCGTGAACTGATTACGGTGGCACGGCGCCTTCAGGATGCCATCGAGGGTATTCCCGAAGTGCTTGAAGTGACCATTGGCGGGGACCGGGAAGACGTTCTGGAAATCGTAGTGGACCCCCAGGTGCTGGAAAGCTATGGCATTGATTATGACGAGCTCGCCACCCTGGTGACCCGTAATAATCAGCTGGTTGCAGCGGGGAGTCTGGACACCGGTTCTGGCCGCATGGCGATGAAAGTGCCGGGAGTGATCGAAACCATCGAAGACGTGATGTCGATGCCGATCAAAGTGAATGGTGATGCGGTGGTCACTTTCGGAGACGTCGCCACGTTACAGCGTAGCTTCAAGGACCCGACCGGTTTTGCCAGGATCAACGGCGAGCCGGCGGTCGTACTGGAGGTGTCCAAGCGCACCGGCGCCAATATTATTGAAACGGTCGGGCAGGTCAAAGCGCTGGTGACTGGCGCCGAAGATCAGTTTCCCGCGGGACTTGATGCAAGCTACATAATGGATCAGTCCACGGAAGTGCGGGACATTCTACGCGACCTGCTGAACAACGTACTGACCGCTATTGTACTGGTCATTATCGTGATTATCGCGACTATGGGTCTGCGCTCCGCGTTGCTGGTCGGCCTCACCATTCCGGGTGCATTCCTCGCGGGTATCCTGTTGATCTGGGGTCTCGGGTACACCCTCAATATTGTCGTACTGTTCAGTCTCATTCTGGTGGCTGGCATGCTGGTCGATGGTGCCATTGTGGTGTCGGAACTGGCCGACCGTAACCTCCACGAAGGCCTCCCTCCCGGCGAGGCCTGGGCGGAGGCAGCAAGCCGCATGGCATGGCCGGTGATAGCTTCCACCGCCACCACGCTCGCGGTATTCCTTCCGCTGCTGGTCTGGCCGGGGCTGGTCGGCGAATTCATGAAATTCCTGCCGATCACTGTGATCCTGTGTCTGCTGGCCTCCCTTGCGATGGCGTTGATTTTCCTGCCGGTTCTTGGGGGCATCAGCGGTGGGTCCCGGGCGCGCGTGCCAGTTGAATCCGGTCGGATGGGGCAACGCTATCGTTCCGTGTTGGCAACATTGCTGCGTTGGCCCGGTGTCACGCTGCTGGGGGTAATCGTTCTGGTCGGACTGATTTACGGTGTTTACGGTCGCTTTAATCACGGGGTGGAGTTTTTCCCCAGTGTTGAGCCCGATTCTGCCCAGGTCTGGGTGCGTGCGCGGGGCGACCAATCCATTTACGAACGCGATACGCTGGTACAGCAGGTTGAGGCGCGCTTGCTGGGTATGCCGGAAGTCAAAGCTCTATATGCGCGTTCGCTGATCAGTCCGGACTCACAGATGGCGCCGGATGTGGTCGGGGTGCTGAACTTTCAGTTCACTGACTGGTTCGACCGTCGGCCTGCGTCTGAGATTCTGGCAGATTTCCGGGCTCGTACCGCCGACATACCCGGCATCGTGCTTGAATTTCGGGAACAGCAGGATGGCCCGGGTGCTGGCAAACCGGTGGAGCTGAAAGTCAGCAGTTTGCAGAGTGATGCCCTCGACGACTATGTCGACACCTTGCGGGCGACTATGGACGACGTAGGCGGTTTCGTGGATGTGGAAGACGATCGCAGTCTGCCAGGTATCGAATGGCGCCTCGAAGTCGACCGGGAGGCGGCTGCGCGCTTCGGCACAGATGTCCTGAGTGTGGGTAGTGCAGTGCGACTGGTAACTAACGGCCTGGTACTCGCGACTTATCGTCCGGAAGATGTAAGGGATGAAGTAGACATCGCGGTGCGGGTGCCAAACAACTGGCGTGAGTTGGACCAGTTTGAGCGTCAGACCATCAATACCAGTCGGGGACAGGTGCCGCTGTCCTATTTCCTGAGTCTGGAGCCGGCGCCTAAAACCGGCATTATCCAGCGTGTGGATGGCCAGCGCACTATCACCGTCAAGGCTGATGTTGCTGAAGGGATGCAGGCTGATCAGCAACTGCAGGCGCTACGGGATCGTATGCCTGAAACACCCGCCAACATCACAGTGCGATTCGGCGGCGAAGATGAAGAGCAGCAGGAAGCGGCGACCTTTCTTTCCGGTGCGTTCATGGTGGCGTTGGCACTGATGTTGTTGATCCTGGTTACTCAGTTTAATTCGGTGTATCAGGCATTGCTGATTCTTTCCGCCATCGTTCTGTCGACTGCAGGTGTACTGCTCGGGTTGCTGGTGAATGGCCAATCCTTCGGTATTGTTATGGTCGGGATGGGTATTATTGCGCTCGCGGGGATTGTAGTGAATAACAACATTATTCTGATCGATACCTACAACCAGATGCGTAAAGATGGCCTTAATGCGTTCGAGTCAGCGCTGGAAACGGGGTGCCTGCGTCTGCGCCCGGTGTTGCTGACCGCCATTACTACAATTCTTGGTTTAATGCCGATGGTACTTGGGGTCAATGTGGATCTGTTGTCCCCCTCCCTTGGTTTTGGTGCTCCTTCCACCCAATGGTGGACGCAATTATCGAGTGCGATTGCTGGTGGTCTTGCGTTTGCAACATTGCTGACACTGTTGCTGACGCCAGCCTTACTGGTACTGGGAGATAAAATGGCGCACAAGCTACGGAGATCAAGCGCAAATCAGATTCCCCTGATTGCAAATAATAATTAATCGCATTAACATTACGTTCTTTCAGGTTCCATATTATTGTCCTTCGGGGCAAGCAGGAGAGCGTAATGTCAGTGAGTTCGGAAGTTCATGAAGGGATCAAAATTGCGGCTGTAGCCATCGCGGTCACCGTTAGTTTTGGGTTGTTGTCCTTCGCCAGTGGTGCACGTGCTCAGGGATTGAGCGCGGAACAAGACACCACCCGCACGTTGAACGCGCTTGAAGTAACAGGCGAAAAGCAGGAAAACCCGACGGCGCCTGTTGAGGGGTACCGCGCAACGACCAGCCTGAGTGCCACCAAAACAACGACACCGATCAGCGAAACCCCACAATCCATTTCCGTGGTTACCCGTGACCAGATGCGTGATCAGGGCGCCCGGTCTGTGCAGGAGGCCCTGCGTTACTCCGCCGGTGTGGGTGCCGAAACTTTCGGACTGGATAGCCGGGGAGACTGGCAGACCATCCGCGGGTCAGACCCGGTCATCTTCCAGAATGGCTTGCAGAAGACATTTGGTTTTTATCAGAGTCCTCGAACCGAGCCCTATACTCTGGAGCGAATTGAAATCGTGCGAGGTCCCTCATCTGTGCTGTACGGGCAGGGTTCTGTCGGTGGCATCGTGAACCTCACCACCAAGCGGCCTCTCGAGCAGCAACAGACCGATATCAACTGGCAAGTGGGTAACTTTGACTATAAACAGCTGGCGCTGGACAGCACCGGGCCTTTGACAGACGACGATTCCCTGTTTTACCGCGTCGTCGTACTGGGCCGGGACAGCGACACCCAGGTCAAACAGGTAGAAGACAACCGAACGGTGATCGCACCCTCGATTACCTGGCGTCCGAACGAGCGCACCGAGTGGACATTGCTGGGTAATTTCCAGGAAGATCGCGGGGGCTCCACCACCCAGTTTCTGCCCCATGCAGGCACCATCAAGCCCGCTCCTGGCGGCTTGCCACAAATTCCCATCGATGTCTTTATGAGCGAACCGGGGTTTGACGAATACGACACCAGGGAAGCGGCGGTTACGTCATTGCTTACTCATCGGCTTGATGATGTCTGGACGCTGCGCCAGAACATACGCTACGCCGAAACGGAAGTTAGTTACCAGACGCTATACCCACAGTTTCCTCCAACGCTGCGAGCAAACGGAGATATCGACCGGGTTGCCTACGCCAGCAAGCCTGACCTCGATGCGCTCACTATAGACAACCAGGCTCAGGCACTGTTCTCCACCCCGGGCATGGAGCACACGCTGTTGTTCGGGGTGGATTATCAGCATGCAGTCAGTAATGCTCGCACGGCGTTTGACGCCGATGCCGGCACTCTGAATCTTTATGATCCGGTTTATGGCAACTTTACGCCATTCACCAAAGCGGATTATTCCGAAAGCCCCGAAAATACGGTGACTCAGCTGGGTTTCTACCTGCAGGATCAGATCACTATCGCGGACCGTTGGGTTACCGTATTGGGTTTGCGTAGTGATCAGGCGAAGAACCGCACGGAAGGTGGGCGCACCTTTGACGATGACGCCATCACCGGTCGCGCGGCGCTGATGTATAAGTTTGATATGGGGCTATCGCCTTACATTAGCTATTCGGAATCCTTCAAGCCGATTGTGGCGCTGAATGCTTTTAATCAGCCGTTCGAACCGTTGGAAGGCGAGCAGGTAGAAATAGGCGCGAAATATCAGCCGCCAGGCAGTGAAAGTTTTATTACCGCAGCGATTTACGATCTACGTGAGAAAAACAGCCGCGCTCCGGATCCGGACAACCAGAACAACCAGATCCAGAACGGTGAAACTCGTGCCCGGGGTATCGAGTTGGAAGCCCTGGCGGAACTCAATCCGAACTGGAACCTGATCGCCAATTACGCCTACACCGATACTGAGGTGCTGGAGGGCAATAACGAAGGTAAGCGTTTTGCTTCCGTACCGGAACATCTGGCCTCACTCTGGAGTCAGCATCGGGTCTCCATCGCGGGCATCCCAGGGTTCCGGGTCGGTGCGGGTGTGCGTTACGTCGGAGCCAGCTATGACGGCACCGACGAACTCAAAACTCCTGCGGTTACCCTGTACGACGCCATGGTGGGCTACAGCGTCGGCCAATGGGACTTCAATCTGAACGTCAATAACCTGGAAGACGAAACCTACTACACCACCTGCCTGGCGCGAGGTGATTGCTTTGTAGGAACCAAACGCACGGTGGTCGGGTCTGTGAATTACAGTTTCTGAGGCTCACGGTCCACCATGATGGGGGTGCCTGGCGCCGTGCATCCCTTGGCGCAGCATTTACCAGGTTGTTTGTTCTGGCTGATGGGTCGGTTAGGATCATCAGCCAGGCCACGGTCCAGCAATCGCTCCACCAGTTCCACTTTGCTGCCAATGGGGTAGTTGCGATAGATCTCCTGTTTCATGGCCGCCGGTGAGCCGCCGCCGTGCAGACTGATAACCGAATACCAGCCACCCTGATAGGACGCGGTCAGGTCCTCAATAAAACGCGCAGTCTGGATGCGCTTGTCATAGGGAATATCGGGGTTGGCTCTTAATACATCGGCCATATTGGCAGCCGTTTCCGGATTGTGGTCTTCGTCCGGGCCGGGCAAAGCAACAATCAGGCCGCCGGAGACGTAGTGAGCAATCCTGTGCATGTCATAGATTTGCGTAGACAGCAGTAACTTACCGATGTTGGCATAGACCGGATCAGGCACGAAACTTTTCGAATGCTCATCCTCGGTGGCGTAAACCGATGCCGCCACCCCGCAGGCATAGAAGCCTTCGGTAATCTTGATCAGATCCACCATCTGCTCCCGCAGGTGGCCTTCCTTGGCAGGATCAAACCCGTTGGCCTCACACATCAGACTGCCCGCACCAATCAGCAAGTCACCGAACCCTGCACGGGCACCGATGCAACTGTGGCGGTGGTGAGTGGCGTAGTTGTAGGTCATATAGCCTGAGTGCTCCCATTCGCCAGCGTAGAATACCTTGTCCCAGGGCACGAACACTTTATCGAACATCAGCACACCGGTGGACTGACCATAGCGGTTGGAAAACAGGGCGGCTTTTTCGCCAGGTCTTCCCGCAGGGCGGGCAACAATCGTGAGTCCCTCGGCATCAACAGGCACGGCGCAGCACACCGCAAAGTCCGCGTCCTCCTCGGACATATTGCGACAGGGCATCACCAGAAATTCATGCATGTAGGGCGCACCGGTGACGATGGCCTTGGTACCGGAAATCACAATGCCTTTGCCATTGCGTTCCACAATGTGAACGTAGGTGTCCCGGTTGCCTTGCTGATGAGGGCGTTTGCTGCGATCGCCCTTGGCGTCAGTCATTGCCACACCGAGCGTCAGGTCCCGGTCCTGAATGTCGTGAAGGTAAGCGGTGAAGCGTTCCGAATGCTCTCGGGTGCCCCGGGCATCATCCAATCTTGCCGACACCTGATGAATGGCATTGACTGCATCGTGGGTCAGGTAACGTTGGGCGCAACCGGTTTCCTGGCAGACCAGTCTTACGGCCTCCAGTTTATTGAGCAGGTCGCCGGAACTGGTGTTGATATGCAGAAGCCGGTTCACGGTCTTGCCGCTTGATTGTTGGGTTGCCGTCATGACAGACGCAAATTCCTCACGCAGTGCGTAGTCATAAGTCAGGCCCACAGCATTTACGCCGGGCTCGAAACCGGGTTCGTCAGCGACCGATTCGACTTTGCGACCGTCAAGATAAACGGTGGGATTGTACTGGCGAAGTGACTCCCGGTATTCGGCGGCAGACATCATCATGGGCGGGCATCCTTTTTGTTTGTATTTTGATCATTCAAACAGTGTTCAAATAATTGGTCAATCGGGATCTTTTACGGTTTACTCGACCTAACCGGAGCAATTACTTCAACGCTATGGAGAACAGCCATGCTGATGTCTGCCGATGATTCCTCTGTTGTGCTGGTGGATCTGCAAAAAAAACTGATGCCAGCCATTTGCCAAGGGGATGCGGTGTTGTCTCAATGCCTGCGTCTTGCGGGTATTGCCAAAACGCTCGAAGTGCCTGTTATAGGTACCGAGCAAAGCCCGGACCGCCTTGGCCCGAATGCGGCGGAGATCTGGCAGGCGTGCAATCAAACGGTTGTTAAAAGCCACTTCGACGCCTGTGTTGACGGTTTGGTGGCGGCGTTGGGGCAGCAACGCAAAACGGTTGTAGTGGCCGGCTGTGAAGCACATGTCTGTATGTTACAAACCGCGCTGGGACTGATAGACGCTGGCTTTCAAGTCTGCGTTGTGGCGGACGGAGTAGGCTCCCGTAAAGTGTCTGACCGTGATGCAGCGTTGAGTCGCCTGCACCAGAGTGGCGCACAGATAGTGACAGTAGAGATGGTGGCTTTTGAATGGCTCGGATACAGCGATCACCCGAGATTCCGGGAGGTTCTCAAGCTCATCAAGTAGTTAACTGAAAGGTAGTGTCTGAAGGCTAAAGTTTACCTTTACGTAAACAGTATGCTGTGATAAACCTTGGCGCCATATTTCGTCGATAACGACAACTGATAACAAAAACAGGAGCTGATAATGAACCTGCCGGATTATGCATCTGTATACGAAAACTTTGACCCCGAACGCCTGGAAGCCGAGGTGCTTGAAGGCCGTCTCGAGACCGGCCTCAATGTCTGTAATGAGATCTGCGACAAATGGGCGCAAGATCCCCAGCGCGTGGCGCTTTATTATGAGAAGGACGGCGGTGGCTCCGGTCAGTTGACCTTTGCTGAGCTGCAGTCGGCCTCCGCACGTTTTGCCAACTATCTGAAATCCCAGGGTATTGGTAAGGGCGACCGGGTCGCCGGTTTGTTACCCCGCAGCCCGGAGTTGTTAATTGTGATTGCAGGCGCATTGCGTGCTGGAGCAGTTTATCAGCCCCTGTTCACCGCCTTCGGGTCAGGTGCCATTGAATATCGGTTTGAGCGTGCGGGCACCAGGCTTGTAGTGACCGATGCGGTCAATTATCCGAAGCTCACCGATGTTAAAATCTGCCCCCCCGTACTGTGTGTGACAGCTGCTGAAGCAGGCCCGGATGTGAGCGACTTCCATACCACTCTTGACCAGCAGTCTGACCAGTTTGAACCAGTCATTATCAAAGGGAATGACGCGTTTCTGCAGATGTTTACTTCCGGCACAGTCGGTAAGGCCAAGGGCGTTGCGGTGCCTGCCAGGGCCCTGCTGTCGTATTACGTTTACATGAAGTTTGCTATCGGCTTAAGGGAAGATGACGCGTTCTGGAACGTCGCGGACCCGGGCTGGGCCTACGGTTTGTATTACGCCGTGGTAGGCCCGCTGTTGATGGGGCACGCCACGCATTTCAACCCGAAGCCGTTTACCCCTGAAACGACCTACGACATGATCCGCAAATACAAAATTACCAATCTGGCGGCGGCGCCGACGGCCTATCGCCTGTTAAAAGCTAATGACGACATCCTCCCGGAAGGCGAAATCCTCGGCCTCCGAGTCGCAAGCAGCGCAGGCGAGCCGCTGAATCCGGAAGTGACCAATTGGGTGACTCGTCGTCATCAATGCCAGGTTATGGATCATTACGGTCAGACTGAAACTGGCATGACCTGCTGTAATTTCCACGAACTCGACCATAAGAAGCGCGTGGGTTCCATGGGTTATTCGTCCCCCGGCCATCGAGTCGTAGCGCTCAACGAGAACAATGAAGAAGTGGGAGCGGATGAAGTTGGCCAACTGGCGGTTGATGTGAAAGCGTCCCCTCTGTTCTGCTTCGACGGCTATACCTGGGGCGAGAAAGACCCGTTTGTGGCGGGTTATTACCTCACCGGTGACATGGGGATTGCCCATGGAGATGGCAGCTTCTCATTCAGTGGGCGAGATGATGACATTATCACTACCGCTGGCTACCGGGTCGGTCCTGCGGATGTCGAAAGCACCTTGCTGGAACATTCTGCTGTTGCCGAATCCGGTGTGGTAGCCAAGCCTGACGAGAAGCGCGGCTCCATCATCAAGGCTTACGTGGTTATTCGTGCAGGGCATGAGCCAGAGGGCGAAGAAGCGCTCAAAACCGAGCTTCAGGAGCTGGTAAGACGGCGTCTCTCTACTCACGCTTACCCCCGCGAAATCGAGTTTGTGGATGAGCTGCCAAAGACCCCCAGTGGCAAGATCCAGCGGTTTATCCTGCGCAACCAGGCTAAAGAAGAAGTCAGCGAATGAAGATAACGGCTGAAGAGTTAGAAGATTTTCTGACTGAGCAGTTCCCCCAGGGTGCGCGTTACGGAGCCCTGGAGCGCCTGGGGGACGGCTGGGCTGATATGAAGCTGGAGGTTCGCGACGAACACCTGAGGCCGGGGGGCACAGTCTCTGGTCCGGCACTGATGGCGCTGGCTGATGTCGCATTATACGCCGCCCTGTTGTCGCAGATCGGGCTGGTGCCGCTGGCAGTCACCAGCAACCTGAATATCAACTTTCTGCGCAAGCCGGTGGCCAACTGTGCGGTGATTGCCAGCGCCCGTATGTTGAGAGTGGGCAAGGCCATGGGTGTGGGGGAAGTGTTTCTGCGTTCGGAAGGTAGCGAGGCTCCTGTAGCTCACGCGACAATCAGTTATGCCATCCCTGCCGAGCGATGATGTCAACGATGCAAACACTTGATTTTTCAGTTAATTTTCAAGAAAGCGTCAAGCTCCAGGTCCGCCATATAAAGCATTCGGGTGATGGCGGGCCTGCAATCGTGTTGCTGCACGAAGCGCTGGGTACTATTCCCCTGTGGCGACAGTTTCCCACTCAGTTAGCTGAGGCGACGGGGCTGGATGTCTTTGTTTACGAACGCAGAGGCTATGGTCAGTCCTCGTCAGAAGCACTGCCGCGCCCATTGGATTACCTGGAGCAGGAAGGCGAGGTGTGGCTACCCCGGTTGCTGCAGGCGCTGGGTCTGAATGATGTGATTTTGCTGGGCCATAGCGATGGTGGCTCCATCGCATTGATCACCGCGGGAACGATTCCTCACCAGGTAACCGGGCTGGTGACCATCGCGGCCCACGTCATGGTTGATCCGCTGACGATTCACGGCATTCGTGCCACTGGCGAGCGTCATCGCACCACCGATCTCGGAGAGCGGCTGGCGCGCCACCATGGCGAGCGCGGCAAGCTGCTGTTTGATGCGTGGCAGGAAACCTGGCTCCGGGAGGATTTCCAGCAAGCGATGAACTTTCAGCCCTGGATGTCAGAAATTCGCTGTCCGGCGTTGATACTGCAGGGGGAGAACGACGAATACGGTCTTCCTCAGCAGGTCACTGACATCGTCAGTGGCATTGGCCCCGGTGCCTCGCCGGTATTTATTCCCGATGCCGGGCACTTTCCGCATTTTGAGCAGCCAGGCGCAGTCATGGCGCTCCTGAGCGAATTTATCCGCTCAGTCACTCGTTAAATGCGAATGCAGGGACTATACAGAATAGGGAAGGGCGGCCGGAACACCTGCGCAGTAGGCATACCGGACCATTGCTTAGCTTTACGTTTACGTTGACGTTAATTGAAAATGTGATATAGTTTTCACATAAAACAAAAACAAGAGGTTGCACGGCGACATGAGTGACCAATTTGTTCTGGAAACCCAGGGTCTGGTAAAAGAGTTCAAAGGCTTTGTGGCAGTTGACGATGTTAACTTGAAAGTTAATCGCGGCCATATCCATGCCCTGATCGGCCCGAACGGTGCAGGTAAAACCACGGTCTTTAACCTGCTGACCAAGTTCCTGGCGCCTACCCGCGGCAAAATACTCTTTAATGGCAAAGATATTACCCCGATGAAATCCGCCGCCATCGCCCGTATGGGGGTGGTGCGTTCGTTTCAGATTTCCGCTGTATTTCCTCACATGACTGCATTAGAGAATGTTCGAATTGCCTTGCAGAGCTTTGAAGGCAGCAGCTTCCATTTCTGGAAGTCCGGCGGCAGCCTTGATCGCCTCAACGAGCGTTGTATGGAGCTGTTGGACTCCGTGGGCCTGGTGGAATTTGCAGACACCCTTACCGTCGAGCTGGCATACGGGCGCAAGCGTGCTCTCGAGCTGGCGACGACGTTGGCCATGGAGCCCCAGTTGCTGTTACTGGATGAGCCGACTCAAGGCATGGGGGGGGAGGACGTTGACCGGGTGGTGGAGCTGGTACGGAAAGCCGCCGAAGGCCGAACCGTATTGATGGTCGAACATAACCTTGGCGTAGTGAGCAAGCTGTGTGATCGCATCACTGTGTTGTCCCAGGGTGCGGTACTGACCGAGGGTGACTATCAGTCGGTCTCCGATGATCCCCGGGTCCGTGAGGTTTATATGGGTACCGAATCGACCTCTGCGGAGGTAACCGAATGAGTACCAATGTCGATAAAGACTACGAACAGCTTCGAATTTCCGGATTGCATGCCTTCTACGGCGAATCCCACATTCTTCATGGCATCAATATTGTGGTACGCCGGGGTGAACTGGTCACGCTGCTTGGCCGCAATGGTGCCGGGCGCAGCACCACCCTCAAGGCTATTATGAACATGGTAGGTCGGCGCACCGGTTCCATCATGATCAACGGTACCGACACCATGTCTTGTGCGCCCCACCAGATTGCGCGCCTGGGCGTCGGGTACTGTCCAGAGCACCGTGGCATATTTGCCAGTCTCAATGTTCAGGAAAATCTTACCCTGCCTCCAGTAGTTCGCAGTGGCGGCATGGCGCTGGAAGAAATTTATGGCATGTTCCCGAACCTTTATGAGCGCCGTTTCAGTCAGGGCAGTAAACTGTCGGGTGGCGAGCAGCAAATGCTCGCGATGGCGAGAATTCTGCGGACCGGCGCCAACATGCTGTTGCTGGACGAAATCACTGAAGGCCTTGCTCCGGTTATTGTGCAGAAACTGGCCGAGGTGTTACTTAAGCTTAAAGAAAAAGGCCTGACCATCGTCCTGGTTGAGCAAAATTTTCACTTTGCAGCACCCCTGGCTGACCGTCACTACGTGATGGAGCACGGCCAGATTGTTGAAGAGATCAGCGCCGATGAGCTTGAATCCAAGCAGTCGCTGTTGAATGACTATCTTGGCGTCTGACGCCTGGTAGGCAAAGAACGGAACCGGCTGGGTAACGTGCTCCACAGGAGGCTTAACGCGGTATCAGCAGGCTCCAAGTCAGAAGAAGAGAACGAAAACAAAGACATTAACGGAGATACAACAATGACAATTATGAAAAAGCTCCTGACGTCGGCCATTGCCTCTACCATGTTGGTCGGTGGTGCGCAGGCAGCCATTTCTGACGAAACGGTTAAAATCGGCTACCTGGCAGATATGTCCGGTACCTATCGGGATCTGGCCGGTCCCAACGGTGAGGTCGCGCTGAAAATGGCGATCGAAGACTTTGGTGGCACAGTGAATGGCGCCAAAATCGAAGTGGTGAGCTCTGACGACCGCAACAGCCCCGACGTAGCTTCAAGCACCGTTCGTCGCTGGGTGGAGAACGAGCAGGTGGATATGGTGGCCGGCCTCGTGGCGTCATCGGTTTCTATCGCGGTGAGCAATATCCTCAAAGAAAATGACCGGCTCGGCATTGTCTCCGGTTCTGCCGCCTCCAGTATCACCAACGAACACTGCACACCCAACCACATTCACTACGTCTACGATACCTATCCGCTGGCTAACGGTACCGCCAGCGCGGTGGTGAAAGAGGGTGGTGATGAATGGTTTATCCTGACGGCCGATTACGCTTTTGGTCATGCCCTGGAGGCTGACGTAACCGCCGTGGTGGAAGCCAACGGTGGTAAAATACTGCAGGCAGTGCGCCATCCGTTCCCGACTTCTGATTTCTCCTCGTTCATTTTGCAGGCCCAGTCTTCCGGTGCCAACGTGGTTGCCCTGGCGAATGCCGGTGCCGATACCACTAACGCCATCACCACGGCAGGCGAATTCGGCCTGACACAGTCCGGCCAGACTCTGGCGGCGTTGTTGTTGTTCCTCACCGACGTCCATGCACTGGGTGTTGAGAGTGCCCAGGGTATCCAGCTCACAACGGGTTGGTACTGGGATATGAACGATGAAACCCGTGAATGGTCTGACCGTTTCATGGAAGAAACCGGCGTTCGGCCTACCATGGTTCATGCCGGCATTTACTCCAGCACCATGCAGTATCTGAATGCCGTCAAGGCCACTGAGTCTGACGACGCACAGACCGTTCGCAAGCAGATGATGGATACGCCGATCAACGACATGTTTGCCAAGAACGGCATCATTCGCGAAGACGGCCGCATGGTTCATGACATGTACCTTGCAGAGGTCAAAACGCCGGAAGAGTCTACCGGTGAGTGGGACCTGTACGATATTGTCCGGACTATCCCTGCCGACGAAGCCTATCGTCCTTTGTCTGAAAGCAAATGCTCTCTCGTAACCAAGAACTGATGTACTGACCGGTATTGCTGCTGTCTCCTCCGGGCCCTGCTCCGGGGGAGTAGCCCTGAGGGGAGGGCGGCAATATTCACGTTTCAATCTGCTGACCGGTTGTGACAGCTGAGTTGCTTTTGGAGTTCTCGACATGACCATGATTTTGGGAGTGCCAGTGGCTGTGCTGTTTGGACAGCTGCTGCTAGGGGTGATTAACGGTGCCTTCTACGCGCTGCTAAGCCTGGGTCTGGCCGTTATATTCGGTCTGCTGAAAATAATAAATTTTGCCCACGGCGCCCTTTACATGCTTGGCGCCCTGAGCACAGTGGTGATGTTCGATGCATTCGGCGTCAACTACTGGGTTTCACTTTTTGTGGCGCCCCTACTGGTGGGGTGTTTCGGCGTCTTGATTGAATACTTTCTGCTGCGCCGGATTGCCCACGAAGATCATATTTACAGTTTACTGCTGACCTTCGGTGTTGCGCTCCTGATCCAGGGGATTCTGACCAATATCTACGGCGTTTCCGGCTTGCGCTACTCCATGCCGGACGTATTTTCGGGCGGTGTGAATCTTGGCTTTATGTTCCTGCCTTATTACCGGGCCTGGGTCATTGTGGTGGCCTTGCTGGTCTGCTTTGGCACCTGGTTCATGATCGAAAAAACCAAACTTGGTTCTTACCTTCGGGCGGGAACCGAAGACTCTCAGCTGATGCAGGGTTTTGGCATAAACGTGCCCCTGCTGGTCAGCCTGACCTACGGCTTCGGTGTCATGCTTGCGGCGTTTGCCGGGGTGCTGGCGGCGCCAATTTATTCAGTTTCGCCGGTGATGGGCGGCAATCTCCTAATTGTAGTTTTCGCTGTTGTGGTCATCGGTGGCATGGGCTCAATAGCAGGTGCCGTCATCACTGGGCTGTTGATGGGCGTTATCGAAGGGCTGACTAAAGTGTTCTATCCCGAGGGTTCAGCTGCAGTGATATTTCTCGTGATGGTGGTTGTTCTGTTGATTCGCCCATCGGGCCTGTTTGGTAAGGAGGCGTAGTGATGGCGGAATCTGCGAACGCATCAGATATCAGGGCCAGTATTGTTCAGCAGAGAAAAGCAGAAAATCGCAAGAAGCTGATTGTCAATCTGGTGTTGCTGGCAATATTGTTGATTGCACCAGCAATCATGTACCCCGTATTTCTGATGAAAATACTGTGTTTTGCCTTGTTTGCGGTGGCTTTCAACCTGCTGTTGGGGTTCACCGGCCTACTGTCTTTCGGGCATGCGGCGTTTCTGGCCACCGGCGGGTATACCACGGGTTATCTGCTTTCGACCTACGCCAGTGTCACGACGGAAATGGGCATCATTGCAGGTACTACCGCGGCGACGTTACTGGGGCTGGGTTTCGGCCTGGTCACCATTCGCCGCCAGGGCATCTATTTCGCGATGATTACTCTGGCACTGGCGCAGCTGGTGTTTTTCTTTCTGGTCCAGGCGCCGTTTACCGGTGGTGAAGACGGTATGCATGGAGTGCCCAGGGGTTACCTGTTTGGCATGATAGACCTCGAAAACAACACCGCGATGTATTATTTCGTGCTGGCGATCTTCCTGTTTGGCTACATCCTTGTGCAGCGCATCGTCAATTCGCCTTACGGCCAGATACTGAAAGCCATTAAGCAGAATGAGCCGCGTGCCGTCTCTCTGGGTTACAACGTCAACCAGTACAAGTTGATCGCGTTCGTGATCTCAGCAGGTCTTGCGGGCCTTGCCGGATCTGTCAAAACGGTGGTGTTCCAGTTGGCGTCACTGAACGATGCCCACTGGCATATGTCTGGTGAAGTCATACTGATGACCCTGATCGGGGGTACCGGCACTTTGCTGGGGCCGGTCGTTGGCGCGACGTTCGTAGTGAATCTGGAGTATCAGTTGTCGCAGGGGGCACTCGCAGACTGGGTAGATGCCATTCTGGGCGGTATCTTCATTCTGACGGTGCTGGCTTTCCGGTCCGGTATCGTGGGTGAGATCCAGAAGTTCATGAAGAAAAACCTGGGCTGATTGCTTCAGGCCAGGTCTCATTCATCTGATCAGTCAGGCACTACTGGCTGATCAGGTGGATTCTTTCGTCGGTTCCCGGACTGTCGCGCGGGTTTCCCGATCCAGGGAAATCTTCGACATGTCTGATTGCAGTTTTTTCAACAGGTGCAAAAGACTCACCCCATCATCAAAACTCGTGCCTTCCAATGCCTGTCGATAGAACTGGCAGATGGTATCTTGCAGGCCATCCCAGTAAGCCCGGCCCTTGTCGGTCAGCTTTACCATCCGCGCTCGGCGGTCATCCGGGTGGGGCAGTCTGACCACATGCTGGTCGCGCTCCATGCGCTTTAGTACGCCATCAAGGTTCTGGCGGCTGACATAGAGGTATTCGGTAAGCTGGTTGAAGGACGTGCCCGCCTCAAAGCCTTCCCGGGACAACGCCCCCAACACCGCCCACTGGACGGCGCTGATGCCCATCTCGTTCTGAACCTGACGTTGCAGTATGTTGCCGGTCTGGAACAGACGAAAGAACAGCCGGTTCGGAATGCCCCCGGATTCATTAACTAGCATGGTTACTCCTTGTAGTCTTCCAGACGACGGGGCTGTCACCTGGGTAAGTACTCTCTGGCGATGATATTCTTCATGATCTGAGCGGTGCCGTCACCAATTTGCAGCCCCAGCACATCCCGCAAACGCTGGGCAAAGGGCAGATCCTCTCCCCAGCCGGTATGGCCATGAGCGAGTAAACACTGCTTTACCACATCGAATGCCAGCTTCGGCCCCCACCATTTGTTCATGGCTGCCTCCGCATTATGGGGCAGTTTGTTGTCCTTTAACCACAAGGCGTGAAAACACTGCAATCTGGCCGCCTGCACATAAGTCTGGAACTCGGCCAATGGATGAGTCAGGCCCTGAAAGGCAGACAGGTGCTGGCCAAAAGCCTGGCGCTCGGTCAGCCATTTCCAGGTTTCATCCAGGGATTGCTGCGCCACCGCCAAACACTGCAGGCCAATCAGCGCACGGCTGTAATCAAAACCCTGCATGACCTGCTTGAAGCCTTTGCCCTCAGCGCCCATCAGGTTGCCGGCGGGCACCTCCACGTTGTCGAAGAAGATGGACCCACGGCCGATGGCGCGTTGGCCATTGTCTTCAAATCGCGTGGTGGTGATACCCGGCAGGTCCATCGGCACCAGAAAGGCGCTGATGCCCGAGGCGCGCTGTTCCACCGTTCCGGAGCGTGCAAATACCACTGCAACATCGGCCTGGTCTGCCATGGAGATCGAGGTTTTTTCGCCGTTCAGCACGTACACATCGCCTTTGCGCTCAGCCTTCAAACGCAGGTTTGCCGCATCGGAGCCGCCCTGGGGTTCGGTCAGGGCGATACAGGGGATATTCTGACCCGCGATGATGTCTGGTAGCCAGGCATGGGCCAGCTCAGGCGTAGCATGGCTGGCGATGATCTGTCCGTTGAGGGAAACCAGCAAAGGCAGGTAGCCCACGTTGAAGTCACCCCGGGAGATTTCCTCTACAATGAGGCCGCTGGTAATACAGTCTAGCCCGCTACCGCCGAATTCTTCCGGGAGCTCGCCGCCCAGTAAACCCATCTCGCCCAGTTGGCGGATCAAAGGGCGTTCGATAACGCCCGCCCGGTCCCGCGCGCGATAGCCCGGCGCAAGTACATCGGCGCTGAATCGGGCAACGCTTTCGCGGATCGCATCCTGTTCTTCAGTGAATGCAAAGTTCATGATTTTCTCCACTAAAACTTACTTGTAGTACTTCCTGAATTCGGGCTTGCGCTTCTCCTTGAAGGCGCGCACACCTTCCTTTGACTCCTCGGTGTCGTAATACAGGCTCAGAGCCTGCATGCCGAGGGCACCAATACCCGCAATGTTGTCGCTGTCGGCATTGAATGAGCGCTTGGCAATGGACAGCGCTGTTGGGCTCTTTTCCAGGATTTCATCGCACCACTTCTGAACTTCGGCATCGAGTTGCTCCGGGGGAACTACGGCGTTACACAGGCCCCAGTCCATGGCTTGCCGGGCACTGTATTTACGGCACAGATACCAGATTTCCCGGGCTCGCTTTTCGCCCAGCACGCGCGCCATATAGGCGGTCCCAAAGCCCGGATCAACCGACCCCACCTTGGGGCCGACCTGGCCGAACACTGCGTTATCAGAGGCGATGGTGAGGTCACACAGCAACGCCAGCACATGGCCGCCGCCAATGGCAAAACCCTGAACCCGGGCAATCACCGGTTTGGGTACTTCACGGATCAGGCGCTGGAGCTCTTCCACGGGCAGACCAATCAGCCCACGGCCGTCGTACTGGCCTTCGTGGGCGCCCTGGTCACCGCCGGTGCAAAAGGCTTTATCGCCGGCACCGGTAAATACGATAACGCCGATGTCCTTGTTCCACCCGGCGCGGTTGAAAGCGTCAAGCAGATCCATACAGGTCTGGCCGCGAAAGGCGTTATAACGATCAGGACGATTGATCGTAATGGTGGCGACGCCGTCGGTTTCGTCATACAGAATGTCTTCGTAATTCATGATGTTTTCTCCGTTGTGCTGGGACGGGCCGTATGGCCGGTCTGGATTGATCGGATTAACCGGCCATCGTCAGGCCGCCGGACACGCTGATAACCTGCCCGGTAATGAAGTTGGCATCGTCACTGGCCAGCATGGCAATGATGCCGGGGTAGTCTTCTGGTTGAGCCAGCCGACGCATCGGAATGGCATTGCGAAAAGCTTCCAGCAATTTCTCTGGGTTGTTTGATGTGGCGGCGACGCTCTTAAGCAGTGCCGTATCTGTCGGTCCGGGGCAAACGACGTTCAGGCAGACGTTCTTGCTGGCCAGTTCCCGCGCCATGGTTTTGCTGAAGCCCACCAGTCCGGCCTTACAAGCCGCGTAGACCGCTTCACCCGAGGAGCCCACACGGGCGGCGTCGGAGGCTATATTGACCACTTTCCCACCGCCTGCCGCTACCATCTTCGGTAGCACAATGTGGTGCATGTTAAGAGCGCCGGTGAGATTGATCGCAATCAGTTGCTCCCACATAGACGGTTCGGTTTTCAGAAAGGGCATGAAACGGTCAAACCCGGCGTTGTTCACCAGAATGGTGGGTACGCCGAGAGTGTCCTCGATGGCGGCCAGCGTGCTTTCGATGGCGGCGTAATCGGTGATGTCCGTGGTATAGGCCGCCGCTTTACCGCCCGTCTCAGTAATCAGATCCGCCGTGGTTTGAGCAGCGCTTTGATCCCGGTCGAGCACTGCAACCAGGCAGCCTTCTTCTGCAAAGCGCAGGCAGACTGCGCGGCCGATGCCGCCCCCGCCCCCGGTAATAATCGCTGTTTTTCCGTTCAGTCCTTTCATAATAAGTGTCCTCCGGTTGTTGGACTTAAAGGGTTATTGGGCTTAAAGGGTTGTTGCGCTTAAAGTGCCAGTCGCCTTTCGAAAACTAGCGGGATTTTGCCGGTTCCAGTTGCACGGCTCTGGCCTGCTCCCGCAGCTTGAATTTCTGAATCTTGCCAGAGGGCGTGCGCGGCATGGCCTCGATGATCTCCAGGTACTCCGGCAGATAGCTTTTGGAAAGCTGATGGGTCAAAAGATGCGTCTTGATGTCTTCCAGATTGATACCGGAAGAGCTGTCATCGAGTGTAATATAGGCACAAAGCCGCTCACCCAGTCGCTCATCGGGGCAGCCAACCAGCGCGACATCCGCTACGCCGGGGTATTTGTAGAGCAGATTTTCCACCTCTACGACCGGTATGTTTTCACCGCCGCGAATCACCACATCCTTGGTGCGCCCGGTAATCCGGATATAGCCGTCGGCGTCCATCCGGGCAAGATCGCCGGTGGCAAACCAGCCATCCTCGTCGACACCGTAGAGTTCAGGGCGCTTGAGATAGCCCACAAACAGGCTGGCGCCACGTACCAGCAGATTGCCTTCCTCGCCGGGGCCAAGGGTTTTGCCATTGAAGTCGGTAATCCGCAGATCCATAAAAGGTACTGCCCTGCCGTCCGACTGACTGGCTCGCTCCGCCGGATCTTCCGGACAGGTCATGGTGACAGCGCCGTTTTCGGTCATGCCCCAGGCAGACACAATGCGGGCTTTCAGGACTTTACCTGCCTGTTCAACCAGGGCACTGGGAATCGGTGCGCCTGCGGATACAAAGATCTTCAGACTGTTCAGGTCATCACCGTAATTAGGGGCGACTTTGACCAGATCGGCAAGAAACGGTGTTGCCGCCATGGTGAACGTTGGTTTCTCGGTGGCGATGACCTTGGCCAGATAATCTGCATCCCATATGTCCTGCAGGATTGCCGAGGTGCCAAGATAAACAGGCATCATCACGCCATAGAGAAAGCCGGTCTGGTGGGCCAGGGGAGAGGCCATTAACACGCTGTCGTCAGTAGTCAGGTGCAAGCGGTCCGCGTAGGGACGCACATTTGCGAACAGTGTGTTGGAAGTGTGCAGGACGCCCTTGGGCTCGCCGGTGGTGCCCGAGGTGTAGAGAATCTGGATCACGTCATCGGCGGTGGGGCGGCGCTCGCTGAACAGGGCGTCAATGTCTTGCTCCTGTTCCCAGGGATGATCCAGAAGAGTTTGTTCAAAACTGTTATTGGTGGTGTTGTCACCGCCAATTACCAGAACCTGCTCCAGTGTAGGCAAGTCTGCTTTCAGACCATTGACCATCGCTTCATAATCGAAATTGCGAAACAGCTTGGGAATCACCAGCACCTTACTTTCCGCATGGCCCAGCATGAAACGTAGTTCCCGCTCCCTGAAAATCGGCATCAGCGGGTTTAGCACCGCACCAATTCGCATGCAAGCCAGGTGCAGTGCAGTGGTTTGCCACCAGTTTGGTAGCTGGCAGGACACCACCTCCCCCTTGCCAACACCCATGACCGCCAGGCCGCCTGCTATCCGCGTCACCTTCTCATCTAGCTCCCGGTACGTCAGTTCAGTCCGGCTATCGGCTGTTACCTGGTAGCTGACAATAGCCGCGCGGTCGGGGTGGGAGGCTAAAGCATCCTCCAGATAATCAAGAATGATTTTGTCGTCCCAGGCGCCTGACTTGATCATGTCGGTGCGACGCTCGGGTTGCGGAATGATGCCTGTATCCATCTGAGTCACCTCGGTGCTGGAACGAATTTTTGTTGGAAGCCAGTTTAGCCGGGCCGTACTAGCCAACATACTCCCTTATAAAATTATATGTCAACATGTTGTCCTAATGTTTTGTAACTGGCTTTAATTGCCCCTGTAATGAGAGTTATAACGGCGCTTGGTTGTAGATTTTCGATTCCCTCCGAGGAATAAATGGCAATATGTTGATTTAAAAGAGACATGGCATGATGCTTTGCGCAAGTCGGTATCGCTTGTCATGCGCTGGCGTGGTATATCAGCAGGTTTGGAATAACACTTTCATTTCCGGAATCCGACAACATGCCAAAAGCCAGTGAAATCAAGAAAAATTCAGCCGTTGAATATGACGGTAAAGTCTATTTCGTAAGGGATATTGAGCGTTCAGTGCCTCAGGGGCGTGCGGGTGGCAGTCTTTATCGCATGCGGATGTACGATGTCGTCACGAACCAGAAGAAAGATGAAACGTTTAAAGACTCAGACATGTTGAATCTGGCAGATCTGGTCCGTCGCCCGGTGACGTTTTCCTACGCAGACGGTAACGAATGTGTCTTCATGGACAGTGAAGACTACACGCCCTATAGCCTGAACCGGGAGGCCATAGTGGACGAGCTGTTGTTTGTCAGTGAAGAGACTCAGGGCCTGCAGGTGATTCTCGTAAGCGACGCCCCGGTAGCGCTGGATCTGCCGCCAACCGTTGATCTTGAAATTCTGGAAACCGACCCGTCTGTGAAAGGGGGCTCAGCCACAGCGAGGACAAAACCGGCCAAACTTTCAACGGGGCTGGTGGTGCAGGTTCCTGAACACATTTCTATCGGTGACCGGATTCGGGTCAACGTGGATGAGCGCCGATTTTTGAGTCGAGCCTAGAACCGTGAATCTCATCATGGTGGGTATGGGCATTTGGATGCCGCTACGGATGTATGTGCTGTGAATCAGGCCTGGTTAAACACAAAAGTGTCCATGGCCAGCACTCCATGTCGGATTCCCCCCTCGATAACCTGTGCGGTGCCTCTTCTACCTGAGGCACCCAGGGCAATAAACAACGGCAGCAAGTGCTCCGTCGTCGGATGGGCGCGCAGGGCGTGAGGTGCACAATTCAAGGTGTCCAGTAATTGGCTGTGCCGACCCTGTTCAACGGCTTCGCGAACCCAGTTTGCGAATTCCCGCACATACGCTTCGCCATGTCGGTGCTCCATGCTGACTTCCCCCAGATTGTGGGTCAGGCTTCCGGAGCCGATGATCAGGACACCTTCGTCTCTCAAAGGCGTCAGCGCCTGGCCAAAACGATAAGCAGACTCTACGTCCAGATCTGACGGCATCGATACCTGAAACGCCGCCACATTTGCGTTTGGGTACAGATAAAGCAATGGCACCCAGGCTCCGTGATCAAGCCCCCGACGTTCATCCGCCGTTGTGGGCCAACCGCTGGCTGTCAGGAGTTCGATAGCTCGCGCAGCAAGTGTCGGTTCACCGTTAACCGGGTACTGGATCTCGTAGAGCTCCGGCGCGAAGCCACGAAAGTCGTGGAGGGTGCCGGGTCGGGTTGATGTGGTCGCCCTTGCAGCCGGTGTCGTCCAGTGGGGTGAGACAACCAGTATGGCCTTTGGAGTGGGGAGTGCTTGGCCCAAAGCCGTGAGTTCCGGGCCAGCGAGGCCCGGATCAATGGCAAACGTCGGGGCGCCATGAGATACGAAGAGCGTAGGTAAGCCTGTCATTTTAATCTCCTGCTGACGAATGGTTGGTTCACCCGCGTTCGTTCGCCTTACCTCAGGCCTTAGCGAGCAAAGCGTCCACGGAGCCGCGACCGGCACCACTAAACATAAGTGATACAGACACTGCTAACAAAGCCAGGCCGAACTCATAACCGTTGTTACTCATGAACAGGCCGTTACCTATGTGGACGCTGACTATGGCGATCAACATGGCGAAGGCCAGTATCGCACCCGCCGGGCGGACCAGCAGACCGATAATCAAAGCCAGACCACCGAAAAATTCGGCACCGCCAGCCAGCAAAGCCATCAGGTAACCCGGGCTGAGGCCAATGGAGTCCAACCATTGTGCTGTGCCTTCCAGACCATAGCCGCCAAACCAGCCAAACAGCTTTTGAGCGCCGTGCGCAGCGAAAATAATGCCGACCGGAATACGCAGCGCCAGGGCGCTCCAGCTTGGGTTGGTGGTGATGACGCGATTCAGTAGTTGTGTGCTCATGTTTGCGATCTCCTCTGGGGCTTCGGGCTGAAACCATGTATTGAACTTTACTCATCGCCCTAACTGAGATAAATATGGCTATATAATATTAACTGTACCGGAATTCGGAACAATGGATCGATTTCTTGAAATGAAAACCTTCTGCACGGTTGTGGATGCAAAGAGTTTCGTCCGGGCGGCGGAAGCTATGGGTGTCTCCAAGGCGGCTGTGTCCCGCTATGTGAATGATCTGGAAACGCGACTCGGCACTCGTCTGTTACATCGCACCACGCGCCGGCTCTCCCTGACGGATGAAGGGGAGGTGTTTTATTTTCGCTGCCGGGAGTTACTGGCCGGGGTGGACGAGGCGGAATCAGAGCTGGATGTCCGCAGTGGCGGTGTTCGGGGGCTGGTTAGACTCAATGTGCCGGTGAGTTTTGGGATCGGGCATCTGGCGCCGCTGTGGGGAAAGTTCCACGAGCGGTACCCGGAGGTGCGGCTTGGCATCAATCTGGCGGATCGCATTGTGGATATTGTGGAAGAAGGCTTTGACCTCGCCATCCGGATTGCCACGTTGCCGAGTTCCACGCTTATCAGTCGCAGGATGGGCACCACCCGGGTAGTGCTCTGTGCGTCACCGGTCTATCTGAAGACCCATGGCCTACCCGCCCATCCTGCAGAGCTCGCGGACCACAAAATCATTGCGTATAACAACCTGGCAACTCGGCATGACTGGCATTTTAAGAGCCCGGAAGGCGAGGTAAGTGTGCGCGTCAAGCCCTGGATGGATACCAACAATGGCGACACCTGCCGGGCCGCGGCGCTCAGTCACCAGGGCATCATTCTGCAACCGGATTTTTTGGTGGGAGAGGACCTGGCTGCTGGCAGACTGGTAGAGATCTTGCCGGATCACAGATCTGTCGAACTGGGGATTTATGCGGTCTATCCCACCCGGAAATTTGTGACGCCCAAGGTCAGGGCGCTGGTGGACTTCCTGACTGAAGAACTCGACGGTGAACCCTAGGTGAACCTTAAGAGAAGTCCGGAGCCAAACGGTTTGCCAGCGGGGTTATCTATCTTCCTCTTCCGCCCTTTCCTCCGCTTCGACTTCAGCCTTCCGCTTTTGGATTTTTTTCATCTTTTCCGGTGAAATCCGTATTTTACCGCCCCGAAGCATGAACAGACTGCCAATGACCAGGGCGAAGGCGAGAAAAATGGCGATCCATCCAATGATTGGCATGTTTGTGGCTCCCTTATTATTCTGAATTGCTCTATCGTGGACCCGACTGATGCAGGCGATAACCTGATTATAGGACAACAACCTATGCCTTTCTCCCGAATTTATGAGTATGCCTTAGCACGTAAGGGCGGTGAACAGGAGTTGCGTTCGCTGCTGCCTCCTGTGGCAGAGCCTGGAGCCCTGGAAGCAATGGGTGATGATCGTTACCTGGCCGAGGTGACGCGCTGTGTGTTCAAGGCGGGCTTCGTGTGGCGGGTGATTGAAAACAAGTGGCCGGGTTTTGAGGCAGCGTTCGAAGGGTTCGTGCCGGTATACTGGCAGCAGGTTCCGCCGGACGTGCTGGAAACATTGGTGCGGGATGAGCGTATTGTGCGAAATATGCAAAAGATCCGCACGGTGCCTGAGAATGCCCGGATGATTGTGGACGCCTCAAAAGAATACGGTAGTTTTGGCGCCTTTTTGAGCCATTGGCCCTCAGATGATCAGGTTGGCCTGCTGATGTGGCTCAAACGCCATGGCGCGCGGTTAGGAGGCGCTACCGCCCAGTATTTCCTGCGCCGGGTTGGCTACGATGGCTTTATTCTGTCGTCTGATGTAATCACGGCTCTGCGTCGGGAAGAGATGATGGATGCTTCTCCGGGTAGCAAGAAAGCTCTGATACAAGCGCAGAAGGCTTTCACAGACTGGCACCAGGAAAAAGGGCTGCCTTATAGCCACTTGTCGCGAATTCTCTCGTATACGGCGGGGGATTGATCGAGTTTCCAGAATAGTATGCCTGGGGAGTATTCCTATGCCGCTGATCCATATACGTTTTGTTGTGTCGCTTCTGACGGCCGTACTCATTGCCTTGGCTGCCCCTGCCTCTGGTAAGACAATAGAAGCGCCGCTGGATGCGTTAGGTTTATCGGCGTTGGCGGAGCGGCCTGCTTATCTGGACCGGTTGCATGCCTTACTGGTTGCGGTCGATGGTGAGCCGGTGCTGGCTTATGTGTATGAAGGCCCGGGTATGAACGCCCCGGTCAACATCAAATCTCTATCCAAAACGGTGTTGTCGGCGGTGGCTGGTATTGCGATTGAGAAAGGAGTGCTGGACAGCGAGGACCAGCGTCTCGCCGACTTGCTGGCCATTCCGGCTGGCGTGGATGAACAAGTAAATGACATTACCGTTGGCCATTTGCTCTCCATGCAGGCGGGTTTGGGGCGGACGTCTGGCCGCCATTACGGCGCCTGGGTGAGCAGCGACAACTGGGTAGACTACGCGCTGCGTCGACCCTTCGCAGATAAGCCCGGTGGGGCGATGCTCTATTCCACCGGCAGTTATCACCTGCTGGGCGCGGCTTTGGTACAGGTGACGGATCAGAACCTGTTGACTCTTACCCGGCAATGGCTTGGCCAGCCCCTTGATGCAGACATTCCGTCCTGGCCTACGGACCCGCAGGGCATCCATTTTGGGGGTAACGACATGCGAATGTCCCCGTCAGCCTTGCTTGCCTTGGGAGAACTGTATCGCAATGGTGGCGTTTATAACGGCGAACGCTTGCTCTCCGAAGCCTGGATCAGGAATGCCTGGACCCCCCGAGGCAAATCCCGCTATACCAATGATGATTACGGCTACGGCTGGTTTGTGACCGAATTGAGCGGTTACCGCGGCTATTATGGGCGCGGTTACGGGGGCCAGATGCTGTACGTTATCCCGGAGTTGGCACTGACTGTGGTAATGACGGCAGATCCGTCGCCGCCAGCCTCACCTTCATTCATGCGAAAACAGAACCGGTTGATGGAATCGATATTGATTCCGGCAGTGGAAGCCGCCCGCTGAACAACGAAACGAGATTGAAGGTGAAGTTGGAAGTTGTCTGACGGTTTATATAACGGAGTTATGGACGTTGAAGCAGCAATCGCTTGAACAGTATCAAGTTTTCATTTACCTCGTTGCGATTGGCTGCGGGTTGCTTTTCGGCACTGTTTTTCCTGGTTCGGTTGGCGTTCTGGAATTCGCCTTGTGGCCGCTTCTCGGTGTCTTGCTTTACGCCACTTTCACGCAGGTTCCCCTGGCACACCTGGGGGAAGCCTTTAGCGGTAGCCGATTCATGGTTGCAGCGGTAGTCGGTAACTTTCTGGTTCTGCCTATAGTCGTGTGGGCGCTCATGCAACTGGCCCCCGCCATACCTGCCGTGCGACTGGGTATTCTTCTGGTGCTGCTGGTGCCGTGTACGGACTGGTTTATCACCTTCACGCATCTGGGCGGCGGCGACACCCGGCGGGCTATCGCGTTCTCACCAGTAAGCCTTATTCTGCAGCTACTGTTACTGCCGGTGTACCTATGGGCATTCTTTGGCGCAGATTTCGCTATTAGTGTTGCTCAGCGGGAAATGCTGATGGCATTTTTCGGACTGATTGTGCTGCCGTTAATAGCAGCCTTCCTGACAGAGAAATGCATAGAAATCGATAAGCTGAACGAGCGCCTGGCAAATCGGCTGGCCTGGTTGCCGGTACCCTTGCTGGCGTTGGTGGTGTTCTCTATTGCCGCGACCCAGGTCGGAACCGTAGTGGAATCTGCGGGCCTGCTGGGGCATTTGCTGGTGATCTTCGTGATATTCCTGATAATCGCCGGGCTGCTCGCCCGTGCCCTCGGATTGCTATTCCGGCTTCCGGCAGATCAGGGCAGGGTACTGGCGTTCAGCCTGGGCACCCGTAATTCGTTTGTGATGCTACCGCTGGCCCTGGCCCTTCCAGGGCACCTTGAACTGGCGGTGGTGGTAATCGTGTTCCAGTCCCTGGTCGAACTCTTCGGGATGGCGGTGTATTTGTGGTGGGTGCCGAACAGGCTGTTTCCCATCGTCGGCTCACGTTCTCGAAGTAAAAACGCCCAATCAGGAGGCTGAATGAGCTACCCGATAGAACACAAGCTCGTTATTGCAGTGGCCTCCAGCGCGCTGTTTGATCTTAGCGAATCCGACCGCGTATTCCGCGAAGAGGGACCGATCGCCTATCGCGAATTTCAAGAGGCCCATCTGGATGACCCTCTGGCCAAGGGCGTCGCCTTTCCCTTTGTGCGGCGCTTTCTGAGTATCAATGATCGTTTCCCTGAAAAGCGCCCGGTGGAAGTGGTGCTGCTCTCCCGAAACTCAGCCATCACCGGCAAGCGTGTCTTCCGCTCAATCCTTCATCACCAGTTGGATATTTCAAGGGCGGCGTTTCTGGAAGGGAAGTCGCCGTATCCCTACATTCCTGCCTTCAACGCGTCGCTGTTTCTTTCAGCCAATGAATCAGACGTACTTCAAGCCATCGATTTTGGCTACCCCGCTGGCACCGTGCTACCCACCAGAGTAGTGGACGATCTGGACGACGGTGAACTGCGGATTGCCTTCGATTTTGATGGCGTTATCGCCGATGACGCCTCCGAGAAAGTGTTCCACGTAGGCCAGCTCAGCGCCTTTCATAGTCATGAAACCGAAAAATCCCACATCCCTCATTCACCGGGGCCCCTGGCAGACCTTTTTCAGAAGCTGGCTTTCCTGCAGCAGCTTGAGGATGACGCGGTCAAAGCGGATGAACATTACAAACGGGTCCTGCGTATGGCCATCGTTACCGCTAGAAACGCGCCGTCTCACGAACGGGTTATCACCACCCTCGAACATTGGGGCGTAAGTGCCAACGAAACCTTTTTCCTCGGCGGCATGGGCAAACACAGGATTCTGGAAGTGCTAAAACCTCACATGTTCTTCGACGACCAGAAAAGCCACCTGAAATCCGAGGGCGGGCAGGTGCCGATGGTGCATATTCCGTTCGGTGTTGCCAATATTGAAAATGTGGAAGATTAGAGCGCGCCAATAAAGCTTGCGACCTTTTTACTTTCCTTCGTCTATTGAGGTAAGACCGGAATCGTCCGGGCCAGCCAACTCAGACAGAAGGGAAGATCATGAAGCGATTTCATGTGCACGTTGCGGTAAAAGACCTGAACAAAAGCATCGATTTTTACAGCAAGCTGTTCGGCCAGGCCCCTGCCAAGCAGAAAGACGACTACGCCAAGTGGTTACTCGACGACCCACGCATCAACTTCGCGATTTCCAACAGATCGGCCATCACCGGACTGGACCATTTCGGATTTCAGGTGGATGATGAGGAATCGTTGGCCGAATTGAAAACGCGCGCTCAAGAAGCCGGAACGGCCATTCTTGACGAGGGGAGCACCCAATGCTGCTATGCCCGCAGCGAAAAGCATTGGACCGTGGATCCCCAGGGCTTGGCCTGGGAGCATTTTGTGACGATGGCCGACGCGGTGGAATTCGGGACGGATCGTGTCACCGAGGCCGTGGCGAAAACCAGGGAGCAGAACCGCGATGGCGGAACAAATGCCTGCTGTGGCTGAAAGTATGCACCGGGGTGGGCCATCCACCCCGGGCCTGCAGTTGGCCGAATCCTACCGGGAGTTCCGGGCGGGCTTGCTGGGCTTTTTACACAGTAAAGTCAGTAATCCGTCCGTGGCGGAAGATATACTTCAGGAAGTCTTTCTGAAAGCTCTCATCGCCCTGGAGCGGGGCGCTACCCCGGCAAACCTGCCAGCCTGGCTGCAGCGTATTGCCACTAATACGGTAATCGATTTCTATCGTACCCGACGCCAAACCGTGCCTGTGCCCGATGATCTGCCAGCGCAGGAAGGTGTTTACGCGCCATCAGCAGAACAGACCCTGGCGTTGTGTCTGAAACCGTTTATCAACGAGCTACCCGATATTTACCGGCAAGCCATGCTGGCCACCGCGATAGAAGGCCGCAGCCTGGTGGCTGTCAGTGAAGACGAAGGGCTGACGGCCTCCGCCGTCAAGAGCAGAGTGAGTCGTGGCCGTCGAATGCTCCGCCAGAAAGTGCTGGATTGCTGTCACGTGGAAGTCGCGCGGTCGGGGGAGGTTCTGGCGTACGTAAAGCGGGACTGATCTGTTAATTGTGGTATTTGCAGAACATTCTCGGATCAATCCGGTAGAACTTCTGAAGCGCTTCGTAAACCGCTGGCTGAGCATTCGAAAGGTGCTGCGGCTGCTGGAAGAAAGTTTCTGTGAGCACTGCAAAGAACTCCGCCGGTTCTGTGGCGCCGTAGGGATCAAGCCAGCTTTCTGACTGGTGGCTTAGCGATTGCCGTAGTTGCTCATAGGCCTGGGTCATTGTTTGCTGCCATTGCTCAGCCTGTTCACCACTGAGCGGTGGTGCGCCATCCGCCGTTCCATCCAGATAGTCGAGCTGGTGGGCGAACTCGTGCAGGATCACGTTATGGTGACTGCCCGGTCTGGTCGCGCTTTCTTCACACTGGCTCCAGGCCAGTACCACCTGGCCGAGAGAAGACGCCTCTCCGGCGCGTACCTGGTCGCTGTGAGTCACTACCAGGCCATCCTGGACCTGTTCCTGCACCCGGTAAACGTCCGGATAAACCAGAATGCTGCGAATTTCATCATAGTCAGAGTAGGGGCGGGCCAATATCAGCAGACAAGCGTGACCCGCGATGGTCAGCCGAACCCGCTCGTCCACCTCAAACCCGTCGCAGCCATAAAAGTTCTTTTCAGTCAGGAACAGCTGCACGTGCTGCTCGAATTGGCGCTTGAGGTCCGACGTAAGGCCGCGATAGAACGGCACCTGAGCCTCAAGAACCACAACCCAATGCTCCGGGAAACCCTGCTCAAGGTGCTGTTTACGACGCCAGCTCCGGTAGAAGAACAGGTAAAAGCAAGCCCCGGCGAGTAAAGCGGTGACGAACACCAGATAGATAAGCATTGATGACATGTGTTGCCTTTTCACCGTTTGCTCCGGCCACCGTATTGGTGAACAGGGGATTGGTCGGCTTTACACCGGATTGGTGGCCAGAATTTTTTTCAGGAAGTCTTGTGTTCGCGGGTCTTTCGGATTGTGGAATATTTCGCTGGGCGGTCCCTGTTCCACGATCCGGCCACCATCGATAAAGATCACCCGGTCGGCCACATCCCGGGCGAATGACATTTCATGGGTGACCACCATCATGGTCTGGCGCTCGGACGCGAGCTGCTTCATCAGCCCCAAGACTTCCTCCACCCATTCGGGGTCCAGGGACGATGTCGGCTCATCAAACAGGATCACTTCGGCCCCCGCTGCCATCGCGCGGCCAATTCCGACCCGTTGCTGCTGACCTCCGGACATGGACGCGGGATAGGCATCCGCCTTGTCACCGAGGCCGATCCGCTCCAGTATTTCCCGGGCCCTTTGGTAAGCTTTTTCCTTGGGCCACTTGTCGACCACCAGCAAACGTTCGGCAATATTCTGAAGCGCTGTCTTGTTGGCAAACAGCGCGTAGTTCTGGAAGACAAACGCAGTTCGCCGCCGCATTGAGAGCATTTCCGCCCGGCTGGCCCGGTTCACGTCCACCGTTAAGTCGCCCACAGTCATCGTGCCCGAAGTCGGTTGTTCGAGAAAGTTGATGCAACGCAGCAACGTGGATTTCCCGGTTCCCGAGGGACCGATGATCACCACGATTTCGCCCTTCTCAATAGTAAGATCGATGCCGTCGAGGACTACCGTCTTGCCAAAATGCTTGCTTAACGATGCCAGGTTAATCATCGGCTGTAGGCCTTGTTCAGGCGCATTTCCAGGTAGTGCTGAAGCTTGGAAAGCACTTCAACCACTATCCAGTACATGATGGCGGCGACAATGAAAGCCTCAAAGTACAGAAAGCTTCCGGCGGCTTCTTTCTGGGTGGCGCCCATCAGTTCCGTGACGCCCAGGGTGAATGCCAAGGAGGTAGCTTTGATCATGTCGATGAAGTAGTTCATCAACGTGGGTAGCGCCACACGGGTAGCCTGGGGCAATATGATCCGTCGCATCAACTGGCCATTGGTCATGCCGATCGACAGGGCTGCCTCGGTCTGGCTGCGATCAACCCCCACGATGGCGGCACGGATCGATTCCGCCATATAGGCGGAAAAGTGCATAGTCAGCCCCATAATGGTCGCCGTGATGCCGTCTATCACCGTTAACGCGCTGACCAACTGCGGCAGCCCGTAATAGAACAGGAAAAGCTGCACCAGCAGCGGTGTACCCCTGAAGAAGGAAATGAACACAATCGTCAGTTGATTGAGTACCGGGATGCGCAGTACGCGGACGACCGCAAACAGGCAGGCGAGGATCAGCGCCAGCACCATCCCGACACCCGCCAGTTGCAGGGTGAGGGGCAGATAACTGAGCAGAACAGGCACCAGCCCAAGCATATACTCGACGTTTAACACATCCATAGGAAGTCAGGCCTCGGTGCGCCCCTCAGGGCTGGGTGATGTCTGTACCGAACCACTTTTCGGAAATGGACGCCAGGGTTCCGTTGTCCCGCAAGGTCGAAAGGGCCTTGTTGACTTCATCCCGAAGGGCTCTGCCAGCCTCGGTGTCGTGGAACGGGTAGGCGTTAGTGATCTCGGAAAAGGTGGGGCCGGCCAGTTCAAGCGGCAGGGGCTTTTCCTTGATGACCTGGCTGGCGCTGACCCGGTCCATCACGAAAGCGTCCACGCGGCCCAGCGCGGTGTCCTGCTCCAGATTGCTCTCATACGTTTTTATATTGATTTGATCGGCGTAGGGAAGCTCCTGTAATAGTGCTTCAAAATTGGAGCCCAGGTTCACTGCCACGGTTTTCCCTTTCAGGTCTTCCACACCCTGAATATCGGTATTACCTTTCTTGACTACTACCTGGGCGCCGTCATAGACATAGGGATCGCTGAAGATATAGGCCTTCTGGCGCTCTTCAGTAATCGTAATCTGATTGGCGACGGTATCGATGCGACCGGCTTCCAGCATACCGAACAGGCCCGAGAAACTGGCGGTTTCGAACTTGACGTCACGCCCCATTTCCTTGGCCAAGGCGTTCATGACATCGACGTCAAAGCCTCTCAGTTCATCCTGCTCGACAAACGTAAACGGGAAATACTGACCGGACATCCCCACACGCAAGGGATTCTCCTGCGCCAGCAAAGGTTGGCTCACCAGCAGCGCCAGGTAGACAACGGCATTGATTAAAAGTGATTTCATAAAGCCTCCCACGGAAACATAAAAACCGGCCCAAGCGTTCAAAACGCTTGAAGCGAATGAATATTCAATACACTACATATGACGCCGGAACAAGTTAAGTACCAGAAGACAGAGCGGGTCAATTCGACCGCGCCAGAACAGGTCCCCCATCCGCCTGTAAAAACCGGCACATCAACAGGATACACGGGTCACTGACCATGTTCCGTAGACCCTTCGAGCTCACTCCGGTTACGTCTACCTGGCTGTATCTGGTTTGATTTTTTTCGGGTTCGGCGCACGCAAGGCTCGCAGGCCAGCTGCGATTGCTTCGAGTTCTGAGCGTGCACCTGTCCTCTGCATCGCCTCGTTAGCCAATACGCCGAGATTGACCTGTGCGTCGGGAAGACGCGTTATGCGCCAGGTAAAAGTGTAGTCGGGAAATCCGGCGCAGATCTCGCCGGGGCAGGGGTCCAGCGCTACGGTTTCGATCAGGTCGTTGCCAACGTTAGGCAGCGCGGCCTCGAGCTCCTGCGTTGAATAGTCAATTCGGGCGTTGCCAATAAAGTCATCCCCGGTGCCGTCGTTCGCACAGTGCGGACCACCGTGTTCGCCCGGCCTGGGAGTGGTAGGGATACAGAATCCTGCTGGCAGGAAGAAGTCTTTCTCCCAGAACTCGACCCTGAAAAACATGGGTGCGGGTTCGCCGATCTCCTCGCACACCGACGACTCGCCAAGCACAGCGACACCAGGACGTACCGCAACGACGCAACTTATCGCGGGGTCGAAGCTGTGGGTGTCGCCCGAATCAATGTCACCGATCTCGTTGGAAACAGTCGAACCTTTGGCATCGTTGGTCTGGATTATCACCTCGTCGCTGCCCAACCAGTCGATGCCGGTTTCGTCTCGCGCCTTGAATCGCACCGCCTCGATCTTGTAGCGCCGTTCGACCCATTGAATGGTGTCCCAGGGGGTAGTTCTCGACATCCCCTCGGCGGAGGGGAGGCCTGCGCCTTCCTGTCGCTGCGATGCCGGTTTGTCCTGCGTGAACGCCACCTGGGGCCACCAAAATCCAGCCACCAAACCAAAGCAACCCGTTATGAAACATCTGCGTGAGATCATCATCGATGCCCTCCTTGGTGAGACACCTCAAGACAAGATCACAATAAAACGCAGAGACACAGGCCCGTGTGAGGCACTCTATGCCGATTTCTCAATATTGTGCTTTAAGCATTATAGCTGCTATTAATCTTTCTGTTTCCTGCCTTGAAGTCAGTAGAGGGAGCATTTGCCTCCAACGCGACCTCCGCGAACCACAATGTAGCGCTGATCTGACGCAAAGAGTTGCTTCGCCGGCTTCTCACCGTTCAGGCAACACCGGTTCCGGTTTCAGAAACGGTACCGGATCAACCGGGCCGCCGGAGTAAATCCCAAAATGCAGGTGAGGCGGGGTAGTCCTCGCGTTGCCGGTGTTGCCCACGTGTCCAAGTACGTCGCCTTTTTTAACCGAGTCGCCGGATTCTATCGCGAATGAATCCAGGTGGGCGTAGTAGTAGCGTGCGCCGCCGAGGCCCAGCATACCGCCCGTCAGCCACACGTGTTTGCCGCCGATGCCGCCTGTGCCGGTTCGGACACGGCCATCAGTCACTGCAGTAACGGGTGTTCCTTTGGGCGCAAAAATATCCACGCCGTGGTGAATGCGCGCTCCCCCATCGCGAGGCGCACCAAAGGGGCTGCCGATATCGCGCAGCAAGGCGCCATCCACCGGTAGCGGCAATGAGCCGCCATTGGCGATAGCCAGCGAATACTCCAACCCGGCGAACAACTCCGGCTGGAGAACGATACGGTAGTCGCCAGAGGAGGACACAACCCGGCTCCTGGTTGCGCCCTCCGCGTCCAGTGCCGTGACGGTTGACCACCCCTGTCCGTCACCTTCGTGCCGCTCCAGGCTGGCGTAAAACCGACTGCTGGCAGTATCCCGGCGAGAGAGTTGCCAAATCAGTTTTTCTCCCCGCTCAAGCGAAATCTGATAAACATGTGCCTCAATATCATCGTCTGCAAAGACTTCAGAGATGCGGTACTGCCCGTCGACCTCCACAGGTTGGTCACTCGCCCGTTCAACGGCCTGGGCCCACCGCTGCCCCAATGGGCTGTCCAATAGTCCGGCCAGGCGCAAACGCCAGACAAATAGATCTCTCGGTGACCAACCCAACATATCGAAGGTGAAGTAACGGACGGTTTTTTCGCCGCTTTCAGCCGCGTCTTGTCGCAGGTCATCACGAACAGTAATAAGAACGACCAGCAGGGCTAACAGGATAAAAAGTAGCCAGGGACGCAGGGCAGGTTTCCCTGACGTCATAGGGGGCTGGTCAGCGCTATCTGTATAAGCAGTTCCAGAGACCGACGTTTGCTGGCTCTCGGATGCCTTGGATGAGTCACTCATACCAACATTCGCCGCATTGTCGTCGTGGGTCGTTTTCCATAGCCCAGTTTACGATGGAATCGACGAATTGGAGCAGAATGTTGTTTTTAGGCCGAGCCTACTGGAAACGATTGGCTTCGATGTTATCCATGGTGCCAGCGGACGAGCGATACCAGACCGCGAGGCCCTTGCCACTGCCATCCAGTGCAACCTACGGACTAAAGGCATCGCCTTCATCGTCGGCTTCGATCAATTCTGCGGTGCCCCAACCGACGCCCGTTACATAGCGGTTGGCCCAGATGTTATTACGGTCACCATCGGACTGGTTCCACACGGCAAGGCCGTTACCATCGGCATCCAATGCCACGTGAGGAAACCTGGCGTCGCCTGCTGCGTCGGTTTCGATAAGCGCCGCGCTGCCCCATGCACCGTCGGTGGTGGTGAATGACCAGCTGTTATTGTTGGCGAGTGGGTTACCGTGAAGATCGGTGATGGCCGTACTCAGTGTAGCGGTGTAAGTCGTGAGCAGTGACAGATTTGTTGCCGGGGTAAAAGTGGCGATATTGCGGGTGGCGTCGAAGCTGGCTGAGCCGGCAACGCTGTCCAGATTCGACGTCAGAGTATAGCTGTCATTGTCGACCGTGACTGCAAAAATGTCTTCGTCAAAGCTGGCGTTGATCACGGTATCATGGGCCACACCGGTGGCAGAGTCTGCAGGTGAGGTGCTGGTGACGGTTGGTGCTGTGGTGTCCGCCGTCGGTGCTATAGCCCTTGTGGAATCACCCGAGTTGTCACATCCGGACACGGCGATCATTATTGTAAACATCAGTGCGATGATGACTGCTTTACATGGAATGCGCATCACAATACCTCTTACATTTACCAGACAAACCTAAGGAAAGGTGCTTAAACACTGAGCTGGACTGAGAGCCTTTAATTAAAACCGAGTCAAGAAGGGTTGGGTGTTCGCTCTCATGTTCAAGAGCGGCGGATTGTGCAGGTAAGAGCTCGCCGATTATGGGTTGATGGGGGCGCCTTCGTGGTGGCACATGCAAAACCGGGCACAGAAGATGATTACTCCAATACACCAAGTCTATGCCTTCAGACTTGGTACTTTTACAATGTATATCATCGAATATGGAGGATGATTCCCGATTCTGCAAGAAATTAGGATGGTTTTCCCTAGCGAATGCGCACGAACTGTGTTAAGCGATGCAATATTCCGAATACTGACTGATTGGAACCATAAATAAACAGTATTGAAAGATGAGATTTATCCCGGTCGGTTTTGCGGTTGAAACAAAGTTTCACCTGGATAATTTTGGTATTTCGTGCGAAAAACTCGGCAAAGCCTCCAGGGAAATTGAACTGATCATTTCCGTTGAAGGCATTTGCCAATAAACCACAGGGCGCCCCTCCTTGGGAACGGCGGTAAGTCAAACTTTGAAGCGGCCCGTCGTTAGTTTAAGCTCGCTGGCGTAGCCGTCGAGCTTCGTGCTGATAGCGTTGATATTGCCTGACCGTCGCGAGCTTTCTGAAGCGAGTTCGTTGATGTTGACGATGTTGCGATTGATTTCTTCAATTACCTGAGTCTGCTCTTCCGTTGCCGAGGCGACGCTGGAATTGACATCGCTGATATTGTCCATGGATTCAAGAATGACGTTCAGCTCTGTTTCCGCGTCTGCAGCCAGTTTCTTTGTCTCTCCGGCCTGCGCGCTGCCGGTTTCCATCACATTAACAATATCCGAAACGCCAGTTTGAAGTGCGGTGATCATGCGCTGAATATCTGCAGTCGACTTTTGTGTACGCTGTGCAAGCGTTCTCACCTCATCGGCGACGACCGCAAAGCCACGCCCCTGTTCACCAGCCCGGGCTGCTTCAATGGCAGCGTTAAGCGCCAGGAGATTGGTTTGCTCCGCCACCCCGCGAATCACATCCAGCACTGACGTGATGTTATCTGAGTCTTCTGACAGCTTGCGGATAACCTCGACGGCCTTTGAAATCTGGTCCGCGAGTGCTTGCACCTGCTCTGAGGAGCTTCGAAAGATACGGCCGCTTTTCTCCGTGGTATCCCGGGCCTGAATGGTAACCTCTGCAGCTCGTGACGCATTGCCTGCGACTTCCTCAATTGCACTCTGCATTTCATTGATGGCGGTAGCGACCATTGAAATGAGATCTGCCTGCTGGTTAACGCCATCACGGTTGTCCCGAGCTGATGTTGCGAGCTGGCTGGCTTCGTTGCCGAGGTTTTCACTGAGATTCTGGATGCTGCCAATCATGTCCTGCTGATTGGCTAACACCTTGTTGAAACTGTCTGCCAGTGCGCCGAGGTCGTCGTTTGTCTCGACCGGTACTCGTTGGGTCAGGTCACCTTCGCCCTGAGCAATGTTGTCTAATTGGACTTTTAATTGGCCGACAGCGCCAACAATCAGGCGAAGGAAAATTACAAACAGAGAGACGCAGACCACAACCGTGACAACGCTAATGGTCAGAATTAAAAAGGAGCGACTTGAGGCTTGGTCGGCAGCATTGGCGGCGGACATCTGGGCCTGCTCATGAGCATGTACACCAATGACGTCATAGTAATTTCGGAGTTCGCCAAATGCGGTACGGCCTTCACCTTCCAGAATTGACTGGGCTGCAAGCCTTGAACGGGACTCTGAAAAGTCCATGGACTCATTTGCGGCATCTATCCAACGTGTATAGGCTGCCTCGAAACCATCGACCTTTTCCGACACACCCGTGCCCCGCAGCCGCTCGATGGCAAATTGCATTCTATCGAAGGCCTGTTGGGTATTTTCGTCGAATGAGGCCCGTTCTTCGTTTATATCTCTACCTAAAAGCGCCGCGTTGACTGCGGCATTCTGATCGACGAGGGCTTGATAAAGGTCTCGATCTCCATTGAGCACTTCGGTAATGGCAGGCAGGGAATTTTCAGTAATATCGTTAGTGTCAGCAATCAGATCCTGAAAAGTCAGTGCGCTGACGACTCCAATAATAACCAGAGCAATGGCGGACAGGGCAAAGGGTAGACAGATTTTTGTCCTTAGCCCAAATTTCTTGTTCAAATTCATTCAAGAACCCTCATTGTTGTTTTGCTATTGGAATGGAGCCATCGGCGCAAAGGAAAGGGCATCGCCATACCTGCACTGAATATACTTGCAGTCCATTCAGGCGCGTTTTCACCGAATCAATAACGACATACTGGCTCATAATACCCATGCTCACGGTATTTTATGAGAAGTGCCCCACAGCCTTGATGGCTGCAACAATAATGGCTGCGCCAAGAAGTGAAACGCCGACCTGCAAAAAGTGGTATTTGTATGAAGCGAAGACGAAAGCGGTACTGGTAATAAAGACTCCAAGCCAGACCTTTCTGTGCGCAGAGCCTTCTCGGTGACCAGATCGACAGGGTTACCAAGCAAATCCTCCAGATAAAATTGCACGCCAAAATAACGTTTAGAGGTTGCCGGGCCATCGAAAGCCACCGACACATCAATGTCGCTGTGAATGGTTGCTGTATCGCGAACAGTCGAACCAGAAGCTCCTCCAGAGGCGGCGAATTGTTATGACATATTCGCAGATTCCGGCTCTTGGACAGAATCCCGGACAGATCTAATTTTCGTGGGCTATGGGCACAATTATCGAGAAATCAGATATGTCCCGGTTTTCCCCTAACCGGAACTTCAGCGTTTCGGGGCGTGCAGGATAAACATTGCGGCAATGGCGAGCAAAACGATGGCGCCAGCCTCGTAAAGAATGTTCAGAGGATCCATCTCTTTTCCCTGCAGTACGATCAGGCGGGCAAGAGCGGTGATCGCAATGAAAATAGGATAGATGAAGGGTGACCCTTGCCCGGTGTAGAAAACCGCGACCATGGCGATCACCTCGGTGTAGAGGAACATCAGCAGGATATCTGCCAGTTCGACGGTTCCGCTCTGGTAAACACTGATAACCTCAAAGCTGGCGGCAACAATCGTCAGTAGGGCAGTCAGAATCAACATCAGTTTTTCGGCGATCCGGAAACCGCCGACCGCAAGAGCGCGCTCGGCGTGGCTCATGGCGGCGGCGTCAGGTTCTTTCAGTTCCTGATCCTGGATTTGCTGATCGCGGTCGAGCCCTGAGTCTTGCATAACGGAACCTTTTAGCGCTAAATTTTTGAACTTATGAGAAAGCTTTGGCATGACTATAGCCCCGAAATACTAAACCGGCACGGACATTATGCCCTTTGCTGAGGATCTCGGATCTCGCCTAGCCTCAACAAATAACCGGGTTCTTGAGGCCGAAGTATTACAGAGGCCGCCAATTACTTAATTAACCCCATCTCCTCGATAGAAATCTCCCGCAGGACGTAAAACTGGGCAGTATCGGCGTCTCGTGATTCAAAGCTATGGCGCACCGGGCGCAGAGCCCTGGCGCACGCGCCTTCCTGAACGTAACGGTGACCAGCAGCCTTGTGAAAGGATTCGCGGTGTTGTGGTTCCGCTTCCGTGGTCTGTTACAACGGAAAATAAATCTGTCTTGATTGTAGTCGTTGGTGCGCTCGAAGGAGGAGGGTAGAAGTTGTCAGAGCACACTTTAGTTCTCACCTGCCACTCGGCCTATCCGGTCCAATGCCTGGGCGCGCCGAATTTCCCCAGCGTCGAACGACTGCTCCTGCAGGCGCTGGATTTGTGTCGCGCGGTCCTGCTCGGCCAAACCACTCGCGAGGATGGTTTGGCGTTGCCGCCGATAGTCGCTGTAACGTTGGTCCCACTGCGTCCGCTGCTGGTCAAGTCGCTCCAGGCGGTTAGCGGCCTCAACGCCGAAACTCCGCACCCGCAATGCGCTGATTTCCGCCTCGCTGGCACCCTGCTCGCGTAGCTTTGCCACCTGCTTATCCATCTTTAGGGGTGCCTGAGTGGCGGTCACCATGTGCTGAAAGGTTCGGGGTAGGGCATCGGTCAGGGATTCAAGCCGTTGCTGTTTTTCCGCTTCGGTCAGAGCGCTGTTCTCCACGATTTCCCGCCGGGACAGCTGGAATTCGTCATAGGCGTTTTCCGGCCCATAGAAGGCATCGTTGGTCTCGAGGTCGAACCAGCTTTGGCGCAATGCCTGGCGCTGCATCATGACAGTGCGCATGCTCTCCAGGGTACCGTCATAGGGCGGCAGGTCGGATAGGGCCTCCTTGAGGCCCATGTATTGACCGAACAGCGCCCACGCCTGTTGCGCCGCTTCCGGCGGAAGATGGCTGTCGATGTAGCGCGCCAGCCTGGACTTTACCATTTCGAAATCCTCTTCACCGATTGTTGTCAGGAAGTAGTCGAATACCCGCCGCACGCCCGGGGAGATAATAAGTTGCCCATTGTCGTCGGCGCTGAGTTCGCCATCTACGGTGGTACCGCCCAGGGATTTTGGACGTTCCCCGAGTCCACTGCCGGTGGACACATAGCGCGCCAGTGAGTCGCCTTTGCTCCGTGGCACCACGAGGTCGGACGTACTGTTTGGGGTAGCCGCGGGCGGGACGACGGAAGCTGAGGCTGATGGCTCCCGTGGCGGCGAGGCGGCGCCCATCAGGTAAAGCAACACCCCGACAACGATGGCCCCCAGGGCGAGCAGGGAAAGGCCTGTCGTTATTACCTTTGTATTCATTGGAACTCTCCCTGACTAAACCAACTCAAGTGTTCGAAAGGCCAGGCGACACGATGTTGATTAAGTCATGTCTCCTTCACCACCAAAACCCAGGGCATCGGACAGGTCCGGGTCGGACTTGATCATTTGCCAATCGGCCTCGTTCCCGAGCAGGGCGAGGCATACCCGCCCCATGGTCCTCAGGTAAGCCGGCATCTCCTCCGGCCCGGCGTTTTTGCAAAACTGGTGCCCCAGGTACTCGACACTGTTGAGCAGTGCCTTCAGCGCCACCCGTTCGGGCACCGGACGGCCATCGGCGACCAGCATGTCACTTAGCAGGCCTGTGAGCCGCTTGTTATGTTCGGTTCGATGAATACCGACCGGGGAGTTCAGGTCGTGCAGCTCGCGAAACCGGGTTTCCATCAGTTTTCCCAGCGAACGCCCCCAGTTCAGATAGGCCGCCAGTACTACCGGCAGATATTGAACGGCGCTGTCCCGGCGCACGGAGAAAATTTCAGCGAACACCGCTTCGAGCTCCTCGTGGCAAAGCAAATCCACCGCATCTACCGCTTCCCGGGAAGACGAGAAGTATTTGTAGAAGGTTGGGCGTGAAATCCCGGCGGAATCCAGGATGAGCTCTACAGTGGTGCCATGGAACCCGCGTTCGCTGTAGACCTCCCGTGTTGCGTCGAGAATGCGCGTGCGCATTATTGGGCCTGTGCTTCCGGGCGGACGCCCTCTTCCCCTGCTGGCAGACTGCTTGACCGCCATTATCGTCTCCATTATGAGTTAACACTAATGTTAATTTATTTGCAAATCGCATTACGGGCCAAGTGTATCAAACAGGCGGTTCGGCGGCAGCGTAGTACGTTAGGCAGCAGTATTTGGGGGACTTTTTCCGCCTGTAAAGACAACTTTTTTAAAAATTAACATTAACATTAGTGTTAATTTTAAAGTTAGTCTAACCTTGGAAGCGCGTGCCTTGGGCAATCTCTCTGTGTCCCGGGCATTCGAACTTCGAACAATAACAAAATCCAGGAGAAACACATGAAAACAAAAGTCTATCTAGGTCCCGCGCTTGCTCTGCTGTTGGTGGCGGGTGCTGCTCCCGCCCAGGCCAGCTTGTTTGGCTGGTTCTTGAGTGAAGACACCTACACCGAAACCCGTTACCCCATCGTTCTGGCCCACGGCCTGTTCGGCTTTGACGACATCGCGGGCTATGGTTACTGGTATCGCATTCCTGAAGAATTGCGCCGCAGCGGTGCTGAGGTCTACGTCAGCCAGGTCGCGGCCGCCAATAGTACGGAAGTGCGCGGTGAGGAGCTGGCGCGACAGGTGGAGACCATTCTGGCGGCCACCGGTGCCGAGAAAGTAAACCTGATGGGCCACAGTCATGGTGGCCCCACCAGTCGCTATGTGGCCTCGGTGTACCCACAGTACGTCGCGTCCGTAACCACCATTGCCAGTCCGACTATCGGCGGCGCACTGGCTGCGGATATGCTGCAGGGCGTCACCGAAACGGTTCCATACTCCGGCGCTGTGCTCGGCGGCATGGTTAACGCGTTTACGGGTTTGGTGGACCTCCTTTCCGAAGGCGGGTACGAGCAGGACTCCCTGGCGGCCATGAATTCTTTATCGACGAGCGGTATAGCCGAGTTTGGTGCCAATCATCCGCAGGGCGTTCCGCCCACTTTCTGTGGTGAGGGTAAAGAGCTTGAGGACAATGGCGTGCGCTACTACTCCTGGTCCGGAGCCAGCCCCGCAACCAACATCCTGGATATCAGCGATGGTTTGATGGTGGGAAACTCCCTGATGTACAGCTTGCAGGGGCTGGAAAGTGACGGTCTGGTGGGGGTGTGTTCCAGCCATCTGGGCAAAGTGATCCGGGACGACTACCGTATGAACCACCTGGACGAAGTGAACCAGATATTTGGCCTGGTGAGCCCTTTCGGAGCGAATCCGGTCTCGGTGTTCCGTCAGCATGCCAATCGGCTCAAGACGAAGGGGCTGTAGAGAGTCTGTCCGTTCGGGGCATCACCGCCAACGAGTTCCGACTCGGCGGCGGTGCATTGCCATCCTCTAGGCGAAAACTGTGTCTGGGCTATGCGGATTTCCGATTGCCCGTCATAGCATTTCGAACAGCACATTGGCACCGCAAGCCAGCCACAGATTCTCGATGGTCCCGTAGTAAGGCGTGAGGCCTGGGGCAGGTCGGGCCGGGCAGTGGTTTGGGAGTGAGTGAACAGGATTACAAATAAGCCCCCGGTGTCAGCCATGCCGTTGCCGATAAGCCCGCGGTGTCATACTTGTCCAGCGCATGAAGCTACGTGTAAAAGCACTATGTTCGGAGTAGCCCAATAGCAAAGCAATATCCACTAACCCCAGCCGAGTTTCGCGCAGATAGCGTTCAGCAATTTCCTGGCGCACCGCCGCCACCTCCTTCAGAAAGCTGGTGCCGGCCACAGTCAACTGACGTTGTAGGGTACGCACAGACAGGCCCATGCCTTTCGCAACTAAGGCAATCTCCGGACCGGTCTCAGGCAACTGGCGTCCAATGCGACGACGCATTTCATCAATCAACGGGGACTGGCTTGGCAGGCGTGCAAGCAGGGCGTCCGCCTGTTCTTCCAGAATGGCCAGCATCGCTGGATCTGCGGTATGAAGAGGCTCCAGCAAGGTCTGCGCGTCCAGACGTATCTTCGTGTCCACTTGCTCAAACTCGACCGGGCAGCCGAAAAATGCCGTGTATTCACTAATAACGGCGGGTGTTGGGTTGATGAAAGAAACATAAATCGGAGAGAACCCCGGGCGCGTCAGCCCCCGACACAGGTGAACCAAACCGGTTATAGCGGTTTCATCCACCAACGGTCCCGGCTGGCCATGCTCTGCATCCCATACAAGCTCAAGGCCAGCGCCGTTTGCCCGTATTTCCAGGGGGGTTACGTCATAAACCAACCGTTGATACCGATCCAGACGATTCAACGCCTCCCCCAGATTCTGCGAGGCCATGATCACGTAACCCAGTACACCAATATGACGAAGGCCCAGAGTTTGTCCCAGGTGAAGCCCAAGTAGGGGGTCGTCAAGGTGGCCTGCTGCGCACTCCAGAAGCGCACGCCAGTCATCAATCGGCAAATCAGCATTCAAGGCGATGTTTGCCGGTGGCCGGGATTGTGGCAGCAATGCATCACTATTCAGCCCTTTAGTGTCCAGATACTCATACAGAGCCAGAGCGAAGCTGGCCGGTATACGGCGTCGATGGGGGACAGTCATTGGCATCTTGATGTCAGGCAACCCTTTTGGCGTAAAGTGTTAAACCGATGGCAGCCCATGTCAAGCAACCTTCCAGCCATTTAGCCAAAGTAGCCCTACGACACATAGATTCCGAGGATCGAGACATGCAGCTATTGGTTACCGGCGCAGCTAACGGTATCGGTGCGAGCGTTACTGAGCTCGCCACGGAGAAAGGGCACCAGGTTATCGCGATCGATCTGGATATAAAGGCGCTGAAGCAACGCTGGGAAAGCCAGCCGTCGGTACGCTGCGAAGCCCTGGATGTGCGCGACGAAGCACAATGGCAAAGCCTGATCCGCAAGCTTGAGGGCGAAGGTCAGGCCATCGACGTGCTGGCGAATGTGGCAGGCGTCTTGCGCAGCGGGCGCACGGGGAACCTCAAGGGCGAGGACGTTCGCCTGATGCTGGAGGTGAATGTACAGGGTGCCATTCTGGGCGCCAACGCCGTTGCCGCACATATGATCGCGCAGGGCATCCAAGGCCACATTATCAATGTCGGCTCACTTGCATCTCTCTATGCCACGCCGGGCAATACCATCTACGCTGCCAGCAAGTTTGCGATTCGGGGATTCAGCATTGCCGCCGCTGGCGATCTTCGCCCTCATGGCATTGCGGTCTCCCTGGTAGGCCCTGGCCCGGTCAAAACCGGCATGCTGGAACAGCAACGGGGCGATGAAGATGCTGCACTGACCTTTGCCGGGCAAAGGGCCCTTACAACGGAAGAAGTGGCTGAAACGATTCTTGGCCCGATATTGGCGAGACGCCCACTGGAGTGCTTCTTACCCTGGCATGAAGGTATCGTCGGTAAGGTTTGCAATGCCATGCCGGGCCTCTTTTTGCACATGACCCAACGCGCCTTTAACCGCGGCCGCAAAAATTTCAGTTCCGACAGCTTCTGAAGAACGCAGGGAGAAAATACGAATGACCACATTCAGGCAAATCGCCGATTTCGACCAGTCACGCAACGCCTATGGCCAGCAGGCCAGGGTGGAAGACACACGCGCTGCGGCGGAGACGTTCCGTAAGGCCATGCTGGCCGGGCCCAAGGTTCGCTACTTTCGCTCTTTTGATCTGATCAAGGTTCCTTACCCGTCCCGTTTCGGCCTGCGCAACGCTTTTTCGAGGGAAAAATGGGTGGAATTCATGCACATTCAGAACCGCCTGTTTGTGGTGCAGTTTGACACCCCCGAGGGAGTAAAGACCCTACTGGTCTCACCTTCCGACCACGAAAGGGGTGGCGAAACCCCGTTTTTCCGGCGCTTACAGGATAAGAATCCGGACTTTCTTACCAAACTGATCACCCAGCGCCAAAACACCGTTCCGGACATCATCGCCAGCATAGGCCTGAAGCCGGAAGATATTGACTACATCACTTACGACCACCTGCACACCCAGGACCTGCGTCGCTGGCTCGGCACCGATACGGAGTCCGCCATTTTTCCCAATGCCAAGCTGCTGGTGCACTGGCGGGAATGGGCATCCACCCAGGATCTGAACCCCTATCAGGCGGACTGGTATTGCCCCAACGGCATCGCCGGCATTGCCGAAAGCAAAGTGGTCCAGTTTGACGGTTCCATCATGCTGGGCGACGGCGTGGCGCTGGTACACACACCCGGCCATACCGAAGGTAACCATTCCATCGTGGTCCATACCGACGAGGGGCTTTGGGTCACCAGTGAAAACGGGGTAAGCGTGGATGCCTACGCGCCGCACCTCTCCAGTGCCAGCGGCGTAGCTGAGTACGCCAAAGCGCTAGGCGCGGAAGTCATCATAAACGGCAACACCCTGGAAAACTCCATTGACCAATACATCTCCATGGTGCAGGAGAAAACCATAGCTGGCCCGTCGCAAAGGGATTCACGTTTCCCGAACATGTTCCCTTCTTCGGAAATGACCCCTTTCTGGGCCTTCCCCGGAACCAGGCCAGCATTCTATGTGGGGGAGGCGCATCATGGTGAGCTATATCTGCCGTAAAACTAATAATCCCGCACATCAGGTTTGGCTATGGTTGTACGCCAAAGCTGATAAATCCCCGTATTCCGGCAAGATTGTACCGAAGAAGCCATTGCCTGCCCTGGCTGAAGAAGCATTGAACAAGTTAGGGGTGAAGGTGGTTGCCATAATTTCCTCATAGTATTTAACGCCCGGCTCACGCGGGTTTAGAGCCGCGAGGCGGCGGAAAATCGGTCGCTGTGCAGCCGATTGTTATGTTCTCCCCGAAACGCTAGGTTGTGTATAGAAATCAATCTCCATACACATAGGTGCCACATGAGAACGAACATCATCATTGACGACCAGTTGATGGCCGAAGCCCTCAAAGCCTCCGGCTACGAAACCAAAAAAGAGACCGTTGAGCAAGGCCTGAAAGTTCTGGTCCAGCTTAGCAAGCAGCAGGAGATTCGAAAGCTGCGAGGCAAAATCAAGTGGGAAGGCGACCTGGATGAAATGCGGAGCGCCGGATGATGCTGGTGGATACCAGCGTCTGGATCGACTATTTCAACGGAGTCAAAAATCCGCACACTGACCTGCTGGATGCCTCGATAATCCAAGGGTCAGTCGCTATCGGCGACCTCATATTTCTGGAAATCCTTCAAGGCATCCGCAACGACAAGCAATACCGTCAGACCAAACAAAGCCTGCTGGAGTTGGATCAATACGAAATGTTTGGCAAAGAAATGGCTGTCAAGTGCGCTGACAATTATCGCGCGCTTCGTAAAAGGGGCATCACGATCAGAAAAACTGCCAATGTGATCATCGCGACTTTCTGTATAGAGAAAGAGCTGTCATTGCTGTTTTTGGATCGCGACTTTATCCCTTTTGTTGATCACCTTGAGCTTGAGCCTACTCTGAGAGAAACATAACGACCCCGTGGGTTTTCCACTGTCGATCACATGGCCCTTGCAAACACGCCGAAGGGCAGGGCCTTCAATACGTAACTCAGCGGTGTCCAGGGCCACCAGGGCACATAGGCGCGGCGTTTTTCGGATTCGATGGCCTTCACCAGCGCCTTGACACCGGTGTCGAGGTCCACCCGGAAGGGCGCACTTTTAGCATCACGGTTGATATCCGTCAGAATGTAACCGGGCATAATATTGCTGACGTTGATGGGTTTGCCTTTGGTATCGAGTTGCAGGCCCTCTGCCAGCGAAGCCACGGCGGCTTTGGTGGCGGCATAAACATTGAGGGGGCCACGGAAACCACGAACACCGCTGACCGAGGACATCAGCACCAGATGGCCGCTGTTCTGTTCCCTGAAAATTTCCATGGCTGCCTCGCTTTGGGCGATGGCCGCCACAAAGTTGGTTTCGGCGGTCAGGCGGTTGGCGATAAAGTGCCCCCGGCCAATCGGCTGGGAGCTTCCGATGCCCGCGTTTACAACCACGCGGTCAAGACTGCCCAGTTCATGGCTGAAACCACGGAAAACCTCGAAAACCTGATCGTAATCGCATACATCCAGACCACGTACCAGAACTCGAATGCCGGGGTTAGCCTGCTGCAATTCCCGCTGCAGCGCTTCCAGCTTATCGGCCCGCCGCGCGCAAAGCGCAAGATTACAGCCTCTGGCGGCCCATTCGCGAGCCAACCCTTCGCCGAGTCCGGTGCTGGCACCGGTAATCAGAATGTTCTTCCGCATCAGTTACGCCTTGTTTCGGTCGGATAGTGGGATATTAGTTTTCCATGAATGGATGATACTGGAATGGGTGGACTACGGGGGGTTGGCTACATGGTCTTCAGAACTATTTTTCAGCAACGGGCGGAGAAAATTCTTCAGGCTTGGGAACTTAAAGTAATTCCGAGCGTTCTTAGCATTCTGGCTTCTTGCGCCGCATTCCGGGAGCCCACATACAAAACGGGGACAGAATTATTTAAGCAAGTACGACAGGCCTACAATAAATATGTCCCGGTTTCTCTCAGCTGAAGAACTGATAACCTTCCTCACCTCGATGTTTTACTTTATACATCGCGACGTCTGCACGCCGCGTGAGTTCCTCCGCGGAACTGGCGTCCTCGGGATACAGGGCAATGCCGATACTCGCGCCCAGGGAGAAGCAGATTTCTTCGCGTTCGATATGAAACGGCTCTTTCAGTGAATGAACCAATTTGTCAGCGACGGCTCTTACGTCTTCCCTGGTACGCACGACAGGCAGCAAAATAGTGAATTCGTCGCCGCCAAAGCGAGAAAGCGTATCGCCTTCTCGTAGACAGCCTGCCAGCCGCAGGGTGACGCCTCGTAAAAGCTGATCGCCTACGGCGTGTCCGAAGGTGTCATTTACAGCCTTGAAACGGTTAAGGTCCAAAAACAGGATGGCAAGCTTCTGTCTGTTGCGCCCCGCCTGGGTGATCGCAAGTACAAGCCGGTCCATGGCCAGGGTCCGGTTTGGCAATCCCGTCAGTGAATCGTGAGTGGCGTGAAACTCCATCGAACGTTCGAATTTTCCGCGTTCGGTGATGTCACGGGCAAGGGCGAAAATATGAGCTGGAGCAGATGCAACTACGGGCTTGGCGGGAACTTGCAGGGAGTCCGCCTGGAATGGAAGCACCACCACTTCGAACTCGCGATCGGCCGTCTGGCGACCCTTGCTTTGCAACCGAAACCGCTCGACTATCGGCTCATCAAGGCTCGTGCTGCTTCTCTTGAATGCCACAGATGCCCTGGTGGCGTCCGCCTCTTCGAACAAGTGATGCCAGGGCTGCCCTATCAGTTCATCCCGGCGATATCCCAGAAGGTCTTCGACCCGGTTATTCAAAAAATGGAAGCGTCCCTCCCGGTCGAGCGTAAAAACGATATCCGGCAGATTATCCACGGCGCGGCGATAGAACTCTTCACCTGCGCGGAAATACAGCTGCATGGCAGCGTGGGCCCGGTCCTTCTTGTGCTTGCTTAAAGCCTTGCGGACAGTCGCAATCAACCCATCAACATCGTAGGGTTTCCGGATGTAGTCATAGGCCCCGCCACGCAACGCCTGACGCACGATATCGAAAACGGAACTGCCGCTTATTACCACAACCGGAATGTCAAAGTCGGCCTTTCGCAGCCACGACATGATTTCCAGGCCACCCATTCCGGGCATAAATATGTCGAGCAGTATAAGGTCATAGCATCCCGTTTGAATCCGTTGGCAAACGGCCGCCCCGTCCAGTTCGGCCTCCACCTGAAAGCCATTTCCTTTCAGTATCGAGCACAGGCTGGTAGTCAACCTCGGATCATCATCAGCGACCAGCAGGCGAGCCTCTGCCTCTCCCACACTGCCGTTCAATCCCTGCATTGTATCCTCCCTCAATGACTCCGCTCCCTCCATTATCCGAGTGGGGAGTGAGTAACCATGCGTGACATGAAATTCCCTCAGGAGCTACAACAGAATCAAACTTTTGAGGATTTGAAAACAGGCGGACCATCTGGTTTGTTGTTAATCGTGAAATTGACTAAACAGACCAGAGGTAATCAACCAGCAACACAGTAACGTGACAGAGCGGGCGGGTCGAGAGGTAACGTGGATCCAGGAAAAAAATTGCTCGCGGCTCACAGGGATTGTCAATGTTGGCAGCTTGGTGAGCAACTAAACCGGGACGGAACTATTCAGGCAGAACTATTCAGGCAATTGCCTGTTGACTCTGGATGGCTAATGGGTGTCCCGGTTTATTAGTATTATCCCCGACGCGCTGCCTCTATCGCCGCCACATCAATCTTGCCCATCTGCATCATGGCCTCGAACGCGCGCTTGGCGGCCGCGCGGTCGGGGCGTCCGGAGGTGATTTAGCGATGTGGGTCGCAGCTTCCCCAATCAATTCCAGGTTACGTAGTGTGGCGTCATAGGTCAGCCCGTTATCCACGAACCCCGCTTGATCGAGCCCTCTGGTGTATTCCAGAACCTTCCCGGCAAACTTGATCATGTCGTCGAGGTAAAAGCGCCATTCGCGTTGGCTGGAATCAGACACTGACTTGCTCCCTTTCGATGTACGGGCGCAATTCAGGGCGAAGGGCCTTCTCGGTGACCAGGTCGACCGGGCAACCAAGCAAATCTTCCAGGTAAAACTGCACGCCAAAATAACGTTTGGAGGTTGCAGGACCATCGAATGCAACCAGCACATCAATGTCGCTGCTGCTAGTTGCTGTGTCGCGGGCGGTGGAGCCGAACAACGCCAGTCGAGTTACCCCAAAACGGGCCTGTAGTTCCGGCTTACTGCGAGTCAGCAATTCGAGAGCTTGCTTCTTGTTCATCGCTCAACCTCTGGGACGCATTTCCGATGGTCTATTTCGCATTAGTCTATCAAAAAGCACTTGTTACGGTCGGATTCAATTCTTAACCATACTGAACCCTGCATAGAACGCCATCTCAGAATTCGTGTTTCAGGCTAGAAATAAAGTGGTGCGACGTGTTGCCATCAGAGTGAATAGCCCATTGGCGCCAGATTTTTGGGGCGTATCATCACCCAGATCTATCCACATCCGCAGCCAGGTAAAACGGGTTGAATTGGTCGCGATGCTGTGGTTTTATCCAGTATTATGGGTGAACGAAACGCTAAAGGATTAGCATGACCAGACCTCGGGAACAGCTCATCTCAATATCCGACACGCCGTATTACCACGTTGTCTCTCGTTGTGTCCGCCGCACCTTCCTGTGCGGCGTGGATCATCAGTCTGGTAAGAGCTACGAACACCGCCGTCAATGGATAGAAGAACGGGTCCGGCTGCTGTCGTCCTTATTCGCCATCGACCTGTGTGCCTATGCCGTGATGTCGAACCATTATCATCTGGTAGTCAAACTGAGGCCGGATCAAAGCGAAGGGTGGAGTGGTGATGAGGTTCTGGCAAGGTGGGCCAGTTTGTTCAAGGGACCGCTTATCGTCCAGAGGTATCTGAAAGGGGAGACTCTGGCGGATGCTGAACGCCGGTTCATGGAACGTACGGTCGCCATATACCGAGAGCGCCTTGCCGATCTGAGCTGGTTCATGAAGTGCCTGAACGAGCCCATCGCCCGTGAGGCGAACCGGGAAGACGAGTGTACCGGCCATTTTTGGGAATCCCGCTTCAAATCCCAGGCTTTACTCACGGAGCAGGCCTTGCTCAGCTGTATGGCATACGTCGACCTCAACCCAGTGCGTGCGGCTATGGCCGGCACCCCTGAGGAATCGGACCACACCAGCATCAAGGAGCGGCTCAAGCCACAGTTTGATCTGGCCCAGGCCATCCAGAACCAGCTGGATGCGGGGTATCTGCGTCAGTTCCACATCTCGCTGAAGCCGCTCCTGAATTTCGAAGGGAATCAGCGGAACCAGGTACAGCGCGGTATTCTGTTCAGCCTCTGGGATTACATAGAACTAGTGGACTACACCGGGCGAGTGATTCATCCGTCAAAGCGCGGATACATTCCCGACGACACACCACCGATCCTTCAACGCCTGGGCCTGTCCCAGGACGAATGGCTGCAAGAAGCCTGCGAATTCGAAGCCCGCTACACCCAAAACCAACGGGCAGAGCAGGGCAGGCGACGAAGGGCGGCCTGATTACCCTCCCACCCGAGCAAATTGTTCTGACAGGGCGGTAGCCAATAGTTCCGCTTGGCCTGAATTCAAGGAAATTGAACCGAGTTCGATGAAGTTGGTATAAGCGCAGCCGCCAGCGCTGAAACTGGCTCTGTCCGGTGGCACTTTGCAGCTATGACATTCCGGTTTCCGGCTTTTTTCGTATTCTTTTTTATGGGTGCCTGTCCCAGCCATTACTGTTCCTTTTTATGGGTGCCTGTCCCAGCCATTTAACCCAGTCCCGGATTACCCACAGATTTCTAGCTAGATTTGCAGTCGAAAGTTACTTCTATGCCTGCTCCAGTACTTGTTCCTATCCCAAACACTTTCGCAGATGCGTCAAATGTAAAATAAACTTTAACTGCGGCATCTCCTACAGACGAGCATATAGTCGATTTCACATTCCTTATTGCGCTCTCCAACATTCTTCCTTCTACTTCTGTCGTGATCTGCTGTAGTTCTTGATAAGCAGGAGAAGTGCTGGCTGACCATTCTTCAGTTTCGCTCACTGAAATGGGTTTATTTGTGATTACATATATTGAGTTATCTTCAGCATATGAAGTTCCGTAAAAAACCAATCCAACGACCAATAAAATTAATTTCCGCATTGCTTTCTCCTTTAGCAAACAGCGGTCTTATAGCATTAAACCGACCACATGGATTAAACCATTTCACCACTCCACATTTATCTGTAATCTAAATTTTAAAGTAGTACAAATTGAGCATCTTGCAAAGCAATCCCCCAGTATCTCTGTCGATCACTACACATTAACGAAGCGCTCTCAATGATTATGATGCGGCTGAGAGCTTTTTATTGCCCGAAATAGATCTGTCCCGGATTTCCCACGGAGGTACGAGCGGACCAGGGAAGGGATTACTTCTTCAACCCCGTCTCCTCAATAGAAATCTCCCGCATTTTGAATTTCTGGATATTTCCGGAGGATGTTTTCACCGCCGGTGAAATTTGAACCAGGTCTATTTTTCATGAGCGGCGGGCGGAAAGGTTCAGAAATTAGATCTGTCCCGGTTTTACTTCGGTTTTACTTGGGTCGGCTTTTTAGCGGGCTTGGTTCGCTTGACGTAGTGTTAATCAAAGCTACGGTTAATAATAGTTGTTAAAAGTTGTAGAAACTAAATACTGCCAACCAAGCACATCTTACGGAGGGAACCGATCATGCAATCTTTTAAGAAACTCTCAAAGTTTAGTGGTCTCGTAATTACGCTGGTCGCTCTGAGCGCCTGTTCTGAGGGTCCCTCTGCGTCCGATGCGCAGAAGGCCGTAGAAACCAGGTTAAATGAACTTAATTCCTCCCAGGGTACTGATCGCCTCAAAATCGATGATGTAAAGGTTATCAATTGTGCCTCAGGAGAAAGCCTCCCGAGCTACACTTGTGATATTGAGTACAGTGTAACGCCGAACTACGGCCCATACGAAGGCCAAACCGAAATGAATGCTCAACAGTTTAAACTGGCTGAAAGCAGTAATGGTTGGATCGTTATGAATTAAGGTTTCATAATAGTCACTACCTAAAAATACGTGATGTGTGGCCCCGTGGGTGCGAGGAATGAGCAAAACGGGGACAGGATTATTTAAGCAAGTTCGACAGGCCTGGAAAATAAATCTGTCCCCGTTTTCCCCTGGCGGATGCTGAACGCCGGTTCATGGAACGTACGGTCGCCATATACCGAGAGCGCCTTGCCGATCTGAGCTGGTTCATGAAGTGCCTGAACGAGCCCATCGCCCGTGAGGCGAACCGGGAAGACGAGTGTACCGGCCATTTTTGGGAATCCCGCTTCAAATCCCAGGCTTTACTCACGGAGCAGGCCTTGCTCAGCTGTATGGCATACGTCGACCTCAACCCAGTGCGTGCGGCTATGGCCGGCACCCCTGAGGAATCGGACCACACCAGCATCAAGGAGCGGCTCAAGCCACAGTTTGATCTGGCCCAGGCCATCCAGAACCAGCTGGATGCGGGGTATCTGCGTCAGTTCCACATCTCGCTGAAGCCGCTCCTGAATTTCGAAGGGAATCAGCGGAACCAGGTACAGCGCGGTATTCTGTTCAGCCTCTGGGATTACATAGAACTAGTGGACTACACCGGGCGAGTGATTCATCCGTCAAAGCGCGGATACATTCCCGACGACACACCACCGATCCTTCAACGCCTGGGCCTGTCCCAGGACGAATGGCTGCAAGAAGCCTGCGAATTCGAAGCCCGCTACACCCAAAACCAACGGGCAGAGCAGGGCAGGCGACGAAGGGCGGCCTGATTACCCTTCCATCCGAGCAAATTGTTCAGACAGGGCGGTAGCCAACAGTTTCGCTTGGCCTGATTTCAAGGAAATTGACCCGAATTCGATGAAGTTGGTAAAAGCGCAGCCGCCAGTGCTGATGCTGGTTCTGTCCGGTGGCATTTTGCAGCTATGACATTCCGGTTTCCGGCTTTTTTCGTATTCTTTTTTATGGGTGCCTGTCCCAGTCATCTCCCAGAACTAGTGGACTACACCGGGCGAGTGATTCATCCGTCAAAGCGCGGATACATTCCCGACGACACACCACCGATCCTTCAACGCCTGGGCCTGTCCCAGGACGAATGGCTGCAAGAAGCCTGCGAATTCGAAGCCCGCTACACCCAAAACCAACGGGCAGAGCAGGGCAGGCGACGAAGGGCGGCCTGATTACCCTTCCATCCGAGCAAATTGTTCAGACAGGGCGGTAGCCAACAGTTTCGCTTGGCCTGATTTCAAGGAAATTGACCCGAATTCGATGAAGTTGGTAAAAGCGCAGCTGCCAGTGCTGACACTGGTTCTGTCCGGTGGCATTTTGCAGCTATGACATTCCGGTTCCCGGCTTTTTTCGTATTCTTTTTTTATGGGTGCCTGTCCCAGCCATAACCTGCTTGGCCTGAATTCAAGAAAATTGACCCGAATTCGATGAAGTTGGTAAAAGCGCAGCCGCCAGTGCTGAAACTGGTTCTGTCCGGTGGCACTTTGCAGCTATGAGATTACGGTTTCCGGCTTTTTTCGTATTCCTTTTTATAGGTGCCTGTCCAAGCCATCGGCCATCCTTGATCCTGATGGGTGTCTGGTGCGGATCAGTCCGTAACCAAAGTTGAAATAGTGGGTGTGCATCTGAGGGAACCAGAAACCGCAACAAAAAAGCGGTCAGGCCTTTTATTGTGTCTTGACTCCGGCTGGCTAATGGGTGTGCCGGTTTTCCGTGGCCTTGTTAGCGCTTCAGAGTAGCTGCCGTTGTAGCAAGTCTGCTGAGTGGGCTTGATTAAAAGAGTCAGACGCGACTATTGCTATGAAGTCGCTTTGTGATCTTAATGCAAGGTTCAGGGAACCCAGTTTGATTAGAGATACCATTAGAGCACACGTTCTGGCTTGACAATTTATTGATTTATTTGGGTTAAATTCGATATCACTGAATGCTGCGTAGGAATAAAGGCGCTTCAAGAAATCTTGGTGAGGCTCAAGGGCCGTGAGATAAAGCCAATCATAGAAAGCTGTCTTTGGAATAAGTGGCCATTTTTGGCCAAAATAATCAAACCCTATCAGCGGGCCAGAGTTTTTTAGGCGCTCATCCCTTTTTGCTGAACGGCTCTCCATTTTGTAGATATCTGTATAGGGCCCACCATTCTTAAAAACCTTACTACCCTGGAAAGCTGACTCGATGCTGATGGCACCAACTTCGGTTTCAATTTTTAAGTTAAAGGCACTCAATCTTTGACCTAACTTTGCCTCAGACTTTGTCGACACCTCTAGAATTGGATAAAGCCCCTTTTTTTTTGCTGCCTCGTGGAGTGCTAAAACGTTCCTCTTTTTTTGTACTGGAGCAAACCCCGGGCTCCAAGGGAAATCGATCAAGATTTCCTGGACTAGGTGCTGTGGATCACCGAGTGCTACAAATACAGGGCGGCTAGCCATTTTTGTATCCCAAAATTTTCTCAATTGGCACAAAGTCGGGAATCAGTATCTCAGACTTAATGGCGACACGACGTCGAGCTTGGACTTCTGGGTCTTTCCAATCCAGATAGGTAAACAATACCTCGAAATCGATTGCGTCAACAGCCTCTGAAGGTGTAAGTATCTCAACCCCAGCCTTATTAGACACGTCGCATGTAAACCTGACGTTCGGATCAAACAGAACAGACGCATCAATTTTCAGCCATACTGGCTCAGTGATTCGCCCATCATTTTTTGCAAAATAAAGCATAGGATGATCGTCCAAGAACGCTAAATGCACGTACTCGTGGACTCCTTTCAATCGATCAGCATCATGACTCCATTCATTCCCGCCTGGCTTGGGAACAGGAATTTTTTGCTCTTGCGCCTGCGCAAATGACAACAGCCCTCCATGTTTTTTAATTAAGCCCAAATTCGATTTGTCCGTGAAGTGCCAGATGCCGTCAAATTTGTATTTGTCGATTATCACTTTCATTTTCTGACTTCCATGATTAATTTTGGACGAAATCTATTTGCGCTAACGCCGCAATCACGCGCTTGTCGCGTGCATTGCATTGTTAGCAACAAGGCTAACGGCATGGTGATAAATTTTAGCGGCAGCATGACGGTGGTACTGCTCAGATGGGGAAAAATGGATTTCATGCTGATGAGTTGGCCATTGGCCTGAATGCTGCCGACAAATAAATGCTACTTCAGCTTCGATAGTACCCATCTCTCCGAGCGGAGCGTGTACCCCGTGTAGCTTCGCCGTCCAAACAGAGAGCTTTAACGTTGCTTCAAGGAATTTCCATTTGTAGCCGTGATACCCTCCCTTTCCATTCGCCTTAAAACCGTATCCCATACGAATAGACATCCGCTGCTTAGTTATCCCCACATATAATAGAGAATCGTCACTTGAAATCGTGTACAACTTCGCGATCCCTGAAGTGCAAGCCGGAGCTGAGAATTTGCAGTTTTGCGAAGACTGTGAAAGACAGTACCAACCGTCTGAAAGTGTCAATTCAAAGTCCTGTGGCTTTTCAAGCATCTTTAGTTCCAATTATTGCTAACGCCTCAAGCAGAGGCGCCAGCATCGCTGGCGTCCTGCTGACTTGATTTGTTAGGCTCGCCTTGACCGTCTTGCATTTTTTTATGTATTTCAACCATCTCGGTGTGAAAATCTTCCTTATATTCAGGATAATATTTAGTCATAATCTCATCATAGATTCGATCAACCTCAGAGATATATTCTCTGTCGGGATTATATAGCTCCAATACTTCGCGTCTTATTGCCCACGAACCTCCGCCGTAAGGCCTAGCCTCGACTTTTAGTTTTGCTTTAAGGTGATCAGAGACAATTTTTGTAGCCCCAAGACGAACACTCTCCTCGTCATCAATGAAATTTGATGTGGTGACCTGCATAATCCCCAATGTCTTTGCCAGTCCTATTCGGAAGAGAATATTTTCAATAATTCGGTATACCTTAGGCCGATTAAAGGCTTCATAAATTAGAACAGCGTATATCAAGGCTTCCTGCCCTTTAGTTTCAGCTTTCTCTTCTATTATTGCACCGTAAATCGATTTGTACTTTGAATATCTATTGTCTAGGTAGTTTTCTTTGCGCGTTTTTGTTCGCTCATCAGATAGTTTCACATTATTAAATGTATAGTAAGCGTATGCCACAATAGCCAGCCAAACAGCGCTACCAAGTTCTTTCGCTGTTGGAAAAAGGAATTCCTTGTGGATTATTAACTTGTCATATACGTAATAGGAAACCGGAACTGATACCAATACATATGCAGCCTGCGTCATCCAGTTTAATAGCAAGCCTCTCCCAGTCATTAGGTTAAATAAAACCCTAAACAAAAAATAATAAACGACAACTAAATAAATATCTTGGATAAGCCATTCTTGATCAGTTTTGTAAAAAATAGCAGATGCAACTGTTATAAAAGCAACCGGCGAAAAAGCTCTGTATAGAAAATTGAAGGCAGGTGCCTCATCAGCTTTTGCCAGAATTGACATCCTGATATATCCCGCATGAATGGAATGGCTCCCAATCCAGTTCAGCAGGAAAAATAAAATAATCGCCAGCCCAAAGTGGTAAAATAAAATACTCAATTAATACTCCTTTTCTAGGGCAGTTTATTTTCCTAACGCCGCGCTCTTCTGCAACTTTGGAGCGTAGCGGCAAAGTTGCCCGGCAACAGCGGCTTGTTGGGTGTTGCTCAATTTCTGACAGGTCCGAATCGCACATCATAAGCAACCTGGCTCAGAACGAGCCGGTTAATACATTTTACCTTCAGCTTTCCTTCCGCAATAGGATGGCCAAATATCGCGGCGTTTGGAATAGCAGTATATTGCTCATACTTCTGATATTGAGGAATTCTTCTATGCGACAGACCGTAAGTCGTCGGAAACGGCATAATACCAAGGCGTAGCAAGCTAAAATACGAAGGGTAAATGATACCGTCATAGCCGTTTTCCTTTGCCGCTCGAGATATCATTCTCGTTATCGGGTAGGCATGTGAGGCAGCTAAGAAGAGCATGTGAATAGCGATATCTAAACTTTCAAACTCTGTGACATGCTCTTCCTTGATAAGGACCGTAAGATCAAGCATTTTCAACTGAGCGATCGGCTTTAACGTAGCCAAATAGATTTCATCTTCAGCGGTAACGCGGCATTCATGTAAACAAACATCTAAATCCTCTGAGGTATACAGAGCGGGAAATCCTTTATCATCCAGTCTCCCAGATCCCGAAAACTTTACAGGGGGACTATCGTATTCTGTGGCCGATTCAGGTGACTCTGGCGATTTCCGTATTCGATATAGCTCATGAGAGCTATCAACAATTCTTGTCGGGTACTCTCTGAAAATTCGTTCGATTGTCCCGTGCTGGCCCTGGCCTCTCTCATCCTGGAGGGCTTTTAAAGGCTCTACCTCGCCTAGCATCCATAGTCTCGGGCCGTAGTGAAAGAATCCCACTCCTAATAGGCTTTCGAACAGCTGAACATCGTTTCTTAGCCACTGCGACATATTTATCGATGTTTTTTGGTGCTGGTTGAACTGGATTACTGGTGCAGCCCCAAAATCAGACTTATGTAGTGAACCCCAAACAAAGAATCTGTGGGCAAGGTCAGCTAACGATTTTTCACCGAGTTTCTTTCCACCACGTTCGCCACAAATTGGGCACTTCAACTCGTCTTCTTTCCCGAGACGCCACGCATCCAATCGTAACCCCTGATCTTCAAAACATTCTGAGCAGGCTATGTGGTTGATGTGGTGATCTCCTGTTTCTAATACCTAACATTTGTATATAAGTCCCCACGACCATTCTGCCCACGACTCATATTTCCAAAAAGTAATGTTCAAGCTAGGCAAAAAATTCCGGTAGGTCAATGAGTTCTGGAAATATCGACCAATTCGCTACCTGAAAAAGTGTTCATCGCGCCTACTATTCCCAGTTTTCGTTGGTTTGATAAGTGGTTGATTCGGCATGAGAATTAATGAATTTTAAGTCTTGTGCCGATTCATGGTCACAACGATTGTTTTCCCATCTGTCTATGGCTGCGAGGAACCCTACTGACACAAAAAAGCGCCGTGCAATGAAGCAGGGCGCTTTTCAGTAAGCCGGGGTTACAACTCAAACTCGGCCTCAATAGTCAGCCAGGTCTGAGGTACGAGCGGACCAGGGAAGGGACTACTTCTTCAACCCCATCTCTTCAATAGAAATCTCCCGCATTTTGAATTTCTGGATCTTCCCGGTGACGGTCATGGGGAAGTCTTCCACAAACTTGAAGTTGCGGGGGATTTTGTAGTGGGCGATTTTGCCTTTGCAGAAGGCTTGCAGGTCTTCCGGGCTGACTGCGCCGGCTTCGGGTTTGAGTTTTACCCAGGCGATCAGTTCTTCACCGTACTTGTCGTCAGGGATGCCGGTTACTTGCACTTCAGCCACGGCCGGGTGGGTGTAGAGGAATTCTTCGATTTCTTTCGGGTAGATGTTTTCACCACCGCGGATGACCATGTCCTTGATGCGGCCGACGATCTGTACGTAGCCGTCTTCGTCCATTTCTGCCAGGTCGCCAGTGTGCATCCAGCCGGCTTCGTCGATGGTCTCGCGGGTTTTCTCTTCGTTGTTCCAGTACTTCAGCATCACGCTGTAGCCACGGGTGCAGAGCTCACCAATTTCACCCCGGGGCAGTATGGCGCCGGTGGCGGGGTCGACGATCTTGTTTTCAAGATGCGGCTGGGTGCGGCCAACGGTGGTGACCTGTTTTTCGAACGGGTCGGTGGAGCGGGTCTGGGTGGACACCGGGCTGGTTTCGGTCATGCCGTAGGCAATCTGCAGGTCTTTGATGTGCATTTTGCCGTTGACCTGCTTCATGACTTCGGAAGGGCAGATGGAGCCCGCCATGATGCCGGTGCGCAGGCTGGACAGGTCAAACTGCTCGAAATCCGCATGGCTGAGTTCGGCGATAAACATGGTGGGCACACCGTAAAGTGCGGTGGCCTTTTCTTTATGCACGGCTTCCAGCACCGAGCGTGGCTCGAAGCCTTCACCCGGATAGATCATGGTGGAACCGTGGGTCACGCAGCCCAGGTTGGCCATGACCATGCCGAAGCAGTGGTATAGCGGCACCGGAATAACCAGCCGGTCGCGCTCATTGAAGTTCATGCTCTCGCCAACGAAGTAGCCGTTGTTGAGGATGTTGTGGTGTGACAGCGTCGCGCCCTTGGGAGCGCCGGTGGTGCCGGAGGTAAACTGGATGTTGATGGGGTCATCAAACTGCAGGGTGGCCTGCACCTCGTCAACTTGTGACTGATCAAATTCGTCGGAGTGCTTGAGGAAATCCGCCCAGGAATACATGCCTTCATGGGCCTGGGTATCGAGGTTGATGATGCTTTCCAGTTGCGACAGCCGTTCGGACTGCAACTGGCCAGGGCGGCAGTTTTTCAGCTCGGGTGCCAGTTCGTACAACATGCCCCGGTAGTCAGAAGCCTTGAATGCATCCGCTGTTACCAGAATCCGGATGCCGGCCAGGTTAAGGGCGTATTCCAGTTCATGAACGCCGTAAGCCGGGTTGATGTTGACCAGAATCGCGCCGATTTTGGCGGTGGCGAATTGGGTGACGGTCCACTCGTAGCGGTTGGGCGACCAGATGCCGACACGGTCCCCGCGTTTGGCGCCTATGGCCAGGAAGGCACGGGCACAGCGGTTCACTTCAGCCTGGAACTCGCGGTAGGTCCAGCGAATGTTCTGGTGCAGGGCAATCAGGGCGTCGTTATCGGGGAATTGCCCGGCGGTGCGGTCGAGCATATCGCCGATGGTCATACCGAGCAGCGGTTTGTCGGAGATACCGCTGGTGTAGCTGGGAAGTATCGGATTCATGGACTGCCTCCAGTTGTTTTTGTATTGGATATCCAGCGGGTTTATTCCCCCGGCTGGCGGCTCTGGCTGTGATATTCAGGGTTCGGCCGCATGTCACTGGCAATCGCTACGCGGTTGGTCATGTTGTAGAAGCCGACAATGTTGCTCAGATCCCAGATCGCCTGGTCACTGAAGCCAGCCTGGCGCAGGGCGTCGGTATCCGCTTCGGTCACGGTGGCCGGGGACCGGGTGAGGGCGGATGCGAAATCCAGCATGGCCCGGTGGCGGGGGCTGAGGTCGGCACTGCGATAGTTCATGACCAGGTGCTCGCCCAGCATCGGGTCGCCGCTGTATTTACGAACGGCGGCTCCGTGGGCTACCAGGCAGTAGAAGCACTTGTTTTCAGACGACACCACCACGGCGATCATTTCCC
>NZ_JBBEBW010000019.1:0-23903 GCF_040882185.1 Marinobacter sp. | reverse complement strand
TATTGCCGCGGGTACCACAGGACTGTTCTCCGTGCGGTATGACTTTCGGTGATGGAATCCAACACAGAGATTTCAGCACAGAACCCAGCAATAGAGAAACCAGCAATTGAGAGCCCAGAGATGTCGCTCCTGATACGATACTTCAAGGCCGTTTTGCTAACGATGATGGTGCTAACCTGGACGCCGTCGCTACTGGCAGCGACTGTTGTCGGCATCGTCTCCGATCGGTCAGCTGCTGAAATGGCCGCTGGCGCTCATCACTTCCTGGATCGCAATTCCGGTCACCGGGTTTTATTGCGCACGCCGGAACAGCTGGCTAGCCAAAGTGATCAACAGGTGCGCGCCTTGCTCGAAAGTGCAGATGCGTTGGTACTGGCGGCGGTATTTGGCGACCAGGTCGGCCGCCTGGCGGAGTTGATAAAGCAGGTCGTGGCCAGGGACGACTCCGGGCAATTGCCGGTGTTGGGTATCAACAGTGACTGGCGTATTTCGCGGTTGTCGCAACTCAATGGCCGTCAACCCCTGGCGGCGATAGATAATGCCGGACTCAAAGCCCTGGTGGTCGCGCCAACGGCGGGAAGTGATCCAGCGGAGGATTTGGCAAACCGGCAAACAGAGTTCCCGGACCAGGCTGACTGGCTCGAAGGCCGGGCCTTCTACCAGGGCCGCAGTCCTCAACATCTCGACGGCCTGCTGAGCTGGCTGCTGGCGAAAGCTGGTCACGCCATGGAATATGATAAACCGGAGCCCCGGGCCAGCATTCGCTATTACCAGAGCGGTGAAGCCAGTGCGGATTCTGCTGCACTGGAGCTCAAAGAGGGTCCGGTGGTTGCCATTCTCGATCTCGACAGCGGCGACCGGCCCGGTGACCGGGATTTACTGGATGATGCCTGTGCCGCTCTCGAAGCCCGGGGTATTCAGTGTTTCGGCATTCTTTCCCGGTGGGGCGGTGCCAGCCTGGACGCTTTGCGCGCCCTGGGCGAAACCATTAAACCGGCGACCCTGACGGGCATTGTCAGCCTGCAGGATTTTACCGTAGGTGGAGGAGAAGGCCGTCGACCGGTCACCGAGGTGCTGACAGAATTGAACGTGCCGGTGGTGAAGGGGCTGAGACTTGACTCACGGACCCTGAATCAGTGGCAGCTGTCGGTGGATGGCGTACCGTCGGACAAAGTGCATTACAAGTTGGCGATGCCGGAGCTGCAAGGTGTCAGCCAACCGATGGTGCTGGCGCTGGCCAACCCACCAGTGACCGACAAGCTCACCGGCGTGGCGCTTTCGCTGACCCAGCCGGTGCATGAGCGTGTTGAAGCCTTGGCGGAGCGCCTGCAACGCTGGCAGGTGCTGCAGACTGAGGTCAACGCTGACAAACGGATCGCGATTGTCTATTACAACCATCCGCCGGGGCGGCAGAATATCGGGGCCGATAACCTTGATGTACTGGCCTCGCTGCACGAGATACTGGGCTGGCTCAAGGCCGAAGGCTACGATACCGGGCCACTGCCAGAAAGCCCGGAAGCATTGAGCGATCTCATCCAAAAACAGGGGGTCAATCTGCCAGATGATCCCCTGGCGCTGGCCGAAATGGCGCCAAACGTGGCGACGCTGGCGGGCAGGGATTATCAGCGTTATCTCAGGACATTGCCAGCCGTAGTGCAGCAAGAGTTGGTCCATGGGCCTATCGGTTTCCTGCATGAGCGCCTGGAACAGGCTCACGCACTTGGTGAACAGGCTATTGCCATGGCGTTGCTGAGCCGGGGGATCCGCGATTTACGACATCTGATTGAGCACGTGCAGCACCCGAATCGCCAGCAGGCGCTAGCCCAACTGGACCGCTACGAAGCGCTCTGGCAGCAGCGTCTGAGCGAGGGCGGCCACCAAGGTGAGGTAGGCGCTGAGCGTGACAAGCTGCTTGAAACGGGCATTCCCGGCCTGCGAGGCTGGGGCAAGGCGCCCGGTCGATCCATGGTGGTTGACGGCAACATGATTTTCCCAGGCCTGCGCTTCGGCAATATCTTCATCGGGCCACAACCCCCCAGGGGCTGGGAGGTTGATGAGGAGCTACTGCACGCCAACACGACCTTCCCGCCCACGCACCAATACGTTGGGTTCTACCACTGGCTGCGAGATCATTATGAAGCAGACGCGCTGGTGTATCTGGGCCGTCATTCGACTCGTGAATTCTTGCCTAGGCGACGCGCCGGTCTGACCGGCGATGACTACCCGGATTTATTGGGCGGCAATCTACCGCTGATCTATCCCTACATCGTGGACGGTGTCGGCGAGGGTATCCAGGCCAAGCGTCGTGCGCTAGGTGTGATGATCAGCCACCTTACTCCGCCCCTGGCGGCCACCGAGCTTTACGACGATCTGCTGGAATTGCGGCAGTTGGTGGAGACCTGGGAAACTGCCAATGAGCCCGACAGCCCCACCCGGGAGCGGGCGCTGACGTTGCTTCGGGAGAAAATCCGCGCGCTGGATATTGGCGCGGACCTGGAGCGTGAGATCGCCGGGGAAATGGGCCTTGCGGTGGAAGAGGTGTCGCTGGATGAGCTATCGCCGGATTTGCTGGTGCATGAGGCGGGCCACTATGTCACTGATATGCAGGAGCACTTTATGCCTCTGGGGCTCCATGTGTTCGGGCGGGACTGGTCGGAGGAAATGCTCGACACCATGCTGACATCCATGGCGGGCAAAGCGGGCAAGCCGGACTCGTCGTGGCGTCAGCGCCTGGCGGCGTCCCCGGCGGCGGAGCGTGAAGCTCTGCTGGGAGCGCTTGAGGGCAAGTTTGTGGCACCAGGCCAGGGCAATGACCCGCTCCGGACCCCGGATGTATTACCGACGGGCCGTAACTTCCATGCGCTATCGGACGATCTTATTCCGACTCGAGTGGCCTGGTCACTGGCGGGCGAACTCGCGGAAGAAGCGTTGGCTACCAAAACCAAGGACTCCGGCCAGAGCGATGCCCTGGTGCTCTGGGCCTCAGATACGGTACGGGATGAAGGCGTGATGATTGCGTTCGGGTTGAGACTGCTGGGGGTTCGCCCGGTGTGGAACAGCCGGGGTATTGTGAAGGGGCTGGAACGCTTGCCCGCCGGCCCGGGCACTGACAACCCTGAACGCCGGAATGTGGTATTTACCACCTCCGGTCTGTTCCGTGACCTGTATGAGAGCCAGTTGGAATGGCTTGACCTGGCTTCCCTCTATGCCCTCGCCGGTGCTGCTAACACCATAACGACAGACTATCCGGAATTATCAGAAGCATTGGCAAACGCGCTGGCAGTGCTGCCGTCGGCAATGGCTGAACGAGGCGACGAATCATTGGCCACCAATGGTATCGCTGCCCGCTGGGTGGAGGACGTCCGGGTGTTGATGGCTGAGGGTGTTTCGCCTGGCGATGCTGGCCAACAAGCCGGGCATCGTGTTTTCGGCACCGCCCCGGGCGCTTACGGAGCAGGGGTTAACCGACTGGCGACCCGGTCAGGAGCCTGGACGGATCGCGCCCAGCTTGGCGAAGCCTACCGCAGGCGTATGGGCCACGTGTACGGAAAGAGCAGCGCTGGCGAGCCTGCCCACGGTGCATTCGATCGGCAGCTCAATACTGTTAACCATACTTATCTGGGCCGTGCCAGTCACCTATATGGGCTACTGGATAACGATGACGGTTTTGATTTTCAAGGTGGCTTGTCTAACGCAATAGAGCACTTGCGGGGGCAGCCGCCTGAAAACCGCGTACTGCAGTACGCCGATCCCAGTAACCCGAAGGTCGATTCCCTGCAACGTGCGCTGCAGGTGGAATTGCACGCCCGCAACCTCAATCCGCAATGGCTGCGGCCGTTGATGGAGCACGGCTACGCGGGCGCCCGCACCATGGGCAGCGATTTCCTCGACAATCTATGGGGCTGGCAGATCACCAGCCCCCAGGTGGTGCGCTCGCAGGCCTGGGATGACGTCAACGACGTCTATTTTAACGACCGTCATGATCTGGGCCTGGATGACTTCCTGGCTGAGCGACATAATGTCCACGTTAAAACCCACATGCAGGCCATTGCCCTGCTGGCCGCCAAACGTGGATTCTGGGAGGCGGACGTGTTTACTCGACAAACCCTTGCCCGCGACTTTGCCGGTAATATCATTGAGCATGGTTTGCCGGGTAGCGGTCATACCCGGCCGGATCACCCCCTGATGGACTGGGTTGCCGAGCAACTGGAACCCACCCAACGGGAAGCTTTCGAGTCTGCCCGGAAAGGCGGCAGCCCCGGTTACCAAGCTGAGCCTGCCGCCAATGATGACTGCGAACCCAACGGAAGCCTGATGGCCTCATGCTGAACACAGTTCGTTTTACAAAAGCAGTTTTTCTGACAGTCCTGCTGTCACTGCACCTGCCTGCCTTGGCTTTGGAATACACGCATGCTCATGAACAAACAGGAAAAAATGAAAACAATCACAGCAACCACAGCCGCAGCGATGATCACTGCCCCCGGCTCCGGCCAGGGTAAATCCATGGTGACCGCAGCGCTGGCACGACTACATCGCAACGCCGGGCTCAAGGTGCGAGTGTTCAAACATGGCCCGGACTACCTGGACCCCATGGTGCTGGAAGTGGCCTCCGGCCAGCCGGTGTACCAGCTGCACCCCTGGATGACCGGCGAGCACGAGTGCCGCTGGCGACTGGCCGAAGCCGCGCAGGACGCCGATCTGATTCTGGTTGAAGGCTCCATGGGCCTGTTCGATGGTGATCCGTCCAGTGCGGACCTGGCCAAACTGATGGGGATTCCGGCGTTGCCGGTGATCGACGCCCGGGGCATGGCGCAGACCTTTGGTGCGGTAGCGCTCGGTCTGGCGAGTTTTGATCCGGATATGCCGATATACCAGGTGATTGCCAACCGCATCGGCAGTGCGCGTCACGGTGAAATGTTGCGGGACAGCCTCCCACCGGGCATCGGTTTGTTAGGCGCCATTCCTCGCAACGAAGCGATGAACATACCGGACCGGCACCTGGGGTTAGTGCAGGCAGGCGAGCTAGGTGATCTGGATACACGGCTGGATCAGGCCGCCGCCGTGCTGGCGGAAGCCGGTATGGAAATCTTGCCCAAAGCCGTCACCCTCTCAGCGGATGCACCCGAACCTCCGCCGCCACTACTCAGCGGCGTGCGCATCGCCATTGCCCGTGACGCCGCTTTCAGTTTTATCTACCGGGCCAATGTGGACCTGCTGGGTGGCATGGGTGCAGAGCTGCTGTTCTTCTCGCCTTTGACAGACAAAGCCTTGCCGGAAGCCGATGCGCTTTGGCTGCCCGGCGGTTATCCGGAACTCCACGGTGCGACCCTGGCGGCCAATACACCAATGCTGGAAGCGATCAAGGCTCATCATCAGGCGGGTAAACCGATGCTGGCGGAATGTGGTGGCCTCATGGCCTGTGCCGAAGAGCTGGCAGAGCGGGACGGGAATATCCACGCTCTACTGGGTTTGGTGCCCGGACGCGCCAGCATGGCGGACCGCCTGCAGGCATTGGGCCTGCAAAGCCTGAACACCCAGGAAGGCCGGTTGCGGGGCCACACCTATCACCATTCCCGCCTGGAGACCTCATGGCAGCCCATCGCTCGCACCCGCAAGATAGCGGGCACCGAAGCCGAACCGGTGTTTTGCCATAATGGTCTGGTGGCGAGTTATTTTCACGGCTATTTTCCCTCTGCTCCGGCGCTCGTCGCGACGATATTCCGCGGCCAGCCCTTTCATCCGCTAACCGAGAAGGAACCGTCCCATGCGTGAACGCGCGAAATACCCGGAACGCCATGCCCGTCTCCGTGGGTTTATCATCATCGTTTCCGGGGTGACATAGCTTTGCTGAAGCCGGGGCTGGATTACCAGCGCCATCGCCAGCAACAACTCGACCGGCTGGCGGACATGGTGGAAGAACACCTTGATACCGAGTGGTTGCTTCGCCTGCTACAACTGCCCGCCAACGGAGGCACATCATGAGCGACAATAATCGCCCTTTTAGCGAGGAAGAACTGAACGGCCTGTATCGGGCGATCTACGAACGCCGGGATGTACGCTCCCAGTTCCTGCCGGACCCGATCCCGGTGGACGTGCTGGCCCGCCTACTCAACGCGGCCCACCGCGCGCCTTCGGTTGGCTTCATGCAGCCCTGGGATTTTTTGGTAATCGACAGCATTGAGGTACGTGAATCCGTGCTCGCCATCTTCGAGCAGGAAAACCGCAAAGCCGCCGAAAACTACCCCGGCGACAAAGGTGCCCACTACCGTACCCTGAAACTCCAGGGCATCCTTGAAAGCCCCCTCAACCTCTGCATCACCTGCGACCGCAGCCGCGGCGGTACCCATGTGCTGGGCCGCAACTCCATCGTCGAAACCGACCTGTTCAGCACCTGCCTGGCGGTACAAAACCTCTGGCTGGCAGCTCGGGCCGAAGGCATCGGTGTAGGCTGGGTCAGTATTCTCGACCAGCAACAACTGGCGCAAACCCTGAACCTCCCTGACCACGTGTACCCTTTGGCTTATCTCTGCCTCGGCTACGTAAGCGAATTTCTCAATCAGCCAGAATTGCAGGCAAAAGGTTGGCGCTCACGGATACCGTTAGAAAAATTGGTGCACGGCAATACCTGGGGCAGCCCGGTGGAGAATGCGGAGCTGTTGGAGGCTGTTAAGTGCGAGGGTGCGCCTGGAAGGACGCTTTTATCGAGGGAGTAGAAGGCCCCATGCGGCGGGCTTTACCAACCAGGCAGGTTTCGTGTTTCGTGAGGGTAGATAATCAGCTTCAGGTAAAATTGGATCTTTGTATCACGACAGACTCAGGAGGTATGCCGGGTTTAGTCGCTACTCAGTTGCGCAAGCGCAGCAACAGCCGCGTTTTTCACATGAAGAGCGGCAGCCTTGCGGGCAGCCTTCGCATTTCGTGAGAACAAGGCCTCCATAAGAATTGCCAGTTCTTCAATACTCTTTTCAGTTCTACCTGCAGTTTTCAGTGATGTTGCCCGTAGCAAAGTCACTCGCGAATTTAACATGCGTAACGTGTCACCCAGTGCCTCGTTACCCGATCCTTCCACCAAACAGTCATAAAAGTAGTTTTTGGCTTTGAGACGGTCAATGGGACCGCTTTTGGTTAAAGCTATCTTCAGCTCCTCAAAAGCCTGCTTCAACGCTGACCGTTGAGCGTCAGACGCATGTTCAGCAAACAGTTCGCTAGCAAGCCCCTCCAACTCCGTTCTGACCGCATAGATCCCTTTCGCCTGTGCCACTGTCAGGTTCGCAACCACTGGACCGCGATGGGGAATAATGTGAATCAGTCCTTCGGACTCAAGTTGGCGCAATGCCTCTCGCACCAGTGTCCGGCTTACACCGATCATTTCGCAGAGTTCCCGTTCGGGAAGTCGCTCGCCAGGCTGAAAATGGCCTACCGCAATGGCGTTGCGTATATTTTCAGTCACACTGTGTCGAAGTGGTGCCGCTGAGCGCACTACTCGGAAATTGGGCGCTTCATTCATGAAAGTGGCTCAAATAGGTCACACATCCGTTGGAGTATCCGTATTAATTCTGAAGGTCATTCACGAGCTCAACCACGCCGTATACTAGCATATCCCAGGACGTGGTTGAGATCGTCCGCTCAAGAAGAGCATGACCAATGTGTGCTACTTCTCCAATACATCCCGGATTTGTTGCACATAAGCGGGGCCATCAAAGCCAACTTCTTCCGCTCGCTGATACCAGGAATCGTATGCGCCCTGAGTATACTTTTCCTGATTCAACTCAGCTCGCTCTTCCTCTGAGGCGCTCCAGACTTTGGCGCCTTTCTCTTCCATTTCGTCCATTGCTTTCTGCACGAAATCTTTATAGCCACCGAAAGCTTCTGCCTGCAGTTCGTCCATTGCACCCTGAATTTGCTCCTGAATGTCTGAGGGAAGCTTCTCCCACTCATCGTTGTTCATCAGGATGGCCCAACCGGTAACGGGAGCGATTCCCCAGTCCTGTACATTGGGTGCTTCGCGCCAGATGTCCATGGTTTCGCCCACACAGGCAGACGTGAACACGCCGTCAATAACACCACGTTCCAACGCTGGCACAATTTCTGTCATGGGCATCGGGGTACCTTTGCCTCCCAGCGACTCAATCAGGCTCGCAGTCTGTGGGTTGTGAACGCGAAGCCTTTTCCCCTCGAAGTCCTCAATGGAATGGATCGGATCCTTGGAGAAAAGCCGGGTATTACACCACGCACCTTCGGCGAAGACTTTGGCGTTCCAGGATTCGTCCCAGATACGTGCTACGTCCTCTGCCCAGAAGGCATCACGCACTTTCTGGTAATCGTCAATGTTTTCGATCAGGCCCGGCAGGTTGAAAATGCCCATCCGGGGTTCATCGCCGGCCAGGTAGGTGTGAAGAGCGGCCGACATAGGAAGGCGGCCGTCTCGTACTGCCGAGGCCACCTGCGATGCTGCGATCAGCGAATCGCTGACAGTTACTTCAACCTTGCCATTCGTCGCTTCCGAAATCCGCTCCGGAACGCTTGTCGTCATTTTTCCATAGATGTCGCCGGGGGATACGATTGCCCCCATTGTAAATTCATACTCTGGCTCGTCAGCGAGCACGGGGGCTGCCAAAGAACCTGCCAGCAGGGCGGCCGCGAAAGTCCGCCCCAAAGTTTTTCTGGCATGTGGAAAGCTGATTGCTTGTTTCATTGTCATTGTTTTTTCCTCCAGATTATCTGAACGCTTTCCTGATGCTGGCTGAATTCCTGGAAGGAACCGTTAGCTTGCACCAAGGCGTAGTACCGTAATACAATATGACAAAGAGTCCGTCAAGAGAATACTAATAATAGGCTTGGGCTGACGGGTTGGCATTTGGCTGCCCAACGCTCCGCGCAGAACCGTCAACATCGGCGAGAGTCATGGGAGAAAGTGAAATGCCCCGCAATCCCCTGGAGGCAATACCGTTAGAAAGTGGCCCCGTTGAAAAGCTGGAGTCAACGGATCCATCACATCCAATCCTCCGCAGTATTGACAGCCTGTCCAGCCTGGCGGGAGTCATAAGCGCTGCCGGCCTTCTTATTATGACCGGCATTATCTGCTTAGAAGTAATATCCCGTTATTTTTTCAATGCTCCGACTTCCTGGAGCATAGAAATTGCAACTTACATTTTTGTCGCAATAGCTTTCCTCGGATTATCAGTAGCGCAACGCAGTGGCAGCCATGTTCAGGTTGAGATCCTGGTGAGTCGATTAAATGGGCCACGACGAACCCAGGCGGAGCTTGTGGCTTGCTGGATCTCTCTGTTTTTTGTAGTGGTCACCGCCTGGCAGATGACGAGGTTCAACTATAGAGAATATATCGATGGCACAAGGGACTGGGGGCTGCTGTCCACGCCTCAATGGATTCCCGAACTGGCCGTAAGCCTCGGTTTGATCTTGTTTGCAATCGCTATTCTGGGCGAAATTTTTCGCCTTCGGCCACCTCGTTTAACGTTCGCTCAGTGGTTTGTTCCCATCACAAGCTTGGTTCTTATAGCCAGTCTCCTGTTGATAGGCAAAGACCGGGTGGACCTGTTCGATAGTGGGATCACTCTTGGCATAGCGGCTGTTTTCGTTGCCCTCTTTGCCTGCGCTTGGGCTTGGAGCGGGCCGCGTATTGCGTCAGTTTTTGCGGCCTGCTATCTGGCGCTGGGCCTTCTCTATTACTTACTTGGCGATGCTGGAGATCTATCAGTCGGATTGCTATTGGTCGGAAGCCTTTTGCTGTTACTTCTGGCCGGGGTCCGGGTTGGGCTTGCGATGGGCGTGGTTGGGCTCCTCGGGTTACTGCTGCTCTTTTCATCTCCGAACCTGGCGATGTTGGCAGACCGTTCGTGGACCAGCATAAATACGTTTACGCTCACCGCGATTCCAATGTTTGTGTTGATGGGCCACTTCCTTATTCGAAGTGGGGTCACGAGCGACCTTTTCGATACCATGACCTGCTGGTTTGGCCGTATGCCAGGCGGTCTCGCGAATGCGAGTGTGGGTGCGTCAGCCGTATTTGCTGCAGTTTCAGGTTCCAGCCTCGCGACAGCCGCAACACTTGGTCAGGTGGCCGCGCCGGAAATGATGCGGCGGGGATATAGCGCTCGCCTCACCTATGGCGTTGTCGCGGCTGGGGCCACACTGGGCATACTAATTCCCCCAAGTATTGCAATGATCATCTACGGGAACGTGGTGGGGGTGTCCATTACCCAACTGTTTCTTGCGGGCATGGTGCCGGGTGCGATTCTTATAGGGCTTTTTATTATTACTGTACTGGTGTGGTCAGTATTTGTTCCGGGTGCAGCGCCAAAAGAGGAGTCTCGGCGCATTGGGGAAAAAATAGCTTCCCTGGGTAAACTTCTTCCATTTCTCGTCCTGATCACTGCAGTGCTCGGTTCTTTATATGCGGGGATTGCCACCCCTACGGAGGCGGGTGGAGTAGGCGCGCTTATCGCTATGCTGTTATGTCTCCAGCGTAAAAAGCTCACGGTACGCGTTCTTTACGAAACAGCGCTGGAAACCGTCCAGGTAACCTCGTTTATCATGCTGATTGTGGTCGGTGCTGCAATATTCAGTTGGGTATTTGATTTCCTGCAGCTACCCAGGGAAATGGTTGAGTACGTTCAAGCTTCTAATCTGGCGCCATGGGTTGTGATGCTCGCAATAGGCGGGGTTTATCTGGCATTGGGGACGATCATAGAGTCTATCTCCATGATGCTGATGACTCTCGCCGTGACCTATCCCATAGTGATTTCACTTGGCTTCGACCCTATATGGTTCGGTGTGGTTCTGGTGCTGCTCATTGAAATCGGGCTGGTAACGCCCCCGGTGGGGATCATTCTGTTTATTCTTCGCGGGCTCAGTGATGCTGTGCCATTAAAAGAAATCGTCCTTGGCGTAGTCCCCTTTGCGCTGATTATGTTGGGCTTCATCGTCTTCCTCTACTTCTTTCCGGAGGTAGTGCTTTGGCTTCCTGAAAAGATGAACGATTAACTTATCAAACCCTCAAATATGCAGGAGCAGATATTATGTCCTTACCAAAACTGGGCTTTATTGGCATTGGTCGCATGGGTATGCCAATGGCCAGGAGACTCATACAGGCCGGGTATGCCGTAACCGCTTTTGATCCCAACGAAGAAGCAGTGAAGTCACTGGTTAAAGAGGGCGCAACCGGCGCTGCTAACCCTGCGGAAGTTGCCACCAACAGCGATGTGATTTTGTTGTCCCTGCCCACTCCTGAAATAGTGGACGCTGTGGCTTTCGGCGAGAACGGCATTGTTTACGGGGGTGATTCTGGCTCGCAAAAAACCGTGATTGATCTGTCAACCACTGGTCCGCAAGGTGCCAAGGCACTAGCGGAAGGTCTGCTGAGCAAGGGCATCAAGTCAATAGACTGTCCCGTGAGCGGCGGTGTCGGGGGAGCGGAGAAAGGAACGCTCGCATTGATGGCCTCCGGTGATCCGTCGGTGGTCGAGAGCGTCACCGATGTCCTGAAGGTATTAGGTAATTCATTCCTCGTCGGCCCGGAACCAGGCATGGGTCAAATGATCAAAGTCATCAATAACCTGGTGTCGGTCACTGCTTTAGCCATCACATCAGAGGCGCTTGTGCTGGGTACAAAGGCCGGGCTCGATCCCGACGTAATGGTCGATGTTTTCAATGCCAGCAGTGGTCAAAGTAATGCGAGCATGACCAAGATTCCGAAATTTGTGCTAACCCGCAGTTTTGATTTCGGCTTTGCCCTGGACCTTTCCGTCAAGGACGCCCGGCTTTGCCTGGAACAAAGCGAGGCTCTTGGCGTGCCCATGGTTGTTGGTTCCGCGGTCCGGGAGATGCTGAAGATAACGAAAGCCAAGCTCGGGCCCCAGGCTGATATGACCTCCATAATCCAGCCTATCGAGGAGTGGGCAGGGATTGAGGTGCGGGGAGCAAACGCCAAACCGGAAAACAGCTGAAAGGTCAGGTTATGAACAACCGAACTTCAATGGGTCTTGCCCAATTCCTCGTCTCGTCGCGATTGGAGGAGATGCCCGACGTACTGATTCATGAAGCGAAGCGCTCCATCCTGAATGGTTTCGCCACTGCGTTTGCTGGCTGCAATGACGCAGTGATGGATCGGCTGATAACAACGCTCAGCGAGTTCTCAGGCCGGCCCCTGGCCAGCATCACGGGGCGCAAAGAGCGTTTCGATGTGCTGACGGCAGCTTTCTTGAATGCAGTCAGCACCAACGTTTTCGACTTTGATGACACCCACCCGAATACCATTATTCACCCAACCGCGCCGGTTTCCCCGGCTTTGTTCGCGTTGGGTGAATACCAGACTTTTTCCGGGCGCAGTCTGCTTGAGGCGTTTATTCTGGGCGTGGAAGTGGAGTGTCGAATAGGGAACGCAATATCACCCGGGCACTACAAGCGGGGCTGGCACATCACGTCGTCTTGTGGCGTGTTCGGAGCCGCTGCAGCGGCGGGCAAGATTCTCGGGTTGGACGCGGAGCGCATGGTCTGGGCACTGGGTAATGCCTCTGCTCAGGCAAGCGGCCTGGTGGAAACGTTGGGGAGTATGGCGAAGAGCGTTGGCGTTGGTAATGCGGCCCGGAACGGCTTGGCGGCAGCTTTAATGGCCAACGACGGCGTGGAAGGCCCGAACAGACCCCTTGAAGGAGAGCGAGGCTTTTTGAAAGTAACGTCTGAATCGCCGAATTTTGCGGCGGTAGTGGAAAATCTCGGTAACCACTGGGAGCTTTCAAAGAACACCTACAAACCCTATCCATGTGGGGTGGTACTCAACCCTGTCATCGAAGCTTGCCTTGAGGTAGCAAAGACCCCGGGTTTTGACGTGAGCCAGGTCAGGAATGTGACGATCAGCGGTTATTCCTTGCTTCGTGAACGGGCTGACCGCCCCATGGTCGAGACCGGGCGTGAGGCCCAGGTGAGCGCTCAACATGCTGCTGCAGTCTGCCTCCTGTATAAATCGGCTAGTCTGAACGAGTTTTCTGATGAAGCGGTACACCGAAAAGACGTCCTCTGGTTACGTAAAAAAGTAGACGTTATCGTCGACGAGGCGGCGGTAGCGGGCGCAGCGCACGTTGTTGTCCAGTGTGCCGACGATACGATTCTGGAAGCGAAGGTTACCCACGCACGGGGGGACGCAGAGCGACCGTTGAGCGACAAGGACATTGAGGATAAATTTCGCGACCTGATTGTTTATGGCCGTTCCGGTCTGGATCCGGAGCCGGTTATAGATGCAATATGGAGGCTTGATCAGATCGAGGACGTTTCAGATATTATGGTTCTGGCCCGACGATAAAAGCCCACTTACAGATCTGCAAAGTACCTTGCCAAGGAAATCACAATGCCATTAAAAGACGCCACTCTCTTCCGCCAACAGGCCTACATTGATGGTGCCTGGCTGGATGCCGATAACGGGCAGACGATCGAAGTCAATAATCCCGCCACCGGAGCAATCATTGGCAGCGTACCAAAGATGGGCGCGAAGGAAACCAGCCTTGCCATTGAAGCCGCCAACCGAGCCTTGCCTGCATGGAGGGGTCTGGTTGCCAAGGAGCGCTCGAACATTTTGCGCAATTGGTTCGAACTTATCATGGCCAACCAGAACGACCTTGCCCTATTGATGACCCTCGAGCAGGGTAAGCCGCTGGCGGAGTCCAGAGGTGAGATCAGCTATGCGGCTTCCTTTATTGAGTGGTTTGCTGAGGAAGCCAAGCGGGTTTATGGCGATACCATTCCCGGCCATCAGGCTGACAAACGACTGATTGTGATCAAGCAGCCGATCGGAGTTACGGCAGCGATCACGCCGTGGAATTTTCCAGCCGCAATGATTACCCGCAAGGCGGGCCCTGCATTGGCTGCGGGCTGCACCATGGTGCTTAAACCGGCATCACAAACGCCATTCTCTGCGCTGGCTCTGGTTGAGCTGGCAGAACGCGCCGGTATTCCTAAAGGTGTTTTGAACGTCGTTACCGGAAGTGCAGGGGATATCGGTAAGGAGCTGACTGGCAACCCGATTGTGCGAAAACTGTCATTTACCGGTTCGACCGAGATAGGCCGGCAGCTGATGGCCGAGTGCAGCCAGGACATCAAAAAGGTGTCGCTTGAATTAGGAGGGAATGCGCCCTTCATCGTCTTTGAAGACGCGGATCTAGATGCCGCAGTCGAAGGTGCCCTGATTTCCAAGTACCGCAACAATGGTCAGACCTGCGTTTGCGCAAATCGCCTCTACATTCAGGATAGCGTATTCGAGGCGTTCACCGAAAAGCTGAAGGTGGCAGTGGCCAAGCTGAAAGTCGGCGATGGCCAGGAAGACGGTATTACTACCGGACCGCTGATCGACCAGAAAGCTCTGGCTAAAGTAGAGGAACACATTGCTGACGCGCTGAACAAGGGTGCCACGCTGGTCACTGGCGGCAAAATTCACGCTCTGGGAGGCGGTTTCATCGAGCCGACCATTCTGGCCGACGTACCAGCTTCTGCGCTGGTAGCCAGGGAAGAAACCTTTGGTCCGTTGGCTCCGTTGTTCCGCTTCAAGGACGAGGCAGAGGTGATTGCCATGTCCAACGACACGGAGTTCGGTTTGGCCTCGTATTTCTATGCCCGTGATCTTGGCCGCGTGTTCCGCGTGGCTGAAGCTCTGGAGTATGGAATGGTGGGCATCAACACAGGTCTTATCTCCACCGAGGTGGCTCCGTTTGGCGGTATCAAAGCCTCAGGCCTGGGTCGGGAAGGTTCCAGGTATGGCATCGAGGATTACCTCGAAATCAAGTACCTGTGCCTGGGGGGAATATAAGAGCTGTAGTCGGCTGAGAGGTTTCCGCTACACAGGGGAGCGTCAATGCCGGATATGATGGCTGGCTCCGTAAGTTATTCCGGAGCCAGCCTACCGTGCTGGACAGGTGTGGAGTATCCGCCTGTTAGAAGCCGCCAGGCCTAGTTATCACCTGCCATAACGCCACCATCGATCAACATACTTGTACCCGTGACCATCGCCGACTCATCAGAGCAAAGATAGACAGCTGCGTGAGCCACCTCTTCTGGCTTGATCATCCGGCCAATCGGCTGATACCTTGAATACTCCTCCATGCGGGCTTCTTCTTCGCCGGGATAATACTGCTTGATGTACCCCTCGATAAAATCCGTATGGACGCGTGCAGGCAGGATGCAGTTGGCGCGAATCCCCTGGCTGACGAAGTCTACCGCGATAGAGCGTGTCATCATCTGAATGGCAGCTTTGGAGGCTCCGTAGGCAAACCGGTCATGCATGGCACGAACGGCAGCTAGTGACGCCATATTCAGCACGTTGCCGCCACCGGCGCTTATCATTGCGGGGAGAAAGGCCCGTGTTACGTTGAGCAGGCCTTCCACGTTGACTTTGAAAATGCGATTAAGGTCCTCGTTCGAGGTCTCAAGAAGGTTACCTACCGTGATAACGGCCGCATTGTTGACCACTACGTTCACCGGCCAGTATTGTTCCGCCAGGGCGTCGTAGACAGCCTTGATGGACGCGGGGTCTGTCACATCCATCGGCAGCGCCAACAAACGGCCTTGTATACCGGCGGCCTCCGTTTTGAGAAGCTCCTGAGCTCGTTGTTCAAGTTGAGAGCTGGCAAGGTCAGTCATTACGACTCGGGCGCCCTCGGCGATGAAAGCGCGACTCATGGCCAGCCCGATGCCTCCTGCTGCGCCAGTTATGAGGCAGGTTTTACCTTCTAATCTCATACATGTGTCTCCACCACGAGTCTTTATTTCGCGAGCCAACCACCATCAATGGGTAGTGACGCTCCGTTGATATCCACAGCCTGAGGGCTGCAAAGAAATGCGATCAGTGCACCTACGCCTTCCCCCGCAACAAATCGCCCGGTAGGATTCCGTGTCACCAGGTATTCCCGCTCAGCTTCAGTGACCGTCACGCCCTTCTCTTGAGCGATGTCCCTAATGCGATCAGTGATAGCAGGCGTGGCGACTGTTCCGGGACATACCGCGTTGCAGGTTATGCCGGTCTGAGCGAGCTCGACTGCCATCGCACGGGTCATCCCGAGCAGGCCGGTTTTAGTGGTGACGTAATCGATGCGATTTTCCGCCCCGCGTTCGCTGTATATGGAAGCCATGTGAATGATTCGTCCCCAGTTCCGTGCTTTCATCTCGGAGATTGATAGGCGGGCCAAGTGAAAAGCAGCCGATAGGTTAACCGCGATAGAATCGTTCCAATCTTCCGCTTTGAATTCTTCGACTGGAGAGAAGTGGCGCATCACCGCGTTGTTTACGAGGACGTCGATGGAACCAAAACGATCCTTGATTGCCGTCACCATGTTTTCGATTTCAGAAACATCCCTCAGGTCCGCGCGGAGATAAATGGCCTCTATGCCATGGGTCTCTGCTAACTGACGGGCCGAGCCGCCGCCTTCTTCGTCCGAACACAGACCGTGCAGGACGATATTCGCCCCGGCAGCTGCGAGGCTGTCGGCAACGGAGTATCCAAGACCTGAATTCGAGCCGGTTACCAAGGCGCATTTGCCTTCCAGAGTCATAGCTTTTCGGGCTCCACATCAAGGCTGACTATAACGCCTTCCATTTCCGGCGTTGGTGCCGGATACAGACGCATGACAAGAGGGTCGTGCCCCGGAATGATGTGATCTTCACTATCTGCCAGACGGTCCATTACATCGTATCCTTCCAAAAGTTCTCCCAGATGGTAAACCGCTGGGAAGGCTTTGCGACTCTGGAAATTAGCGTAGAGGTGCGAAGCGTCTGAGGCGAGCACCACCCATCCCCGCTTTGTCCAGACCCGAACCATTTGCATACCCGCCGTATGCCCGCCGACGCGGTGAAGGGATAAGCCATCTGCCAACTCCACATCCGAGTCATGGAATTTAACCCTGTCTGCGTAGACATGACGGATAAAGGAGACCACATCTTCCACGTCGTAGGGGCCCCGGAGAAAGTCGTGGCACATGCATCGGCCGGTAGCAAAGGTTACTTCACTGTCCTGCACATGAAACTGCGCGCGGGGGAAGTCAGAGAGCGTGCCGGCATGGTCGTAATGCAGGTGGGTCAATACCACGTGTCTGATTTCAGCAGCGTCGATTCCGAGCAGCCTGACGGCTTCTGCGGGGGTTCGAAGCAGGGTGCGCCCGCGCTGAGCCGCTGCATCTTTGCCAAAGCCTGTGTCGATCAGAAACACTTCGTCAGCGCGTCGCGCTATCCAAACGAAGTAATCAAGATCCGAGGCTGACTCGTGAAAATCACCGCCGATCATGTTATCGCTGGATTTCCGATTGCTATGGTTGGCATAGCGAATTGCATATAGCTCAAATGGCGCGGGGCCATGGGTTGAGGTGGCGTGATCGTTCATAAAAGCGCCCTTTATTGTGGTTTTGGCCTCAAGGCGTGAGGCGCACACTGTTTATACCAGGCATCAACTTGGTTGAAGCCTTTATCTGGCGACAACTGAAGTAAGCCGAAATTTGCTCCTTTCTTGCAACATACAATAATACAGTAATACAATGCAAACAGGTTGGTTCTGGGTATAACTGCCCTGTTGGGCGTTAATTTGCATAGTCGCCTGTCTGCTTTCTACGCGTCAGTGCCCTGGCCAGTATATTTTCGATTTAGTGGAGGTGAATAATGTCTGACCGTCCGGAATTTCAGGGTGAGCTGTTCGAAAAAGGTCTGCAAATTCGGCGTGAAGTGCTTGGTGATGCCTATGTTGATCGCTCAGTAGCCGCCGCAGATGATATGACAGCTCCTTTACAGAAACTGATTACAGAATGGTGCTGGGGTGAAGTATGGGGTCGCCCGCAGCTGGACCGTCGCACTCGTAGTTTTCTTAATCTCGCTATGCTGGCGGCGCTTAATCGCCCAAACGAAATGCGGATTCACCTCAGAGGTGCCCTGAACAATGGCGTAACCCGTGAGGAGATCCGCGAAGTAGTGCTGCAAGTGGCGATATACTGTGGAGCCCCGGCCGCTTTGGATGCTCAAAAGGCGGCGGTTGAGGTATTCAGGGATATTGATGCAGAACAGTAGCCTCTGGCCCTCGTTCTTATAAATGTTTCGCCAGGCTGCGTTCTGGAAATAGCCAACTGGTGGAAGCCTGCCGCTGGAAGAACTGGGGCACGGAAATACTTGGGGTAGCCCGATGAAGAATGCCGGGCTTTTAGCAGCCATCAAGTTGGAGGTCCGTTCCCCGTTTCAGTAGGTTTGTGGCAAAGCTGTGGCGGAAGGTGTGACAGCTTGCCTTCTTATGAATTCCCGCCGCTCTGATCGCGGTGCTCACAGATCTGCGAACCTGCTGCTCACCAATGTGATGACTACGTAAGACGCCCGATCGAGGATCGATGGCCATCCAATAAGTCCTGACGATGTAAAGAAAGGGCAAGCTCCACTTGGGCTTTCAAAACACCACAAACAGACGCGGGAAGGAAGGTTCTTCTCCATTTGTCGCCTTTGGTTTCCCGAATAGATAAACAGGCTTCAGAAAAATCTACATCCTGAATTCGAAGTCGAACAGCTTCCATTACTCTCAACCCTGCGCCATACAGCAAGCTGCCTGCCAGGTGGTGAGCGCCTTCCATGTAGGACAATACCAGCATAGCCTCCTCATGACTGAAAACAGTAGGGAGCTTTCGTCCTTTGGAGGTCTTTGTAAACTGTAAGTTCCCAAGTTCGCGGCCAAGAAACTGGTGATACAGGAAGACGATGGCATTCAAAGCGGTCTTTTGGGTGTTGATTGCCACATTTCGCTTATTAGCAAGATAGCTTAGCCATTGGTTAACTTCTGCAGAACCCATAGATTCAGGGTGTTTTTTGCTATGGAACAAGATGAAGTCTCGCACCCATAGACAGTAAGTTTTTTCTGTCCGGTAAGCTAAATGTCGAGTGCGTATGAAAGCACGAAATCGGTCCATAAAACGGATAGGGGTGGGCGGTAGGCGGGTTGGAATATCATCCATACATGCAAATCCTTTGCGTTAACTGTTTATTTGTACAGTATGGAGGAGCAAGTATGCCTCGGCAACTTTTTAAAATGGTCGCGGCGAACGTGATTTTTCAAGAATAACGAAAAACATTATTTTATTTAATTAAATCAGTCGGTTGGTGAGTAAGCAAAAAGTTGGGATATTGGTCGCCGCAACCAGTTTCAAAAATGTCAAAAAATGTGAGAACCCGACGAACTTATTGACCTAATGGGCTTTTCTGCCTAATTTGATGATTACGTTAAATTTAGATATGAGCCCTGTGCAAAGTGGTCGTGAGGACTCATATACAAATGTTATGTGAGAAGGGGGTGAGATGATTCGCGTAGTTTACCGCTGGAAAGTAAAGGAAGACGACTTCGCAAAGTTCCGAGAGGTGTGGAGCCGCACCACGAATCACATTCATGAGACTGTGGCGGGAGCGTTGGGAAGCTTTATGCTTCGTAGTCCAGAAGATCCGACTGAAATTCTGACAGTGGCAAAGTGGGACTCAGTAGAGAACTGGAAGGTCTTCTGGGTGGCTGATAATCCGTCTGAGATGAAGGGGATGCGGGAGATAGGTGAGCGAATTTCCGTGGCCGTATACGATGAAGTTGACGACTTTACGCGGAGTCACGAGGAGTAGCTCGACGGAATCGTTTACGCTCCGCATAACCAGTGGCTGTTGTCGGACGCACCTGCGCTCCGGTACGCCGCAAAGCCAAACGTTAGAAATCAGGGAGGAACTGCGGTGATTGCGCGAATTTGGAAAGGATGGACCACTCACGATAATGCCTCGGTCTACGAGGAGCTTTTCAAGAATACTGTCGTCCCGAAAGTTACCCAGGGAGTGGAGGGGTACATCAGTACCAACCTGCTACGGCGCGAAACTGAGGAAAACGTGGAATTCACAACTGTATTCTGGTTTGAATCACTCGACGCCGTAAAAAACTTTGCTGGCCCAAATTTCGAGCAGGCCGTCGTCCCGGAACAAGTAAAGGCACTCATGTCGCACTACGAGGAAACCGTCCATCACCATGACGTTGCTTTGTAGGTTTCTAACAATGCCATCAAATACGTTCCAGCCTTCGGCCTCCACGGGACGCCCTTGTCAGGGCGCCGTTTATGGCTGGCGTTGAGGCTGTAGAAAAACCCCGAAATTCCCCCTCGGTTTGGTAGGATCAGGCAAACGGACAAGGAGTCGTCGGCATGCCCCGCTTCAAGCACTACAACTACGACCAGAACGCCATGGTCGTGATCAACTACCAGGAACAGCTTCAGCCCGGCACCTTTGAACACGCGGTGCACTACCTGATCGAGCTCAAGCTGGATCTGTCGGTGTTCCATCCCAAGTACCGCAACGAAGACACCGGCCGGCTGGCCTACGATCCGGCCATCCTGCTGAAGATCATCTTGTTCGCCTATTCCAAGGGCATCACCTCCAGCCGCGAGATGCAGTGGTGCTGCGAGACCAACATCATTTTCAAAGCCTTGTCCTGCGATACGGTCCCGCACTTCACCACGCTGGCCAAGTTCGTTAGCAGCCACTCGGATGAAATCGAAGAGCTGTTCGAACAAGTACTACTGGTTTGCCACGAACAGGGCCTGTTGGGTAACGAGCTGTTTGCCATCGACGGCTGCAAGATGTCCTCGAATGCCGCCAAGGAATGGTCCGGCACCTTTAAGGAGCTGGGCGAAAAGCGGGAGAAGTTGCGACGACTGATCCGCCACCACTTGAAGGAACATTACGAGAGGGACGAGGCAGAGACCGAGGCCGAACTGGACCGGGACATCCGCCGGGCCAAGACCGTCCTCTCCCTGGACGAGTCCCTGAAAAAAGTGGACCGCTTCCTAAAGACGAGCAGCCCACGGATGGGCCAGGGGAAACGGCGCAAGGAAGTGAAGAGCAACGTCACCGATAACGAAAGCGCCAAGATGACCACCAGCAAGGGCACGATCCAGGGCTATAACGGCGTGGCCACGGTGGACAAGAAGCATCAGATTATCATCGATGCCCAGGCCTTTGGTGAAGGTCAGGAGCACCACACCCTGCAACCGGTATTGGAGAGCGTGGAAGCCCGTTTCAAGAAGCTGGGTATCGCGGACAGCATTTACCAACAAGGCACGGTTGTTACCGCCGACACCGGCTTTGCCAACGAAGCCAACATGAAGTACCTGCACGAACGGCAGATCAACGGCTACGTGCCGGATAACCGGTTCCGCAGCCGTGATCCGAAGTTCCAGAATCAGAAAGACAAATACGGCAAGCGCCATCAGAACCAACCGGACTCGGGATGGAAGGACATCATTCCGGCCAGTGAATTCCAGTTCGATCCGGTGAAGCTGACCTGTGTCTGCCCAACAGGCGAAAGCCTCAAATACCATGGCACCCGGGCAGACCAGAACGGCCAGAGCCGAGCCTACTTCCAAGGCTGTTTGCTGCAATGCCGGCACTGCCCTAAGAAACACCAGTGCATGCAGAACCCGGCCGCTGCCAACCATCGGAAAGGCAAAGGCCGACAAGTGTCGTTCACCATCGAGCACAAGCGCCTGCCGAACTACACCGACTGGATGAAACACCGGGTGGACAGCCCGCAAGGCAAGGAAATATACAGCCACCGCATGTCCGTGGTGGAACCGGTGTTCGGCAACATCGGCACCAACAAACGGCTTAACCGCTTCAGTCTGCGAGGCAAGAAAAAGGTGCAGGGCCAGTGGCAGCTATACTGCCTGGTGCACAATATTCAGAAGCTGTCGAATTACGGACAGATGGCAGCGTGATCCAGGGGAGGAAGTGCCCCGGAATACCCCTTGGGCCGCGGGCCATCGGTGTCTGAACACGGAAATACCGGGATTGGTGGCTATAAAGGGCCACCAACCCAAAAATTGAACAGGGCCGGCAGAATTGGCCGGCTGGCAAAATGAGATCGAAGGCGGTGGAAGGGTGGACTCATTTTTGGGTTTTTCTACAGCCTCGTTAAGAGTTCGCCACAGAGGGAGCTGCAATGGAGATGCTAGACTTGTTATCGTTCGGGGATCTTGTCGTTCCATTTTACCTATTTGCGGTAGTTGGGCACTTCCTGTCTAGGTGGTATAACCTTCGAAAAAAGCGAGAATGGGAACGTTCTGCTGCTGAAAGTGTTCCCCTTTACCTGGCCTCCTTGATTTTTGTTTCGGCCATTTTTGGGGCGACGGGGTCAGCAGTAGCGATCATGTGTGTACTCGGGTTTTTCATGGGCTCGGCGACCGGCTTGCTATCCGCAACAGACGAATGGCTAGAAAAGGCCCGAAGTCAACGCGACGAATCTATACAGGCGTTGAAATCTGAACAGAGCAATAAAACCCGTGAATAGTGCTCTTAATCGGGTAGCCGGGGGTATCTAACCCCCAGCTCCCACACACCCTGCATGCGGCTCCGCACAGGGCGTTTCACCGGGAATGGTGAAGCTTGATCCATCCATCGCGCAGTGATGTCAGTCCCTCGGCTTTCAGGTAGTCATTAGACAGTGCCTGCTGAATACCCGGCGTCTTCGAGCTGCGCCAGGGGCCTTTGCTGGTGATGCCACACGCAACGGCCGATTGCACATGAACGCCCAGCTTCATCAGGTTTCTGACTTTGGTGCGTGGCTTTCGCCACTGTCGCCAGTAGGCCATCCGAACGCGGCGGCGGATCCAGTGATCCAGATCGCAGCAGCGTTGATAGCCGGTGGCGATGCCAAAGTAGTTGATCCAGCCCCGAAGGTACTGGCTTACCTTGAAAAGCTGGTAGTGCATCGACACACCCCAGTTCCGGTTCGTCAGTTCCCGGATACGTTGCTTGAACTTGCGCAGCGTGTCGGGGTGCCAATGGATCTGGGCTCCCTTGAAGGTAAAGCCCAGGAACTTGCTGTCATTGGTTCTGACTACTCGGCTCTTGGCGGTGTTGACCGTCAGTTTCAGGCGGTGTTCGAGGAAGTGACTGATGCTGGCCAGCACCCGGTCGCCCGCGCGGCGGCTGTTCACCACAATGGTGAAGTCGTCCGCGTAGCGGGCAAACCGATGGCCCCGCCGTTCCAGTTCTTTATCCAGCGGATCGAGCATGATGTTCGCCAGTAAGGGTGACAACGGGCCACCCTGTGGTACACCTTCCCGACTCTCCAGATAGAGCTGGTTATCGATAATCCCAGCTCGCAGATACCGGGCAATCAGTCCCAGCAAACGCTTGTCCCGAACCTTGCGGCCCAGATGCGTCATCAGCAGGTCGTGATTGACCCGGTCGAAGAACTTCGACAGGTCCACATCCACAGTAAAGCGCCTCCCTTCCTTGAGAACGCTTTGTACCCGTCGCACCGCCTGGTGCGCATTCCGGCCCGGACGGAAGCCGTAGCTGTCCGCTGAGAATCCCGGGTCGAACAGGGGCATCAGAATCTGGGCAATGGCTTGCTGAATCACCCGGTCTGTCACCGTCGGGATGCCAAGCTGACGCTTGCCACCGTCCGGTTTGTCGATCTCAACCCGCCGCACCGGCGCTGGTTGATAATCGCCCGAGCGAATCGACTGCTGGACCACGGTCCAGTAGCCGCCCTTTACCCAGGCGGGAAACTCCTCGATGGTCATACCATCGATACCCGCCGCTCCCTTGTTGGCTCGAACCTGCTTCCAGGCTTGTTGGAGATTAGCCCGGTGCAGTACAGCATCGAGTAGATCATTGCTAAAGGCTGGCTTCATGGCCGTACGCTGAGCCACGTCATTGCCGTACGGCATTCGTGCGTTCAAGTCGGCCAAGGCTCCTCCTTTGTTCTCGGTGTTTGGCCCTTCACCCTGTCCCGACCATTACGACGGGCGTTTGGCTACTATGGCCGCTGCTGACTTCTGCTCAATCACCGGCAGGGTTACCCCGACCGGCGCTATCGGTGTCCATCTCGTTCGCTCGCAACCGCCGAT
>NZ_JBBEBW010000018.1:0-107175 GCF_040882185.1 Marinobacter sp. | reverse complement strand
TCAAGCGAGAGGCGCATTCTACAGACACCTCGCCCAGTGTCAACGCGGTTTTGAAACTCTTTTCGAGTTATTTCGGTTTCCCCCTACAGCCTAGATTACACATTGACCAACTTGGGCAAAAAACAGTCAAAAACCACCTGCCAGCCGCTACACCCAGAGCAAACACCAACCATCTAGAGACATAGACTGACAAGACTCTGCGCCCCGTCATTTGGCTGGCCGCGATATATTTCGCATAGCGCGACCGAACCAAAGACGGAAAGATCAAACTGAAGGTTCAGATGAGCGACGAGACCTCCTCATCAGCGAACGAAAAGGCCCGGACAAGGCGTAAATCAAAAAAACCACAAACAGAACGGTTCCAGGGTCTAACGCAATGACCACAAGCACCAACACCACAATTAAAATAGCGGCGAAAGGTACCCGACCACGCAAATCGAAATCTTTAAAACTTTGGTAAAGCACGTTACTGACCATCAACACCCCGGACGCCCCCACCACAATAATGGTCAGGGCCGTAAGCCAGAATGACGGCTCATAAGTATGGAAACACCACACCAAACCAGCAACAGCGGCTGCAGCCGAAGGACTCGGCAACCCGACAAAGAACTTTTTATCGACCGATCCGATCTGGGTATTAAACCTGGCTAGACGCAAAGCGGCACCCGCCAGATAGATAAACGTAATGGCCCAGCCAAACTGGTCCAGGCCGTTCAATGACCAGAAGAAAGCAACGAGAGCTGGTGCAACCCCAAAAGCGACCATATCAGCGAGACTGTCGTATTCTTCGCCAAATTTGCTTTGCGTATTGGTCATCCGCGCGACCCTACCATCCAACCCATCAAGGATCATGGACACGAATATCGCAATAGCTGCGTTGTCGAAAACCCCGTTAGCCGCCGATACAATGGCGTAAAACCCCGAGAATAATGATGCTGTCGTCAGGGCGTTCGGCAACAAATATATTCCCCTACGACGCACTGGGGCACCTTCAACCAACTCCTCTTCAACAACTTCACCGTGAGCGAGGTCCTGCTCAGATGTGGCTGCTTTTGCAGATTCATCTTTATTATCTGTCATGGCATCCTTCCCGAAGTTCATGTGAATGCATTATAACGTAATCAAACAACTTTATCTGAGCCGACCCTGTAACGAAAAACGCGGCCCGTAGGCCGCGCTTCACTTTAACGCAACTGCCTCAGTTCTTTTCTTTATCGACTATCTTGTTGGCTGATATCCACGGCATCATGGCACGCAACTTTCCACCCACGATTTCGATCGGGTGTTCGGCGTTGTGACGACGACGAGCCGTCATGAAGGGGTAATTAGTGTGACCTTCCTGAAGGAACATTTTGGCGTAATCACCACTCTGGATACGCTTGAGCGCATTACGCATCGCGTCTCTGGACTGCTCATTAATGATTTCCGGTCCGGCCACGTACTCACCAAATTCCGCATTATTGGATATGGAGTAGTTCATGTTGGCAATACCGCCTTCGTACATCAGATCAACGATCAGCTTGAGTTCGTGCAAACACTCGAAATACGCCATCTCTGGCTCGTAGCCAGCATCCGTTAGTGTTTCAAAAGCCGCTTTTACCAGCTCGACAGTACCACCGCAAAGGACGGCCTGCTCGCCGAACAGGTCGGTTTCAGTCTCATCCTGGAAGGTCGTTTCAATGATACCGGTACGGCCACCACCAATAGCGCTGGCGTAAGACAGAGCAACATTCTTCGCATTGCCTGACGCATCCTGATGAATAGCAATCAGATCGGGGATACCGCCGCCACGGGTAAACTCTGTGCGAACCGTGTGGCCCGGTGCCTTGGGAGCGATCATGATGACATCGAGGTCTTTACGGGCAACGATCTGGTTATAATGCACGTTGAAACCATGGGCAAAGGCCAACACCCCACCCTGCTTCAGGTTTGGCTCTATTTCGCCCTCGTAAATAGCTTTCTGATTTTCATCAGGCGCCAACATCATGACAATGTCAGCTTCCTTTGCCGCCGCAGCGACGCTCTTGACGGTCAGGCCAGACGCCTGGGCCTTGGCAGCGGAGGAAGAGCCTTCGCGCAAGGCAACCAAAACCTCAACACCGGATTCTTTCAGGTTGTTGGCGTGGGCATGGCCCTGAGAGCCGTAACCGACAATCGCAACTTTCATACCCTGGACAATGGAGAGATCACAATCTTTGTCGTAATAAACTTGCATAACTAGCCTCTGTTATCGTTGTCTGGCTATAGAGCCAGTAGAAAGAATAAGCTCGCAGGGAGCGTTACAAACTCAATACCTTTTCGCCTCGAGCAATACCGGAGACCCCGGAACGCACAACTTCAAGTACTCCTGCGGTGCCCACCGCCTGGATAAAAGCGTCCAGCTTGTCGCTGTTACCGGCCAACTGAACCGTATAGACAGACGTGGTGACATCGACGATCTGGCCACGAAAAATATCCACAGTCCGTTTAATTTCAGCCCGTTGCGAGCCAGTAGCCTTGAGCTTGATCAACATGAGCTCACGCTCGATGTGGGCGCCCTCAGTAAGGTCCACCAACTTGACCACTTCAATCAGCTTGTTCAGCTGTTTTGTAATCTGCTCGATAACCTTATCAGAGCCGGACGTTGTAACCGTCAGGCGTGACAAGGTTTCATCTTCCGTTGGTGCGACCGTAAGGGTCTCAATGTTGTAATTGCGCTGTGAAAACAGCCCTACAACCCGAGATAACGCACCCGGCTCGTTTTCCAGCAATACAGATATGATGCGACGCATGGTGTCAGACCCTCTCCGTTTTGCTGAGCCACATATCTTTCATCGATCCACGCGCCACCTGCATGGGATAAACATGCTCATGGGGATCAACATAGATATCAAGAAACACCAGTTTGTCTTTCATGGCGAAAGCTTCCTTGAGCATTGGCTCAAGGTCTTCTTTCCTGTCGATCCGGATTCCAACATGACCATAAGCCTCGGCCAGCTTGACGAAATCTGGTAACGAATCCATGTAGGACTGGGAGTGACGGGACTCATAATTCATATCCTGCCACTGTTTCACCATCCCCAGAGCCTGGTTGTTCAGGTTGACAATTTTCACTGGCAGGTTGTACTGCTTGCAGGTCGACAGCTCCTGGATGTTCATTTGGATGCTGCCCTCCCCGGTCACACATACCACTTCGTGGTCGGGAAAATTGAGCTTGATGCCCATGGCTGCCGGAAGTCCAAAGCCCATGGTTCCCAAGCCACCGGAATTGATCCAGCGATTGGGCTTATCAAACTTGTAGTACTGCGCAGCAAACATCTGGTGCTGGCCAACATCCGAGGTGACATAAGCGTCGCCGTTGGTAAGGCGCCAGACTGCCTCGATTACTTCCTGAGGTTTGATATAGGTGTCGCTTTTCTCATAGCGCATACCATGGAAAGCCCGCCATTCATCAATCTGTTTCCACCACGCTTTAAGTGCCTCTGCGTCAGGTTTTTCAGAGCTTTCCTTGACGAGGCCGATCATCTCTTTCAACACAGAATCGACGGGGCCCACGATGGGAACATCCGCATTGATAGTTTTGGAGATTGAGGCCGGGTCAATATCGATATGAACAATGCGGGCGCCCGGACAGAATTTCTCGGTAGCATTGGTGACACGGTCATCAAACCGCGCACCAACGCACAGAATGAGATCTGAATGGTGCATGGCCATATTGGATTCGTAGGTGCCATGCATCCCCAGCCAGCCGATGGACTGTTTGTCAGAAGCCGGGAAGCCGCCGATGCCCATGAGGGTATTGGTCACCGGAAAACCCAGCATGTGCGCAAGCTCAATGAGCTGCTCCGACGCCTTGCCCAGCACCACGCCACCGCCGGCATAAATGATCGGCCGCTTGGCCGCTGTCATCATATCCACCGCTTTCTTGATCTGGCCAGCGTGACCCCGGATAGCCGGATTGTAGGAGCGCAGCTTCATTTTCTTGGGGTACTGGTACTCATAGCGCTCGTTCGGCGTGGTCATATCCTTGGGAATATCGACCACTACCGGTCCCGGGCGCCCAGTCGCGGCGATGTAATAGGCCTTTTTCACCACTTCCGGAATATCCTCCGGATGGCGCACGCTGAGGTTATGTTTCACTACTGGCCGGGAGACGCCGATCATATCGGTCTCCTGGAAAGCGTCTTCACCAATCAGCGTTGAAGCAACCTGGCCACACAGGATGACCATTGGAACGGAATCCATGAAGGCGGTTGCAATACCGGTAATAGTATTGGTTGCACCAGGACCCGACGTGACCAGCACGGTGCCCGGTTTTCCGGTTGCACGGGCATAACCGTCAGCCATATGGACTGCAGCCTGCTCATGGCGAACCAGAATGTGTTTAACTTTATCTTGCCGGAACAGTGCATCGTAGATATGCAATGCTGCTCCGCCCGGATAGCCGTAAATGTATTCGATGCCTTCATCCTGAAGGGACCGAATCAGCATGTCGGCGCCAGACAATAGCTCCACGTTAAAATACCCTCTATTGCAAGTGAATGTGCCGGGAACTCTCCCGGTTGCCTGGATACCCGGCGCAAAAGCTTCTTGTGAAAGCCATACCGGATGTTCCGCCACACCATCAGACGAGAGGTTATCTCCTGGCCAACCGTACACTCCTGAGGGTTACGGAGGACGGCCAATCAACGGGTTACAAGCGAATGCAACCATTCTGCACACAAGGCGCAGAGCGTTCAGTGTGGTAATCAACGGGGAATACTGCTCGGGGTTGCCTGCCGTATTAGCCCCTGTTTTCAGGCAATCAGTAATTTTGACAGCGGGAAATTCCCTGTCAATAGCGAGCGCAACATTCCCTTACCGTTTAACGCCGATGAACACGTTCATTTATGCCAGTTTATGAACTAAGCTTGGGAAAATTTGAAAAATGAATGGCACGATGATACTTCGATAGCAACGCTTATATGGAAAAAAATATAAAAGTGCCCCGGGAAGTTTTGTGCAAGGACCTGCTTAACAGGTCGTTTTCAGCCAACGTAACTGGTGAGTCAATTCATGGAAATCAAAACCGTTATACTGGCGATTGTTCTGGCTGTAACCCCAGCAATCGCATCGGCAGCCTCAGTTTATAAGTGGACCGATGAAAATGGCATAACCCACTTTGGTGATCGCCAACCCACGGGCAGGAAATCGGAGTCCGTCAACGTCAGAACCGGTTCGCCAAGGTCGAGTGAGCAGCAACGAAGCGCACAGGAACAAGTCCAGGCCATTGACGATGCCCGCGAAGTACAGAGCGAGCGGACGAACCTTTCGGCCGCTGAGGAAGCACGACAAAAACAGCGGACTGCAAACTGCGAGACCGCGCAAAGCAATTTGAAAGTCATTGATTCCAATGCCCGGATTCGAGTAGAGGACAACGGTGAACAGCGCTACCTTGCTCCGGAAGAAATCGAAGAGCAGCGCGGGAAATTCCAGCAAATTGCTGACGACAACTGCAACCCTGTAGCGGAATAGGCATTGCGGATTCTACCGGGAGATATCAGGCATTAATAATAACGGCGCCTCACAGGCACCGTTATTTCCTAGTGCTCGATAAGACCCCGGTCTCAGCTTTTCTCAAACACTAGCTTGTGGTCTTCAACCGTTGCCTGGATCACATCACCGGATACAAAGTCGCCCCCCAACAGTCGTTGGGCCAAGGGATTCTCGATCATCCGTTGAATTGCCCGCTTGAGAGGCCGGGCACCGTAGACCGGGTCATAGCCCACCTCGGCCAGCAATGCCATGGCAGACTCATTCAGCACCAGGGACATTTCCTGTTCTTTCAAGCGTTTGTTCAGCAACTCTATCTGAACCTTGGCAATGCCGTGAATCTGACTTTCTGCCAAGGGGTGGAATACCACGACCTCATCCACCCGGTTGATGAACTCGGGTCGAAAGTGCGTGCCAACCACCTCCATGACCGCCTGCTTCATGCTCTCGTAATTCTCTTCACCTGCCTTGGCCTGGATGATGTCTGAGCCAAGGTTTGAGGTCATCACGATCACCGTATTACGGAAATCCACTGTACGGCCCTGTCCGTCGGTCAGTCGCCCATCTTCCAGAACCTGCAAAAGAATATTGAATACATCCGGGTGAGCTTTCTCCACTTCATCCAACAACAGCACGGAATACGGCCGACGTCGAACAGCCTCGGTCAGGTAGCCACCCTCTTCGTACCCGATATAACCAGGAGGTGCACCAATCAGTCTCGCCACGGAATGCTTCTCCATGAACTCTGACATATCAATCCGTACCATGGCTTCTTCGGTGTCAAAGAGAAAAGATGCCAGGGCTTTGCACAATTCGGTCTTACCCACCCCTGTCGGGCCCAGAAACAGGAAAGAGCCATTAGGCCGGGCTGGGTCGGACAGCCCTGCACGGGACCGGCGCACTGCGTTAGCCACCGCCTCGACCGCTTCATCCTGACCGATAACCCGGGCATGCAGCGCTTCTTCCATACGCATCAGTTTATCGCGCTCACCTTCCAGCATTTTCGATACCGGAATGCCGGTCCACTTGGAGACCACTTCCGCAATTTCCTCATCGGTGACGCGATTGCGTAGCAGCTTCATTTCCATCATTTCGGCCTGACTGGCCATATCGAGCTGCCGTTCAAGTTCCGGAATACGACCGTATTGCAGCTCTGACATTTTACCGAGATCACCGGCGCGGCGGGCGGTTTCCAGATCAATCCTGGCTTGCTCCAACTGACTCTTGATCTTTTGTGAGCCGTGTAACGCTGCTTTCTCGGTATTCCAGATTTCCTCCAGATCTGCGTACTCACGCTCTACCGCCAGAATGACGCTTTTCAATTCTTCCAGCCGCTTCTTCGAATTGGCATCCGTTTCTTTCTTTAAGGCCTCGCGCTCGATTTTAAGCTGGATCAGCCGCCGTTCCAGGCGGTCCAATGGCTCAGGTTTGGAATCCATCTCCATGCGAATCTGGCTGCCGGCCTCATCAACCAGGTCAATTGCCTTATCCGGCAGTTGACGGTCGGCGATGTAACGGTGGGATAACCGGGCGGCGGCGATGATGGCTCCGTCAGTTATTTCAACGCCGTGATGCACTTCATAGCGCTCCTTCAGCCCACGCAGAATGGCTATGGTGTCTTCTTCCGTGGGTTCCGTGACCAGTACTTTCTGGAAGCGACGCTCGAGCGCCGCGTCTTTCTCGATATGCTGACGGTACTCATCCAGGGTGGTGGCGCCCACGCAATGGAGTTCGCCACGAGCCAGAGCTGGTTTGAGCATGTTGCCCGCGTCCATTGAGCCCTCGGCTTTGCCTGCGCCGACCATGGTGTGAATTTCGTCGATGAACAGGATAATCTGGCCTTCCTGCTTGGAGAGCTCCTTCAGCACGGATTTCAAACGCTCTTCAAATTCGCCGCGGAATTTGGCGCCTGCAATCAGCGAGCCCATATCCAGTGACAGCACCCTTTTATCTTTCAGACCATCGGGCACTTCGCCATTGACGATCCGTTGAGCGAGACCCTCGACAATCGCAGTTTTACCAACGCCGGGCTCGCCGATCAGCACCGGATTGTTCTTGCGGCGACGCTGTAGCACCTGGATCGTACGGCGGATTTCATCGTCTCGCCCGATGACCGGGTCCAGCTTGCCTGCTTCAGCGCGCTCGGTAAGGTCGATGGTGTACTTCGACAGCGCCTGGCGGTTTTCTTCAGCACCGGGATCGTTAACGGCGTCTCCGCCCCGCACGGCATCTATGGCGGTTTCAAGAGCTTGTTTAGCCACCCCCTGCTCTCGCAAAATGCGTCCCAGAGACCCTCGGTCTTCCAGGGCCGCCAACAGCATCAGCTCGCTGGAAATGAACTGATCTTTGCGTTTTTGCGCCAGTTTGTCGGCAATATTGAACAGGCGCCCCATATCATTCGACATGGCGACGTCACCGGCTGAGCCCTGAACTTCGGGCAGTTTCTCAATTTCCTGGGCAATCGCCTGACGCAAGCGCCCCGGCTCCGCACCCGCTTGTTTGATAAGCAGCTTGATGCCACTCCCCTGCTGGTCAAGCAGCGCCTGCATCAAATGCACTGGTTCAATAAAGTTGTGATCCTTGCCTACAGCAAGAGACTGCGCTTCTGACAGTGCGGTCTGTAGACGGCTGGTGAGTTTATCGATTCTCATTTTCGGCTTCCTGATATCAAGTCTGCAAAACCGGAGGCTCCGTTCGCGGAGCGTTTTGCATTGCTATGACAGTTAATGTAGGGGCACTGAGGAGGACTTCAAGCAGTGGGCGGCTCAGTCAGCGAGAAACTTGACGCTGATCAATGAAGCCAGATAACGCTGGCCATGCGACCGGTCTGGCCATCACGACGAAAGGAATAGAAACGTTCCGGGTCCGAAACCGTACACAACTGGCCGCCGTACACTCTGGTCACTCCCACATCAGCAAGTCGCAGGCGAGCGATTTGATAGATATCGGCCATAAAATGCCCCGGCCTGGCACCCGTGGCAGTGAAGGCTTGCGAGGCGGCCGGCGATTTTGCAATGAAAGCCTCGCGTACCTCGGGGCCGACTTCAAAATGCTGAGGCCCGATCGCGGGTCCCAGCCACGCCATCAGCGTGTCGGCCTCGCCAAGGGCCGCTACCGTTTGCTCCAGAACGCCATTGCATAGCCCACGCCAACCTGCATGAGCCGCTCCTGCACGGCTGCCCTTGTCATCACAGAATAATACTGGCAAACAATCCGCTGTCATGATCACGCAAGCTTCGCCCTTCCGACGAGTGATACTGGCATCGGCGGGCGGGGCATTCACCAGGGGTAATTGCACAACCCGGGTGCCGTGAACCTGCTCGATCCAGCCAAATTGTTGCGATGAGAGTTTCGCAGCCCGACAGAGTCGGAGACGGTTCTCGGCCACCTGCGCGGGGTCATCCCCCACGTGCTGGCCAAGGTTGAGAGAACTCCAGGGAGGCCCACTGACCCCGCCTGCTCGGGTTGTAGTGATTGCGCTAACCCCTGGGGGAGCGGGCCAGTCAGGCCGGATCAATGACAACTCAGTAGGCATTGTTCTTCATGTCCTGAACATGCTGGCGCAGGGCGGACAGCAAACCCTGCAGGTCCTCTGGCAGTGGTACGCTCCATGACAGCGTTTCACCGGTTTCCGGATGGTCGAGTGTCAGTTTGCGGGCGTGAAGCGCCTGACGCTGGAACCCGGAAAGCACACTGCGCAAGGCCTCAGTACTCCCTTTCGGCAATCGCGGCCGCCCGCCGTACATCTGATCACCTACCAGGGGATGGCGAACGTGGGCAAGGTGAACCCGAATCTGGTGCGTGCGCCCGCTTTCGAGTTTGCAATGAATGTGGGTATGGGCAGCGAACCGTTCCAGCACCCGATAGTGAGTGACCGCCGGTTTGCCAGAGGGCACCACCGCCATTCGCTTGCGCTCCCGGGGATGACGGCCAATGGGCGCATCAACTGTCGCCCCTCCGGTCATGGTACCGATGGCAACTGCCTCGTATTCACGACCCATGGTGCGGGTCTGCAACTGATCCACGAGCGACGTGTGGGCTATAAGGCTTCGCGCCACGACCATCACTCCGGAGGTATCTTTATCGAGGCGGTGCACAATGCCAGCCCGGGGAAGATTTTCCACCTCGGGCGCATAATGCAGCAGCGCATTGACCAGCGTACCATCGGCATGACCTGCAGCCGGATGCACTACCAACCCTGCAGGCTTGTTGATCACCAACAGGTGTTCGTCTTCGTAGACAATATCCAGAGTAATCGACTCGGCTTCCCAGGACACCTGAGCCTCCGGTTCTGCATCGAGATGCAGCTGATCACCCATCATAACCTTGTCCCGGGGCTTTCTTTGCTCGCTGTTAACTGTCAGGGCACCGCTCTTGATCCAGGTCTGCAGGCGTGAGCGGGAATGTTCCGGCATCAGCTCGGCAGCCGCCTGGTCGAGGCGGTGATCGCTGAGCTCGGGTGGAATAGAGAAATCCGCAATAATCCGGTTATCGGAGGTCATTCAGGCCCCAAGGCGTTGTTGAGTGTTACACATTTAAAAAAATAGCCGAAAGAATAGCTGGGTGATTTTGAATCGCCCCTGCACATCGGGCACTATCCTCGTTACAATGGCAAACCATTTGGCAGTTGCCTCCATTATACGGGATTCCGGCATGAGATCAGGTTTTCGATTATTACTACTGTCCACTTTTCTACTGATCGCCGCGTGCGCCTCCAATGATCAGGAAGAGGTCTTGCCGGAAGAAACCTATTATGACAATGCCCGTTCAGCCATGAGATCCGGCAATTTCAATGACGCCGAGCGTAACCTGGACTTTCTCGAGACCTATTATCCTTTTGGACGTTATGCGGAACAGGCCCAACTCGACCTGATCTACTCACGTTACCAGAATCTTGATCTTGAAGGCGCCCGGGCCGCCGCCGACCGATTTCTGCGTTTGAATCCCCAAAGCGAGCACGCTGACTATGCCATGTATATGAGGGGCCTGGCTTCCTATAACCTGGATCTCAGCCTGGCTGCACGCTATTTTCCTATCGACCCCTCTGAGCGGGCCCCCGGCGAACAAATGCAAGCGTTCCGGGATTTCTCCGAGCTACTTAATCGCTACCCGAACAGTGAATATGCGCCGGATGCCCGTCAACGTATGGTGGCGATACGCAACCGTATGGCAGAGCTGGAAATCCATGTCGCGCGCTACTACATCAAGCGTGAGGCTTATGTAGCGGCCAACAACCGCGCGCGCTATGTAGTCGAGAATTATTCCACAACCCCTGCGGTGGAGACGGCGCTTATCATTCTGGCGGAAACCTACCAGTTTATGGACCTGGAGAAGGCTGCCAATGACGCGATCCAACTGCTCGCCCTGAATTATCCTGACAGCGACGCCTTCGACGACGAGATGAAATTTCAGTCCAGCATGCTCAAGCGCGAAGACCGGTCACTCAGCAGTGTTGTCACTTTTGGGCTGATGGGCGACGAGTAACTCCAAACCATCCCATCAGTTACCAATTTTCCACCCATTGGTGATGGGATAGCGCCGGTCCTTGCCAAAACCCCGTTCGGTAATCCGCACACCGATAGGGGCCTGGCGGCGCTTGTACTCGTTGATATCCACCAGTCTTGTGACACGCAAAACGTCCTCTCGATCAAATCCCTCTGCGATGATCGCATCGGCACTGAAGTCCCGTTCCACATAGAGATTCAATATCTGATCCAGCACGTCATAGCCTGGCAGGCTGTCCTCATCTTTCTGGTCTGGCGCCAGTTCCGCCGACGGCGGCCGCGTGATCACCCGCTCAGGAATCACCGGCGACACGGTATTGCGATAATTTGAAAGCCTGAACACAAGGGTTTTAGGGACGTCCTTGAGCACATCAAAACCGCCTGCCATGTCACCATAAAGTGTCGAATAACCGACCGCCATCTCGCTTTTGTTGCCCGTCGTCAGCACCAGCGAGCCGAACTTGTTCGACAGTGCCATCAACAGCACTCCCCGAAGGCGTGCCTGGAGGTTTTCCTCGGTGGTGTCCGGTGTGGTGCCCTCAAAAGGCCCCGCCAGAGCAGCCATAAAGGTGTCGTACATCGGCTCAATGGAAAACACATCGTATTGCACCCCCAAGGCAACTGCTTCAGCTTCAGCGTCTTCAAGGCTCATGCTGGATGTATACCGGAAAGGCATCATCACGGCCCTGACGCGCTCCGGACCCAGGGCATCGAAAGCAATAGCAAGTGTGAGCGCGGAGTCAATGCCCCCAGAGAGGCCCAGCACCGTTGATTTAAAGCCATTCTTGTTAACATAATCCCGCACCCCCAATACCAGCGCGCTATAGATATTCTGTTCCAGTGAGGGTTCAGGTAACGGTGGCTGTGAAACCGGCTGGCAATGGAGTTCACTGACGAAGTCAACTGGATACAACCCCTCACTGAACTGCGGCGCTTCCATCGTGAGGACGCCGGAATGATCGAACACCATAGAGCCGCCATCGAAAACGAGCTCGTCCTGCCCGCCCACGAGATTGGCATACACGATACTCACCTGGTTGGCTCGCGCCTTGCGTTCGAGCAATGCCTTACGGCGAGCCTGCTTATCGATATCATAGGGGGAAGCATTGAGGTTCAGGATCAGCCGGGCACCTGCAGCAGCGGCGGCCTCAACGGGGCCATCACTCCAGATATCCTCGCAGACGGTAAGGCCGACCGAGACACCCTTGACCTCCACTACACAGGTTTGATGGCCTGCTGCGAAGTAACGCTTTTCATCAAAGACCTGGTAGTTGGGCGGAAACTGCTTGAAGTACCGGCTGACAACCTGGCCTTCCTTAAGCACGACAGCACCGTTGTACAACAACCCGCCCTCGCGCAGGGGCAAACCGACGACAAGCGTAGAGGCAAACGGCTCCGCTAACAGGGCTTCGAGCGCAGTGCGAATTCGCAGGTCCAGGCTGGGCCGCAACAGCAGGTCTTCCGGTGGATAGCCGGTCAGGCAGAGCTCTGGAAATACCACAATGTCTGCCTTGTGTTCTTCCTCCGCCCGGTGAGCCGCCTCAATGACGGTTTTAGTGTTCCCCGGTATGTCGCCAACAAGAAAGTCCAGTTGCGCCATGACCACCCTGAGCTTGATGGGTGAACCGGCTGCATCCTGTACAGTGGACTGTAGGGACATACGCTGCTCCTGTAACTTGTTGCCGTTAAAAGGCTATTATAACCCTGTCACTCACAGGATTTCCCGCATTGGGGCCACTGACTTCAACCGGATAGAACCAGACCCATGGCCGAGACGTTTCCGCCTGACGACAATTTATGGCAAAGCACGGAAAAACAGGGCCAGAGGGGCCGGCTATTCCGCATCTACAATCAATATCGACTCGTGGTCAGCCTGATCCTCGTAGTACTGTTATTTGTCGATCTGGGGGGTATCGATAGTCGTTACCGCCTGCTGGAATATTATCAGGCTGGCGTTGTCAGTTATCTGGCGCTGAATATTTTCATAGCGCTTCTAATGGTGGCCGGCTTCAAGCCCCTGCAGCGTCACATCACATTATCTATTCTTATAGACGTACTTATGATGCACGGGCTGCTGTTCTTCAGCACCGGCATTACCAGCGGTCTGGCTAACCTGGTGATTGTGTCAGTCGCTGCGGGTAACATCCTGACGCCCAGTCGAATGGGTATTTTTTACGCAGCGCTCGCCGCCATCTGCTCTATAGGCATTTCAAGTTGGTCAGCCTTGACGCTGAACCAGAACGCAGATGACATTGTGAGAGCTGGCTCCCTCGGCATTCTCTATTTTGCTGCCGCTTTCGTGTTGCAGTATATCACCCGTCGCATGGTCCACAGTGAAGAGCTCGCCAGCTCCCGAGCGCTCAGTATTATGGAGCTGGAACAGATTAATCGACAGATTATTCAGAGAATGCGCACCGGCATACTGGTTACGGACCGGTTCGGTCAGATTCGGCTTGCCAATGCGGCCGCCAATGAACTGTTGTCCGGAGGTGACCAGAAAGCCAGCGACGCTCCTGCCACTCAGGGTTATCCGATGCCCCTGCCACTGAAACGGGGACTCGAACAATGGTTGCAAAACCCCCTTAGTCGCACAGACCCTTTTCAGGCAAGCCCACTTTCACCCATGATTCAAGCTAACTTTACCCGCCTCCACCAAGAACGCGGAGATCAGATTCTGGTTTTCGTCGAAGACATGAGTAAAGTGACTCAGCAGGCGCAGCAAATGAAGCTGGCCTCTCTGGGTCGACTGACCGCTGGGATAGCTCACGAAGTGCGAAACCCGCTAGGCGCGATCAGTCACGCGGCTCAATTGATGGCAGAGTCACACCATGTAGAAGATAGTGACCGAAAAATGCTTGATATCATTCAGCGCCACTCCCGTCGGGTAAACGGTATCATTGAAAACGTACTCGACCTTTCCCGCCAGCACCCTGTCGAAAGTGAGCTGGTAGACCTGGAGGCATGGCTGAATGAGTTCTGTGAGGATTATCGACAAACCGTCAATCCTAACTACCAGCAGCCAGTCGCCATGGGTCTGAACATCGGGCGCGAGTTACCTCTTGCCCGATTTGATCGCAGTCAAATGGAGCAAGTGTTGATCAACCTCTGCGATAATGGGCTCCGTTATAGCCACGCTCACTCCGGCAAACCCCACATTGATATTAGCGCAGGCGCTACCGCCGACGGAGAACGGGCTTATCTCGATGTCCGTGATTACGGTCCCGGCATTGCCCGGCAACAGCGCGGGTCGGTATTTGAACCCTTCTTCACGACCGACAAGAGTGGCACCGGTCTCGGCCTTTATCTGGCGCGGGAGCTGTGCGAGTCTAATCAGGCTCACCTCTCGCTACTGGAAGACGACCAGCCCGGTTGCTGCTTCAGGATCACCTTTGCCCACCACGGCCGGCTTATATAGCATGGGCAGCCTGCCGTTTTGCATACGAGAACAAGACCTACACGGACGAGACTGTACCGGATGACTATATACACAGCGCTGATTGTTGACGACGAACCTGATATTCGGGATTTACTTGAGATTACCTTGGGCCGCATGGGTATTAAAACCCACACCGCTGCTGACGTAACAACGGCAAAGACGCTGTTGAACACCGAATCAGTGCATTTATGCCTGACCGACATGAACCTCCCTGATGGTAACGGCATCGAACTGGTTCAGTGGATTCAACAGCATTGTCCCAACACGCCTGCTGCCGTGATCACGGCTTACGGCAGTATGGACACCGCTATCGAAGCGCTCAAAGCGGGTGCGTTCGACTTTGTCTCCAAGCCGGTGGAACTGCCGCGACTCAGGGAACTGGTCAACAGTGCCCTCAAACTTGCAGCACCCATCGCCGATAACACTATCGAGCCGGATGAACCCGGCCTGCTATTGGGTGCCTCCGCTGAAATACAGCGGCTGCGAATGCAAACCCGCAAACTTGCCCGCAGCCAGGCACCTGTCTTTATCAGCGGTGAATCCGGCAGCGGCAAAGAACTTGTGGCCCGCATGATTCACCTACAAGGGCCCCGCAGCGAAGGCCCGTTCGTTGCCGTCAACTGCGGCGCTATTCCGTCCGAATTAATGGAAAGCGAATTTTTCGGCCATAAAAAAGGTAGCTTCACGGGTGCCACGGATAATAAAGACGGACTTTTCCGCTCCGCCAACGGCGGCACCCTATTCCTCGACGAAGTGGCCGACCTGCCCCTGGCCATGCAGGTTAAACTGCTGCGAGCAATCCAGGAGAAAGCCGTGCGCCCGGTGGGCGAGTCGAAAGAGTTTCCAGTCGACATACGGGTGCTGAGCGCAACCCATAAGAATCTGCCTGAACTTGTCCAATCAGGGCATTTCCGGCAAGACCTTTTCTATCGGATTAACGTCATTGAGCTCTCTGTTCCGCCTCTCAGAGCGCGGCAGGGCGACATACCTCTACTGGCACATCATATCCTCCAACGCATTGCGCGGGAGTACGAGTGTGAACCAGCACGGCTGACCGAGGACGCCATCGCACGACTGCAAACCTACGATTTCCCTGGCAACGTACGAGAACTGGAAAACATCCTCGAACGTGCTTTCACCCTGTGTGACTCCGATGACATCGACGCCGAGGAACTGCAACTGGGCAGCGCACCGGTGGTGCCGGAACATGGGCCTCTCACAGGAAATCACATGGGGTCACAGACGCCAGCAACGCCCGAAGGCGAGCTTGATCTGGAAAACTACCTGGAAACTATCGAACGGCAAGCTATCGAAAAAGCCCTGGAGGCCACACGATGGAATAAGACCGCCGCCGCCAAGAAGCTCGGAATCAGTTTTCGGGCGTTGCGGTATAAGTTGAAGAAGTTAGGGATGGAGTAACTTCGGATGCCATAGCTGGCGAGCTTGACACCAGGCTTGCAGAAGATATTTAATACCCTCGCCAGACAGGAAGTTTGGCTCCCTCAATCAAGGATGATCAATATCATGCGCCTCAGAAAAGCGTCTGTCGGCTTTACTCTTACTGAATTGTTAATAGTTCTGACTTTAATCGGCATCACGCTGAGCTTTGCTCTTCCCGGCTGGTCGAGTCTCGTCGAAAATAGCCGTAAGAAAACCATCATCAACGACTTAGTCAACCTGTTCAATGTTTCTCGAAATGTAGCCATACAACGGCAAATACCGGTAACGATCTGCCCGATCGATCCGGGCACCCAGAAGTGCTCCCGGGATTGGTCGCTACCAATCACTGCGTTTGCAGATCCTGACCGCGATAGAGTGCTCACCGACACTGCCCAAATCATAAAGGTCAGTTCTCCACCGTCAGCAGGTCAGCTGGTTGGCGGAACCGGGATCAGGCGTTACTTTGGGTTCCGGCCAAACGGAATGGCCGTCGAGGCCATCGGTAATGTGACGTGGTGTGCGGAAGACAAGGATCCCAGCAAAGCTCTTCAGCTCAGAATAAATATGGGCGGTAGGCTTGTGCACGCTCAGGATCAAGATGGGGACGGCATCGTGGAAGCTTCTAATGGCAAGGCCATTAGTTGCAGCTAGCCCGATTAACGTTCCCAAGTATCTTCTCCACCATCAATAGACTTGGAGTCATTGCGGTCCCAGCCACGCTGTCCAGTCGAAAGCAACTGAATAAAGCCGTGGTTCGCTTGTGCGGTACCAGCAATCGGCACCGCTCTGAGCTCATAGCTATTGGCCGTCAGATTGAAGATTCTGAGATCATAGAACTTAGCATTACCGTCCAGGGGAGCCTGCGTCGGAAAAATGGTTGGAGGTGTGGCAGCCCCCGTAACATCGGCAGTCCCCCCGTCGGCGCCGATATAAGATCCATTTTGCGTGTAGAAACGTTCCATAGCGCTCGCGAAGGATGTTAGTGCTCCTTGGGCATCTGTTGCCCGAGCATTTTCCACATAGCGTGTATAGCTGGGTATCGCAATGACAGCGATAATTCCGATGATCGCAACGACGATCATCAACTCAATTAATGTAAAACCACGCTGTCTGTTTTTATTCACCTGGATACTTTGCACCAGCATTCACTCCCGCTCGCTAAAACACTACTAGTTGTCAAACCCACCCGTTTGTAATCAAGGCCCGGCGTGCTGATTTCTCGCTTACTACTCGAGCAACTCCTGCCAACCCAACCGCCCGGTGCGTTGACCGGAATCACCTGTTTCCGTCTCCCGCTTTTTTACGCCGTCTTCATCTGAGTCGTTGATATATTGGTTGTCACCCAGGAACGCGGTACTCCCAGTGCCCTGATCATCATTTTTTGCGCCAATATAGAGATCATCAGAGCTATCAATCTTGCCATCATTATTTGTGTCAAAGACGGAGTTGTCGGGATTAGAACCGTCCAGGTCAACAGACATGAGCCAGGAGCTACCGCCGCCATCACAGGGTGACTGAGAAGGGGTAAATGTTTCAAAGAATACAATCTCTCCCCGGATTTGAGATGAATTTATCACCCGTTCACCAGTTTCAGGCAAGTCCATGAACCAACCATATTCTCGCCCATCGCCATCGACGTTATCCCAATCGATAGTATTACTAGAACTTTGACGCAAACGACCATTAGCGGAGAGAATGATTGATTGCTCAACCAGATCACTACGAGTCAGTCGGTTGTCAGATCGATCCCACACTCCGTAAAAGGTTTGGTCTGCATTACTACCTGCGTCGCCCTGAGTGAAATAGCGCCCGGTGCCAAAATAAACCAAGTAGTCTTCACCATTGACGCCTTCGCTGCCTATGGGCGATTCAACATTGCGCACCACCAATGGCCGGCTGGAGATCGGCTGAGGATTACCCGCTGAATCAGTAGCGGTGAACAATGGCGCTGGCGCCGAGTTCTGATTGCCAACAAAGTAAGCAGAGTCCCAGTTATTGGAATTGGTAGCACTAACATCTGCAACCCACATGTTGCCTTCCTGGTCACCGCCATATATTCGATCAACAATGAAGTCACCATTTGTGTCCAAAGGCTCCACTGTCGACAAGCCCCCAGTGTTCGCCAGTTCGATAAACTCGTAGTCTGTTCCCTCCGTCCAGGTGCCCTCAAGCCCCCCATCCATGTAGACGATAAAGATACCGGTTTTTTCATCAGCCGCAGTGGTATCGTTTGACAGACCGTTACCCAGAATCATTGCCCAGCGCCCGTTCGACATGAGACCAACAGTCGGCTCACTCGTAACATAATTGAGGCGTTTATCATGGCTTTCGTTAAATTCCCAAAGCACAAGGTCCGCCGCATTTGTTTCAGAGAATGCTGCGGGATCCGTGACATCAAGAGCGAAGAAACCGATGCCACCGTTACGTAAACCACCTAGCAAAACGGTTCGCCATGTCACTGCTCCGGTCGGCGTTGCCTTGGTGTATATATCCACTGCCTGCGGAGATAAATCGACGTAATAACGGTGACCATAATCTGGCTGAGTCAGGTAATTCAAACCTTCGTTGAGATTGGTGGAATAGATTGATCGTGGAACATAAGCAATAACCTCTTCACCGCCACCATCGTTAATTGACTCTTCGGCATTAAAGCCATGCAACATCCCGTCATTCGCGCCAACATAAACAACCGGAGTCCGCCCCGCGGCGGTGATGTTCCGAAACTTGGAGTAACGATCAGTCTCGGTTCCGAATGGGCCAGAATCAGGCCAGTTAAGGCTCGGATTTCCCACATATAGCGGCGTGGAATGTACGATATCGCCGAGTACGCTTGAACGGTTACGAAATACCTGTCCTTCATCGGTTCGGCTACCACGGAGATAATTCAGTCTCTGCTGCCCTCGAGTATCAGCTGCGCCGGACACCGACGTGTTGAGGTCTGCCTGCTGCCCGGCATCCAACACTGACGTACTCCAACGGAATGGAACGCCGTCAGAACTCGTATCGGAATAAGTGATAATTATCCTATCATCGGGATTTTGACCATCCAGCCGCGTTGCTGCACTCCAAACAGGTGCGGGATCCACATCCCCGGTGGTCGGATCTAACTTACGGGCCGAGAGATTACCGCTCCACGCTGTCGAGTTGAAAGACGCACTGAACACAAGACTTTCAGAATTTAGCGTCCCGGTATTGAAGGTCACGCTGGATGAATTGCCAATTGAAGTGATGATATCCCTCAACGCTGCGGCCAGCTGAGTACGCAATTCTGCCGGTGTCAAGGCGTTAAACATTTCCCCGCGTCCATTCACGGCGGCATGGTAAAGGTCATCTATCATGCGCTTGTCACGAAGTCCGGTATCAGGCCAAGTCGGTGGGTTGGTATAGGCATCTGCCACTGAGTGATGTGTCACACCAAAAATATTACCTTCGGCCCCAAGACCTGCCGTGTAGGTATTCATGTGAAGGTTGGTATTACAATCAAGGCTCTCATCTGGATCGGAATCATTACAGCCGCTGGGTACCCGGACCTTACCAGCGGCCAGATCTGTGCGCAGGTTCTCCTGATAGTATTTATAGGCAATATCACCCAACGAGCTGCTGTACTGGTCAGCGTAGGGCGCACCTGCATCCTTATCTGCGTTGCCAATACCGCTCACCGTGCTGTTATTAGAAAAACCGTCAGTAAACAGAAGAGTGAAGTTTTTCTGACATTCAACAGCGATGGGAGCGGCGGAATCGGTTCGCTTGAATTGCTGTGCGGCATGGTCGAGCGCCTCCCGATTGGGGGTGCCACCACTACTGACATAGTTATACTGCTCGTTCAGGAAATCGGTAACATCGGAGCCTTTGTCCATGTCGTACATGGATACCTGGCGACGGTTATTAATCCAGAATAAACCGGTTTGGATACCCCCAAGCCCCTGAAATGCACTGGCAAGGCCTCCTCGGACAGCTTGATGGCGACGGCGATAATAGGTAAACCAGTTGGCGAAGTTGGTAATTTCTTCATCATAGGTACGCGAATTAATTATACCGTTTGAATCAATATAACCGTACGACGTTTTACTTGGTTTGATTTCAATACGGGTCAGGCACTCACCGCCTGGACCAATGGCATCAACTCCTGAAAATTGACCGGTGCCCGCAAAGAATTGGCCATAGTGGGCTGAATCAATATCGCTAGCACAATCCCTCACTACACTGCCTGTGGGTGTGGAGCTCAGGGATACGGTCCCTGTGGGCGTTCCCGCCTCTGGTGTGATAAGCACCTGATCTATCAGAACACCTGGCTCGCGGTGCCGCATGCGAAGACTCTGGCCACTGCCAGCCTGAGCAAAGCTCACCTTGGCCCAGGGTTCCCACACCCACTTATCACTATTTGCATGATTGTTATACCATTTATTCCAGTCCTCTCCAGACACGTCCACCCACTCATTATTATCCGGGGTGATGACTGTCACTTCGCCAGCGTCAAAGCCAACGAGATTTATCCACAATGAGTCCTCACTTCCGCTGGCCATCCTGCGGCGCACCCAGATAACGTGACTCCCAGTTTGCTTCGGGGAAAAGCTGAAATCCAGCTGGCTTGTACTGGCGTTGGGGGGATTATCGTAAAAATTGGAAACGTTGCCATCCACTCCCACGTAATCATTTCCGGATGCATTATCAATCAGACTCTGCGAAAAGATCGTACTGCCACTAGCCGAAGCCAACTGATACTCGCCGCTTCGAACAGCAGATTCCCCTTCCAATAAGACTGATTTAGCAGAATCAAACTCTGCCACGCCGTTAGCTGGCGTATAAGTATATTCTCCGGTACTTTTAACAACGTAATAATGTGCAGGAAAATAAGTGTAATTTGCTGTACCGGTAGCATCGCAAGCACCCCCCACGTCCGTACAGGGCATATCGGAGTCATTAATCTCAAAACCCCATTCACTACCCTTATTCGCAGTATTGATGTTACTTGTCAGATCCAGGTTGGACTGACTACTGCGTCGAGCATCGAAAGGAGCCGACGTCGGGTCAATATTACTGAATGATACGCCACCGTATGAAGGCCAAGGGTCGTATTGCGCCGAAGGATCATAATAGGATTTGTTGAATGCCGCACTGCGAGCAAAAGCAAAGGGCTTGATAGGAGGAACAGAGTAATGACCAGAATTTATTTTCCGGCCATCGTAAGTGCCACTACGTCCGTTCGGTAGCAGGTAAACGTACTTGCCCCCTTGACCCTGCGTACGGACACCCGGTTCCCCGGCATCATTAAACGTGCCATCCGACTTGACAAAAGAACCATCAGTCCCGAGCCACAGCGCACCATCGTTGACACTAAAGAGTGTCTCGAAATCCATACTGCCGGAATCATCGATTGCCAACATGACGTTGTGCTTTACGGTACCAGATAGAAACAGAGGTTCGTTCGCAGGTACCACGGGTGCAGCATATCCAGCTGTCGGCAATACGAAACTAAATCCGACCAGGATATTAAGGCTGTGTTGAGCAAATCTATTCATCGCAACAACTCCATAACGGAAAGATTTAGCTGCCTTTTCCGTAGTAAACTTCAATGATGCGTCTTGTTTGGCCTGTTCTGCCAGAACTCCAGGCTATAATGCGAAAACCTTCAGGGGGAGCCGCTCCGCCACCGCTGTAATTCGAAATTGCCATGTTGTTTATCAGTTCCTCATTAGTAACCTGCCCAACATGCTCAATGAGGTATCGTGGCGACACGGATAGTTCGGAGGTAGGAAACCCGGTAGCTGCAATAGAAGCCGAGCCCGACCCGTTGCTCCAAGTGGTCGCCGCATATATGTCGGGAGCTGTAGCCTTGTTATAAAGACCAGTCTTAACCCCAAAATCGCCCAGGGTTACTGTTTCATTCTCGAGTCTCAGTTCAGCTTCCCGGGCCGCATACTCGGCAGCTTCGCGAGCAATCTGGCCATCACGAACAGCCGCAACCATTCGCTCCTGCAAAGAAACACTCTGCATCGAAGCCACCGCCAGTAAAGACAGGACCAGCAGTATTAGAAGACTGGTTAGCAGTGCAGCTCCGTACTGATAACCTGGCGATAAACCTGAATTTGTCACAGCTTACATCCTGTTTCGTATGGTGGACGTCATGGTATATACCCTGCGCAAACGACGATCACTGCCATCAACGGCAGCACCGTTGAAAGTCAGAACCTGAGGACTATCAAGAACATTTAGCTGTCTCGAGCGGACGAGGAGGGATGCGCGAACCGACAACACATCATTCATGTCGCCAACTGCCGATGCAGCTCTGTAGGCACTTACGGTACCGTCACCACTGGTATCTTCGCCGTAAAGAATCTGCATGTCCTCTACGCCCTCCACCAACTCAATAGTTTGGCCAGAGCCAACACTTGCGCCCCCCAGAATGCCTCGACGCATAAACAGCGCAGGCTCCCCGCTGACACCCGTGCCGATAAAATAGCGCTCACTATAAGGCACCAACACGGATGCCCCTTTATCATAAAGCTGTGAAAGACAGTTTGATCCGCCGCCGCCGCCCGAGCAGGTGCCCGAGTTTTTTCCATTCCCCGGAAACAGCGTTGCCCCCGTGTTGTGTTGTAGTTTGTCGCCGCTGGGGAGAGCGGTTATTTGAAAAATGTCACCGCCTTGGCAATTACTGACCGCAACCACATCGCCTACCGCAAGATCGTTAGCTGTTGTCACGTCTAGTACAGCAGATGAGTTGGGCATGGGTTCGTCGATCTGGATATCAGATGAACCTCGAGTACCGCGAATGAATATAAAATCCGTGCCGTCAACAATTCCATCGCTGGCATCCGTGTTGTCATCCGCGCCGTCGAGTCCTGATCCGAACCCCAGGGTATCCTCATCATAGCCTAAAGCGGTATTATCCAAATTATTGAAAACGTTATTATTATCAACACAACCCCAGTAGTCTGCGTTCCTGACACCTTTCGCAAGTATTTCTACCGCCATGCGGCCAGTCTCCTGAACGTCTGCGCTGGCTGCCGTGGTATCGAACGCCTGTCGGTTGCTGACGAAAATCTGGGTCAGACCGAGAATCAAGATAAGCCCGATGACTCCGGCAATCATGAACTCGACCAGTGACAAGCCTCTCTGCTTTTTAAAAGTGAGCCTCATCATTGATCGATCCTCGCCTGCAGTGTGTAGATTTGCGCCTCTGAATCATTACCAAGACTGCGTTCTGTCCAGTTGATTGTCACGGTTGCCATACCATTGGCATAAATCACGGCGCCGGTTGCAGAGGGCACATCAGCCTGAAGGTTGGCATACCATTCACTTGCATCCCATGCAGCCAACTGGTTCGGAGTGCAGCTTGGGGAACAGTTAGTGGAGGTCGAAGCACCGGCGATCGAATTGTATTTACCGCCTCTTACCGCTGGCATATTTGCCCTCATGCGCTCGACTATTTCGTAAGCGTGGATATTTACCAGCGAGCGGATATTGGAGTTGTCACTGGATTTAAGCGCGAGACTTTGCATGCCAGCCACACCCAACAAACCGATAGCGAAAATGAGCATCGCTATCAGTACCTCAATCATCGTGAGACCTTGCTGTCCCGCTTTCTTTATCATCAAACTGCCTCTCTTTAACACGCTACCTCGGCTGTTCGTACGCGGCCGGAAAAACCGGTACAGACAAAGCGAACAGGAGTATTCGGGCTGGTCACACTGAATTGAAACTCTGCAGCCGTATCCGGTATGAGGAAACCATTGCCCCTGAAGCCAATAGCGTTCGCACCGCCTGCCACTGCTAATCCGTTAGGAATATCAGTGAATCGCCGCAGTTCCTCGCTTGCATCACGGTTGTTGTCGTTATTGGCATCCAGCCAGACCACTACACCAGTATCCCAGTCAGTACCGGTAAGCGGAGTAACGTCAATGGTTTGCCCAGCTTTAATGGCCTCACTGCGAGCATAATTAAGGATGCCGAGCATACTGTTCACTGTTGATGAAACTCTGTTTCTTTCAACAAGCTGAGTAAATGAGGGCACCGCATATGCTGCAACGATGCCGATAAGCACCACCACAATCATCATTTCAATCAACGTAAAACCCGAACTTCTGTTTCGATAAGACATAGTCCACTTCCATTCTGACTTACGCGGAGATTAAACAACGTCCATCTTCCATGCCATGGGCGACACGACGAACGGTGTCAGTAGCGGGATAACCGGTAGGACAGTCAGGATATTTGTGAACAGGATCAGGTTTATGCGCAGGCTACGTTATCGAGCCATGGGGGTGGCAAAGGCGATGATCAGGAGACTTCCACCGCATCAATGCGAAGCTCTTTCGGCATGGAAAACACAATATTTTCCTCCCGTCCGGGGATTTCCGCCGGAGCTTCACCGCCCAGTTCACGCAGGCGGTTGATGACATCGTTTACCAGAACTTCCGGCGCGGACGCTCCAGCGGTAACGCCTATGACCTGCTTACCTTCGAGCCAGGCCGGATCAATCTGGCCAGCCTCGTCAATCAGGTAGGCCGGTGTTCCCATGCGTTCCGCCAGTTCCCGCAGCCGATTCGAGTTAGAGCTGTTGGGTGAGCCAACAACAAGCATCAGGTCACAATCACCCGCCAGTTGCTTGACGGCGTCCTGACGATTCTGGGTGGCATAGCAGATGTCGTCTTTGCGCGGCCCCTGGATTTTGGGGAATCGCGCGCGCAGGGCATCGATAACCTTGGCGGTATCATCCATTGAAAGCGTGGTCTGGGTTACGTAAGACAGCCTGGACGGATCCTTCACTACCAGCGCTTCCACATCTTTTTCGTCTTCCACCAGATAGATGTCGCCGCCATTACCGTGGTCATACTGGCCCATGGTGCCCTCAACTTCCGGGTGGCCGTGGTGGCCAATCAGGATGCATTCGTGGCCATCGCGGCTGTACCGCATGACTTCCATATGCACTTTGGTCACCAGGGGACAGGTAGCGTCAAACACTTTTAGGCCCCGGCGGGCGGCTTCATTCTGTACCGCTTGCGACACACCGTGGGCGCTGAAAATCACCAGGTGGTCGTCCGGAACTTCATGCAACTCGTCGACAAATACCGCGCCCCGGTCTCGCAGGTTGTTCACCACGAACTTGTTATGGACAACTTCGTGGCGTACGTAGATCGGTGCCCCGAACACATCAAGAGCGCGATTGACGATCTCGATGGCACGGTCAACACCGGCACAGAAACCGCGAGGATTGGCGAGTCGGATTTGCATAGCGAACGCTGCTCTTTCGTGGTCAGTGGGCGGCCTGAGCCAGCTCCACGTCAATGATTTCAACTTCGAATACCAGTGTACGCCCGGCCAGGGGATGATTAAAGTCGATGGTCACCTGATCCCCTTCCACGTGTTGCACAACACCCGGTAGTTCTTGCTGGCGGGCGTCAGCGAAGGAAATCATCACACCGGGATCAAGCACCATGTCGGCACTGAAGTCCGAGCGTTTGAACATCTGCATGTTGCTTGGATTATGCTGTCCGAACGCTTTTTCCGGGGGCACTTCGTGGGTCGCCTTCTCGCCAGCTTTCATGCCAATCAGGTAGGCCTCGAAATTCTCTGGCAGGTTTTCATCACCGATTTCCAGCACTGCTGGCTGTTTGTCGAACGTCGTATCAATAACTTCATCATCGGTAAACCTGAGCGCAAAGTTCAGGGTAACACGGGTGCCTTTGTCTATCGGTAATTCGTTCATCAGGCGGCATCTCCGTCATCATTGTGGCTGGATGTGTTACGAAACATGTCGATAATCATCATAACGGCGCCAATGGTGATTGCCGAGTCGGCAATGTTGAAGGCCGGAAAATGATAGCCGCCTGCGTGCAAATGCAGAAAATCGACCACGTAACCATGAACGATCCGGTCGTAGACGTTCCCCAGCGCACCACCAAGGATCAATACGATAGCGATCGCCATCCAGGTCTCATGTTGGCGCAAAGTACTGAGCCAGCGCACAAGCACCCCACTGACCCCCAGCGCCAGGATTACAAAAAACCATCGTTGCCAACCATCAGCTCCGGCCAGAAAACTGAACGCAGCCCCTGTGTTGTGCAACAGGGTCAGATTAAACATCGGCATTACCGGCACTGGCTGGCCGTAAGTCAACCAGGCTGTCGCCATTGCCTTGGTACCCAGGTCGACAGCAATCACCAATACGGCAAGCCAGAGCCAGCGCAACATGGGCCGAGGCCGGATGTTATCGGTCATGACCTGCTCCATCAGGCAAACGACCGGGTTTCACCCTGGCCTTCCACATTATCTACACATCGCCCGCACAGGTCAGGATAGCTGGCATGGGTACCCACGTCGGGCCGATGGTGCCAGCAGCGCTCACATTTGGTGTGCTCTGAAGGTACTACTTTTACCTGCAAACCCTTGTGGCTTGTAGCCTCCGCGTTCGCTGCTTCAGACAATGGCCGCACCGTTGCTTCCGAGGTAATCAGCACAAAACGCAGTTCCTCCCCCAGGCAGTTGAGATTCGCTGCCAGTTCGTCGTCACAGTACAACGTCACTTCAGAGGTCAGTGCGCCTTTAATCTCACCTCGGCCCCGTGCCTCTTCAAGGCATTTGTTGACGGCCTCCTTGACGCTATACAGCTCACTCCAGTATTGGCGCCCGAGCTCAGCCTCTTCCGGCATCGCCTTCAGGCCTTCGTACCAGGTTTCAAAAAACACGCTCTTGCTGCGCTCACCCGGCAGGTGCTGCCAGATTTCATCGGCGGTAAAACTCAGAATCGGCGCAATCCAGCGTACCAGCGCTTCCACCACATGAAACAATGCAGTCTGGCAGGAGCGCCGCGCCAGGCTGTCAGCCTGGGTGGTGTACTGGCGATCCTTGATAATATCGAGGTAGAAGCCGCCCAGCGTGGCTTCGCAGAAGTTGTAGACTTTCTGGTAGATCTTGATAAAGGCGTAGTTCTGATAATCCTCATTGAGCTCACGCTGCAGCACTAACGCGCGGTCCACCATCCAGCGATCAAGCGCCAGCATATCGTCGGGCGCAATCATGTGGCTGGCGGGGTCAAAACCGGTCAGGTTGCTGAGCAGAAAACGCGAGGTGTTACGAATGCGACGGTAGCCGTCGGCAGTCTGGCGCAGAATGTCTTTTGACACCGTCATCTCGCCACTGTAATCGGTGGCAGCCACCCACAACCGCAGGATATCAGCGCCGAGCTCATTCATTACTTCCTGCGGCGCAATCACATTGCCGACCGACTTGGACATCTTATGGCCCTTGCCGTCAACGGTGAAGCCATGAGTGAGCACCTGTTTGTATGGTGCCACGCCATTGATTGCAATCGAGGTTTTCAGGGATGACTGGAACCAGCCCCGGTGCTGATCCGAGCCTTCGAGATACATATCCGCCGGAAACTGACCCAGTTCAGAACGCTTGCGAAGCACTGAGGCGTGGGTAACGCCAGAATCAAACCATACATCCAGGGTGTCGGTTACTTTCTCATAGTGTGCTGCGTCATCGCCCAACAGGGTGGCAGCATCCATTTCATACCAGGCGTCAATGCCGCCTTCCTCTACCTGAATGGCGACCGCCTCAACCAGATTCAGGGTATCCGGGTGCAGCTCCTGGGTTTCTTTATGGACGAACAACGTAATGGGAACGCCCCAGGTGCGCTGACGGGAAATACACCAGTCCGGCGACTGCTCGAACATTGCCTCGATGCGGTTCTGGCCCCAGCCGGGCACCCAACGGACACCTTTGATGGCCTCAAGCGCGTCACGCCGAAGGTGCTTCTTGTCCATGCTGATGAACCATTGCGGGGTGGCACGGTAGATCAGGGGTGTCTTGGTGCGCCAGCAGTGAGGGTAGCTGTGACGGAACTTTTCAGCCCGGACCAGCTTGCCTTCACGGGTCAAGGCGTCGCAGACCGGTGCGTCAGTCTTGTAGACATGAATGCCAGCGAACTCACCCGCTGCTGTGGTGTAGGTGCCGTCAGCCTGAACCATATTCAGGGTCCCAATGCCGTACTCTTTACCCACCACAAAGTCTTCGACGCCGTGATCAGGCGCGGTGTGAACGGCGCCAGTACCCGCCTCGGTAGAGACGTGATCTCCTAGCACCACTGGCACCTGCTTGTCGAAAAGCGGATGCTGCAGCAACAGGTGTTCCAGTGCACGACCCTTGCAGGTCGCCAGCACCTCGGCGCCCTCGACAGTCCAGCGGGTCATGATCTCATCCACCATGTCGGCGGCCAGAATCATGCGTTCTGGGCCGTTGCCAGCGTCCACCTGCACCAGCGCATAATCAAGCTCCGCATTAAGCGCGACCGCCTGGTTGGCAGGGATGGTCCAGGGCGTGGTGGTCCAGATAACAACCGAAATATCACCGTCCCCAGCATTGGTGCTGAACAGGGCCTGCGCCTTCTTCTGGTCAACGACCGTGAAGCGTACATCAATCTGGGTAGAGGTCTTGTCCTGGTATTCGACTTCCGCTTCCGCCAGCGCGGACTGCCCGACCACACTCCAGTAAACCGGTTTGAAACCTCGGACCAGGTGGCCATTTTCCGCAATCTGACCAAGAGCACGGATGATATCGGCCTCTACCTTCGGGTCCATGGTCAGGTAAGGCTTCTCCCACTCACCCAAGACACCAAGGCGGACGAAATCTTCTGTCTGACCGGCGACCTGCTTGGTGGCATAATCACGACAGGCCTGGCGGAAGGTCTTGAAATCCACCTTGACGCCGGCCTTACCGATTTCCTGCTCAACCTTGTGCTCGATAGGCAGACCATGGCAGTCCCAGCCCGGCACATAAGGCGCGTCGTAACCCATGAAGCCACGGGATTTGACAATCATGTCCTTGAGAATCTTATTGACCGCATGACCAATATGAATACTGCCGTTAGCGTAGGGAGGGCCATCATGCAGGATAAATTTCTCACGACCGGCGCGGGCTTTGCGCAAGCTGCCGTAAAGGTCGATCTCCTGCCAATGCCTGAGCATGTCCGGTTCGCGTTTGGCTAGATTGCCGCGCATTGGAAAGGCGGTATCTGGCAGATTCAGGGTGTGCTTGTAGTCGCTCATGGGTCTCTGTGAGTGCTCTGTCGTCGGTCTGTTTTGGGTAGCGATCGGCTCGATGCCCGTTACCGGCTCGCCAGCCAGTGGCGCGCATCACGCATATCCTGTTCTATCTGGGTCTTGAGGGAGTCTACGGACTCAAAACGCACTTCGTCCCGTAATGGGTGCAAAAATGTCACTGTCAATCGCTGGCCATACAGTGTGCCAGCAAAGTCAAAAAGGTGCACTTCCAGAGTGGGCGCTTTGCCATCTACCGTCGGGCGCAGCCCAATGTTGGCCACACCCGTTCGCGCGATGCCATTGGGCAACTCTGCATTGACCACATACACACCCCGTAACGCCGGCACATGCTTGAGCATGATATTCGCCGTCGGCGCGCCAATCTCACGGCCCAGCTGTCGTCCGTAGACGATCCGCCCGGAAATCGAATAAGGCGCCCCCAAAAGCCTGGTAACTTCTTCCAGCCGGTTTTGCTGCAAACTGTTGCGCACCCGTGTACTGCTGATGCGCTCGCCGCCGGACATAACGGTACGGGTATTTTCAACGGTAAAACCAGCGTCCTGGCCTACCTGCTCCAGCAGTGCAAAATCACCAGAGCGATCACACCCGAACCGGAAATCGTCGCCCACCACCAGATGCCGGACCTGCAGCCCATCAATCAGGATATCTTTAATGAATCCCATGCCCGAATACTGACGAAACTGTTCGTTAAACGGCATGCACAGTACGATATCGACGCCGAGAGCCGCCAACGCCTCGAGTTTCTGGCGAAACTCCATCAACCTCGGGGGCGCCTCACGACCCTGAAAAAACTCTCGGGGCTGAGGTTCGAAAACCATCACAACACTCGGCAACTGGAGTTTCTCTGACTGGTCCTGAACTTGCTCAATAATGGTTTGGTGCCCGAGATGCACACCATCGAAATTACCGATGGTCGCTACGCAACCCTTACCGAGAGACGCTCTGGTTTCCCCGGACATTGATTTCAGGTTAGTCAGGCCACGGATCAGCCGCATGTAGAGCGCACCTTAAAACGGGTGGTGGTGAGAAAACACGCGATTATAACCTATCTGCCCTGCTGCGATAAGGTTTACCCGCCACAAGCTGGCATGGCCGTTCACTTAAGACGGAAATGGCGAACACGGACGCCCGCCAGAGCCAACGCAACAAAGTAAACCAGTGCTCCGACCACTACCAGAATGGCCATATCTGTCGCCCTCTGCACGCCTCCGGCCGCCAGCCAGCTCGCCACCGGCGCTTGCAGATAGACGATTGCCACGCAGAGCGCTCCATTGGCAGCCAGAAGTTGGAGAAAAAACTTGCGCCAACCCGGCTGGCTTCGCCATGCGCCTTCTTTCTTCAAACCCCTCCACAGGAGGCCAGCGTTAAGCCAGGCCGAAAGCGAGGTAGCCAGCGCCAGGCCAGCGTGGGCAAGGGGAAAAATCAATATCAGGTTCATCGCCATATTGGCGACCATGGCAATGATACCAATCTTGACCGGCGTCCGGGTGTTCTGGCGGGCAAAGTACCCTGGCGCCAGCACTTTAATTAGCATAAAGGCCAGCAGCCCGACCGAGTAGGCTCGCAGACTCTGTGCTGACATCCCCACATCCCTAGCAGTCACCTCGCCATAATAAAACAGTGTCGCGATAAGCGGTTCAGCCAACAATGCGAGAGCTAATGCCGCGGGCATACCAATCAGCAACACGCCGCGCACAGCCCAGTCCAGAGTCGCTGTGAACTGGTCAATGGACTCCCCGGCGTGCTTTCTGGACAGGTTTGGCAATATCACCGTCGCGATCGCAATGCCAAATACCCCAAGTGGCAATTCAGCCAAACGATCAGAGTAGTACAGCCACGACACGCTGCCGGTTTGAAGAAAGGACGCCAACACAGTATCGAGCATCAGGTTGATCTGACTCACCGACACCCCGAACAGCGCCGGTGCCATGAGCGTCAGTATGCGCTTGACGCCCTCGTGCCGATAATCCACTTTCGGTCGGGGCAACAATCCCAGCCGCATCAGGAACGGCAACTGGAAGAACAGCTGTAGTGCCCCTGCAATCAATACCCCCCAGGCCAGGGCCATCACCGGGGTTTTCATCAGTGGGGATAGGAAAACCGCAGCTGCGATCATCGTGAGATTTAACAGCACTGGTGTAAACGCAGGTATCGCGAAACGGTCGTAACTGTTCAGGATGGAGCCCGCAAATGCCGTCAGAGAAACCAGTAACAGGTAGGGAAAGGTAATCCGCAGCATATCACTGGCCAGAGAGAACTTTTCGGCGTCGTCCATAAAACCAGGCGCGAAGACGGCAGTGAGTACTGGCGCCCCCAGCATCGCAATCAGCGTCACGCCGAGCAGAACGAGACCCAAAGAACCTGCCACCGCATTCACCAGGCGTCGAACCTCGGAAATCGACTGTTGATGACGATAGGATGACAATACCGGCACGAAGGCCTGGTTAAACGCGCCCTCCGCGAACAGGCGCCGGAGGAAGTTGGGGATCTTGAACGCCACGAAAAACGCATCCGCAGCCGTCCCCGCCCCAAAATAGCGGGCAATGACCATATCCCGAACCAGCCCAAGCACCCGCGACAGCATGGTCATGATCCCGACCACACCGGATGATCTCAGCAAACCCGGGGCTTTGGGCGGTTCGGCTGGCGAGGTACGGTCAGGCGGTTTAATCGACATGAAGGCGGTCGTCCTTGGTCATCGGGTAGCGGCGGCCGGGAGTTTATCACAGGCTTTCTGACGGGCGGATCACCCAGTATACATAACCGCCAATATACCGGCTTCGGACTTGACATTCCGGGCCTCAAGCGGCATGATCTCGCGTCATTTAATTCGAGGCGCTGGTTGTTCGCGCGCCCGCGATTGAACCAGAAACGCATTCAGTTATTTTCAGGAGTTACACGGTGGCAAATTCCCCGCAAGCCAAGAAGCGCGCACGTCAGAACGAGAACCATCGCAAGCATAATGCCAGCTTGCGCTCTATGGCGCGTACGTACATGAAGAAGGTTAATGTCGGCATTGAGTCCGGTAACTACGAAGAAGCCCAGGCCGCTTATCAGAAATGTCAGCCCATTATTGACAGCATGGTAAACAAGGGCGTTTTCGAGAAGAACAAGGTTGCCCGCCAGAAGAGCCGCATGGTCGCCAAGATCAAAGGCCTGAAGACCGCATAAGCGATCTTTCGAAGAAAAACCGGCTTTGGCCGGTTTTTTTATACCTGCAGTTCATGCTTTCTAAGTCAGACGATGACCAGGTTATCCCGGTGAATCAGTTCTTCGTCGGAAATATAACCCAGCACTTCGGTAATACGATCACTTGAACGGCCCGCAATGGCTCGCGCCTCGTCGGCATCGTAGTTAACCAACCCCCTGGCCACCTCACGGCCTGCACTATCTGTGCAGGACACCATCTCACCGCGCCGGAATTTGCCGGAGACCGCTTTTACCCCCACCGGAAGCAAGCTCCGACCACCCTGGCACAACACCCGAACAGCCCCGTCGTCTAATATCAGGGTACCCCGAGTCTGCAGGTGACTCGCCAACCATTGCTTGCGGGCCGCCAGCCGCCCCTGCGCGGGCAACAACAAGGTGCCCAATTGCTCGCCGCGACGAAGACGGGAGATCGCATCCGGCAAACGTCCACCCACAATGACGGTAAAAGCACCCGAGCGAGCCGCCAGCCGAGCTGCCCGGACCTTGGTCTGCATACCCCCACGACCAAGTATACCGGCCCCACCAGCGGCCATCGCATCAAGCCCTGTATCAGACGACTGCCGCTGATCGATCAAGCGCGCATCCGGGTGATGCCTTGGGTCCCGGTCATATAACCCCTGTTGATCGGTGAGGATAATCAAGCCGTCCGCTTCCACCAGATTAGCCACCAGCGCACCCAACGTGTCGTTGTCGCCGAAACGGATTTCGTCTGTTACCACGGTGTCGTTCTCATTGACGATGGGAACAACGCCAACATCCAGTAAAGCACGCAGTGTGCTGCGAGCGTTCAGATAACGCTTGCGGTCTGAGAGGTCATCGTGGGTTAACAGGATTTGCGCTGCGGGCAAATTGTGGCGCTTGAACTGGGCCTCCCATATCTGGACCAGCCCCATCTGACCCACCGCGGCGGCAGCCTGCAACTCGTGCAGTCGCTCAGGCCTGACGTTCCAACCCAGCCTGCTCATACCTTCTGCGACCGCTCCGGAGGACACCACCACTACTTCGACACCGTCACGGATCAACCCAGCGATCTGGTCCACCCAGCCGCCCAAGGCGTCGGCATCCAGGCCTTTGCCATCGTTAGTCAGCAAGGCGCTGCCAATTTTTACCACCAGACGGCGAGCACGGGAGAGTTGCGGGCGTTCAGTCATATCAGACTCATGTCACTTGCGGTCCTGCTCGGCATTATCGCCTTTACTCGGGGGCGTAGACGACCTCGACATCGTCATCATCGTCGTCATCTTCAAAGTCGTCATCGCTACCATTGTTCTTGCGGGTTTCACGTCTTGCCTGTTTTTCGGCCTCAATCTGCGCCCTGGCTTCTTCATCCATACGACGCTGACGCTCGGCTTCCTCTGCCGCAACGTCGGGGTTTTCAGCTTCCTCTTCCGCGCGGAGCTCAATCCAACGCATGACCGCTTGCGCCAGGGGTTTAGTACCTTCACCGCTGAGTGCTGAGATCTGGAAAACCGGACCTTCCCAGCCAAGCTGGTCAACAATGGCTTTGCAATGGGCTTCGCGCTCATCGCCAGAGACCATATCGACTTTGTTCAGAACCAGCCAACGGTCTCGAGTGGAGAGTGTCTCGCTGAACTTTTCCAGCTCACGATCAATAGCGCGCACGTTGTCTGCAGGTGAGGAGCCATCATAAGGAGCAACATCAACAAGATGGAGCAGCAAGCGGGTGCGCACCAGATGCTTCAGGAACCGTATGCCCAGGCCTGCGCCCTCTGCCGCACCTTCAATCAGGCCAGGGATGTCAGCCACTACGAAGCTCTGGTGGGCCTGAACACTCACCACACCCAGGTTGGGCACAAGGGTGGTGAACGGATAGTTGGCTACCTTGGGGCGGGCGGCAGAGACAGAACGGATGAACGTTGACTTACCTGCGTTGGGCATACCTAACAAGCCCACATCGGCGACAACTTTGAGCTCAAGACGGAGATTACGGAATTCACCCTCTGAACCTTTAGAAGTCTGACGCGGGGCGCGATTAACGGAGGATTTAAAGCGGGTATTCCCCAGTCCGTGGAAGCCACCCTGGGCAACTTTCAGCCGATCGCCAGCACGTGCAAGATCCCCCAACACCTCGTGGGTATCTACATCGACTACAGTGGTGCCGACGGGAACCGGTAGAACCAGATCTTCACCTTTGCTGCCGGAACAGTTACGACCACTGCCCCCTTCACCGGTTTCTGCCTTGAAGCGGCGTTGAAAGCGGTAATCCACCAAGGTATTCAGAGCCTCAGCGGCCTCCAGATACACCGAGCCACCATCACCACCGTCGCCGCCGTCAGGCCCGCCACGGGGAATATATTTTTCACGGCGAAAGCTCAGACAGCCATGGCCGCCCTTGCCAGCTTCCACCTGAATGGTGGCTTCATCAACAAATTTCATCAGTCACACTTCCGGAAAACAGATTTTTCTGATCAACAACCAAAAAAGCCCCGCAAGCCTCAGAGAAGCACTGCGGGGCTTTCGGTCCTACCGAACCGGAGATCGTCAGCTTATGCGGCTGGAACGATACTCACGAACTTGCGGCTATCAGGACCTTTGACTTCGAACTTGACCTGACCGTCTGCTTTCGCAAACAGCGTGTGGTCACGGCCGAGGCCGACGTTCGAGCCAGCATGGAAACGAGTGCCGCGCTGACGGACGATGATGCTGCCCGCAGACACGCTTTCGCCGCCGAAGCGCTTGACACCAAGCCGTTTTGACTCGGAATCGCGACCGTTACGGGTACTACCTGCTGCTTTTTTATGAGCCATTGCTAGCCTCCTTCAGTTCGGGGGAAACGAGAGCCTCAACCCTTGATACCCGTGATCTTGACTTCAGTGTACCACTGACGGTGGCCCTGACGCTTCATGTGGTGCTTACGACGACGGAACTTGATGATCTGGATCTTGTCCGCACGACCGTGGCTTACGACTTCCGCAGTCACTGTTGCACCTTCTACTACTGGCGCGCCAATCTGGACGGTGTCGCCGTCTACAATCATCAGTACACGGTCAAATTCAACGGCACCGCCGGTTTCGGTCTCAATCTTTTCGAGCTTCAGGGTCTCACCTTCCACTACACGATGCTGTTTGCCACCGCTTACGATTACTGCGTACATGGTTATCTCCACTATTGACCCATCCCTGCTCTTATCCACCTGGTTCTAAGGGAAGCGCTTCGGCAACCCTATAGCAGGGAGCGCAGGTTGGGATGAGTTTGGGCGCGTGATTGTACGAAAAGCAAACCATTAATACAAGCCAAGTTGACACTGATACGCGCAATACCTAGCATTGCCGCCAACCCGCCCTTTTTCATTGCTTAACTGACCGGATCAGCCGCATGACAGCGCAGCGTATCTATGACACCGTCGCGGACGATTTCAGCCGCGTAAATGACTTGATCACCCACCGGCTTTCGTCGGATGTACCGCTGGTTGAGAAAATCGCCCAGTACATTGTCGAAAGCGGTGGCAAGCGCCTGCGTCCTTTATTGGTGCTGCTGACGACTCGCGCCCTGGGGTATGAAAAGGACAACCATCTGAAACTGGCTGCCGTCATTGAATTCCTCCACACCGCCACGTTGTTGCATGACGACGTGGTGGATACCTCAGACCTGAGACGCGGCAAGAAAACAGCGAACGCCCGCTGGGGCAATGCGCCCAGCGTATTAGTGGGCGATTTTCTCTATTCCCGTGCCTTCCAGATGATGGTTGAGCTCAACAGCATGCCGGTCATGGAGGTGCTTTCAAGTGCCACTGCCGTCATTGCAGAAGGCGAAGTAATGCAGTTGATGAACGTCAAGAACCCGGACCTCAGCGAAGCCCAGTACATGACGGTTATCCACAATAAGACCGCCATGCTGTTTGAAGCAGCTTCACACGCTGGCGCCCTGCTTGCCAACGCACCGGCCGACCAAGCTCTTGCCATGAAAGAGTACGGCAAGCATTTGGGCCTTGCTTTCCAACTGGTCGATGATGTTCTGGACTATCAGGGCGACGCCGAATCCATGGGGAAAAATGTGGGCGACGATCTCGCTGAAGGGAAAACAACCTTGCCTCTGATATACGCCATACTCCATTGCAGCAATGAGGAGCGCAAACTGATCAGAACCGCTATCCGACAGGGTGGGCTGAAAGATTTACCGGCTATTCTTGCCATCGTAGAGCGCTCCGGTGCAATCAATTACACCCTGGAGCTTGCACAGGAGCATGCCACAAAAGCTGGCAAGTGCCTCGAGAGCCTGCCTGATTCGCCCCATAAGCAAGCTCTCGGGCTACTGACTGAACTCGCAGTGGCCCGGGTTGCATAACGGGCTGAGTAGCTAACCCCTGAAATCGGGACTCAGCTCTTCACGACCATGGGGAACATCGAAATCCAGCGCCGGGCCCACTGGTACGATCTGCGTGGGATTGATCGTCCGTTGACTGACGTAGTAATGCTGCTTGATTTGCCCTATATCCACGGTATCGGCTATACCCGGCACCTGGTACAGATCTCTCAGATAGCCCGACAAATGCCTGAAGTCAGCCAGCCTCTGCCGATTGCATTTGAAGTGGCTAAAATAAACCGCATCAAAACGCACCAGCGTGGTGAACAGCCGCCAGTCAGCTTCCGTAAGGCGGTTTCCCACCAGATAGCGCTGATCAGATAATCGCTCATCCAACCAGTCGAGCGACTCGAAAAGCGCCTGATAGGCCTTTTCATAAACGTCCTGAGCGGTCGCGAAGCCAGATTTATAGACCCCGTTATTAACCGTGTCATAAACCCGTTGGTTGACCTGATCAATCTCACTTTGCAGATCGTCAGGATAAAAATCGAGCTCCTGATTTACGTTGGCAACGCCATCGAATGCTGAGTTGAGCATTCGGATGATATCGGCAGATTCATTGCTTACAATCTCACCCTGCTTTTTATCCCATAGTACGGGCACCGTCACCCGACCGGTGTAGTCTGGCGCAACTTTTGTGTAGATTTCATGAAGAAAGCGAGCATGATTTATGCTGTCCTCGTGCGCCTTGTCGTCGGGGCGGAATTCCCAGCCATTCTCGACCATATCCGGATGCACTACTGACACTGTAATGTGCGGCTCAAGCCCCTTTAGAGCCCGAAAAATCAACGTTCGATGGGCCCACGGGCAAGCCATTGATACGTACAGGTGGTAGCGGCCAGACTCAGCCTTGAACCCACCCCGCCCCGAAGGACCGACCGCACCATCTGCGGTCACCCAACTCCGGAACCGGGCACTTTCACGCTCGAACTTACCACCGCTTTTCTTGGTGTCATACCATTGGTCCTGCCACTGGCCATCCACTAGTAAACCCATGCTGTCCTCCGGAAATGTCATGCTTGCATTGCGCCGGGTCGATATCACAACCCTCAAGACATCAATACAGTTGAATTGATTAATAGATTGAGGGTAACGTCTGAGGTCTGAACCGAACAACCGATGTATTCTGGCCATCACATTCAGATTATTCGAACATGCACACAGCTATTACAATCGATGCCCTCAAAGTCCTTGACGCCATTGACCGGAAGGGCAGCTTCGCCGGTGCGGCCAATGAGTTGTTCAGGGTGCCATCAGCGATCAGTTACACCGTGCAGAAGCTGGAAGAAGATCTGAATGTCACGATTTTCGACCGAAGCGGTCACCGGGCTGCGCTGACGCCTGCAGGCAGATACCTTCTGAATGAGGGTCGGGCCTTGCTGGAAGCTACAGAAGCCCTCGCTCACACAACCAGGCAGGTCGCACAGGGCTGGGAGACACGGCTCAAGATTGCGGTGAACTCACTATTGCCTATGGATGCGCTATTCCCCGCGATCCAAGAGTTCTACGCACTCGGTGTGCCGGTGGAAGTCCAACTGATCGAAGAGGTGTTTGCCGGTGCCTGGGACGCGCTCCAGAGCCGCAGAGTGGACCTGATCTTCGGAGCAGATCAGCTCAGCAAACCGGCAGGCCCCTTTACCACGAAGAGTCTAGGGGAGATGCCGTTTGTTTACGCTGTCGCCCCCGGCCACCCTTTGACCAAAGTGACCCATGCTCTGCGGGAAGAAGATATTGCGCAGTACCCGGCTGCAGTGGCGGCAGACAGCTCCCGGAGCTTACCTGCCGGCTCAGCCGGGATCTTCCGACGCCAGCGCACGCTGACGGTCACCAACATTGACCAGAAGATAGCCATTCAGGCGGCCGGACTTGCCGTCGGTTGGTTGCCCGAAGCGCGCATTCGTGGCGAAATTGCAAAAGGTAACCTGGTCGTCCTCCCCGTCGCAGAAATACGGCCCCCAGTGATGCTCCATCTTGCCAAGCACAATGACGACGCAGGCAAGGCATTGCTCTGGTTTTGGGACAGGCTTGGGGAGACCGAAGCTTTTTCGGAGTGGCTGCAGCCAACAGCCAGCAAACCAAGCCAATAAACCAGTCATGTCCTCGGGAACGACGAGAGGGTCAAGTTCACAGTGCTACGCAGGGGTTATACTTGTGCCATCAGATCTAGTCAGGGAGGCCTGAATGCGGCAGTTATCCGAGCTGGACGCGTCTTTTCTGTACCTGGAATCAGAGAGCGCCCCGATGCACATTGGTGGCATTTATCTTTTCGACAGTGAGAACTGCGACACGCCACTCGCGTTCAGCACTTTTGTGGCCTACCTACGTGGCCGCCTACACGTGGTACCCCTGTTCCGACAGAAGTTAAAGCAGATTCCGCTCCGGCTCGGCCGGCCTTACTGGATCGATGACGTTGAATTCAGTATTGAACGCCATCTCGCCTACGTCAGCCTTGGAGAAAACGGCAAATTCGAGAGTCTCATGGGCCTCGCATCCCGGATACTTGAGGAGCCCCTCAAGCGGGATCGGCCGCTTTGGCATATGACCTTTGTCGATGGCTTCCGCCATGAAAACAACACCGATGGCAAGCAGAGCTTTGCGCTGATTGTTCGGCTTCACCACGCCGCCATCGATGCTTTCAGTGGCGAAGAGATTATGGGTAAATTGCTGGAATATACATCTAAGCCGCGGAGCTTAACCCATCCAAAGCCCTGGCAGCCGCGATCAGCACCCTCCGATGAGCGTGTCGTGCTGCAAGCCAGCGCAAACCTGTTGCGGAAACCCTTTCAGATTGCCTCTCTGGCAGCCACCGCAATGGAGGCTACCGCACGCGGCCTTATCCAGCGTCAACTGCACAAGCTGCCACTGCCATTCCCCTTGTTTCAGGCACCCCACAGCCCCTTTAATCGGCAGATTACCGCCAATCGCCGAATCGTGGCGGCCAGTATCGAATTAGCAAGGCTAAAAGCAATCAAGGCCAGTTTGGGGGACGTAACCCTCAATGACGTGGTTCTGGGCCTTTGCGCTGAGACCCTGCGGCGCTACATGAAGACACATGGAGCGGATACCCAGCGCTCGTTGGTCGCCATGACACCTGTGTCGGTAAGATCCAAAAGTTTACGAAGAGCAACAGGCAACCAAATGTCAGCCATGCTGCTCAACCTCGCAACGGACGAGCCCAACCCGGCCCGTCGAATTCGACGGATACACTGGAATGCTGTGGCCTCAGAACCTTACCAGGAAGCCATTTCCGCAGATCGGCTGACCGAACTTGTGCCCTCTACCATGCTGGCACTGTCTGCCAGGCTCTACTCCGAACTCCAGCTTGCGCAACGTTATCAGCCGGTATTCAATGTACCAATTACCAATGTGCCTGGGCCGCAGGTGCCACTCTATCTCCAAGGGGCGCAACTGGTCCGTCAGTACAACATGGCACCGCTGTTCGATTCGATGGGGCTGGTGATCGTTGCCGTAAGCTACCAGGGCACACTGACGATCAACTTTACGCTGTGCCCTGACGTGGTCCCGGATGGAGAAAAGTTGAAAATGCTGGTGACAGAAAGTTTGATCAGCATTGAGGAGGCTGCTGCCGATTTGCCACCAGATACTGATCAGGACTACTCACAGGAGAATCGCCAAACACTTACAGATGATGCCCTCAACCTGATGGCAGGCGTGATCCGAAAAACGGTTCAACGCCTTCGCGGCTGACGCTCACCTCCAGCAATGGATTCACGGGCTTTTATTCGAAAGCCCAACGCAGGAACTCCCGCTTCTCATCGCCACTTGCCTGCCCCCATATCTGCTTGAGCGCATCCAGGCGATTCATTGGCTCGCCAGCGACTGCTTCTGGCGCAGAGCTCAGGGTGGTCACTTCGGGTGAGCGCTCCAACTCCGGTAACGCTGGAGGCGGATTGATGTTCGGCGAACGGGCCTCGGCCACAACCCGGCCCGATTGATTCACGATTCGGCCATCAAAATTGGTAGCAAACGCTTCAGCTTCCGAGCGCGTAGCGAGTTCAGGGATATCAAACCGATATACTTCACCGGCGCGGGCATTCAACACGAACTGCTGGGGTTCTGATATGACAGTGTGTACTTTGGACTCACCGTTCCGGACCACGGTGTTCTTGGCCCAAATGGTCTTATGGGTAACCACCACAGTGTTCTCACCTGGCAGCAGTTGATAATCAAGCGCCAGATCATCCATCAGGAAGTTACCAACTTTACGCCCGTTTACCTGCATCACCTTAATGCTACCTGGCGCTTCCAGCACAGCGACCTGATCGGTCTCCGCAGCTGCACCGTCCCAGGTCTGAACGCTCTTCATGGCGCCGCTACAACCCACCAAGACAACGCTGGCGAGCATAACCAGCAAAAAGTTCACGGGCGGTCTCAACCAGATCAGGACGCGTAGAAAATGCATAAAAACCTCACAGGTTTAAAAAGGGATCGTCGCATTCTGACGACTGCTTATTGCAAGCGCAAGACAGCGACCACTACTGCGGAGAGGCTCCCCCCATTCTGCTGACCATAACCATTCGTCGGATTCAAAAAGGTTTTGTAACTTTTTGTTGAATTTGGGCCAGATTCATTTACCTTAGACACAATATCTGTATTCAATTGCGGCCCGTTAGATAGTAAAAACTGGAGCTCAGGAGGTTTGAATGAATATTGAAGCACGTACCGGAGAAGCGGAACCGGTTCCATTTCGCAGCAGTCGCTTTTTTTGTGTGGGCGGAAAATGGTACTTCACTACCCGGGAAGGCTTTGATAGCGGACCTTTTGCATCCAGAGATCGCGCAGAAATTGGCTTGAGACGCTTCCTGCATGTGGTAAGCCTCTTACCAAAGGAAGAGCGGGTTCACTAGAACGGTTTGCTGCCTCCTCCGCTGGCCGGTTACGTGTTGTTGAGACAATATCCTGCCACCGAAGGAGCTTTCACTCATCCGCTCCAAAATGATCGTATCCAGTGCTGTGTACAGGGCGGTCTTGGTGCCCGTCGCTTAGCCACAAGCCTGGCTCAGCCGTAACTTCACCGATCACGGTCAACTCGCCACGGTTGGCCGCTGCTTCAAGGGAAGACCAGCGGTCCGGCGCTACGGTGAAACATATTTCGTAATCATCGCCACCGTTGAGCGCCATCGCCAAGGACTCCTCGCCATGAAGCGCCATTAACGCCGCTGAACGGGGAATCGCCGCCTCAATCAGCCGAGCGCCCACCCCGGAAGCGGCAAGTATATGCCCCAGATCTGCCACCAGACCATCCGAAATATCGACGGCTGCCGAAGCGGTACCTCGGAGTAATTGGCCCAGAGTCAGTTTTGGCTCAGGATGATGATAACGACCAAGCAACGTCCGAGCGTGGTGGGAGGGCGATGGCTCATCCAACCAGCGCAATGCTGCACACGCGTCCCCCAACATCCCGGATACTCCGATCAGGTCACCGGTGTGCGCTCCCGAGCGCAGAATCGCCGTTCCGGCGGGAACAGTACCATGAACCTGAAACGAGAGAGTTAACGGCCCCCTGGTGGTGTCGCCCCCTGCCAAAGCCAGACCAAACTGCTTGGCGGCGTCGCTCAAACCCTGAGCAAACGCTTTCAACCACTTATCGTCGGAGTACGGCAAGGTAAGTCCCAGAGTAAAGCAAACAGGGTCTGCGCCCATGGCGGCCAGATCGCTTGCAGCGACCGCAAGGCCCCGCCAGCCCAGAAAGCGGGGAGAGTAGTCTGCTGGAAAATGCACACCCTCCACGAGAGTATCGAGAGAGAAAACCAACTCACTACCCGGGGGCAAACGCTGGATCGCGCCGTCATCCCCGGGGCCAAGCCGGACTGCCGGGTTCGCAGTGGCGACAGCCACAGGCATGAAAACCTGACGGATCAGCTCAAACTCATTCATCTACCGGGGGCGGGTTTCCGACAGTCGCAAACGGCGACTGAGCTTATCAAGAACACTGTTCACAAACTTATGCCCTTCAGTGCCACCAAAACGCTTTGCCATCTCGATACCCTCATTGATCACTACCTTATAGGGCACATCAATGCGATGTTTCAATTCATAGGCACCGAGGCGCACTATAGCCAGTTCGACCGCATCCACCTCGCCCAACGGACGGTCCAGGAACGGCTCAATGGTTCTGTCGAGATCCGCCTGTTCGCGATGGACGCCCCGGAGCAGATCACGAAAGTAAGCCGTATCCACGTTGCCCATGTCGTTATCCACCATGAACTCCGCTTCAATATCAGCGATCGGGCTTTTGCTAAAATGGCGTTGGTACAACCCCTGCATAGCAAGGATTCGGGCTCGCCTACGCTCGCCCGCTTTTGGCTGGCGAGCAGGGCGAGACCCTTCGGCCATAGATTCAGTTTCGTCTGACCCGACCATCACTCACCCAACTTTTTGAATAGGCTGACCATTTCCAGAGCTGTAATAGCCGCTTCAGCACCTTTGTTGCCCGCTTTTGTACCTGAGCGTTCTATCGCCTGCTCTATGCTGTCCACCGTCAGCACACCGAAGGTAACCGGCACATCGGTTTCCAGGCTCACCGCGCCAATACCGCTCGCCGCCTCGCCAGCAACATACTCGAAATGGGGTGTCCCGCCACGAATCACGGCGCCCAGTGCAATAATGGCATCGTAATGACCTGTTTCCGCCACACGTTTGACTGCCAATGGCATCTCATACGCACCTGGAACCCGGACAATGGCAATGTCATCATCCGCAATGCCATGACGCCGCAGCGTGTCGACGGCTCCAGCCACCAGACTTTCAACCACAAATCCGTTAAATCTGCCCACAACCAGAGCATAGCGCCCGGCACACTGGGTGAAATCGCCTTCAATTACTTTGATATCTGCCATCAGGAACTCCTGTCCGTGCCCGCTTAAAGCAGGCCAGATTGATTCAGTTTGGGTTGTAAGGGAGGTATTCGACAACCTCAAGATCAAAACCGGAAATGGCCGAAAACTTGATGGGCGCACTCAACAGTCGCATTTTGCCAACGCCGATATCCCGCAGTATTTGCGACCCGGTACCAATCGTAAAGTAGACGCCGGAGCTGCCTTTGCCAGCGGAACCCCGAGCGGCATCGAAGAACTCGTGAATCCGGTCCTCGAGCTTGTGGCTGTCAGCTGCACTGTTCAGCAGCACGATGACGCCCGCTCCCGATTCACCAACGGTTCTGAGAGCATGATGCAAAGGCCAACTACCCGAACCTTGTCTGCGTGCGCCCAACAGATCACGAAGGGTGTCCGTAATATGTACGCGTACCAGTGCCGGCTCATCAGGCTTGATGTCGCCCATGACCAGGGCGAGATGGGTAGCGCCCTGAATGTTATCGCGGTAGGTGCGCAGATTGAACACTCCGTACTCGGTATCCAGATCGTACTGTTCGATACACTCGACGGTGCGCTCATTGAGAGTGCGGTAGTGGATCAGGTCGGCAATGGTACCGATCTTCAAGTCATGAAGCTCGGCAAACGTCTCAAGATCTTCACGGCGAGCCATGGAACCATCGTCATTCATGATCTCGCAGATCACTCCGGCAGGCTCACAACCCGCAAGTGCCGCGAGGTCACAGGAAGCTTCTGTGTGGCCAGCGCGGCTGAGCACACCGCCGGGATCTGCCATCAGCGGGAAAATATGACCAGGCTGAACAATATCCTCCGGCCTGGCGGCCTTAGCGACGGCGGCCTGTACCGTGCGAGCCCTATCTGCCGCCGAGATACCCGTGGTAACACCCACCGTTGCTTCGATAGACAGTGTAAATTTGGTGCCAAACCCGGACGCATTGCGGTGCACCATTAATGGCAAATCAAGCTGTTCGCAGCGTTCGCGGGTCATTGGCATGCAAATCAAACCACGACCAAAACGGGCCATGAAGTTGATCGCTTCCGGCGTGCAGAATTCAGCGGCCATCACAAGATCACCCTCGTTTTCGCGATCTTCGTCGTCCATCAGAATGACCATTTTGCCCAGACGGATATCTTCAATAATCTCTTCGATGCTATTCAGTGCCATAAGGCTTTATACCCTTTCGACCCGTTCGTTATTCGTGAAAAGATCATGCATTGAAATTCGTGACCGGCAAACCTGCCACAAAGACAGGCGCCTTAAACTCATTGCAGCGCCAGAATCCAGCGCTGGTCGTCACCGATCTGGCGACGATCTGTTACCGTCCATTGTACTTTGTCAGCCATATTTTCCAGTGGCAGCGCCACTGTCGGCCGACCTTCGCTACCTAAAAACAGCGGCGCCTGGTAAAGCCATAACTCATCGACCAGCCGCCCGGATACAAATGCGCCCGCCAACCGGGGCCCTGCTTCCACCAGTAATTCGTTTATACCGATATCACCAAGCGCATCCAGCAATTGGCTAAGATCAACCCCGTCGCGCTGCCAGCCCACACCCGTAATGCCCACGCCAAGAGCGGCAAGATCCTGAGCTGGAGCGGTGCTCAACGCCTCCGAAGAACAGAAAACCTGTACATTCCCACCCTGCAGAATCCTGGCACCAGGCGGTGTGCGGGCGTCCCGGTCAGCAATCACTTTGAGAGGCTGACGCGCGGGCTCTGTCGCCTGACCAATATCGCCCAGCTCGGTGCGACGAACGGTCAAGGACGGATCATCGACAAGGACGGTACCGACCCCTGTCAGGATGGCATCACTCATAGCGCGCAAACGCTGTACGTCACGACGGGAGTCAGCCCCGGTGATCCATTGGCTTTCGCCGGATGCCATTGCCGTACGCCCATCGAGGCTCGCCGCGACCTTGACCCGGACATAGGGACGACCGGTGTTCATGCGCTTCATAAAGCCCGGGTTAAGTTTTGCCGCTTCCTCTGCCAGCAAACCTTCTGAAACACGCACACCAGCGTCCCGTAACTGCTGGAGGCCCCGGCCTGAAACCGCCGGATTGGGGTCTTTGGTCGCTGCAAAGATATGAGCCACGCCCGCATCAATCAATGCTCGGGAGCATGGCGGTGTGCGGCCAAAGTGGCTGCAGGGTTCAAGGGTCACATACACGGTCGCACCCCGGGCTTCTGGTCCGGCCTGACTTATCGCGCGAACTTCTGCGTGTGCCTCACCAGCTCGCTCATGCCAGCCTTCGCCGAGAATCCTTCCGTCCTTGGCTATTACACAACCTACCCTGGGATTGGGATGAGTCGAATAACGACCTCGCCAGGCCAACTGGATGGCTCTGGCCATCAGAGCGGTATCTCTGGCATCGATCATGCGCGGCCCTTCGGCGTATCACTATCAGCCAGGGCCTTGGCTACATCGGCAGCGCCAGCGCCCTCACCCATGTGTGCGGACAAGCGCTCAATCTCTTCCTTGAATTCGTTGATATCCTGAAAGCTTCGATAGACCGAAGCAAAGCGAACATAGGCGACCTTATCCAACTGACGGAGTTCACTCATGATCTCCTCACCCAGTTGCATCGACTTGACTTCCCGCTCACCGGTAGCACGTAAACGGAATCGCACCCGGGTTAGTGCGGCTTCAATGTCTTCAATACTGACGGGCCTTTTCTCGAGCGCTTTCATCAGCCCGGCGCGCAGTTTTTCCTCGTCGAAAGGCTGGCGTGTGCCATCCTGCTTGACCACACGAGGCATCACCAGCTCTGCCGATTCGAAGGTGGTGAAACGCTCACGGCACGACAGGCATTCCCTTCTACGGCGCACCTGATCACCCTCGGCAACCAGCCGTGAGTCAATGACCTTGGTATCCGCTTCACCACAGAAAGGGCAGTGCATACTTAGTGCTCCCGAAGGATGCCGGCGCCCTGCAAGCGCAAGGACCGGCGAGTAACTGAGGGGCTCAGGCGCCGTAAACAGGATAACGTGCACAAAGTGCAGCAACCTGTTCCTTGACTCGCGCGCTGACTTCGTCACTGTCGATATTATCGAGTATATCGCACATCCAACCAGCAAGTTCCCGGCATTCGGACTCGCCGAAACCACGGGTAGTCACTGCAGGGGTGCCAATTCGCAGGCCGGATGTAACAAACGGGGAGCGTGGATCATTGGGGACGGCGTTTTTGTTCACAGTGATATGAGCCCGACCAAGCGCTGCATCCGCTTCTTTGCCTGTAATGTCCTGCTTGATCAAACTGACCAGAAACAGATGGTTGGTGGTTCCGCCAGAGACCACATCAAAACCCCGGTCGATGAAAACTTCAGCCATAGCCTTGGCGTTCTTGATGACCTGCTGCTGGTAAGTCTTGAACTCATCGCTCATAGCTTCCTTGAAGCAGATTGCCTTGGCCGCAATCACGTGCATCAATGGGCCCCCCTGACCACCAGGGAATACAGCAGAGTTCAGCTTCTTATGAAGATCGGCGTCATCGCAGGCCAGTATCAGACCGCCGCGGGGACCGCGCAGGGTTTTGTGAGTCGTTGTCGCTACCACGTGGGCATGGGGAATCGGGTCCGGATAAACACCCGCGGCCACCAGACCGGCCACATGAGCCATGTCGACAAACAGGTAAGCGCCGACTTTGTCAGCAATAGCGCGGAAACGCGCAAAATCAAGGGCCTGAGAATAGGCAGAGAACCCGGCAATGATCATTTTGGGTTTATTGTCGACAGCCAGTTGCTCAACTTCGTCATAATCGATCAGGCCGGTGTCAGTATTGATCCCATACTGAACCGCGTTGTATATCTTGCCGGAAAAATTCACCGACGCACCGTGTGTCAGATGGCCGCCGTGGGCCAGACTCATACCGAGCACCGTGTCACCGGGCTTCAGCAACGCCATGAAAACGGCCGAGTTGGCCTGGGAGCCGGAATGTGGCTGAACATTCGCATAGGCCGCACCGAACAGTTTCTTGGCACGTTCGATGGCCAGGTCTTCAGCCACATCCACATGTTCACAACCACCGTAATAACGCTTGCCGGGGTAGCCTTCCGCGTATTTATTGGTGAGCGCGGAACCCTGAGCTTCCATTACCCGTGGGCTGGTATAGTTCTCCGAGGCGATAAGCTCGATGTGCGCTTCCTGCCGCTTGGTTTCGGCCTGAATAGCATTCCAGATTTCATCGTCGTATCCGGCGATTTTCATATCACGAGTAAACATTGATTTGCTGCCCCTGTTTGCTGTGTCTGCCCGGCAGACAATCTGAATTCGGCTGTGAAAAATAGGGCCGCTATTCTAGCGTATTACCGGCCTTGAAATCATCTTTTCGGCACCGAAGGCAGGCGAACTCCCCAAAGCTATCCCGGATTGCTATAACGCAGCGGTTTCGCTACCTTTACAGGCCAGTTTTACGAGAACGGACACCAACCGAAAGGATCCTGCCAGCTATGGCCCAGTACGTATTTTCCATGAACCGGGTGGGCAAGGTCGTCCCGCCCAAACGCGAAATCCTCAAGGACATCTCCCTGAGTTTCTTCCCGGGGGCCAAGATTGGCGTGCTTGGTCTGAACGGCTCCGGTAAGTCGACCCTGCTTCGGATTATGGCGGGCATCGATCAGGATTACATTGGCGAAGCGCGGCCCCAGCCCGGTATCAATGTCGGCTACCTGCCTCAGGAGCCCGAACTGGACGACAGCAAAACCGTCAAGGAAGTGGTCGATGAAGCTGCCGAAGCAGTCCACAACGCCCTCGCCGAACTCGATCAGGTTTACGCCGCTTACGCAGAACCCGACGCCGACTTCGATGCGCTGGCGAAAAAACAGGGCGAACTGGAGAGTTTTATCCAGGCAGTGGACGGCCATGACATTGAACGCAAGTTAGAAGTAGCTGCTGACGCGCTGAGACTGCCGCCCTGGGAGGCTAAAGTTGCCACCCTGTCCGGTGGTGAACGTCGCCGGGTTGCCTTGTGCCGCTTGCTGTTATCAGGCCCCGACATGTTGTTGCTCGACGAACCGACCAACCACCTGGATGCTGAATCAGTCGCCTGGCTGGAGCGGTTTCTTCATAATTATTCGGGCACCGTAGTCGCCATTACCCACGACCGGTACTTCCTGGATAATGTCGCGGGCTGGATTCTCGAGCTTGACCGTGGCCACGGCATTCCGTTTGAAGGCAACTACAGCCAGTGGCTTGAAGGCAAGGAAAAACGCCTCGAGATTGAGTCCAAACAGGAAGATGCCCGGCAGAAAACAATCAAGCACGAGCTCGAGTGGGTGCGCAGCAATGCCAAGGGCCGACAGTCCAAGAGCAAGGCCCGCCTGGCCCGCTTTGACGAACTGAGCTCACAGGACTTTCAAAAGCGCAACGAAACCAACGAACTCTATATTCCGCCGGGGCCCCGACTGGGCGACAAGGTCATTGAAGTCGACAACATCAGCAAATCGTTTGACAGCACCCTGCTATACGAGAACTTGAGCCTGAGCATTCCGCAGGGCTCGATTGTCGGTATCATCGGTGGAAACGGTGCCGGTAAATCCACGCTGTTCCGGATGATTGCAGGCCATGACAAGCCCGATTCCGGCACTATTACCATCGGCGACTCCGTCAAACTGGCATATGTCGACCAGATGCGGGATCTCGACGGTAACAAGACCGTGTGGGAAGAACTCAGCGACGGCCAGTACATCATTCAGGTCGGCAACTACCAGACTCCGTCAAGGGCCTACGTGGGCCGCTTCAACTTCAAGGGTGGAGACCAGCAGAAACGGGTTGCTGACCTGTCAGGAGGCGAGCGCAACCGCCTCCACCTGGCCAAACTGTTGAAGGAAGGCGGCAACGTTCTGTTGCTGGACGAACCTACGAACGATCTCGATGTTGAAACCTTGCGAGCACTGGAAGAAGCGCTGCTCAACTTCCCCGGCACCGTTATGGTGATTTCGCACGATCGCTGGTTTCTCGACCGCGTTGCTACCCATATCCTGGCGTTCGAAGGCGATAGCGAAGTAGTGTTCTTTGAAGGCAACTTCACCGAGTACGACGAAGATCACAAGAAGCGCAAAGGCGATTCAGCCATGGTGCCCCAGCGCATGAAATACAAGAAGCTGGCCTGATGGCGAAAACCAGAACCGCCTATGTCTGCACCGAATGTGGCGCAGACTACTCCAAATGGCAGGGCCAATGCACCGCCTGTCAGGCCTGGAATACGATCAGTGAAGTGCGTGGCGTGACCGCTCCCTCCGGCGGGGGCGGCAGCCGGGGCATCCGGTTTGAGGGTTTTGCCGGCAGCCTTTCATCTGTTCAAACGCTCGACTCCGTCAATCTCAGTGAGCAGTCCCGCATCAGCTCCGGCATGCAGGAACTCGACCGGGTGCTTGGCGGAGGTTTGGTTGAGGGCTCGGCCATCCTGATGGGCGGACACCCCGGTGCGGGCAAAAGCACACTCTTGCTCCAGACAGTCTGCCATTTGGCCAGCAGGATTCCTGCACTGTATGTGACCGGTGAGGAATCGCTGCAACAGGTTGCTATGCGGGCCAAACGTCTCGAACTCCCCACCAGTAAACTTATGATGCTGTCGGAAACCAGCGTTGAGCGCGTCATCCAGATTGCGGAAGCAGAAAAACCACGGGTTCTGGTGGTGGACAGTATTCAGGTCATGCATATCAGTGATGTGGAATCTGCGCCGGGCAGCGTCTCTCAGGTTCGGGAGAGCGCCGCCTACCTGACGCGCTTTGCCAAACAGACCGGCACCATCCTGTTCCTGGTTGGCCATGTCACCAAGGATGGCAGCCTGGCAGGCCCCAAAGTGCTCGAGCATATGATCGACTGCTCTATTCTGCTTGAGGGCTCCAGTGATAGTCGTTATCGCACGTTGAGGGGCACCAAGAACCGCTTCGGCGCGGTCAACGAATTGGGCGTCTTCGCCATGCTGGAGCAAGGACTGAAAGAGGTTAAAAACCCCAGTGCCATTTTCCTGAACCGGGGAGAGGACGCGGCACCCGGCAGTGTTGTCATGGTGATATGGGAAGGCACCCGCCCGATGCTGGTTGAGATCCAGGCCCTGGTTGATGTGGCTCAGGGTGGCTATCCCCGCCGGGTGGCCGTGGGGCTGGACCAGAACCGACTGGCCATGCTGCTGGCGGTTTTGCATCGTCATGGCGGCCTGCACTGCGCCGATCAGGACGTGTTCGTCAACGTGGTGGGTGGCGTCAAGGTAAGCGAAACCAGTGCTGACCTGGCATTACTCGCGGCCGTTGTTTCGTCCTTCAGGGATCGGGCGCTGCCTCAGGATCTGGTGATTTTTGGCGAAGTGGGATTATCTGGCGAGATTCGGCCTGTACCCAGCGGGCAGGAGCGTATTTATGAAGCTGCCAAACACGGCTTTACTCGCGCCCTCGTGCCAAAAGGGAACGCGCCGCGCAAAACTATCGAGAATATGAAGGTTATTCCCGTGACCAAACTGAGCGATGCGTTGACGGCGCTGGAAGAGCTTTAGGCTTCCTCGCCTCTCACTCACCCACCAGGTGGCCAAGTTCCCGGTCGAGCATTACCTGATCACCAAGGTTAAGTTCGACCAGGCGTTTGAGATGGGATGCGCTTTCAAGATCAATATACTGGCATTCGAAGCCTAACTTGCCTGCTTCGACATGACGCAGCTCAACTGCCATGACAATTCCGCTTTCGCGGTCATCGAGATGGATGGTCAATTCAAAAGCCTGGTTGAGAGGTGCTGACCAGTTGCGCGGGCGCCGGACCAAAACACCTTTAAGGGAAATATCCAGCAGTTGCGTGGTCCACCTCTCATCCTGCTGATAGATATCACAGCGCGCATCAAACAAGATGCGATGAAACTGACGCTTTTCCGGACGAATGATATTCACAGGTTTGCGGCCTTGTCATTTAAACCGAATATACCCGCACTATAGTTCGCCGCGTGCCCGTATGCCAGCGCGTGTTCAGCCCTTGTGGTAAGCAGGGCTCAGTTCAACGACAGCCTCAATAAAAGCACCTGCATGGGCGGGGTCAACATCCGGCGTAATACCATGCCCCAGGTTGAAGATATGCCCGCTACCTTCACCAAACCGTCGCAGTATATCCGCCACCTCGTCCCGAATTCTGGCTTTGGGGGCATACAGCATCGACGGATCCATATTGCCTTGCAGGGTGACGGTGTCCCCTACCCGCGCACGGGCCTTGCCAATGTCCGTGGTCCAATCAAGCCCAAGCGCATCGGCGCCGGTTGCAGCCATAGTTTCCAGCCACTGACCTCCGTTCTTGGTGAACAGAATCACCGGAACGCGCCGTCCTTCATGCTCGGGAATCAGGCCATCCACGATCTTCTTCATGTAAGCCAGAGAGAATTCCTCATAAGCCCAGCTGCTGAGCACGCCACCCCAAGTGTCGAAAATCTGCACTACCTGGGCGCCTGCACGAATCTGGCAGTTGAGATAATCCGTCACCGCAATGGCGAGATGATCCAGCAGTCGATGCATAACCTCCGGCTCCGAGTACATCAGCCGTTTGGCTTCGCGGAAATCCTTCGAGGAACTGCCCTCGACCATATAAGTCGCGAGCGTCCAGGGGCTGCCCGAAAAGCCGATCAGCGGCACCCGGCCATTCAACTCTCGCCGAATAGTACTGACCGCATTCATCACGTATTCGAGGTCTGAATCAGCCTTCAGTGTTGGCAGGGCATCCACATCTTCAGCCGTACGCACGGTTTTGCGGAATTTCGGACCTTCGCCGGTTTCAAAGTACAAGCCCAGCCCCATGGCATCAGGGATCGTCAGGATATCCGAAAACAGAATCGCTGCATCCAGGGGAAAACGCTCAAGTGGCTGTAGCGTCACCTCACAGGCCAGCTCTGTATTCTTGCAAAGGCTGAGAAAATCGCCGGCTTTCTCGCGGGCAGCCCGGTACTCCGGCAGGTAGCGCCCAGCCTGCCGCATCATCCAGACTGGCGTGCGATCGACGGGCTGTCGCATCAAGGCACGGAGAAAGCGGTCATTCTTAAGTTCGGTCATGCAAATCCTGTTTGGTCGGGGGACGACATTCAGATGTCGAGGTAATCGAGTATGCCCTCAGCGGCCTGACGGCCTTCCCAAATAGCCGTTACCACCAGGTCGGAGCCGCGAACCATATCGCCTCCTGCGAAGATTTTGGCGTTGGAGGTCTGGAACGGATACTCAGCTTTTTCTTCCGCTGTGACGCGCCCGGACTCGTCAGTCTCTACCTCGAGCACTCCAAACCAGTCGGAGGGGCTTGGGCGGAAACCGAATGCTACGAGAACAGCGTCCGCCGGGATCACTTCCTCACTGCCCGGAATCACTTCCGGGCGGCGACGCCCATTTTCATCGGGCTCGCCCAGCCGGGTCTGTACGACTTTCACGCCTTCGACCTGGTCTTCCCCAAGAATCGCGATCGGCTGCCGGTTGAACAGAAACTTCACACCTTCTTCCTTGGCATTAGACACCTCACGACGGGAGCCTGGCATGTTGGCTTCATCACGACGATAAGCACAAGCCACGCTGGTAGCCATCTGCCGAATCGAGGTTCGGTTGCAATCCATGGCAGTGTCGCCACCACCGAGCACGACCACTCGTTTACCCTTCATGTCGATGAACTCGTCGGCGTCATTTTCGAATCCAAGACGACGGTTCACGTTGGACACCAGGAACGGCAGCGCGTCGTAAACCCCTGCCAAGTCCTCACCCGGGAAACCACCTTTCATATAGGTATAGGTCCCCATACCCATGAACACGGCATCGTAGTCATCGATGATATCTTCCATCATGACGTCTTTACCCACTTCGGTAGAGAGCCGGAATTCAACGCCCATTTCCTCAAATATAGCGCGACGGCGGGTCATGACAGACTTTTCGAGTTTGAACTCGGGAATACCAAAGGTCAGCAAGCCGCCAATCTCTGGATAGCGGTCAAAAACGACCGGTCTGACCCCATTTCGGGCCAATATGTCTGCACATCCGAGACCAGCGGGCCCGGCCCCTATGACTGCCACTTTTTTATCAGTCCAGGTGACGTGAGACAGATCCGGCCGCCAGCCCAGTGCGAATGCGGTATCGGTAATGTACTTTTCCACCGACCCGATAGTGACGGCACCATACCCATCATTCAGGGTACAGGCACCCTCGCACAGGCGGTCCTGCGGGCAAACCCGACCACACACTTCCGGCAATGAGTTGGTCTGGTGACACAGCTCAGCTGCTTTGAGAATGTTGCCTTCAGCCACCAGCTTCAGCCAGTTCGGTATGTAATTGTGTACCGGACATTTCCATTCGCAATAAGGGTTGCCACACTCCAGGCAGCGGTGCGATTGCTCGGCCGCTTCATCCTGCTTGAACGGATGATAAATCTCGCCAAATTCTTTTTTGCGTTTTTTAGCCGGCACCTTCTTCGGGTCGACACGGCCGACTTCGACAAACTGGAAGTCGTTGTTAAGACGTTCTTTCATTAGGTTGCTCTCATCAGCTCAATTTCGAGAGCCAGGCAGCTTAAGGATGCCTGGCCTGGCCCATTCCGTCGAAACGCCCTATTCAGGACGACCACGGGTGCTGGCCAACAAACTTCTCAGGCTTGCAGCCTTGGGCTTCACCAGCCAGAAACGACCGATATAATCATCGAAATTGTCAAGAATATGCCTGGCCCACTCACTACCGGTTTCTGACACATGCTCCCGCACTACACCCCGCAAATGATTACGGTAAGGCTCCATGTCTTCGCTGGAAATGCGCTGGATTTCGACCAGTTCATGATTGTACTTGTCCACAAACGTGTTTTTCTGGTCCATGACGTAGGCAAAGCCACCCGTCATGCCAGCCCCGAAATTATGGCCCGTCGAACCCAAAACAGTTACCAGACCTCCGGTCATATACTCGCAACAGTGATCACCTACGCCCTCAACAACGGCGTGAGCTCCCGAATTACGAACACCGAAGCGCTCACCGGCGGTCCCCGCAGCAAACATTTTGCCACCGGTCGCGCCATAGAGGCAGGTGTTACCCACGATGGAGGTTTCCTGGGATTTGAACGAACTGACTTTTTGCGGACGGATGACCAGTTTGCCACCGGTCATACCTTTACCGACGTAATCGTTGGCGTCGCCATCAAGAATCATATTGAGGCCTGACACGTTCCAGACGCCAAAGCTCTGGCCGGAGGTACCTTCAAGTTCAAGGGTGATCGGCGCATCAACCATACCCTGGTTACCATGTAACGCTGCTATTTCACCAGACAACCGAGCGCCGATGGACCGATCGCAGTTGGTGACTTTGTAGCTGAAAGTGCCCCCCGCTTTGGTTTTAATCGCCTCCATGGCGTCCTGCACCATGCGTTCCGCAAGTGCGCCCTTATCAAACGGATGGTTACGCTCAACCTGGCAGGTGTGGGGCTTGTCAGCTGGAATCATATCATTGCCGAGCAACCGTGACAGATCCAGCTTCTGTTGCCTTGCCGTGTCTCCCGGCAAGCGCTCAAGCAATTCCGTCCGGCCGACCAGTTCCTCAAGCGACCTTACGCCCAGCTTGGCCAGCCATTCACGGGTCTCTTCAGCAACAAACCGGAAGAAGTTCATGGCCATCTCTACGGTGCCTTCAAAGTGCTCATCCCGTAGACGCTGATTCTGAGTCGCAACACCCGTTGCACAGTTATTAAGATGACAAATACGAAGGTATTTGCAGCCAAGAGCTACCATCGGGGTGGTGCCAAAGCCGAAGCTTTCGGCGCCCAGTATTGCGGCTTTCACCACGTCCAGACCGGTCTTGATACCGCCGTCGGTCTGCAGGCGGATCTTGCCTCGCAAATCATTCGCGCGCAGAGCCTGTTGGGCTTCACTCAAACCCAGCTCCCACGGCGACCCCGCGTAACGGATCGACGTCAGCGGGCTGGCAGCCGTACCGCCGTCGTAACCTGAAATCGTGATCAGATCAGCATAAGCCTTGGCAACGCCCGCCGCGATGGTGCCCACACCCGGTTCCGATACCAGTTTGACCGACACCAGCGCATTCGGGTTGACCTGTTTGAGATCAAAAATAAGCTGGGCAAGATCTTCGATTGAGTAAATATCGTGATGCGGCGGTGGCGAAATCAGTGTCACACCCGGCACCGAGTAACGCAAACGGGCAATCAACTCATTGACTTTGCCACCAGGTAACTGGCCACCCTCCCCTGGTTTGGCGCCTTGCGCTACCTTGATCTGCATGACGTCAGCGCTGCGCAGATATTCTGCGGTCACCCCGAAGCGGCCCGAAGCCACCTGTTTGATCTTGGACCGCCGCTCGGTGCCATGACGGGCGGGGTCTTCACCGCCTTCTCCGGAGTTGGAACGCCCACCCAGGCGATTCATTGCCATCGCCAGAGCTTCGTGGGCTTCCGGCGAAAGCGCGCCCAATGACATGGCGGCAGAGTCGAAGCGAGTGAAGATTGCCTCGACCGGTTCAACCTCCGCCAGATCAATCCCTTTGATATCCCGGCGAAAGGTCAGCAAATCCCTCAGTGTCGCGACAGGACGCTCGTTGACCAGCGCAGCATACTCCCGATAAGTCCCGTACGCCCCGGTGGTCACCGCCTGCTGGAGCGTCGTCACAACATCGGGGTTAAACGCATGATACTCCTGACCATGGATGTATTTGAGCAACCCGCCAGGAGAAATCTGTTTGCGCGGCTTCCAGGCTACATCGGCTAGTTGTTCCTGATCCTGTTGGAATTCATAGAAACCGGCCCCCTGTATGCGACTGGCAACGCCCTTGAAGCAAAGATCGACGACTTCATCCGCAATACCGATGGCCTCGAACAGCTGGGCGCCCCGATAGGACGTCACCGTGGAGATGCCCATTTTGGACAGGATCTTGAGCAAGCCTTTGTTAATACCTTTGCGATAGTTGTTCTTGGCTTCGATGGGGTCCATCAGAACTTCGCCAGTCCGGATCAGGTCGTTTAACACCTGATACGCCAGATACGGATAAACCGCCGTTGCACCAAACCCGAACAGCACAGCGAAATGGTGCGGATCTCGTGCCCATCCCGTTTCTACAAGGATATTGGCGTCGCAACGGAGGCCTTTCTCGACCAGGTGATGGTGTACTGCGCCAGTGGCCATCAGGGCGTTGACCGGCAGATCACCTTTCTGGAGATTCTTATCAGTCAGAACCAGCAACACCTTGCCGTTTCTCACAGCTTGCTCGGCTTCCTCACAGACCGCTTCCACCGCCTTATTCAGACCGAGTTCAGGGCGATAGCCCAGTTGGATCTGAACCACTTCAAATCCGGGCCTTTCGTTGTTAACGATGCGCAGGAATTTGGCTGGAGACAGCACCGGCGTGGAAAGAATAATGCGGTTAGCGTGATCTGCCGTTTCCTCGAAAACGTTTTGCTCAGCCCCGAGACAGGTCTCAAGCGACATCACGATGGATTCCCGTAACGGATCTATGGCCGGGTTGGTCACCTGAGCAAATTTCTGACGAAAATAATCGGCAACGTGTCGCACACGGCTCGACAGGACGGCCATGGGAGTATCATCTCCCATGGAACCGACCGCTTCCTGACCATTCTCCGCCAGTGGCCGAAGTATCTGATCGCGCTCTTCAAAAGATACCATGAACATTTTCTGATGAACCAACAGGTCGTCGGCATCCATCAGTTTGAATTCAGGTGTTTCCTGATTTAGCGTAGCCTCCACCCGCAAACTATTCTCACGCAGCCAACGCTTGTAGGGCTGACTGGACTTGAGACGGTTGTCGATGTCCTGGGTGTGCAGCAGTTCACCGGATTCGGTATCAACCGCAATCATCTGGCCCGGGCCGACGCGGCCTTTTGCTACGACATCTTCAGGCTTGTAGCTGTAGGTGCCAATTTCAGACGCCAGGGTAATGAAATCGTCTTTGGTAATAACCCAACGTGCCGGGCGCAGACCATTTCTATCGAGCATGCAGACGGCGTAGCGACCATCCGATAGCACCAGCCCCGCCGGGCCGTCCCAGGGCTCCATGTGCATGGAATTGTATTCGTAGAACGCCCGCAGTTCAGAGTCCATGGTGTCGACATTCTGCCACGCTGGCGGAATCATCATTCTGGCCGCCCGAAACAGGTCAACGCCACCTGCCAGAAGCACTTCCAGCATGTTGTCCATGCTGGAGGAGTCAGAACCGGTCAGGTTCACCAGCGGCTGCAGGGTTTGCAGATCCGGAAGTTCTGGCGAATTGAACTTGGACGCTCGCGCAATGGCCCAATTACGATTACCCGACACAGTATTGATCTCGCCGTTGTGTGCAAGGTAGCGGAATGGCTGGGCCAGTGGCCAGCGCGGCATGGTGTTGGTGGAGAAACGCTGATGAAAGACGCAAATCGCTGTTTCCAGCAACGGGTCGCCAAGATCCGGATAAAAAGTCGTTAAATCCGCTGGCATCATCAACCCTTTATAGGAAAGGGTCTGATGCGACAGGCTACAGATATAGAACTCCGGGTCTTCCGCCATGTCGCTTTCCGCGTGGCGACGACCGACAAACAGGCTGATGGCAAACTGGCGTTCGTTCTTACCCGCTGGTTCGACAAAGATCTGTTCTATTTTGGGCAGGCACTCCAGTGCCATGGGGCCTAGACACTCATTGTCGGTTGGTACGACCCGCCAACCAGCAATGCCCAAGCCTTGCTCAGTGAGCCGCTTCTCAATGGCCGCACGGCCTGCCTCAGCCTTGGCATCGTCTTGGCTAAGAAAAATCTGCCCGACCGCGAAGGAGGGGCTGAGTTTTTTCCCGAAAGCATCTTTGGCTACCTTGCGCAGAAACGTATCCGGCTTTTGGATCAACAGGCCACAACCATCGCCAGTCTTGCCGTCTGCCGCGATACCACCCCGGTGGGTCATGCAGGTCAGCGACTCAATAGCAGTTTGCAACAACTTGTGACTGGTCTGCCCCTTCATATGGGCAATGAGACCAAATCCGCAGTTGTCCCTGAATTCATCGGGATGATACAAACCTGTCATCATAAGCGTTCTCTCGCAAAGAAATTCTTTTTCAATCAGAGGGACAATACTGAACCTGCAGTAAAATCGACCTTTGACACTGAAAAGGGGGCTGGCCATTTTACACACGTAGAAGTACCTACTCAAACGAACGAGCAAGTATCACGAGGCTACGTCAGTCGGGCGCAAACAGATTCCGCGCCGGGAAAGCTCCCCTTCACGTTCTGAAGAGGCAAGGCAAACTACATACCACTGAGCGGGCGCACCCAGACATCCAGGCTACCCAAAGGGCCGGTTAAAGATTCCACGGCTGCGTAAGCTGATTCGGGGTCGGCATAATTGCCATAGAATACCACAAACCAGTCACGTCCCGCTCTTTCACTTCGGGTGTATCTCAGGTCTTCCGCAGCGCTGTGTTGCTCCAAAAAGCGCAGTGCCGTTGATTCGTTGTAGCCCGCGATATACTGCGCAGTCATGCCATCCTGCCTGCGAAGCCCCTCTACGGCCACATACTGAGCCGGATTTTTAGGCTGAAAGGCTAGCTGGCCACCAGAGCTAACTGCTGGTTCGGGTTCTAATGGTGGCTCTGGCTCTGGCTCTGGCTCTGGCTCTGGCTCTGGCTCTGGCTCTGGCTCTGGCTCCAATGCTGCTTGGCTGGCAACGCCAGTGTCTACCTTTAAATCCGTCTCAGGCCCATTCACAACGGCGATCTCTTCGCCATCCACCACTTCCGTGCCGAAGGGCTTTTCAGCCTCAATTTCCACGACCGGCAACTCCGGATTATCCGGCCCCAGGGAGATAATCGAGCGCGTTCGTTCGGGTTCCGCTTCAGGTCGCGCTAGCCCTTCTTCATCAATCATAGAGTCATATTGTGCCGATACAAACCACCACGATATGCCGAGCAGTACCAAGGCCAAAGCTGGCCAACGCAGCCCCTTCAGCCACTGGTTATTTGCTCCCGACCTGACAGGGGTGGCTGTCAGATCCAACCATACGGCCGGAGCAACTTGCCTGACCCGTCCCAGACTGCCTTGACTGAGTTCGTAAATCCTGTCAAGGAAACGACCCGACAATAACTCGTCAATTTTCCCGCCCGCGGCGCTTACCCTGGGCTCCAGATATCCTGCCACCTCATCGCGTGTCAGGGGTCGCAAATGAATCTGATGCACCCCCATCAGATCACCGCCGCTTTCCACCAGACCGAGGCTTTGAACAAGTTGGTCTGACCCACTGAACAGCGGCACTGCGGACTTTGAAGTGTCGGAGGCGGCGTAAGCGGCCAGCAGCACCCGAGTAAGCTCCGGGGCTACCTCGTCAGCATCATCTATCAACACAACCAGCCGCCTGCCTTTCCGGGTCGTGGTTTCGCTCCAACGGAAAAACCCGAAAACTGCTTCGGTCGGGGTATCAGTGGCCGCCAAACTTTGATGAGCAGACGCCAGCAACGCCTTTGCAAGTGCCTGGATACTCGATAGGCTGCTCGGTGCCAACCGCACGAAATCCAGTCTTGCAGACTCGCTCCTCTCCAGTTCAGCAAGCATTCTGGTTTTTCCGGCGCCCCTGGCCCCTGTGAGTAACAAAGCCAGATCCCCAAATCCGCAAAGGTGACGCAACGTTTCGAGCGCCTGTTGTCTCTGGGCGTCGGGGTAAAAGGGTGCTTCCATTGCCAGCGGGTCGGCTCTGAGACCGTAACGCTGCTGCAGCCTTGCAAACAGTCCGCCGGTATCCAGCCCAGTCATTCCGTCGTCGGACATTTTTGCCTCTCTAGAGCTCGCGCGCCTTCGTGCCTTACCAGAATCAGGACTTGCCACAGAAGGCGTTCAAAGTATCAACCAGCAGGGCATGATCAAAGTCCGATGTGATGACGGCTTCACCTGGCGCGCGCAGAAGAATCAGACGCAGATGGCCATCCACGTTTTTTTTGTCGACTGCCATTCGCTCCAGGAAATCGTCAGGGCGCATTCCTCCGGGAGCCCGATCAGGCAACCCGGCGCGCTTGATCAAATACCTCACGCGCTCCAGCGACTCCTGATTGATCAGCCCGAGACGGTGTGACAAATCGGCGGCCATGACCATCCCGGCGCCCACCGCTTCCCCATGCAACCACTGCCCATACCCGGCGAAAGTCTCCATCGCATGTCCAAAGGTATGCCCCAGATTGAGAATGGCCCGCAGTCCGCCTTCGTGCTCATCTATAGCGACTACTTCCGCCTTGCAGGTACAGGATCGCAGTATTGCCTCAGACAGGGCAGCGGTATCGAGTTCGGTCAGCGCTGCAATGTTGCTTTCAAGCCACTCCAGAAACGGCAGATCCCGGATAAGCCCGTATTTGATCACCTCGGCTAATCCTGCTGGAATTTCACGGGGAGGCAACGTTGCAAGCGTGTCCGTGTCGATCAGAACCACCTGAGGTTGATGAAACGCACCCACCATGTTCTTTCCCAGCGGATGATTGATACCGGTTTTGCCACCAACCGACGAATCGACCTGCGACAACAGCGTGGTCGGTATTTGTATGAACTGGACCCCACGCTGATAAGTGGCCGCTGCAAAACCCGCCATATCACCCACCACACCGCCACCGAGCGCGACAACCGTGGTATGCCGCGAGTGGCGCTGCTCAAGCAGGGCGTCAAATATCCGGTTCAGGGTTTGCCAGTCCTTATGTTGTTCGCCGTCCGGCAGTATCACGGAGTCGACGATTTTTCCCGGGAAGCATAGGGTTGCCTGCTCCAGATAGAGCGGCGCAACCACGGTGTTGGTGACAATCATCACTCGCTCACCACGCACATAGGGCGACAGGTCCGTGGTCCCGAGTAAACCTTGGCCAATCAGTATCGGATAGCTTCGTTCACCGAGGTTAACCCTTAGCTCCCGTGACGCCTCAGACATGCTTGTGACCCTCCTTTCTGACTTGACGCTTTTGTCGTGATGTTTTGGGCTGCATGCGATTAATCAACTGCCTTACCACCAGCCTTGGGCTTTTTTTATCGGTATACATGACGATATCCGCAAGCGCGGTATAGAGGGGGTCCCTCATCGAAAACAAGTGCCGGAGTACTGCCTCTGGATCATCATTCTGAAGCAGGGGACGATTGCGGTCCCGCCGGGTTCTTTCGACTTGTTGTTCGACTGACGTTTTCAAATAGATAACCAGAGCGTCCTGCTTAAGGCTGACATGGTTTTCAGCTTGCGTAACAGCGCCACCCCCGGTGGCCAGGACAATGTCACCCATCCCCACCAGCTCAGACAACATCGCGGACTCTCGCTGGCGAAACCCTGCCTCGCCCTCAACATCGAAAATCCACGGAATATTAGCGCCGCAACGCTCTTCTATCAGACGATCAGTATCGACAAAACGATAGCCCAGCTCTCTGGCCAACAGGCGACCGATGGTGCTTTTACCAGCCCCCATGGGTCCAACGAGAACTACACGCTTTGGCAACGTCATGACATTCGCTCATATAAATCGTGGCGGGTGAGAATAGCATAGGCACTCACGTTCCATAAGATTTGCAGGTTTTTCAGGCAAAAAAAAGCCGCCCCTGACAGGGCGGCTTTTTCGTGCCGTACGATTAGTTCACTAAATCGCCCTTAAGGATCTTTGGTGTAATGAAGATAAGTAACTCACTACGCTCATCAAGGGACGTCTTGCGGGTAAACAGGCGCCCAAGATAAGGGATATCTCCCAGGAAGGGGGTTTTGGTAATGGTGGTGGATGTCTCTGACTGGAAAATACCGCCGAGCACCACCGTTTCCCCATTCCGCACCAGAACCTGCGTTGTCACTTCATTGGTGTTGATACTCGGCACACCATTAGTAACTTCACCACGCGAATCCTGGTTAACCGTCAAGTCCATAATGATCTTGTCGTCCGGCGTAATCTGAGGGGTCACCTCCAGTGACAATACAGCCTCCTTGAATGACACCGATGTAGCACCACTTGAAGAAGCTTCCTGGTAGGGAATTTCCTCACCCGACTGGATTCTCGCCGTCTGACGATCAGCTGTCACGACCTTGGGCTGAGCCACAATTTCTGCCTGGCCGTCACTCTCGAAAGCGGACAACTCCAGATCCACCAGGAAGTCAGACCCTATATATCCAAAGGATACAGAAGACGTATTTGCCCGGCTAACCCCGAGATCCACATTCAATCCACCCAGGTCAACGTTATTGCCGAGCTGGCCTTGGCCAATTGCACCACCAAACCCGAAGTTATTACTTCCACCATTAGCGTCCGACCGGCCGGCGGCGCCCCAACGAACGCCGAGCTCTTCTGCCAAATCTGTCTGTGCCCGAACCAGTCGTGCTTCGATTAACACCTGTCTCACCGGCACGTCCCAGGTCGTGACCAAACGGCGGATTTGTTCAAGCTTGTCAGTCGACTCTCTCACGCTGATGGTATTTGTGCGCGCGTCAGAAGACACGAAGCCACGATCAGAAATCAGTTCTTCATCCGCTTGAATCAACGCCACGATATCCGCAGCCTTGGCGTAGTTGACCTGGATGATATCCAGCCGAACAGGTGCCAGTTCCGCAATTTGCTTGGTCGTTTCCAGCTCAAGACGCTCACGGGCCGCAATTTCGTCAGCGGGAGCAACAAGAAGCACGTTGCCAATCTGTCGCTTATCCAGACCTTTGGTTTTAAGAATCAGGTCCAGAGCCTGATCCCAAGGCACATTTTGGAGGCGAAGTGTAATGCTGCCGCTGACGGTGTCGCTGGCAACCAGGTTCAGCCCGGTGAAATCAGCAATCAACTGAAGAACCGAACGCACCTCGATGTCCTGAAAGTTGAGGGACAACTTGTCGCCGGTATACGGGAACTTGTCCTCACGGCGAAGTTCTGCTTCTTCTTCAGTAAGTGGCTCTACGCTGACGGTAAAGACCTTGTCTGCCTGGTAGGCGATATAGTCGTAGCTACCCTCTGGGCGAATCTCAATGACCGCGTTATTACCTTCCATATAGGTGTCCACGCGAGAAACCGGCGTGGCGAAGTCCGTTACATCAAGCCGTCGGCGCAGGTTAGCCGGAACCTCAGTGTCTTCCAGTACCAGGCGGATACGCCCACCGGACTCAGTAAGGTCAACCGGCGTCTTGCTATCACCAAGAGACACAATCACGCGCCCCTCACCGTTCTGGCCGCGTCGGAAATCAACACCCGTCACCCCAGAATCAGAGCGACTCACCGAAGCGCTCTCTTGTTGACTCGAACTCGGCTCAGACTGCGCTACTGGGGCAGCGCTACCCGCGTTGCCACCAATAGTGAGTACCAGCGCATTGCCGGTTTGTGAGGTCTGGTAAGGCGCCAGTTCCACCAGGTTGAATATCAAGCGGGTCCGGTCCTTGGTTTCAACCACCGTCATGCTTTGAGCATTGCCTGAACCCAGGGAGATGTTCCTGCTCTCAAGCCCACTTTGGGTGTCACGCAGGTCTACTGCGATACGAGCAGGCCTTTCTATGGTATACCCAGTGGGTTTCGGCGGCTGGCCATCAAAGCTCAGCGTTACCTGTGTCCGGTCACCCGGAAGTGAAGAGAAGGATACATCCTGAAGGGTGACCGCACTGGCCAGACAGGACATCATCCCAAGAGCAACCATGCTGACGCATACGGTAAATTTTCTGAACATCGCTAGCCTCGACCCCAAACTGTATCGTTCGTGTGTTTTTCTTTCAGTTGTCATCATGCCGCTCCTTAACCCTCATCCAGTGAAAGGGATCGGGGGCGTTCTACCCAGCCTCCCCGGCCGTTGGGTACGATTTCCATCAATTCGACACGGGAATCACTGACACCAATAATGCGCCCGTAATTCTGCCCCATGTAATTCCCGGTTCTGACCCGATGTACACCGCCTTCACTATCAGAAACGAGCGCGAATGAGTTTTCGTTGCTGCCACCCAGGGTGCCAACCATCTCTAATTCAGTGAGCGCATAGTTTTCGAGCACTTCTTTGGGTCGGTCGAGGTCAGGCTCAACATCACTCTGAGGCTGTTCATCCACCATGGTCAGTTGTACGTCTACCGGCGGCTCAAACGGGGCTCTCCGGTCAGCGGAGGCATAGGTAAATGCCTCATAAGCGTTGAACTCCGGCAAAGGCTCAACGAATCCCCGGGGCTTGGAACGTGTTTCTTCCATAAACTGATCCAGGTCTGAAAACCCATTACCCTGGGAACAGCCTGCTAACAGGGACGCAAGGCAGAAGCCCAACCAGGCTTTTCCAGCATGCTGCTTCATCATGCTCATTCTCCCGCCCGGTAGCGGTATGTGCGTGCCAGAACCTGCATATCCAGTCTGTCACTTTCACCACTTGTTGGTTTAATCGTAAAGTCATGCAGCGTTACGATGCGCGGTAAGCTGGCCACACTGCTGACAAACGAAGCCAGCTCGTGATAAGTGCCAGAAACCTGAATGTTGATCGGAAGCTCTATATAAAAATCCCGGCGCTGCTCCGACTGAAGTTTGATTTCCTGGAGTTCAAGGCCACTTCCAACAGCCGTGTTGGTAATATCTTCGAGCAGTCCCGGTACTTCGGTGTCACTTGGTAACTGCTTGACCAGCGCCCCGAACGTTTCTTCCATTTCAACCATCTGGTTTTTGAATACTTCCAGATTCGCGACCTTGTAAGCTTTCTGTTCGTATTGCTGTCTTAGCTCCAACTCGGTCTTCTCAACTCCGGCAAGTTTCGTATACTGATCTTTAATAAAGAACCAATAACCGCCGCCAAGAATCAGGCCAAACACAATCAGAACTACAATAGCTTTGACCGGCGCCGGCCATATACCGGCGTTATTAACGTCAAGATCGTTAATATCAAACTCGTTCAGGCTTTTCATCGAATCTGCGAGGCTCATTGCTTGGTCTCCTCTTCGACACCTGGAGTTCGCTGAGTCACTGACAGGTTGAACTGGCTATATCCAGCCCGCCGATTATCGGCTGCAGCAACATTGGAAAGGTTTGGATCATCAAACCATTCTGAATTCTCGAAACGTCTCATAAGTGCTGAAATCCGACTATTGGATTCAGCCATACCAATGATGTCGATGCGCTCATTTACCTTTTTGAGGTCGCTGTAGAACAACCCGTCCGGCAAAGTCTGCACCAACTCATCGAAGACCCTCACGATGACCGGACGCTTGCCCTGCAAGTCCTGGATCACTCGCATGCGCGCCAGCAACTCGTCCCGTTGACGCCGCAGGTTCTCAATTTCCTTGATCTGGCTGTCCAGCTCCTTCATCGCGGTCTGGACATAGGCATTACGGGACTGCTGATACGCTATCCGGTTGTCCATATCTGACTTCCAGAGAAATGCGAGCCCCGCGGCGACAATGGCTGCACCAACAAGCATAACGATGAACTGTTGCTGTTTTTCTGCCCTGAGCTCTTCACGCCAGGGCCTGAGGTTAATATTCGCCATCAGTCAAAGCTCCTCATCGCCAAACCACAGGCTATCATCAGCGATGGGGCGTCATTGCCCAATGCAGATGCGTTAACACGAGAACCAACGGCCATATCGGCAAACGGGTTTGCCACCAATGTATGCGTGCCGGTTTTATCTTCGACCATCTCAACCAGACCCTGAATCGAAGCCGTACCGCCCGCAAGAATCACGTAATCAACTGCGTTGTACTGACTGGCGCCAAAGAAAAACTGCAGAGCCCGGGCAACCTGCTGCACAACCGCTTCCCGGAACGGTGCCAGCACCTCGGACTCGTAATCATCAGGCAGTCCACCCTGCTTTTTGGCGAGCCCTGCCTCTTCAAGTGAAAGGCCGTAGCGACGCTGGATTTCTTCGGTCAACTGTTTACCGCCGAAGATCTGCTCCCGGGTGTAGACGGTTTTGCCGTCCGCAAGAACACTCAGCGTTGTCATGGTTGCGCCGACATCCACGATGGCCACCACGAGTTCTTCGCCCTGGGATTCAAGCTGCGGTTCAATTAATGAATAAGCCCGTTCAAGCGCATAGGCTTCTACATCAACGATCTTTGCCGTAAGCGATGCAATACTTAGCGCATCTTCACGAATGTCGACGTTCTCTTTGCGGCAGGCCGCCAACAGAACATCAACCTGATCAGGATTGGATTCGGAGGAGCCCTGAACTTCGAAGTCGATGGCGACCTCATCAAGGGGATATGGAATGTATTGATCAGCTTCGAGGGCTATTTGATCTTCCATTTCGAATTCGTTCAGACCCGAATTCATTTGTATCAGCTTGGTTATAACAGCAGAGCCAGACACTGCGACAGCAGCATGTTTGACGCCCGTTCGGGCCTTGCCAGCAACACGCTTGAGCGCCTCACCGACGGCCTCTACATCTGTTATATTTTTCTCGACTACAGCATTCGCTGGCAGTGGTTCCACTGCGTAGCTTTCCACCCTGTAGCGATCGCCCTGTTTAGAGAGCTCTAAAAGCTTTACCGAGCTGGAGCTGACATCCACACCCAGAACAGCACTGGATTTCTTACCGAACAATCCGAACACGCGCTCACCCTATACCTGGTTACATGCACCCGGTTATGTGTTTTTTTTAAGAGAATTTTTTCTGCTTTACGTCTACAATGCCACTTCGTTATTTTGAGAGTCATTGTATTGACGAAACTTATTCGTCTTACCTAAAGCAATTTCTCAAATGATAGACCTATATCCAATAGTTGTCAGAAAAAATGTCCCGACTCTTCCGTACATCCCGCGTCTTTGCCTGGTTCTTCCTGACGGGTATAAGTCTCGCCGTAATCATGGCCTCCAGTTTTTATCTCTACCTGAGGCCGGGTCTTCCCTCTGTCGATCAACTGACAGACATCCAGTTGCAGACTCCATTAAGGGTCTACAGCGCAGACAACAGATTAATAGCAGAATTCGGTGAAAAGAGAAGGGCTCCCATCACAATAGAACAGATCCCTACAATTCAGTTACATGCCTTTCTGGCTGCGGAAGACAGCCGTTTCTATGAGCACTTCGGGGTCGATTTAAGAGGCCTGATGCGGGCTGCCGTCGAATTGGTGACCACCGGAGAAATACAATCCGGTGGCAGTACCATCACAATGCAGGTTGCAAAAAATTACTTTTTGTCACGTGACCGAACCTTCATCCGGAAGTTCAACGAGATACTCCTGGCTCTTCAGATCGAACGCGAACTCCCTAAGGATCAGATCCTGGAGCTCTATCTCAATAAGATTTATCTCGGCAATCGGGCATATGGTATTGGGTCTGCTGCGAGGGTTTACTACGATAAAAGCGTCAATGAACTGACCCTGGCACAGATGGCGATGCTGGCGACGTTACCCAAAGCCCCCTCCGCCTATAATCCGATTGCGAACCCTGAACGCGCGACGATTCGCAGGAACTGGGTTCTGGGCCGGATGAGAGATTTGGGCAACATCACCCCAGATGCCTACGAACTGGCGGCAGCGGCTCCGGTTACAGCGAGCTATAACGCGCCGTCCACCGAAGTCGACGCAGATTACGTGGCCGAAATGGCACGCTCCGAGCTGTTCACCCGTTATGGCGAAGCGGCTTATACCGATGGTTATAAAGTCACACTGACTGTCGACAGCGCCAAGCAACAGGCTGCAACCGATGCCCTGCGCGACGGACTGGAAGCGTATGACCAGCGTCATGGCTTCCGGGGCCCGGTCGGCAAGATCAAAGAAGACGACCTCGCACCCGACAATCTGACCCGGGCAATGGCAAGCTATCCCCGCGTGGAAGCACTCTATCCTGCGGTGGTCACCGAAATCGGGGAAGCCGAGGTCAGCTTATTCTCCAGGCACTTGGGGGAGCTCTCCATGGCCTTCGAAACCATGACTTGGGCTCGTCGCCATCGAACTGAAAACCTCCTCGGTCCTGAACCACAATCACCTTCAGATGTCGTCACTATAGGGGATGTGGTCTACGTCAAGCGCCAGCAAACTGCCGAAAACGTTGAGGTGGCGGCGCCGGACGTTGATGAGGGTGAGGTTCCGGTGGTGCCGGTACAGAAAGTAGCCCTTGCCCAGGTGCCTGACATACAGGGCGCCCTGGTTTCTCTGGAAGCCAAGACTGGCGCCATTCAGGCGCTTACGGGCGGCTACAGCTTCAATCAAACCAAATACAATCGTGCCACCCAGGCCAGGCGTCAGCCCGGATCAACGTTCAAACCGTTCCTGTATCTTGCAGCTCTTGAGCGCGGCGTAACACCGGCCACTCTATTCAACGACGCTCCCATTGTATTCGACGACATCAATCTGGAGACAACCTGGCGCCCACAGAACTCCTCCGGGCAGTTTTACGGCCCGACACGCCTCCGGGAGGCTCTGTATCGATCTCGCAACCTGGTCTCAATCCGCCTGCTTCAGGACGTGGGGATAGACAACACCATTGATTATCTGGAGCAACTCCAGATCAGTACAGAGGGCATGCCACGAGACCTGTCGCTTGCATTGGGCAGCGGCAACCTGACGCCACTGGAAGTTGCACGGGGCTTTGCGGTGATCGCGAATGGCGGCTACGATGTCGAGCCCTATCTGATCCAGACCATAGAGAATAGCAACGATGAGATCCTCTACGAGGCACCGTCAGTTGTTCTGTGCGACGACGAGTGCGACGCGCTTACCGCCGACTCCCCAAACCCAGATCTGGGCTTTCCTGCTATGAGGGTCGCCAAGCGCCTTGCGGACGAACGTTCCGTTTATATACTTCACTCAATGCTCAGAGATGTGATAACACGAGGCACAGGTCGCCGGGCGCTGGCCTTGGGCCGCGATGACATCGGCGGTAAAACCGGGACCACCAATGAGCAAAGGGATACCTGGTTTGCTGGCTTTAACTACAGTATTGCAACGATTGCCTGGGTCGGCTTTGACCAGCCGACTCCGCTCGGCCGAGCGGAGTATGGTGCCACAGCAGCATTGCCCGTCTGGCTTGACTACATGCAGGTTGCCATGGAGGGAGAACCGCGCTCTTTCATGCCCCAGCCTAACGGGATTGTCAGCATCCGGATTGATCCCGAGAGCGGCAAGCGTGCGCGCCCCGGCCAATCCGACGCCATCTTTGAACTGTTCCGTGAAGAGGATACGCCTGCCGCCATAGACGCCGACGATAACCGAGGTGGAGTAGCGCCCGGGGATGACAGCAACCTTCCCCAATCAATTTTCTGACTTTTCAAGCCAAGGCGCTGTCAGACGAAATCGCTATTGTCAGATATAAAAAAACCGGCCAAGGGCCGGTTTTTTTGATCACTCACTCCTTACCTGATGTCGTCAATAGACTTCAACGGGTAATGGGCGGGGTACGGATTTCGTGCAACACCGGAGTCCACTGCTGCCCTAGCGACGGCAGCAGGAACAACCTCCAGAAGACGTACGTCCATTGGCTTGGGAATAATATACTCCCGGCCAAACTCAAAGCTAGCCGCACCATAGGCTTCACAAATTTCCACCGGCACAGGCATCTTTGCCAACTCTCGGATGGCGTTAACTGCGGCCACTTTCATTTCTTCATTGATAGCAGTCGCCCGAACATCCAGCGCGCCCCGGAAGATGAACGGGAAGCCCAGGACGTTATTAACCTGGTTTGGATAGTCCGACCGACCGGTCGCCATAATCAAATCATCCCGGGCCGCCAACGCTACTTCCGGGCTGATTTCAGGATCCGGGTTGGAGCAGGCAAAAATAATCGGGTTGGCAGCCATTTTCATCAGGCTCTCAACAGGAAACAGATCCGGGCCGGAGAGACCGAGGAACACGTCCGCTCCCTCAATTGCATCATCCAGCGTGCGCTTGTCTGTTTCATTGGCAAACATCGCCTTGTACTGGTTCAGATCATCCCGTCCGGCGTGTATTACCCCTTTACGGTCTAGCATGTAGATGTTTTCAGACTTGATGCCACAACTGACTAACAGCTTCATGCAGGCTATGGCTGCGGCGCCCGCGCCCAGACAGACCACTTTCGCTGACTCGGGCGATTTACCAACCAATTCGAGGGCGTTCAGCATGCCTGCAGCTGTTACAATCGCTGTCCCGTGCTGATCGTCGTGAAAGACGGGAACGTTACACTTTTCAATGAGGGCGCGCTCAATCTCAAAGCACTCGGGCGCCTTGATATCTTCAAGGTTAATACCACCGAAGGTGTCAGCGATCCGCTCGACGGTCTCGATAAATGCTTGCGGGCTTTCTGAGTTTACCTCGATATCAAACACATCGATGCCGGCAAAGCGCTTGAAGAGGACACCCTTTCCTTCCATGACTGGCTTACTCGCCAGGGGGCCAAGGTTACCCAAGCCGAGGATCGCAGTACCGTCAGAAATAACGGCAACAAGATTGCCCTTACCCGTGTACTTGTATGCGTTTTCGGGGTCCTTTGCGATCTCGCGGACCGGTTCTGCAACACCCGGGCTGTACGCCAAAGAAAGATCACGGGCTGTTTTGGTAGGCTTGGTTATTTCGACACTCAGCTTACCAGGCCGCGGCTTGGCGTGATATTCAAGGGCTGCTTCTTTCAGATCTTGAGACATTGCCACTGTTCCGTTAGTCACGTTAAAAGGACGGAGATTCAATATTATCTCTCTGAACCCACCAAGCTATTAGTTAGTCGGCGAGAACGCGACATTATGGCGCGAAGGCCAGATGCAAACAAGGGTCGCTGCGCATTCCGTGACCAGCGTCAAACCTGGTACTTCATTATTTCTGCAGGCACAAAAAAAGCGCCTCAAAAGGCGCTTTTTTTGTTACACAGCGTTGAGTCAGTCTTTCTTCGCTGCGATCCGGCCGCCGAAACGCTTCTGGAAACGGTCAATCCGGCCACCGGTGTCCATAACTTTCTGCTTACCGGTATAGAACGGGTGGCACTGTGAACATACATCCAGCTGCAGGTCACGGCCGATGGTAGAGCGGGTGTTAATAACATTACCGCAGCTGCAAGTTGCAGTAATTTCAGCGTACTTGGGGTGGATACCTTCTCTCATGGCGAACCTCTGTAGGTCATGCCGCTACCCGATCATGGACCCTGTGAGGAAGGCCGGGATGTCAGGCACCGCATCGTTTGAAACAATCGGAAAGACAGGGCACAATCATGCCCCATCGCAATTAGACCGCGAATCTTACTCATAACGCAGGGTTTCCGCAAGCTTTCAGGCTAACGGGACATCCGCATTTACCGAATTGGTTGGCAGCCCCCGAAAAGGCCGGAGTAACCTTGACCCGATCTGTCCGCATTGCCCTGGCTCGCCCGCTTCGCCGGCTGTTTGATTACCTGGCGACAGATCAACAGCAGCCCCTCGTCGCGGGCCAGCGAGTGAGAGTTCCGTTCGGGCAACAAAGCGCGATTGGCCTGGTGGTCGATGCCGACGCCGAGGCGCCGGAAGGTATCACTCTCAAATCCATTCTGTCTGTCTGCGAACACTGGCCTGCCCTGCCCGACGAAACCAGGTCTCTGCTAACCTGGGCGTCCAACTATTATCAGCATCCTCTTGGCGAGTGCCTTTTTACAGCGTTGCCCCCGGCCCTCCGAAAAGGCCGGCCCGCAGAGCGTCCTCGCCTTACCCAATGGCAGATAGTGACTGGCGCAACCGCTACACTTTCGACCAATGCTGTTCGTCAGCGAGCGCTGCTGGATTGGCTTTCGGGTCAAGCGGGGGCAAGGGAAACCTCGGCAGTTACCAAGGCAGGCTTCACCCGCTCTCAACTCAAAGCGCTCGCAGCGAAAGGGTTGGTTATAGAGACCGAGACGAAACACCAGGAGTCCACTGCCGAAAATCTGCCTAGCCCGCCGGTTCTTTCCGAAGCCCAACGCTCTGCCTACGAACAACTGGCAGAACCGAAGGAAGGGTTCACCGCCAGTCTGCTGTACGGCATCACCGGAAGTGGCAAAACGGAGATTTACCTGCATTACCTGAGGCAACACCTGGCGAACAATGAACAGGCGCTGGTACTGGTTCCGGAAATCAACCTGACCCCTCAGACCGTAAAGCGATTTCGTCATTACTTCGGCGAGCGCATAGCCGTATGGCACTCAGCGCTGAACGACGGTGAGCGTCTCGATACCTGGCTGCGTATACGGGAGGGCGCACCTGTGATCGTCATCGGGACCCGCTCCGCCGTGCTTTTGCCCTTTACCGGATTACGCACCATCGTCGTTGATGAAGAGCATGACAGCTCCTATAAACAGGGCGAAGGCTTTCGCTATTCAGGTCGGGATCTGGCGGTCTACCGAGCCCACCTGAATCAATGTCCGATCATCCTGGGCTCAGCCACACCGTCGCTGGAATCCCTCCACAATGCAGCCTCTGGAAAGTATCGGCTGGCGCGCCTGGAAGAGCGAGCGGGTAATGCAGCGCCCCCGGTAATCAACCTTCTCGACATTCGTAGTCGTCCGCTGGAGGGTGGCATGGCAGCGCCAACGATACAGTCAATCCGGGACTGTCTCGCCAGAGGCCAGCAGGCCCTGGTATTTGTAAACCGCCGCGGTTTTGCGCCCGTAATGATGTGTTTCGATTGCGGCCACATGGTGGAGTGCCCGCGCTGTGACACCCGCCTGACCTATCATCGCAAGGACCGCGCCATGCGTTGCCACCATTGCGATTACCAGACGGCAGCCAGTGCTCAGTGCCCCGCCTGCAAGAGCGACGCGTTCAAACCCGTGGGCCAAGGAACTGAGCGCACGGAAGACATCCTTATGCAGCAGTTTCCTGAGGTGCCGGTTATCCGGGTCGACCGGGACAGCACTCAGCGCAAAGGTAGCATTCAGTCCATCCTGTCTACCGTAAATACTGGTCGCCCCTGCATTCTGGTCGGCACGCAGATGCTGGCTAAAGGCCATGATTTTCCCAACGTGACTCTGGTCGTTGTCATCAATGCTGATGGCGGTTTGTTCAGTGTCGATTTCAGAGCCCCGGAACAACTCATCCAGACGCTGTTGCAGGTCAGCGGGCGGGCGGGCCGCGGCGACGCCTCGGGGCAGGTGATCATTCAGACCTGTCACAGCGATCACCCCATGCTCCGGCAACTCGCCAGCGGCCATTATCTTCCGCTGGCGGATAATCTGCTTGCCGAACGTTCCGGCGGCGGCTTCCCTCCTTTTCGCTCCATGGCCATCCTGCGGGCAGAAGGTGTCACTATGGAGGACAGCATCGGTTTTCTCGATCACGCCAAGCAACAGATAACAGACACTCAGATAGATCTGTGGGGACCCCTGCCAGCTGTCATCGCACGCCGGGCAGACCGTTATCGCGCGCAGCTGGTACTCATTTGTGACAGCAGAACGCGCCTGAATCAGGCATTGAAGTCCCTCTGCCAGCAGCTTGACCAGCAGAAACGCAAAGGCTCTCTTCGATGGCAGATTGACGTTGATCCACTGGAAACCGGCTAGGCACTCGTCCGGTTAATTCGTCAATCGACTGCGAATTAACACACGGCGGCACTACTTCCGTGACGGACGGATGATACATTGAGTCCCCCTGTGCTTTCCGCGATAATAGCGCCCCCGGATTCCTGGCGGGATATCGCTATCCCCAAATACCCGACAACCGAGCCGTCAAACAGCATGAAAGAGACCGTCACCCAACTGCTTGAGTCCGCTCTTGCTACATTGCAATCGGAAGGTACCCTGCCGTCTGACCAGTCGTTCACCCCCAACGTGGACAATACCAAAGACAAAGCCCATGGCGATTACGCCTGCAATATTGCGCTGGTAGCTGCGAAGGCGGCAAGACGACCGCCCCGTAAACTTGCAGAAGCATTGGTATCGGCGCTGCCGAAGAGCACGGCCATCGAAAAGGTAGAGATTGCAGGGCCCGGTTTCATTAACTTTTTCATGAGTACAGCCAGCGCCTTTGAGGTGGTGAACAGTGTTCTGGAGCAGGCTGAGCAATTCGGTCGCAACCATTCCGGCAAAGCCGAAAAGGTTCAGGTCGAGTTTGTCTCAGCCAACCCTACCGGTCCTCTCCACGTTGGTCACGGCCGGGGTGCGGCTATTGGTGATTGCCTGTGTCGCCTGCTCGAGGCCAATGGCTATAAGGTCACGCGGGAGTTCTATTACAACGACGCTGGCGTCCAGATCAACAACCTGGCCCTCTCGTCCCAGGCTCGCATCAAAGGCATCACCCCGGGTGATGAGAGCTGGCCAGCAGACGGCTACCGCGGCGAATATATTGCCGACCTCGCAAAAGCCTACATGGCAGCGGAGACAGTACTGGCCGACGACCGCAAAGTTACCGGTAGCGCTGATCCGGACGATCTTGAATCCATCCGTGAATTTGCAGTGGCCTATCTTCGTCGGGAGCAGGATCTGGACCTGAAGGCCTTTGGTGTCGAGTTTGATGTCTACTCCCTGGAATCCTCATTGTACGAGTCCGGTAAAGTAGAGGCGACGGTCAAACAACTTACCGGGAATGGCTACACCTACGAGCACGAAGGCGCAATCTGGCTGAAAACCACCGAATTCGGCGACGACAAAGACCGGGTCATGCGCAAGAAAGACGGCAACTTTACCTACTTCCTGCCGGATGTCGCCTACCATCTGGATAAATGGCAGCGGGGGTTCAGCACCGTCATTAACGAGCAAGGTGCTGATCATCACTCCACTGTCACCAGGGTTCGGGCAGGCCTGCAAGCATTGAAAACCGACATTCCTGAAGGCTGGCCAGACTATGTTCTGCACCAGATGGTCATGGTTACCCGCTCCGGTGAAGAGGTGAAGCTATCGAAACGCGCGGGCAGTTACGTCACCTTGCGAGACCTGATTGACGAAGTCGGGAGGGATGCAACCCGATTTTTCCTGGCAGCCCGGCGCGTTGATTCCCAATTGACCTTCGACATCGATCTGGCCCGCTCCCAAACCAATGAAAACCCGGTTTATTACATTCAATATGCGCATGCCCGGATTTGCAGCGTGCTGCGAAAGCTTGCAGAAAGCGGCGTTACCCGGGGCATGAATGAATGCCTTGGCGACCTGTCGCTATTGACTCTGGATGAAGAGAAAGAGCTTGCCAACCAACTGGCCAAATACCCTGAACTGGTCGTAAACGCGGCCGCCCAACGGGAGCCCCACCACATTACTCATTACTTGCGCGAGTTAGCCGGGCAGTTTCACACTTATTACAATGCCCACAAGGTGCTGATCGAAGACGAGTCATTGCGTGATGCCCGTCTGAGCCTTTACCTTGCGGTCAGGCAGGTTATTGCCAATGGCCTGGATCTTCTGGCCGTCAGCGCGCCGGAAGAAATGTAACCCGACTGTCGACTACCAAGGTAAGACCGCGCCATGTCACGTGACTACGCAAAAAAAAACCGACCGCCAACCACCAGTCCGCGGGGCCGACAAAGTGCCGGGGCAAATCGCAACAAGCCCCCCCGCACTGCAACTGGCGCAGCTAAAGGAACCCGGCGCCAACCCGCTGGAGGCCATGGTCAATCAGGAGGACTTTCAGTGCGCTGGATACTGTCGCTGGCTGCCGTTGGAGGCTTCATCGGTTTCATCGCGTACCTCAATTCTGTGCCTGTAGGGCAATCGAGCGTCGACCAGGCTGAGCGCCAGCAACAACAGAGTGAGCGCAGTACGCCAGCGGTCACGGCGAAAGAAAAAACAAAGGACGAGCCGGGGTTCCGCTTCTACGACATCCTCAAGGACTCAGAGGTGGTCGCCCCAAACGTTGATGAATACACGCCTGGTCCCGTTGACCAGTCCTTTGCCTATGTGGTGCAGACAGGGTCGTTTCGCAGCCAGCAGGACGCCGAACGCCAGCGTGCCGAGATTGCCTTCCAGGGTTTGAGAGCCAAAGTTGATCGAATTGATCTGGACACCGGCAGTACCTGGTTTCGGGTCAATGTGGGCCCCTATCACTCCCGCTCTCAGATGAACGCCGCCATCGACAAACTGGTATCGATCAACATCCAGCCACTGGTCCGCAAGGTACCCAGGGAAGGCTAGCCTTCCCGCCCTTGAATTCCCTCGCCCCGCCGCCATATAACCGGAACCAAGTTTTATTCACTCCCCTTTAACCGGAGCTGACATGACAACCATACTTTCGGTACGACGCGGCGACAGCGTTGCCATGGGTGGTGATGGCCAGGTATCCCTGGGCAACACCGTCATGAAGGGCAACGCGCGCAAGGTCCGGCGCCTATACAACAATCAGGTTCTGGCCGGATTCGCGGGCGGCACCGCTGATGCCTTCACGCTGTTCGAGCGCTTTGAAGCCCAGTTGGAAAAGCACCAGGGCAACCTGACCCGCGCGGCCGTGGAACTGGCAAAAGACTGGCGAACTGACCGAGCGTTACGCAGACTCGAAGCCCTTCTGGCAGTTGCGGATAAAACCGCCTCATTGATCATTACTGGCAACGGCGATGTCATTGAGCCGGAACAGGGCCTGATTGCGATAGGTTCAGGCGGGCCTTTTGCCCAGTCAGCTGCCCGGGCACTGCTTGAGAACACTGAGCTGGACGCCCAGAACATCGTAGACAAAAGTCTCGATATAGCGGCTGATATCTGTATTTACACCAACCATAACCGTACTCTTGAAGTGCTGTCCGCCAACGACTGATTCGGAGCGACCATGTCTGCAATGACTCCCCGTGAGATTGTTCACGAACTCAATAAACACATCGTCGGGCAGGATCAAGCCAAGCGCGCGGTCGCGATTGCCTTACGCAACCGTTGGCGCCGGATGCAACTGGACAGCGACCTGCGCGACGAAATCACGCCAAAGAACATCCTGATGATTGGCCCCACCGGCGTCGGCAAAACCGAAATCGCACGGCGGCTCGCCAAACTTGCCGATGCGCCCTTCCTGAAAGTGGAAGCGACGAAATTCACCGAAGTGGGCTACGTTGGCCGGGATGTCGAGTCTATTATTCGCGACCTGGCGGACATGGCGGTGAAGCTTCTTCGAGAGAAAGAAATGAAACGGCATGAACACAGGGCGGCTGATGCGGCGGAAGACCGAATCCTGGACGCTTTGCTACCCCCTCCCCGTGACTTCGAGGAAAACAGCAAGCCGGCGGAGGACTCCAGCACCCGTCAACTGTTCCGCAAGAAATTACGGGAAGGCGAACTGGACGACAAGGAAATCGAAATCGAACTCAGAAACCCCAACGCTGGTGTCGAAATCATGGCACCGCCGGGCATGGAAGAAATGACCAACCAGCTTCAGAGCATGTTTTCCAACATGTCATCAGAGCGCCGCAAGACCCGGAAGATGAAAGTATCGGATGCGCTCCTGCGCGCCCGGGAAGAAGAAGCGGCTAAACTGGTCAATGAAGATGAGATCAAACAGAAAGCCATCTACGCGGTCGAGCAGAACGGCATCGTGTTTATCGATGAAATCGACAAAGTGGCCAAGCGCTCTGAGAATGCATCCTCGGATGTCTCACGGGAAGGTGTTCAGCGTGACTTATTGCCGCTGATTGAAGGCAGCACCGTCAGCACCAAATTCGGCATGGTTAGAACGGATCATATCCTGTTCATTGCCTCTGGGGCTTTCCATCTGACCAAACCGTCAGACCTGATTCCCGAGCTTCAGGGCCGGTTACCCATACGGGTTGAATTACAACCACTGACGCCGAACGATTTCGAGCGCATCCTGACCGAACCTGACGCTTCGCTGGTGCAGCAGTACGAAGCTCTAATGAACGCCGAAGGGTTAAAGTTGACCTTTAACAAAGCCGCCATTACCCGCATTGCCGAAATCGCCTACAAGGTTAACGAAACCACCGAAAACATCGGTGCCCGTCGCCTTCACACCGTCTTGGAGAGGCTGCTTGAAAGCCTGTCTTTCGATGCCGGTGACAAGATAACCGAGCAGTTCGAAGTTACCGCGGAATACGTGGATGAAAAGCTTGGGGATCTGGCAGAAGACGAAGATCTCAGCCGCTATATTCTGTAAATCAAGAGCGCAGCCGTCATGACGGAGACATCCAGGCCGACAGCAATTCGGATTAAAAAGCAAAGCCGGGTTGTCCAGTTGGAATATGCCGACCACAGGATTTACGAGCTGCCCTTCGAGCTGCTCCGGGTCTATTCTCCGTCAGCGGAAGTTCGGGGGCATGGATCGGGGCCGGGCGTCCTGCAGACCGGCAAACAGCATGTGATGGTGACCGGCGCCGACATGGTCGGCAATTACGCCCTTAAGCTGACCTTCAGCGATGGCCACGACTCAGGCCTGTTCAGTTGGGAATACCTGCAGGAACTGGCGGAACAACAGGAACGCTTCTGGCGGGACTACCTGGCACGACTGGAACAGGAAGGTGGTAAACGGCATTAAGGAAAATATGAGCCCAGGCAGTTGCACCCGGGACATTCACAAACGAAAACCTAAAGCGCCTTCTGGATTAGATCAGTTACGTTATCAAGGCGGGCACTAAGCCCGCTTTTTTGTGCCAGCTTTTTACGGCCTCGGGCGACATACAGCGGCAGCATTTCACCGTAAAGACTGGTACTGATGGTGCGCTGCTCGTCTTCCAAGCGGTCCCGGCGGAGCTTGATCCCATAACGTGCGAGCCTGGGTTCCAACTCATCCGCACGCTTGAGTAAATCTCTCCGGGTCATCTGATAGGCGTGCTCACACACCATTCTGCGTGACTGAAAACTGAAGACATTGGAGAAGAACAGCTTGGCGTCATCCCGGGTGGGCTCGAAAAGCAGAATATCTTTATCGGGATAGTCATTAACATACTGGGCGATACCCGATTGCATCCTGGAATAGACCATGGTCCGGAACATCTGGGATAACAGGTTCGGCATTCCGGAACGGGTCAAAGCTCCCGGCTCCATTGAGCCTGACCGGACTGCTGCACTGGCATCAATCGGAACCTGGGGGTTTACCGCAAACACCAGGTCAGCTCCATCCTCAAACGCAACCGATGCATGGAGGCCTTTGCGCAGAGTACCGTCAACATAATAGCGTCCGTCGATTTCAACCGGCACATACAACCCCGGCGATGAGGTGCTGGCCTGAACGGCTTTGGAAATTGGCACGTGATCGAAGCCTGGCGCACCAAAGCAGACGGCTTCAGTGCTTTCCACGTCTGCTGCAACAATATAAAGACTGCGTTTGAGCTGGCGGAAATCGTTGGTTCTGCCCAGCATGGTGAATGCACGTTTGAGGTAATCGTGCAGGCCTTCGTTATCAAACAGGCCCGCGGGGGCTGCCTGAGCCAGTATCGTCAGGGCCTCAAGCAAGCTCTGATCATAAGGATTGCTTACAAAACGGCTGATCGCGCTGGCCATCAAGCCAGGTACCGCCAGCATACGACTGCCCATCTCCCTAAAGGCAGGCCGGTAGAAGACTTCCGGGTGAAAAGGATGAACTTCTGCTTCATTGCGCACGAAAATCCGGCAAAGCTGCGCGGTGGTCATCTGGTTGGCGAGGTTGGCAGCGACAAACGAACCTGCGTTGACCCCGACATAGACATCAAGCTCATTGAAATCGACACCCTCGAGCGCTTCGTCAAGTGCTCGCATAGCACCAATTTCGTAGATACCACCCAACGGACCGCCGCCGCCGAGGGCGAGGCCGATACGGGGTTTTGGCTTGATGTCCGTCTTAGTCGCAGTCATGGGCAGCTTCTTGTCCTGATTACAGCATATCTCTGCACGTTAGCAGGCGAGGTTAGAATACACAGCCTATTCTCCCGACGATTTTCGTAACGTTCCGTGTCATTGGGTCAGGAGTTTTGGCTCAGCGTATCCGAAGCGGCCTTGCCAGGCCGCAGATAACGCCCGAATCCCGCGCCCCGCAATGCCAGTTCAACACAGCTTTTGATAACGTGTGGTGAGTCCAGCAACAACACGTCCTCCAGTAACTGGGCAGCCCATTCCTGACTGATGCTACGAATGACGGACTTCACCTTCGGCAAACTGGCTGCGTTCATAGACAGGGCGTCATAGCCCATGGCCATCAGCAGCACAGCTCCACCGGGATCTCCAGCCAACTCCCCACAGATACTCACCGGCTTACCCACGGAATGAGCGTCGTGAGCAATACGCACCAGGGCCTGAAGAACAGCTGGATGGTACGAATGGTAAAGCTGAGCAACGCGAGGATTGTTTCGATCAACCGCCAACAGATACTGGGTCAGGTCATTTGACCCCACTGAAAGAAAGTCGACACGATCCGCTAATTCACGAACCTGATATACCGCCGCCGGAATCTCAACCATCACACCCACTTTGGGCATGTGAATGTCGTAACCTTCTTCACGGACCTCGTGGTAAACCCGATAAATCAGGTGAAGAGACTCTTCAACTTCCGAAATATTGCTGATCATCGGCAGCATGATCTGAAGGTTATTGAGACCCTCGCTGGCTTTGAGCATCGCCCGGACCTGCACCAGGAAAATTTCAGGATGATCAAGCGTGACGCGAATACCGCGCCATCCCAGGAAAGGGTTTTCTTCACTGATGGGGAAGTAGCTCAGGGATTTGTCACCACCAATATCCAGCGTGCGCATGGTGACCGGATTGGGGGCGAATGCCTCAAGCTGCTCGCGGTAATACTCCCGCTGCTCCTGCTCGGATGGAAAACGCTCCTTGATCATGAAGGGGACTTCCGTGCGATACAGACCAATGCCTTCAGCGCCATGGCTTAGCGATCGCACCACATCTGTCATCAGCCCCGTATTGACCAGTAACGATACCCGGTGGCCATCGGTGGTTTCGCACGGCAGGTCCCGTAATTTTTCCAGGCCCCGGAACAGGGCAGCCTCTTCGTCGTATATTTCCTGGTAAAAGGCCCGGAGCTCGGCCGACGGAGAGGCGAAAAGCTGGCCCTCAAAGCCGTCGACAATCAATTCCTTTCCGTCCAACTGATTGACCGGGATATCCACCATCCCCATCACAGTGGGCACGCCCATGGCACGAGCAAGGATGGCAACATGAGAATTACCGGACCCCCGAACAGACACCAGGCCAACCAGACTGCCTCTGGGAACCTCACCCAGCATGGCCGGAGTCAACTCTTCGCTGACCAGTACTGTGCGCTCCGGATAAACGACGTCCTGGTGGTCCCCTGCCTGAAGGTGTGCAAGTAGGCGACGACCCAGATCCCGGATATCGACCGCGCGCTCGCGCAGGTATAGATCGCCCATTAACTCGAAATGACGAACGTACTGGTTTACCACCTGCTTGAGGGCGCCCTGGGCCCAAAGACCGCCTTCGATCCTGCTGACAACCTCGCCGGGCAGCGCATTATCGTCCAGCATTCTCAGATACACTTCAAACAGAGCCAGCTCTTCCGGACGCAACTGGGAAGCCAGCCGTTCCGAGACCCGATCAATGTCCTCCCTTACCGCAGTTACGGCCTCACCGAACAGAGCCAGTTCCTGCTGGATATCTTCGGTTTGTTTCTCAGGCACCGCGTCCAGATCGGCAGGTGGGTAAATAACCACACCTTCCCCGATAGCGACTCCCGGTGCTCCCGCTACCCCTTTGAAACTGACATCCCGGGCTTCCTGACCGGTCAGCGACAAACCGCTGATAGCACCGGTCGCCTCACTGTGGGCAATCACACCCGCCAACTGCGCAGACACCGTTACCAGAAAAGCCTCTTCGCCCTCATCAAAACATCGGGAACTTTCGCGCTGCTGAACCACCAGCACACCAAGCACACGCCGGTGGTGAATAATGGGCACACCCAGAAAAGACCTGAATCGCTCTTCACCAGTTTCGGCGAAATAACGGTAGCGGGGATGGGCGGGAGCATCTTCGAGATTGATCGGCTCTTCCCGGGAGCCCACAAGGCCAATCAGCCCTTCCGAATGAGCAAGACTGACCTTGCCAACTGCTTTTTTATAGAGTCCTTCGGTGGCCATCAAAATATAGCGATTGGTTTCCGGGTCCAGCAGATAGACTGAACAGACTTCGGTATTCATCGCTGCCTGCACCCGCGAAACAATAATATCCAGCGCCTCCTGCAAATCACGGGCGCTATTCACCTCTTGTACGATATTTCGCAGTGTGCTCAGCATGGCGGGCTCAATCCGTCATTATTGGTCCTGTGAACGTCGCCGGGCATCTTCTCGACCAGCCTGCTCCATATCCCGGAACAGTCTTGGCGCAAGCTCTCTCAGCGCGCGTCTGTATACCTCTCGTTTGAACGGTACTACCTGGCCAAGCGGGTACCAGTAGCTAACCCACTGCCATCCATCAAACTCCGGTGAATCGGTACCGTCAACGCGCACACGCGCATCCGGTGAAAGCATCCGCAGCAGAAACCATTTCTGTTTTTGTCCAACACAGACCGGGTGCGAGTTGTGTCGCACCATGCGCCTGGGAAGCCGATAGCGGAGCCAGCCACGGGTGCAGCTGATGATTTCAACATCCGCTACCCCGAGGCCAACTTCCTCTCCAAGCTCCCGGTACAATGCCTCTTCCGGTGATTCGTTCTGATTAATGCCACCTTGGGGAAATTGCCAGGAGTCCTGCCCTATTCGCCTTGCCCAGAGAACCTCGCCTCTGTGGTTGGCCAGAATGATTCCGACGTTGGGTCTGAAACCGTCTGAATCGATCACGGCACAGTCCTGTATTGAAGTCGGTATAAATCCAAGTTGACTTCATTCTTACAGAAAGCCCAACCTTCGGCAAACGAAGCCGTCATCTTTTCAGCATGTTAGAATAGCTCCCGCCGACGGGAACAGAGCCCAAGACCCAGAAAAAACCTCAATGAAAAGCCAAACAAGGAGCGGTGATTTGACGCTGGCTATATTTGACCTCGACAACACACTACTGGCGGGTGACAGCGATCATGCCTGGAACGAATTTCTGGTAGAAGAAGGTATTGTGGATGCCGAAACCTACAAGCACGCCAATGACCAGTTCTATCAGGATTACATCAACGGCGATCTGGATATTTTTCGTTATCTCCGCTTCGCCCTCGAACCGCTGTCCTTGCACGAACCGCAGGTACTGGAACAATGGCGGGTCCGCTTTCTCGACCACAAGATCCGGCCCATGCTCCAGGCCAAAGCCACGGCATTGCTGGAACACCATCGCAAGCAAGGCCATACATTGATGATCATCACTGCCACCAACCGATTCGTGACCGAGCCTGTCGCACGCGTATTGGATATTGAACACCTGATAGCCACCAATCCCGAGATAGTCAACGGCCGCTACACTGGCAGTGTGGAGGGTATACCCAGCTTTCAGGACGGCAAAGTGACCCGGCTGCTTGAGTGGCTTGATGAACACCAGAGAACCCTGGAGGGCGCCTGGTTCTACAGCGACTCTCACAACGACCTGCCGTTACTCAAGCAGGTTACTCATCCGGTAGCCGTCGACCCGGACCCCACTCTGGCGGCCCACGCCGAGAAACACGGTTGGGATATAATTTCTTTACGGGACTGAAAGGAGTTTTCCTATGTGGGCGCAGGTTTTCCGGATCACGTTTTTACCAGCATTATTTTTACTTACCGCCTGCGGCGAGCCGCCTGAGCCGGAAAATCAGAACGCTGGCCAGACCTTTCCGAACGCAGAAATCCCGGCGGTTATTCGCGACCAGGTTGATGCGTTGAGTACTACGGTATGTGACTCTGCGGAAGGACTCAAAACCAACATTACGACCTTCCTGAACTCCCCCAACCCCGAGACGCTATCAGAGGCGCGCGCCCAGTGGCGTCAGGCTCACCAGTCCTATGCAAGGCTTATGGTGGCCTATAATCTGGCCGAACGAGAACCACCCCATATCGAGGAGGATCGGGATACCCAGGATGCCTTTCCGATGCTCTCTGGCTACCTGGATCGCGTACCCGGCTATCCTCGCAGTGGCATCGTCTATTCAGAAGTACCGCTGACACCGGATTTCTTGCGGTCAGAGCACCAATCGACAGACTTTCTTTACCTCACGCTCGGGTTTCACCCACTTGAAACCATGCTCTGGGGAAGTGCTGACCAAGGTACTGAAGAGCGCGCAAAGCTTTACGTCCAAAAGGAGAGTGTCGCGGAAGACAAGGTCGATTCCCATGCCCGTAGAGCCGAGTTACTCAGACTCATAGCTCATCGCCTGAGCCGCGATGCCAGGGTGCACTGTCCAGCAGCCGGATTGGAGACTCTGATGAGAGACCTTACCCTGCTCGCCGACAATAAGGCGCTCGCAAGACAGGCCATTGCTAGAGCACTTGAAACGTTGATTGAGCCCAGACTCTCGGCCTGGCAAAACAATCCGGGAGGTGAAGACAGAAATGGGATGCCCGTATGGCACGCACCTTTCGCAAAAACCGATTTCACTGAAATGGCCAGTCAGGTCGACGCGTTACAGACTCGATGGCTAACAGCACTGATGCCAGACGCCCGTGAGGCAGAATCCGATAACACGCTGGAAAACCGGTTTTCAGCACTGGCAGAGCGGTTGAATCAGCATGCGGACGCTGGCAACAATCAGACTGTGGACGGTATCACGCTTACCCGGGACGAGCTCAACGTACTCATAGCCGCTTTGAGCCCTCCCCCCCAACTCGAAGAATCTGCTCAGAGTAATGTGCCTGCTGACCAGGTAAACACAAAGGAGCAGGCTCTGGGGCCTCTGGACTCAGAGGAATCCCGTGAGTGAGCGCACGAAACAGGACTTGATGTAATCTGTCTCAGGTATGCCGGGCACAATAGGGTGGTCGGGCGCCTGATGACCTTGCTCCAGAAGCTGAACAAAACGATCAATCTTACGACCGCTGCCGCGGATGATGTCCACCAGCTTTTCCTGAGAAAGATGCATTGAGCAGGAGGCCGAAACCAGCAGGCCATCCCGATCCAGAAGCCGCAAAGCCAATTGATTCAGTCGTGCGTATGCTTGCTCACCGGCCTTCTGGTCGCGACGACGGGGAATTAACGCTGGCGGGTCCAGCACGACAATATCGTACTTTTCTTTCTCATCGCACAGCACCTTCAACGCTTCGAAGGCGTCACCTTCCAGCGTTTCGACGTTATCCAACCCGTTAAGTCCGGCGTTATGGTGTACGGCGTCCAGCGCCTGGGCGGAGCTATCGAGACACGACACGTGGGCCGCGCCCGCGCATGCCGCCTGAATCCCCCAACCGCCGACGTAACTGAACACATCCAGCACCCGCTTGCCCTGGGCATAGGCTTGCAAACGCTGACGGTTCATTCGGTGATCGTAGAACCAGCCGGTCTTTTGTCCGCCAGCGAGGGGTACTTCAAAATTCACACCATTCTCGCGAACCTGCAGAGCGTCAACAGTTGCACCGTTCATCTGTTCCGTATAACTGGCAAGACCTTCCACCTGACGCATCTTGCCATCATTTTTCAACACTACAATGGCGTCATGCACCAGCCGCTGTACCCCACGTACGATGGCATCCTTCATGGTCTCCATGCCAGCGGTAGATATCTGTACCACCACAACCTGGTCAAACCGGTCGATCACCAGGCCGGAAAGACCGTCACCGTCGCCGAATACCCAACGATAAAACGGTTCAGAGAATAGCCGCTCTCTCAGACTCAGGGCCATTTCCATGCGATGGGTCAAACGTTGGGCGGTCATACCGTGGGAGGCGTCACGGCTGATCAGCCGCGCACAGATCAGGGTATGGGGGTTAACAAATACCGTTCCCAGCGGCTTATCCACCGAAGATCTCAGTTCAGCCTGGCTGCCAGCTTCAAATTCGGTCAACGGCGAACGCCGGGTATCCACTTCGTTGCTGTATACCCAAAGATGCCCTGCTCGCAGACGGCGCTCTGCGCCTTTTCGCAAATACAGTACCGGAAACTTCATAACAGCCATCCATGAGAACACAAAGAAGAAAACGGGTCATACACGGGACAGGAACACCCGGTTCATGTTGCCGCAGGTTTGTACAGAATCAGGAACTATTCTTCGGCGGCCACGTGCGCGGCATACGCCTCGGCGTCCATCAGACTGGCGAGTTCTCCCGGGTCCGCCAGTTTGACTTTGAATAGCCAACCGTCGCCGTAGGGATCTTCGTTAACTTTCTCGGGCTCATCTTCAAGGCTCTCGTTAACTTCGAGCACCTCACCGGTCACCGGACTGAATACATCGGATGCTGATTTTACGGACTCCGCCACACCGGCCTCTTCACCCCCGGTAACCGTCGCGCCGACGTCCGGCACACCGATATAGACCAAGTCGCCCAACTGATCCTGGGCAAAATCAGTAATACCCACTGTGGCGGTGCCGTCCTCAGCCAACCGTACCCATTGGTGGGTCTCAATGTACTTAACGTCTGCGGGAATATCGCTCATCGTTGAATCCTTACCTGGTTTTCGGGCAGTTTAACCGATGGCGCCGGGATGGCAAGGAACACTGAAAAACGACAGTATGGCGGAACAGGAACCCTGCAAACCGTGGACTCCTTTTTTAGCGATCAATATCCGGCGCTGCTGGAATCGAGGTCGTATTCAAACTCCACCGCCCGGCAAACGCCGGTTTCAAAATCACCCGAGGGATAAAGATCGAACCAGCGATAACCTGGCGCCTTTTCTTCAACCGAGAAGTCGCGTGACCCACTCTCGAATTGGATGCAGGTAGAAGGGGTCGCCAACAGTCGAACGTTATGACGCATCTCGTCGAACTCCTGGTGGATGTGACCCCAGAGTACGATTTTAACTTGCGGAAACCGGTCTATCACCTGCCAGAATGCTTCCCGATTGCGCAGGCCTATATCCGCCATCCAGTCACACCCGATATCCACCGGGTGATGATGGAGGGTTACCATCGCAGGCAATGCAGGATGAGCCACGAGCGAAGCGTTCAGGAACTCGAGCTCTTCCGCCAGCAACTCTCCATGTACCTTGCCAGGCACCGAGGTATCCAACTGGATAAACTGCCAACCGCCCGCGATTACCTGGCGCCGGCCCTGGCCCGTACCGGCAATTACCTGCTGAAGCACCTGAACGTGATCGTGATTGCCTGGCAGCCATACTGAGGGGCAATCGAAAACCTGAAGCTTGTCAGCGAACACACGATAAGCCTGCTCGCTGCCATCCTGCGCCAGATCTCCGGTCGCAAGAATCAAATCTGGCGCGACCAAATTCCGTAACGCCAACGCGATAACGGCATCCAGACTATCCCGGGCATTAACACCCAGAAGCTCACCTGACGGCTCAGCCATCAAGTGAGGGTCAGTTAGCTGCATTACTCGAAACGGGGAGGTTTGTTCGGTGTTTATCATCTTAAATCGGCTGTCTCGACCATACCTGAGCGGAGAGTAGTGCTATTCAGGAAGGGTTTCCAGAATCATCATCACAGTATGACGGGTGCTTGACCTGAGTGTGAGGACTATACCTCAGACAGTGGACGGTAGGCATTCAACCTTCGTCCACATTATCGGCAGACGGCCAATTGGACAGAGCGAGTGGCAAATGGCCAAACTGCAGACAAAAATCAAGCCAGTCAGCGAGGAAATTATTCACCTGCACTTTCTCATCCGGGTGATGCATGTAACGGTTGGGGTAATCGTTGACCGCCGCAATCTGGCGATCGCGATAGCAACTGATCACTTCCGCCATGGAGGCATCGTGGTATATACGTACTGTGAGTTGTGGATTGTTAAGCCACTTACCGGCGTTGTGAATCTGCTCAAACAGCACCGTTTCCGTGAACCGGGCTTCCTGCAACAACTTGAGCCGAACCCTACCAAAATATTCCTCTCCCCGGTGCAGCTCAAACTCCGAAATCGGCTTGCCTCCGGCTTCGAGTTGCCGCAACCGGCAAATCCTCATGTAATTACCTTCGCATAAAGCCCCGAGTCGCCGCAGGTCCGGAACATAACGCTTACGCTTGATCGCCCACTCACACACTCTCATGCCACTCCTGCTGCAAGCGCTGGCGATTCAGTTGCAGCCACTGCAAGCCAATAATCGCCGCCGCATTGTTGATGCGCCCATCAGCAATCATTGAAATCGCCTCATCAGCGGAAAAAATATGCGCCCGGATATCTTCATGCTCATGCTCGACACCAAATAGCCCGCCAGCCGATTCAGTGCTTACACAGCCGCAGAACAGATGAATCATTTCTGTGGTGCCCCCAGGGGAAACCAGATAATTACAGATGAGTTCAAGCACGCTGAAACTCAGTCCAGCCTCTTCGTCTCCCTCCCGCTGGGCCACGTCTTCCGGGGTTTCACCAGGCTCGTTCATACCCGCGACCAGTTCAAGCAGCCACGGCGACTGGTCACGTTCCATCGCGCCGGGCCGAAACTGTTCAAGTAAGACCACCTCATCCCGCCGCGGATCGTAGGGCAATACGCAGGTGGCATCTCCCCGGATAAAGAGCTCACGGGTAAACACGGGCATATCCTGGCCATCAAACCGCTTATGGCTCAGCCAGAGCTTGTCCATGCGGAAGAAGCCCTGATAGACGGTTTCGCGTTTGTCGATGTTGACGTCGGTAGCTTTAAACTGGAACGGCTCGGTCATTTCAGATCCGGTTGTGAATTCGATTATGAACGATAGCCGGAACGGCGGGACAACTGCAAGCACAGCCCCAGCGTTCGAGCTCGGCGAGGCAGCGATTAGGAGCCACTTCTCAGTACCGGAACAATGGAGACCGCCAACTATAGAAGAAACAAACCTGAATGAAGCCTTTCTGGCATTTCTGTGGATGCTTTCACACGGTTACATTATTTCTTGAAGTAAGGATTTGAGTAAAACAGTTACTCCTGCTAGATTACAAAAATAATTAAAATATGTTAACTAAGTGGGCACATCAAGCCATGACGGCTTCGTTTACAAAAGTTTAAGGGATTAAACATGAAACTCTGGCATGGATTAGCCTTATCTGCCCTTCTCATTGCAACTTTTTCGTATGCTTCCCTAATCGATTCGTTTGGCGGAGAAGTTTATGGTACCTGGCAAAGCCTCGAGCCTGACTCTTGGGCGTCCGTATGGTTGATACGCACCCATATCGATGCAAATGCAGACATCGTCATTCGTCCTGCCGGTTCGCGGCTTGAAGTCGATACCCCTTTTGCTACCCCCAACAGCCCCTATACGAGAGATAAGCATTCCTCCGGATTTGAAAAGCTACTCGACCGGGTTGAAGAACCTGATTCCGCGCTGATCCGAATGGGGGAAATTGTTCATGGCATGGAGAGCGCAACCTGGTCATTCGAAGGCGACGAAGCACCACGAATAGTTGAACAGGCTTATCGGACACTTCAGGCTCGCTTTGACCAACAGTACGTGCCAGCTACCTGTTATGGCCAGTTCTTTGACACGCTTTACCAATCCGTCAAGCAAGAAGATGGCCCGGTGCAAATGTCCCGGGCGCTGGACGGAGCTTTGGCCAATATTTCAGCCGATTGCGAATGGTCGTCTGCTGGCGGCGCAGGCGACATTGCGTTGAGAGAGAAAAACCACGTAGAGACTGTGCAAGTGGCAGATATCTTGTCGTCTATCGCAGCAGGCCGAAAGGTTATTTTCGTGGATACCCGAGAAACGCAAGAGTTTGAGGAAAGTCATATTCCAGGCGCCATCAATATCAAGCTTCGCGACATCAACGACAAGTCTGTGGTAGCGCTAAAGGGTGCGGATCTCGTCATTAGCTATTGCCTGAAGGATTTTCGCGGGTACGAGGTGGCGAGGAAACTCATGCACCACGGCGTGGAGAACTCAGCCATTATGGACCCACATGGGTATGTCGCTTGGCGGAGCCTGGGCCTCCCCTTAGCCACAGAGAATGAACTTAGCGTCTCTGCACTGGCCCGACTCGATTCATGCGCACAAGATCCCGTGAAGTGCCTGAACAACCTTAGCAATTTTACTTAACCCTGATGTCAGTGCGTCTAACTGTGACTCATACCCCAAAGACTTGGCTTTTATGGGGTACGAAGGTGATCGTTGGCAGATTTATATCGCTGAGAACAAGAAAGAACTCAGAACAATAGATCTAGCAGTTGAACCAAGATCATTTGCTTACCATCCTGACACTACCACGTTTCTTTATGTCGGGATTGATGATGGCATCTATCTCTCAAACGCCACCAGTGGTCATCCGATCTCCAAACCTGAAGGCCATTCCTCCTTTACTCAGCCTGCGCTCAATCCGAATGGTGAGACTGCCTATTTCGTTGAGATGAAGGACGGCAACAGTCAGGACACCGATATTATTCAGCTTGAGCTGGACAGCCAGATTTTTACATCTGTATCGACACAACGGTCGGCTCAGTTCGAGCCGTTTGCAACAAAGTCCACCCTCTTCTTTTCGAACGTTACTTGCGTGGAATCCTGCGGGCGAATTATCCAGGAGGTGTGGTCCAAAGATCTGACCAGCGCCAATTCCCGGCAACTCACCCTGTTGAACAGCATCTCGAAACAGGCTGTGTATTCGGAGGTAGCCAATCGCATTTACTTCAGCTCCAACGGCGATGGCAACTACGCGATTTGGACTCATGACCTTTCAGAGAGCCGAACAAGCCGCCTGACCGATGGACCCGGTATCGACCTCTACCCCGCTGTATCCGCCAGCGGAGCAGTGTTTTTTATCCGGAGAGAGGCTGGTCAATCAAAGCTGATGTGTAAAAACGGTTCTGACAGTGCCGTAGCGGTACCTATACCGGAAACAATCACCGATTTACGCGAACTAAAGGTTTCACAATGGTAGCCCGTTTAATCATTTTCTATCTCGCTGTATGCCCCCCACTCGTGGCCGCAGTCACAATCGCAGAGTATGACAGACCTGCATTCAACCCATCCAATGGCGAGCACTTCGAGATTCCCATAATCCCGAATGAGGCCGGTACGCTCGCAGTGATTATCAAAACCCCAGACGGCGACAAAGTAAGACGGCTTGAGACCACCGTGCCGGACAATGCTGTCGGCGAGCGAGTCGTTTTGAAGTGGAACGGCCGGGATACTGGCAATGCAATCGTGCCGGACGAAGCCTACATCCCGATTTTGATTATGGGAGAGACGGTGCACAACCCTGCTGACTACAGTGGCGGAGAAGTCATAGAAGGCATGAAGCCCGACTTCGCCAGCAAAGGTGTCGGACCTTACCGATTTGATATTATTGGTAAGCCATTGAGTTCTCCAGGGATTAGTAATGCTCCCGGTAAGACAGTTGGATCAGTCATAGAGGGCGCCTCTGTTGGTGCTGGTGAGCTGGCAGGGCAGCAGTTTTAATATGTCGTGGATTGAACCCTTCATCTTTTTTTCTGTGTTTTCGGTGATTATAGTTGCCGGGTTTGTGGCTTATGCAAAAGCTCTCGAATTCTTTTCTAAGTTCAGAGGGCTTATAAGAATACCGATTGTTATTTCTGTATATCTTATATTTGGGGTGTTTCTCATGGTCCCGATTTTTACCCCATTCTTACTTTTTGACGAATGGCGGCTGGAGTTTAATGAAAGCATGTTCTATATGGTCTATCTGATGGTTTTATATTTTTTGTCAATGTTTCCAGGTCTTTTTGTTTTCAAGGTAAAGTATTTAAATAGATTGAAAAGATTGGGATATTTTGCGAATAAGTAATGCCGGCGAAGCCCAGGACTTGACCCGCAATGCCCGGGGCCAGATTACGGCTCTGGACACCCCGGCGGGCAGCTACAGTTTCAGTTATGACAGCGCCGGCCAGATGATCGGCATGAACTACCCCGGCGGCAACGCCAGCACGGCGTATAACGCAGCAGGCCAAACCAGTAGCCAGCAGTTTGGCGACAGCCGGGGCACGCAGTTCAGCTATGGCTATGACAGCAACGGACGTGTGAGCCAAAGGCAGGGCGAGGGCGCCGACTGGCAGTACGGCTACGACGCCGCCTACCGCCTGACCCCAGCGAACTGCGGCGCCAGCACACCGATAAAGCGCTACCGTTATACGAAAAGCAGCTTTCCCACAGACTTACGCTTAATTGTTCTCTGGTAGCCCTCCTTTAAAGACATCCGAAAGTTCGAACGAGGGATGGAGGAGGCTCTGTGCAGAAACGTGCGGAGCCATGGATGGCGGAGCCCGAGACGCACAGGGACGTCTCGAGTCGTTTTCTGCACGGAGCCTCCTCCATCGCTCTTACACCGGGGATGTTAGGCCATAAAGGTTTTGCCTCAGACCTTATCGTAAAGCCGCGACCCGGACGCCAGGAACTCCTGAGACTTTTCCTGCATACCGGCGTCTACCGCTGAAACCTCGTCCAGACCATGCTCTTTGGCATAATCCCGAACCTCCTGGGATATCTGCATGGAGCAGAACTTGGGCCCGCACATGGAACAGAAGTGCGCAACCTTGGCAGAATCCTTCGGCAGGGTTTCGTCGTGGAATGAACGGGCGGTATCCGGGTCCAGAGCCAGGTTGAACTGGTCTTCCCAGCGAAACTCGAAACGTGCCTTGGACAGAGCATTATCACGAATCTGGGCACCGGGGTGGCCCTTGGCGAGATCTGCGGCGTGGGCAGCAATCTTGTAGGTGATAATGCCGGTTTTGACATCATCCTTGTTCGGCAGGCCCAAGTGTTCCTTAGGCGTAACGTAACAAAGCATGGCGCAACCAAACCAGCCGATCATCGCAGCGCCGATGCCCGAGGTAATGTGGTCATAGCCGGGCGCGATGTCTGTGGTGAGTGGGCCGAGGGTATAGAACGGCGCCTCGTCACAGCAGTCCAACTGCTTGTCCATATTTTCCTTGATCAGGTGCATCGGCACATGGCCGGGCCCCTCAATCATTACCTGCACATCGTGTTTCCAGGCAATTTTCGTGAGCTCTCCCAGAGTTTCCAACTCGCCAAACTGAGCAGCGTCGTTAGCATCTGCAATAGAGCCGGGGCGCAAGCCGTCCCCCAGGCTGAATGACACATCGTAGGCCTTCATGATTTCGCAGATGTCTTCGAAATGGGTGTACAAAAAGCTTTCCTGATGATGCGCCAGACACCACTTGGCCATGATGGAGCCGCCCCGAGACACGATGCCTGTCACCCGCTTCGCAGTCATGGGCACATGATGCAGACGCACGCCAGCGTGTATGGTGAAATAATCCACGCCCTGCTCGGCTTGTTCTATCAAGGTGTCCCGAAAGATTTCCCAGGTCAGGTCTTCCGCTGCACCGCCAACTTTCTCCAGTGCCTGATAGATGGGCACGGTGCCAATGGGAACTGGAGAGTTGCGGATAATCCACTCCCGGGTCTCGTGGATGTTTTTGCCTGTCGACAGATCCATCACGGTGTCGGAGCCCCAGCGAATGCCCCAGGTGAGTTTTTCCACTTCTTCTTCAATGGACGAACTGACGGCCGAGTTGCCGATGTTGCCATTAATTTTTATCAGAAAGTTGCGACCAATGATCATCGGCTCCGTTTCCGGGTGGTTGATATTGGCAGGAATGATGGCGCGGCCGCGGGCGACTTCCTCCCGCACAAATTGTGGCGTTATCTCTGAGGGTAACGACGCACCGAATGACTGCCCCGGGTGCTGTTGGTCAACAAGTCCTTCAGATCGGGCTTCTTGCAGCTTCATATTTTCCCGTATCGCAATATATTCCATCTCGGGAGTGATAATGCCCAGGCGGGCATAATGCATCTGGCTCACATTTTTGCCGGGCAGTGCCCGCCGGGGTTTACGCTCATCCATAAAGCGCAGGGGGTCGAGCAACGGGTCTTTCAAACGACGGCGGGTGAATTCGGAGCTGTAGTCCGCCAGCCGCCCGGTATCGCCCCGCTCTTCGATCCAACGATCACGAATCGGTGCCAGGCCTTTGCGCAAATCGATCTGTGCAGCAGGGTCGCTGTAAGGGCCGGAAGTATCGTAAACGGTGACTGGTGCGTTTTTTTCACCGCCCATTTCCGTTGGCGTATCACTGACGGTAATTTCCCTCATGGGCACTTTCAGATCCGGGCGGCTGCCGGTCACGTAGATCTTGCGGGAGTTGGGTAAAGGTTGTATGGCTGCCGAATCAACGGTTGCGGCATCGCTGAGATAGCTGGGTATCGTCATGTTTGCGCCCCTGTTTGGGTTATTGTCAGGTCGCGTATGACGGAGAGCGAGCGGCCGCCGTTACTTTACCAGCGGGTACGTCGGTCTGGTCTCAAATCCCTACGCCGGTACTAACCGGATCAGGTTCGCGGGTTCTGCGATGCAATCTCAGCCAGCCAAAGGCCAGCACCCCGTCAAGACGCTTGAACAGGCACCTGTCGAAAAGGGTGGCGCCAGAACGACCTCCATCCAGTACTCCCGATATTCGATGCCTTCTGCAAGTGTAGAGATCGCAATGATTATTGTCCATAATGACTGCCGCCCCTTTTTGAACAGCCGATCGCATTCATGTCCTCAGGAGTTTTTATGAAAAAACGCATACTCTCAGCGGTGATCGCTGCCTTGTCAGCCCACCCTGTTCTGGCCATGGATCTGGTAGAAACCTATGAGAAAGCGCTTTCTTACGACTCCGGCATAGCGTCTGCCCGCGCCACTTTTGAAGCTCAGCAGGCCAATATTGACGTCAGCCGCAGCACGTTGCTGCCGCAGATCGGCGCCTTTGGCGATGCCAGCCATATTGACAGTGACGGGCCCGGCCAGGACGTCTCCTATAAAAGCTATCAGTACGGTGTTGAGCTGACGCAACCTTTATTTCGGGCGGATGCCTGGTTCAATTTCCAGACCAGCCAGATCCAGAGCGAAGCCGCCAGAGCGGAATACAACCTGGCTCAGCAACAACTGATACTGGATGTGGCGGAAGCGTACTTTAACGTGTTGAGAGCAAGTGACACGCTCACCACCGCCAGAGCCACCGAATCCGCCATTCAGCGTCAGTATGAGCAGGCCCGTGAGCGTTACGATGTCGGTTTGATTGCCATTACGGAAGTCTACGAAGCCAGGGCCAGCTATGACGACAGCAAAAGTCTTCGCATCGCGGCAGAAAGCGACCTGGATATTGCCCGGGAGCAACTGGCGCGTCTGACCGGTGAATATACCGAAAGTCTGGAAAACCTGGAGCGCGAATTTCCGCTGATGCGCCCGGTGCCCATGAATCCGGATGACTGGGAAGAACTTGCTATCGGTCAAAACTGGCAAATCCAGTCGGCCCTTTTTGAACTGGAGGCCAGCGAGTCCACGCTGAAAGCAGCCAAGGCAGAACACTACCCGACACTTGATTTGAACGCCTCCTACGGCGACACAAAAATTGACGGTCTTTCCGACAACTCTGGCGTCATCGTACCCGGCCAGCGCTCTTCAGACGGGACTACCACTGAAGGCGTGATCAGCTTATCTATTAACGTTCCACTTTACGCCGGAGGCGGCATCCAGGCAGGCGTTCGCCAACAGCGCTCACTGGTTGATGTAGCAGAACAGTCTCTGTTCACCGTGCGTCGTGACGTCCGGGTGAATACCCGCAGCCTGTTCCGCACCGTCAATACCAACATTGAGTCCGCGTCCGCGCTGGAGCAAAGCATCATCTCCCGCCGCAGTGCCCTCGATGCAACCCGGGCCGGGTATGACGTGGGCACCCGAAACATCGTTGAAGTTCTGGACGCTGAGCGTAACTACTACGTTGCCCTGCGGGACTTCGCCAACGCCCGCTACGACTACGTCATAAATACTCTGAGCCTTAAACAGGCGGCGGGAACGCTCAGCCCCCAGGATCTGATTGACCTCAATACCTGGCTGAGTGCCACAGCTCCCGGCATTGAAGCTCTCGCCAATGAGCAGGAAACCCTCGAAGACCCGACGCTGGACTGAGACCAAGCCTGTAGCCACTGATGTGGATACAGGCTCATTTCTTGGTTTACCCGTCTCACGTCCGGTCGGTGATGCCGCTTACCACCTTCTCCAACGCCCCGCGGTTGGCATCTACCACTGCCAGAGCCCAGGCTCCCACTGCTCGGGCCATCTCCAGGTCATTCAACAGGGCGGCCACTCGCTCCGCAAGCTCCTCTTGCGTATCGGTGATAAACAGGCCGTTTCCCGCTTTAAGCTGGGCATAGATTGTTTCAAAATTGAAGACGTGTGGTCCTGAAAGCACCGGCCTACCCCAGGCCGCGGGCTCTAGTGGGTTGTGTCCGCCGCGTTCGATCAATGACCCCCCAACGAAAGCCACATCGGAGACACCGTAGAGCATCAGCAGTTCGCCCATAGTGTCACCGAGATAAACCTGAGCGTTGCTGCCCCCATCACCGAGGGAGCGCCTTGCCAAACTGAGCCCCTTAGAGTTTACCAAGGCTGCAACGTCGTCAAAGCGGTCCGGATGGCGGGGCACAATAATGAGCAGAGTAGTTGGATCGCCAGCCAGCAGTTTTTGATGGGCACTGAGGATCTGTTCGTCTTCACCAATATGGGTGCTGGCGGCTATCCAGATTGGCCGGCGCTCTCCACCCAGCGTTGCCCTGAGCACAGCAGCTTCGTCCCGTAGCGAGCGGGAAATTTCGACATCAAATTTGATACTGCCGGTGACCGAAACCGTTTCAGGTTTTGCCCCTATTTTCATGAAACGTTGGGCGTCTCCATCGGCCTGGGCGGCTACCCAACTGATACTCTCCAACAGCGGCTTCACAAGGCTACCTACCCTGCTATAGCCTCGGGCAGAGCGGGACGAAAGTCGGGCATTGATTAAAAAAATAGGCACGTTGCGGCTGTGAGTCAGCGCTATCATGTTGGGCCAGAGCTCTGTCTCCATGATCACCAGCGCCTTGGGGTTAATCCGATCAACAAAACGTTTCACCGAGCCCGGCGTATCATAGGGCGAAAACGCATAATGAACCTGATCCCCAAACATCGCTTTGGCGCGTTCAGAACCGGTTACAGTCATCGCAGTCATCAGAATTGGCACCGCCGGATTACGGCGCAATAACGCCTTGACCAGCGGCGCTGCGGCGATCGTTTCACCGACCGAGACAGCGTGTACCCAGATCACGGGCTCAGGTGAACGGGCCACGTACCCCAGACGCTGTTGCCAGTGGTGCCAGATTTCCGGAGACTGGCGGCCCTGCCACCAAAGACGGATAAGCACAAAAGGCAACGCCAGCCGAAAAAAAAGTGAATACAGATAATGCAGCATCATTGCTCCGGACTGGACTGGATGGTCGGGCGACATTCTACAGAAACCCCCGGAATTTCGCTTGTTTCCTGGCCCCCGAGCTCGCTCCGCATTCTGACTGACTGGTCCGAACTTATATTTGGCGTACTTACACTGCTAAACTACCGGTTTGACGAGACATTCCGCTTTATTCTTGCGAATTACGCCTTATGACAGGACGGACTGCCCCCGTGAGCAAACCCAGGAAGAAAACCAGAGACATGGACTATCGTCATTATCGACACCCGCGTTGGTGGACGACCTGGGCCAGTGTCGGCCTGATGAGGCTTGTGGCCAAGTTTCCCATGGAGGTCCAGTGGCGCTTGGGTACGTGGTTGGGCGAGCTGGCGTTTCGAACATTGGAAAACCGGCGTCATATCACCGAAACCAACATCCATCTATGTTTCCCTGAACTGACGGTCGAAGAGCGACAGGCTCTGGTGCGTAAATCCTTCCGCGCCAACGGCATCGGCGCAATGGAAATTGGCGCTGCCTGGTTCCGTGAACCGGAAGCCCTTAAAAATCTCACCACAGTAAGCGGAATAGAACATATCAACACGGCCCTGGCAAAAGGTAAGGGCATACTTTTGCTGGGGGGGCACTACAGTACTCTGGACCTGGGAGGTAGCCTCGTCACGTTGTTTATCGAAGCCGATGTTATGCAGCGCGACCACAATAACCCGCTAATGAACGCGGTTATGACCCGGGCTCGGGAGCGGAGGTACGGTGTCGTTCTGGGCAGCAAAGATCTGCGAGGTCTGTTAAAACGACTTAAGGCAAACCGGATCGTCTGGTATGCGACGGATCAGGATTATGGACGCAAGGGCGCCGTTTTTGCCCCATTTTTTAATGTGCCTGCAGCCAGCATCACCGCCACCGCCAGAATTGTAGCTCATAGCAGATGCGCGGTTATCCCGTTCAGTCATTTCAGGAGCGAGAACCGGGTCGGCTACAACCTGCATTTTCATCCGCCGCTGGAAAACTTCCCCTCAGGGGACGACATGGCAGACGCGACCTTGGTAAACCAGACCATTGAGCAGGAAATCCGGCGCCATCCGGATCAGTATCTCTGGATGCACCGACGCTTTAAAACCCGTCCGTCCCGGACCGATCCTGACCTTTACCGGACCACACCTACATGAGCAGGACAAAATCAGGCTTGCCATCAGCACCGGTGATCTGGCTGCTGACAGACGACAAACCGGGGCATTACAACCAGCTCAAAGGCCTGGGTAACCGCCTACGGGTCTTGAGTGGTGCAAGCATACACTGGATTGATACAACCCAGATCAAAACCCCTCTGTGGCGAGCCTTGCTCGGTAGTGCACCAAATCCAGACCCTGACCTTCCTGCCCCCAACCTGATTCTTGGCGCTGGCACGTCTACCCATCGCCTATTGCTGGCTCTGCGCCGAAAACGCAAAACCAGAACCGTGGTTCTGATGAGGCCCGCCTTCCCCTTGAGCTGGGTCGACGCTGCGATTATCCCGGAACACGATCGCGCCAAGCCCTCAAAGACGACCCTGATTACAGAAGGCGTCATCAACACTCTTTCACCGATGGCCCGTCTCACCGACAAACCGGAAGCCCTGGTATTGATCGGTGGCCCGTCACGCCATTACAACTGGGATGACGATCTGGTTTTCAACCAGCTTATGCATTTACTCAAGACCTACCCTGACTGGCGCTGGACCATCAGTGGGTCCCGACGAACCCCCGAAGTGTTGCAACAACGCATTGTCGGACTTGCCGGGCCAAAGGTCACTGTGGTTGACGCCACCCAGACCCATAATGACTGGCTGCCTCACACCTTGGCGGCCTCACGGGCGACATGGGTTACACCTGACAGCAACTCGATGGTATTCGAAGCTGTGACTGCGGGTTTGCCAACAGGCGTATTTGAACTTACCGCCTGCCCGAACAGCCGTGTTGCCAACAGCGTAGCGGCGCTCGTCGAGCGTGGGCGGGTGGCAGCCTACAAAGACCATTCCGCTGTCATGGATACCCACAGAAAGCCCTCCCCCGCGCTATGGGAAGCGGACCGCGCGGCCCGATGGTTGATAAAGCTATTTCCGGCGGGAAAACGTCGATGAAAATCCTGCAGGTCTTACCAGCGCTATACAGTGGCGGCGTAGAACGTGGCACCGTGGAATTTGCGTCAGACCTCGTCAGACAGGGCCACGACTCGTTCGTGGTCTCAAACGGCGGCCCGATGGTCGAGCAACTGGTGCAAAGGGGCTCCCGGCACATCAAACTGCCAGTACATCGAAAATCCCCCGCCTCTTTTGGCCAGATCCTGCCCATGCGGGACCTGTTAAGGGATATCAAACCCGACATCGTGCATGTTCGCTCCCGCATGCCCGCCTGGATAACCTGGCTAGCCTGCAAAGGCCTTCCCCGTGTTGACCGACCCGCCCTGGTATCAACGTTTCACGGTATGTATTCGGTCAATGCCTACAGCGCCATCATGGCAAAAGCCGATCATGTCATTGCTGTCTCTGACTGTGTTCGCAACTATGTTCTCAATAATTTCAAGGTCGCACCGGAGCAGCTCACCGTGATTCAGCGTGGCGTCGACGTTGACGGCTTTCGCGAGCGCAAACTGGACACGGCATGGCGGGATGAGCTGTTGAACGCCAATCCCCAGTTAAAGGGCAAGCGCCTCATCATGATGCCCGGGCGTATTTCCCGATGGAAAGGCCAGCTTAATTTTCTGGAGATGATGGCGCTGATCCGGCAACAAAACCCGGATTGCCATGGCATCGTGGTTGGCGGCGTTGAACCCGGCAAAGACCATTTCATGACAGAACTGGAACAACGCCGCAAAGAGCTGGACCTGGGGGAAACGGTCAGCTTCCTGGGGCAGCGAAACGATATGGGCAATCTCTACCTGATCGCCAGCCTGGTCTGCCATATGTCAACGAAACCCGAGCCCTTTGGCCGAACGGTGACCGAAGCATTGGCCTCTGGCACCCCCGTCGTCGCCTTTGATCGGGGCGGGGCCGCTGAAACCTTACGGGCCTGCTTCCCCGTGGGGCTCGTCACGCCGGATGACACCGCTGCTTTCGCTAAAACCGCGCTGCGACTGCTAGCCGCCACCGACCATACTATTGATATCCCCTGGCGTTTTCGACTCGAAGCCCAGACTGAAACTACCCTGCGACTCTATCATTCGGTATTGGCAGCGAGACTCGGAACTGTTTGATGATCGATCAACCGCTCACAATAGCGTTGATCATCGCTACACCGGGCACTACGTGGGGCGGTATGGAAACCCACACGCTCAATCTGGCTGAAGTTTTGATCCGCCGCGGCCACACCCTCCACATCCTGGCTCATGAAGCTTACAGGACGCGTTTTAACACGCCGCTTCACTTTCACCCACTGCCCTTTCATCTGAGCCGTCGAAACCCCTGGCTTAAATTCCGCCTCTCTAACGTACTGAAGTCCCTCAAAGCTGGCATCCACCACGCTCAGGGTTACAAAGCTGCATACCTGCTGGGCGAGATAAAAGCGTCAGTGACGGCTTCACGTGTTGGCACTGTTCATGGCGTCAAATCGTCACATCGGGGCTACAGTCGAATGGATGGCATTATTTCAGTCAACCGGGCTATCCATGAGCGCCTTGAGCATCCTCGTAAAAAACTCATCTACAACGGCACTGCTGAGCACACTGATCCGCGACGGTCACCTAATGCTCCGTTAGCTACTGCACCGTCACCGTTTACTGGCCCTGGCCCCCACTGGGTTGCGGTGGGTCGCCTGGAGCCCGTGAAGGGCTTTGAACGGTTAATTCGGGCCTGGGGCCTGGCCCGGCCCGAGGGTCATCTGACGATCATCGGCGATGGCAGCGAGCGCGGCGCTCTTGAGACCCTGATTCGAGCTCACAGCCTGGAACAGACCGTGACTCTGACCGGCTATCAGAACAATGTTGGAGACTGGCTTCGTCATGCCTGCGGATGCATCATCAGCTCCGACCGGGAAGGCTTCTCCTATGTCCTTATCGAAGCCCTGCAGGCTGGCTGTCCGGTGATCTCAACACCGGTGAACGGATCGCTGGATCTGCTACCTCCAAAAAGCCTCGCAGATAATTTTTCCCCCGAGGCCCTGGCCGAGCTTGTATCAGCTCATGCAGATCATATGGATAAACTACGGGGACTTCAGGCTAAGGCTTTCCGAACAGCAAGAACCCAGTTCACGGCAGCAAATATGGCCTTGTCCACTGAGACGTTTTACCGGGTATTAGTCACAGAAAAATCTGCGCAGCAGCACCCTCATGATTGATCTGACCCACTCTGTCCCCTTCGCTTCAGGGAGCAATCGGCACTGCTTCCAGCATCCTGATGACCCCCAGCACTGCCTAAAAATTGTCCGGCCAGAAAACATTGAAGCCCGGTTCCAACGGCAAACCTGGCTAAAAAAGACGTTGGGTAAAGAGCGATTGAATGACAATAGACAGGAGCAGATCGCTCATCAACAGTCTGTCATCCGGCACCTGCTCGAAACCCGACAGGAAACGCTGATCTGGGCCCACCTACCCAAATTTTATGGCACCAGAAATACTACGCTGGGCCCTGCGAATGAGAGCCAATTGATTCTGGACAGCAGTGGCGAACCCGCAATAACTCTGGAAACACATCTTCAGCATTATGGTTTTGGCGCGCCAACGCGAGCGGCTGTCACGCGCTTTTGCGAATGGCTAAGCACCACCGGCATCCTGACCCGCAACCTGCTGCCTCACAATCTGGTGGTTTCAGACCATCAGGAGGAATTAACGCTTTTTCTTGTCGATGGACTGGGCGCGCCGCTAATACCTGAGTCCCTTGCGATTCTGCCAGCATGGCGCGCACGTTACATTGCCCGGCGCATCCAGCGTTTTTACCTTCGAATTGAATGGGAACTGGGGGATCGGCGTAACAGTTGGGAAGTCTCCCAGAAGCTATGAAGCAATTCCGTCATCTTGCCGCATGGCCCTTATGGTGGTAGCTTCGCGCTCAACCTGACAACTGATAATCGTGCCCACTCTATGGCTCTGTCAAAAGCTACATTTCTGGAATTCGCCCTCAAACTTGCTGGCAAACTGTCGTTGCGGGGAGCTCAGCGGCTTGGCCGTTTTCTGGGCAGCCTGGGGTGGATTTTCCCGAGCCGCTCGAAAACCGTCACCGAAATCAATCTGAAACTTTGTCTACCCGAACTGGATGATCCGCAGCGCCAGGCGCTGGCGCGTTCCAGCCTTCGTCACACCGGACAAACCATGATGGAAATCCCACTGATCTGGGAATGGCAGGTAGAGCGATGCCTCGGGCTGATCCGTGAAATTGACGGCGAATCGCTTCTGGACCAGGCGCTGAAGGACGGTAAAGGCCTCGTTCTTCTGGCGCCGCACCTGGGCAACTGGGAGCTCGCCGGGCTGTACTTTTCATCACGATACAAAATGGCGGCCCTTTATAGCCCACCGCCGGTCAAGGAATTCGAAGACTACATGATCAGGGTTCGCGGCCGCCTCGGATCCGAATTGGTTACTGGCGACCGCCGTGGCCTGGTGCGCCTAGTTTCCCTGCTACGGGAAGGTGGTGTTACCGGGATTTTGCCGGACCAGAGCCCCAGCCGGGGCAAGGGTGCTGCGTTTGCACCCTTCTTCGGAATTGAGGTTCGCACCATGACGCTGGTGTCCAAACTGCTGCAGAAATCTGGCGCCACGGCTCTGGTCACATTCGCCCAACGGCTGAAAGACGGAGAAGGTTTCAGGCTCGTGATCCGCGAATGCGAACCGGGTATCAATGACCCGGACCCCGTGGTCGCCACCACCGCGCTCAACCTTTCCATCGAACATTGTGTACGGGAAATACCCGAACAGTACCAGTGGGAATACAAACGCTTTCGACATCGACCCACCGGCGAGCCCCAACCCTACCAGCCCGGCAGGGTGTGCAAGTAACGATTGAAGGGAGTTATAGGGGCTACCCGAAGTGCCCGTGCGCGCAACCAGTCAAAAACTGTATAATCCGGGCAGCTAATAAAGTAACTGTCGTCCCATTTGCAGAACTCAGGTCTGATTAATGTCCCCACAGCGTATTGGTGTTGTGATCACTACTTACAATTCCCCTTTGTGGCTCCACAAGGTGCTGACTGGCTATGAAAATCAGACTGAAAAGCACTTCCGCACCATCGTGGCCGATGACGGCTCCACCGACGAAACCCGGACGCTTATCGAGAGTTTCAGAGAACGGGGTGTGCTCGAAATTGATCACGTCTGGCATGAAGATCAGGGCTTTCGAAAATGTCAGATTCTCAACCAAGCTATCCAACAGACTGACTGCGACTATCTGATTTTTACCGACGGCGATTGCATCCCTGAGCCAGACTTTATTGCAACCCACAAACGGCTAGCCCAGCCTGGCCATTTTCTGTCCGGGGGCTACATCAAACTCACCATGCCCGTCTCCGAGGCGATCTCCGAAGAAGATATCCGCAACGGAGATGTGTTCGACACCCACTGGCTGATCGCCCACGGTCAACCGAAGAGTCACAAACTGTGGAAGCTATCCCGTTCAACGCTGAAAAAATCTCTGCTGAATGCCATAACACCAGCCGCCGCCAGCTGGAACGGCATGAACAGCTCAACCTGGACCAAGGACCTGCTGGCGGTAAATGGCTTCAATGAAGACATGCAATACGGCGGGCTCGACCGTGAGCTGGGGGAGCGGCTCTGGAACTATGGCCACAAGTCGGTACAGATGCGCTACAGCACCGTCTGCCTGCACCTGGACCATGCCCGCGGCTATTCGAAGCCAGAGATATGGGCCAAAAATCGCGCCATTCGCAAAGCGGTTAAAACGGACAGAACCCACTGGGCAGGCAACGGGATTGTCAAAACCAGCATCACTCCGTCCGTTTGAGAAAGTTATCGTGCCTTTAAAGGGATTTATAATGTGAGAACCCTGGTCATCATCCACAGCCTCAAACTCGGCGGCATGGAGCGCGTTGCAGTCAACCTCGCCGATGCCTTTGCAGGAGAGGGCCACGAAAGCCACTTGCTCTCCTGCAAAGCCAAACCCAACGACCTCAAACCCAGCCATCCGGATGTCAGGCTTCATCATTACGATCAGGTGCAAGCACTGTTCAAATCGGTTGTTGGCATACCGGTGTTTCTGCTTTCACGGTTGCTGCTCGGCGTTTTGATCCGGCGCTCTCATTTTATCTGGACAGGCTGGCTCAGCGGCTGGTTGCTCAAGCGCCATATCCGTTCGCTGGAAAAACGTTACGGCCGGTTTGACCGGATCATATTCCGGGGCTTGGGAACCTTCAAATATTTCTGGTCATTCCGGGACGATCGCAATGTGTACGTGCTTGAAAACGTGATGCATTACGACCGTCCAATGTGGCAGAAAAAACTCGAATGGAAGCTGGTGTTTCATGGCCGGCATCTCGCCGGTGTGTCTTCTGGTGTTCTGGAGTCAGCAGAGGAAGCCTTCGCAACCAGTGATATCCAGCCAAAGAGTATGCGAGTGATTACCAATCCATGTCCGGTGAAGCAGATACGGGAACTTGCCGCGCAAAACGACCTGGATATTCCTGAAGAACCCTACCTCATTAATGTTGCCCGTCTGGTACCGCAAAAAGGGCATGACTTGCTACTACAAGCATTCGCCCAGGCGAACATACCCCACCAGCTTGTTATCGTAGGTGATGGCCATCTCAGAAGTGCACTGGAGAGAAAAGCGGGAGAGCTAGGCATCGCTCACCGGGTTCTGTTCGCAGGCAAACGTACTAACCCTTACCCCTGGATGAAACAAGCGGACCTGTTTGTTCTGGCGTCCGAATATGAAGGGCTGGGGATTGTCCTCACTGAGGCACTAGCGTGTGGCACGCCAATCATGTCGGTGCAGAGCCGCGGGGGTGTAAAGGACGTGTTTCGCGGGGAGCTCGAAACCTTTCTCACACCGCGTACAGTAAACGGATTGGCTGAAGGTCTATCCAACACCGTTGCTCGCCTACCTGTCACTGTGAAACCAGAATGGCTAGCGCCGTTCGGTAGCCATGTCGTAGTGTCGGCCTTTCTCAGTCAACCTGAAAAGAATGCGCAAAAAGGCTAATACGCCTATCCACGAGTTCGCCGCTGGGAAGCTGGATTGGAAACGCAACAAAAACTACTGATTTGGCCTGCGCAACGCGGGCAAATGCTCCAATGCCGAGATGTGGATAATACCCAACTGCGCGGGGAAAGGAGTATCAAGCATCATCGCCATGGCAAAACGATGGCAACCTGCGCCCGAAAATACAGGCTCTCCGCCGGGCCCAAGATGCATTAGAATCCCACCCACTTCGCGGAAATTGTCAGGAATAAACTCCAGTCGGGAGGGGAAACTACCCCGCGCACTGATTTCTGACCACATCGCATCCAGGGTGTCAAATCGCTTCTCGACATCTTGAAGAGTGCGGCATTTATCAGTGACCCCAGTAGGCGATATAGCGATTTTCCCCATCATGAAGTCTATCGCACCTGACTCAGTCCAACTTTGTCCCTCAAGCCAGTGCGGCCAACAGTAGGAGAGTTTGGAATGGTTATCAAAAGGTTGCTCAAGCGCGGCTGGCCAGGTCGATACAACTCGGCCAGACATCTGCCGGACACTGGCTCCGAAATGGGCTACTAAATCCGCGGCTTCGATATAGTGCTTACACTGTTCAGGGTGAATCCAAATTCGCTCAGCGTATCGAGGGGCATGGGCGCCATATCGAAATCTATTGCGCGCATCAATCCAAAACGATCTCAGCTTATACTTTATCGGCAAAATAAATCCTTCATACCAGGGCCAGCACGCGGCCGGAAAATTAGGACAATACTTATTGGCACGACAATCACTTCAATTCAGTTTCGAAAAAAAGTCTGTTTGTTTCCAGGATCATTTTTTGAAAACCAAATTCCTGATCGATCCACTGCCTGAGGTCAGCCGACTGAAAGACTCTCTCCCCTATAACGATAGATCTAATGCCTTCCGCCATAGCCTGCACATCGTTAACGTCAGTCAGAACGCCGTATTTTCCATGGGCCAGAAGCTCTTCACTGCCTGGGACGCGAGTCGAAACCACCGGTATACCAAAGCTCATTGCCTCATTGAGCACATTCGCCATACCTTCGTTCCGTGAACACAATAAAAACAGATCGATGCTTCTGAAGAAAGCCTGCATGTTGCTCTGGTAACCCACAAAATGAATTCGTTTCGATTCTGACCGAGCGTTAATAGCAGCCTTAATCGTGTCTTCGTACTCGCCATCACCCGCGTGGACAACGTGCACATGATTGGGAAGAGCAGAGAGGATATCGGGTAATAAATCGAAACCTTTCTGGGGGCTAAAGCGGCCGGCACACCCTACCAGTACTGTTTCCGGCGGGAGATCAAATCGAGTCCTTAAATCCAGTGACTCACCCTCAACTGAGGGCCGCTCAAATCCGTTGTAGACCCTGATCACATTGTGATGTCCGAACAACTTCGGGTATTTCAACATGTCACCTTTTAATGAATCACTGTTTACCATCAAAACCGCTTTCATCAACCTGAAAACGATAAAATTCTTGATAGGGCTTTTCATCCTCCTCGCAATTCCAAGATAAAGGACAACCCGGCTAACCCGCGCTAACGTCGAGGCAAAGGAAACAAGCCACCAGTCTTTTTTCAAGGCAGCGAAAACAACGTCAGGATGTATCTCTTTGAGTATCTTGACGTAGTTTGCAATGACAAAGATGTTCAAATCCCCCCCGCGAGAAGGAACCTCAATAGTCGCCACATTTTCCAGTCCTGCGAAACGTTCTGCGAATGAGCCTTTCAGCAAAACCACATAAACCGCCACACCCTCGGCACCAAGAAACCGGGCCCGAACGAGTACATTTTTCGTAAGCGGTCCACGAACCCCATCTTATCCGCCTGACCAGAATTCGCCAGAA
>NZ_JBBEBW010000017.1:0-109044 GCF_040882185.1 Marinobacter sp. | reverse complement strand
TGGCTCTGGCTCTGGCTCTGGCTCTGGCTCTGGCTCTGGCTCTGGCTTGGGTGTTGGTTTTGGTTGTTCCGGTTTCGGGGGTGTTTCAACCGGCTGGAGCTTGGGGGCGGCCGGTTTCGGATTGTCTGCCAGTGAGATCCGAATGGATTGCGCCGTATTGACGGCGCTTTGACCCTCCGGCTGATTGAGCTCGGGAGTGGCGGGAGCGGCCAGCAGCAGAGTAAGTGCCGTCAGCAATAACGATACCAACAGAATACTGATACGTGCGCCTGTGCTCACTGGCGGGGCTCCGTCAACAGTATGACGTTCTCATAGCCGCCGTCTTCCAGCAGACGAAACAGTCGTTCAAGGTCACTCATGGTGACCGTCCGGTCTGCGGCAATGCGCAGCTCCCGGTTGGCCTCGGGCTCTGACAGCGTACTTAGTAACGTGTCTGCATTTACGCTCTGGCCTTCGACGGACCAGTCGGTGCCGCTTTTTACCAGCAAATCTGCTTCCGGGGACTGCGGACTGCGTGGTTCGGACACGTTGGGCAATTCCGGTAACGGTGTCGCCGCCATCTGTCCGGCCACCATAAAGAACATCAATAGCAGGAAGACGAGGTTGATCAGGGGCAACAGGCTGTCTTCAACCCGCTCCATCAGGCTCTTGCCGCTTCCCGGTGGCGGCGGTACCAGTAACTCCATCGCTTAATCGCCTCCGGTTTCCGCTGAAGTTCGCTGCCAGCGTACTTTGAAGCCCGCTCCGTTCAGCTCGCTGAGACTGGTGGTAAAACCGGCCAGGGAGGCATCGCCATCGGCTTTCAGATTCAGCTCTCGGATACTGGCTGCCTGCAGGGCGGATACCAGCTCCTGGAGCTGCCAGCGCTGATCGTTCCAGCTCAGTTCACCGGAGCTTTCCAATATCACCAGTGGATGTGGCTCACCCTGGGTCGTCCCCCGGGAAGCGGTGCTGTTCTCAAGTTCCAGGTGTTCGGTGGGCAACAGCCGGGTCGTCAGCATAAAAAACACCAGCAGGATAAACACCACATCAATCAGCGGCGTGATGCGAATAGGCATCGGCCGCGAGGGTCGCGGACTAACCAGCTGCATGGGCTACTCGGTGTTTATGGACGGCGGGTTCTTCGCTGGCCTGATAGGTTGCGGCTACCTGGTGTGCCGCGGCTTCGGGAGCAGGCAAACGGGTCGAGATTATGCGCACCAGAATATCGTTGAGAGTGGTATTCAGTCGGCGCAGTCGGAACTCGATCCAGGCGGCCAGGGCGGCAAACGGAATCGCGATCACCAGGCCAGCAGCGGTGGTGGTCAGGGCTTCATAAATACCACCGCTGAGCTCGGCGGCCCCTGCCTGTCCGGTTGAGGCTGCCATCGCGCTGAAGGCTGCCATCATGCCCATAACAGTGCCTAGCAGACCCAGTAGTGGCGCCAGAGCGGCGATGACTTCAATGATCTTCAGCGGTGCCTCAAAAGGCTGTAACGCTTTCTGGGACCGGCGAGCCAACTCTTCGCGAAGTGCTGCAGGGTCAAGACGGTCCAGGCGTGCGCTCATCGCATAGGCCATAAGAGGCGCGAGAGGGTTTGCCCGGGCGAACCAGCCCGACGATGCTTCGATCTGCTCCGGTGTCTGCCGCGCCGGTTGCTGCTGCCATTGCTCAAGCGCCGAGCGTAGCCGACGGGTCATGCGGGGGGCGAACACGGCTCCGGATACCATCAAATAAAAAAAGGTAACCAGGCCTGTAACGGCGAGCCCGATCAGTACCAACATGACTGGGCCACCCATTTCGATCAATTGCTGTAAGGGTGTCAGTGCGGCGCCCGATGCTGCGGTGAGAGTAGAGTCCGACATGTGTGAGCCTCGTAAACTGAATAACGAAACAAATGATAACGATTATCGTTAAAGGTTTCCAGCCGTAACCGGAATTTTGAGGACTCTCTGGTACACTTGCGGCCGTAATCGCCCCTTGGGTGCTGTGGCCAGGTTTGACATCGAATATCCGGAGACATTTTGCGAAACACCCTGACACAATGGTTCGACAGTCTCGTCAATAGGGCCGTGCTGCTCGTTGTTGGCGTGACTGTTCTGACCGCCGTTATCGTGACGATAGTCAGTGTGCAGGTCAGCAGACAGGAACTGGAAGTTCAGGCGCGCGCGCAGGTGAAGACGGTTGCGAGTATGGTCGCCCTTGATGTTGACCAGAAATTAGCGGATCGATTTTTAGTCCTGTCCAATGTGGCTGAATCGCTAACGATGGAGCAGCTTACCTTCGAGTTGCGCGCGCAGTTGCTGGTCGAGCGGCAGGTTGCGCTGCATCACCTGTTTAACGACGTCTATTTGTTCGACCACCAGGGAGTGGTGTTGAGCCATTACCCCCTTGATGCGATGGAAATTGGCTTTGACGCCGGTCAAAGGAGTTATTTCAGGCAAACCAGCCTACAGTTGACGCCGATGGTATCGGAACCTTTTATCTCCTTCCCCAACGCTGAGCCTACGGTCATGATGACAGCCCCGGTTTTTGATCATAAAGGCCGGTTTATCGGCATTATCGGTGGCTCGATCGCTCTTGAGAGTGACAATTTTTTGGGTCGGGTGCTCACTAATCGTTTAGGGGAGTCGGGTTATCTCGGTATTGCCACGCGCTCTGGAATCACTCTCGCTCACCCCCGCGCTGATGAGGTGATGCAGCCGCTGCCGCCAGCCAATGAAGCACTGCAAGAGGCGGTGAATGGCTATGAGGGTACGCGATTTACGGTAAACAGCCTGGGGCGAGAGACGCTGGTCTCGGTCCAGCAGATGAATCAGGCACCCTGGTTCGTGATTGCGGTGTGGCCACTGGAGGAAGCGCTTGCTTCAATTAACCGACTTACCAGGCTCCTGCTCTGGGTCTCCCTCGCGGCCATCCTTATGTTGGCGCCGCTGGCGTGGTGGCGGTTCCGCAAACTGCTCGGGCCGTTGGGGAAGCTGGACAAACAAATCAACGAACGTCATCAGGGTTTGCGTACCATGCCCGTCGATGTCACCGGGGGTCGGGAAATTCGCGAGGTTGCGGAAACCTTCAATCAGGTCATGGAGGAGCGGGGACACGCGATGGCGTCCTTGGTCGAGCGTGAAGCTTTTTTCCGGTCACTCTCCCAAAGCGCACCGGTGGGCATCGTACAGACCGATGTGCTTGGTCGCATTGAGTTTGTTAACCCGGCCTTTGAGGCTATTATCGGCCAGTGTCTGGCCCAATTGCAGCGCCAGCACCTGATGACGGGAGTGTATGAGGGTGACCGCACCAGCGTCACAGTGGCCTGGCGGGAGGCTCTCCATCAGGGGCGCACCTATCGGGGTCAGTTCCGCATTTCAGATAAGCTATCCGGCCGGCTGATCTGGGTGGATACCATGACTTCGTCGATACAGACAGCGAATAAGGCTCTCGGCACCATTTCGATTGTCCACGACATAACCCATGAGCGAGAAATCGAAGAGCAGCTTAAAACGGAGCAGAGCCGTGCCGAGGGTATCCTCGGAGTTTTACAGGAGGGCGTTCTGCTGACGGATAACCAGGGTCAGATTCGTTATGCCAACTGGGCGGCCTGCAGCTTTCTCGGCGTGGTGGGTGATTGCGTCGGGCAATCCCTGTTTGATTTGTTCAGCGTTGAAGTCGAGGGTAAGAGTTGGACTATCAATGAATTTTTGGCCAAAGAAGAAATCGAAAGTCTTGATGCCGTGATGCGCAATACCCGTAATCAGGTGTTGGATGTAGAGCTGACAATGTTGCGATTGGGGCGTGACACACTCAACGAGCGTCTGGTATTTGTATTGCGGGACGACCGCGAGCGCCGACGGCACGAAGAGAAGCTGTCCTGGGAAGCAACTCACGATACTCTGACGGGCCTGCTCAACCGTCGTGGTTTCAATGGTACCCTCACCAAGTGGCTAATGGAGGCAAAAAACCTGGCGCGGCCGAGCGTACTGATGCTGATTGACCTGGACCACTTCAAACCGGTGAACGATCGGGGCGGCCATTTGCTTGGGGATGAGCTTTTGCGACGGCTGGCGGGCTGCCTTACCGACGCCGTCCGGCAATCGGATTTTGCGGCCCGGCTCGGGGGAGACGAATTCGGGATTATTCTGCCAGCCTGCGGCCTCGCCCGGGCGGAAGAGTTGGCTGAGCATATCAGGGTATCAGTGGAGAGCCTGCGGATCGAAAAAGACGGTGTATCATACGGCGTCACCGCAAGCATCGGTTTGACAGAGTTATCAGCCGATGACTCCGGCCCGCGCGAAACGGTAGCACGGGCTGATGAGGGGTGTTATGCGGCCAAGGCCCGGGGCCGGAATGCGGTGGTTACCGTACCAGCGCCACTCGTGGACACACTGTAGTTTCGCGATCGGCTAGTGATCGGCAATCTCATCTTCGGTAAACAGGAACTCCCGCAAGTGGCCGTCGAATTCCTTACTGTTGCGGCGCATCCACTCCAGGCACATGGCCGCGTGCTCCATTTCTTCACGCATGTTGTGCAGCAGAATTTTCTTCAGCGCTTCATCATCGCAGTCGTCAGCACGCTGACGGTACCAGTCCACCGCTTCCAGCTCCTCCATGATGGAGACGATACAGTGATGGAGGTTCAGGGTTTCTTTTGACAGTCGTTCGCGTGGTGCGTGCAAGTTGTCGCTGGCCATGAGGCAGGTTCTCCCGAAAGTATTAAGGACATTGAATGAAAGAGGCTCAGGATAGCAGGGATTCCGGTGTGGGTAGACCAACATGAACAAGGTTTCAGGTGATGCCGAAAGCCGTCGGCGTTCGCTGCGCCTGAAGGGCTTTCTTATAGCAGGGCTGGGCGTCTTGCTGCTGTCTCCGGATTCGCTGCTGGTCAAGATCACTGAAGTGTCACCGCTGGTGTTCCTGTTCTGGCGTGGCCTTTTTCTGGCTTTCGGTTTCACCGTGATCAACACCCTGCGTTACGGCCGCAAACTGCCAGTGGCGATGGTGAAAGGCGGCTGGGCCGGATTGTATTGTGCGTTTGCGTTCTTCCTCAGCACCGTTGGGTTTGTGACCGGTATCAAGTACACCGCAGCGGGCAACGTGCTGGTTATTCTTAACACCGCCCCCGTGATTGCGGCATTGCTGGCATGGGCCTTCTGGCGGGAACGTTTGCCACTTCGCACCTGGCTGTTGATTGGTGTTTGTGTGGGAGGCGCTACCCTGATGGCGCTGGGAGAAATGGGCAAAGGCGAACCTCTGGGCCTGATAATGGCCGGTTTAGCGGCCTTTGGGCTGGCTTCTAACCTGGCGGTGGCCAGATCCCGCTCTACCGTGGATATGAGCGTGATGCTGGTACTGGGGGCTTTGCTAACGACAGTGGTCGCAGCCGCATTGGGAGGTGCGCAGTGGCCGGGATGGCCGGACATGGGTTTTATCGCGCTATTGTGTCTGGGGTTTTTGCCTTCCGCCACCATTCTCATCCAGACCGGGCCTCGTTACCTGCCCGCTGCCGAAGTGAGCCTGTTGCTGCTACTGGAAACGGTCATCGGCACGTTTCTGGTCTGGGTGTTTCTGGCGGAGGTGCCGCCACCGCTGAGTTTCGTAGGCGGGGGTATTATTCTCGCGGCCCTGGCTCTGAACGGCGCGTTTGAAGCTTTTCGCCAGCGCCGTCGCAACGGCCGTTCAGGTAGGCCACCAACCTGAGGCCAACGCGGCCTGCCAAAGCAAACGCACTGCGAGCAGGGTCAGCAGCACATTGAATACCTGATGGAAACGCCGGTTGCTGAGCGTTGTCAGCAATCTCAGGCCCACCCAGGTGCCGAGGAAACCACAGGCGATCATGGCGGCAACAAATCCGATCCACTCCCTGAAGACAAAACCGGCGACTCCGAAAATCAGTGCTTTGGGCGCATGCTGGAGGGCCATTGCCGCGGCAAACGTAGCGACTGTGGCGTGCCGGTCGGTATGAATCTGCTTGATAAAGGCGGCCACCAGAGGCCCGCTTGCTCCCACAAACAGGCTGACAAAACTGGTCAGGGCAGAGGCGCAGAAAATACCGACCCGGCCAAAGGCTCGTTTGGGCAAGGCCGGTCCCCAGCAAAGGTAGAGTACAAATACCCCGATCGTCAGTTGCCAGAGATAGGCAGGCAGATCAACCAGTAACCAGGCCCCCAACGCCGCGCCTACCAGGACACCGGGTGCAAACGCGGTGATCACACGCCAGTTGATGTGACGCCAGGTCATGGCTACACGACCGCCGTTGGAGCCCATCTGGATCAGTCCATGCACCGGGATGACAGCAACGGGCGGCACCCAGAACGCCATCAGCACCAGCAGCAGCAGACCGCCACCGGCTCCGAGGCTTGCCGTTATCATGGAGGTAAGGACGGAGCAGGCCAGTAAGAACAGCACCACACTGGCTGGCAGCATTTCGGGCAATAGAATGGCAAGCTCCACAACGATTCCATCCTCACAGGGTGTTGGGTACTTTTAAAAGTACTGCTGGTAATAGTACTACTGGTATGAGTACCACTGGCATGCGTGCTACTGGCAGAAATCGGACGCACGGAGCTGTGAGGAATTGCACAGTGCCTCAGTAGCAAGCTGGACATCGGCCACGTAGTACAACGATGCAAGGCCAAGTCGGTTGCGACCAAGATTATGGAAAATCATGCCAAAGGCAATGTCCCCCGAGGTATAGCGGGCCTGATTCTCGGCAAAATACTCTGCTGGCCGTGCGAGCTCGTCGTCGGTAAGCAAGGTATTCACCCGCCCAACGCCGCCGTGATAGGCCTGAATCAGCAATAGCGTAAATAGCCGGTCGCGTTTCTTCTCCGGCAGATGGCCAAAACGTTCTTCAAAAGCCGGGCGGAGGTTGCGGGCATTCTGGCTCATCAGTTTCAGAGCGCAGTCAATCTGGGCCAGGCGGTGCCAGTGAGACCGGGGAGCGATGCCGCAATCGCTCAGAGCGGCGGGCGACAGCTGCAGGATACCTTTGGCGCCCGCCGTCGAATGAGCACGCTGCTGTCCGCCGCTTTCAATCAATAACTGGCCTGCGAGATAGCGGTGTAACTCCGGGGGCAGGTTAAGGCGCTCTTGTTCCAGCCGTTTGTTATAGACCTGTGCAAAACTGTCATGGAGGGATTTCGGTTCGTCCGCATTGCCCACCACGAGATCATCCCAGGTGCCCCAGATCAGTGCCGACGGAATGGTGCCCAGATAGCGCGCAACCGCGTTGTTCAGATCAACGTGAGGCTGTCGGCAGGCGAGCGCAAACGGATAGCCGGTCTGGCCTTGCTCACCTTTTGCCCAGACGTCTACCTGCCCCCGTTTCGCCAGCGACTGACGGGTTCGGTTCAACCCTGCCTGGGTGGCTTCACGGGTGTCTCCATCATCCAGGTAACTGATAAAACGGCCACGAATGTCATAAAAGATATGGCGGTCCTGGTCCGAGCAATAGCCGGACTCCGTCAGCACCCAGCGCCGGATGGTCGTAATGTTGTCGTAGACACCCTGACTGACCCAGTAAGGTGAATCCCGGACGATGGATTTCCAGTCTTCGCGGCCAGCCTCTACTGCGTAGCCCGGCGCCGCAGTACTCATGAGCAGAGCTATCAGGCCTGCAATGACCAGTGTCTTCATATAGGGCTGTTCCTGAGGGTAAATCCAGTCTAATCTGGAAAGCGTATAGGTTAGCAGGAGAGACGTCTATGAGTGCTAATCGGCTTTTTCTCGGTGGCTTGCTGGCGCTATTTAGTTTGGCTACCTCAGGTATCGCGCAAGCGGCCTGCCCTGACTGGCTCGACCATGACTTCCATGAGCTGCGGTCGAGCACTACCTTCAATATCTGTGAAGCCTACGGTGATACGCCGATACTGGTGGTCAATACCGCCAGCTTTTGCGGTTTTTCAGGCCAGTTCCGGGGGCTGGAGTCGCTCCACAAGACCTATTCCGGGCAAGGTCTGGCGGTGGTCGGCGTACCCTCTAACGATTTTCGCCAGGAAGCCCGCACCGAGGAAAAAACCGCCGAAGTGTGTTTCGTTGATTACGGCGTCACCTTCAAAATGACCTCGCCACAGAGCGTGCGCGGAGAGTCTGCCCACCCCTTATTTCGCAAGCTTGCAGAACTCAGTGGTAGCGAGCCCCAATGGAACTTCAACAAATACCTGATCGATCCGACCAGTGGCCAGGTTTGGTATTTCCCCAGCCATGTCAGACCCGGTGATGCCAAGATGACGGAGCAGATTGAAGCGTTATTGTAGTCGTCGTGTGATCTTTGCTCAGAGGTTCACCCGTCGATGAGTTACGGTATGCTGACAGTCTCCTTTGAAGCTGGAAACCATCATGAAGGAATCGGAATACCTGCGCTTTGATGCCGTAGCCCTGGCCGATCTGATCCGTCGTAAGGAAGTCACCGCGCAAGAGGTTTGTGAAGCCGCCATTGAGCGTGCCGCGGTTGCTAATCCCGGTTTGAATACGATTTGTCAGCCTCAGTTCTCCGAAGCATTCAAACAGTCAGTCCCGGCGGACGCTCCTCTCGGCGGCGTGCCTTTTCTATTGAAAGACCTGTGCCAGGAACAGGCCGGCTTTGCCTGCACTTCTGGCAGTCGCGCGCTACGTGACAACGTGCCGGGCCAGGATTCCGAATATGTCCGGCGCAGCAGAAAAGGCGGCCTGGTGTTTCTCGGCCGCACCGCTACACCAGAATTCGGCCTGAAGGCGGTTACTGAATCGGCCCTTTGGGGGCCAACCCGGAACCCCTGGAATACCGATCTCACGCCAGGCGGGTCCAGTGGCGGTTCCGGAGCGGCTGTGGCTGCGGGCATTGTGCCGATGGCGGGGGCAAATGATGGCGGTGGCTCGATTCGCATCCCGGCAGCCTACTGCGGCCTGTTCGGTCTGAAGCCATCTCGGGGCCGGATTTCGGCCGGGCCCCATGAGAGCGAGCACTGGCTGGGGGCCTCATCAGATCATGTTGTGACCCGGACAGTTCGCGACAGCGCCGCTATGCTCGACGTGCTGGCGGGCCCGGCTTCGGGTGATCCGTTCAGTATCCCGCCCCCCGTCGGACGTTATACCGACCTGATGCAGGAAATGCCCCGGCCACTAAAGGTAGGCCTGTTCACGGCCTCACCCTATGACACCGAGGTTGACCAGGCGTGTATCGAAGGGGTTGAGTCGACAGCTCACTTACTGGAAAGCCTGGGCCACCAGGTCGAAATCGCCAAACCGGAGTTTGACGGTAGGGCGCTGGCAAAATGTTACCTGGGGCTCTATTTCGGCGAAGTGTCTGCGTTGATGGCAAAGGCCCGTACTGACTTCGGGGCCAGGGACGCCGATTTTGAGCTTGAGACTCGCTTGCTTGGCATGCTGGGCAAAACGCTACCGCTGCCGGAGTATGTGCGACTGACTCAGCGCTGGAACGAGTTCAGCCGGGCCCTGGGCCTTTTTTTCGAGTCCTATGACCTGTACCTTTGCCCCACCACAGGTCGGATGCCAGCACGAATCGGTGAACTGGAAACCCCTGCACACTTGCGTCTGGCTTCCAGATTGATGCTGTTGCTCAAGGCGGGGCGTCTGGTACATAAAAGCGGGCAAGTGGATGAACTGGCGATGGAAAACCTGGCGCGCACGCCGTTTACCCAGTTGGCTAACCTGACGGGTACGCCCGCCATGTCAGTGCCTCTGTACTGGACCGGCGAAGGTCTTCCGGTGGGTGTGCAGTTTGGCGCCCCCCATGGGGATGAGGCCACGCTGCTGCAGCTGGCAGCGCAACTGGAGGAAGCCAACCCCTGGTTCGCCCACTACGAGCGAACCGAACGGCACTACGGATACGGTTTGTGATCCGATGACACAAACTGCACGTTTATCTTTACAGCGAGAACAGGCTATGCTGTTACTGTAGGAAGTGGTCATCACTTTCTGACCGTCCATGATGTGGCATCGAGGAGGCGTTTGAATTATGAACCAACCGATGGCAATCGACGAATTGATCTCTGTAGCACAGGCTGAGGCCATGGGTGAGCTTGATGCCCCGATGATGGCAATCGTTCTCTCCAATGATCAAAGCTACGACCTACCCATCAACTCTCTGGAAACCGATGCTGACAAGGCCCGTTGGGCGTTGATTCTGCGTGCTGCCCGTGAGCATGTGGAAGCGGACGCCGTTGCGGTACTTTACCCCGCCTGGACCACGGTCCGGGAAAAAAAGGAGGACGGTACTTCGGAAAAACCTTCTGATCCCATAGACACCTTGTTTGTCCAACTCCACACCCGTGATCGCATTTACTGGCGTGGCTTTGAGCAAATCCGGGACCCGCGGCACCAGCGTATTATCGGCTTCAAGCGGATACGCGCGTTGTCAACGGACTATAACCGGGAGGAAACCCCTTCAATAGCCGCCTGGCTGAACACCCTGTTCGACCCGCTGCCCAACGAAGGCCAGGAAACCGAAATAGACCGCGAGTTGGCGGATATGCTGGAAGAGCCCGAAGTAAGCGCGGCGCTCTACCCAAGACAACTGCGAGCACTGCACTGAAAACGGGATGGGGGTGACCTCTCACCCCCGAACCAACTATGCAGGAGCAATGTAGTAGCGATGAAAGAGCGACTTCAGTCGCGAAAATACCTCGGCCTCCGCCGTGTTCGCGGTTAAAATCCCTCCTACCAAGTCATTTACATCGCCCCGGCGCGTTCGACTACCCAGAAAAGACTGATGCAGGAGACCGCTACAATCATCGCGGGCACGGCTGCGCGGGCGTATAGCCGGTGGCGGCCAAGCCAGAACAGCAGCGGGAAGAAGATCACCAGTAGCCCAAGCTGCCCCAGTTCCACACCAATGTTGAATCCTGCCAGGGCGGTGACGGTTTGTGATACACCGCTGGTCAGATCTCCCAGCACGCTGGCAAAACCAAACCCATGGATTAGTCCGAATCCGAAAGCCAGCTTCCAGGTCTTATTACCCAGTATCGGCCAGAACACATTCAGTGCCGCCACGACGATAGACAGTGCAATTACCATCTCAACCCACGCAATCGGCAATGTGACAACATCCAGTGCGGCCAGTGCGAGGGTGATCGAGTGTGCCACCGTAAACGCCGTTACAATGCCTGCCAGTTCCAGTAACCGGGTTGAAAACGACACCGCAGCACGGCCAGAGGCGGGTTGACTCCGCTGTTTCTGGCGAACATAGGTCGCAGGTAATATCAGCACCAACAAGAACAGAATGTGATCAAGCCCGATCAGCAAATGAATCACGCCTTCGTAGAGGAAGGTAGCGAAGGTGCTTAACACGGACGGCTGACCGGCGTTCAGATCAAGGCGATTACTGTCCGGCCCGAGTACGGCGAGTGATTCGCCCTCGGCAGTTGTCCACTGGACCAGCCCCCGGTGCAATGGGTCAACCTCGAACAAAAGCTCATAATTGATGCCGGTCGGGCTGGCACCGTTTGGGCACTGAACGTTGTAACTGGCGGCAGCATAGGCGCCATCACTGTGACGTGAAAGCCCCCATTGCTGACCCGCGAGCGCACAGTGGCCCTGATTGCTGAGGACGGTGACACCCTCGGCCACGAGGCCGGTAATATCAGATCGGGCGGCCCGGACTTCAGCACCGGTGATTTGTTGGTCGTTATTGGCATCCAGAGGTAACACCAATGCCAGGTCTCGCAGCGCCAGATCGACACGCAGAGTGGTGGTGTCGGGGTTACTCTGGTCCAGGTAGAGAAAACTGTCGCTGGCCTTGTGGGCGGCCACGGTGGCACTGCCCAAAGCCATGGTCAGTAGCAGGCACCATTGCATGGAATATTTCATGGCTGTACCTCAGGATAACGTGCATCGTGCTGATTCATCGCGGCCAGCCATTCGCTGGTGGTGTCTGTAGCAGCCGAGTCGCCCGTGGCGCTGGCGGCCCGCAATAGCAGCCTTGTATCCATCGGCTCGCGCTGGTCTTGCCAGTTGTCCAGGGCGTAGCTCAGGGCCTCATCCGGTTGCTGCTGAATATCAAGCAGAAAGCGGGCGTAGTCGCGCTGATGCAGTAGGTTGCCGCGCCAGCGGGCTTCAGTGAAGCGCTCGTCCAGCGTCGCTATCAGGCTTTTTGCCTGCCCCGATCCGGTCGCTTGCAGCGCAATGGCTCTGAGCACGGCGAGTGAGTCGACGTCGTTATAGCCGTCTGTCAGCTCGACCACCTGCTCATAGCGTTCGGCCTGAATCAGCCAGTCTGCCAGTTGCGTGCGGCTGTATAGATCATCCGGGGCCAAGGCCAGTACATTACGCCAGTGCTGTTCCGCTTCGGCTTGGCCGAGCTGAGCAGCAATATCAGCCAGAGTGCCTTCGGCCCAGATAAGCGCGGTGGTATCGCCCTGACGTTGGGCTTGTTGCGTCAGTGCGTTCAGGTCGGCATAGGCGGCCTCTGCCTGCCCGGTGCGGGCCGACACCTGAGCCTTGCAACTGGCGGCAATAAGGCCGGGATAGCGCTTTTCCAGTTGTGTGCAGGCTGTCGCAGCTTCGGCGTACCGGCCCTGGACAATCTCCAGGTTGGCCAGGGTCAGCAACGCCTGAACACGATTCTGGTCACCGGCATCCCCGGTCAGTACTTGATCCAGATCGGCACGGGCATCGGCAAATCGGTGCAGGCTTTGCCACAGGGTCGCCCTGAGCACGAGTAGCCGGTCCGTCATACGGCCCGCTGGCCAGTCTTGCAGCAGGCGTTGGGCGTAACCCAGAAAACGGGGATCGCCTTCGCTTCGGGCCTGCTGTAGATGTGTCTTAACCTTATCCGCAAGCTCTTCAGCGCTGCGAATGTCGGTGGGTTGAGTGACTGACAGGTTCGGCAAGGTAAGCAGAACCTGATCATCGGAGAAATCATCGACTATAGGAGCTGGTGCGCTGAGTGCCGGGGCCGACCAGGTCAATGCCAGTAGCCCCGAAAAAACCCCGCCCCGAAGGGCAGGGAAAATAACCGTCAGCCGGAGACCGGTTGAAAACTGACGGGCACACTCACGCGCATCAGAACAGCTCGTCAAAGGCCTGTTCATTAGTCTGATCATTGAAGCTGAACTCCAGATCATTGATATTGACCGCTTCGCGGGTATCGTTGGTATTGTTGATCTCGTCCTTCACAAACTGCGTGAAGTCCTGACTCTGGGCCACATCGGGCCCGTCGTTCCGGCTACTGCCGTTACCGTTGAAACACCCGGCCAGAGACAGCCCGAGCAGGGCCACCCCGAATAACTTCATAGTGAGTTTCATCAGTCACTCCTTACGAGTTGGGTGAGCCGGCAATGGGTGTTGCCAGGTACGGGAACACGGTTTGCAACTCGGCGGGATCAAGTTGAACGCCGTCGGTAAACGGAGCGTCTTTGTTCGGTGCGTCAGTGGTCAGAGCACCCATGACAACCCGCAGGGCAGAATCCACCACGTCATCGACCGGACGACGGCCATTCGGGAAACCGGCATTGTCGCCACCCAGCACACCCAGATCGTTCTGGCTTGCGGCGGCGGTTGCCGGAATCGCGGGATTAAGACGTAGCATTTCCGAGGCAGTCACACCGGCAGGCATGTTGACGTCCGGCACGCCGGTCAGGAAGGCGGTGACAAGATCGTTACGCGGGAAGTTGTCAGGTGCTACGGCACCGGCACCACCGAACAGGATTTCCAGCAACTCTGGCAGCGTCGGATGGGTGACATAGTCGATAAACTGACCATCACCGGAAGGCTCACTGGCGTTGAAGGCATCTTTGTCCTTCAGGCCAATAACCACTTCGTTAACCAGCGGCATGCCGAGACGGGAAACCTGCGCATAAGCACCGCCTTCGACGGTTGCACCCTTGTCATTGGCCATTGGCGCCGGGTTGATCACCCGTGCCTGGCGGACACTGGCGGTGGTCCAGGCGCCTATGACCGGACTGCCGGTGCCATCCATCGCGGTATTGGCTGAGCCGGTCAGGCAGGCGGTCGGAACTTCGAGAGCAAATGATGTGACGTTCTTGTCAGCCAGATCGCCAGGGCCTTCCGCATCACGGGCGCCCAAGGGGTTGGTATTGACCAGATCGAAGATTTCACCGAGGTTTACGGCAAAGGCTTCTTTGCGCTGGCCCACAAAGACTCGGCCGTTGGCACTGCATCCCGGAATGGCAATTTCGTTGACGAACCCATCGGCGTAAGCAGCGTAGTCGCCGAAGGATTTGCCGCCGATGTTGTCCAGAGGCTTGCTGAACGTCTCGGTACCGTTAGTCACGTTGGTGGCTACCTGCCGGGTGCCGGACCGACGATCGCCATTGATCACTGTTACGGTGTAATCTTGGCTGAACTGGACATTGGCCGGATCAGAAGCATCGCCAATGTTCTTGAGCGGAACCGAAACCATTTTCTGATTTCCGTCCGGGCCGACAGCCAACTGAATGTCATTGAGCATGTCGCTGAATTTGAACTGGAAGGTCAGGTCTTCAGTGGCATCGCCATTGTTGTCGATGTGAATCTCGTAAATGGCATCCTCATCCAGATCAAAATAGTTGGGTCCGCCGTAGGCATCCTGCAGGGGCAGGTAATTGGCGATCAGGGTGACGAAGTCTTCGCGGCCCGCTTCATAGCTGCGAAACATGTAGAAATCGGTGCCGTCCACTTTGGGAACTTCTGTGATAAACGGCGCTTCCCGATGGCTGGAAGCCTGGCTGACACCGGCAGAAAGGCAAATTCCGGCAATCGCGATCGCGAGGCCGGAGCGTTTTACGAGTGTGTTCATTCCGTATTCCTCATCTATTGTTAGGGTGGTCCGGGAGAATTAAGGGTTCTCCCAATCAATGAGCGGTTGCGAGATCGCAAAAGATGCACCAGATAGCAAAAAAATCGTGAAATAAACGATCAGCGCATCTTTCGGGTCGAGCCGGGCGTACTCATGGCATGTCCCAATGACCGAGTAGATACCAATAACGAGAACGAGCGAGGATTGCTTCATGCTTGAGGACTCAACACAGGATGAACTGATGACTCTGCTGGGTGCCGTAGCGCGTCACGACAGACGGGCGTTCCAGCGGCTATACGAGCAGGTTTCAGGCCGAATGTTTGGCCTTTGCCAGCGCCTGGCTGGCCAACAGGAACTGGCAGAAGAAGCGTTACAGGACGCCTTTATCCGTATCTGGCACCACGCCAGCGAATACCACAGTGATCGGGGTTCTCCCATGAGCTGGATGATGACTATTGCCCGCTACCGGACTCTGGATCTGATTCGTGCTCGCAAGGTACGCCGGACCGCCGGCGATGACGCATTGAATAGTGCTGAAGATGAGCGAGCGGGGCCGTTAGAGGCGACGCTGCAGATGGACGGTTCGGCGGCGCTGACCGGGTGTCTGGATGAATTGAGTCCGTCACAGCGGGACAGTATTTTGCTGTCTTATTATCGCGGGTTTACCCATGACGAGCTATCGACTGCTATGAGTACGCCGGTGGGCACAGTAAAAAGCTGGATCCGGCGCGGGTTACAAGCTTTGAAGAGGTGCCTTGAACAATGAAAAAAACACCAGAACGCATTGAGAGTCTGGCCGCGGAATACGTGCTAGGCTCATTGACAGGCCCGGCGCGCAAGCGTTTTGAACGCTGGATGATGGAATCATACCGGGTACGCCAGGAGGTCTGGTCCTGGGAGGAGACACTGAGTGGGCTGGGCCAGGTAGTGCCGGCAGAAGCGCCCCCCGAACGTGTTTGGACGGCTATAGAGCGACGTTTATGGCCTGAACAGGCACCTTCAAGACCATCCTCCGGGTTCAGCTGGCTATGGCCGAGCTGGGGCTTGCTGGCGACGGCCGCTGCGGTCTTGATGGCGGTATTGCTGGTGCAGCAACCGGAGCCTGAGCGCTTTCCTTTACTGTCGGGTGCTATCGTCCAGGAAGATGTCAAAGATCCGCTTTGGCTGGTGAGTGAAGCAGGCGATGACAATCGCTTGCGCCTCAGACCGGTCGCCGCCGAGGCTGCTCAACCAGACCGGGATTATGAGCTGTGGGTGGTACCCGAGGAAGGCCAGCCGCTGTCCCTGGGGGTGATTCCGGTCGGGGACGATGTGCTGCAGATAGAGCTCAATGATTCCGTTCGCGCCGCCCTGGAAAAGAGCCGTACTCTGGCAATCAGCCTGGAACCAAAAGGTGGCTCCACTACAGGTGCGCCCACAGGGCCTATCCTGCACGTAACCAAGCTGTACGACCTGTAATCAGGTGCTTCTTGAGCCCAGTGAATTGGCCTGAGCAAGCCCGGGAAATCCCGGGCGTTAGCGCCCGAAAGCTTTTAGTGGCTGGATAGCAGTGTAATGCACAATTGTGCGTGCTGAACAAAGTGACTAAAGGAGATGAGTTGAGTGGCATCGGGTACTGCGTTAATGTCGGCGTTGTCCGCATAGAACATGCCGACCAGTCGTCCATTCGCCAGTAGCGGGCCCGTCAGCGCGGGCACCTGGCAGAGCCAGGGATCGGACCCCGGGGTCCCGGCCTGTCGGGCTGGCTGATAGATACCGCACACTTTTTGCGGTAGCAGAACGCCCAGTTCGCCGGTGCCGTCCCGTGCCACCACGAAGGCTTCACGCCAGGAATCGGTGCCGGGGCCTGCTACCTTGCGGGGGATCAGTTTGTTGCCGCTGCGGTCTGCCATCAACAACGCGACCCGCCTCATGCCGACGGCTTTTTGAATACCGTTAATAACAAGCTGGCAGACCTCGTTAATGTCGGGTTTGTTGGTCAGGCTGTGGCTGAGTTCCCGCAATATCTGAAGTTCCAGGGCTGGATCGGTGGGTGGGGCCGCTGATGTTTGCGGTTTGGTTGCTTCACGGCCGTCGGGTAGCAGCGCAGCAACCTGGGGTATACCAAGGGAGTTGGCAATCTTGGAGGCTTCTCCTGCGTTGATCCGAACCTGGTCCCGCACCGTGGCGGTGGATTCACCGACTTCTCCGGCCAGAGCGTCCAAGACCCGGTCCATTTCCGCGCCACGCCAGCCTTTCTCTGACAGTCGGGCCATCTCGACGCTGTGCCGCACCAGGCTGGAGGCTTTTGAATTGGGCTGGCCCGCAGACACCACATCTTTGATGAACGGTCCAAGGGACCAGGCGTCCACCAGCCCCCGGGTAATCTCGACAAAGGTGGTCTTCAGAACTTTTTTCTGCGCCGCGACGGCAGGCTCCCCGCCCTGGAGGAGGAGTTCCAGCTCATCAGCCTGCTCGGTATCGCAGGACCAGAAGGCCAACTCACCGATGTTCATTAACAGCGCGCCGATAAACACTTCCTCCAACGCCTGCTCATTCCTTTTCGGCAAAAGGCACCGGGCCTGCACGGCCGCATGAAGTGCCCGGGCAAGACATTGCAGCAAATGGGAGCGGTCGCTGCGGGCAAGCAAGGTATCCACAATCAATGACGAGATGGCCATGGATTTGACGGCGTCAAAACCGATCAGCGTGATGGCACGGCTCACAGTGCCGACCTGGGTGCGAGTCTGGTTATAGAACACCGTATTGGAAAGCCGCAGAACCTGGGAGGTGAGCTGAGCATCATTGAGAATAACGTCTGCCAATTGATGAACAGTACTGCTGGTGCTGTCAGCCAATTCATTGATGCGGCGAAGTGTGTTTGCCAGCACTGGCAATTCGACCTTGCTGAGATAATTGACCCAGGCCTGTGTTGAGTTCATTCGTGGGGGCTGTGTTGTTGTGGTCGTGACCAATGAATTTCTGAGCCTCTTATTGTTAAAATTACCTGACTGTAATAATCCTAGCGCATCTGCTAATCCACCGTTAGCAGTTCCGGTAAGTGGTTACAAAACCGCACACTCGGGTTCACCCACCGATTAAGCTATACTGGCGCGTTCTTATTAGCTGCACTCACAAGGTTGCAAGGTTACTTCGTGATTGAATTTGATCAGGTTCAGAAATCCTTTCAGGTCGGCGGCCGGGCGATCCCCGCATTACACCCGACCAGCATAACCATCGAGACCGGTGAAGTGTTCGGTATTGTCGGTCATTCCGGCGCGGGCAAGTCGACGCTGGTCCGTCTGATCAATCTGTTGGAACGGCCCACCGGTGGGCGAGTCCTGATTGATAGCGAGGACGTGACCGGCTATGACGCCAGCGAGCTTCGGGCGTTCCGTCGCAAGGTCGGAATGATCTTCCAGCATTTCAACCTGCTGTCCTCGAAAACAGTGGCGGACAATATTGCGTTCCCCATGCGGCTGGCGGGTATTTACTCGCGTAGCGACATCAACACGCGGGTGGAAGAGCTGTTGGTGCGGGTCGGTCTGTCAGATCAGGCCAGCAAGTACCCTTCGCAATTATCCGGGGGTCAGAAGCAGCGGGTTGGCATCGCCCGCGCTCTGGCTTGCCGCCCGACGATTCTGCTTTGCGACGAAGCCACCAGTGCGCTTGACCCCCAAACTACCCAATCTGTCTTGCGTCTGCTGGGCGACATTAACCGCGAGCTGGGCCTGACCATTGTACTGATTACCCATGAGATGGACGTGGTGCGCCGGGTCTGTGATCGGGTAGCGGTAATGGATGCGGGCCAGGTAGTGGAAATGGGCCGCGTAACGGACGTTTTCCTGCATCCGCAACATCACACCACTCGTGAATTTGTCATGGAGAGTGAGCACATTGACCAGAAGGAGGCGCAGCAGGACCTGGGCCGCGCCCAGGGACGGATTCTGCGGCTGACTTTTCGGGGCGATGCGACCTATAAGCCGCTGCTTGGCCAGGTCGCCCGGGATTCTGGCGTCGATTTCAGCATTTTGTCCGGGCGCATTGACCACATTAAAGAGACGCCCTACGGCCAGCTTACACTTTCATTGGTCGGGGGAGACCTGGAGCTCGCCATGCAAACCCTGAAGGCCGCCGATGTTCACGTGGAGGTGGTGCGCTGATGGAACAGTTACTGACTAACGTGGACTGGACAGAAATTGGCTGGGCAAGCTGGGACACCCTCATCATGGTGGGGCTTTCGTTATTGTTCAGCGTGCTAATCGGATTACCGGTGGGTGTGCTGCTGTTCCTGACCGGCAAGCGTCAACTGCTGGAACAACCCGTGGCTTATGCGGTGCTGTCGTTTGTGGTGAATATCCTGCGGTCGGTACCTTTTATCATCCTGTTGATTGTGATGATTCCGGTCACGGTGATGATTATCGGCACCTCCTTGGGGGTTGCCGGGGCGATACCACCCCTGGTGGCAGGCGGCGCGCCGTTTTTTGCCCGACTGGTAGAGACTTCCTTACGTGAGGTAGACCGGGGCATCATCGAAGCGACCCAGGCTATGGGCGCGACAGTTCGCCAGGTCATCACCGGCGCCCTCCTGCCAGAGGCGCTGCCGGGCATCATTGCGGGCATTACCGTAACGGCGATCACGCTGGTCTCTTACGCGGCCATGTCAGGGGTTGTTGGCGGGGGTGGTCTGGGGGATCTGGCTATACGCTTCGGTTATCAACGATTCCAGACGGACGTGATGGTGATTACAGTAGCGCTTCTGGTGATTTTTGTTCAGTTACTGCAGATGGCGGGTGACCGCCTGGTGCTTTATTTCAGCCGGCGCTGACCGGCACATTTCGAACTAAAAATGAGGATTTTTATGAAAGCGACAAGATTTCTGGCTGCGGTGGCGCTGTTTGCGGTGTTTTCTGTTCAGGCCGCCGAGAAACTCAGTATCGCCGCGACCGCGGTGCCCCACGCTGAGATACTGGAATTCATCAAGCCTGACCTCAAAAAACAGGGCGTAGACCTGGAGATCAAGGTATTTACCGATTATGTTCAGCCAAACGTTCAGGTCAGCCAGTCCGGTATGGATGCCAACTTCTTCCAGCACCAGCCGTACCTGACGGAATTTAATGACGGTCGCGGTACCAGCCTGGTCAGTGTGGTGGGTGTGCATGTTGAGCCCTTCGGTGCCTACTCCAGCAAGATCAAATCGCTGGATGATCTGAAAGACGGTGACACGGTCGCAATTCCCAATGATCCGACCAATGGCGGTCGTGCTTTGTTGTTGCTGCAAAAAGCCGGGCTTATCAAGCTGAAGGACAGCAGCAAGATCACCGCGACTCCGCGGGACATCGCTGAAAACCCGAAGAATCTGGATTTCTACGAACTCGAGGCCGCTACCCTGCCGCGAATCCTCGATCAGGTCGAGCTGGCTATGATCAATACCAACTACGCGCTGGAAGCGGGCCTGAACCCGAACGAAGACGCCCTGATTATTGAAGGCTCGGATTCACCGTATGTGAACATTCTGGTTTCCCGGGAAGACAACAAGGATTCGGAGGCGATGCAAAAGCTGGCTGAAGCCCTGACCTCTGACGCGGTTAAGGGCTATATTGAGGAAAATTACAAAGGCGCCGTTGTACCGGCGTTCTGAACAGGCAGGCCAGCGTTCTGAAAACACAGGCAATAAAAAACCGGCCAATGTTCACTGGCCGGTTTTTTTGTGGCTGAGGTCCGAATGACTTACTCGCCGCCCCAGTTTACTTTCGGGTCGGGCGTCATGCGCAGATACGGTCTGACTGCCTTATAGCCTTTCGGGAACCGTTGCTTGATTTCATCCTCGTCCTGCAGGGATGGCACAATCACCACATCATCGCCGCGTTCCCAGTTCCCAGGCGTAGCGACCTTGTGGTGCTCGGTCAGTTGCAGGGAGTCGATAACCCGCAGAATTTCATTGAAGTTCCGCCCGGTACTGGCCGGATAGGTGATCATCAGGCGTACTTTTTTGTTCGGATCAATGACGAACAGTGAGCGCACGGTGAGGCTGTTATCCGCGTTCGGGTGGATCATGTCGTAAAGTTCGGACACTGAACGATCCTGATCCGCTATGATCGGGAAGTTAACGGTGCAACCCTGGATTTCGTTGATGTCCTTGATCCACTCATGATGGGAGTCGACGGCATCCACACTCAAGGCGATAGCTTTGACATCGCGCTTGGCAAATTCATCTTTAAGCTTTGCCGTCAGGCCCAGCTCCGTGGTGCAAACCGGCGTGAAGTCGGCCGGGTGAGAAAACAGAACACCCCAGCTATCGCCGAGCCACTGATGAAACTGGATTTTGCCTTCACTGGAATCCTGCTCGAAATCCGGTGCGGTATCACCTAGACGTATACTCATATTCGCTCCTCCTCTTCGGGAAAGACTGACTACTCATTAGTCAGCATTGTTTTCAGCAACTCTACATACCTAGTGCCATAAATAGTGCCCGGTAAACCAAAAACCAAGGTCTTTAGGGGCTTTTGATACATTATTTTGCGCTAAGGTTATGTCACCCTCTAACCCGGCGTTCGGCTAAATGACCCCTTTAGAGTGATTGGCAACCCGGTTAAATCCGTTAAGCTTGAAAGATAATCAACAGTTATGGCAGAAAATGATCACGATATCGAGTGAACCGCTGGAACAGCGTATTGAGGCAAATGGCCTTTGCTTTTGTGTAGAGAGCCGTGGCAACCCGGAGGGCGAGCCCGTTATCTTTGTGATGGGACTGGCGGCCCAGATGACGTTGTGGCCGGAGGCGCTGCTGGACGCTTACGCGACGGCTGGTTATCGGGTAATCCGGTTTGATAACCGGGATATAGGCCTGTCGACCCATTTGAAGGACCGCCTTAACGGTCATCCTGTGTCCGTGATGGCCCGGCATCGGTTGGGGCTTTCAATTGATGCCCCCTATTCGTTGAGGGAGATGGCGGCCGATGTGGCTGGCCTGATGGACGCCATGGGGCTTGCCAGCGCGCATCTGGTGGGCGTGTCGATGGGCGGTATGATCAGTCAGATTGTGGCCGCGAATTGGCCGGAAAAGATACGCAGCCTGACCCTGATCATGACGTCAACCAATAGCCCCCGGTTACCGTTACCCCAGTCGAAGCTGATCTGGAAACTGGCGGGGGTCGGTGTCAAAGGCCAGGATGAGACCGCTGTGGTGGCCCGCTCTCTGGACTTCTGGAGGGCCATTCAAAGCCCTGGTTTCCCGCCCCGGGAAGACGATGTACGTGCCAGGATTACCCAGGATTTCCGTCGTAGCTACCATCCGGCTGGCATTCTTCGACAGACACGAGCCATCATGGCAACGGGCAGTTTGTCGTCGATGACGCGACGAATTCGGGTGCCGACGCTGATTATTCATGGCAAATCCGACCCACTGGTCCGTCCGGTGGCAGCGGAGCAGTTGAAATACCTGCTTCCCCACGCCCGTCTGGAGATGATCTACGGCATGGGACATGATCTGCCAGAACCTTTGCTGCAAGATTTTGCGCGCATGAGCCTTGAGATGATTAGCGCTTGACCGAATTTGCTCCTGAGAACGACTACGGCACCAGTTGAACCCGCGCCACTTCGCCTTCAAAGCGCGGACCAGCGAATCTGATGCAGGGTGGCTGTCGAACTGAGTTTCTGGAACAGGTTTCTGATCCGGTCTGTTATCAAATCCAGTTGAGTCACCATGGCTTCCCTGGTGGTTTCATCCAGGATAAGCAGAAACTGTCCGCCCGTAACGAGACCGGCGGTATCGCGGGATCGGCCTCGTCGCTATGCGCTTGAAAATCCGGTTCGGAGTTTGTATTTCCAGTTTCGGTCCCCATTGCCTATGGTTATAGAGAGAGTTGTCCGACAGGAGGATGTTAACCATGCGCTCAATCAAGGTCAGTGATGTGATGTGGAACCACATAGAGCCAATCCGCTGTGGCACGCCCTTGACCAAGGTGGTCAAGGCGCTTCTGGAGAACCATGTAACGGGTTTGCCGGTCGTTGACGCACAGCGGCAGGTACTGGGGTTTGTCTCGGAGCAGGATTGCATTCACGCCTTGCTGGTGAGCAATTATCATTGTGAGGGCGAGCCGCTCGTTGATGACGTGATGTTCAAGGAGCCGGTAACAATAACTGCAGATATGGCCCTGGTGGATGTGGCCCAGAATCTGGGCCACGGCAAGCCAAAGGTCTATCCGGTGACCGATCACGGTCGTCTGATTGGCATTGTGACACGTAGTGCTATTCTGGCAGAACTGGCGCGGGCTGGTTGCGGTATAACCCTGCCGAAGTTTGCCAGAGCCGATTAGCAAGCAGCGATCTAATGACAATTTGGGGTATTTATGGAGTTACTGTCCACCAACGTGAGCTTTAACGGCGAGCACCGTCGTTATCGTCACGCTTCGCCCGTGCTGGGTTGCGATATGGAGTTTGCAGTCTATCTGCCACCTAAAGCGGTAGCGGCCGACCCGGCAAAAGTGCCAGTGTTGTACTGGTTGTCTGGCCTGACCTGTAATGATCAGAATTTCATGCAGAAGGCGGGGGCTCATAGCCGCGCTGCGGAACTTGGTATGGCCATCGTGTGTCCCGATACCAGCCCACGGGGCACGGATCTGCCGGGAGAGCACGAAAGCTATGATTTCGGTAGTGGGGCCGGATTTTATATCAACGCCATGCAGGAGCCCTGGTCGAAGCATTACCGCATGTACGATTATGTCGTCAGTGAGCTGCCCGAGCTGGTTGAGCAGAATTTACCGGTGTCGGACCAGAGAGCAATCAGCGGTCACTCCATGGGGGGCCACGGTGCTCTGATATGTGCGCTGAAAAATCCTGGCCGCTATCGTTCAGTGTCGGCATTTGCCCCGGTCTGCAATCCGACCGAGTGTCCCTGGGGTGTGAAGGCGTTTTCCAGCTATCTCGGGGCTGACCGGGCAGACTGGGCTGAATGGGATGCAACACTGCTGGTTTCCGGCGCATCGGAACGGCTGAAGCTGCTGATTGATCAGGGCACGGCAGACGATTTCCTGTCAGAGCAGCTTAATCCTGAAGCGTTGGCTGATGCCTGTGAGCAGGTTCACCATCCCATCCGGCTGCGGATGCACCAGGGCTACGATCACAGTTACTTTTTTATCGCGTCCTTTATTGATGATCATCTGGATCATCACGCCGAAGCATTGGGCCTGCGTGCCTGAGGCCTCAGCCCTGGCAGCTCAGAGCGTCGAAATCCTGGCGCAGGTTCGCCAGCTCGCTCGTTAGGTGACTGCGCTGTTGGGGTTTTGACTGAGCGACCAGATCACTCATCAGGCTGGCCAGTGCGGGGCCGCTCCGGGAAACCATGGCCTGATATCGTTCGCCGCGCACTTCGGCATTGTCCTCAATGAGTCGGACCATGGCGGAATTGAACCGCTCGCTCTGGCGCTCCTGCAATACCTCCAGCAGAGCCTGCTGCCAACGCGCACGGCCCTCCAGCCAAATTGCTGTCTGGCTCCCCCGCGCCCGATTAAAGGCTGCAACGGTGGATTTTTGCTCATTGTTCAGGGAGCCCAGCCAGCGCTCCGCCCGTTCAAGGATGCGCTGTTCTCGCCGTTGTAGCGACACAGTGGGATCCGGGTCAAGAAACTCTGCTTCTGTTTCCGCCTGATTGGCGGCCATGTTGCGGGTTAGTTCGTCGATCTGCTCATCGGTCAGGGTGGCTAACAAAGCTGTGGCGATGGGCGTGACCTCCATCAGCAGGCGGTCCAACGCCAAAATCAGTTCCGATTGCCAGCCTGCAATATCCTGCTCATCAAGGGGCAGGTTATCGATGTCTGATTCCAGTTCACTTAGCCAGTCTGCATAGCGGGGCAATTCGGTGCTGCAATGCCACCGCCGGAAGGTTTCAATAGACCGATTGAGCTCAGCTTTCTGATCGCCCGTGAGGGTGACGTAGTCTTCCACCCACCAGACGATGCCCCAGTCTGCATAGCGATAGGCCATGCGGGTCGAGCTGCAGGCGGTTAGCAGGGTAAAGGCAATGATCAGGCTGAAGGTGGCAAACCTGCGAGGCACCAGGCGCCGAAGTTGGCCATTGTAGAGCACAGTATTCACACTTTACCTCCAATATCCCGAGTATTTTATTTACGCACCGCAAGCGCTCCCGGCTCACTGTCCAGACAGTCAGGAGTATGTGTGTGGAGGCGGTCTCTTGATCAGTAAAAAGACTAATGCTGTGTTCAGTCAAATTCCCAGAGCAGACCGAAATCCATGGACGGCAGCACATCCACGTCTTCAATCACACGAATGCTGAACTCCAGCAAGCTGCAGTCACGCTTGCAGGCGCGGTGGTAGAAATCACCTTTGGCACCAATGATGGCCTGGGCGGTGGGCCCGGTATGGCGGGCGGGCCGATGAGTGATAACCGCCACTTCGGCGTTGGCGAGCCGGACCAGACAGCCAGGCGGGTAAGGGGTCAGGGCGTTGAGTAAGGCTGAATTGATTTCCGGCCTTGCGCTGTCGAGGGCGGCGCTTCGAATGGCCTTCATGGCGTCAGTGACCGTTAACCGGTCACGGTAGGCGCGTCGGGTGATCATGGCAGTGTAATGCTCAGCGAGAGCAAGAATCTGGGCTTCCGGCAAAGTGTTTTCGCAGGTCAAGCCGACCGGATAACCGGTGCCGTCATGATGTTCGTGGTGCTGCTCAATGATGGTCAGTAGCTGCCGGTTTTTTATGCCCGCTTCCCGTAGAGCTTTTGCGCTCAGCAACGGGTGCTTGCGGATCACTTGCCGCTGCTGGTCGGTCAAACTCCGTGCCGAGCGGTTGAGTTTATCGAGAAACGGTAGCAGCGCCAGGTTTGCTGTCAGGGCCGCACCCAGAAGCACCAGTACACGGTTTTCTTCAAAACCCAAGGCCCGGGCAGTGAAGTGACAAATAATGGCGTAGAACAGGGTTTGTTCATAAGCCGTAGGTTCGACCGAATAAAGATGGACCAGAGCCAGGCTTGGGTCCGGTGCGCTCAGGCAAATGTCGTCAATCAGGCGTGCCAGAGCGGTCAGTCGTTGAGACGCGTCGCTCTGTCGGTCAGAAATAGCCGTGAGGGTGGTTTCCAATTCCCGCAACAGGCCGGGGTACTCCTGAAAAGGGTTGCAGGTCCGGATGTCCTCAACCAGCTCCGGTTTAAATTCCACCGGCTTACGTGGATAGAAAAGCGCGCGCTCGAAGAGCTGCTCAAGCAGGGATTCGCTGTGTATTACATGGCCCTGGCGCAGTAGCACATTGCCACTGACGTCATACACGGTCCACGGGAGCGGCTTGCCAACCACCAGCGCTCCGGGGGCAACTCGGACAAGATCGGACACGCTTAGATCATCACCTGTTTTTGTTGTGGGTATGCCAAGGGGCACGGGCTAGAGTCAGGATTTTATAAGCAATTCGGAAAGTTTAAACCATAAAGGTTTTCGTGTCTTTGTACCGATGCAGACGTTTAGTGATTGTGTCGCTAATGCAAGTATTTTGTCATCTTTGGTAATTTTTTGACCTCCGTTACCGGATTGGCCAAAGATTTGATCTATGATGTTTGGCAGGCACTCATTTGGTGCCCTGATTTCCTGGCTGCCCGGTTGGCGCGCCCCAACCCGGTGAATGAATGATCGCGCCCTGGTTCCACCGATATGCTGTACCGCTTGCGCAATAATTTCCGATTGTCGATCATCACGATGCTGGGCGTGTGTGCCATTCTGGGCATCACTCCTTTTGCTATTTTCCGGTTTGTACAGGGTGACCTGCTGGCGGGCACCGTCGATACGGTCATCATGCTGTGTATCGTCATTACCATGAGTTATGCCTGGATCACTGGCGATACTCGCCGAAGCGGGTTCTGTATGGCTATCATCGCATGTGCCGGAGGGGCGACGGTCGCATCCGTGCTTGGCACTATCGGACTGTTCTGGCTTTTTCCGCCGTTTATCACCAGTTTCTTCCTGACACCACCGCGACTGGCCATTATCATAAACCTGTCCACGCTGCTGGTTTTGATGGTGTTCAATATCGGTTTTCAATCATTCGAATACATGCTTTCGTTTGCCACCACCGCTGTCGTTGTAAGCGCTTGCGCCTATATTTTTGCGTTGCGCAACGAAACCCAGCGGGTGCGGCTGGAACAGCTCGCTATACTGGACCCGCTGACCGGCGTCAAAAACCGCCGGGCGATGGAGCAGGAGCTCAAGTCGGCAGTCGCATTCCATCAGCGTAGCGGTCTCTCATACGCTCTTGCAATACTGGATCTGGACCATTTCAAACAGGTCAACGACGATCACGGCCATGCCGTGGGCGATGAGGTGTTGCTCAGTTGTGTGCAGATTATTCTCAAGCATACCCGCAGGACGGACCAGTTGTTCCGGTTCGGTGGTGAAGAATTCGTATTGCTGTTACCGGGCGTGGACGACTACGGCATGCGGTCGGTGTTGCGCAATGTATACCGGGTATTGCGCCGGGACCTGAAATGCCCGGGCGGCCCTGTTACCGCCTCATACGGACTCACTTTGTTGAAGGACGACGATACGCCGGATTCCTGGCTGGCGAGGGCAGACGCTGCACTTTACCAAGCGAAAGAGGATGGCCGGGACCGGGTAGCGGTAGCGGGTGAGGCCGAAGCCCTGGTGTGATCAGGCCGTGCGCGGCGAATAGCGGAACAGACGGATGCCCAACAGAATGCTGGCCGAAGCCAACCCACCTGTAAGCCCGACCCAGAAACCCGCTGCACCCATCGCCGGTATAATCAGGTCGGTAAAGGTAAGTGCGTAGCCCAGCGGTAATCCCAGACCCCAGAACGAAAACAGCATGATAATCATGGGTACCCGGGTGTCCTTGTAGCCCCGCAATGCGCTTATGCAGGTTACCTGGATCACATCGGCAATCTGGAACAGGGCCGCAAACACCAGCAACGATATCGTCACCTGCTGCACCGCGGGATCACTGGTGTAAAGCTGTGCAATGGGCGATGCCAGCAGAAACAGCAGCAGTGCAAATACCAGGGCTACTGCAGCCGCCAGAATCAGCGAACTGCGAGACAGTAGTCGGGCTGTGTCAGGTGCGCGCGCCCCGATCAGAAAGCTGACCCGCAAGGTGAGCGCCATGCCAATGCTCAGGGGAACCATAAAGAGCAAACTGACGACATTCAGGGCGATCTGGTGACCGGCCACAATCACCGGCCCCAGGGGCGCCAGGAACAGTGCGATCACCGAAAACATGCTGGCTTCTACGAAAATGGTAAAGCCAATGGGCACCCCGAGCTTCAGGATCAAGCTGATTTCCTGCCAATGGGGTTTGACCCAGCCGGTGATCAGGTTGTAATGCCGATAGGTTTTGCTGCGGCTCAAATAGACCAGCAAAGCCACCATGGCGACGCCGTTGGAAATCGAGGTAGCCCAGCCGCACCCGATGCCCCCCATGGCAGGCAAACCGAATTTCCCGTAAATAAAAATGTAATTCAAGGGCAGGTTGACCAGGGTGCCGAGCACCGAAAACGCCATGATGACCTTGGTGTGCCCCAGGCCATCGGTGAGGCCCCGCAATGCTGCCATCAGCAGCATCGCCGGAATGCCCCAGGCAAAAGCACTGAGGTAGCCCTGAGTAACAAAAGCCGTATGGCGATCCAAACGCAGGGTATCCAGTACCGGCCGCACATTGATCAGCAATAGAATCATCAGAACCGCTGCGCCAGCGGCGATGTAAATACCCTGCCAGGTGTCGGGCATGATACGACTGAACAGACCACCGCCCCGGTGACCTGAAATGATTGGCTGCAACGCGCTCAGGGTGCCCATGAAAAGCAGGAAAAGTGGCATCCACAGGCTGCTGCCGATGCCGACAGCGGCAAGGTCCTCGGCGCTGGCATGGCCCGCCATCACGGTATCAATAACACCGTTGGCCATCTGGGCAAGTTGCGCAATAAGAATCGGCCCGCCCAGCAACGCCAGGGTTTTCCATTCTGCCAGAGTGCGCTGGACCAGTGGCTGGCGTACTTCGGGAATGGGCTGGTGCGTTTCGTCCACGGGTAAGGCCTGCATCAGGGGTATAGGGCTGTGTGCGGGGCTGGATGATACCCGTTTTGCTGTCAGAAATAATGCTTTGGTATTTGATACAACCGCACAGGGGCTTCTTTACCTGCTGCGCATTGCCTTCATCGTCTCCGTGATGATTTCGTGATCTTTCCGGGATAGATTCTTTAGTCGTACGTTAGGCCTCCGTGAGCCCGTTTGGTCATGATTGTCCTCAGAGCCCGGGGCACTTGCCTCGGACCAATAATGAATACAGGGAGAAGTTTATGAAAACGCTGACTCGAATGTTTCTTGCCACTGCGATCACGGTTGCTGCCATGGGTGTTGGCACGTCACATGCTGAAGAGATGAAAAAAGACGGCATGATGAAAGATGATGGCATGAAGCACGGCGATATGAAAAAAGATGACGGCATTATGGGGAAAAGTGACAACACCAATCACGGCGATATGAAAAAAGATGGCATGATGAAAGATGACGGTATGAAGAAAGACGGCATGACGCACGATGACATGAAGAAAGATGATGGCATGATGGGGAAAAGCGACAACACGAATCACAGCGATATGAAGAAAGATGGCATGATGAAAGATCATGACATGAAAAAAGACGATAAATAAATCATAGACAGATGTCTGACGTTGCACGTGCATCAACCGCCCGGTCCGCTCCCGGGCGGGTCTGTTTTGGCTGGCAATAAACACCGGCCCGGAGCCAGGGAACTTATGACACGCACCGTATTGATTGTTGAGGATAACCCCGGCATCGCCCAGCTTGTGCGCATGCATGTGGAAGACCTGAACTGCAAGACCGTGGTCTGCGACCGGGGCGATACTGGCCTGGCGCGATTTCGGCAAGGTGGAATTGATCTGGTAGTGCTGGATCTGATGCTGCCAGGGCTAGACGGGTTGTCCGTGTGCCGGGAGATCCGATCACAGCCGGGTTACATCCCGGTTTTAATGCTGACCGCCAAAAGCTCGGAACTCGACCGGGTGCTGGGTCTTGAGATGGGCGCGGATGATTACCTCATCAAACCGTTCAGCGTTGCAGAACTCTCTGCGCGAGTGAAGGCGCTGTTCCGGCGGGTGGATGCGATGGCATCAAGCCCGGCTCCGGCTACTCCGGACCAGCCGATAGAGTGCGAGGGTCTGGCCATTGACCCGGTGCGCCGACGGGTTCAGTTCAACGGTGTGGAAGTGGAACTGACCGCGCGGGAGTTTGACCTGCTTTGGCACTTTGCCAGGCACCCGGGCCGGGTGTTCAGCCGGATGCAGTTGCTGGATACCGTCTGGGGCTATAACCATGACGGCTACGAGCACACCGTCAACACCCACATCAACCGCCTGCGCGGCAAGATTGAGCAGGACCCGGCCAACCCCCGTTTTATCCAGACGGTGTGGGGCGTCGGTTACCGGTTTCGGGACTGAGCCCATGATCAGAACCCTTTATACCCGGCTGGCCCTGGGACTGTTTGTCCTGCTGGTGGCGGTGGGTCTAGTGTACTCCGTTATCAGCCTGTATTCCCTGCGGGAGTACAATGCCTCGTTGAATCAGGAACTGAACCGGGACCTTGCGAAAAAACTGGTGCAGGACCGCAACCTCATCAACGAAGGCCGCCTGGATGAAGCCGCCCTCAAGGAGCTGTTCTCCCTCTATATGGCGATCAACCCCAGCATTGAGATTTACCTGCTCGACCGCGAAGGTCGCATACTGTCCTACTCCGCTGACCCGGAGAAGATCAAGCGCAACCAGGTGTCGCTGGCGCCGATCCAACGACTGCTCGATGACATGGCGGCCTATCCGGTGCTGGGGGATGACCCCCGCAGTCATGATCGGCAAAAGGTCTTTTCCGTTACTCCTATTCCCTCCGCCGACAAGCTCGAAGGCTATCTGTATGTGGTGTTGCGGGGTGAGGAGTACGACATGGCAGAAACCATGGCCAGAAGTGGGCATTTTATTGAAATGAGCGCCTGGGCGGTGGTGATCAGCCTGGCTTTCGGCATGGTTGCGGGGCTGGCGGTATTCCGCCTGCTGACCCGACGATTAACCCGGCTGACCGGGCTGGTAGAACAGTTCGAGCACACTGGCATGAGTCGCCAGCCTCCACAAACCTGGCAGCAGCAGCGGCCGGAGGTGCGGGACGAAGTGGATTATCTCGGGGTTACCTTTGATCATATGGCTCAGCGTATTGCCAGCCAGATCGAAGAATTGCAGGACAAAGACTCGTTGCGGCGTAGGTTGGTGGCGCAGGTTTCCCATGATCTGCGAACCCCGTTGGCGTCCATGCAGGGTTATGTCGAGAGTCTGCGCATGAAACGGAAAGTGCTTTCCGACGCTGAACAGGAACGCTTCCTCGATATCGCTTTGGAAGAGGGCCGACGTCTTGGCCGCCTGGTGGATGAATTGTTTGAACTGGCCGCCTTGGAAGCCCGGGAAAAGCAGCCACAACCTGAGCCTTTCGCAGCGGCTGAGCTGATTTACGACGTCTCCCATAAGCATGTGCCCGAAGCGGAACGTAAAAACCTGGTGCTCAATGTTTCCGGCTCACTTTCCTTACCCCTAGTCTACGGTGATCTGGCCATGACTGAGCGGGTGCTGGATAACCTGATCAGCAATGCCATTACCTACAGTCCCGCCGGTGAGTCGGTTGAACTGGCGCTGGCGCTGGAAGGCGAGCGGCTCACAGTGCGGGTGAGTGACGCGGGCCCAGGTATTCCGGAGCAGGACAGGCCCCACATATTCGAAGCCTTCTATCGCGGTGATGCCCGCAACACTAGCGGGCACGCCGGGTTGGGACTGGCTATTGCCCGGCGTATTATGGAAATGCAGGGTGGAACGATCAGCGTGTTCAATAATCCGGTGTGTGGCGCTACCTTCGAGATCCGCCTGCCTGTGTACCAGGACAATGATCTGCCTCCGAAATGATCCTAAAGGTGTTATAAATTCGTAATAACTCCCAGATCAAAGCGTGAACTTTTACCAACACACTGGGAACTGTCCGCACAACCCGGCTGTCTCTACAGTCGGGGCGCGTATTTCGCAAACGAGGTGACTAGTATGGATCGTCAAATATTTTACGCAGCACTGGTGCTGATTGTCGGGCTCATTGGCTTTAAGGCCAGTGCCACCGACGACACAGCCCCCAAAGATTCACAATACGCCCCGACCGATGCATCCCTTGAGGTGGCTACCTTTGCCGGTGGTTGTTTCTGGTGTGTTGAAGCCGGCTTTGAAAAGATTCCCGGTGTGGTCGAGGCGGTCTCTGGCTACAGCGGTGGTGATGAGAAAAATCCTAACTATCAGCAGGTCGCTGGCGGCCAGACTGGTCACACCGAAGCGGTTCAGGTTTACTACGATCCTGAGGTCATTACCTATGAGGGCTTGCTGCAAGGGCTCTGGCGCATGATGAATCCGACCGACGTTAACGGTCAGTTTGTAGACCGTGGCAAGCAGTATCGGCCGGGGATTTTCTACCACAACGCTGAGGAAAAACGCATAGCCGAAAAGTCCATTCAGGCCCTTGAGGAAAGTGGCCGCTATGACAATCCGGTGGCGATTGAAGTAACCCAGTTTGAGTCATTCTATGACGCAGAGGAGTACCATCAGGATTACTACGAGAAAAATCCGGTGCGCTACAAGGTTTACACCTTCAACTCTGGCCGTTACCAGTTCATAGACGACGTTTGGGGAGAGGATCGGGAAATCGACTACGCCGATTATCGCCCCGATGCCAAGGCCGAAACCTCTGACCGTCAGGGCTATCAAAAGCCCAGCGAGGAAGAACTTCGTGAACGGCTGACCGATATCCAGTACAAAGTTACTCAGGACGACGCCACTGAGCGCCCGTATGACAACGAATACTGGGACGAAAAACGTCCCGGCATCTATGTCGACGTGGTCTCCGGTGAGCCGCTGTTCCTGTCCACTGACAAATACAAATCCGGCACTGGGTGGCCGAGTTTTATCCGGCCCATCAGCCCCGAACTCGTGGTTGAGAAAGAAGATCGGTCCTGGTTCGGGGTGCGTACCGAGATTCGCAGCACTCTGGCAGACTCACATCTGGGCCATGTGTTTACCGATGGTCCGGAGCCCACTGGCCTGCGTTATTGTATGAACTCGGCCGCGCTGAAGTTTATCCCGAAGGCTGATATGGCCGACGCCGGTTATGGTCAGTACGTTGACCAGGTTAGAGAACCCATTAGTTGAAGCGTATGGGATCGCCAGCGGCTTTCTCAAGTGTTCTGATCAACGACGAAGTACCGGCCCGATTTACATCCTGAATCGGGCAACCTGGGCCTGCAAGGCCTCCCCCAGACGCGCCAGCTCATTACTGGCGCCCGCCACTTCGGTTGAATCACTGGCGGATTGTTCACTGACATCCCGAATCAACGTGACGTTCTGGTTAATATCTTCCGCAACGGCGGTTTGCTGTTCTGCCGCGGTTGCGATCTGGCTATTCAGCCGGCTGATATCTTCGACCGCACGGGCGATCTCTGCAATTTGCTCGCCAGTGGATTGGGCTTTCTCCAGAGTCCGGTTCGCCAGCTCCGAGCCTTGCCCCATGGTCACGACGGATCCCTCTGCACTGTTCACCAGATTGTTGACCAGGCTTTCGATCTCGGTGGCGGAGGTTTGGGTGCGTTTTGCCAGCGAGCGCACTTCATCTGCCACCACCGCAAAACCGCGACCCTGCTCACCCGCGCGTGCCGCTTCGATGGCCGCGTTCAGTGCCAGCAGGTTGGTTTGATCAGCCACTGACTTGATCACATCCAGAACCGACACGATGTTCTGGGTATCAACCTGCAAACCCTGCAGGCGCTTGGTGACTTCCAGTACTTTTTCATTCAGTTCTGTAAGATGACTCAGGGTTTCTTTGACCGCTGTCTCACCCGCTGCTGCTTTTTCATTGGCAAGATTAGCAGCGGTAAACGCATCACCGGCGTTGGTGGCCACATCGTTGGCAGTTGCTACCATCTCGTTCATGGCGGTGCCCACCTGGTCGGTCTGATCACGCTGCTGAGCAATACCCGAGCTGGTGCGCTCGGTTACGGCGGAGAGCTGGGTGGCAGAGGTGGCAATCTGTCCGGAATTGGAATCGATACTGCGCACCAAATCTCGCAGGTTTACTACCATGGTGCCCAATGCCGATAGCAATTGCCCAAGCTCATCACCGCGATTACTGCGGATGTCACCGCTCAAATCGCCGGAGGCCACTCGGGTTGCCAGACTGACCGCCTGCCGGATCGGGTGCGTGATGCTGCGGGTGAGCAGCCAGCCCGAAAATACGCCCAATACCACCAATAATCACAGACAGCAGAATCAGCAGGGCGATACCGGCCGCCAGCTTGATGCCGATTGACTAGTCAGAAAACAGTTTAGAGAAGGGCATGCTCGGGTTCCCGGGTAGTTAGAGTGACGCGTTATCGTCATCTGTCTCACGCAACCCTTCGTATCGACCGGAACTGGAATAAGTTGAGGCAATTTAGCAAATTGCCTCATAACATTGAGCTTGGGCGCGATTGCTTGCAGAATCAGTGATCCTGCCTGTATCAATGGTAGCTCCATTTACGTTTAGCTGAGGAATCAATGCCCCTTCGTCGCCAACCCATAAAGCTTGCCGTAGCCTTGCGCAAGGCTCTTCATATTCTTGCGTCACCGGTTAAGGGCGATAATGGCCGGGGCGGGCTTTTTATCCATGCTTATCGGGGCTACGGATCCAGCCAACAGCTGTTTCTGATGGGGCGTGTGTTTCATCAACCAGGGTTTGGTTCGCGCTTGCGGGAGGACCGAGTGCGCCGGGACCTGATTGATTTGCTTAGACGCTTGCTGCGCAAGCCAGTGGTGAATGCGAAGGTGCGGGTCTGTTACAAGGATGCGGAGCAGATCGTGCATACCGACCGCCATGGTTTTTTTCGTGTAAGCATGGCCTTGTCGACCATGCCCTCGGACGTGCTTTGGCATTCAATAGACCTGTCATTGATTGATCCGGTAGATGAGCGTGCGACTACGACGGGCGAGTTTTTCACGCCGGCCTCGACGGCCCGCTATGGGGTGATAAGTGATATTGACGACACCGTCGTTTATACCGGCGTGGCGAGCACCGCCAGAATGATGTGGCGCCTGTTTGCCCAGGGAGCGGAGAGTCGGATGGTCTTTCCCGGCGTGTCGGCCTTGTATCAGGCATTTTACGATGGCGCCTCCGGCCACCAGGGCAATCCAATGCTGTATGTCTCGCGTGCGCCCTGGAGTATCTATCAGGTGCTGGTGGAGTTTTTCCGAATGCATCATATTCCAGTGGGGCCGATCCTGATCCTGCGGGAATGGGGGCTAAAACGCGGTAGTCTGTTACCCCGGCGTGCCAAGGATCATAAGCTGGAGGTGATCCGGCAGATGCTGGCGATTTACAAGGATCTGCCTTTCGTGCTCATCGGCGATAGCGGTCAGCACGATCCTGAAGTGTACACCCGCATTCTGCGGGAGCACCCGGGGCGTATCATTGGCATCTATATCCGGGATGTCAGTAATGACGCAGGGCGGGAAGAATCGATTGCGACGCTGGCCCATGAAGTCAAAGCAGCGGGCAGCGATCTCATGTTGGCCTCGGATAGCCTGGTGATGGCTCAGCATGCCGTTGAGCAGGGCCTGATTTCGGCGGATGCGCTGAATACGGTTAAGCTCGTTCAGGACCAAGAGGAGTAGGCCCCGACAAATAGCCGGGGCCTGGGGAATCGATCAGCGCTGTCCTGCCAGCTTCAAAAGAACAACTCAGGCAAATAGGTGGCGATCTGCGGGAAAATCATGATCAGCGCCAGCCCGATGATTTCCACAATGACGAACGGGATGATCGACATGTAGATGTCCTTCATGGTGATACTCGGCGGCACCACCCCTTTCAGGTAGAACAGGTTGAAGCCGAAGGGCGGCGTCATGTAGCCGATTTCCATGTTGATCACGAATAGAATGCCGAACCAGATCGGGTCAAACCCGAGAGATTCCACAATCGGCATGAATACCGGCAGAGTAATCAGCATGATGCCGACCGGGTCCAGAACCATGGCGAGCAGGAAGGTGATTAGCATCATTGAGAGAATGATGCCCCAGGGGCCGCCGGGGATCATCTGCACAAATCCTTCGATCAGCTCCTGCGCACCCATACTCTGATATGCGGCACTGAAGGCATGAGCGGCAAACAGAATCCACATGATCATGCCGGTCAGCTTGAACGTGCGAATGGCCGCATCGTTAATCAGTGCCCAACTGAATTTGCGATACACCAGCGCTGAAACCAGCGAACCCAGCACACCCACGGCAGCAGCTTCAGTGGGTGTGGTAATGCCGCCGATGATAGAGCCCAACACCATAATCACAATCAGGATTGGCAGGATCACGGCTCGCAGGGCATGAAATTTTTCCGGCCAGGAAGCACGCTCTTCCGGAGGCAGTGCCGGTGCGAGATGAGGCTGGAAGTAGCAGCGGATAATAATGTACGCGATGGTGAGAACCATCAGCAGGATGCCCGGTAATACACCGGCTGCGAACATCTGGCCCACCGACACACCGGTAATCAGGGCGTACAGGATCATCAGGATGCTGGGCGGAATCAGAATGCCCCAGCCCCCGCCTGTGTTTATACACCCCAGGGCCATATTCTTGTCATACCCCCGCTCCAGCATCGAAGGCAGGGCGATGGTACCCATGGCAACCACAGCGGCCCCGCTGATACCGCACATGGCGGCGAAGATGGCACAGATAAACAGAGTGCCGATGGCCAGACCGCCCCGAACGCCACCCCACCACATGTACATCATGCGGTAGAGGTCATTGGCAACGCCGGTTCGCTCCAGAATCATCGCCATAAAGACAAACAGCGGTATGGCGACCAGGGTAAAACTGCCCATGGTGCCCCAGATCTGGGACGCGACCATGTAGAAGGAGTCGAAGCCCCAGGTAAAGTAGAGAAAGACCACGGATACGCCGCCAAGCACAAAGGCCAGCGGCAAACCAAGAATCAAAAAGAACAGCAGGGACCCAAAAAACAATAACGTCAGGACTTCAATGCTCACAATGGATCTCCTGCAGACTGTCCCGCGTCGGGCTTGTAGTAGCTCAGGTTGAAGGCTATGGCGATGTCCTGGAGCAGTTTGACGATACCTTGCAGCACCAGCAGGCCGGCACCCAGAGGTATCGCCGCTTTGATGGGCCAGATCGGCGGGTTCCAGGCCGAGTAGGTGGTTTCAAGGTTTCCAATGGATTCCTGGGCCATGTCGATGCCGAAATACAGCAACGCAAGGGTAAAAATAAAGAATACGATGGAGGTTACTATATCCAGGCCTGCCTGGGTGCGGCGGCCGAAATGGGAATACAGCAGGTCTACATTCACGTGGCCCCGATGGGCCATGATGTAACCGCCGGAAAGAATCGCATAGACGCCGAACAGCATCTGGGTGAGTTCGTTGGTCCATACCGTGGGAGCATTCAGTAAATAGCGGAAGCCGACTTCCAGCAGCAGTAGCACAAACATGACAGCGACAAGCCAGGCGACCCATCTTCCGATAAAGCCATTCAGGCGGGTGACGCCGTTCATGAATGCGGTGAGCGCACGCATGGCAACCTCCGGTTAACAAAACTGTGACTGACAAAAAACCGGGCAGCCTGCAATGAGGCATGCCCGGCGTATTGGTTTGCTGGTTTAAAGGTACCCGAGATCCGTCAGGTAGCTTTTCAGCATGTCCAGAGCTTTCTGGGCATTTTCGCTACGCTTGCCTTCTTCGTCCCACATGCTCTGGGCGGTCTTGACCAGGCGGTCCTGAACATCATCCGGCAAGGTGTTGATCTCAACACCGTCTTCGGCGATCGCTTTGGCGAGGGTAATGCGCTCTTTATAGAGGTATTCGTTGGTGCGTACCCAGAACTGTTCGTCCAGGGCCTGCTTGACGATTTTCTGCATGTCTTCCGGCAGCTTATCCAGCGCTTTCTGGCTGACGATGATGGCGTCGGTGCCAGCGATGTTCAGGCCGGGTTGCACGTGATATTTGGCCACTTCATACAGCCCCATGCTGGAAGCGCCCTGAGCTGCGCCCCAGTGAGCGCCGTCCACAACGCCGGAATCCAGCGCGGTATAGAGTTCGCCGCCAGGAATATAGGACGCAGCGGCACCGGCTTCAGTCAAGAATTTCTGTAGCGCGCCAGAGGAGCGGATCTTCAACTTGGTGAAGTCTTCCCAACTGTTGATGGGGTTCTTGACGACCATCTCGGTTGGATAGACTTTGTCAGTCGCCCAGTAAACGCCGTGCTCCGCTGCTTCGTCCCGCAGCATCTGCTCGAACCCGAGATTCTGGTGGAAATAGGCCGCTTCCCAGACATTCCGAAAAGCAAACGGCAGGCCTGACGCAATACCGGCAAGGCTTATCTTGTCCTGGGCGTAGGCCGGAGAGATAGTACCCATCTCAAGAATACCCCGGCTGACGGCGTTGAACGTCTCCTGGGCCTTGAACAGCGCGCCAGATTCGTAGAGCTGAAGCTTCAGGCGGCCATCGGTGCGCTCTTCGATCACATTTTTCAGGCGTACCAGACTATCTTCATAAGAGCTGCTGGAGCCGGGCCAATGGGACTGTACCTTCCAGGTGAAGGTGTCCTGGGCAGCCGCCGGGCTGACAGCCAGTGCTGCCGAGACGCCCAGAGTGATGGCGGAAGCGTAAACGGCGAATTTCTTGCGGTAGTGAGTAAGCATTTTCATGGCATTACCTCTTGTTGTTGTGTCTCTTACTATGTCGTCAGGTTTTTCGTTTCTATTTCGCACTGCGGTATTCTGGACTGCAAGGCGAATTAAGATTTTCTGAATCTACCACATGACTCGCCTTTTGCAATAGGTTAGTCGATGTCTATTGGTTCAGGTAATCTGCTCGGAGTTCCCGTTTCAATACCTTGCCAATGGTGTTCCGGGGCAGATCGTCCCGAAATTCAACTGCAGACAACCGTTGGGCCTTGCCGAGACGAAGGTTTGCCCATTCGAGAATATCGTCGGCCGACGTCGTGGTGCCAGTCTTTCTCACGACCAGCCCCAGCGGTGTTTCCCCCCAGTACTCGCTGGGAATGCCGATCACGGCGGCGTCGCTCACCTCAGGGTGCGCCAGCAGAATTTTCTCCAGGTCGACCGCGTAGATGTTAAAACCGCCAGAAATGATCATGTCTTTACGACGATCCAGAATATAAAGGAAACCATCTTCGTCGAGCCGTCCCATGTCACCACTTTTATAGAACACCTCTCCCTCGGGGCTGGTCCAGAGTATTTCACGGGTTTGCTCATCTCGATTGCAATAGCCCCGCATCATGGCGCCAGCACGGCCAACTATCTCCCCGATTTCGCCCACGGGCAAGGGGCGGAGCTGCTCATCAAGTATACGGACCTCGGCGCCTTCGGTGGGTTTGCCAACCGACTCCCACTTGTCAGGATGCTGGCCGCAATCAAGGCTGGTGGAGATGCCGCCTTCCGTCAGCCCATAAACTTCGATCAGATTGCCCGGCCAGCGCTCCAGCGCTTCAGCAATGACTTTGGCCCGCAACGGAGCGCTGGTAGACAGCTTGAGCTGGAAGGCAGATAGATCAAAGCGGTCGAAGTCCGGCTCTGCCAGAATGCGTTGGTACTGCACCGGCACCAGCATGGCGTGGGTGACTTTGTGGGCCTGTGCCAGCTCCAGAAATTGGTGTGCATTGAATTTCGGCATGATGACCAGGGTACCGCCGTTAAACAGGGTCGGCAGCACGGACACCAGCGTGGTGTTGGAGTACAGGGGTGTCGAAACCAGGTTGATGGCATCTCCATTCAGCCCATTGGTTGTCATACGGCGAATCTGCCGGGACCGGAACCGGTAGTCGTGAAGTATGCCCTTGGGGCTGCCTGTCGTCCCGGAGCTGTAGATGATATTGAAAGCATCATCAAGGCCCACCCTGGCGGGGTCAGGCTTTCCAGAGGCGCCCTGCACCCAGTCTTCAAGGCTGATGGCGCTGTCATCGGGGCGATAATCTAGACCGATGCGTTTATTCGCAGCAATGTGACTGAGATGGTCGCGGACTTCACCATAAAGGCTGTCATTACGGTGGGAGACAAACAGAAAGCGGGCGTCGCAATCATTGATCATCAAGGCCAGGGATTCGCCACTGGCCATGCCGGACAGCGGCACCATACAGCCGCCAGCGATCAGCGTGCCGAGGTACAGGGCGACGAAATCAGCACTGTTTTCGGACAGCCCGGCGACGGTGTCGCCGGTGGTCAGGCCCTGGGCCCGCAATTGATTGGCAAAGGCGTTGGCGCGGTTGAGGAAGCGCTGCCAACTGATCGTGTGGTCGCCCTCTATGAGTGCAATTTTGTCGGGCTGGGTGTGGGCATACTCTTGAACCTTCCAACCGATGGCGTCGAGGGTTTCCGAATCGTTTACCGGTGCATAAACAGGCATTTTCTGCACGTAATCTTTCATTTCGTAGCCTTTGATGATTGTTGTGTTCTGACTAGTGAAATTAATTTCCGAATATATTGACTCAAAACCGAGAGGCATGACAAATTAAATGGAGTTCGCAGTAATACACCAATTACTCGCAGTAACACGCCAATTATAAGAAAGGAACATCCCATGAAGCGTTTTAGCGAACGGGTAGCCCTGGTGACCGGCGCTGGCAGTGGCATTGGTCAGGCCACAGCCGTCCGGCTTTCCCGAGAGGGTGCAGATCTGGTTCTGGTGGATCAATCGGAAGCCGGGTTGGCCGAAACCCAGGGCATGCTCGCGGAAGACTCACGGGTGATGAGTCGTGTGATGGATGTGTCAGATGAGGTGCAGGTCAAAAAACTGATACGGGACACCATCAAAGCCTTTGATCGTATTGATGTGCTCTGCAACAACGCCGGCATCGCCGGTCATCATCCGCCTATCACCGAGCAGGATGAGGGTGAATGGCAGCGTATTCTGGACGTTAACCTGATTGGCCCAATGTTGTTCATCAAGCACGTAGCGCCTCATATGCAGAGCCGCCGTCAGGGCGCGATCGTTAATACGGCGTCGGTGGCGGGTATCCGCTCCGGTGCTGGTGGCAATGCGTACAGTGCCTCCAAGGCGGGGGTTATCAATCTCACCATGACGGCAGCCTGTGACCTGGGCGGCGACAATATCCGGGTGAACGCGGTGTGTCCTGGCCTGGTTGAAACCGGCATGACCCAGCCGGTATTTAATTATGCCCGCACTCACGAAAAAGCTCATAAACTGGGTTCTCGCTGTGAATTACGGCGCTACGGCGCGCCGGAAGAGATTGCAGCCGCCATTCTGTTTCTCGCCAGCGACGATGCCAGCTACATTACGGGGCAGGCGCTGCCGGTTGACGGCGGCAATACTGCGTCATTGAACCTGCCGGGGATGAAAGTGTAATGACCGAAACAGACAGCCATATCGATATCACGGATGTAGATGTAGATGTAGAGCAACTGGGGGGCTTTCACCAATTGCTTGGTTACCGGCATGTCTCCTGGGAAGAAAACCGCGCCGTGATCGAGTTGAAGCTGCAACCCAAACACATCAATCTGGGGGGTGTTGTTCATGGCGGGGTGCTGACCTCGCTGCTGGATGTGGTGCTGGCTAACGCGGGCACCTATTGCCCCTACCCGGGTCGCATGCGTAAAGCAATCACCCTGTCACTGACCACCACGTTCACCGGGCAATGCTCCAGTGGAACCATCCGGGTGACGGGCGAACGCCGGGCCGGGGGGCAGCGTATTTTCAATAGCACCGGCGAGGCCCGGGACGAGGCCGGAAATCTGCTGGCCATTGCCGAAGGCACCTTCCGGCTCAGAACCGGCAGCGAAAAGCCCGATGGCGTACCGATCTGACCGGACGACTCCGACTGAGCCCGCCCGACTGCTTTTATTCAGAACAAACACAAGAGGCACTGAACCATGTTTGAACTCTCAGACAAAGCCAAGCATTTGCAACAGCAACTCATCGAATTTATGGATGCGCACGTTTACCCCAACGAACACGTGCACCATGAGCAGATCGCGACTGCGGAAAACCGCTGGGCATCGACGGCCATTCTGGAAGAGCTGAAATCCAGGGCCAAGGCTGCCGGTTTGTGGAATCTGTTTCTACCGGAAAGTGAATTTGGCGCCGGGCTGAGCAACTTCGAGTACGCTCACCTTTGCGAAATCATGGGGCGTTCCCATATGGCACCGGAAGTATTCAACTGCTCTGCGCCCGATACCGGCAACATGGAAGTACTTGCGCGCTACGGTACGCCGGAACATCAGGAAAAGTGGCTCAAACCCCTGTTGAACGGTGAGATCCGCTCCTGCTTTGCGATGACGGAACCAGCGGTCGCTTCCTCCGACGCCACCAATATTGCCTGCGAGATTCGCCGGGATGGTGACGAGTATGTGATCAACGGGCGTAAATGGTGGTCTTCCGGTGCCATGACCAACACCTGCAAGATTGCCATCGTGATGGGTAAGACCGATCCCACAGCCGCCCACCACGCCCAGCAATCGATGATCCTGGTGCCGTTTGATTCGCCAGGGGTGAAGATTGTGCGGCCGTTGACGGTGTTTGGCTACGACCATGCCCCCCATGGCCACGCCGAAGTGGTTTACGACAACGTGCGGGTGCCGGCATCGAATATCCTGTTGGGTGAAGGCCGCGGCTTCGAGATTGCCCAGGGGCGTCTCGGTCCTGGCCGTATTCACCACTGCATGCGCACTATCGGAGTAGCGGAACGCGCCCTGGAAGCCATGTGTCAGCGGGTGAACGAGCGTGAAGCCTTTGGCAAACAACTGGTCAGGTTTGATTCCATCCGCAAGGATATCGCCCGTTCCCGGCTGGAGATTGAGCAGACCCGTCTGCTGACACTTAAGGCAGCTCATATGATGGACACGGTTGGCAACAAGGTGGCCCGTCAGGAAATTGCCATGATCAAGGTTGCAGCCCCCAGTATGGCCCTGGCAGTACTGGACCGCGCGATCCAGGCCCACGGCGCCATGGGCGTTTGTCAGGACACCTTCCTCGCTTCCGCCTGGGCGCATATCCGCACCCTGAGACTGGCGGACGGCCCGGATGAGGTGCATCTGGACAGCATCGCCAAGATCGAACTGCGCGACTACCCGAAAGCCCAACCGGCCAATCACTGAAACGGAGTCTGAATCATGACCAATCCACTGTTTGATATGACCGGCAAGGTCGCCCTGATTACCGGCTCCACCAAAGGCATTGGCCGCTCGATTGCTGAGGAAATGGCCCGTTGTGGCGCCCGGGTCGTAATCTCCAGCCGTAAGGCCGAGGTTTGCGATCAGGTTGCAGGCGAGCTCAAAGCCCAGGGTTTCGAGGCTATTGCCATTCCCTGCCATGTGGGCAAGAAAGCGGACTTGCAGAATCTGGTAGACAAAACCATTGCCGCTTGGGGCCGGATTGACGTGTTGGTGTGCAACGCCGCGACCAATCCGGTTTACGGACCGACTCAGGAGATGACTGACGAAGCCTGGGACAAGATCATGGACACCAACGTCAAAGGCTCGTTCTGGCTCACCCAGATGGTGCTGCCGGGCATGGCAGAGCGGGGTGACGGTGCGGTGGTCATGCTGTCCAGTATTGCTGGCCTGCGGGGTAATACTGTGATCGGCACCTACGGGGTGTCCAAGGCGGCGGAAGCAGCGCTTGCCCGTAATTTGGCGGTAGAGTGGGGACCGAAAGGCATCCGGGTTAATGCTATTGCACCGGGCCTGATCAAGACGGATTTTGCCAAAGCGTTGCTGGAAGACCCGGTGCGTGTAAAGCGCGCCGAAGAGAAGACACCTCTGCGTCGCATTGGCGATCCGGTTGACATCGCAGGCCTGGCTGTTTTCCTGTCGACCCCCGCCAGTGCCTATATCACCGGCCAGGTCATTGTGGCGGACGGAGGCGAGACCGCCTGTTAAACAGGTCGTATCAAAAACCCTATGGTTGAGGGCACAAAGTTGAGGGCACGATGACGGAAAGCAGGAAAAACACCGACCCGGAGTTGGTCGAGGTGCTGGAAGCGCACCGCCTGGACGAAACAAAACTGCTGAGCTGGTTACAGGCCAACATGTCGGGAATCGGCAATCGGCTGGAGATCAAACAGTTCCAGGGCGGGCAATCCAATCCGACCTATTTGCTGACAGCCGACAGCGGTCGTTACGTGCTGCGCAAGAAACCGCCGGGCAAAGTACTACCCTCGGCCCACATGGTTGAGCGCGAATACAAGGTGATTCGGGCATTGTCTGAACACACCGACGTGCCGGTGCCAAAAACCCGCGTATTGTGCGAAGACAGTGACATCATCGGTACGCCGTTTTACGTAATGGACTTCATGCCGGGCAGGGTAGTCAGTCATCCGGCCCTGTGGGATCTCGACTTTGGCGAACGTACACCGGTGCATGAGGCCGCCATGGATACACTGGCGGCGCTGCACCAGGTAGACGTTAACGCTGTCGGTCTGGGTGATTTTGGTCGCCCGGGCGGGTACGTCGCGCGGCAGGTCTCCCGTTGGACGAAGCAGTATCAGGCCTCCCGCACCGGCGAAATGCCCGCCATGGACAAGCTCATGGTTTGGCTGCCTGAGAACCTGCCGCAACATGATGAATGTGCCATTGCCCATGGCGATTATCGTCTGGGCAATCTGATGCTGGCCGACGACAAACCCGAGATCATTGCTATTCTGGATTGGGAGCTGTCCACCCTGGGCCATCCGATTGCCGATCTGGCCTACTACTGCCTGCCTTATCACCTGCCCAACGATTTGACCGGCATGCGCGGTGTGGTCGGGGAGGATCTGGCAGCGCTCGGGATTCCTGATGAACAGGCCCTCATTGAGCGTTACTGCCAGCAGGCTGGCCGGTCTGGTATCGATGACTGGCACGTGTTTCTGGCATTCTCGTTGTTTCGGCTGGCAGCAATTATTCAGGGCGTCTACGCTCGGGCGTTACAGGGTAATGCCAGTAACGCTGATGCACTGCAGGTCGGAGAACGTGCCCACGTGCTGGCTGAAGCTGGCTGGCGCATCGCCCAGCAAGGCAAACAGGGAATCCAATCATGAATGAAGCGATGGTGAAGCGGATTCTGATTACCAACGACGACGGCATCGCCGCCCCGGGTCTGGAAGTGCTGATCGATATTGCCCACGCCCTTGCGGAAGAGGTCTGGGTGGTGGCGCCGGAACATGACCGCAGCGGTGCGGGTCAGAGCATTTCACTGCATACGCCGCTGCGGGTCTATCAACACGCCAACCGGCGTTACGCGGTGTCCGGGACGCCAGCCGACTGCGTGCTGTTCGCATTGGCGGAATGGTTTGGTGAAACCCCGCCGGATCTGGTGCTCTCCGGTGTCAACAACGGTGCCAATATCAGTGATTCGGTACAGTACTCCGGTACCGTCGGCGCGGTGCTGACGGCAGAGCACATGGGAATCCCTGCGATTGCCCTCAGCCAGGCCTACCTTAATCGTGACGGTATCAACTGGGCACCCGTGAACGTCTGGGGTGAACGGGTCATCCGCGCGCTCTGGCAGCCCGAGCAGCCCTGCTGCTGGAATGTAAATTTCCCGGCCTGTGAGGCGGACGAAGTTCGCGAAATGCGCTGGGCCCGGCAATCCACGGGCTCTATTCAACGTACCCAACTGCTGGCGGGCCAGGATGCCCGCAATTTGCCGTACTGGTGGCTCGGGTTCGAGCGCAGCTCACGTCATATTGTGGCGCCGGATTCGGACGTGGCCGTACTGCGGGATAACGCCATTGCGGTAACCCCCTTGCGCAGTGAGGCGGGCTTGCCCGGTGGCGCAACGATGGTGGTGTTGTAGGTCATTTCTTCTACACGAATACGATTCACACAAGCGCTGTTCAAAAAGTGCTATTGGGAGAATAACAAACATGTTCACACGACATTACGGGGTCTGGCCGAAAGAGCTACCAAAGACCATGACGCTGCCCCAGACCAGTGTGTTTACCAATCTGGCGATCTCGGCCCTGCGGTATCCTGACCATACCGCCATCATCTATTACGATAGCAAACTCAGTTATCGGGAGTTATTGAGCGAGGTCGAAGCCCTAGCGGCTTACCTGCAGGCGCAGGGGGTCCGTAAAGGTGATCGGGTGATGCTGTACATGCAGAACTCGCCCCAGTACGTGGTGTCCTATTACGCTATCTTGCGGGCGGATGCCGTGGTTATACCGGTCAACCCGATGAATCGCGCCGCCGAGCTGGAACACTACGTTGCCGATACTGGCGCCCGGGTGTGTCTGGCCGGGCAGGAGCTGGTGAGTTTTCTTGCCCCGCTGATCGGTCCGTCCAATCTCGAACAGGTATCCAACCTCGAACAGGTAGTGGTGGCCTCCTACGGGACTTACGTGAAAGCTCCAACGGACCTGGATCTACCGCCAGAGGTGGCCGCTCCGGTGACGCCTTTGAACGCTCCTGGTTTCGTCGCCTGGGAAGATGCACTGAACTCTGCAGGCCAGCCCTCGGAACACACGGCTGGTCCAGAAGATCTGGCTGTAATCCCTTACAGCTCCGGCACCACCGGCGCCCCGAAAGGCTGCATGCACACTCATCTGGGGGTGATGGCGACGGCCGTTCACCGGTCATTCTGGAATGCCAGCACGGCCAGTGCGGTGCACCTGGCCACCTTGCCGTTTTTCCATGTCACTGGTATGCAGGGCTCCATGAACAGCCCCATCTATTGTGGCTCCACCAGCGTTATCATGACACGCTGGAACCGCACCACGGCAGCACGGCTGATCGAGCGCTACAAAATCACCGGCTGGACCAACATCGTTACCATGGCGGTGGACTTCCTTTCAAACCCGGATATCGGCCAATACGACCTCAGCAGCCTGAATACCATTGGCGGCGGCGGAGCAGCGATGCCCGCACCCATTGCCCGCAAGCTGAAGGAGATGACAGGCCTCGATTACATTGAAGGCTATGGTCTGTCTGAGACGATGGCGGCTACCCACATTAACCCGACTAACCGTCCCAAGCCCCAGTGCCTGGGCATACCGGTGTTTGATGTGGATTCCCGCATCGTGGACCTGGAATCCCTGGAAGAAAAGGCAGTCGGCGAGGTCGGTGAAATCGTCAGTCGCGGTCCGCAAATCACCGTTGGTTACTGGAACCGTCCGGCTGAAACCGAAGCCGCATTTATCACTCTGGATGGCGAACGCTTCTTCCGTACCGGTGATCTGGCCTATTACGATGAAGAGGGCTATTTCTTCATGGTGGATCGGGTCAAACGGATGATTAATGCTTCCGGTTTCAAGGTCTGGCCCTCCGAGGTGGAGAGCCTGATGTACCGTCACCCTGCGATTCACGAGTGCTGCATCATCTCATCACCTCATCCCAAGCGGGGCGAAACAGTAAAGGCCTGCATCGTGCTCAATGCCGATGCCCAGGACACCACCGCCGCTGACATTGTGGCCTGGTGTAAGGAGGAAATGGCCGCTTACAAGGTTCCTGAAATCATCCAGTTCGTCAGCGAGCTGCCGAAGTCTCCGACCGGCAAACTGATGTGGAAGGCGTTGCAGGACCTGGAGTGGCAAAGAGAATGAGTCAGAAGGTGGGGTCCGCAGAGCGGAACAAGGTTTTATCATTTGACTGTGCCGCTCTGCACTGTACTCTCTTGTATTCTCTTATTAGCTCTACGCTCTGATGAACTGAAAATAGAAGCAGTAGTTCTGAGTCCCGACAACAACAATTTAACGGGAGACTGGCTTGAACCTTTTCCTTCAGCAAATCGTGAACGGTTTGACCCTGGGCAGCATTTACGGATTGGTTGCCTTGGGGTTAACGCTCGTTTACGGCATCCTGCACATTCCCAACTTCGCCCACGGTGCGCTCTACATGGTGGGCGCTTTCATGTCGTACTTCCTGATGGTGGATGTGGGCGTCCATTACTGGTTCGCCATGGCCGGCGCCGCAGTGATTGTTGCGGTGCTGGCCATCATCTGCGAGCGTCTGGTGTTTCATCCGCTCCGGCATTCTCCACCCATTCACGACAAGATCGCGGCCATTGGCATCCTGCTGTTTCTGGAGGCCGTGGTGCAGATGTTCTGGGGCTCGGATTTCCGCCGCATGTCCTCGCCGTTTACCGGCATCCTGAATTTCGATGGGCTGATCATTCCCGAACAGCGGTTACTCATCATCGTGGGGGCGCTAGCGCTGATGGCGGGCTTGCAGGTGTTCCTGCGCAAGACCATGACCGGCGCCACCATTATTGCCATGGCGCAGAACAGGGAAGGGGCGTTTCTGGTGGGTATTGATGCCAACCGCGTGGCAATGATGACCTTTGCGATCTCCGGCGCCCTCGCGGCTATTGCCGCTACGCTCTATGCGCCGATCAATCTTGTTTATCCCGCTATGGGCCACCTGGTGATCATGAAAGCCTTCGTCATCATCATACTGGGCGGTATGGGCAGCATTCCCGGTGCCATTGTGGGCGGCATGATCATCGGCTTTGCGGAGGCATTTGGCGGCTTCTACATCTCTACTGCCTACAAGGACATCATCGCGTTCGGTTTGCTGGTGGTTATTTTGTCCATCCGTCCCCAGGGGCTGTTTGCGAAAGGGGCGCACTGACCATGTTGCTAAAAATTGCTGCTCTGTTCATGAAACCATGCGCCAAGATGGCCATGCTTGCCTTTGCTCTGGCATTTCCGTTTCTCGCCGCTAACGAGTATCAGGTCTACGTGATGGCGACTGCCTTCATATGGGCGATCGCGGTCTACGGTCTTAACATTATCACCGGCTATTGTGGCCAACTGAACCTGGCCCACGGGGGTTTTTTTGCCATTGGTGCCTACACCCTCGGGTTGCTGACGGCGGATTATGGCTGGAGTTTCTGGCCTGCGTTTGTCAGTGCGCTGGTAGTGACGGCGGTGCTCGGCTTTCTGGTGGGCGTGGTCTCTCTGCGCCTCAAGGAGCATTACTTTGCCATCTTCACCCTCTGTGTGGGGTTCATCATCTACCTGCTGCTGGATAAATGGGAAGAGCTAACCCACGGCGCCATCGGCGTGCGTGATATTGCTGCCCCCTACGGCTTCGGACTGGTCGATTTTACTGACACCACGCCGTTTTATTATCTGGTGCTGGCCTTTCTTGTACTCGCCATGTGGTTTATCAGCCGGTTGTCGAACTCCCTGCTCGGGCGCACGTTTATTGCCATCCGAAACGGCGACCGACTGGCCGAGTCCCTGGGTATCAATGTGATGCGCAACAAGGTGCTGGCGTTTGTGCTGTCTACTACCTACGCCGGTCTGGCCGGGGCGCTGTATGCCGGTATGGTGCGTTTCATCGGCCCGGAAGAAGCCAACATCAATCATACCTTTGACATGATCACCTATCTGCTGGTGGGCGGTATCGGTACGCTGTCCGGTCCCTTGCTGGGAACGTTGGGTCTGGTCTGGATCACGCAATCACTGCAGTTTCTGGAAGAGTACCGGATGATCATATTCGGGCCGCTGCTGGTGGTGCTCGTGATCTTCTTCCCACGGGGTATCGTGGGCTCTTTCCTGACCTGGATTCACCGTAAATCCCAGGCTCTTATACCCGCCGATAAACACAAAGACCGCAAGGTTACCCCTGCCAAGGAGGTCGAGAACAATGCTTAAAGTCGACAACCTGACCAAGATGTTCGGTGGACTGGCGGCGGTCAGCAATGTGTCAGTGGAATTCGAGGCCAACAGGGTTAATGCCATTATCGGTCCCAACGGGGCGGGCAAGAGTACCTTTTTCAACCTCATATCCGGCACCCATAAGCCCACCTCCGGTACCATTTTGCTGGAGGGTAAAGATGTCACCATGCTTCCCTGTGACCAGATCGCAGGGTTGGGCGTCGGCCGCACTTTCCAGACCACCAACCTGTTTGAACAGGCGACGGTGCTGGACAATCTGATCGTCGGCCACCGCTTGCGCACTCGCTCTGGTCTGTGGGATGTGCTGATCAATTCGAAGCGCCTGCAAGGCGAAGAGCGGGCCTGTCGCAAAAAAGCCCGGGAAGCTCTCGATTTCGTTGGTTTGACTCATATCGAAAACCGTTTTATTGCCGACATCACCCAGGAAGAACGCAAGCGCGTGGCTTTTGCTCTTGCGCTGGCGACAGACCCGAAGATACTGCTGCTTGATGAGCCCGCTGCCGGGGTTAACCCTGAGGAAACCGAGGGTCTGGCGGACCTGATGCGAAAGATGATCAACCACGGCCTGACCGTGTGCCTGATTGAGCACAAGATGGACATGATCATGGGCATTGCCGACAAGATTATGGTGTTGGACCACGGTGAGAAGATCGCCGAGGGCACGCCAGAGCAGGTCCGTAATGACCCCGCTGTGATCGAGGCCTATCTGGGGGGTGACGAAGATGCTGCAGCTTAAACACATGGATGTCTGCTACGGCAGTTTCAAGGCTCTCAACGACATTTCCATGACCGTCAACTCCGGTGAGTTGGTGGTGCTGCTCGGGGCTAACGGTGCGGGCAAGACCTCGCTGTTCAACATGATCAGTGGTCTGGTTCGGCCCTCGGCGGGCGAGGTTGAATTTGAGGGCCAGCGTCTGGACGGCCTCAAACCCAGCGCCGTCGTTGCCACTGGTGTGGTGCAATGCGCTGAGGGCCGCAAACTGTTCCCACAGATGAGCGTGGCACAGAATCTGATGCTGGGCGCTTATGTGCACCGACGGGACAAACAGGGTAATCGTGACCGTCTGAAGGAAATGTACGAATTATTCCCGATTCTTGAAGAAAAGAAGCACCAGCCAGCTGCCTCACTGTCAGGCGGGCAACAGCAAATGGTAGCGATCGGTCGGGCAATGATGGGTCGGCCGCGCCTGCTGATGCTAGACGAGCCATCGCTGGGTCTGGCACCGCTGGTCGTGCGACAGATGTTTGCCACCATCAGCCAGATTAACAGCCTTGGTACCACTGTTCTGCTGGCGGAACAGAATGCATTCGCGGCGTTGAAAATCGCCAGCCGCGCCTATGTAATGGAAAATGGTCAATTGGTTATGGAGGGGGACCGGGAGGCCATGCTGGGTAACGAAGAGGTGCGAAGAGCCTATATCGGAGCCTGACTGGCAAACACGACACGAACCGATTTACGACATGCAAATAAGCAGGGAGAACACCATGACAATTATAAAAACACTTGGCCGTGCGATTGCCGCGACAACTCTGGGTCTGGGATTATGCGCTACTGCGGCTGCGGATGAAGTCAACATTGGCTTCACCGGGCCGCTGAGTGGTGGCGCTGCGCTATACGGGGAGAACACTCTCTCCGGCCTGCGTATGGCGGCTGAAGAGATCAACGTCGCTGGCGGATTTGAGATAGAGGGTGAACAACACACGGTCAATATTGTTGCGCTGGATGATCGTTACTCCCCGGCCCAGGCGGCCACCAATGCCAAGCGCCTGAAGCAGCAATCCAGTGTGTCAGCGGTGTTTGTGCCTCACTCCGGCGGTGTCTTCGCGCTACAGGACTTCAATGAAAAAGACAATTTTCTCGTCATGGCTTATACCAGCGTGCCCTCAGTCACTGAGCGCGGCAATGAGCTGACCTTGCGGATTCCGCCGACATTTGACGGTTACGTGCGGGCTTTCACCACTTACGCGCAGGAAAATATGGGTGACACCCTGGGTATGGGGGGAGCCACTCACGAGTACGCCAAGATTTGGGCCGACATGGTGGAAAAAGAGTGGACTGATAAAGGCGGTGAAGTGGTGGTGAGCAACCCGATGGATTACAACAAGTCGGCGGACTTCTACACCGGTGTCAGTCGTATCATCGCCTCCACTCCTGAGGTGATGTTTGTGGGCGGCGCCTCCGAGCCCACCGGCCTGGTGGTACGGCAGGCGCGTCAACTGGGCTTTCAGGGTGGTTTCATGCTGATGGATCAGGCCAAACTGGATGAGGTGGCAGAAGTCGCTGGCGGCCTTGATATGATGGAGGGGGCGATCGGGGTGGTGCCACTGTCCGTTTACGACACGGACTCAGCGCGTAATTTTATCAAGCGCTACAAAGCCGAGCACGACAAAATCCCCGGGTCAGAAGCCGCCTATAACTATCTTGCGCTGCATGCCCTGGTGGCCGCGATGGAGCAGGCGGATTCCCTGGAGCCGAAGGCCATCCGTGCGGTCATCAGCGATGCTATCCGTGATATGGACGATGACAAAAACCCGATGGCGGTGAAAGAAATTACCGCCAACGGCGGTTTCGTCACCGAAACCACCCTGGCAGTGGTTGAAGATGGCAAAATCGTTCAGAAAGAAATCAAAAAGTAACGCCTGAAATATCGCTACGAGTAAGGGTGAGGGTAGATCAATGGATATGAATCAACAGTACATTCTGGCCGAACGCCCCAAGGGTATGCCTGACAACACTCACCTGGTGCTTACCGAAGCACCCATGCCGACACCGGGAGACGGCGAGGTTCTGCTGCGAACCATTTACCTGTCGCTAGACCCCTACATGCGGGGCAGAATGAACGCGGGCACCTCCTATGCCCGCAACGTGGATCTGGGTGACGTGATGACCGGGCGCACCGTCAGTGAAGTCATAACCAGTAACAGTTCCACCTGGACCCCCGGTGATATCGTGGTCAGTGATAACGGCTGGCAGCGTTACGCGGTGGCCAGGGCGGACGGATTGGTCAGACTCGATCCAGAAGAGGCACCGATCAGCACCGCCGTCGGTGTTATGGGAATGCCTGGTTTTACGGCGTACGTCGGTCTGCTGGATCTGGCACAACCGAAAGCGGGCGAGACCGTTGTGGTTTCTGCCGCTGCCGGTGCTGTTGGCCAGGTGGTAGGCCAGTTGGCCAAGATGAAAGGCTGCTATGTGGTGGGCGTGGCTGGAGCACCAGACAAATGCGATTACGTGGTCAGGGAATACGGCTTTGACGCTTGCGTTAATTATAAAGACGACGACTTCGAGGCGCAGTTAGCGGCAGCGTGCCCCAACGGTATTGATGTTTACTTCGAAAATGTTGGTGGCCGAGTATTTGATGCGGTTATGGACCTGGTCAACGACTTCGCCCGCATTCCGGTCTGTGGCCGTATTGCCCACTACAACATGACGTCGCTGCCCGAAGGGCGGGACCGGCTGATTCCGTTTATGGGCAAGGTACTGGTTAAGCGCCTGATGTTGCGGGGCTTTATCCAGTCCGATCACCACGACCGGCTACCGGATTTCCGAAAGGACATGAGTCAGTGGATTCAGCAGGGCAAGATCCGTTATCAGGAAGACATTGTCGACGGGTTCGAAAATACCGTCAGCGCCTTTCAGGGCCTGCTGCAAGGGGCCAATCGTGGCAAGTTAGTGGTGCGGGTGGGCGACGATCCGACCTTAAGCGCAGATTAGGCCCAGAGGCGCGGTTCTTTATCCGCACAGCGGAGCTTTATCCCAGTCAGACGAACCAAAAAAAAGGGTGGCACTAAGCCACCCCAAGGTCATCTTCAACGCGGTTCCGTAGTATCAGTCTGCGGTAGCAAGCAGAGCGGCAAACTGTTCCAGATGATAGTCGTCGTCACCCAGTTGATGGTTGATCATGATCAGTCGCTTGGCGTAGTGGGCAAAGCTGTATTCCCAGGTCATGCCGATGCCGCCGTGCATCTGGATGCCGCTTTCGGCAATAAACTGCCCGGCCCGGCCGGTGACGTTTTTGGCGGCAGCCAACACGCGCCGACGCTCATCGCTCTGTTCATTGTCCGCAACGCTCGCCGCCAGAATCGCCATGGAGCGCACCTGTTCAAGATCCGAAGCCATATCCACCATACGATGCTGTAACACCTGGAACTGCCCGATGGGCACGCCAAACTGTTTGCGGGCCTTGAGGTAGTCCAGTGTCATGGCGATCGCTTCTTCCATCACGCCAATGGCTTCTGCGCACAAGGCGGCGATCGCGCGACCGGCCTGATATTCAATGACCTCGCCAGCGTTACCTACCTCACCCAGCAGGGCATCAGCCGAAACCTTGACGTTATTGAGAGTGATATCGCAGCCCTTGAACCCGTCGTTGGTGGGATAGGTGCGACGTTCAACACCCGCACTCGCCGGGTCTATTGCAAACAGGCTCAAGCCGCTGGCGTCCCGGTCATCGCCACTGGTGCGGGCAGAGACGATCAGCAGATCGGCACAATGACCGCCTATGACCACGGCCTTGCGACCGTTCAGGGTGTAGCCATCACCAGAATTTTCGGCGCGGGTCTGAACGTCATTGAGATTATAGAAGCTCTGGGGCTCCTGTAGACCAACCGCCACTTTCAGTTCACCGCTGGCAACGCCAGGCAGCCATTTTTCATGCTGGCTACCGTTGCCCGCCTGGGAAATCAGGCCACCCCCGAGGATGACTGATTGCAGGTAAGGCTCCAGGCAAAGTCCGCGACCCAGCTCGGTCATGACCGATTGCAGCTCGACGCCGGTGCCATCAAAGCCACCCAGTTCTTCGGGGAAGGGCACGGCGGTCAGGCCCAGTTCACTGAGATGCTGCCAGAATTCGGCGCTGTAGCCCAGGTCTGTTTCGCTGTATTCCAGGCGCTTTTCAAAGCTGTATTCGCCCCGTACCAAGCGAGCCACGGTGTCCTGCAGCATCTGCTGCTCTTCCGTTAAATTGAAATCCATGGTCGCCTCCTTAAAGCCCGAGAATCATTTTGGTGACGATGTTCTTCTGGATCTCGTTAGACCCGCCGAAGATCGACAGCTTGCGGTTGTTAAAGTACTGGGCCGTCATCGGTGCGGCGTCAGGATCGGACAGGAATTCCCCGTCGTAATCAAGATCCAGTTCTTCCTCGACAAACGGCAGTGCATAGGGGCCGATGGCCCGGCGAGCGAGGTCGTTAATGGACTGGCGAATCTCGGTGCCCCGCACTTTCAGCATCGAACTTTCGGCGCCGGGCATACCGCCACCTTCCACGGCCGCGATGATGCGCAGATTGCTGATGCTGGCGGCCATCAGATCAATATCGACCTTGGCAATGCGCTGGCTGAAGGTTGGGTCTTGCAACAATGGTTTACCATTTTTCAACTGTCGGCTGGCCAGTCGCTTGAGATGGGCCAGGGCCGCTTTGGACAGACCAATACCGGCCAGGCCGGTGCGCTCGTAAGTCAGCAGGTACTTGGCGTAAGTCCAGCCTTTATCTTCTTCGCCGACCAGGTTTGCCACCGGAACTTTTACGTTCTCGAAGAACACTTCGTTAACTTCGTGTTCGCCGTCCAGAGTAATAATCGGACGTACGGAAATGCCCGGCGTGTCCATATCGATTAACAGAAAGGAGATACCCTCCTGCTTTTTGACTTCGGTATTGGTCCGCACCAGACAGAAAATCATGTTGGCGTGCTGGCCCAGAGTGGTCCAGGCTTTCTGGCCGTTGACAATGTAGTGGTCGCCCTCGCGCACTGCTCGGGTATTCAGCGAGGCCAGATCGGAACCGGCGCCGGGCTCGGAGTAACCCTGGCACCACCAGTCCTCCCCCGTCAGGATACGCGGCAGATACTGTTGCTTCTGCTGTTCATTACCGAACTTGATGATCACCGGCGCAACCATGTTGACGCCAAAGGGAATGGAGCGGGGGACACCGTAGCGGCAGGACTCTTCATCCCATATATGCTTCTGGACCGGGCTCCACTCGACGCCGCCGTATTCTTTTGGCCAATGGGTGGCATACCAGCCCTGAGCATTGAGGATGCCTTGCCAGCGTAGATGGTCTTCTTTGGATAAGCGTCGGAAACCCTTCACTTTCGCAGCGATATCGGCCGGCAGTTCCTGATCCAGAAAAGCGCGGACTTCGTCCCGGAAAGCAAGCTCTTCCGGCGTGTAGTTTAAGTTCATTGGCTAACCTCTCGGTTCGTTCTAGCGAAAACATATACCGCATAGCAGAATAGAGTAAGAATGAATGATCCGACCTTTTCTGTCAATTCTCTGAATTCTGGGAAAACCTGTCATGTATACGTGGTTTGGCAGAATTTAGTTTTGTAGGGTTGTTGTGAGATCAGACATTGTTTATATTCGAATTTACAAAAATGAGTATTGCATTGCGGAACTAAAAAATAATTTAGTACCGCAGTGCGAAACTAGAACCGGCTAATTAAGTCGAATGACGGTTCTGCATTTTTGTAGTGTCATCCAGTGTCTGGAGGTCGGGCTTTTTGCTGGCTTTAATCAGTAAAAACGTCCGGGCTTGTTTTTACAAGAGTGTAAGTTTGTAAGAGACAACGCCACAGGTTGACTATACTGATCTTGCTCTGATCAAACGTTTTGATCCGACCGTTGCCTTGCGTGTCACTATCGATGCCAAGTTTCGTGACCGGATAACCACACAGGACAAAGTACGATGCATAAAATCAACAAAAGCCTGCTCGTCGGTGTATTAAGTGCTGCACCGCTGTTCGCCCACAGTGCCGAGAACGTCGAACTGCCAGGTACCCTCGCGATGACCGCGTACGGAACCGGGTCGGCGGGTTATACCCAGATGGTGTCCATCGGCAACCTGCTCCAAAACGAATACGGCACCTCGGTGCGCATCCTGCCCGGTGAAAATGATGTCTCCCGCATGACGCCGTTGCGGATGGGACGGGTACCTCTTTGTGCCTGCGGTATCGCCAGCTACTACGGTGCGGAAGGTGTATTGCTCTTCGCCGATCCCGACTGGGGACCGCAACCCATTCGCCTGATCAGCACATCGACGGCAAGTTTCGGCCTCGGCGTCGCCGTTGCCGGTGATATCGACGTCAAAACACCGGCGGATCTGAAAGGCAAGCGCATAGCTTACATCCGCGGTGATGATGCCTTGAACGTGGGTACCGAAGCCTTCCTGGCGTTCGGCGGACTCACTTGGGACGACGTTGAACGGGTGGAATTTCCAGGCTACGGCCGGTCTTTTGAAGGCATCGTGGCCGACCAGGCCGATGCTGCGTTCACCATGAGTGTTGCTCCCCCTGCCCAGCAATTGGCCGCCAGCCCACGAGGCATCGTCTGGCCGGAACTGGACCCCGACAATAAAGAAGGTTGGGAGCGCCTCCAGACCGTAGCACCGTATTTTCAGCCTCACGAAGCGACGGCTGCTGCCGGTGACAACTACGGTAAAGACAGCCCGTGGATCGGCGCCAGCTATCCGTATCCTATCTTGGTGGGCAATGAGGATCTGGACGATAAGACCGCCAGCAGCCTCATCCGTGTGCTGATTGAGGATCATGACAAGTACAAGGACGCCGCACCCGGTAATGCTGGGTACTCACTGGAAAACCAGAACATGAAGTGGGTAATTCCCTATCATGATGCGGTTGTCGAGTACTACAAGGAAATCGGCCACTGGACCGATGACATGCAGGCTCATCAGGATGAATTGGTTAAACGTCAGGAAATCCTGCAAACCACCTGGAAAACATACATGGACTCCAACCCGCCGGAAGCCGGAGACGAGTTCCGCAGCGGTTGGATGGAAGCCCGTGCCAAAGCACTTGAAGCCGAAGGCATGAAGCCGGTTTTCCGTTAAAACCTGACCCGTGGCGCCGGGGTGTTGATGCAGCGATTGCAACAATGCCCCGGCGTTTTTCGTTTTTATTCATTAACGCACCGGAGCCTCTGATCACATGAGCTTGCCACAGGAACAACCTGTTAATCCGGGTGAAATATCCGGCATCCGTAAGTTAGAGGGGTTCTGGCTGTGGGTGCCCAGAGTGGCTACCCTGGCACTGACCCTACTGGCAATCGATTACCTGTTTAACTTTGGTTTCTTCACCATCGTGACGGCGGTGGAGAGCCAGTTTTTCTATACCGTGGTGGCGCTGATGTTGCCACTGGTTTTTGTGCTTTGGCCTGCCTTTAACAAAGCTCCCCGCAATAGGGTGCCCTGGTACGACGTCATACTGTTTTTGTTTGCCGTCTCTGTGTGCGGGTTCTTCGTGTTTAATGCCGAGCGTATTCTCGACAGCGGTTGGGAATACGACGCCCCCTATTTTGCTATTGTCATGAGCTTCCTGTTTTGGGGCGTAGTACTTGAAACAGCGCGCCGTGCCGGTGGCTGGCCGATCGGTATCATTGTAGCGGTCGCAAGCATATATCCGATTTTCGCGGGTGTAATGCCGGGCCCGATTCAGGGATTCCCATCGTCACCTGCCCAGACTGCCATTTATCACGCTATGAGTCGTGAAAGCGTCATGGGTATTCCATTGCAGGCATTTGCCAATCTGGTCATCGGCTTTTTGCTGTTTGGTGTGGCTTTGCAACAGACCGGTGGCGGCAAGTTCTTTATCAATCTGGCCTTTGCCCTGCTGGGCCATGTCCGGGGAGGACCGGCCAAGGTGGCGGTATTCTCCAGCGGCCTGATGGGGTCCATGAGCGGCAGCGTTATTACTAACGTGCTTACTACCGGCGTGTTGTCCATCCCGGCCATGCGGCGGGTCGGCTTCGGGCGTTCCTATGCAGCCGGTGTTGAAGCCTGTGCGTCTACTGGTGGCGTGCTGATGCCGCCAGTCATGGGTGCGACGGCGTTTATCATGGCCAGCTTTCTGAATATTTCATACGGTACGATTGCCCTGGCGGCGGTGGTTCCCTCGTTCCTGTACTTTATGGGGCTGTTTATCCAGATTGACGCCTACGCTGCGCGCCACGAGCTCAAAGGCCTGCCAGCGGACGAACTTCCATCCCTGCGCCAGACCATGAAAGAAGGCTGGTACTTCATTTTTGTGTTCGTGCTGCTGATCTGGCTATTGTTCTTCCTGCGTCGGGAGGCGATTGCGCCGTTCTATGCCACTGCGTTGCTGCTGGTGATCAATCAGGTGCTGCCATACCAGCGCTGGGGCTGGAAGGATGTTAAAGACTTCTTCTCCAGCGCTGGTAAGCTTTTTGCGGAGCTGATCGCGATTCTGGCAGGGGTCGGTTTGCTGGTGGGGGCGCTGTCGGTTACCGGTATGTCGGGCACCATCGCCAATGACCTGATTTTCCTCGCCGGGGGCAATACGCTGGTGCTGCTGTTTATGGGGGCGGCGACCAGTTTCATCCTGGGGATTGGTATGACCGTTACGGCGGCTTATATCTTCCTGGCGGTGGCCCTTGCTCCGGCGCTGATCAACGGCGGAGGAATGGATCCCCTGGCGGTTCACCTGTTCATCCTGTACTGGGGCATGCTGAGTTTCATCACGCCGCCGGTGGCTCTGGGTGCCTTTGCTGCGGCTTCGGTAGCGGGTGCCCGGCCAATGGAGACCGGGTTCCAGGCCATGAAGCTGGGCAGCGTGATCTACTTCATTCCGTTCCTGTTCGTGTTGAATCCGGCGCTGATACTCCAGGGTTCCTGGGATGAAATACTGGTGGTGCTGTCCCAGGCCATTGTAGGTGTCGCGTTGATTGCGGGCGGTATGCAGGGTTATCTGCTGGGCATTGGTAATCTCTCGCTTTACCGGGTGATGCAATGGCCTATACGCCTGGCATTGATTGCCGGCGGTATGCTATTGGCGATCCCCGGCGGTGGTCCGGTGCCGTTCACCAATCTGGAGTTGACGATGATCAGCGCGGTGCTGATTGTGCCCGCTCTGGTGCTGGTGTGGTGGTCTAACCGGGGTGAGAAGCAGGCTGTGTAAACTATACTCTGGCAAGAACGTACTCCACAAAAGCCTGTCTTTACAGTAGGCTTTTGTGAACCTTTGGTTTGCATGGTGGCATATGCCGAGCCTCGGGTTCGACTCCGAGTCAACAACGGAGATTCCCAGAGCACGGCACTTTGCACTGCCTCACCGCTCTTTGCCAGCATAGTCGAGGGTGCGCCTGATCGGTGAGAGCAGGTACTCCATGACGCTGCGTTCGCCGAGCTTGATTTCAGCTACCACCGCCATGCCAGGCCGGAGCTCAAGGCGCTCACCATCCTTCTCAAGATGTTGCTCTACAGGAGTCAGAATGGCTTGGTAGGCACTCTGCATTTGATTGTTAGGCGACGCATTTCCGTCTCCCTCATTCCTATTTGAATCCGGACTGACCAGGCTCACTTTCCCCTCAACCGTGCCAAACCGCTGAAACGGGAATGCCGCGAGCTTAAGCCGCGCTACCTGCCCCGTCTTTACAAAACCCACATCCTGATTTTGGATATAAACCTCAGCCTGCAATGGTTCATCGTTCGGTGTGATAGTCATCAGCACCGTGCCTGATGGCACCACATAACCTTTGGTGTGCGTCGCTAAATTCTTGATAACACCAGCTCTCGGAGCAACCAGCGCCAACAACTGATTCCGATATTCACGGGCCTCAAGTTCTGCTTGCAGCTTTGCCTCACGGTCTTGCAATTCGTTGCGCTCGCGCAGAAGCCGCTGGCGGTACTCTGAGCCAATACGTTCGAGGCGAGCCCGGATCTCCCCTAGTTGCCCCTCCAATGCTACGATGTGCTCATGCTGAAGCTCCAGATCCCGTTCAGTTTCAATGCGCTCCCTTCGGCGATCCAGAACGTCGAGTGCCGCTATGGCACCGTTTTCTGCTAATTCTGTATAAGCGGCTTCGCTGCGGCGAAATATAGGAAGTATGTCCTGTAGTTTTTCCCAAACCTCCCCAGCTCCGGCCAACTCTGCCTCAGTTCGGTTAAAAGCCGCCCTCTGTTCAGTCACTGCATCGCGATTAGCTTCACGATTTGCCATAAGTTGCTCGCGAACTTGGTCAAAGAGAACTGGGTCGTCCTCTGACTCCAACAAGAGTTCTTCGCCTCGAAGCTCTGCCTGCACTCGCCGCAGTTGGAGATTTACTACTGCAATTTCTCGAATCATCTCCCCAGTTTCAACTTTGGATATTCGGGCGTCCATCTGCATGAGTTCCTGACCGGACTCTACGCGCTCACCCTCTCTTACCAAGATGTCAGCAACACGCCCACCCTCAAAGGGCTGAACAATCTGCACCCGGTTTCTGGGCACAAGCGTACCCTCTGCGCGAGCGACAATATCCAAGCGACCAAAAAACGCCCAAAGTAGTAGCCCTAAGAGCAGAAGCAACAAAGTCGCCAACATAGCCCGGGGCAACGGTGACGGTGGCTCCCGCCAGACTGAAAGCAGCTTTGGCGAAAAATCGTGGGTGTTCTTGTTGTCATTCTTTTTCATTATCTGCTTTTCTATAAAAGAGTCGGCAGAGCCGACTCTTTTATTCACCATTAAGCTATTGTCAGGGACTGCGGCTTTTCACCCAATTCAGGGTCCGTCAGCGCACCGATCAACCCGGAGGCCGAAGGATCACCAATGGTGCCGCTGGCTCCAAAATGGTGTGCAATGTTGCCTCCCAGTGCCGCGTCGGAGTCATTCTCAAGGTGACTCGCGAGCAACCCATCGGTTACAGCCCATCTGTCTAGGCCAGACGCTTCAAATGTTTCAGCCAACTGATTGAAGTCAAAGTGCTGGACCCGGCCACTGTGAAGTGGGTCAGACGAATCGGCGTCAAAGTCTTCCGATGCCTCCATAATCAACTGCAGGGTTACCTGTGGAGTATTTTCTACGGCGGACTCATCCCAACCTTCAAAAGTGACAGAGCTTTCTTCACTGGCTTTGCTACCACGTCCGGGATGACCTGGGTCGTCGCCAAACTCGAGTGTCAGATCTCCGTTTTCGCGGGTCAGCGTCAGATCTGCCAAACGGAATTCGCCTCCCACAGACAAGGTATAGCTGGATGCATCATTCGCCATGATCCGGTCCGCACCACCGCCAACATTGTAGAGCACAACATCGCTGCCACCGCCGACCGTGATCGTGTCCGCCCCGGCACCACCCGCGAGGAGATCGTTTCCATGCCCCCCCAAAAGAAGGTCGTCCCCCTCGCCGCCAAGCAGCAGATCGTTCTGACAGCCGCCGTCCAGGACGTCGTTGCCGGAACCACCGGCGAGCATATCAAAGCCCATGCCCCCAACGAGCGTGTCTCGGCCGCTGCCACCGTAGAGACGATCATTACCGGCTTGGCCGTAAAGGCGATCCTTGCCGTCCTCGCCGTAGATAGTATCTCGGCCGCCGCCAGCCAAGGCCTGGTCGTGGCCGCGGCCAAGGTGGAAAGTGTCATCTTCCTGTCCGGTACCGAAGCTATCACTACGGCGAGAGCCTGCAACAGCCTGTTCCGAAGCCTGGAGCTCCGCCAGCGTGGCAGAGCTGCCGTCGGCGAACTCGATTGAGCTTACGGGCGCTGTACCGTCCGCATCCAGCGCAAAGTCTATGCCTTGATCGGCCAGTTCGTTGCCGTTGGTGTCCAGAAGGCGCAGGTGCACGGTGGTGGTGTCGTCTGCCGTGCTGCTACGGGCCACGAGATTGGCAGCTGTAAGGACGCCGCCAAAGCGGAGCTTATTGGTCCCGGCTGTGTCCTCAATAAGGTTCAGGCCATCACCTAACTGGTAGAGGTATGTGTCGTCACCATCGCCACCTCGAAGAAGATCTGCGCCGCCGCCGCCACTGAGCACGTCATTGTCACCACCGCCCTCTAACACGTTGTTGCCAACATTGCCCTGAAGGCGATTGGCCGTCTCCGTGCCGATACCAGTGAGGTTCTCCTCTCCGGTCAGGGTCAGGTTCTCCAACTGGCTTCCAAGGCTATAATTCACGGCGCTTTCGACCGTGTCGGAGCCACCGCCGGCAGCCTCCACAAGTGTATCCGCGAGAGAGTCCACCACGTAGGTATCGTCGCCTGCGCCGCCCACCAGCCGGTTGCTTCCGCCGCCGCCATCGAGCCGATTGGCCGCTGCATTGCCGTAGATAAAGTTGCTACCTGCACTACCGGTGCCGTCGATAGCCGCGCCTCCAGTCAGCCGCAGCTCTTCCACATGCTCGGGCATAACGAATGTGGCGGTACTGTAGACCAAGTCGTAGCCGCCGTCGGCCTGTTCGGTGACGTCATCCGTGTACCAGCGCACTTCGGGCTCGGCGCTGTCAACGGCCAAGCTGCCGTCATGAGTATTGGTACCGAAGTCACCAAATGTGCTGCAGCCATATGTCTCAATATCACAGTCGGGCTCACCGTCACGGGCCACTGAGCCACCGTTGCCTTTCCTTCCCTTAGGCTGGCCAGCATTAACACCGCCCTTACTGCCGGGGTTGCCCGGAGAAGTGCCCGGGCCGTCGTTCCAATTGGTGTCATGGCCAGGAGGCGGTGCGTCTTCACCATTGCCAACACCTTCGTTGCCCTTACCACGTGAGGGCGGGCAATCGGTACCGCCGTGATCATCATCGTCGCCACCGGAGCCATCGTCATCACCGCCACCATCATCCGGCGTTTCAATAATTTCGCTGTAGCCCTCCACGTAGTAAACGTCATTGCCCTGGCCGCCAGCCATGGTGTCCAACCCGATGCCTCCGTCGAGCGAATCGTTGCCGGCGCCACCGATTAATGCATCTTCGCCAGCGCCACCATACAACTGATCATTGCCGTTGCCGCCATCAAGCGTGTCTACCCCATTACCACCATAAAGGCGGTCATTGTTGCTGTTAGCCAGTAAATCCCCACCGTAATAAGAGTCGCCGCCATAATACGAAGACCCTCCGTAGCCATAATCGATTGCTGCCAGGCCGTCATCACCGCCGTAGAGGTAATCGTCGCCCTCGTCACCATAGAGCGTATCGTCGCCTGAGCCACCATCTAGGTAGTCGTTACCGTCGCCGCCGCTGAGCAGGTCATCGTTTGGAGTAATTTGGCTGGTGGAACCACCGTAGCCGTAGGAGCCGCCATAGCCGTAGTAACCACCATAAGGATTACTGCTATTTATGACTGCGTCATCGCCGCCGTAGAGGTAATCGTCACCGTTGCCGCCGACCAATGAGTCGTTGCCGCCAGCTCCGTCGATATCGTCTTCGCCGGCTTCACCCTGGAGCGTGTTCGCGTAGTCATTACCAACCAGGGTGTTGTTGAGCGCGTTGCCAGCGCCGGACGTAGTAGATTCACCTGTAAGCACAAGGTTTTCCACGTTCTCGCTAAGATTGTGACTGACACTGCTCTCAACGGTGTCCACACCCCCATCAGCCTGCTCCACTGACTGATCAGCGCCCGAGTCTACAATGTAGATATCGTCGCCAGCGCCCCCTGCCATGATGTCGCCGCCAAAACCACCATCCAGATAGTCGTCGCCGCTACCGCCATTCAGTCGGTTGGACGCCGCGTTACCAAACAGGCGATTGTCCAGCCCGTTGCCAGTTCCCTCGGTGGCGTCGCTGCCGGTCAGGAAGAGGTCTTCCACATTGTCTGAAAGGGTGTGCGTGACGGTGCTCTCGACCACGTCAAAGCCTTCTCCTGCGGCCTCAACGATTTCATCATCGGCATCGTCCACAATGTAGATATCGGAGCCACTTCCACCCGCCATGTTGTCAGCACCCTGACCACCATTGAGGTAGTCGCTGCCGTCACCCCCGAGAAGCGTGTCGGATCCAGCCTGACCAAGAAGGCTGTCGCCACCAGCACCGCCTTCTATGACGTCGTCACCGTCGCCGCCGTGAAGTGTATCGCTGCCCGCCTCGCCGAAGAGCCGATTGGCTCCAGCATTACCCTGAACGAAGTTGTTACCCGCGTTGCCTCGACCTACTTCGGCCGGGCCATCCGTAAGAATGAGGCGCTCCACATTCTCTGCCAAGGTGTGATCGACAAAGGCCTCGACGGTGTCTGTACCCCCAAACGCACCCTCCACGACAGTATCCCGATCACTGTCAATGATGTAGGTGTCATTGCCGAGACCGCCTTCAAGCACGTCCGCACCCTCGGCCCCGTAAAGGGTATTAGCGCCGCTGCTGCCGACAATATAATTGTTCAGGCTGTTTCCAGTGCCATCCACACGACCGCCAGTGAGCACCAGGTTCTCTACATTGTCATCCAAGGTGTAGGAATCGGCAGATTGAACGGTATCAGTGCCCTCGACGACGGCTTCCAGCACTGTGTCATCGACATCCACCAGGTAGATGTCATCCCCCTCACCACCACTTAACCGGTCGGCTCCTCCACCTCCCGACAGCACGTCATTGCCACCACCACCAATGAGATTGTCATCGCCGTCACGGCCTTCCAGGCGATTGTCCAGAGCGTTGCCCTGAATCGTGTTGTCAGTGCTGTTACCCGTGCCATTGAGAGCCTGGCCGCCGACCAGTTGCAGCTCCTCGACTTCCGCACCGAGCGTGTACGACACCGAACTCTGCACGGTGTCGTATCCGTCACTGGTATTCTCAATAGTCTGGTCACTAGCGTTATCGACAATGTAGGCATCATTCCCATCGCCGCCATACATCGTGTCGGCACCAGTCCCTCCATCGAGAGTATCGGCCCCTACGCCTCCCTTAAGCGTGTCGCTACCAGCACCACCCTCAAGCAGATCGTCTCCGACTCCACCGTCGATCACATCGTTGCCAGCGCGGCCCTGCAAATAGTTACCAGCGTCGTTGCCGGTAAGCGCATTGTTTAACGCATTGCCGATACCCTGGGTTGCGCTCCCTGCCAGGGTCAGATCTTCCACGTTGTCGCCAAGCGTGAGGTCGATACCCGAGATAATGTGATCACGACCTTCGTCCTCCATCTCCATTACCTGGTCGCCAGCACTGTCCACCAGATATTCGTCATCGCCAAGCCCGCCTTCCATCGAGTCTGCGCCGACGCCCCCGTCCAGCACGTCATCGCCGTCAAGGCCAATAATTCTGTCATCCCCGACAAGGCCCTGAAGCCGGTCTGTTGCATTGGTACCACGAAGAACATCGTCACCGTCGGTGCCGCTAAAATCAAAGCCCAAATTAATAAATTGCTCGTAGTTAAGCACCGTCCCGTCAGCAAACTCAAATCGATCAATGCCCGTGCTTTCATAGGGTTTGAGCGGATCAAAGCCCTGTATATGAACAGCATCATCACTGCCGTCGAGGGAGATTTTCAACGAGCCAATACCCAGATTTATCCCGCTGAGCTGGATGCCACCACCGAAACGAAGAACGTTGGAGCCGATGTCGAGAATGCTGATGTTGCCATCGCCATAGCCGAAGCTGTAGGCATCAAAACTGTCACCACCAGACAACAGGTCGTTGCCAGCGCCGCCGGAGAGAAAATCAAATCCGGCTCCGCCCACCAGGGTATCGTTTCCATCGCCACCAAATAGCTGGTCAGTACCATCGCCACCGGCGAGGTAATCGTCGCCTTCATCGCCGAAAAGCCGGTCGTCGTCGGCACCGCCAGAGAGATAGTCATCACCGGTGCCACCACCAATCAGGTCATTACCAGCACCGCCAACAAGCGTGTCATCGCCGCTATAGCCTAGCAACTGATCGTTGCCAGAGCCGCCATCCAGATAGTCGTTGCCATGAAAGGTGGCGTTCACCCAGCTTGCATCGCCGTATAGAAGGTCGTCGCCATCGCCGCCAAACAGATTGTCAGCACCACCGGCGCCGACCAGGTTGTCATCCCCGGTTCCGCCTTCCAGGTAATCGTTACCGTGAAACTCGCCCGCGACGCTCTGCGCATCGCCGTTCAGGCCGTCATTGCCAGCGCCACCGATCAGGGTGTCGTTGCCACCATGGCCAATCAGCGTATCATTGCCCTCGGCGCCGTCCAGATAGTCGTTTTGGTGGTCTGCTCCCTCCAGATCCGACGAATCGCCCAAGAGGGAATCGTTGCCCGCTCCACCAAACAGGGAATCCATGCCGCCGCTGCCGACCAGCACATCGTCGCCTTTACCACCGTCCAGAATATCATCACCGTGATACTGGGCGTCCAGATCGACGACGTCTCCAAAAAGCCGATCGTTGCCTTCGCCGCCAACCAGAACATCTGAACCGCCACTGCCGATCAGTTGATCGTTGCCTTCGCCGCCATCCAGAAAATCGTCGCTGTGCGCCTCGGCGGGGGTGCCACCACCGTCGCCATCAAGGGTGTCGTCACCCACATCACCGGATAAGCGATCACTACCGCCGCCACCAATGAGGGTATCGTTACCGGCACCGCCCTCAAGCCGGTCATCTCCCTGAAATTCTGGAGCAACACCGCCGCTGTCACCGAGAAGTGTGTCGTTGCCTTCACCACCTCGCAGGGTGTCGTTTCCACCGCTACCAAACAGCGTGTCATCGCCAGCATTGCCATCCAGCACATCATCCCCGTGATACTCACCGGTAATACTGCTGACATCACCGTCCAGGATATCGTCACCATCACCACCGCGAAGTCGGTCGTCTCCACCGGCCCCGGTAATCTCATCGTCGCCCGCACCACCGTAGATATGGTCATCGCTGTGCAGTTCCGGGTCCATATTGCTCGCTTCACCAGCCAACTGGTCATTCCCGGAGCCACCGAAGATCAGATCAGCGCCGGTGCCCCCAACAACGACATCATCGCCAGCTTCGCCATTGAGGATATCGTTTCCGTCATTGCTGTCGCCGCTACCGCCGAATATTTGGTCGTCGTCAGCGCCCCCGAAAATTACGTCGGAACCGCCCCCGCCAAACAGGATGTCATCACCTTTGCCACCGTCTATGAAATCATTGCCATGTTCGCTGGTGGCAATTCGCCCGTTATCGCCATTCAGGGTGTCGTTGCCTTCGCCTCCAATTAAGGTGTCATTGCCTCGGCCGCCAAACGCAACATCGTCGCCGCGTTCTGCATACACCACGTCATCGCCACCATGCGCACTGATGTAATCATTGCCCGCACCTGCATAGATGAGGTCGTCTCCGGGCGCAGATGCAGGCCTGGAGAGACTGTTGGTGATCGATGCAGAGTATGTTTTACCTTCACCCGAGTCAGTCACGTTCAGGGATGCTTGCCAATCAACTCCTGAAACATCCCACTGTTCGTAGGCTGTAATATCGTCATCACTATTGCCTTCCGGCGTATAACGGGTCCGCGGTATATAATCCCGATCCCCGAAGATGAAATCGTCTCCGGCTCCGGCAACCAAAGTGTCATCAGCACTCCCACCAGAGAGCACATCGTTGCCAATTCCCCCCACCAAAAGGTCGTCGCCTTCCATTCCAGCAAGAAAGTCACCGCGCTCACCACTGCCACTGGCGGCATTACCATCGAGGATTGCTTGCTCCAGCGGCACCTCGGTGTCGCCGTATAGCCGATCATTTCCGGGGTTTCCAGTTACGTCTGCAACAAGCACATCCGAGCCTGCTCCCCCCTCAAGGAGATCATCACCCGGACCCGCTGCAAGGCTGTCGTCGCCGTCACCGCCCAACAGATGGTCGTCGCCACCGGCTAGAGCAATCAGGATGTCATCACCACCTCCCCCTTCAACCGTCTCGTTGCCGGCGCCGTCGAAAAGAACGTCGCTCTGGCCTGGAGCATTTTTCAGTGGTGTCTCAAATACGCGATTTCCAAAAGCGTCATAGTCGTATTGAAAACCCGGTTCGCCTGCATCGGTGTCGGCCCACACATAATCGCCGACAATCTGTTGATCACCACCGGTCTCATTATCTGCAAGTTCGTCCGCCTCCAGAGTAATCGTGATCGACATCGGGTCAGTCTCCGCATCGCCGTCCTCGTTCTGATAAATCGCTTGCAGGTTCAGATCCGCACTGGCGTCAATATCGCCATCACTGACCAGAGAGAAGTCGAGAGCCTGCTGGCCTTCCTCAAGTGTCAGAGTGATGTCACCCTTCGCAAACTGCAGAACTTCGCCGCCAGAACGCACGATGACCGTATCCGCTCCCGAGCCGTCCAACGAAAGAACAATGCGGCCACCCGCTTCGGCGGGGTGGTTGAGTTCCAGTTGAAATCTCTGCGCGCCACCCTCGGCAAGTGTTGTTGAGCCGGTACCATCAGTATTAGTCAGGGTAATGTTGCGTTCAGGATTGAGCTCAATCCCCAGGTCACCGTTGCGGAAATCGCGGATCGTGATTTTGTCGCCGGTCTCAAATCCCGGGCCTGTTATTTCAAGGGTCCCTCCATCCAGAGAGCCGTCCACGAGGGTGTAGACGGTTTCGCCGTCGGCGCTTTCCCAGACGGTATGGCCATCCTGCTGTGCGCCGGTTTCGTTCGTACCTTCCAGCGCTGTTTCCCCATCAATTAGGATTTTGCCTTTGCCGTCGATATCGAAAATGGTGTCGGCGCCGTCACCTGCGCTGAAGTGGTACTCGTCTACGCCCATACCACCAAGTAGTTCATCGTTCTCTGTGCCGCCAATGAGAATATCGTCGCCGTGGCGTCCCTCAAGCCGATCCTTACCCTGACTGCCTTCGAGGTAATCGTCTTCGCGACCGCCAACTAAGGTGTCATGGCCATCTCCGCCATAGAGTCTGTCTGAGCCAGCGCCACCTTCGAGCAGTTCACCACGGTCTGTACCAAAGATAACCTGGTCATTTAGCCCGGGAAATGAAGGGTTGCCTCCTGCCGAAATCCGTGACTCAAAGTCTTGATAGAGCGTATCGTAATCTTCAAGCCGAAAAGCAAAAAACGTATTAATGTAGTCGGCCCGGTCGCGTAGATACTCGTCTGTGTAATTCTCGACATTCAGTTCAGGATCATCGTATATCGGAAGGTCATTGTTAACGGCAAAGAAGTGGCCGTTGACCAATGCATAGAGGGTTGCTGGATCGGTTTTGGCTCGCTCCGCCAGCACCGCAGGATCAACATCACCAAGAAATTCTTCTTGTAACTCCGCTACAGTTAGATTTTCATCACCAACGGCGGCGATAATAGCTTGAATGTTTTCCTGGTAATAACGAGGAATGGCATCATCTCGAAAGAGTTCATTAGCGGTTTGGCGCAAGGTTTCAGAGGCAAACGAGCTACCTGATAGTTGTTGAACCAGATATTCGCCAAACGACTCCTCCCAAGAGTCCGGCACAATATACGAAATCCCTTTTCCGGCAAGCCAAGCAACACCACTCACAGCACCCAGCACCACAATAGCACTACCTAGGCTGGTAATTGCACCAGCTGTCGCTGCCACAGCTACAGTGCCTGCAATAGCGCCTGACACACCCTCTAACAGGGTGGTGGCAGATTTTTTTGTTTCTCCCTCTTGAATAAGATTTTCGAACTGAATGGCATTGAATGCGACGCCAGCTGGCTGTGCAATGCGACCCATATTTTGCAAAACCAATGAAAGTCTTTCAGTGTTTTTAACAGCCCCTGCAACCTGATCTAGCTCTTCGTCGGCTGCCTCAACAGCCTGTGACCAGAAGGTCTTCATTTGCTCAAATCCAGCCTCGAGCGCCTGTTGTCCTTCCAGAGATCTGGGCCTTGATAGCCATAGTGCCTCAAGCCGTTCGGCGAGACTTAAATTCCCGAATGCTCCCGATTGCACCTCAAGAGCTTGTTCAAATTTTGTTTGAAACTCTTTGAGGCTCAAATCAGTATTTTTCAGCGATTCAATTCCAGTGAGTATCGCACCAGCCAATTCTTCAAGATCGAGTGATTCGTTATTCTCATCTTGTTGGTTATCTGTACCAGCCATAGTAGAAATCTCCGTATAATATTTATTTAAAGCCTTTTAGATCGGCGGTATAATTCCTGTACAAAACTCCACGCCAATGAACAAAATAACGTAAGTGCAAGCCACCAAAATATATGAAAACTAGCAAGCTTAAGGCTGGTTGAATGGACAATCTCGGATTTTCCAACATCAAAATACCCGGCCCAGAAAAAAAGAGCATATATCGGATAAATACAAAGGAGAAAACAACCAATACAACCTATGCGTAGACGCACCTTACTAATTGTACGCCAGACTGCCGGATGCTGGTTGGCTATCTTATATATGAATGCAACCACTCCGAAAAAATGAATTACACTCAGCTGTGCTTTGGAAGCATCAAGAGACATTTGCCTTAACTCTAAAGGCAAGCCAGAAATAGAAGGTATAACTTTCTCCATGCCCATAAAAAATACTCGAACCACCCCAAGATCAGCTATCCAGTCCCATGGAAAGTAGGCGGTGGTGAGAACGAACAATGCCAATGCGACATAAAATTCCCAACGCATCATAAAGTACAACGGCATATTGCGATTAAGTTCATCCAGTGTCATATTCTTTGCGTAATCAGGTAAATGATATGATCGACGACCTCGTTTCTTCACGAAATTATCCCACCTACTATCAAAATTATTATTCTTCGACTGAATTCCTGCCCTCTCAGAGTGGCGATAAAACCCGCTGTCTTTAACTGTCGGACCACTTTGGATTTCGGATGCTAGCGCGTCTTTACCACTAGTACTTTTGATAACGGACTTGGATTTCTGTTTAGGGTTCGGACTGGAGCGTTGCAAACTTTTGCTATCAGTCGGTTTCATTGCTCACCCTCTAAATTCTTTGATTCAATTTTAAGCCGGTATAGTTCTAGTGCTTTCTCAGCTTTTCCTTCGGGTGTTTTCAGGTAAGCTTCTTCCTTTAACTTTTGAGACTTTGCTACGAATGGCTTGAACGGCCGCCCCGGAATTATTCTGTAGCGGTCAGCCAATGTATCAATTTTCGAGTACTCACCGAAGTTCAGAGCCTTTTCCGCTTGTGCAATGATATTAGGGCGTTGGTTTTCAAACTCGTTAATACGATTCTGCAATTCCCATTCGCAGACCAAGCCAATTGCAACCAGGGCTGCGATAATTACTCCGACCATCAAATGATGATCATATAGCGGCACGCGGGTCTTAACGTGAAGTCGGCGACGGACGGGCGACGGTGAAAAAGCGGTCAATAAGGCCGCCAGCATGGCACTGAACCAAAAGCTGTTGAGCACGGCGCCCACTGCGATAGCAGCAAAAAATGCCGCCACATACCAAGGAAGCATACGCCAGATAAGGGCGCGCACTTCGCCCGGGCGGCGAACAATCTTGGGACCACGCGCGCTCCAGGTTTCTTCGTCTTCCGGTGTTCTCGGGTCATTGAGATTCATCCTAGTCACTGACCTCATTTTGATGGGTTAAATGCTTATCAATTACAAGCCCTCTTGGTACCAAATGCGTAATAAACACAGGTGTCATCTTGCCTCGAAGCTTATTCACCGTCTGCGCGAACTGTTCGGCAGTTGCCGCATCCAATGCACTTGTAGCTTCGTCAAAAATCAGAATCTGTGGACGCTTAAGCAAAGCCCTCGCAATGGCCAAAAGCGCGACGTAAAAGCCCTTGCAGTCATCGTTTGTTATCAATTGATCTAATCTGTTGTACTGTTCAGTCGTAATCGTCAATCTTTTGTCATTGAGGGCCATCTCTTAACTCTCCTTGTATATTCAGTCGCAGCGCTCAAATAATGGTTGCACGACCCGCTGGTGAATTCGGTCAATTGCATCCAGCTTGTCAAAAGGATTTCCGAAAATTGTGTATTTCAAGGTCAGTTTGTTGCAGGTTTTGGTCCAGACGTAGCAGATAGAATGTTCTGGAAAATCATTTGAATTCGGATCTTCCATTGAACAGCTAATCTGGAGGGGATTTCCCTCTTGCTTCGAGTAGTATCTTCTCGAATCGTCCCCAATTTTCCGAACAAGGAAACGTTCATCGTCGACAAAACTTTCTACCTGGCCATGTTCTGCTGCAAGTTCGGTCTTCACTCTGAGTTGAGCATCAAAATCTGACGGGCTTATTTGAACTTTCACTTCGCTTCGTACACCGTAGAGTTGATTGAGTTTATTGCTGATCTCGCTCCCCTCGGGAAGGTTAATGTAAAGCGATTCTCTGGCCCTCCCATAGCTGGGAACGAGGGGGTAACCAATGCTGCCTGAAATCTGATACATCATGGCATAACAACTTCGTTTCTCGTCGTAGAAGGTGTTCTCGATTTCCCCCAAGAATGGAAAGCCATCTTCATACAGACACTGCACCACACGCTGAGCCTTCTTAGAACCACCGCTAGCCTCAACATTGTCATGTTCGTTCTTCACTGCCAACAGGGCCACAATCACCGCCACTAGTGCGGCAAGCACTATAGAGACTCGCTTAGTTCTTGCTTTTACTGTGATCAGGCATGCTCCGTACTCGCGCTTTCAGCGCTCGCCGAATGCCGATGACTCTCGACCAGACGCCGCCAGTATGGAAACACATAGACATGGGTGCCAAACGCGTCGTAGTCATACTGAAAACCCAGTTCATCAGCATCGGTGTCTTCCCACACAGAGTCGCCGGTGACCTGCAGACCAGCACCTGTCTCATTATCTGCAAGTTCGTCCGCTTCCAGAGTAATCATGGTCGACATCGGGTCAGTCTCCGCGTCGCCGTCCTCGTTCTGGTAAATGGCTTGCAGGTTCAGATCCGCACTGGCGTCAATATCGCCATCACTGACCAGAGAGAAGTCGAGAGCCTGCTGGCCTTCCTCAAGTGTCAGAGTGATGTCACCCTTCGCAAACTGCAGAACTTCGCCGCCAGAACGCACGATGACCGTATCCGCTCCCGAGCCGTCCAACGAAAGAACAATGCGGCCACCCGCTTCGGCGGGGTGGTTGAGTTCCAGTTGAAATCTCTGCGCGCCACCCTCGGCAAGTGTTGTTGAGCCGGTACCATCAGTATTAGTCAGGGTAATGTTGCGTTCAGGATTGAGCTCAATCCCCAGGTCACCGTTGCGGAAATCGCGGATCGTGATTTTGTCGCCGGTCTCAAATCCCGGGCCTGTTATTTCAAGGGTCCCTCCATCCAGAGAGCCGTCCACGAGGGTGTAGACGGTTTCGCCGTTGGCGCTTTCCCAAACGGTATTTCCGCCATCACGAGCGGCAACCTCATTTGTGCCAACAAGCACCGTGTCGTCGCCGATCAGAATACGGCCAAGGCCGTCACTGTCGTAGAGAGTGTCCGAGCCGTCGCCCGGCTGGAAGCGGTATTCATCGAATCCGGTGCCGCCGCTAAGTTGGTCATCGTCTTTACCGCCAACCAGGATATCCTCTCCGGCACCACCAATAAGAGTATCGATGCCTTCGTTACCTTCGAGGTAATCTGCTTCGCCCAACCCGACCAGTATATCTTTGCCATCACCGCCATATAGTCTGTCCGAACCGAGATCCGCACCTTCAATTTTATCCCCTTGGTCAGTACCAAAAACAACCTGGTCTTTTAATAAACGAAACGAAGGATCGGCACCTGCCGTGATTCCTGACTGCAGATCCCGATATACCGTATCCCCTTCTTCAAGCCCAAAGGCAAAGACACTGGAGACATATTCGGCGCGATCGCGCAGGTACTCGCTGGTAAAATTCGCAACGTCCAAGGCGCGGTTGTCATATACGGATAAATCATTCGAAATTGCGAAGAAGTGGCCACGATCCAGCGCATAGCGAACGGCCGGATCGGTTTTAGCGCGCTCAGTGAGGGTCGCTGGATTGATATCACCCAAGAACTCAGTTTGGAGATCTGATGGCTCTAGCCCCGAGTCTTTAACTTCCGTAAAAATGGCTTGTACATTCTCTTCTAAATATCTGGGAATGGCCTCATTGCGGAAATTTTGGTTTATTCTTTGACGCAACAGATCGCGGTTAAAATTTTCAACCAGAAACTCGCCAACGGCGGTTTTCCACGCGTCTGGAACCCGTTGCGATACGACGTATTGAATACCTAAGGCAGCGCTACCTATCGCTGCTATGGTTAGTGCGGCAGCCCCAAGTGTGAGAGCCCCTGGGGCAGCAAGCAATATCAAACTACCAGCGACTGCTGTGGAGGTGGCTTCTAGCAGGAGCGAGCCAGCTTCCTTTGACTCACCTGCTTGGACATGGCTGTCAAGTGCAACCGTATCCACGGCTAAACTAATAGATCCAGTGGCTCCGCTCAATTTACCTAGCGTGTTCAAAGCCCGACTCAGCAACTTGGTGTTAGTTATCTCTTGGCCTGATGCTGCTAACTCAGCCTCAGCTATTTCTAACGACTCAGCCCAGTAGGTTTTTATGGTGCCGAAGCTTGCCTTTAAAGCTTGCTGAGCCTCAACTGAATTGGGTCTCGCGAATGCGGCGAGCTCTAACCGCTGGGCCCGCGTAAGATTATTCAGAGCGTTAGTTTGATCGTCGAGTGCGTCCAGGTATTGTGTTTGAAATTCCTCAATACTGAGATCCGCTTTGGTCAGCGAGCTCAACCCAGTCAGCAGTGCTGACGAATAGTCCTCAATATCGAGTATTGGCTGATCATTGTTCTCTTGATTTGTTGAATCGCTCATTCCCTAAACCTCCTTAATTCCTTTGCATTAATGCTGTTTAGCTTGTCGGATTACTTCCTGCAGTCCGCTCCACGCCATCGCCAGAACGACAGTCAAAAGCAACCAGAAAGCGGTGTGGCTTGCTGCAACCTGAAGAAGATTTGCATGCCAGCCCTCATCAAGAGTGCTGTTGAAATGGCCAGCCCAGAAGAAAATTACGTATACAAAGACGATGCCCGCCATGGACATACCAATCGAAATAGCTGCAAACCGGGTCTTACTGGCCACGCGCCACACAGCAGGTTGCTGAGTCAGCAATTTAAAGGTTGACGCAACAGCACAGCAAAAATGGATAAAACTAAGCTGAGTTTTAGACGCATCCAGCGGTAAATGACGTGCCTCCTTTGAGAGGCCACTGATGGACGGCACGACCTGTTCCATCGCTGTCACAAAAATTCTGGTGATGCCCCAGTCAGCCAACCATTGCCATGGGAAATATGCCGTGAAAAACACGAACGTCGCCGAAATGAAATAAAACTCCCAGCGCATCAAAAAGTAGAGCGGGAAAGACCGATTCATTTCATCAAGAGTCATTTCACGAGCATGTTCCGGTAATGAGAGCCCTTTCTGACGCTGCTTTCGAATCTCTCTGTTCCGTAGCTGCAGTGTTTTCAGCTTCTGTGCATGAGTTCGTGAGGTTTTATCATGCGCTTCTCGCAAATTTTCGAGATACTCAGGCGATGCTAAGCGCTCGTCACTACCCGGAGCGCTAGTCAACTCATTTTTCTTGTCCGGGCTCGCCCCGCCGGCCGCTCCGGACGTATCTTTATCGTCGGTATTCATCGCTCACCTGCGGAATCTGCGCCAGCCTCAGCCTCTCGTCGCGAATCCCGCTGACGTCGGTACTGATCCAAGAAAACTTCGGTAAATGCTTCGAGACGTTCTTTTTCTTCTTTCTGTTTCGCTTGCGCTTTAGACGCAATTGCCTCAAGCGGTTGACCAGGTACCACGTCAAATCGCTTTGCTAGTGCATAGACTGCTTGATAATCACTTCTCTCCACCGCCTTTTCTGCTCGGGTAACAATCTGTTCTCGTTGTTGATAGAAGTCATTTATGCGGCTCATTACCTCTAGCTGACAGATTGCAGCGAGCACCACGATCACCAAAATGCCAAGCCCCAAAATCTGCAGGCGCCCATTAAGCTGGCACCCGCTATCGAATCGAAGCCAACGGCGAACTGGCGACAGGAATATTACGGTCAGAAACAGCGCAAACGTCGCGCTCAACCAAAAGCTGTAAATGATCGAGCCTGCAGCTATCGCGGCAGAAAAAGCAGTGGCGCACCAACGCAGCATGCGCCAGAGCAGAGCACGAACCTCGCCGGAGCGGTATACAATAGTGGCGCCACGGCGCTTCCAGGTCTCTTTCTCTTCAGGCGTTCTCGGATCCAGTATCTTCATGTTATCCAGCCAAGCCGCGTTGAAGGGTCAGGTGCTCGTCGATTGCAAGTCCCCGGGGCACCTGATGGGTAATGAATACCAAGGTCACTTTGCCCCGAAGCTTATTCACGGTCTGGGCGAATTGCTCCGCTGTAGCGGCATCAAGGGCACTGGTGGCTTCGTCAAAGATCAAAATCTGTGGACGCTTGAGCAAAGCCCTCGCAATAGCCAGCCGCTGCTTTTGTCCACCGGAAAGGCCAACACCGCGCTCACCGAGGGCCGTCTGATAACCCTCGGGCAACCCTTCAACCGTCTCGTGGATTTCGGCGAGGCGGCACGCCTGCACAACCTGCTCAAAAGTCGCGTGAGGATTAGCAGCAATAAGGTTGTCATAGATAGTGCCGGAGAAGAGCTGCGTCTCTTGAGGTACTACGCCAAAATGGGCACGCAACTCGTTCGCAGTCAGATTGCACACATCACGGCCGTCGATGAGTATGCGACCCTCAGTAGGACGATAGAAACCCTGAAGCAATTTGGCCAAGGTGCTTTTGCCACAGCCCGACGGACCGGTCAAAGCAACTGCCGTTCCGGGCTTGATGGTCAGGTTCAGGTTGCGGTAAAGGGGTGGTCGATCATCCGCGTAGCGAAATCCGAGCGACTGAATCTCAATCTGGCCTTTGCCGCCCGGCGCCCGTGAGGGTGTGAGGCTGTAGGGTTCCGCAGGGGCGTCCATTACGTCACCAAGGCGCTTTACTGCAATGTTAGCCTGCTGAAACTCCTGCCATAGCCCTACCAGTCGCAGCACAGGCTGAGACAGTCGGCTGGCAAACATCTGGAAGGCCACCAGCATGCCGACGGTCATGGTGTTCGTAGTCATCACAATCCATGCGCCCACGCAGAGAATCGCAAGGGACTGTATCTGTTCAAGGGTATTGGCAGAGACGTTGTAGGTGTTGAAGAGGTTGCGTGCACGGAAACTGGAACCGAGGTAGCTGGCCAGGTAGTCGCCAAAACGGTTGCGAAGCTGTGGTTCCATTTGGAGAGATTTCACCGTCTCCATGCCGGTAATGTATTCAACAAGAAACGCCTGGTTGCGAGCACCAAGCTGGAACTGCTCATTCAGTCTTCGGCGCAGGGCGGGGGCAATAGAGATACTGATGATGGCTATTGCCAACAGGATTCCAAGCACGATAAGCGTAAGCTGCCAACTGTAGAAAAACATGACCGCCAGAAAGACGAACATGAATGGCAGGTCCAGCACTAATGTGACGGCGGCCCCGGTAATGAAACTGCGAATGGTTTCGATGCCCTCGATGCGTGCTACCAGTGTGCCCGTGGGGCGCTGTTCAAAGTAGCGCATAGGCAGGCGGAAAAGGTGGGAAAACACATTCGCGCCAAGCACGGCATCAATTCGGTTGCCGGTGTGCAGGACAAGGTATTGCCTGATCCAGGTCATGATGGCGGTGAATATAGCGAACATCACCAAAGCAACCGCTACCACCAGTAGGGTGTTGAGGGTGTTGTGAACAATGACTTTGTCAATGATTACCTGGGTAAACAATGGCATGGCCAGGCCCAGCAACTGAATCGCGAGCGACGCGATGATTATATCCCGCCACACGCGCTGATGACGCAACATCTCGGGGATAAACCAACTGAAACCGAAGCGCTTCGGCTCGGCGTGAGCCTCATCCTCGGGTGGCGGAGTATCGGCGGGAAGAACACCAAGTGCCAATGGTTCGAATCGCCGGTCTGCCTCCTCAACACCTGCAGTATGTGGCGTATCGCTGCCGGGTTCGAAGTAAAGGATGCGCTCGCCGTCGGCCCTGACGACCAAAGCGGGGCATAGTGTTGTTTCTCCGGTATCGGAATCTTCGCAGGCTGGATCGTTTAGTTCCGCCCGCTGGTGCACTACACAGGGGAGCTTTTCTGACTTCAAACTCGCAAGAGTGCCACGGTGAAGCTCGACAACGAACCCGAGGGCTTCTGAGGCCTGCTGAAATGAGGCACGCGTGTATGGCGGCGGGAATTGCTCCAGCAGCATTTTTTGGTCGAACGGAAAACGGTGAACTCGACAAAGACTGCCCATCATCCAGACGAATGACTCTCGACTGATTGGTGGATCGACGAACTCCTTGAATTTTGCGTTAAGAGCTTCTTGAGCTGTCGCGCTCAAACTGCACCCCTTATTCTTCCTTGATTTACGTTCCGAGCCTGACTAGCAACATTTGACCTAAGCTCGCTGTACATCGCATCCATGCACATAAGGCATGATTGGTGCTTTTCCCTTCCAGCTTATGTTCTAGCCGGATTCGCAAATGATGGCGAAACTGCTTCAAAAAATGGCAAAAACGAAACTATTAGAATTGTTAACTAATGTCAATGATTGAAGCGAGCTTTTGCAGCGCTATAACTGAGACCAGGATTCATTTGGGGCTCAGCGCATTAACAGTTGCTCACAACGTTCGACGATTTTCAGGGTGGCGTCCGCTGGCGTCGTTACCGCGTGCTTACACGCAAAAGCGCGAGCCTGCTCAATACGTGATGCGCTGAGCGTTCGCTCCAGCGCCCGTGGAAGACTTGAGAGCGCATCCGATGCGACCACTTCGCCCAGACCCTGAGCTTCCACTCGCCGCGCCAACGCGTACTGCTCCATTTGAAGGGGGATCAGCACGACGGGCCGGCCAGCAAGAAGAGCGGCGACGACGGTCTCGTGTCCAGCATGGCAGATTACTGCATCACAGGTTTTGAAGGTTTTGACCAGGTCGTATGGCCTTGAGCTGATTCGCAAAGTATTGGATGCATGCTTTTGCAGCGCTTCCGGGGTAATGCCAGGGGCAAAGATCTCGGCTTCATGGCCAGATTGTTGAAGGGCTTTGATCGTAGCGTCGAAGTGAGCCCCCGGAGGTTTCACATAAGCAAATACTCTTGGCTGACCGCTGTCAGACCAGGCTGGCAACCGCCCTGAGGAGGCCTGAGTTGGAAGCCCCCAATAGCATGCAGGCTCCGGACGTTCATAATGATCCAGCTCCCGCAACGTGCACAGAAAAGCTTCATCTACCTTGAAAATGTCGCAAACATTATCAATTCGGGGCTGACCAAGTTCCTTCGCGACGCGTTGGATAACCTGAGTTACTTTCTTTTCAGCATTCAGGGCGCGCGCGCGAACCCCTGGAGAGATCGACCGAAAGGCCGGCATGGGCGTAACACCGTCAGGAGGGAGGCTGTATCCACTGCCTATGGCCGCGCACACGAAAGATTTGCCACGGGCAGCAAACAGCGCAGTCGGCGCGTAGTCGCAGAGCAGCAAGTCCGGTTTGAGGGCGTCAAACGTATCGCTCCAGGCCCGGACCATGCCGTGTAAACCCGGCGCACTAAGGTAACCAAAGTGCTGGAGGATCTCCGGCATACTCACAGGATGTATCGGCGCGCTGCGGGACTTTGGCATCCACAATGGCGCCTGCACGACTGACGCATGATTCAGACCATCAAGATGCTGCACTCGAGAAAGGTCTCTGAGCACGAGGGTTACTTTGTGGCCTTGTTCTATAAAGCGAGGGACCAGCGCGGCGAAACGCCCCAGATGACCCAGATGTCCTCCAAGTTCCCAAACACCAACTATGTGCGCCATTGAATAACCTGATTTGCCCAATGGATTTTTTATCGGGCGTATTGTGCCACAGGCATACGAGCACAGGATGATTTCGTTGAATTAGAGCCAAGCTGCAGCAGGGCAAGCGCATAAAAAAGGCAGGGCCGTGAAGCCCTGCCTTTTCTGTTCTAGCGTAACCGTCAATGTCAGCCGAAAGCAGGAATACCCGTCTGTCCACGGCCCAGAATCAACGCATGGATATCGTGAGTGCCTTCATAGGTGTTGACTGCTTCCAGGTTCATCACATGGCGGATGACATGGTATTCGTCAGAGATACCGTTTCCGCCGTGCATGTCCCGGGCAACCCGCGCAATGTCCAGCGATTTACCGCAGTTGTTGCGCTTCATCAGGGAAATCGCATCCGGTGAGGCTTCGCCAGCGTCCATCAGGCGACCGAGCTGCAATGCACCCTGCAGGCCAAGGGCAATCTCGGTCTGCATATCCACCAGCTTCTTCTGGATCAACTGGTTGGCAGCCAGGGGCTTGCCGAACTGCTTGCGCTCAAGGGTGTAGTTGCGGGCCGCATGCCAGCAGAACTCGGCCGCGCCCAGGGAGCCCCAGCTGATACCGTAACGGGCTTTGTTAAGGCAGCTGAACGGACCTTTCAGGCCTTCGACATCCAATTTGTTCTCGTCCGGGCAGAAAACCTCGTCCATAAAGATGGAACCGGTCTCGGAAGCCCTCAGGGAGAACTTACCTTCGATTTTGGGCGCGTCCAGGCCTTTTGAACCGCGCTCCAAAACAAAACCGGTGACGGTACCGTCAAGCTTGGCCCAGATCACGAATACATCGGCAATCGGTGAATTGGTGATCCAGGTCTTGGAGCCGCTGACCAGATAGCCACCGTCGACTTTTTTGGCACGGGTTTCCATGCCGCCGGGATCGGAGCCGTGGTTAGGTTCGGTCAGACCGAAACAGCCGACCAGCTCGCCGGAGGCGAGTTTCGGCAGTACACTTTTTTTCAGTGCTTCCTGGCCGAAGGAGTAGATCGGATGCATAACCAGCGAGGACTGGACGCTCAACGCCGAGCGATAGGCAGAATCCACCCGCTCAACTTCCCGGGCAATCAGGCCGTAACACACGTGGTTCAGGCCGGGCCCGCCGTATTCTTCTGGCAGGGTGGCGCCAAGCATGCCCAACTCACCCATATCGGTGAAGATCGAGCGGTCGAATTTCTCGTGACGGTTGGCTTCGATAATGCCAGGCATCAGGCGTTGGTCACAAAAGCCACGGATGCTGTCCCGAACCTGACGCTCGGTTTCATCCAGTTGCTTGTCAAAATGCAGTAGGTCATCCCAGGGTGCGGAAGCCATTGGTTATCTCCTGAAAATTAAGGTGTCTTTATGACCGGTCAACACCGGCCTGGTTCAGTCCGTGACCCGCTCAATAACAGCGGCAATACCCTGGCCGACGCCGATGCACATACTGATCAGCGCGTAGCGGCCCTGAATCTGTTCGAGCTGACGCGTCGCTGTCAAAGCAATGCGGGCGCCCGAAGCGCCCAACGGGTGCCCGACTGCAATGGCGCCGCCATTGGGGTTCAGCCGTGGGTCGTCACCTGCGATGCCCAGACGAGTGGTACACCCGAGTACCTGGGCTGCAAATGCTTCATTGATCTCAATAACATCCATATCCTTCAGCGTCAGACCGGCTCGGGCCAGGGCTTTTTCACTGGCCGGTACCGGGCCAAAGCCCATAACGTTTGGCTGCACCCCGGCGATGGCCGCAGCAACAATGCGCGCCCTGGGCTTAACGCCCGCTTTCTCACCCGCAGCCCGTGAGCCGATAAGCACGGCTGCCGCCCCATCATTGATGCCGGACGCGTTCCCCGCCGTCACTATGCCGTCGGCGAATAATGGCTTCAGCCCTGACAATGCCGCCAGGTCAGACTGCGGACGGGGATGCTCGTCCTTATCAACGGTGACGGGGGGCTTCTTGCGGCCCTGGGGCACCTCGATAGCCTGGATTTCTTCATTATAGAAGCCCGACTTCAGGGCTGCCTCATAACGCGCCTGACTTTGTGCTGCAAAGCGGTCAACCGCTTCGCGGCTCAGCCCCAGCTCACGGGCAATATTGTCGGCAGTTTCCGGCATGGTGTCTGCACCGAACTGGCGCTCAATGCCCGGATTGGGAAAACGTGCCCCGATGGTACTGTCGAAGGCCCGAAAATCCCGACTGAACGGGGTTTCGCTTTTCGCCATCACAAACGGTGCCCGGCTCATGCTCTCAGCGCCGCCTGCTACAAACAACTCACCCTCTCCACAGCGGATAGCTCGGGCAGCGTCAATGATGGCCGCCAATCCTGAACCGCAAAGACGGTTCACGGTGAGGCCGCCGGTTTCTACTGGTAATCCCGCCAGCAGGCCCGCGTGACGCGCAATGTTACGAGCATCTTCACCGGCCTGATTGGTGCAGCCTGCGATGACGTCTTCATAGAGACCTTTATCAAACGCGTTTCTCTCAACCAGGGTTCTGATCACGCTGGCAAGCAAGTCGTCAGGGCGGACTTTCGCCAACGCTCCGGCGTGGCGACCAAACGGTGTTCGCAGGCCGTCATAGATATACGCACTCATGGCATCTCCAGTCTTGCAGGAATTAGTTGATAGCAAGTCGGTTATAAACGCGAGCTTGTCCTGTTAAAAATACTAATAGTGTTTCATTATGCGAAATACAGTTTTGTATTAATAGACAATCAAGATTAATCCGGGTGCTACCTAAATGCAAGCCACCTCGCGGCCCCTTGCGATTAACCGAAATGCCCGCTCTGAGCCTCCGTCAGGCCTGCAGGGCTCAGTAGCCGCGGTCGATGTCCACGATACCGCTAATCGGCTTGCCTTCGGCGTGATCACGTATCTTGCCGGTAATCTGCTCGAGCGTGTCGTCCCGTAATGTGCGGGCAGACACATGAGGGGTAATAGTGATGTTGCCCCGGGCCCAAAAAGGATGGCCCTCCGGCAGCGGCTCTTTAGTGAAGACATCCAGTACCGCACGGATAATCTGGCCTTCGTCCATGGCTGCCATCAGGTCCTCTTCCACCAGGTGTTCACCCCGGCCCACATTTATAAGTACTGCATCAGGCTTCAGCAGACTGAGCGTTTCCCGGTCTATGATGCCTTGTGTTGCTTCCGTCAGCGGCAGGGTGTTGATAAGCACGCGGGTCTCGCCGAGGAATGTTTTGAAGTCGTCTCCGCCGGACCAGGTGGTGACGCCGTCAATGTCATGCTCTCCCCGAGCCCAGCCGTGCACTTTATAGTCCAGGTTCGAGAGGGTGCGGGCTACGCGCTTGCCGATATGGCCAAGCCCCATGATGCCAATGGGCCATTCGCTCCGTTTAATGGGGCGGTGAATTTGCCAGCGGCCCTCGGCATTCTGAGCCCGGTAGACATCCATGGTGCGGGTGATATCAACAAGCTGGTGCATCACATATTCGGCCATTTGAACGGCCATGCCCGCATCTTCCAATCTCACCACCGGAATATCAGTAGGCAGATTCGGAACTTTCAGCAAGCCATCAATACCTGCCCCGAGGTTGAACACGGCCTTGAGATTCTTCTCTCTTTCAAACAATTGTGCGGGTGGCTTCCAGACAATGGCGTAATCAGCGTTACAAGTGGGTGCTTCCGGGTCCCAGACGTGAATGTCAGCATCGGGCAGCAGAGCCTGGATGGGAACGGTCCAGCGTTCGGGCTTTGGATCGCCTGCTACAAACAGTATCTTCATGCGTGTTGTCCTATTTTATGTGACAATTTTGAGCTAAATGTTTCGCAAGGCAAAATAAGTTACCAAAAAAAACTATCAGAGCCGGGTGGAGATGTCATTATTTGGCCACTACTATGAAACATAAAGAAAGACTGTTTCAAATTTGGCACGACTTTTGTTTTTTGTCAGTGGTACTTCAAACGGTCACAGATTAAAATGCGTCCACTAAACATTCATTGCAGATAAACCAGGGCCATGGCGACACGCACGGCGTTGGAGGATACCTGACCACTATGACTGACCAATTAATAGAAAACCCGGAGCTGATGGTTGCTTCCGGCGAAGCCAAGCCCGTCAAACCGGAGAAAGACCGGAAGTTTGTAGAGGCGTTGTCCCGGGGCTTGGACGTACTGCGGGCTTTCAGTCAGGGGTCGGTGATCCTGGGCAATCAGGATATTTCACGGCTCACCAACTTACCAAAGCCGACTGTCTCCCGTATGACCTACACGCTAACGCAACTTGGTTACCTGAGTTACAACCCGGTGCTGGAGAAGTACCAGCTCAGCTCAGGTGTGCTTGCGTTAGGCTACGCCTACGTGTCCAACCTTAAGGTGCGCCAGCTCGCCAAGCCTTACATGGACGAGTTTGCCCGCCGCACCAATATGTCCGTGGGCCTGACCTGCCGTGACCGCCTGCATATGATCTATGTAGAAAATCGGTTGCCCCCGGAGGCTTCGCTGTTGCGGATGGAAATCGGACTCAAACTGCCGATGGCCACCACGTCTGCTGGCCGTGCCTATTATTGCGCCGTTAGTGATAAAGCTCGCAAAGTGCTAAGAGATTCCATGGCCGAGAAATATGGCCCGGAAGTATGGGCCGAAAAGCAGGATGGTCTCGAACGCGCGATGGAAGATTTCAAACAGTACGGCTTCTGCCTGTCGATGGGTGAGTGGGACCGTAATATCAATTCCGCTGGCGTGCCCGTGCGGCTTCAGGATGGCACCATCATGGCGCTGACATGTGCGGCCCCTTCCTATCTTATTTCTGGCGAGAAACTGCGGGAATCCATCGCACATCAGCTCGCGATGCTGGGTAGTGATATTGAATCGCTGGGGGTGTGAATCCTTAATCCAGGTATGAAAATTGATTCGAGAACTGAAAAGGGAGGCCGGGGAGCCTCCCTTTTTTATCGCATCTGAACGACAGCGGGATCAGTTCAAGCTTGAGCAGGCGTCCATGAAGGCGCTGCGAGCAGGGTCTGAGTACTCGCAGCCATAGGCTTCGTCAGCAACTTGCGCGGCATCGAGCACGTTATCGCCGTCGGGTTTGTCGTCGTTTATGACCCAGTTCGCCAGATCACTGAACGCCGTTATTTGTTCGTCCGCTGTAAAGTCACAATGGCCCGGTGCGCGAATGGCGCGTTGTACCAGCAGGTCAGCGCTGCCATTGGCAATTGCACGGCGCCGATAGATCTGTTCGTGCACAAACGGCACATACAGGTCGCCCAGGCCGTGAATCGTGAGTACCGGCACCGTGAATTGTCCGTTGATTTCGGGGATGTATCGCAGCCCCTCAGATCTTGGGGCATTGGCTGTCGGGTCACCTTCTACCCGCAGAATGGTGTTATTGAACGTATTTTCTTCAGCAGATTGACTTGGGTCATTGTCCAACTGATAAACGGTGTCGGTGTTGCCGGTCAGATCCTTCTCCAGAATACCGTTCACTGTGCCGTCACGACCGCCGGTTCCCATGACTACGTTGTAGTAGCCACCCCGGAAGCCCGCCTCGAACACCGGCCGGTCACCGCCGCTGAGGTTCCTGGCGATGGCCTCCAGCTTCAGGCCGTCTGCAGTGGGAACCCCTTGTTCGGTAAAGGACGGTACGGTATCCCAGAGCACTGCATCAATGGCGGGCTGGTCAAAGTCCGCTGGAAAGCTGTCGGGGCCTAACCCGGCAACGTGCTGTGCGGCAAAGGTGAAATCCAGCAGATAATCGAATTCATGTGTGCCGCCCACCACGCCACACATTGGCAGCGCACCATCATATAAAACCTGGTTGCGAGCCGATGACAGTGTTTCCTGTTCCACCGCTGCGGCAGCCACATGACCACCCATGGATTGACCGACAATAAACGTCTTGACGGGTGCCGTCAGGGTTCGGCCATTATCTTCTGCAATGGTTGTGAATTTCAGTGCCAGTTCGTTAGTGTCCTCAACGCCAGCTTCAACGTCGTAGTAATTCTTACTGTAACTGGAGGCAGCCCAGGCGTAATTGTTCTCGATCAGCCACTCGCGTATCGATGGGTTGCTGACCGTCAGTTCTTCCCCTGTGCCGCGGTAACCGTGGGTCCACATAACGAGGATGCCGTTCCAGTTCTCCGGAACTTCAACGCGGTAACCCGCACCGTTATCCATCACGCCGTGCCAGGTGTCGGTAGTCGTGTCCTCCGACGAATCGAAGGGCAGTGTGGCCGGATCAACGGCATAGCTTCGGGCATCCTGTGCACGCACTGACGACTCTTCCACGGTCGTGTCGGAGTCATCATTGCTGTCGCTGCCGCAAGCGGTGAACAACAGGCTGGATGTGAGTAACAGGGTATACGTAAGGGATTTTTGTAAAACCATCGGTTGTTATCCTTAGTGATAGTCAGACAGGGCGCGTACGCCCAAATTCGTTATTTTTGTGGTTTCATGTTTTGCCTAGCAAAACTCCGTGCTGACAAAACATGAAAATTAAGGCAGTTGTTTGTTAATTCGTCAAGGCGTTCGTTTATAGGTGTATCCTGTTTCGCAAGTCTGATTTGAGTTGAAAGCCGCCAAATGGTCGTAGTACATTGCTAGACCGTTCCGCTTAATAAAACTTAATTTCGAAAAACGATTCTTAAAACACACACTGGTTGAAGTCGATGTATGCGGGCTGTTGTGGTAACGCTTTGTCTGCAATGATCCGTCATCTATTTATTCCGGGAGGAGAGTTATGTCTGAAGTCGTAAGCTATGATCGCGAAGGTGCCATTGGCATCATCACCGTGAATTACCCGCCGGTGAACGCTCTGGGGCACGCTGTGCGCACCGGTTTGCTAGAGGCCCTGAAGCAGGGTCAAACCGATAACGACGCCAAAATGCTCCTGGTGGTTTGTGAGGGCCGCACCTTTGTTGCCGGTGCAGACATCCGCGAGTTTGGCAAACCCATGCAGGAGCCGGGTCTGGTCACGGTGATCAATACGTTCGAGAGCAGCGATAAACCCGTGGTCGCCGCCATCCATGGCACCGCCCTTGGTGGCGGGCTGGAACTGGCGCTGGGCTGTCACTACCGCATCGCCCTCGACAGCGCCAGGGTCGGACTGCCGGAAGTAAAGCTGGGGCTGCTGCCCGGCGCGGGTGGTACCCAACGGCTGCCCCGTCTGACCGGTGCCAAAAAAGCCCTGGAAATGATTACGACCGGCGAATTCGTCAAGGCCGACGACGCCCTGGAAGCGGGCATCATTGATGCCGTCGCTCAAGGGGACAACAGTCGTACCATTGGGCTTGAGTACGCAGCCAAACTGATCGCAGAAGACAAACCGGTACGCCGTGTTCGTGATATCACCGACAAGATCTCCGCCGACCAAGGCACTGAGGTATTTGAAGCGTTCCGCAACAATCTGACGGCTAAGGCCCGCGGCCTGTTTTCTCCGTTCAAGTGTGTTGATGCGGTGGAAGCGGCGTTCAGCCTGCCATTTGACGAAGGCATGAAGCGCGAGCGGGAACTGTTCATCGAGTGCATGGAGTCGCCCCAGCGTGGTGGTCTGGTGCATGCCTTCTTTGCCGAGCGGGAAGTCTCCAAAGTGCCGGGGCTGCCGAAGGACACGCCGGTACGGGATGTAAAAAGTGTCGGTGTTATCGGTGCTGGCACGATGGGCGGCGGCATAGCCATGAACTTCGCCAACGCTGGCATCCCGGTCACCATTGTGGAGCTGAAGCAGGAGGCGCTGGACAAAGGCCTCTCGGTGATCCGCAAGAATTACGAGAGTTCTGCCAAAAAAGGCCGCATCACCACGGCCCAGGTGGAGGAGCGCATGGCTCTGATCAAGACCAGCCTGTCCTATGACGACTTCAAGAGCGTGGACCTGGTGATTGAGGCGGTGTTTGAAAATATGGATATCAAGAAACAGATATTCGGCCAACTCGACAAGGTCTGCAAACCCGGCGCCATACTGGCATCCAACACCTCGACTCTGGACATCGATGAAATAGCCTCTGCGACCAGCCGTCCGGAGGATGTCGTTGGCATGCATTTCTTCAGCCCGGCCAACGTAATGAAGCTGCTCGAAAATGTCCGCGGCACCAAAACCTCCGATGAAGTCAAAGCCACCGTCATGGCGCTTGCCAAGAAGATCGGCAAAGTGGGCGTGATGGTCGGCAACTGCTACGGTTTCGTGGGCAACCGCATGCTGCATCGTCGTGGCGCAGAAGCCACGGCCCTGGTCAATGAAGGCGCCTCGCCGCAGCAGGTCGATAAGGTGCTGACCGACCTGGGCTTCCCCATGGGCCAGTTCGCCATGTCGGATCTGGCTGGTATTGATGTTGGTTACAGTATCCGCAAAGAACGCCGGAAGTCCGGTGAAGACATTCCCGCCAACTGGATGGACACGCTGGCGGAAGAAGGCCGATTGGGTCAAAAGACCATGGCCGGTGTTTACCAATACGAGGAAGGTAATCGTAAGCCGGTGGTCGACCCCAAGGTAGACGAACTGATTGCTGGTTTCCGCAAGGAGCAGGGCATCGAGCCTCGGGCTATCACGGACCAGGAAATCCTTGAGCGTTGCATGTACGTGATGGTCAATGAAGGTGCCAAAATTCTGGAAGAAGGCATTGCTGACCGCTCGCTGGACATCGATATTGTCTGGATCTACGGTTACGGCTTCCCTGCTTATCACGGCGGCCCGATGTTCTGGGCTGACCAGGTCGGTGTTAAAACCATCTACGAAACCGTTAAACGATTCCACGATACCGTCGGTGGTGATCAGTGGAAACCTTCGGAACTCCTCGCAAAGCTCGCGAGTGAGAACAAGAAATTCGGCGACCTTTAAAGGAGGCATTGATTATGTCTGACGCAGTTATTGTATCCACTGCCCGTACCGGCCTCGGCAAGTCCTACCGGGGCGCCCTCAACAATACCCACAGTGTGGACCTGGCCGGGCATGTTATCCGGCACGCCGTTGAACGCGCGGGTATCGACCCTGCCATTGTGGAAGATGTCATTCTCGGCGCTAGCTTCCATGAAGGGGCCCAGGGCCGCAACATGGCCCGTTTGGCTGCGGTTCGTGCGGGCCTTCCGGTCACCACTGCTGGTATGTCGATCAACCGTTTCTGTAGCTCTGGCCTGCAAGCTATCTCGCTCGCGGCCCAGCGGGTGCTGTCCGAAAAGGTGCCCGCCATGGTTGCCGGGGGTGTTGAGTCCATCAGTCTGGTGCAGAACGAGAAGATGAACGCGTTCCACGCTACCAACGACTGGCTGATGAAGAACAAGCCAGAACTCTACCTTGCAATGATCGAAACCGCTGATATCGTCGCGCACCGTTACGGAGTCAGCCGCGAAGCCCAGGATGAATATGCCCTGATCAGCCAGCAACGTACCGCCGCTGCCCAGGACGCAGGCTACTTCGACGACGAAATCGTGCCCTATGACGCGGTCATGAAAGTGAAGGACAAGGAAACCGGCGAAGTCAGCGAAAAGAATGTCACGCTGACCAAGGACGAGTGCAACCGCCCCAACACCACGCTGGAAGGCCTGGCGGGTTTGCAGCCGGTGCGCGGCCCTGAACATTTCATTACCGCAGGCAACGCCAGCCAGTTATCCGATGGCGCCTCCGTGTGCCTGGTGATGGACAGCACCTACGCCGAGAAAAACAACATCGAACCCATGGGCATTTTCCGTGGCTTTGCCGTTGCCGGATGTGAACCGGATGAAATGGGCATCGGCCCGGTATACGCCATCCCGCGTCTGCTGGAGCGTAACGGCCTCACCATGGACGACATTGATCTTTGGGAGCTCAACGAAGCCTTCGCCTCCCAGGTGGTGTACTGCCGTGACAAGCTGGGCATTCCCATGGACAAGCTCAACGTGAACGGCGGCTCGATTTCCATTGGTCACCCGTACGGTGTCACCGGCTCCCGCCTCACAGGCCACGCCTTGATTGAAGGTAAGCGCCGGGGTGCGAAGTATGTCGTCGTTACCATGTGCATTGGCGGCGGCCAGGGTGCAGCCGGGTTGTTTGAAGTCGTTTAATCAGGAGTCTTTAAGTTAACAGGAGCGCCGCATGCAGCAGAAAATCATCAACTCTCAGGATCTCGCCTTTCAGCTTTTCGAGCTCCATGAGGTAGAAAAGGTCCTGGGGTTTGAACGCTATGCTGACCACAGCCGCGAGACCCTGCAGGCGGCGCTCGACCTGGCCCTGAAAGTGGCCACTGAAGAATTCGCCCCCCACGCCAGACTGGTGGACGAAGAAGAACCCATATTCGAAAACGGTCGGGTTACCATGCGCCCGGAAGTAAAAAAAGCGCTCGATGTCCTGCGCGAAACTGGCTTGATGGCCGCCAGCCAGGACTACGAACGGGGCGGCATGCAACTGCCAGCCGCCGTGGCCCAGATGTGTGTTGGGCTGCTCAAAGGTGCGAACGTAGGCACTCAGGGCTACGCTGGTCTCACTATTGCCGCCGCCAATCTGATTGTCGCCCAGGGCTCGGAACATCAGCAGCAAAAGTACGCCGAACCCATGATGGCGGGGCGCTTTTTCGGCACCATGTGCCTGACCGAGCCCCACGCGGGCTCGTCCCTCGGCGACCTACGCACCCGCGCAGAACCCCGGGAAGACAGTAGCTACCGCCTGTTCGGCAACAAAATCTACATCTCCGGCGGCGACCACGAACTCAGCGAGAACATCATTCACATGGTGCTCGCCCGGCTGCCAGACGCCCCTGCCGGCGTTAAAGGCATTTCCCTGTTCATAGTGCCCAAGCTGCTTGTTAACGACGACGGCAGTCTCGGCGAACGCAACGACGTCGCCCTGGCGGGCCTGATACACAAAATGGGTTACCGCGGCACCACCTCCACCATGCTCAATTTCGGCGAGAAAGACGGCGCTGTTGGTTATTTGGTAGGCGAGCCCAACAAAGGCCTCGCCGCCATGTTCCACATGATGAACGAAGCCCGCATCGGCGTTGGTCTGGGCTCGGTCATGCTTGGCTACACAGGCTATCTGCATGCCCTGGACTATGCCCGCGAACGCAAACAGGGACGCCCAATAGGCGATAAAGACCCCAGCAGTCCGCAAGTTCCATTGATCCGCCACGCCGACATCCGCCGCATGCTGCTGACCCAGAAAGCCTACGTCGAAGGTGGCCTGGCTCTGTGCCTGCAAGGCGCGGTACTGGTAGACGAGAAAAAACACGCGCCAACCGAAGACCAGCGAAAACTCGCCGCTGGCCTGCTGGACGTGCTGACGCCTATCATCAAATCCTGGCCGTCCCAATTCTGCCTGGAAGCCAATAGCCTCGCGATCCAGGTTCACGGCGGCTACGGTTATACTCGCGAGTATCCGGTGGAGCAGTTCTACCGCGACAACCGCCTGAACCCGATTCACGAGGGCACCCACGGGATCCAGGGCATTGACCTGTTGGGACGCAAAGTCTCCATGGCTGGCGGGGCGTTCTTTAAGGAGCTGATGAACCGCATCGAAGCCACTATTGGCGAAGCCCAGGACAATGCTCGTCTGGCTGCGTGTGCGAGCCAGCTACAGCGGGCAGTCACAGCTATGACTACTGCCACCGAGGCGGTCAATGCCGAAAAGAGCATGGGCAACCTTGAAAAAGCCCTGGCGAATTCGTCCCTTTACCTGGAAGCTTTCGGCCATACCGTCGTTGGCTGGCTCTGGTTACGCCAGGCCCTTAAAGCCACGGGTGGCCTGGAAGGAGAAGGCAGGCAGACACCGGATTTTTACGAGGGTAAAGTAAAAGCCTGCGAATTTTTTGCCCGATATGAACTGCCAAAGGTGGTGAGCCTGAGCGAGTCGTTGAAAACTGTCGACACCACCGCATTGGATATGTGCGACGCAGAGTTTTAATCATCCAAGCCAGTAGTGATTTAGCTGATTCGGTTTTAAATGGACTCCGAACGCAAAAGCATGAGTGCGAGGGTGGCAGCGTCTCTTTGAAAACCGTGCATTGCCAGGGATGGCAATGCCGAGCCCCCATGGATGGGTCCACGGCGTGTTTTCAGAGAGACGCTGCCATCCTTGCACAACACTATTCCAAGCGGACTAGAGGATAAGGGGAGAAACAGTAAATGGATAGAAAAGCAAAAGCCGTCATCTGCCGCGAATGGGGCCAGCCCGTTCAGGTCGAAACCATCAACGTTCAAGGCCCCAAACGAGACGAAATCACCATCAAAATTGCCGCCTGCGGCGTTTGTCATAGCGACCATTCCGCCACCACCGGCAAAATCCAGTATCCGCCGCCGCTGGTGCTCGGGCACGAGGCAGCTGGTGTCATCATCGAAGTGGGAGAGGGCGTAACCGATTTTCAGGAAGGCGACCATGTAGTCAGCTCCTTCATCTCCATGTGTGGAAAATGCCGCCAGTGCGTTCGGGGCCGCCCGGTGCTTTGCGAAAATGCCCGCAAAGCCATGTTTACCCTGCCCGACGGCACCGTTCGCACCACCGACTCAGAAGGCAAAGACCTGAACGTCTTTGGCGCCTGCGGCGTGATGGCGGAGTACGCCACCCTTCACGTCGATAACGTCGTCAAAATCGAACCAGGCGTGCCCTTGCAGAACGCCGCACTGGTGGGTTGTGCGGTCATGACCGGCGTCGGTGCCGTCTTCAATACCGCCAAGCTTGAGCCTGGTTCCCGGGCAGCAGTCTTCGGTGTCGGCGGCGTTGGCCTCAACGCTATTCAGGGCTGCCAGACCGCGGGTGCCGAAATGATCGTGGCGGTGGACACCAGTGAGTCAAAACTGGCGACAGCCCGGGAATTTGGCGCCACCCATACGATTAATATCAATGAAGTGGAAGATGTGGCCAAAGCCGTGAAGAAACTCACCGGTGGTGTGGACTACGCCTTCGAGTGTGTTGGCGCCGGCACCGTGGTCGCTCAGGCTTATAAATGCCTGGGCCGTGGCGGCACCGCGGTGGTGGTAGGTGTTGCCGACATGAAGGACCAGACCAGTTTTGGCACCTTCTCGATGCCCGCTGATGAACGCACCATCAAAGGCAGTTGGCTGGGGTCGGCCCGCCCGCAATACGATTTTCCGAGAATCATCGCCCTGTATAAAGCGGGCAAACTCAAACTGGATGAACTCGTCACCCGCACTTACACCATCGAAGAAGCGCCCCAGGCGTTCGACGATATGATAGCTGGCAAAAATGCCCGCGGCGTGATTGTGTTCGATTGAAGGAGCAAACCATGAAGAATCTGAACAAGAACTATATTAACGGTGAATGGGTTGAATGGCGCGGCGACACCATTGATGTAAACGAAGCGGCGACCGGGGATGTCATTGCTAAAGTACCTGCCTCCGGCCGTGCGGTAATGGAACAGGCCATTGAATCTGCCCAGTCAGCATTCGAAAGCTGGTCGGAAACCTCCCTGGATCAGCGCATCAAAGTGATCGAGCAGCTTCACGCTGGCCTGAAAGAACGTGCTGCCGAAATCGCCGAAACCGTCAGCCGTGAAGTGGGAATGCCCATCAAACTGGCTACCGGTATCCAGGCCGGGTTGCCCGCGACCGTGACCGGCAGCTACCTTAAAATGCTGCCGGATTTCCCGTTTTCCGAGCAGGTGGGAAACTCAGAAGTGCAGAAAGTGCCGGTGGGAGTGGTGGGGTGCATCACGCCCTGGAACTATCCGCTTCACCAAGTCATTCTGAAAGTCGTGCCTGCGCTGGCCGCCGGTTGCACGATTGTGCTCAAACCCAGTGAGATTGCGCCCATGAGTGCTTACATCCTGGCGGACATTCTGGATGGCACCGACCTGCCCAAAGGCGTATTCAATATGGTGTGTGGCCTGGGCGAGGACGCCGGTGACACCTTGATCAAACACCCGGCCGTTCGAATGGTGTCTTTTACCGGCTCCACCCGAACCGGCAGCCTGATTGCCCACGCCGCCGCAGACGATTTCAAACGCTTCGCGCTGGAAATGGGAGGCAAATCTGCCTCGGTTATTCTCCCGGATGCCGACCTCAAAGCAGCGGTAAAGGGTACTGTTAATAACTGCCTGCTCAACTCCGGACAGACCTGCACTGCGCTTACCCGCATGCTGGTACCGGCCGACCTGCACGATGAGGCCTGCGAACTGGCCGCGGAGGCTGTCGGAAAGATGACTCCGGGCAACCCGCTGGAAGAAACAACACGCCTGGGGCCTCTGGCCTCTGCCCAGCAACGGGACAAGGTCATCGACTATATCAAGCTGGGTATTGAAGAGGGCGCGACTCTGGTGACCGGCGGGCCGGAAGCGCCCGACGGGCTGGAGGCGGGATACTTCGTCAAAGCCACAGTGTTTGGAAACGTGAAGCCCGGCAGCCGCCTCGCCCAGGAGGAGATATTCGGACCGGTGCTCTGTATCATCCCCTACCAGGATGAGAAAGACGCTATCCGAATTGCCAATGGCACCGATTTCGGACTCTCCGGCGCGGTCTGGTCTGGTGATCAGGACAACGCCAAAAAGATCGCTGGTAAGTTGCGCACCGGGCAGGTGTTTGTCAACGGCGGCGCCTTTAACCCCCTGGCACCGTTTGGTGGTTTCGGGCATTCCGGCATCGGTCGGGAGTTCGGCAAGTGGGGGCTGGAAGAGTTTCTTGAAGTGCGCTCCCTGCAACTTTAACTGAGGTAGAATAAAGCATGAGTATCTGGACCGTTACGCCCACGGTGGGAGACATACAGGCCCGTTGCCGGGAAACCGCCGTGGAAAATCTCGGCATCGAGTTTCTTGAAGTGGGTGATGATTTTCTCAAGGCCCGTATGCCGGTGGACAGCCGTACCGTTCAGCCTGCCCGTATTCTCCACGGCGGCGCCTCGGTGGTGTTGGCGGAAACCCTCGGCAGCGTGGCTGCGAGCCATTGCCTGCGTAAAGAGGGTCAGCTGGTGGTCGGTCTGGACATCAATGCCAACCATATCCGTTCGGTCACCTCTGGCTGGGTACTTGGGACCTCCAGGCCCCAGCATATCGGTGGTTCCACTCAGGTCTGGGAAATCCGGATCGAGACCGAAGAGGGCAAACTGGTCTGTATTTCCCGGATCACCATGGCGGTGATTAACGCGCGCTGAGACGTCGAACAAGGGTTGTTCAACCCGTAAGCCCCAGGCTTTCCGCATCCTTTTCGATGCACCGATCCAGTAGCGCCAGATACTCGGCTTTGGCTTTAAGCTTGGTTTGCTGATGGGCCCTCATGTTCAACTTCTGGAACTGTTGAGCGAGTTCGTTTGCCCTCGCCATCAGCTGCTCCGGGGCAACAACTTCATCCAGGAAACCTGCTGCAACGGCGCCTTCGGGACTGAAGATTTCAGCGTTAATCACCGAACGGTAAAAATGCGCGGGCGCTAACCGGTGCCGCGCAATCTCAATACCCGCGTGATGCATGGTCATACCGATGGCCACCTCATTGAGGCCCAGCTTGAAGCTGCCTTCAATGCCAATGCGGTGATCCACTGACAGCAGGATAAAGGCTCCCTTCGCAATCGCATGACCACTACAGGCACCCACTACCGGTAACGGAAAAGCCGCCAGGCGGCGAGTCAGTTTGGAACCGATGTTTACGAGGGTCGATGCTTCCTTTGGACCTTTCTGCATTTCCTTCAGATCATAACCGCCGGAGAAAATACCGGGTTGGCCGGTCAGAATAACCACGGCCTTGTCCTGTTCAGCGCGATCAAGCGCCTGGTTCAGGGCCTCCAATACCTCGTGACTCAGCGCATTTGCCTTGCCATTATTGATGACAATTGTCGCGATACCGTCATTCAGTTGGTAACTTACCAGATCGGTCACTGGTCTATCCTCTTGCTGTGGTTGTCGTATTGTCGGGGGCGAACTGTGCCTTCCATATTTCTCATTTGATCCATTAACATGTCAATGATGTTTAAAAGGTTATCTCGGTAGCAGAGCTAAGAGGTTTCTTCTAAAAGGATAGAGATTATCGCACAGATAATTGCAGGACGGTTTGACGACCAGGAAAGTGCAGAACATGTACATCAGGCTTTGCAGGAAGCTGGATTCGAGAAGGCTTCGCTATCGGTTTTCTTTGTTAACCCCCATGGCCAGCATGAGGTACACCCCGTAGGTGGGGATGAAAGCGTTTCCCCCGGCGCGGAAGGAGCAGGTAAAGGTGCATGGGCTGGTGCCGGTGTTGGGGCAGCAGCGGGGGCGGCCGCAGGTTCGGTGGCAGGGTTGGTTGGGGCTGTGCTGGGCGGCGGCTTATCTGAAGAATGCTCAGCGGCAGCGCTGACGGATTTGCTACCCCTGTCATAAGTTAAAAGTCGGGACCAGAGCATGCAAACCATTGTCGTCAAACGTACCATAGCGGCCCCAATCGATCAGGTATTCGAGCTTCTAAGCGACCATGCCGGTTATTCAGCGTTTGCAGGTATCAAAGACGCCAGATTACTGAAGGCAGGACTGGACGACCCCAACGGTAACGGAGCCGTGCGTCGAATTGATCTGGGAGCGGTGTGGTTTGAGGAGGAAATCAGTAATTTCCAGCGTCCGACGACTATGGACTACAAGATTCTTCGCTCCCGTCCTCCCATGCAACATCAAAGCGGCCAGATTCGGCTGCAGCAAATACCGGAAGGTACCGCCGTTACCTGGACCTCGGTTTTCCGCGTCAGTATTCCCGTGATCGGTCTCGTGCTCTCTCCCCTCGCAGCCCATGCGGGTGAGAAAGCCTTTGGCTCGATTCTGAAAACGATTGACCGGAAATTGACCGGGAAGGCAAAGCGCTGACGGCCATCTCGGAGATCTCCCTGCACTCTTTGTCAACTCGCAAGGCGAATCAACCAAGCCTGAGTTAGCGCCAAGACTCTCGCTGGATGATTTCGCTGGACGCGCTGTGGTGATTCATCAGAATGGAGATAATTACTCAGACAACCCGGAGCCCCTTGGAGGCGGGGGCAGCCGGGTAGCTGCGGGGTCGTTAGCCAAGCGTAAATTCAAGGCCGCCTCGGCACTATCCCGCACTTGATGGACGAGATCGAGGAAGAAAAAGAGACTTATGACTTCGAGCTGCATGGTAAAACATTTTCAACACTACGCTTCCATCAGGGAGTTCGCTTTCCAGAAGCGAAGCTCCGGCTTGAAACTTCTTACCGATGGCGAGCTATGTGCGTTCCCAAAAACGCGGTTAAGCGAAATTTTCTCCGAATCCTTGCTGCTCTGTAATATATTTTTCATGATCGCGTCGAGGGATCAGGCCATTCTGGAGGAGGACATCAAGGGTCTGCTGAGTCTATCTCAGGGTTCCCCTGATAGGTGAACCCCGGGATAGATGAACCCTACAGTAATTTACCTCTTGGTTCCGTCTGACCGCTCAATCGTTACTTTCAAGTGGGTTCTCAACTTTGTCCTGGGTTCGCATCTCGAAATCACTGGCGTCGTGCCGTTCATGCAATTGCTCGCTGGGTTCGCCCCAGGTCCGGTTCACCATGCGGCCCCGTTGTATACCGGGCCGTTGACCTAGTTCTTCAGTCCATCGCAGCACGTGCTTGTAGCTGTGGGCTTCCAGGAATTCTGCCGCCTCATAGACTTTATTGGTCACGACCGCGCCGTACCAGGGCCAGATCGCCATGTCGGCAATGGTGTATTCGTCGCCCGCGATATACCGGTTGTCTGCCAACTGCCGATCCAACACGTCCAGTTGCCGTTTAACTTCCATGGTGAAGCGGTTGATGGGGTACTCGTACTTTTCGGGTGCATAGGCATAGAAATGCCCGAAGCCGCCGCCCAGGAAGGGCGCACTGCCCATCTGCCAGAATAGCCAGTTCATGGTTTCGGTGTGCTTGGCAAAATCTTTGGGCAGGAACTCGCCAAACTTTTCGGCCAGGTAAAGCAGGATGGAGCCAGACTCAAACACGCGGATGGCGGGGTCATTACTGCGGTCCATCAGGGCGGGAATCTTGGAGTTGGGGTTTACGCCCACAAAGCCACTGCCGAACTGTTCCCCTTCGGTAATACGAATCAGCCAGGCATCGTACTCGGCTTCCCGAATGCCTTTCTCCAGCAATTCCTCCAACATGATGGTGGCCTTGACTCCGTTGGGAGTGGCCAGGGAGTAAAGCTGGAAGGGGTGTTTGCCTACCGGCAGTTCTTTCTCATGAGTGGGGCCAGCAATCGGGCGATTGATCTTGGAGAAAGCTCCGCCGCTCTCGGCATCCCATTTCCAGACTTTTGGTGGCGTGTAAATTGGATCGCTCATGATCAGAGGCCCTCAATGTTGGAGGTAGAGTTTGGAGATGTTTAAAGGAACCGGAAGGGTAGCGGTTACGAAAGCCACTTCCCATGAGTTTTACCCACTACGTCCGGCTGATTTGCTCTTACCACGGCCCCACCACATACCCGAGTTTGTCCGGCAACCACAGCGCAATTCCCGGTATCAGCATGACCAGCAACAAACTCACCGCCATCGCAGCGACAAATATAAAGGCCCAGCCGATGGTGTGCTCCAGGCGGATGTTGGCGATACGCGTCGTTACCATCAGGTTGACGGCAACCGGTGGGGTGAACTGGCCAATGGCAATGTTCATGGCGAGCAAAATACCGAACCAGATCGGGTTCCAGCCAAAATGGTTCATCAACGGCAGGATGATGGGAATCAGGATCAGGTAGATCGAAATGGCATCCAGGAGCATACCGGCAATCAGTACCAGCACCATTACCAGACCCAGCAGAACCCAGCCGTTATCCGACAGGGATAGCAGACTATCCGCCAGGTGCTGGAACGTACCGAGGGTAGAGCCCGCCCAGGCAAAAATACCAGCCAGCGCGATGATGAACATAACCACGCCGGAGGTGACGGCGGCGTCGGTCATAAGGTTCCAGAGGTCCTTCAGGCTGAGATTGCGATATACCAGACAACCGATAATCACGCCGTAGGTGACCGCGACCACTGCCGCTTCGGTGGGTGTGAACAGCCCCGAACGCAGGCCCCCGAGAATAATTACCGGAGCAAACAGGGCCGGCAATGCGGCCTTGAAGCTGGGCCAGAAAGGCGGGCGTTCGGCGGTTTCCGGGTCTTCCCAGCGGTACTTTTTTGCAAAATACATCGCAGGGACGAGCAATGACAATCCGGCCAGTACGCCGGGGAACAGGCCCGCGGCAAACAGGGCACGTAAATCCACGCCCGGTACCACGATAGAGTAGAGAATCAGGGCAATCGAAGGTGGAATCAGAATCGCAGTGGAGGATGAAGCTGCGATGAGGGTGGCCGAAAACGGCTGCGGATAACCGGCCTTGCGCATGCTGGGCAGCATGACCATCGCCACCGCTGCGGCATCTGCCGGGCCGGAGCCACTCATGCCGCCCATTATGAGGCAGACGATCACCGCCACCACGGTCAGGCCGCCGTGCCGGGGGCCGATGATGGCCTGGGCAAAACGCACGAGACTGGCGGCTACCCCGGCCCGCTCGAAAATCAGGCCGGTGAGAATAAACAGGGGGATCGCAATCAGCGGATATTTGGCCACGCTGTTGTAAGTATTGGTACCGAAGGTTGCCAACATATCAGGGGGCAACCCCGTGAGAATGCCCACTGCGCCGCCTACGCCCAGGGCAATTGCGACCGGAACACCCATCAGCAGCGCCAGCAGGAAGGCGCCGATCATCAGTATGTCAGGACTCATGGATAACCTCTGGCCCTTCCTTGCCCCGCAGGCGATCGATGAGGTTCTGGGTCAGACGAATGATGATGGCGACAGCCAGCACGGGCAGCCAGATGACGTAAATCCAGTTCGGCAGTCCGAGCCCCGGGGACAGGGATTCCCATTGGTATTCCTGCAGCGTCAGAGTGCCTCCATACCAGGCAGTAAGGCCCAGCACGATGACTCCGGCCAGCCACTGAAAAACGTAAACGACTTTTTTGGCTTTAGACGGCAGGTGATGCTCGATCAGCTCAATGCGAATGTGCTGGTTATCGCGAGCCGCCACCGCAGCGCCGCCAAAGGTGACCAGAACCAGCAGGAACACCGAGAACTCTTCGGTGAAGGCAAAGGAGGCATCGGTGGCATAGCGGACAATCACATTGCCCAGACTGATCACGCAGATCGCGATTAGCGCCAGGGTCGCCAGCCAGGCTTCAGGCCGGAACTTCGGGGGTCGGATGGGCATGGCTACTCCGGTTCAGGCGGTCGGGACAATCACGCGCCCACCGGGTTGGCGGGCACCTGGACACGCCGGCTTTACTACTGACTATTGGCAACCGCTTCCTGGGCTGTTTTCACCAGATCTTCGCCGATGCGGGGCGTCCACTTCTCATAAACAGACTGGGTCGCTTCCACAAAGGCGTCGTGTTGCTCCTGAGTGAGTTCGGTGACTTGCACACCACGCTCTTTAATACCTGCGAGGGTGGCATCCAGCTCGGCACGGGATTTTTCGATCTCCCACTCGCCTGCGTCAATAGCAGCTTGTTTGAGGAGTTCCTGATCTTCCGCGCTGAACTCGCTCCAGACGCTGTTACTGACAGCAAACACCAACGGGTCTGCCATGTACCGCCAAAGTGTCAGGTGCTGTTGACCAACCTGATCGATACGCGCGACGTCAAAGACCGAGAGCGGATTTTCCTGCCCATCCACGGCGCCAGTGGTCAAGGCTGGCTTGGCATCAGCCCAGCTCATCTGGGTGGGGTTGGCACCCAGGGCGGTGAAGGTGTCCTGGAACAGCGGCGAGCCAACGACGCGGATTTTCAGGCCCTCAACATCCGCAGGCTCTTTGATCGCCCGCTTGGAGTTGGACAGCTCCCGAAAGCCGTTTTCGCCCCAGGCCAGTGGGGTAACGCCGCGCTTTTTAATGGCCGCGAAGATGGCTTCACCCGCCTCGCCCTGAGTAATGGCATCGATGGCGGCGTAGTCCGGCATCAGGAAGGGCAGCGAAAACAGGTTCAGCTCGGGGACCTGAGGTGACCAGTTGATGGTGGAGCCTACGGCCATATCGATTATGCCGGAGCGCATGGCGGAGAACTCTTTGGTCTGGTCGCCGGAAACCAGCTGGGAGTTACTGTAGATTTTCATATTGATCCGCCCGTCAGAGCGCTCTTTTACCAGCTCCACCCATTTGTCTGCAGCCTGCCCCCAGGGGAAGGCGGAGGGTAGAACGGTGGAGACGGTGTATTCGTCCTTGTACTCGGCATGGGCGATGGAACTGAACAACAGGGTAGCGGCGGCAGCGGCAATAAATGTGCGACGTTTCAGCATCTCGTTTTCCTTTTTATTGTCATTGATATGGCAGCAGCGGCCTGAGCACAAATGACCTCCGCAGTAACGGAGTATAAGAGGGGTTTTCCCCCGGACGCAAAATAAAAACGACAAGCCCGTTATCTTTTGTGCCTGTCAGCTCAGGGTGCCACCCAACAGTATCCGCACAGCTTTGCAGGCATCGTCCAACTCTTCCTGGCGGGGTTCGCGGCCACAAATGATGTCGCTGTACAAACAGGATTCTGCCAGCCGAACCATAAAGTACGACAAGCTTTCGGTTTTCATCGGCGGGCTGAGGTGACCGTCAGCGATCTGCTCCCGCAAGGTGCGGGCGTTGGCTTTAACCACCCGGCTATGAATGGGCGAACGGGTGGACGTGAGTATACGCAGGGCGTATTCGGGGTCTTGGGTGATGAAGGTTCGCAAAGGCTTGGAGTGCAGCAGGGTTTCGTTGATATAGCGGTACACCTCGACCACGTAATCGACGCCGCTGCCGGGGGTCAGTTCCAGGGCTTTGGCGCGCAACGGCTCGTAGGTGGACCATAGCACCTCACCGATCAGCAGGTCTTTGTTGCCGACCCAGCGGAATAGTGTTGCGCGGCCAATACCCAGTTCTTCCGACAAAGCCGCAAGATGAATCCGCTCCCCCTTCAGCCAATGTTCCCGGGCTCTGCGAAAAGCATCCTGTGGGGTCAACCTGGCAGGTTTCGGAGGGCGGGTTTGCCCGGTTATCTGAAAATCAGAGCGTTTTGCCCCCACCACGTTTACCTCTTCTCGGTGATATCGGGGAAAGTTTGTTTACGTGTACATAAGGTCAGAGTGATTTATGAGATTACTGGCCCCCCATACCAAAAGCAATCTGGGGTATGAAGGGCACCGGGCGGACTTTCAGAACCAGAGGTCCCCGATCGGTGTCTCCGGGCTGAAGTGGTGTTGGATCTGCGCTTGCAACAACTCGGCCGAGGCCAGGGCATCCGTCAGCGCGTGATGGGGAGGGTAATGGGGCAAGCCATAACGGCTGCGGCTATCACCCAACCGGATGGACAGCGGGGCTTTACCTCTTAGACGGCCAAACCAGTTGGGATGCCTGTTCGGATGCAGATGGGCCTCGATGGCCATAGTATCCAGAACCGGAAACTCAATGCCCTCCTTGAGTCGCCACCTCAGCGCGACATCCAGAAACGGTCGTTCAATGCCCCGGTGATGCACCACCACAATTTTTCCGGCAAGTGCAGTCAGTAAATCATCCAGAATTTCGGACAAATCCGGGGCCTGGAGGATATCAGTGTGAGTGATGCCGTGGATGGTGACGGAGCCCTGATGCAGTGGTAGCGGGGGCCGCACCACCCAGTGCCTGGCATCACGGCACCGGATGCGACCCAGCGACATGGGTACCAGGCCAATGCTCACAATGGAATGGCTGTGAGGATCAAGGCCGGTGGTTTCAAAATCGAGGGCAACCATGGGAACGTCGGATATCTGCGTTTCCGGTGCCACCGTGCCCGCTCCGTAAAATGCTTTCAGATGAGGGTCCGTGGCTTGGTCCTTTAGAAGATTGAGCCGCGCCGGCCAATCGATCACCCCCTCAGGATCGGGATTGCTGGAACTATCAGATAGGGACATTATTGGATGGCTCGTCCTGTCGACGCATGGTATCGGTAGCGCAGGAATTTCTGTGCGTTACTAAGTATCTGAAAGGCATCCTTGAGGTTACGACGCTCGAAGGTGGACAGGTCTTCCGGGCGGACATTGTTGTCCGGTTGCTGGCCAGCTTCGATGGCGGCCGCCTGATGCCTAATTCGCACGATGGCAATGAACTCCAGGGCGTCCCTCAGGTTCTCTACGCTGCCATGGGGCAACAGTTGGGTTTCAGCAACCGCGCGCAACCGCGCAAAAGAGTTCTGGGCCTTGGAGCCACAAGCCAGGGCATGCACCCGAATCAGGTCGGATATGGGCGCGGTGCCACGACGCTTGAGGTTGATGGTGTCATTCTGTTTGCCATCCTGCTCCATCACAAAGGTGCGGAAGAACCCCAGCGGCGGGGTTCGGTTGAGGGCGTTACGGGCGAGCAGGGCGAGGAACACCTGGCTCTTCTGGGCTTTCTCCGCCACTAGGGTCTTGAGTTCCTCGGTGTAAGCGGTATTGCCGTAGATGCCTTCAAGGTCAAAGAAGATGTTGCTGTTCAGCAGGGCTTCCGCCTTTGGGTTTTCAATCCAGTCGGTAAAATAGCTTTTCCACACACTCAGGGGCTGACGCCATTTGGTATTGGTGGCCATGATGTCGCCCGTACAATAGGTGTAGCCGCAGGAGGCCAGGCCGTCACTGACGAACTTAGCCAGCGCCTTGAAGTATTCATCGTGTTCGGCCGGGTCAAAGCTGTCGTCCAGCACCATGGCGTTGTCCTGGTCAGTGACCACGAGCTGTTCATCCCGGGCCATGGAGCCCAGGGCCATAAAGCAATAGGGGATCGGCGGAGGTCCAAGTTGCTCCTCGCCAAGGGCCAGCAGGCGTTGACAGAAGCTGCGCCCGATACCGGCCATCGCACTGCCGATCATATGGGAATTGGCGTCTTCGTTGACCATGCGCACATAACTGTCACGGACATCCTTACTGACGGCGGTTAGCCCGCGCACATCCTTCTGGCGGAAAATATTACTGACCACGAACAGCGTGCTCTGGGATTCATATTTAACGATGTCCGACAGGCCGATGATGCCCCGGGGCTCGCCATTATGGATGACTGGCAGGTGGTGCACGTTGTTATGTAGCATCATCAGCATGGCTTCGAATATAAACGCTTCGGAACTGATGGTGATCAGGCCCTCGGTCATGATGTCCGCCACCGGCGTTTCTGACGGCATGGCTTCAGTGAGTGCCCGGGTACGCAGATCGCGGTCGGTGATGATGCCTTTCATAACCGGCTTGGTGCCAGTTTCGTCCATCAGCAGTAGGGCCGAGACGCCCTGTTCGGTCATGATTCGAGCGGCTTCCTGCAGTCTTACGGTAGCAGGCGCAGAGACTGTCTCTCGGGAGATCAGCCGGGTTACCTTCGCGCTCATCAGGTTGCTTGACTTGCCCTGGCGTTCAACGGCTGTGCGCAGGCGGGTGCGGTCTTCGATCTCGACAAAATCGGCGAAACTGTCTTCAGTCTCCCACAGTTCCTGAAACATCACCGCCGGAATGCAGTAGATCAATGTATCTTCCAGAGCCTTGGCGGGAAAACGCACCATTTTGCCCATCATCAGACCGAACTGGCCAAAGATGTCGCCTTCAGTCAGGCGGTTGTAGAGCTCTCCGGAACGGCGGAACACTTCTACTGCGCCACTGCGAATATAGTGCAGTTCGGTGCTGGGCTGACCAACTTCCAGAATCGTCGAGCCAGCGCGGAAATAAGCGACTTCGACCTGGGCGACAATTCGGTCCAGCGTGGTCTCCGGTAATTGATCAAAAGGCTCGTGCCGAGCCAGATGGTTACGGATTTCGATGAGTTCGGCTTGCATGTTTCGGCATCCCTGATGAAACGGGTGACATAAATAAACCGCTTTCGGGCACTATACTTCGGGCACTATAGCAGTGCGGCACTGCGATGGGCCAAAATTGGCGATCACCATGACGTACTTTGTAATCCGCCAGAAAGGAAATACCTGTCTATGGCAATGAAACATACCTTGGCTATGGCAACGAAACATACCCTGGTAACCGGTGGCATCCGCTCGGGTAAAACCGCACTGGCGGAGCAGATAGCCATGTCCTCCGACACGCCCGTAACCTATATTGCGACAGCGACGGCCGGAGATGGCGAGATGACGGACCGGATTCGTCGCCATCAGGCGGAGCGGCCCGAGAGCTGGGGCCTGATTGAAGCGCCACTTGGCCTCGCCCGCGCGTTGGAAAAAGCGGCGGAGGGTAATAGCCCGCTGCCGTGTCTGCTGATCGACTGCATGAGTTTGTGGGTGAGCAATCTATTGCACGCTGGCGAACAGGTATTCAACGCTGAGCGAAAGGCATTTCAGGGGGCTTTGGCAAAGTATCCGGGTGAGGTGATTATAGTCAGTAACGAGGTGGGGCTGAGCACCGTTGCCATGGACCCACTGACCCGGCGCTTTTGCGATGAACTGGGCTGGCTGAATCAGGCATTGGCGCAGCATTGCCATCGGGTGATGATGAGCGTAGCCGGTTTGCCATTGGTGCTCAAGGATTGCTCTCGCTCAGCCGTGGGAGAGGAGACAACTGAGTGAGCCGTGATCGCTGCGGTCCAGCCGGACCCGGCTGCGACAGGCATAAGGGACCTGAATGGCGGACAGCACTCGCTCTCGTGGAATCCCCATGATGTGGCCGACCACTACCCGCACCACCCCGCCATGGCCGACCAGCAAAACCCGCTGACCGGCGAGACCTTCAGTCCATTCCTGCCAGGCAGCCTCGACGCGCACCTGGAAGTGGCTCAAGCGTTCGCCACCCGGCGGGGTATTGAGCTCGGCGTCGGCCCAGAACCGTGCCAGTCGCTCTTTGCCATAGCGGGTCTGGATTTGCTCCACCGTAAGGCCTTCCCACTCGCCGAAGCCGATTTCCCGCAGCCGGTCATCGCTGTGCAGGGGGACTCTCAGACGTTCGGCGACGGTTTCCCCAAACTGGATACAGCGCTCCATGGGGGAACTTAACACCACATCCCAATGCTCCGCTGGATCAATGACCGCATTCATTTGCCGCCACCCCAGTTCGCTGAGCGGGTCATTTTTGGTGCCCCGGAACATCGGGCCGCCTTCTGGTTCACCGTGCCGGATCAGGTCGATAATCGTGGTTTCATGGTTCATCAGAGCTTCCCGAGTCAACACCGGCATCGTCAAAGCTGGCCATCTCGTTGTGCAGGGCGCAGGCCTGGCGCAGCAGTGGCAGGGCTATGGCAGCGCCGCTGGCTTCGCCCAGGCGCATGTTCAGATCCAGTAACGGTCGTGCCATCAGAGCGGCCAGAATCCTGCTGTGGCCGGGCTCACCGGAACGGTGGGAAAAATGCAGCCAGTCAGCCAATCCGGGCTGTTGCAGCACCCCGACCAACGCTGCAACTGAGACAATAAACCCATCGACCAGGATCGGAATACGCCGGTGGGCACAACCCAGCATGGCACCAGTGAGTGCAGCGATTTCAAAACCGCCCAATGAGGTCAGAACCGACAAGGGCGTGACATCGTCACCGTGACGTCGCAGTGCCTGCGCCACCACGGCGGTCTTATGCCGTACACCGGTCACATCCAGCCCAGTGCCAGGCCCGACGATGACTGACGGCGCTTCCCCTAGCAGGACACAAGCGACTGCCGCTGCACTGGTGGTGTTGCCGATACCCATATCACCGCCTATAAATAACTGAGCGCCTGTGTCTGCAGCCCGTTGCGACACCTGATGGCCAGCTTCAAGCGCCTGACGAACTTCAGCCTCGGTCATTGCGGACTGCAACGCCAGATTGGCGGTACCCGGGCCGATGCGGTTGGTCAATACGCCGGGCAGGTCGGGTAGAGGCTCGACAGTGCCCAGGTTGATGACTTCCAGGCTGGCACCAAGATGTCTTGCCAGCACGCTGATGGCCGCGCCACCATGGGCAAAATTGGCGACCATCTGGCCGGTCACCTGTTGGGGAAATGCCGAGATCCCTTCGGTGCAGACGCCATGGTCGGCGGCGAAAATACTGATCTGTACCTGGTCCACTTTGGGGGTGTCGGTATCTTGCTGGCCACAGAGCAGGACGGCCAGTTCCTCAAGCCGTCCAAGAGAGCCCGGGGGTTTCGTCAGCACACCCTGATGTTCCCGGGCACGACTGATTCGAGTAATGTTTACGGCGGGAGGCGGCTGGTGCCAGAAGGTCAGATCGGTCAAGGTTACAGCTCTGGGTTGGGAATCAGTGAGTGATGGTGTAACGCACCATGGGGGCTGTCAAGTACACTAATCGGACTCGCAACGGCTGGCACCCAGCTACTGTTGCATAAGGCAGAGGGTGAACTGTGGATTCATTTCTGGGCTCAGTGCTGGTCTGCGTGGCCGCCGTTGGGGTGGATTACTGTCTGGGAGAGCCCCGCCGATGGCACCCGCTGGTTGCTTTCGGCAGGCAGGCAGAACGGATTGAACGCAAATTGAACACACCGTCGGGTCAAAGTGTTGGGCAGGGTGCGCTGGCAGTCGCGCTGATGACAGGGCCACCGGTATTGCTGGCGGTGCTGCTGATGTTCTGGCTGCCAACGGGGGCGCTCTGGGTGGTGTCGGTGCTCGTAGTGTGGTTGGCGTTGTCGCTGCGGGGACTGACCGAGCATGCCCGGGCCGTTGAATATCCGTTACGGGCAGGGGCTATCGAACTGGCCCGCACCCAGGTGGGCCGGATTGTGAGCCGCAAGGCCGAAGCGCTGGATGAAAGCGGGGTAGCTACGGCGGCCACGGAGTCGGTTCTGGAGAACGGAGCCGATGCCGTGTTTGCGACGATTTTCTGGTTCCTGGTGGCAGGCATTCCCGGGGTTGTTCTTCATCGGGCTGTGAACACCCTGGACGCCATGTGGGGTTATCGCAATGAGCGTCTTCTCACCTTTGGCCGCGTCGCAGCCCTGCTGGACGATGCGCTTAACTGGATACCGGCACGACTGACGGCCCTGACCTACGCACTGACTGGCAGAACCCGAACCGCGTTTCACTGCTGGCAAAACCAGGCCCATCTCTGGGACAGTCCCAATGCCGGCCCGGTGATGGCCTCAGGTGCAGGCGCCCTGAGAGTCACCCTGGGGGGGCCTGCCCCTTATACTGGCGGCATTAAACAACGACCCCTGCTGGGCACCGGCCCCAAGGCGAGTTCGTTCACTATTGACCAGGCCATAAGCCTTGTGCGCCGGGGTGTTTTTTTGTGGCTGGCCACGTTGTTGGTGCTGGCCGTTCTGTTCGGCGGGCTTTCATAACATGTCGGAACGACCCGTCCACGGTGGCCGGTTGCAGGCGGCTGCCCGAGCCCACAACATTCCGGTTGAGGACTGGCTGGATCTGTCCACTGGCATTAATCCGGAGGGCTGGCCGGTTCCCCCGGTTCCTGCTGAAGTCTGGCGTCGCCTGCCGGAAGACAACGATGGTTTGGTCGATATTATCCGAACCCAATTCGGCGCTCCTGATTACGCCGGATGTGTTCCGGTACCGGGCACCCAGGCTGCAATTGAAGCGCTGCCGTTCCTGCGGCCACCCTGTCGGGTAGGTATTCCTGAACCGGGCTACAGCGAACATGGCCATTGGTGGCGGCAAGCGGGCCATGAGGTGGTCCCACTCGCCCTGGAGCTTGCCCGCAGTGATCCTGAGTGGGCGAGTAGTCTTGACGTACTGGTGTGGGTTCAACCCAATAATCCTACCGGTCTGGCGCTGTCGCCGGACCAGTTGCTGGAGTGGTATGACCGGCTCGCCGGACGCGGGGGCTGGCTGGTAGTGGATGAAGCGTTTGCAGACGGCCTGGATGAGCTCAGCCTGGCCCGGGCCACGGGTTCTGAAAATCCCGGATTGGTGGTCCTGCGTTCTCTGGGCAAGTTCTTCGGCTTGGCGGGTCTTCGTGCCGGAGCGGTGTTGACGGACGCGACCATTGCCGCCCAGTTGCAAAAGACCATCGGCCCCTGGGCGCTCAGCGGCCCCGCCCGCTACCTCATGGCCCTGGCCCTGGAGGATAATGCCTGGCAGAGCCGGGCGACCGTGACCCTGATTGAGGAGAGTTCGCGGTTGGCGGCGTTGCTCGACCAGTTCGGCCTGGCACCTTCTGGGGGCACGCTGTTATATCAGTATGTTCCCCATCCGGACGCAGGGCGAATTGCCGAAGCGTTCGCCCGGAACGGCATACTGATACGGAGCTTTCAGCAACCACCCGCACTGAGATTTGGTTTGCCGGGTGACGAGACTCAGTGGCAACGGTTGCGCAACATCCTGTCCCGGATCAATTGTAATTGACCGCTGGCAGGGCGATTGATAGCCTTGCATCACTTTTTCAGGTGCTTTCGCACAATGCGTGCGCGAGTGAAACGGGAAGTCGGTGATAATCCGACACTGCCCCCGCAACGGTAATTGAGTTAAG
>NZ_JBBEBW010000016.1:0-109513 GCF_040882185.1 Marinobacter sp. | reverse complement strand
GTAATGTCTGGACCTTGCAAGAAGTCGCAACGCGGAGTGTGAATCGCTCTGAAAGCCCCGAAGGGCGCGCTCTGAAGGCTGCATCTGCGGCGTTGCGACTCTTGCCAAGGGCTACGGCCATTGGCGGCGAGCCGCGCCTTGCACCTACAGCCTTCAGAGCACGCAGAGGCGATTCAGGAGTTAATCAGAGGCTCCCCCCTACTCTTTACGAATCAAGACTCTCAGAACAGGATCACTTGCATGAAATTTACCGGTACCGAGAACTATGTCGCGACGGAAGACCTTCAAATTGCGGTCAACGCGGCTATTGCACTGCAGCGTCCACTACTGATCAAGGGTGAGCCGGGCACCGGTAAGACATTGCTGGCAGAAGAAATGGCAGCCTCTCTGGGGATGAGACTGATTCCCTGGCATATCAAGTCCACCACTAAAGCCCAGCAGGGGCTCTACGAATATGACGCGGTATCCCGTCTTCGGGATTCCCAGCTTGGGGACGAGAAGGTCAAGGACATCAGCAATTACATAGTCCAGGGTAAGCTATGGGAAGCTTTTGACTCCGAGGAGCAAGTGGTGCTGCTGATTGACGAGATCGACAAGGCCGATATCGAGTTTCCGAACGACCTGTTGCTTGAACTCGACCGCATGGAGTTCTTTGTTTACGAGACCAAGAAGCTGGTCAAAGCCAAGCATCGTCCAGTCATCGTGATCACCAGTAATAATGAGAAGGAATTGCCGGACGCTTTTCTGCGTCGGTGTTTTTTCCACTACATCAGCTTCCCGGATCACGAGACTATGCAGAGCATTGTGGATGTGCACTTCCCGAACCTGCAGCAGAATATCGTTCGTGATGCGCTGGAAGTGTTTTTTGATGTCCGCAAGGTGCCGGGGCTCAAGAAGAAGCCGTCCACGTCTGAACTGATTGACTGGCTGAAGCTGTTGATGGCGGATGAGCTCTCCGCCAAGCTGCTGCAGGATGGGGATTCCAGTTCGGCGCTGCCACCTCTGTACGGTGCACTGGTAAAAAATGAGCAGGATGTTCATTTGCTGCAAAAGCTTGCGTTTATGGCCCGTCGCCGCCGTGGCTGAAACGCCTCTGAACGAGTCCCTCATTCACCCTGATGGCAGGGGGTAGCTTATGCTGATTGATTTTTTCATGGAGGTTCGCCGGGCCAAAGTTCCGGCCAGCCTGCGGGAGTTCCTGGATTTACTGGAAGCGCTCAAGAGTCGTGTTGTTTTTGCCAATATGGAAGAATTTTATTATCTGGCCAGATTGTGCCTGGTAAAGGACGAGCGCCATTACGACAAATTTGATCGGGCGTTCGATGCCTACTTCAAGGGCATTGAGAACCTGGACGAGCTAATGCAGGCGCTCATCCCGGAAGACTGGCTCCGCGCCGAGTTCGAAAAACAACTCTCTGAGGAAGAGAAAGCGAAGATCGAATCGTTGGGTGGCCTTGAAGAGCTGATCGAAGCCTTCAAGAAGCGTATGGAAGAGCAGAAGGAACGCCACGAGGGCGGTAACAAGTGGGTCGGGACCGGCGGTACCTCTCCATTTGGCGCCAATGGTTATAACCCGGAAGGTTTCCGTATCGGCCAGAAGAACGGCCGCCACGGTCGAGCAGTCAAAGTCTGGGAAAAGCGGGATTTTCGTGATCTGGACGACAGCATCACCCTCGGTATTCGTAATATCAAAGTGGCCATGCGCCGGCTGCGTAAATTTGCTCGACAGGGGGCTGCTGATCAACTCGATCTGGACGACACCATCAGCTCCACAGCCCGGAATGCGGGCTATCTGGATCTGAAAATGGTTCCGGAGCGGCATAACGCGGTCAAGGTTCTGATCTTCTTCGACGTGGGCGGTTCCATGGACCCCCATGTGCGGGTCTGTGAGGAGCTGTTCTCGGCGGCGCGGGTAGAGTTCAAGCACATGGAGTACTTCTACTTTCATAATTTCATTTATGAAAGTGTCTGGAAGGACAACATCCGGCGCATGAATGAAACCACCAGTACCTGGGATATTCTGCATAAGTACACGTCGGACTATAAGGTTATTTTTGTGGGCGACGCCACCATGGCGCCTTACGAAATTGCCCAGCCTGGCGGATCGATTGAGCACTGGAACGAAGAGGCCGGGGCTACCTGGTTTCAGCGCCTGAGCGACCACTTCCGCAAGGTGGTTTGGCTGAATCCGTTACCAGAGCAGTACTGGGGCGGCGGTGGTTCACTGGGCATGACCCAGCAACTGGTCAATAATCACATGTACCCGCTGACCATTGAAGGCCTTGAATCCGCCATGAAACAGCTCAGCAAATAAGGGAGCCTCCAGGGAATTGACCGGGGCTCCCCGAAGCGATAGGCAAAAAAAAGCCGATGCAGTTGAGGTGCATCGGCTAAGCTCGGCATATCAGGCAAGCACCACCTCAGGATGGTAAAAATGATGTCGCCAATTTAGCTAAGCAATCGGTAAGCCATCTATTTCAAGTGTTTGAATTTAAATAATTATATTTTTTGCCCTTCTTTGTTTTTCCTTGTTGCGCGTTCGCCTTCCTCTAAATTTGTAAAGCTTTTCGACAGATCAATTTTTAATCTGGTGATCTGGATACCTATTCATGCTCACAGGGATCGGGTCAAGTCCACAGAGATCGGGTCTTGTTCCCAAGGATCGGGCCAAATTCACGAGGATCGGGCGAATAAAAGTTTCTGCGACTAAAGTTCAATATTGCAGCCTGCAGACGCTACCTCATTGGCTTTAAAACTGATATTCTCACGACTCTTTTTTATGGCTGAGACTTTAGTCTGGTTGTTTTTAAACCAGTTTTCCTATTTGTGCGATTCGTAATTGATCGGCGACGTGGCGATAGGGCAGTGTCAGTAACCAACAATAGAAGTCAGGCCAGCGCTGCCGGAAAAAGCGTCGGGAACTGACCAATGCCTGTCAAATACTATAAGCATAAGCGACAAACAGGAGACGGTGTGATGGATTTAGCGCAGTTCTATCAAGATAAATATCCCCCTGGCGTGCCCAGCGAAGTCGACCTTAACAAGTACCAGAGCATGGTGGATGTGTTTGATCAGGCGGTTAATAAGTACGCCGACCGTCCGGCTTTCAGTGCTGTGGGCGTAACGCTGACTTATCGCGACCTGGACACTCAGAGCCGCAACTTTGCCGCCTGGCTACAAAATAAAACCAATCTGAAACCCGGAGACCGGATAGCCGTTCAGATGCCCAACCTGACTCAGTATCCGGTTGTGGTGTTCGGGGCGATGCGCGCAGGACTGATCGTGGTGAACACCAACCCGCTCTATACCACTCGCGAGATGGAGCACCAGTTTAACGATTCGGGTGCCAAGGCGCTGGTGGTGCTCGCGAACATGGCCCACAACGCTGAGAAAGTATTGCCGCAAACTGGCATTGAACATGTGATCGTCACTGAAATTGCCGATATGCACGCGCCGCTCAAGCGCACGGTGATGAATGCAGTGGTAAAGCATGTGAAGAAAATGGTGCCCGGTTTCAGTCTGCCCCAGGCCTATAAATTACCTGCGGTGCTGGCTGCTGGCGCCCGCGAAAAATTTACGGCGGTGGCGTGCAAGCAGGACGATATCGCAGTGCTTCAGTACACCGGTGGCACCACTGGCGTGGCCAAGGGCGCAATGTTGACCCACGGCAACCTGGTGGCCAACCTGCTCCAAACGCGCCCGATGATGGAAGATATCATCACAGAAGGTAAGGAAGTGATTATCGCGCCGTTGCCGCTGTATCACATTTACTCCTTCACTTTGAACTGCGGCATTATGTTGGAAGCTGGCGCGCACAACGTCTTGATTCCCAATCCCCGAGATATTCCGGGCTTCGTCAAGGAACTCAAGAATCACAAGTTCTCGGGTTTCTTGGGGCTCAATACGTTGTTTGTCGCGCTTTGCAATAATGAAGAATTCAAGTCACTGGACTTCAGTGCCCTGAAATTGACTTCGTCGGGCGGCATGGCGTTGACCAGTGACACAGCGAAACTCTGGACCCGGGTGACGGGGTGTGAGATCAGCGAGGGCTACGGCATGACAGAGACCTCGCCGGTGGTTACCTTCAATCCGCACAGTGCGATCCAGCTTGGTACCATTGGCTTGCCGGTTTGCAATACCCAGATCAAGACTATCGACGACGACGGTAATGAGACACCATTAGGTGAACCGGGTGAGCTTTGCGTCAAAGGCCCGCAAGTCATGCGCGGATACTGGCAGCGGCCGGAAGAAACTCAGAAATCGTTTACTGACGATGGTTACTTACAGACCGGCGACATTGCGTTGATCCAGGAGGACGGTTACGTACGCATAGTTGACCGCAAGAAAGACATGATTATCGTCTCCGGGTTTAACGTCTACCCGAACGAGATCGAGGACGTGGTAACCGGTCATCCCAAGGTAGTCGAGTGTGCAGCTGTAGGCGTAGCCGATGACAAGAGTGGCGAAGCCGTGAAAGTCTTCGTGGTGTCCTCGTCCCCGGATCTGACTGAAGGCGAGCTCAAAGAGTTCTGCCGGGAGCGACTGACGGCGTACAAGGTGCCCAAAAAGTTTGAGTTCCGTGACGACCTGCCCAAAACCAACGTGGGCAAAATTCTGCGTCGGGAACTTCGCGACGAAGACGCGAAAAAGAGTTAGTTGAAGCCCGAATGTTGCCCCGGTCGCGATATACTGCCGCAGGGCAACAGGCATCGAACAGAACCCTGCTCAGGCGGGGTTTTTTGTGGGTGGTTCACCGGTAATAATCAGGGCATGGGTTTTCATGGGTCGTAAAGCAACAGACAACGAGCAGATCAACGGAGAGGCATTGGGGGCAGACGCGGCTCTGAATGCTGTCCTGGCGCAGTTGGCACAATGCAATCAATGGGAAGCTGCCCGCATTCGCCAGCTCGTTGCCCGTAAAAAAGGCTCTCTGACGTCTGCTGATCTGGCAAAAATCAATCAGTGGCTTGATCGCGGCCTGACCCGTGTTCTGCACCGCCAGGCCAGCCATAAACCGGCAAGCTATCCCCCGGCGTTACCGGTATCCGAGCGCATTGACGATATCCGGGTAGCGCTGGAGCAGCACCAGGTGATTATCGTGGCGGGCGAAACTGGGTCCGGTAAAACCACTCAGATCCCGAAGTTGTGCCTGAATGCCGGGCGCGGTACCCGGGGCCTGATCGGTCATACACAACCCCGTCGTATAGCGGCCCGCAGCGTCGCGGCACGGTTATCTGAAGAGCTGGGAGAACCCCCCGGCGAGCGCGTCGGTTTTCAGATTCGTTTTACCGACACCACGTCCGAGCAGTCCCAGATCAAAGTCATGACGGATGGTATCCTGTTGGCGGAAGTTCAGCACGATCGGTTCCTTGATCGATACGATACCCTGATTATTGATGAAGCCCATGAGCGGAGCCTCAACATCGATTTTCTGCTGGGCTATCTGCGCCAATTGTTACCAAAACGCCCGGATCTCAAAATCATCATCACCTCGGCAACCATTGAGGTGGAACGATTCAGCCAGTTTTTCAACAACGCGCCGGTGATTGAGGTATCCGGCCGTACCTATCCGGTTGACGTCTGTTACCGCCCCTTGGCGGGTGATGACGAAGACAAGGATCAGGGCTGGACCGAAGGGGTGCTTTCTGCGCTGGGGGAAATCGAGCACCACGAGCGCAGCCATCGGCAGCCCCCGGGTGACCTGCTGGTATTCTTGCCCGGTGAGCGTGAAATTCGTGCCATGAGCCGTAACCTTCGCCATGCGGAGTTGCGCCATACCGAAGTTATCCCGCTGTATTCGCGCCTCAGCAATAAAGAGCAGAACCGGGTTTTCCAGCCCCATAGTGGCCGTCGTGTGGTGCTGTCGACCAACGTGGCGGAAACATCCCTGACCGTGCCGGGCATTCGCTATGTGATCGATACCGGAGTTGCCCGCATCAGCCGATACAGCGTGCGCTCAAAGATTCAGCGGTTGCCGATTGAGCCCATCTCCCAGGCGAGCGCAAACCAGCGTTCCGGACGTTGTGGCCGGGTGGCACCGGGTATCTGCTTCCGTCTTTATGATGAAACGGACTTTCTCAACCGACCGGAATACACAGACCCGGAAATCCTGCGTACCAATCTTGCGTCGGTAATTCTTCAGATGGCCAGCTCCGGCCTCGGAGAGATCCGGCGGTTTCCGTTCCTGGAGCCCCCGGATAACCGGCAGATCAATGACGGTTACAAATTGCTGGAAGAATTGGGCGCGGTGGATGACAAGCGCAGGCTGACAGGCCTCGGGCGCACCATGGCGAGACTGCCCCTGGACCCGAGGCTGGCGCGCATGCTGGTAACCAGCGCCGAACTGGGCAGCCTGTCGGAAACTCTGATTATTATTGCAGGGCTCAGTATTCAGGATCCCCGAGAGCGGCCGCAGGACAAACAGCAAGCGGCTGATCAGGCCCATGCGCCATTCAACGATACCGACTCTGATTTTGCGACCTTGCTGAACGTCTGGAACTTTTATGAAGAGCAGCGCCAGACGCTGTCACAGAACCAGTTAAAAAAAGTGTGCCAAAAGCATTTCCTGTCCTGGATGCGAATGCGGGAGTGGCGGGATATTCATCGTCAGCTCGCGTTGATTTGCCGCGATCAGAAGCTGACTATTAATAAAGCTCCGGCCACTTACGACAGTCTACACAAGGCCGTTTTGGCGGGGTTGCTTGGCCAGGTAGCAACCAAACTTGAGAAGCGGGAATACCTGGCGACCCGTAACCGCAAGGTGCTGATATTCCCCGGCTCGAAAGTAGCGAAAACCTCCCCCAAGTGGATTGTGGCGGCTGAAATTGTCGAGACCAGCCGGGTGTTTGCCCGCGTCGTTGCAAGGATAGAGCCGGAGTGGGTTGAGCCGCTGGCAGCTCACGTAGTGAAACGGCAGTACTTTGAGCCCCACTGGGAGCGTAAGCGGGCGCAAGTGATGGGCTATGAAAAGGTAACCCTGTACGGCCTTGATGTCATCCCCAAACGACGGATTGCCTATAGTAAGGTTGACCCGGCGGAGTGTCGGCTATTGTTTATCCGGCGGGCTTTGGTCGAGGGCGATTACGATACCGGTGCGCCCTTCATAGAGGCCAATCGCCAATTGCTCGACTCGGTTGAGAATCTGGAACGTAAAACCCGGCGGCGAGACTTGTTGGTGGATGAACAGGCACTGGTAGACTTCTATGACCAGCGCCTGCCCGCCGACATTGTCAGTGGTCGGCATTTTGAGACCTGGTGGCACTCCCTTGATAGGGCTGGACTGAAAAATCTGGAGCTGACCGAAGACGATGTACTTCAGCGCCCGTTGGACAGCGGAGCCGTTGCGCAGTTTCCGGACCACCTGGAGTGGGAGGGGGTAAAGTATCCTCTCGACTACCAGTTTGAGCCCACTGAAACCGATGACGGTGTCACCTTGAAAGTGCCTTTGATGGCACTCAAGCAACTGCCTGCGCAGCGACTTGAATGGCTGGTACCGGGGCTGGTGAGAGAGAAATGCATCGCACTGGTAAAGAGCCTGCCGAAGTCGATACGCAGGAACTTTGTGCCCGTGCCTGACTTTGTCGATGCTGCGCTTGATAATATGACGCCCTCCAATGAGCCCCTGACCCAGACACTCGCCGAGCAGCTCAGACGTATGACCGGTGTCAGGATCGCATCGGAGGCCTGGCAGGCAGGGGATCTTTCCACCCACCTGCGGATGAACCTGCGGGTAGTCGATGATAAAGGTCAGACTGTTGCTCAGGGACGGGACATCGAAACACTGCAGGATAAGCTCGATAAGCAGGCCGAAGCTGCGCTCAAGACCTCCGAATCGACCGCTGACAGCCCCATCGAGCAAATAACCGCCCGTGACTGGCAATTCGGCACCTTGCCTGCTGCCCTGCAGACTGAGCGTGGAGGTATGCAGGTGACGGTATACCCAGCGCTGGAAGATCTGGGTGACAGTGTAAGAACCACCCGTTTTCTTGATCCCGTGACGGCAGAGGACAGCACCCGTCGTGCCGTTGCACGCCTGGTACTGAATCAACTTGGCAACACCCTTGACGATATCGAGCGCCGGTTGCCCCTGTTTAAAGCCTCCGGTCTATTGTTTGCGCCAATAGGTAAGGCCAGTGGTTTGCTGGACGATCTCCTTCTGGCGACAGCTATGGCCTACTTTACACCTGACGCCTTGCCCCGTTCCGGGTCCGAATTCCAAGCTATGTTCGAGGCCGGAAGGGCAGACTTCATCCCGGTTCTGGAAGCCGCAGACACGCGTCTGAATAAGGCCCTGAAGGGTTACAACCGCTTGATGAAACAGCTCAAAGGCAAGATCAACCTGGCACTGGCGAGCAGCATGGCCGATCTGAAATTCCAGCTCCAGAACCTGATATATCCGGGGTTTATCAGTGCCACCCCGGCCCGATGGCTGGCAAATTTCCCCCGGTATTTTGAGGCTGCAGACGCACGACTCGAGAAAATGCCCAGGGAGATGGGCAGGGAGCGGGAATTTCTCCATAGTATAGAGCCATTGTGGGCTCGTTACGCCAAGAAAAGGGAGGACCACCAGCGTCAGGGTGTTCGGGATCCAGAGCTGGTGCTGTATCGCTGGATGCTGGAAGAATACCGGGTGTCGTTCTTTGCGCAGCAGTTGGGCACCGATATTACGGTGTCGGTCAAACGACTCGATAAACAGTGGGAAAAAGTGCGAATATAAACGAATTTAATGGGTTGGGGAGCCTCTGATTAACTCCTGAATCGCCTCTGCGCGCTCTGAAAGCCAGAGACGATCCAGGAGTTAATCAGAGGCTCCTTAGCGGGCAGGGCATCTTTCTTCGGGTGTGTTAAGATTTCGCTCTGTCTCACTATATTTCACTAACATGACGTGGGGTAATACGTGATTAAAGCCGTCATCAGCGGAACCGGACTCTATACTCCGCCAGCAACGATTGATAACGATGAACTGGTACAGGCCTTCAACGCCTACGTTGAGCTTTATAACGAGCGTCACCGTGACGAGATTGCGCGGGGCGAGCTTGTTGCCATGGAGCCGTCAGCCTCCGGTTTTATTGAGAAAGCGTCAGGCATCAAACGTCGTCATGTTATTGACCGCGAGGGCATACTCGACCCCGAACGCATGTGCCCACGTATTCCGGATCGCAGTAATGACGAGCCTTCAGTTCAATGCGATATGGCAGTGGCGGCGTGTAATGAGGCGCTGAGCCGTGCCGGTAAGACCGCCGCCGATGTCGATGCGATAATTGTTGCCTGTTCGAATTTGCAGCGAGCCTACCCGGCAGTGTCGATAGAAGTGCAAGCAGCGATGGGGGTTGATGGTTTCGCCTATGACATGAACGTCGCCTGTAGTTCAGCGACCTTTGGGCTTCAGGCAGCAGTGAACGCTGTGGAAAATGGAACGGCGCGCGCCGTTTTGGTGGTCAGCCCGGAAATCTGTTCTGGTCATCTCAATTTTACCGACCGCGACAGCCATTTCATTTTCGGGGATGCCTGTACAGCGATTCTGGTTGAGCGGGACTCGGACGTTGCTGACGGCCAGGGTTTTGATGTTCTGGGTACGCGGCTGAAAACCCAGTTTTCAAACAATATCCGGAATAACTTCGGCTTTCTCAACCGGGCGGACGAGGAGGGCGTTGGCAAACCGGACAAGCTCTTTATTCAGCAGGGCAGGAAAGTATTCAAGGAAGTATCACCGCTGGTGGCCGAAACCATTCAGGGCCACCTCGAAAGCCTGTCACTTACTCCAGGCGCCTTGCGGCGGATGTGGTTACATCAGGCCAATCTGAATATGAATCAGTTGATCGCACGTCGGGTTCTGGGTCGGGACGCTACGGAAGACGAAGCCCCGGTGATTTTGGACGAGTACGCCAACACCAGTTCGGCAGGCTCAATAATCGCCTTTCACAAGCATCAAAGTGATCTGGTGTCGGGCGACCTCGGCGTCATCTGCTCTTTTGGTGCAGGGTACTCGATTGGTAGCGTGGTGGTTCGCCGCCGCTAGGAGGAGGTCGCCAGGGCTCGGAGGGTGTCGGGTAAAGGTGTGGATTTGTGCGCTTCGCGATCGAACCAGACCACCTTCGCGTAGCCCTCTGAATACAAGGCTCCGGTGTCTTTGTCCACAATCTCATGCCAGGTGTCGAGGCTGGTATTTCCGGCCTTTCCAGCGTATGTTCTCACCTCTACGGTTGCTGGGTGGCTGAGTTCTTTCAAAAACGTCGCGCTGGTTTTGATGATAATGGGACCTGTAGGTTCGCCCTTCAGACCCAGCTTGAGTGAAGTAAGCCAGGTAATACGGGCTTCTTCAAAAAACCGGAAATAAACCGTATTGTTGGCGTGGCCGTATGCATCCATGTCGCCCCAACGAAGCGGCATATCGATGACGTGGACGAGATTACCGGGATCAGACATAACGACTCCTCTGGGTGGTTCAGGTCGGCAAGTATAATGGCACCTTATAGACAGCTGTCATTATCGACGATTAAACCGTTAAGTCAAAATTTCAGGCCTGAACATGACCTTACGCATCACAAACAACGCTGCAATCTTCAAATTCGCGATCCTGCTTTTGTGTCTTTCCTCGGTTGCAGCTTCTGCGCAAGGTAACGGTGAAACCACACAGAGTGATATTGTCGAGGCAGACATCCGTTCCGGCGCAGCCAGCGAAGCAGATCCCTACGAGAACTGGAACCGAAAGGTTTACGATTTTAATGTGTTCATTGACGACTGGTTTCTGAAACCCGTAGCACAGGGTTATCGGGCAGTCATGCCTTCAGTTGCGGATCGAGCGGTAACCAATTTCTTCAATAACATTGGAGAAATCGGTAATTTCGCCAACAGCATTTTCCAGTTGAAGGGCGAGGCGGCCGTGGTCGCAGTGGGACGCTTTACCTACAACACTGTTTTCGGGCTTGGCGGATTGTTTGATGTGGCAACTGTTTTTGAGCTGCCTGAACGTCCGGAAGATTTTGGTCAGACCCTTGGATATTGGGGCATGGGCAGCGGACCATACCTGATGCTGCCGCTGATGGGCCCGTCCACCGGCCGGGACTTTACCGGTTTTGTAGTAGATGTGACCGCTTTGCCGGGCCTCAGTACCGCGGTGGACGAGCCTGATTACTATTATCTGGTCGGGGTGCAAGTCGTTGATCGACGCGCTGATCTGATTCCTGCCGAACGGTTTATTTCCGGTGATCCATATACGTTTGTCAGGAATGCGTATCTGCAAAGACGGGCGTATCTTATCAATGACGGACAGCCCTCCTCTGACCCGTTTGCCAGTGGTGAAAATAATGAGGACTTGATGCTTGAGGATTTCTGATCTGGAGCGCTGCATTGCACGGCTTCGGGCCAGGCAAAAGCACAAAAAGGCCGAGTTGAGGCTTATTTCATCCATCGAACCTGTCTGACGGGTAATGTCCACTTTTTCCGCTAGTGACAGTCGCAAGACCCTGACGGTATGATTGTGAATCCACAGCGCACCTGACTGGACACGCATGTACTACGATTTTTTCGGTTTTCGGGAACCCCCGTTCTCGATTGCCCCTGACCCGCGCTATCTTTATCTGAGCGAACGCCATAAAGAGGCGTTGGCCCATTTGATGTATGGGGTGAAAGGTCAGGGTGGCTTTATTGTGATTACCGGCGAAGTGGGCACGGGCAAGACCACCGTAAGCCGCTGTTTCATCGAAAATGTGCCGGACCACGTTGATATTGCCCTGATCCTTAATCCCAAACTGTCCTCCCGTGAGCTGTTGTCCAGTATTTGCGATGAACTGGGCATTGGTCATCCTGCAGGTGCCAGCATCAAGCGCATGATCGACCTGATCAATGCGCACTTGCTCGAAGCGCACGCCGCTGGCCGGCACAAAGTGTTAATGATTGACGAAGCTCAGAACCTCTCAGCCGATGTTCTTGAGCAGCTACGTTTGCTGACCAACCTGGAAACCGCAGAGAAAAAACTACTGCAGATTGTATTGCTCGGACAGCCGGAATTGCAGGAAATGCTTGCGCAACCTGAGCTCCGGCAGTTGTCGCAGCGAGTAACGGCGCGTTATCACCTGGATGCCATTGAGCGCAACGAACTACCGGCATACCTGAGTTACCGGTTAAGCGTGGCGGGTCAGCGCACTGAGTTTTTCAGTCCGGGGGCAGTGAAGACTTTGTTCAGACGTAGCGGCGGCGTGCCCCGACTTATCAACCTGATTAGTGATCGGGCCTTTCTCGGAGCTTACGCAGAAGGGTTGCATCATGTGGACGCGAGGCATATCAAAAACGCTGCAAAGGAAGTACTTGGTGGGACCAAATCTCGTGAAGTGAAACCGCTGGCTTCACAAAAATTGCTCATTGCAACGGTAATCGTCAGCCTGGCTGTCGCAGTTGTCCTGACAATAGGGTTGTTCCAGAAAGGTCCCGTGAACTTCGGCAACGAAATCCCGGTATTGGCTGGCACCGTCCAGAGGACGGAGAATGCCCCGGTGGTGCCCTCTGTAGAGAGCGAGCCGGTTACTGACCAGAGCGTCGAGCCTGAAAATACACAGGAAGAGCCGGAGGAGACGCAAGCCCCGCAAGACACGCAAGCCACTCCACCTGATACGACGGCAGAGCCCGAGCAGAACCTGAGTTTTTCGGTCGAAAACGATGGTGTTTCCCTGTCAGATGGGTTTCAGTCTTTGTTTGGGGTCTGGGGTATTAATTACCAACCCGCGGAGAACCCGGTAGCCTGCGACTTTGCTGAGAGCACGGGCCTTCGGTGCCTCCATCGTCAGGGTAATTGGCGAAGCCTGCAGCAAATCAACCACCCGGTGATACTCGAATTACGGGATGACGGGGGCGAGCAGCGGTTCGTCACGGTCATTTCCCTGGCCGGGGACAGGGCTACTATTGCCTCTGAAACGGGGCCCCGTGAAGTCTTGCTGGCTGAACTTGAGCGTCACTGGTTCGGTGCTTACTCCCTGGTTTGGCGACTGCCGCCCTACTTGCGCTCTGATAACACCGCCGCTACCGGCGCAGACCGTGAGCTCTGGCTCAATGCTCAGTTGATGCAACTGGTTCGTCGCTTCGCCAGCGATAGCGATGAGCGTCAAAGTCTGGAGGCCATGCCGCTGGATCAACAGATAAGGTGGTACCAGAAGGAAAAAGGTTTGGAGGCGGACGGTATCGCCGGAGCCATGACGCTGATTCAGTTGAATAACGATTTGAACTCCGGGGTCCCGAACCTCATCGCCGACGGGGATGCGAGCTGATATGTCGTATATTCTTGATGCGCTGAGAAAGTCCGAAGACGAGCGGCGGCAGGGCCGGGTTCCGGATCTGGGGCAGCAGGTGCAATTGATACACCGGCCAAAGAAAAAGGCCATCCCGGTAACGGCCTGGGTCGGTATCGGGTTGATTCTGAATGCCTGTATTCTCGCGGCCATATTTTGGCCGGGAATCGGGTTGATGTCGCTGGGTGTGTCCTTGTCATCCGACAAAAAGTCGTCGGAACCCGCCTCAATCAATGGAGATGAATTCGTGCCCGCGCCCGTTCTTGACCCTGCTTCCGTTCAGCCAGATAAAGAACCGCAGGTTCTCCAACCGGTAGCGGCTGGCTCGGAGGAATCTATCGATAGCGACGTCAATTCGCCGTCTCCAGAGCTTGTTAACGAGAGCGAGGAACGTCCAACGTTGATCGTACCGTCCTGGAATGCTCCGCTGGAGGATTATCCGGGGAGTGCTGGGAGGGATGAGCGTTTTGCTTCGAGTGAGCGGGTGCCTCATCTGGTTGAGTTGCCTATGTCGTTTCAGCGCCGGATTCCCAATCTCATTTTCAGCAGTCATATCTATGCCTCCGATCCCGCTGCCCGCCGAGTGATGATCAATGATAATTACTTGCGACCGGGTGAGCGCTTTGCCGGTATTCGCGTGGATCGAATCACGGCGGAGGGGGTTGAACTGAGTCTCGACGGACAGCGATTCCGGGTTGGTGTGGTACGTGACTGGATAAGCCCCCGCTAATGACATTAACAGAAGCCGTCAAGACGTCTATCCAACAAGCATATCGCGATGTCCTCAGTGGCAAGGGTATCCGTGCCCGCTACGGCCAACGTTTGATGATCGCCGAAATTGCCCGCTATATTGGCAACATCACCGCCAATGATGGTGAGCGCACATCCGCCCCTGCTGCTTGTGTTGTCGAGGCGGGGACGGGCACCGGAAAGACCCTGGCGTATCTGGTCTCAGCAATACCGGTGGCGCAGGCCCTGGGCAAGAAGCTGGTGATTTCTACGGCGACGGTGGCGCTGCAGGACCAGATCGTCCACAAGGACCTCCCGGATCTGAAAAAACACAGCAAGCTGGACTTCACCTGGACCCTGGCCAAGGGCAGGGGACGCTACCTGTGCCTGTCGCGCCTGGAGACTCGTCTTCATGAAGAGGGTGTGGGGGACAGCGAGAGCATGCCGCTGTTTGTGCTGGATGAGCCGCGTAACGATGAACCCGGTACCCGGGAATTCTTTGAAGATATGTTGGCTCGCTACGGAGCCCGTGAATGGGATGGCGACCGCGATCACTGGCCCACCCAGATTCCTGATGACACCTGGCGCCAAGTGACAACAGATCATCGCCAGTGCACCAATCGTCACTGCAGCTACTTCGATAGTTGTGCGTTTTTTGACGCCCGCAAAGGTCTGGATGATGCAGATGTGATCGTTGCCAATCACGATCTGGTGCTCGCGGATCTGGCGCTTGGCGGCGGAGCGATATTGCCGGAGCCGGAAAACGCGCTGTTTATTTTTGATGAAGCGCACCATCTCCCTGATAAGGCGCTGAACCACTTTGCGGCGTCGGTTCCGCTCAATGCGACCAGGCAATGGTTGAAGCAACTCTCCCAGGCGCTGGCAAAGATTCCACCCTTCCTGACCCCCGGGACCCTGGCAGCTAAAACCGTCGACAAGATCAGCACGGCCTCTCGAGACCTCGACAACGTTATCGTCCAGGTTTATGACGAATCAGAGCAGAATACGGTCTGGGAATTCAGCGAGGAGCGGCGCTCAGCACAGTGGCGATACCCGGAAGGGGAGTTGCCGGAGGCGATGGCCGAGCTGGCAGCCTCTGCTCAGATATCCACCGCTGCCCTGGTTCGTCAGCTCGGCGTGTTGGTTGACGAGTTGCAGAAAGCCTTCGACGATAAACGGGAACACGATGTTGACCGGGACACCGCCGAGGCCTGGTTTCCCATTTTGGGAGCTTTTCACAGTCGGGCGGAAGATCAGCTCCGGTTATGGGTCGCCTGGTGTGAGAAACACCGGAATACTGACGGCGAAACCAGTGACGGTAAAGAGATCAAGCGGTCGAAAAATCCGCCACCGGCCCGGTGGGCTATTCGGCAACGCTGGGACCATGCTGAGGACATTACCTTCTACAGCAGCCCGGTGCTGGCCAACAGTCTGCTTTATACCCGGCTCTGGTCACGGGTTTACGGCGCCATCCTGACCAGCGCCACTCTGACCGCACTCGGTCGGTTTGACCGGTTACAAGCCAGGGCGGGGCTGCCGGAGGAAAGTCGATTCCTGGTGGTGCCCAGTTCTTTTCGCTATGGCGAAATGGCCACCGTCGAAGTGCCCAACATGCCAGCGTTGCCGACGGAAACAGAAGCCTTCACGGATGCACTGGTAACCAAACTGCCGACTCTTTGGGCCGGGGAGAAAGCGACCCTGGTGCTGTTTACGTCGCGTCGTCAAATGAATGCGGTCCGTGACAGGTTAGCCCCTGAGTATCCGGAGCTGATCACAACCCAGGACGACATGGCGAAAGGCGAGGTGTTACGCCAGCACTGCGAGCGGGTCGATAAGGGGCGCCCCAGCGTGTTGTTCGGGGTAGCCAGTTTTGCCGAAGGTATCGACCTGCCAGGCACCTATCTTGGGCATGTTGTAATAACCCGCTTACCGTTTTCGGTTCCCGATGATCCGATCGAAGCCAGTCTTGCGGAGTGGGTTATTCGTCGCGGCGGCAATCCCTTCATGGAGATCACGGTCCCGGATGCTTCAATCAAACTGGTGCAGGCCGTCGGTCGCTTACTTCGCACGGAATCCGACACTGGCCGGGTAACCATTCTGGATCGCCGCATCATCAGCAGACGCTATGGGCAGCTTTTGCTCGATGCGCTACCGCCGTTCCGACGCTTGATTGAGCACTAACCAGAGACTTCCTAATTCCGGGCGGGCAGATAAAGCGCCATCCCAACATTCGCTTCGTGCTCCTTGTCATTATGAAGTCAAGCACCCTGGGATATTAATCGATGACACTCCAGTATAAGAATAGTTTTGGGCTACACTGCTAAACAGGCACTATCTATTCTTAAAAAGTATGATTGCAGATATTTTTATACGCATACTGTGCTCAGCGACAGGCCGAACACATTGGGGAGCGAGGGGTTAAATGAAATTACAACAGCTACGTTACATCTGGGAAGTGGCGCACCACGAACTGAACGTCTCAGCCACTGCCCAGAGCCTGTTTACCTCTCAGCCCGGAATCTCAAAACAGATTCGTCTGTTGGAGGATGAATTGGGCATCGAGGTCTTTGCCCGCAGTGGCAAGCATCTCACCCGAATCACCCCAGGTGGAGAAACCATAATTCGGGAGGCTGGCGAGATTCTCCGCCGCGTTGAGGGCATCAAGAAAATTGCCCAGGAGTTCAGCAATCAGCGCAAAGGTGATCTCAGCATAGCGACTACCCATACCCAGGCCCGTTACGCTTTGCCTCCAGTCATCCAGGGCTTTATCGAATCTTTTCCTGATGTTTCGCTGCACATGCACCAGGGCACACCCATGCAAATATCAGAGATGGCCGCCAACGGTGCGGTGGATTTTGCCATCGCCACTGAAGCGATGGAGCTGTTCAGCGACCTGATTATGATGCCTTGCTATCGCTGGAACCGCTCGGTTATTGTGCCAAAAAATCATCCGCTAGCCAGTGTGCGGGAGCTTACCCTGCCGGTTTTGGCCGAGTATCCGTTGGTCACCTATGTATTCGGCTTCACGGGACGCTCCAAACTCGACGAGGCATTCCAGTCTGCAGGTCTGAAACCGAAAGTTGTGTTCACGGCGGCCGATGCGGACGTGATCAAGACCTACGTGCGCCTGGGTCTCGGGGTGGGGATCATCGCAAGTATGGCGTTTGATGAGAACGTCGATACTGACCTTGTGGCGCTGGATGCCCGCAAGCTGTTCAGCCCCAGTATCACGCGGATTGGTTTCCGCAAAGGCACGTTCCTGCGGGGCTACATGTACGATTTCATCAAGCGGTTTGCGCCTCATCTCACCAAGGAGCGGGTGGACAACGCCGTGGCACATCAGGGCAGTCGTGCGGAGATTGAAGAGTTATTCCGGGACGTAGAACTGCCCACCTATTGAAGTGTAGCGTCCCACCGACTGAGTCATCATTGGTGGGGCGCCCGCGCTGGTGTCATTCTCTGGCAATCACATTACCAGCGTGCAGTCCGCATTCTTTTTTCGTGGCTTCTTCCCACCACCACCGGCCTTCGCGCTCGTGCTGGCCCGGCAGGATAGGGCGCGTGCACGGCTGGCAGCCGATACTGACGAAACCTTTTTCGTGCAGCGTGTTGTAGGGCGCCTCTGTCATCCGGATATAGTCCCAGACTTCTTTTGAGGTCCAGTCTGCCAGTGGATTGAACTTCACAAGCGTTTTCGCATCGCTTGAGAAGGCGTCGTCCCGCTGCACGATGGGCACGTCATTGCGAGTGTCGGGGCTCTGGTCCCGGCGTTGTCCGGTAATCCACGCATCAACGCTGGCGAGTTTGCGGCGCAACGGGTTGACCTTGCGAATCCCACAGCACTCTGAATGGCCGTCTTCGTAGAAACTGAACAAGCCTTTCTTGTTCACCAGCGCTTCCACTTCAGTAGCATCCGGAAACAGAATTTCGATATCAATCCTGTAATGACGACGAACCCGGTCGATGAACTCATAGGTTTCCGCATGGAGCCGTCCGGTATCCAGGGTGAACACCTTCAGGTTGTCAGTCATTTTATGAGCGAGCTCAATCAGGGCGACATCTTCCGCGCCGCTGAAGGAAATCGCGATATTGTCATATCGGGCCAGGGCTGCCTTGATAATGGCTCGGGGAGACTGGCCCTGAAGGTCGTTTTTCAACTGGTCGATGTCGGTCATAAACTCTCGGATGGATGATTATTTTGGAGTGAATTTACCATTGTCTGGCGCCGGGATGAAGGAATGACCCTGTCTAACCTTATGCCGTTGTGAACAAGAAATGCATTTTGAGGCGGTTTTTTCTATCATACGACCACTTGAGCCGACCGCTAAATCACGGCTCTCTTTTTAGAACTGACAGGAGAAACTTGTGGAACTTGCTTGCCTTGACCTCGAAGGTGTACTGATCCCGGAAATCTGGATCGCATTTGCGGAAAAAACCGGTATTGATGAGCTCAAGGCCACCACTCGCGATATTCCGGACTACGATGTGCTGATGCAGCAGCGCTTACGCATACTGGATGAACACGGTTACGGTCTGCCGGAGATTCAGGAAGTCATCGGCACGCTGAATCCACTGGAGGGCGCCCGGGAATTCATTGACTGGCTCCGCGAGCGTTTTCAGGTCGTCATCCTGTCAGATACGTTTTATGAATTTGCGATGCCATTGATGGCGAAACTGGGTTATCCCGCGCTGCTTTGCCACAAGTTGGAAGTGAACGAGCAGGGCCGGATTACCAATTACCTGCTGCGCCAGCGTGACCCTAAGCGCCAGTCTGTCAGGGCCTTTCAGTTGCTGAATTACAGGGTGATCGCTGCCGGTGATTCCTACAACGACACCACCATGCTGAAACAGGCAGAGGCAGGCATTCTGTTTCACGCCCCGAAAAATGTTATCGACGAGTTTCCTCAATTCCCGGCTGTTCACACCTTTGACGAACTTAGGGCAGAGTTCCTGAAAGCGAGTCAGCTGCATAGCTGATCTGTTCATTGTAGGATTTCAAGAAGCTCCATGAGGGGGCGCACCTTGGTCAGTGTCTCCTCATACTCGCTGACCGGGTCAGAATCCGCCACGATGCCGCCGCCTCCCCAGCACCGTATCTTTCCGTTTTCGCAATAGAGCGTCCGAATGGCGATATTGCTATCGATCCGGCCATTCAGGCCCCAGTAAAATACTGATCCGCAATAAGGCCCGCGCCAGTGCGGCTCAAGCTCCCGGATTATCTCCATTGCCCGAATTTTGGGAGCGCCGGTGATCGACCCGCCGGGAAATGCCTCAAGAAACGCTTTGAACGGGTCGGTGCCCGGCGTGAGTTCACCCTGGACATGGCTGACAAGATGGTGAACGTTCTGATAGGTCTCCAGCTCGAACAGACGGCCTACTTTGACGCTACCGGGTTGGCAGTTGATGCTGAGGTCGTTGCGCAGCAAGTCGACGATCATCAGGTTTTCTGCCCGATCCTTTTCTGAACGCTGCAGCTCTGAAGCCAGGGCGGCATCTTCGTCCGGGGTGTCACCCCGTCGGCGAGTGCCCTTTATTGGGCTGGTTTCGACGTGCCCCCGGTTGATTTTCAGAAAGCGTTCAGGGGATATTGAAAGCAGGGCCTGCCCGTTGAATCGCATAAACGCGCTAAACGGCGTTGAGTGGGTTTTGCTGAGTGCCAGGAACGCTGCCCAGGGGTCACCGTCATAGGTACCCTGGAATTGCTGGGCAAGGTTGGCCTGATAACAGTCCCCGGCCTCAATGTAGTCTTTAACCCGCCGGATGCCTGCAAGAAATACTTCCCGGTCCTGCTCAGGCTGGAAAGCTCGCGTCATATACCAGGAGAGTGGCCGCTCGGTTCCGGACTCTTGCCGCCAGACCGCTAACTGCTGCCGTGTTTGCGGTGCGCAATCCTTATGCAGAAACAGCAAGTACTCCCCGGTATGACGGTCGTAGGTCGCGACCCACAGGAACAGGCCAGCGCAGAATACCGGTGAGGGCATCGGCGGACAGAGCGCCTGGAGTCTGGGCTCCCGCAGATAGCCGAATTCATAACTGACGAACCCGAACCAGCCTCCGGGCAGGGGGTGTTCAGCGGCGCTTTCTTCAACCACAAAGGGTGCCGCTGCCTCAGTCAGTTCCTGACTGACGGGCCCCGCCGGGGCGCGCCCGAATTGCTGGCGGCAGGTGGCGTGGTCAAAGGTTATCTGATGGTGGGCGCAGGCTGAAAAGTGTTGATAGCGGCCAGAATTTCCATGATCCGCAGTACTCCCAAGGAAGATGAAATCTTTCTCCTGACTGGCATGACACCGCAAGCGCTCGAATTCCGATGCACTCAAGGCCTCAATGGAATGGTGTTTCAAGCCGACTCCCCGATTAATGAAAACAATGCCAAACAGCTCACAAAACGCTTATTGCGGCTTAATAGGGGGCTGCTTTAATGGCGACCACCCCCTCCGGTGCCCTTGATTTCATTATTTTACAGAAATTATGAATCAAGGGCGGCCTGATTCCTCCAATATGAAATCGAAAGACCGTCACCACGGGGTTTGCCCCTTTGAAAATTTTTTCAGAGCAAAGTGTTTGCTATAAAAATACATGGAGCCAGCTCACAATTCAGAATTCAGAGGTTCCCTGAATATACCGCAGGCAGAAAACAGAGAGCAGTAGATGGTTAAAGCGCTAAGAAGACGGTGGAGTCGGTGGGTTCATAAACGGATCCCCAGGTCGGATACCCAGCGTTTTGTTCAGAAAAATATCTTTATCTTGCCTACCGGTGCCGGGATCGTGTTCGGCTTTTTGTTGATCATTATGTTGCTCACCGGCATCAACTACCAGAACAGTCTCATCTACCTGATGACCTTTTTGCTGGGTGCCATCTTTGTTGCCGCGATGCACCAGACTCATCGTAATCTGTCTGGTCTTGAGCTGACGTTGATCAAGGCTGGCGATGGCTTCGCCGGTGATGATATCCCGTTTACTCTCCGCGCCGCCGCACCAGACGAAAATGCTGCAGCAGTCCGGCTGTCCACAAACGACCGTCATCTGGAGCATCAGAATATACACGCTGGCGAGCCTATCGATCTGGTAGTGTTGATCAAATCCTCAGCTCGGGGTTACCTGAGTATGGACCAGCTTCGGGTCGAAACCCGCTTTCCCTTCGGTCTGCTGAGCGCCTGGTCCTGGATGCGTCCGGCGGCGCAGGGCGTAGTCTTTCCTCGGCCTATAACACCGCCAGACAAGGGTGTGCCGTCAGCGAGTGGCGACAATGCGGCCGAAGAACGCTCCAGCGAAGGGCACGATCACGCTGAATTGCGGCCATGGCGTGCTGGTGATCTTAGCCAACGGGTACTCTGGAAGCGGTATGCACGTAGTGGCGATATGATCATTGCGGACTGGGAGGGCGAGCGGGGTAGCCCCCAGTGGCTGGACTACGATGCCTTTCCGGGCACTGATCCGGAGCTGCGGCTGAGTTACCTCAGTGCCCAGGTGCTGGACCGCGAAAGGTCAGGTTCTCCCTATGGTTTGAAGTTGCCCGGTCAGGTAATCGAGCCTGATGATGGCGCCGCCCACAAGGTACGCTGTCTCCGCGCCCTGGCCGTGTTCGGGGTGCGGGATGAAGGTTGAAGTTAACGAGCACGGCATTCCCACTTGCGCCTTGATATGGCTTATCGCCAGTTTTGGAATTCTGATACTGCCACAGTTTGATCGGTTGCCGGTTTGGCTGATGGCTGTCTGCATTACTCTGGCCGGTTGGCGCTGGCTGGCGCAAATGGGCCGGTTTCGTTTGCCTGGCCGTATTCTCCGTACCACGATTATGCTTGCGACCGTCGCACTCTATGTTGCGACGGTGAACGGTCACTTCTCCGTGGATACCGCAGCGTCCTTTTTCGTGCTGGCGGTTGGACTGAAATGGCTTGAAACCCGTGCGTCGCGGGATTTCTACGTGCTGTTTTTCATTCTCACCTATCTTGCAGCGGTGAACTTCCTGTTCCAGCAGGGTATTGGCTGGACATTGATGAATCTGGCTGGCGTGGTGTTTTTGCTGATCGGTCTGCAATTGCTCAACGCGCCAACCATGGCAGGAGCAATCAAAGCGAGCTGGAAGCGACTGGGCATGATGACGCTGAAAACGCTGCCCATTGTTCTCCTGCTATTCGTGTTTTTCCCCCGTATGTCGCCCCTCTGGAGTGTGCCGTTAGTCTCGGACCGCGGCATAACCGGCATCAGTGACACCATGACGCCCGGCTCAATATCAGGTCTTGCACAGTCCAGTGAACGGGCCTTTCGGGCGACCTTTGGTGGCCCCATTCCCGCGCACAGAGACCGTTACTGGCGTGGTTTGATTCTGGACCGCTTTGACGGTGAAACCTGGGATCAGTGGGACGATGCTCCGCTTCTGAGGCCTGGCAGGGTGGCTCTGGATGGCGGTATTGGAGCATTGAAGGTGAATCAGTACGACGTTTTGCTGGATGCCACAAATCAGCAATGGGCGTTTGCGCTTGAAAATTCTGTAGTGGTGTCGAATAACGTCCAGTCTGCTCCCGGCGAGTTATTCCGCTTCAGACGACCGGCGGATACCAGCGTGCGCTATCGCATGGCTTTTGGGTCCGAGGGCGTCAATCAACGCGATGGTGACCCGCTGTCAGATCTTGATCGTCGCCGTTATCTTCAGTTGCCGTCTGACGGCAACCCACGTGCACGCGCTTTAGCGGCCGATCTGAAGCAGAACACCAATGGCCCAAGGGCGTTGGCACAGTCCATTCTGGAGCGTTTTCGTTATAACGAGTATTTTTACACCCTCCGACCACCGGTAATGCTAGAGAACGGAGTTGATGCTCTTCTGTTCGATGAAAAGCGCGGCTTCTGTGCGCATTACGCCAGCGCGGCCACGTTCCTGCTGCGTGCAGCGGGCGTTCCGGCCCGTGTGGTGGTGGGGTATCAGGGCGGTGAAGTCGTTGCTGAGGGCGAGTATGTACTGGTCCGCCAATACGATGCCCATGCCTGGGTTGAAGTCTGGCTGTCTGAATCCGGCTGGACGCGCATGGACCCGACCGCGGCGATTTCTCCCGACCGTATTGAAAGTGGGTTGCGTGAAGCCGTGGCGGAAGAAGGCTCATTCCTGGAGAACAACTGGACGTCGCCGCAACGGTACGGTGATTTGGCCGTTGTACAGTGGGCGTCGTTGTACATGGACCGGCTCAACTATCAATGGCAGCGCTGGGTGGTCGGCTATCAGGGCCAGTCCCAGATGGATCTGATGTCGCGTTTGCCCGGAGGGTTGGGATTGCGGGAGTTGGGTTATGTCAGTGCGGGCCTGGTCGGCGTGGCGTTACTGGTCGCCGGACTTATCAGCCTGTGGCAGCAGCACACAGGCCGGTCCCGTGACCCCTATACCCGTTTACTTCATCGCTGGCACCGTCTGGTGGCGCGCAGGGGTATTGGTTTCGAAGCCGGTGACACTCCGGATCAGATTGCCCGTAAGGTAGGGCAGGCATACCCCGCTGCGCAAAAGCCAGCTGAGGCCTTTGCTCGAGGTGTGAACAATCATTACTATGGAGCTTCATACCAGTCGCCCCGACACACTCGAAAACAGGATCTTGCGCGCATGCGGCGGCTGTTGGCGAATTTCCGCGCAGCGCTGCATCAAACTGACAAACGCCCATTGAAATCGAGGTAAACCTTGCACACACCGGAACATGCAATGCCCTGGCTCGATGCGGCAAGGGCGTCCGTACACGGCCGATTTACTGCAAGCCAGCTTCCCCATGCGCTATTGATTGCCGGGGAGAAGGGTGTTGGCAAACGGGCATTCGCTGAAGAAGTGTCATCGTTTCTGGTGTGTGACCAGCCTGTCGATCAAGCGCTGGTAGCGTGCGGCAAGTGTAAGCAATGTGAGTTGCTTGCTGGTGAATCCCATCCGGATGTTCGGGTATATGCCCCGGAAAAATCCCGCATGATCAAGGTGGATCAGATCAGAGCACTCTCTGGCTTTGCGGTGGCATCTCCCCAGGTTGCCCGCCGGAAGCTGATCATTGTGGACCGGGCGGATCAATTGAATATTAATGCTGCCAACGCTCTGCTCAAGACTCTGGAGGAGCCTTCGGCAGACGTGGTGTTATTGCTGTTACAGGAAACCGGACGGCCAATTCTGCCTACCCTGATGTCGCGTTGCCAGCGATTGCTGATTCCTACACCCTCGACAGACATCGCTCAGCAATGGTTGCAGGGTAAACTGGCGGATACTGGCGTGGAGTATGGTGATGAGTTGCAAAGGCAGGCGCTGGAGCTGGCGGGGTTTGCACCGAGGCTGGCATTCGATTATCTGGCGGGTGATTTTCTGTCACTGCGGGCTGATGCCTTAAAGGCGTTTCGTCGTTATATGAAATCTGAAATTCCGGTATCTGAAGCTTCCAGGCCGTTCAAGGCACTGGGCCTGGAAGCCACACTCTGGTTAATGGAAGTCTGGGCGGCGGATCTCGCCCGGACGAGTGCAGGGGGAACCCCACGAGACAGCGATGCTGCAGAGATGTTGTCATTTCTGGCGTCGGTTAACCCCGCTTTCCGGGCGCACCAGTTGCGGGATGCTATCCATGAGGCCCGCTCGGCCAGTATTTACAATGCGAATCCTGAGCTCGAAGCACAGCGACTTCTGATACAGTGGCGCAGCCTCATGCCGGTCCGTAAACGTCGGGCCGGATAACAATCGAATAACAACAGCGCGAGGGTGAATCGTCACCAAGCCTGCTATGATTCGTTAAAAAGCTTTGGTGGCTTGCAAGGCGGCAACGCTGACAAGACAATTACGTTGATGAAAGGATAGAGTTATGGGGCCTGGTTTCGGCGCACGCAGTGGCATTCTGACCCTGACAATCAAAGATAAGGCCGTGCTGTACGCAGCGTATATGCCTTATATACGCCAGGGGGGTCTTTTTATCCCCACCCAGAAACAGTACCAGCTTGGTGATGAGGTTTTTCTTTTGCTTAATCTCATGGACGAGCCGGATAAGATCCCTGTAGCCGGTAAAGTTGTCTGGATTACGCCCAAAGGAGCCCAGGGTAACCGCGCCGCTGGCATCGGGGTTCAGTTCAACAGTGACGATGAAACCGCCAAAAACAAGATTGAGTCCTATCTTGCCGGTGCTCTCAGCTCGGATCGACCGACCCACACCATGTAAGGCATTGCTTCGTTCAATGACACAAACTTCTGTTTTCGACGCCAGCCAAGCCAGCGTGGCTATTTGTCATGAAATGCGCTGGACACTGCCCCATATGTCGCTGTCAGGTCTTCACTGGCCCTCAAAAGCACCGTCGCCTCAGCATCCACCCGTGATCATGCTTCATGGCTGGTTGGATAATAGCCTGTCTTTTACGCACCTGGCCCCGGGCTTACAGGACTTTACCGACGTTTACGCGGTTGATATGGCCGGTCACGGGCTATCAGACCACCGACCATCAGGGCAAAGCTATTTATTGGTAGATTATGTCGCCGACCTAGCCATGCTGGTGGAAAACGAGTTTGACGCGCCGATTGATCTGGTTGCTCATTCCCTTGGCGGTATTGTCGCTATGATGTATGCGGCTGCCCATTCGGAAAAGGTCCGCAAGCTGGTGTTGATCGACAGTCTGGGTCCGATCACTAGAGGCGCGGATGATGTGGTCGGCCAGCTTCAAAAGAGCATTACGAAACGTATCGCTGGGTCTGGTCGCAGTGCCCATTACACAACCATAGCCGAAGCGGCAAAAGCGAGGGAGGGCGGGCTGAGTCCGCTTTCCCATGAGGCAGCGATGACATTGGTACCGCGGAACCTGAAGCCGATGAGAGATGGTTTTGAGTGGAGGACGGATCCGAAACTGCGCCATCCCTCACCAATGCTGTTTGCAGAACCTCAGGCCATCGCTTTCCTGGAAGCGGTGACCACCGATACGCTCCTGGTACTCGCAGATAAAGGCCTGCTAGCTGAGCGTAAGTTTTGGTGTTCGCGCCTTGAAGCGGTCCCTTCTTTCAATAGGGTCGTAGTACCAGGTACACATCATTGTCACCTCGATGGTGATACCGCACCTGTAAAAGAAGCGGTCAGGAGGTTTTTGTTTCATGAGCTTTAACGTAGTGGGTTTCGTTCGTGCCAGCTGTTACCTGTTGGTTTTGATGTTGTCGGTATCCGCGGCGCAAGCGGCGAAGATTGAGCCGTTCCCGCTTGCTACCCTGGAAGCGGAGCGCCCGATCATCTCACCGAGCCACCGCATCCTTCTTAGCCCGGTTCGGGAGGTAAACAATGAAATTCGGTCCGACTCCCTTGTCCGCCTTGCCGTGCGCGGAGTTGGCCAGCGAATGCAAATAAGTCCGGATTCTGGCCGCGATGAAGCCAAAGATTACTATCTGAACGAGCTGGCTTCGCGTAATGCGGTCATTTTGTTTGACTGCACTGGCAGGGATTGCGGGAGAAGCAACGTTTGGGCGAATCAGATATTTAATGAGGCCACGCTTTATGGTCGCGACGCCGATCAGGATTATCTGGCCGCTGCCTACCGGGATGTAGACGATACTATCCATGTGGTACTGCTTTACACCGTTACCAGAGGTAACCAGCGTGAATACGTCTGGACAGAGCAGTTGTCAGTGCCGGAAGGCTCGGTAATTCCGGGCTTTCATGCCAGCTCTACACGCCTGCGTGGACCGATTATCGTGCCTTGGTCGGGTGGGGTGACCTACCGTTTTGACTGGAACGCGAATGACCGCCGGTTGCTGCAGGAATGGACGCAATCCGAAACCGACAGGGTGGTACTCGTGAGTTATTCGACTCTTGGTGAGCAGGGAGCATTTGAGGAATCGATGCGTCGGGCCACGGATGCAGTTGAATCGATGACAGTATTGCTCGGTAAAAGCGGCGTTCGAAAAGACCAGATAACACCGATTATCGTTGGGCCTGCGCTCGCATTTACTGACCCCGGGCGACAGGGCGACAGAATTGAAATTATGGTGGTCAGGGCTCCTTGAACCTGATTTTCCAAATGCCATGGAGATACAGCGGATGAGCAAGGCTTCCGACCCGGCAAAAGATGCCGCTGAAGACAATGACAAAGCTGGTGAAACCCGAAGCGAGAACCAGGTGGTTTCTGGCAATTCGGCCGCGGTCACCTCTGACAAACTCTCTATCAGAGGGCAACCCGACGGCGGGGACACAGAGACAAAACCCCCCAAGCGAAAAACCGTCGCTCTGACACTGGGAAGTGGCGGGGCCAGGGGCTACGCCCATATTGGCGCCATCGAGGCTCTGGTTGAGCGGGATTATGAGATTATAGCGATATCCGGCTGTTCCATGGGCGCCTTGATTGGTGGCGTGTATGCTGCGGGTAAAATGAAGGATTACAAAGACTGGGTTACCGGGCTGGGTCAGTTTGACGTATTGAAACTGCTGGATATTTCCTTGTCAGCCGCCGGGGCGATTCGTGGTGACAAGATATTTACCGTGGTTCGAGACATGTTGGGAGACATCCGGATTGAGGACTTGCCCATCTCGTTTACCGCGGTGGCTACGGACCTCCTGGCCCATAAAGAAATCTGGTTTCAGGAAGGGCCGCTTCACAAGGCTATACGGGCCTCGGTGGCCATTCCTAGTGTCGTGACGCCCGTGGTGCTCAATGGACGTGTGCTGGTTGATGGCGCTTTGCTGAATCCGTTGCCTATCGTGCCAACGATTTCCTCCCATGCTGATCTCATTTTTGCCGTTAACCTCAGTGGTGAGGACGACCGGCGCCACCGTATACCGGATGCAGCGTTTGCAGATGAACCGGAGAGTGACCTTGAAGAATGGGTCACCAGAATGCGGGGCAAGGCCTCCCGCTGGTTCGACTGGGATGTCCTTAAAAAGGTTGGTGGCAAGCCAGGCGATGAAGAAACGGCTGAAGAAAAGCTCAGCAAAGAGGCGCAAAAGAAAGAAGCCGAGAAAAAGCACTCTGACCATAAACCAGATGAAGATCCTGACACTATTGCCTGGGATAAGCTGGGTATTGGTAAGTTTGACGTTATGAACCTGGCCATCGAGACCATGCAAAGCGCCCTGGTGCAATATAAGTTGGCAGGCTATCCGCCGGATTTGCTGATCAATATCCCCAAAAATGCTTGCAGTCCATACGATTATCACAAGGCTCCGGAATTGATCCAGTTAGGGCGGGAGCGCATGATGGCCGCCCTGGACCGTTTCGAGCAGAACGAGAGCAGCTCCGGCGCATTGGCACTTTAGAATAAAGCTTCCGCGCAGGCCCGCGCCAGGGCTGCAGAGGCATGAAAATTCAGCGTATAATGCCTCTCAGTGGCGGGACAAACCGCCAACCAGTAATCCAGGAACCGGCTATCCGTGACTCACCCGATTGATGATTTGAAAACCGTCCGTGATTTTCTACGTTATGCGTCGTCGCGATTTGCCGCGTCGGATCTCTTTTATGGTCACGGTACTGACAATGTATGGGACGAGGCGGTCCAGCTGGTAATGCGTACACTGCATTTGCCCCTGGAGAACAATACGCTGTTTTTGGATGCCAATCTGACCTGGGATGAACGTCACTTGATTCTGGAGCGTCTTGAGCGGCGTATCGACCAGCGTATACCTCTTGCCTATTTGTTGGGAGAAGCCTGGTTCATGGGTATGCCCTTCCAGATTGACGAACGTGTGCTGGTCCCCCGTTCGCCGTTGGCGGAGCTCATTGTCACCGGTGTACAGCCGTGGCTTGGTAATCATCACGTAGAGCGTATTCTCGACTTGTGCACCGGCAGTGGGTGTATTGGTATTGCGGCAGCGACGGTTTTCGACGATGCCCGCGTGGATCTGGCTGATATTTCACCGGACGCATTGGCCGTGGCAGAAGCCAACATCACCATGCATGAATTGGGCGACCGGGTCAGAACAGTGCAATCCGACGTATTTAACGAGCTTGAAGGGCGCTATGATCTTATCCTGAGCAACCCGCCGTATGTTGATGCTGATGACATGGCCAGCATGCCCGACGAATTTCATCATGAACCAGTGCTCGGCCTCGCAGCGGGCCATGACGGTCTTGAATTTGCTCACCGTATTCTGGCTGGCGCCCATGCCCGGCTGAATCCAGGCGGATTGCTGATTGTGGAGGTGGGTAATAGCTGGCCTGCCCTTGAAGCGGCCTACCCGGCGCTGCCGTTTGTCTGGCTGGAGTTTGAACAAGGTGGAGATGGGGTGTTTCTCCTGACGGCAGAAGACCTGGCAGCCTGGTCGGCTGAAAATCAGTGAAAACGCTTTAATTTAACCATATAAGATGATGATTTATGTCTGGAAATTCTTTCGGTAAGCTATTTTCTGTGACCACCTTTGGTGAGAGTCACGGCCTCGCTCTGGGGTGCATTATCGATGGCTGTCCGCCGGGGCTTGAACTGTCTGAAGCCGATATCCAGGGCGATCTGGACCGTCGCAAGCCCGGAACCTCCCGACATACTACCCAGCGCCGGGAGGCTGACGAAGTCCGCATTCTGTCCGGTGTTTTCGAGGGGAAAACCACAGGTACACCGATTGGTATGCTGATCGAGAACACCGACCAGCGCTCGAAGGATTACTCGAAAATATCAGAGCAGTTTCGCCCTGCCCACGCTGATTACACCTACCAGCACAAGTATGGCTTCCGGGATTATCGTGGTGGCGGCCGTTCATCCGCCCGGGAGACCGCCATGCGGGTTGCGGCTGGCGCGGTTGCACGCAAGTTTTTGCAGCAACGTCTCGGGATCCGGATACGCGGATACCTGGCCCAGCTTGGACCCATCGTCATTGATAAACTTGACTGGTCACAGGTTCATGAAAACCCGTTTTTTTGTCCCGATGCCGATAAGGTTGCCGAGTTGGAGCAGTATATGGATGCTCTGCGCAAGGAAGGTAACTCTGTAGGCGCCCGTATCAATGTCGTCGCCGACCACGTGCCTCCGGGGTTGGGGGAGCCGGTGTTTGATCGTCTTGATGCGGATCTCGCCCACGCTTTAATGAGCATCAACGCTGTCAAAGGCGTGGAAATTGGCGCCGGGTTTGATTGCATTGCCCAGAAGGGTACTGAGCATCGCGATGAAATGACACCGGAGGGTTTTCTGTCAAATCATGCGGGGGGCGTTCTGGGAGGCATTTCCTCAGGACAACCTATTCTCGCCAGCATCGCACTCAAGCCCACATCCAGTTTGCGACTGCCAGGGCGTAGTATCAATGAACGCGGGGAGCCCGTGGAAGTCATTACTACGGGACGCCATGATCCCTGTGTCGGAATCCGCGCGACACCGATTGCCGAAGCCATGATGGCCATCGTATTGATGGATCACTATCTTCGTCATCGTGGTCAGAATGCGGATGTCGTGGTATCCACCCCGGATATTGAGTCCGGACGATAGGGTTTTCAGTCTCGTTTCCTTTGCTGGTGCTTCCGTAACAACCCACAGGTGACCGCTATTTACTGGCGATTGTCCAATCTCTACTTCTGGTTTTTTGCCCTGCTGGGGGCGTTGCTGCCTTACTGGTCGCTGTACCTGGAGGGCAGGGGGTTCAGTTACCTCGAAATCGCCACGCTGATGGCGACGATTCAGTTGACCAAAGTGATCGCGCCAAATGTCTGGGGCTGGCTTGGAGATCGTTCGGGTCGGCGGGTGCGACTGGTGCGTTTTGGCTCCGTGTTGGGAGCGCTTTGCTTTCTCGGCGTTTTTCTCGAGCCCGGGTTTTATGGCCTGTTGCTGGTCATGCTGGTGTTCACCTTCTTCTGGAACGCGATACTTCCGCTTTACGAAGTCATTACTCTGAACGGCCTGGGCCGCAACCGCGAACGATACGGTCGTGTGCGCCTTTGGGGATCGGTCGGGTTCATTGTGTCGGTGGCCGGTATTGGCGGGTTACTCGACATCCTACCGCTGGACTGGCTGCCCTGGCTGCTGCTCCCGCTGTTCGGGGGCATTGTGATCGCATCTTTTCTGGTGCCCTCCGAACGCCAGTCAATCAAGCCTCCCGCAGGGACAACAGCGCGCCTTGCCAAGATCGTATCGGATCCGGCAGTACTGGCGTTTTTTGCCATGAACATGCTGTTGCAAGTCTCTCATGGAGCCTACTACACCTTTTTCAGTATTCATCTTGAGAAGATCGGCTATGGCAAACTTGCCATTGGCCTGCTCTGGTCATTGGGGGTGGTGGCTGAGATTGGTATTTTCCTGATCATGCACCGCATTATGCGAGCGTTCAGTATCCGTCAGATAGCGTTGACTGCGTTGGCACTCACTTTATTACGCTGGATCATGATTGCGGAAGTATCAGAGATATTATTGCTGCTTATTGTGGCCCAGTGCCTGCACGCAGCTTCCTATGGGGCGCTGCATTCCATTTCGGTTCACTACATCCAGGGCTATTTTGGCCGCCACCATCATGGTCAGGGGCAGGCGCTCTACAGCGGGCTCACGTTTGGCGCCGGGGGTGCCATTGGGGCCTGGCTGTCCGGTTTTATCGTTGATGGCGCAGGGACACCGCTGGCATTCTGGGGGAGTGCGGCTGCGATTGCTCTTGCGATGGTTGTGGCCTGGTTATGGCTGCGACCACCGCCGTCAACTGTTGCTGGGAACCCCTAATGAAGCTCGCCCACGATGCCCAGCAGGGTTCTGGCGGGAGCCGATAGTGTTCTTCCGCGCAGGGCCACGGCTCCCAGCACCCGGGAAACATCCTGGTCGATTCCGAGCACGGTCAACGAATCGTCTACCATGCTTTGGGGTAATACACTCCAGCCAAGACCGACACTCGTCATCATCTTGATGGTTTCGAGGTAATTGGTTGGCATCTGCGGCTTCAATGTGAGGTCTGCATTCAGAAACAGGGCGCTGATGGCCCGATAGGTAGCGGTGCCCTTGTCTGGTAACAACGCGGGATAGTTGGCGAGATCCTGCAAGGAGGGCTGGGCTATGTCCGCCAGGGTGTGTTGATTACCCACCACAAACGCCATAGGGTCGGGCCAGCGGGTGTGAATCTCGAAACTGCGATCCATGCTTTCATTTAATGTAACGAAAGCGAGCTCCGCACTGCGTTTACGCATCTGATCAAAGGCACTTTCTGAATCCATGAACTGGAGGCTAAGGCTGACTTCTGGAAAATCCCGGTTCAGCCTGCGAAGCCATGCCGGTAAATGGTGAAGCCCGATATGGTGGCTGGCGATTAGCGAAAGCTGGCCACTTACCTCGCCGTCAAGGGCTGATAAAGACAGCCGGGCGTTGTGCAATTCATCGAGGATTCGGCGAGCGTAGGGCAGCAAACGCGTGCCAGCATCCGTTAGTCTGAGTTTGCGCTGGCTTCGGTCAATCACCGGTGACCCCACGAGCGCCTCGAGAGATGCTACACGTTTACTGATAGCCGGCTGAGTGAGATGTAGGGATTCCGCCGCTTCCGAAAACGAGCCTTCATCCACCACCGCTAAAAAGGCTGCCAGCGCCTGAGTGTCCATGTAACCCTCTCTGTCATAATTCCAAATTGGAATAGAGTTTATAATAAACATGAATTGAGGTTATGTTCTAGTAGGGTATATCATTTGTTTATCTGGCAACGCTCAGCGACTTATACCCAGAATTCTTTTTTGCACTGTTCTCGAACATTATGCCTTTGGAGGCTTCCATGGCGGGCAAGACGTTATACGATAAATTGTGGGATGACCATCTGGTGAAGCAACGGGACGACGGTTCTGCGCTGATCTATATTGATCGTCATTTACTCCATGAAGTGACATCGCCGCAGGCATTTGAGGGGCTTCGGATTGCCGGTCGCAAACCCTGGCGACTGGATGCCAACCTGGCGACACCGGATCACAACGTGCCGACCACCGATCGTGTTCTTGGCATCGACGGCATCTTGGATCCGGTATCGCGGATTCAGGTTGAAACCCTCGATAACAATTGTGACGAGTTCGGTATCCTGGAATTCAAGATCAGGGACCAGCGTCAGGGTATTGTCCACGTTATAGGCCCCGAGCAGGGCGCCACCCTGCCAGGTATGTCGATTGTCTGTGGCGATTCCCACACCTCGACCCACGGAGCATTTGGCACTCTCGCTCACGGTATCGGGACTTCGGAAGTCGAACATGTACTGGCGACCCAGTGTCTGGTGCAGCAGAAAATGAAGAACATGCTGGTTCGTGTCGACGGCACGCTGGCGCCGGGTGTCACTGGCAAAGACATTGTGTTGGCGATCATTGGTCGCATCGGTACCGCCGGAGGTACGGGCTGCGCGATCGAGTTTGGCGGTGACGCTATTCGTCAGCTTTCAATGGAAGGCCGGATGACAATCTGCAACATGGCGATCGAAGCTGGCGCCCGGGTGGGCATGGTGGCAGTGGACGACACCACGATTAACTATGTTCGTGGCCGTCCTTTTTCGCCCTCTGGTGACTCCTGGGACCGGGCTGTCGAGCACTGGCGTACTCTCCACAGCGACGACGACGCGGTGTTCGACAAAGTGGTTGTGCTTGATGCCGCTGAGATCGGCCCACAGGTGACTTGGGGCACTTCGCCGGAAATGGTGACCGGAATTGATGGCTTCGTGCCCGACCCGGATAAGGAAGCGGACCCCATCAAGCGTGAAGGTATCGTCCGCGCCCTGAAGTATATGGGTCTGACCGCGAATATGCCGATCTCCGACATCCGGCTTGATCGCGTGTTCATCGGTTCCTGCACCAATTCCCGCATCGAGGATTTACGGGAGGCTGCAGCGGTTGTGAAAGGCCGTAAAGTATCGCCGACTCTCAAGCAGGCGATGGTCGTACCCGGCTCCGGCCTGGTGAAAGTCCAGGCAGAGCAGGAGGGTCTGGACAGAATATTTCTTGAGGCAGGCCTTGAGTGGCGTGATCCGGGATGCTCGATGTGTCTGGCGATGAACGCTGACAAACTCGGGCAGGGCGAGCATTGCGCCTCGACGTCGAACCGGAATTTTGAAGGTCGGCAGGGCTTCGGTGGCCGTAGCCATCTGGTTAGCCCGGCGATGGCGGCCGCAGCAGCGATTACCGGCTACTTCACCGACGTTCGTGAACTGATTCATTGAGGAGAGCGCCATGCGCCCATTAAAGCAACATAAAGGAATCGTCGCTCCCATGGACCGTGCCAATGTGGATACGGACCTGATTATTCCGAAACAGTTTCTCAAGTCCATCAAGCGTACGGGGTTCGGGCCAAACCTGTTCGATGCTGCGCGCTATCTGGATGAGGGCAAGCCGGATCAGGATTGCTCTGAACGCCCGCTGAATCCGGATTTTGTACTCAACCAGCCGAGGTACAGCCATGCTAGCGTGTTGCTGGCGCGGCGCAATTTCGGCTGTGGGTCGAGTCGTGAGCACGCCCCCTGGGCGTTGGATGACTATGGCTTCCGGGTCATCATAGCCCCGAGTTTTGCGGATATTTTTTATAATAATTGCTTTAAGAATGGTTTGTTACCTATTGTTCTTGATGAAAAAATTGTTGATCAACTATTTGGTGAATGTGACGCTTCCGAAGGTTATGAACTCGCCATCGACCTGGAGAATAAATCGGTGGTGACACCGTCGACCGAGACTTTCAGTTTTGATGTCGACGACTTCCGTCGTCACTGTCTCCTGAATGGCCTTGATGATATCGGGGTCACGCTGGAAAATGCCGCACTGATTAAAGAATATGAGGACGCCCGGCGGCAGAGTGCGCCCTGGTTGTTTCACTGAAATAAGGGAAGGATGAATGAGCCAGTCAGTATTGTTATTGCCGGGTGACGGCATAGGCCCCGAAATTGTGGCAGAGGCCGAAAAAGTGCTGCGCAAGGTCAACGAGTCTTTTGGGCTGAATCTGGATTTCGATTCTGCCCTGGTGGGCGGTTCGGCTATTGATGCTACCGGCGGTCCGCTGCCAAAAGAAACCATCGATAAGGCTCAGAAAGCGGATGCCATTCTGCTTGGCGCGGTCGGCGGTCCCAAATGGGATCACCTTGAGATGGCCTTGCGACCTGAGAAAGGGCTGCTGGGGTTACGCTCGGGGCTGGAGCTGTTTGCCAACCTGCGGCCAGCAATCCTCTACCCACAGCTGGCCTCCGCCTCGTCGCTAAAGCCTGAGGTTGTCTCCGGGCTGGATATCCTCATTGTGCGCGAGCTCACCGGGGGTATTTATTTTGGCCAGCCCCGGGGCGAGCGTGTACTGGAGAATGGTGAGCGACAGGGTTTCAATACCTACGTTTACAGCGAGTCGGAAATCCGCCGCATCGGTCGCGTTGCGTTCGAAGCAGCGCGCCAGCGAAACGGAAAGCTTTGCTCGGTGGATAAGGCCAACGTGCTGGAAGTGACGGTGCTGTGGCGTGAAATCATGAACGAGCTTGCGAAAGATTATCCCGATGTTGAACTCAGCCACATGTACGTTGATAACGCCGCCATGCAATTGGTTCGGGCGCCGAAACAGTTCGATGTGATTGTGACCGGCAACATGTTTGGTGATATTCTTTCAGATGAAGCGGCCATGTTAACCGGCTCGATCGGCATGTTGCCGTCAGCGGCTCTGAATTCCGAAAAGCAGGGTATGTATGAACCTTGCCACGGCTCAGCGCCAGATATTGCCGGGCAGGGTATTGCCAATCCCCTGGCAACGATTCTGTCTGTCGCCATGATGCTGCGATATAGCCTGAATGCAGAAGAGGCAGCCTGTGCTATTGAAGCGGCCGTCAGTAGTGTTCTGGACCAGGGCCTGAGAACCGCGGATATCATGGCAGACGGTGGCCAACGGGTAAGCACCCGGGAAATGGGCGAAGCTGTACTGGCAGCGCTTTGAATTAGCAGACTTTCAAACCCGACGGTAGCACGATGCCGTTACCGCGGGATCATCCATCCGGTCCTGAGCCGGCGAGAGAGGCTCAGGGCTGGCATAAAATGAGGTTCAAAGGTCGCACATGAAGCGAGTTGGACTAGTTGGCTGGCGGGGTATGGTTGGTTCCGTGCTCATGCAGCGTATGCAGGAAGAAAACGATTTCGCCGATATTAATCCGGTGTTCTTTTCGACGTCCCAGGCCGGACAACCTGCGCCGGATGTTGGCAAGTCAGATGTGCCAGCATTGAAAAATGCGTTTGATCTGGACGCATTAAAAGAACTCGATGTGATCGTGACCTGTCAGGGGGGCGATTACACCAGCGAAGTCTTCCCGAAACTCCGCGAAGCAGGCTGGCAGGGTTACTGGATTGATGCCGCCTCCACACTGCGCATGGCGGATCACTCGGTTATCGTTCTGGACCCTGTCAATCGCAACGTCATTGATGAAGCGCTGGATAGAGGCACCAAAGACTTTATTGGTGGCAACTGTACCGTTAGCCTGATGATGCTTGCGTTGGGTGGCTTGCTGGAAAAAGACCTGATTGAATGGGTATCACCCATGACCTATCAGGCGGCCTCAGGTTCCGGTGCCCAGAACATGCGAGAACTGTTGTCACAAATGGGAGAACTGAGGGATAGCGTGTCGGACCTCCTGGATCAGCCATCATCGGCCATCCTCGAGATTGACCGAAAGGTTACAGAAACCTTGCGCTCTGATGGTTTTCCGACTGACCATTTTGAAGTGCCATTGGCTGGTAGCCTGATTCCGTTTATCGACAAGCAGTTGGATAACGGCCAGAGCAAGGAAGAGTGGAAAGCGCAGAGCGAGACTAACAAGATCCTGGGCCGCACTGCCAACCCCATTCCCATTGATGGTATTTGTGTGCGTATTGGCGCGATGCGAAGCCATAGTCAGGCGATGACTATCAAGCTCCGCAAGGACCTGCCGATAAGTGAAATAGAAACAATTCTGGCAAACGCCAATGATTGGGTAAAAGTCATTCCCAATGAGCGCGATGCGAGTATCAGGGAACTGACCCCCGCCAAAGTTACCGGTACGTTAAATGTGCCCATAGGTCGGATCCGAAAGCTGGCAATGGGGCCGGAATATATTTCCGCCTTCACTGTTGGAGATCAGTTGCTCTGGGGCGCTGCGGAGCCGCTCAGACGTATGCTGCGAATTTTGCAGGAGCGTTGATTGGGCAGTTTGAATGCCAGAATCGCGGTTAAAACCGCTCCTACGGGAAGCCACCGATACTTGGATAAATCGTAGGAGCGGTTTTAACCGCGAAAATGGAACTGAGTCCGGTTTTACGTAATTTAATTGGGGCGAAGGCTGTAAACAGTCTTCGCTCCTATTACTTTCAAAAGTAGGTTATTTACGCTGTTTCTCGTGATTAATGGGCATCCTGTCACGTTTAATAACCGCCCGGTTACAGACTGGAACCAGTGTTGACAGTAAGTTCCACCATCTTCATGAAAGAATGGTCCAATGATTGTGTGTGATTGATTGATAAAACTGGTTTTATCAACAATACTTGCGCAAATGTAAAATCGGCAACACCCATAATAACTAGACATATCAAGACGGAAGTCATCCAACCTCGTCCGATTCTGTTTAAAAAAAACAGTAACGAATAACGGAGACTGGTAAGGAAAAAGCATGAAGGTACGCAAGCTTGCGATTGCCCTGGCCTTGGCAGGAGGGCTTGGCTCTGGTGTTGCTCAGGCACTGGGGTTGGGAGAAGTTGAACTTCAGTCCTTTCTGAACGAGCCATTGGATGCAGATATCCGTCTGTTGAAGACGGAGGGTGTCAGTCGTGACGAAGTATTCGTCGAACTCGCCTCCCAGCAAAGTTACGAAAGGCTGGGTTTAACCCGAGACTTTTTCCTTAGTAATCTGAGATTTGAAGTTGTTACTGCGCCTAACGGTGAGCTGATGGTCAACGTCACCTCCCGTGAACCCGTGCGTGAACCCTATCTTAACTTTCTGCTGGAAGTGACGTGGCCCAGTGGTCGGCTAATGCGTGAGTACGCCGTTCTGGTTGATCCGCCGATTTACGCAGAAGAATCAGGGCTCCAGGAGCAGGTGCAGGCGACGTCCTCTGCTGCCAGTCCAGCAGAACCTCCCCGGCAGCAGGCGGCCTCGCGTGCTCCGACCCGACAATCTCAGGGTCAGGCAACATCGTCGTCTCCCCGGGTCTCCCCAGACAATACATTCGGGCCAACCAGTGCTACTGACACGCTTTGGGGTATCGCTGTGGCTGTTCGACCGAATGAGAGCCTCAGCCCACAGCAGGTCATGTTGGCTCTGCAGGACCTGAACCCGAATGCGTTTATTGATGGCAACATCAACAAACTCAAGCGCGGCGAAGTACTGCGCATTCCTGACCAGGATCAAATTCAGACGCGAACCCGCGCCGAAGCCGTTCGTCAGGTAACCGCCCAGAATGAAGCATTGACCCGTCCTGCCCGGGAAGTCGACGGAACTGAACAGGCCCCGCAGACAGCAGCAACCGGCTCAACGCCCGATCAAAGTGGTGACGAACTCCGGTTAATAGTACCTGGCGATGGGCCGAGGTCGTCAGAAGACGGAGCCTCTGCGGGGTCGGATGGTAGCAGTACCGGAGGGTCTGAAGCAGATCGTGCCGCTGCCCTTGAAAGCCTGGATGAGTCACGCCGGGAGAATGAAGAACTGACGACGCGAGTCGATGATCTGCAATCTCAGGTAGAGACACTTCAGCGTTTGATAGAGCTGAAAGATTCCCAGTTGGCTGACTTGCAGGCAATGGCCCAGGCAGAGACAGAGACAGAGACAGAGACAGAGAGCGCTGAAACTACTGACAGTCGCATGGCAGACGAAACTGACGTGGCAGAAGGCGGTTCGACGACGAATGATGAAAATGCAGGCCCCGCCAGCGGAGACCAATCTGACTCTGACACAACTTCCTCAGAAGAAGCCACTGTAGAACAGGCTACTGTCGAAGAGGCCACTGAGAGTGAGACGGATACCGGCATCGAGGCGGCGACGGATGCCGATACTGCCACCGAGACAAGTGTCGATATCGAAACTGATACCGACACCGACACCGGTCGCGATGTAGAAGCGGCCAACGGAGGTCAGGAAGCACCGGCGCCTGGCGATTCCGCTGGGCAGGGTGATGTTGCCACGACTAATGCCGAGGCACAGTCTTTATCCGGTGGGACCGATGCCGGGGACGACACTGCCGGTAATACAGGCTCCGAGATGGCAGCGGCCCCACCGGTTACGCAGACCGAACAGAAGCCTGATGCCAAAATGCCACCCGCTGAACGGCCCGTTGATAAGGGCTTCCTGGGCAATACGATCGATGCGATCAGCAACAACCCGCTATACCAGATTGCGCTGGGAGGTGGGCTTGTACTTTTGCTTCTGTTGCTATTGTTGCTTGCTCGTCGCAACGCCAACCGCGAGAAAGCTTTCTACGAGCAATTGCACAATGAATCGGACGAAGATTCTGATGGCTTTGATCTGACGCTCGATGATCATGATGAACCGGAGGAGCCACCGGGGGAAAGTGACCCGATTTCAGACGCTGACGTCTACATTGCGTATGGCCGACTGGATCAGGCAGCGCACTCTTTGGAAACGGCAATTTCCCGCGAGCCCAGCCGAACGGATTTACGACTGAAGTTGCTTGCAGTCTATGCCGACAGTCAGGATCGTGGTGCGTTCGAAAAGCAGTTCAGTGAACTGGAGACGCTGGGCGATGAGCAAGCGGTTGAAGAAGCGTCAGCACTGAGGTTGCGCCTCAATGAAGCGGAAGCCATGCCCAGCATCGATGATCTCGAGTCGCAGTTGCGCTCTGACACCTACGGGTCTGCGGTTGCCTCGGACACCGACCAGGAAGAGGAGACCTCATACTCTTTCAATGAGGCTGCTGAAATGGAGCCTCGTGAAAGTCAGTTCGATACCTCATTGGAAAGCTTCGAGCTTGAGGATGATCTGAACAGGTCATTGGAGAGTGAAGAAGTCGACGAGAGTGATGAACCGATAGAATACGATGTATCGGCGCTTGAAAAATCCTCCGTCAACGAGGAGAGGCTGGAATCCGAAGGCTCACTGGAGGAGGAACTCTCGAACTCGGTCGAGGACGAAAAAGACTTGGACTCCGATGATGAGCCGCTGGATCTGGGCGACGAGTTCGCCTCTCTTGATCTGGATGATGATGGCGATCTTGATCGTCTGCCGGAAGAAAGCGAAGATGAATTGCCTTCTCTGGACGATGATGAGCTGACAACGTCTGAAGACGGTTCACTTGATGAATCCTTCCTGGACGAACTCGATGCGGAGCTTGAAAAGGTGGCGAGTGAGGACAGTGAAGAAGAGGCACTTGCTTCTGACGAAGATCTTGATGATCTCGAGTTGGATGTCTCCGATGAAGATCTGGCTCTGATGGAAGAGGTTGCCGATAAATCAGACGACGCCGATGAAGTGCCATCTCTTGAAGATGAGTTGGATAACGAAGATGATGCGCCGCTTGTTGAACCCGGCTCAGATGTAAGCGATGAGGCAGCACCCGCTTCATCTGCAAGGTCGATGAGTCGTGAAATTGATGAGTCTGAACTTGGGGACGATGACGACGACTTCGATTTCCTCTCAGGAACTGACGAAGCCGCTACCAAGCTTGATCTTGCCCGGGCCTACATCGAAATGGGAGATTCGGACGGTGCTCGGGATATTCTTGAGGAGGTTTCGATTGAAGGCAGCGATGAACAGAAAACGGAAGCACAGGATCTGCTTAAAGATCTGGCCTGATTCGTTATAATTGCCCCATCGTGCGCAAAACGCCGGTACCCGAAAGGTAACCGGCGTTTTGTTTTGTTACTTGTACCTTTAGCCGGTAGACCTCTTGTTTCAGACTCCGCTCAAATTAATGACCGATACTCCGATAGGTAGCGGCCGTGTTGCCCTGGCATTCGAGTACGATGGTGCTGGCTACCATGGCTGGCAATTTCAGAAATCAGGCATCCCGTCCATAGAGGGCGCTCTGGTAAAGGCTATATCCAAGGTGGCAGACCATCCGGTGGAGTTGGTCTGTGCGGGGCGCACAGACGCCGGAGTGCATGCAAGTTATCAGGTTGTTCATTTTGATACACCTTCGGTACGGGATATGCGGGCCTGGGTGATGGGCATCAATACCGGGTTGCCGCCAGCTGTATCGGTGCATTGGGCCGGCGCCGTGCCTGAAGATTTTCATGCCCGTTTTTCGGCTATTTATCGGCGCTACCGGTATATTATTTTCAATCATGAAGTGCGCCCGGGCATTCTCAGGAAGCAGGTTTCCTGGACATTCCGCCCACTCAACGCCGAAGTCATGAATAATGCCGCTCAGGTGTTGCTCGGAGAACATGATTTCTCGGCTTTCAGAGCCGCCGGGTGTCAGTCGAGAACACCGAACCGCCGACTCGACTCCATTGCAGTCAGTCGTCACGGCGACTATCTGGTCCTGGATGTGAAGGCCAATGCCTTTCTTCACCACATGGTCCGGAACATTGCCGGTGCATTGATGGCGGTGGGTTCCGGCAAGCGACCGGAACACTGGATTCGTGAGATACTTACGGGAAGAGACCGCAAGTTGGCGGGTGTAACAGCGCCGCCAGATGGGCTTTATCTGGTTGATGTAGGTTACCCTGATCACTTCGGCGTTCCCAAAAGCCACCCGGGCCCGGGGTTCGTGCGCCCATGGCAGAATGACTTTATGAGCGAAAACGGATGACGGTTCGTACCAAAATATGCGGCATCACCACGGTACATGACGCACGCGCGGCGGCGGAAGGCGGAGTCGACGCCATCGGGCTGGTGTTTTACGATCCCAGCCCAAGAGCAGTGACTCCTTCGGTCGCGTCTGAAATCGCTCGTTCAGTACCCGCTTTTGTGAATGTGGTGGGGTTGTTTGTGAATCCGACAAAAGCTTTTATCGAAGGCGTATTGGCGCAAGTGCCGTTGGATACCCTGCAGTTTCACGGTGACGAGCCCCCTGAATTCTGCCATCAGTTTGGCCGGCGCTGGATCAAGGCGGTACGGGTTCAGTCAGAGGCCGATATTGTGAACGCCTTTGATACTTACCGAAAAGCAGCAGGGATTCTGGTGGATGCATACGACCCTCAACGTTACGGCGGTACGGGAAAAGGTTTTGACTGGACTCTGATTCCTGCAGAGCGCCCACTGCCGCTTATCTTGGCCGGTGGGTTGGACTCTGATAATGTAGCCCGCGCTATAGAGCAGGTCAGGCCGTGGGCAGTCGATGTAAGTGGTGGTGTTGAGCGCGAGAAAGGCATCAAAGATGTCGCTCGCATGAATAATTTTTTGAGAGAGGTTCACCGTGTCGATAAAACTGACTGAAGATATGCTGGCAATGCTGCCTGACACCCGCGGCCACTTCGGTGATTACGGCGGGCGATTCGTGTCGGAAACCTTGATGGACTCTCTGATGACCCTCGAGAAAGAGTATCTCAGGTTGAAGAAAGATCCGGAGTTTCAGGCCCAGTTTGATTACGACCTGGCTCACTATGTGGGCCGACCGAGCCCGTTGTATTTTGCCGAGAGGCTGACCAGGGTTGTGGGCGGTGCGCAGATTTGGCTGAAACGTGAAGATCTTAACCATACCGGCGCTCACAAGATCAATAACACCATCGGGCAGGCTCTGCTGGCCAGCTTTTTGGGTAAAAAACGCGTGATCGCAGAGACGGGCGCCGGGCAGCACGGTGTCGCCACCGCCACTGTGTGCGCGCGTCTGGGGCTCGAGTGTCACGTTTTTATGGGCGCTGAAGATGTACAGCGCCAATCATTGAACGTCTTCAGGATGAAGCTGCTCGGTGCTCAGGTCCACCCTGTAACCAGTGGTACCCGCACCCTCAAAGATGCCATGAACGACGCCATGCGTGACTGGGTGACCAACGTAGATGATACTTTCTACATTATTGGAACCGTTGCAGGCCCCCATCCATATCCACTGTTGGTAAGAGATTTCCAGGCGGTCATTGGACGTGAAACCCGAGCGCAGTGCCTTGAACAGGCGGGCAAATTGCCCGATGCCCTGGTCGCCTGTGTCGGTGGTGGCTCTAATGCTATCGGTATGTTCTATCCGTTTTTTACCGATGAGTCTGTGGAATTCTACGGTGTAGAGGCTGGCGGTCTCGGCATTGAAACCGGAAAACACGCAGCGCCTCTGTCTGCTGGTCGCCCGGGTGTATTACACGGAAACCGAACCTATCTGATGGAGGATGAAAACGGTCAGATTGCCGGTACTCATTCTGTCAGTGCTGGTCTTGATTATCCTGGAGTGGGGCCAGAGCATAGCTGGCTGAAAGACATCGGCCGGGCGCAGTACGTGTCTGTTACTGATGACGAAGCGCTGGATGGTTTCCGCAAACTGACTCGAATCGAAGGCATTATGCCCGCCCTCGAAACTGCCCACGCCGTGGCATATACCATGAAGCTGGCAGCGGATATGGACAAGGACAAGATTGTCGTCATCAATATTTCCGGGCGAGGGGACAAAGACATTCACACCGTGGCTCAACTCGACGGTATTGAGCTTTAATACGGATTGCCAACGATAGAGGAGCAGGCATGAGTCGAATTGAAGGCGTGATGAATGCATTGAAAGACCGGGGTCGCAAGGCACTGATTCCTTTCATAACCGCCGGTGACCCGGCGCCGGAGCAAACGGTTGGTTTGATGCACACGCTGGTGGCCGCCGGTGCCGATATTATTGAGCTCGGGGTGCCGTTTTCCGACCCTATGGCGGATGGACCGGTTATCCAGCGTGCGTGTGAGCGTGCGCTCGTTCACGGTACGTCTTTGCGTCAGGTGCTGGGTATGGTAAAGACATTCCGGGAAACCGACGACAAGACCCCGGTGGTACTGATGGGGTATCTCAATCCGATGGAAGCCATGGGGTTCGAAGCGTTTGCAGATTCGGCAGTTGCCTCCGGTGTTGATGGCATTCTTACCGTAGACTTGCCACCAGAAGAAGCAGATCAGGTGGCTCCGTTGTTTACGGAGCGTCATCTGGACGCTATTTTCCTGCTTGCTCCAACGACCACTGATGAAAGAATTCGCGCAATCAGCGAGCACTCCTCCGGTTATGTGTACTATGTTTCTTTTAAGGGCGTGACCGGCGCTTCCAATATCAATGTGGAAGAGGTCGCTGCCAAGGTTAAGCATATTCACGAACTGACAGCGCTTCCAGTGGCTGTCGGCTTCGGCATTCGCGATGCGGAGACAGCCGCTGCGGTTGGACGGGTATCCGATGGTGTAATTGTCGGTAGCGTTCTGGTCGATACAATAGCCCGAAATCAGAACGATTCCGAACAGCTCAAGCGAGCCTTGACGGACCTTCTGCATCCCATGCGTAACGCGCTGGACGGACTTGCCTCCTGATTCAGCATCACACGCTCTGACTGGCAAGCATCAAAGGACAGGATGACATCATGAGTAACTGGCTGGACAAGATTATGCCGAGCATGATTCGCTCGGAATCCAAACAGCGCACCAGCGTGCCCGAAGGGCTGTGGAAGAAATGTCCCAAGTGTGGGGCTTTTCTCTATAAGCCGGAGCTGGACAAGAACCTTGATGTTTGTCCGAAGTGCAATCATCACATGCGGGTGACGGCGCGTCGACGCCTCGATATTTTTCTCGACGAAGATGGTCGGGAAGAGATTGCCTCGGATCTGGAACCCTGGGATCGCCTGAAATTCAAAGATACAAAGCGCTATAAGGAGCGTCTCGCCCAAGCGCAGAAAGCTACCGGCGAGAAAGACGCCCTGGTGGTTATCCGGGGCGCTACGCTCGGGGTGCCGCTGGTCGCCTGTTCCTTCGAATTTAATTTCATGGGTGGCTCCATGGGCCAGGTGGTCGGTGAAAAGTTCGTGCGTGCCGCCAATATTGCATTGGAAGAGCGTATACCGCTGGTCTGTTTCTCTGCCAGCGGCGGTGCCCGGATGCAGGAAGCCATTCTGTCGCTGATGCAGATGTCCAAAACCGCTGCGGTATTGGAGCGCATGAAGCAGGAAGGCATCCCTTACATTTCGGTGCTCACGGATCCGGTTTTCGGCGGTGTTTCGGCCAGCCTTGCCATGCTGGGTGATCTGAACATCGCGGAACCGAATGCGCTTATTGGTTTCGCCGGCCCCCGGGTTATCGAGCAGACAGTTCGCGAAAAACTGCCAGAGGGCTTCCAACGCAGTGAATTCCTCCTGGAGCACGGCGCTATCGATATGATTCTGCATCGTCACAAAATGCGAGAGCGGATAGCGGCAGTACTGGCGAAATTCACTGGCCAGGAAAAGCCAGCTGAAGAAGCGCCCATTGAATTTGAAGTATCGGAGAAACCGGACGTCGATGCCCCGGAAGCCTGATCTCAGCGAACCACTCCCGGTTGCACCGGCTACGGGCGCTTCTCTGGAGCAATGGCTCGCTTATCTGGAAGCCGTTCATCCGTCAGAAATTGATCTTGGCCTGGACCGCGTACTTGTGGTGTTGCGGCGCCTCTTTGCCGGGCCGATCAAGGGTCGGGTTATCACCGTTGCGGGCACCAATGGCAAGGGCAGTACGGTTACTTGCCTGGAAGCTCTTTTACAGGGAGCAGGGCGGACTACGGGAGCCTACACCTCACCCCATCTCAGTCGTTACAACGAACGCATACGGATCAACGGCGTAGAGGTCGATGACGGAGAGATTATCACTGCTTTCGAGGCTATCGATGCGGCCCGTCGCAAGGTCTCCCTGACGTATTTCGAATTCAGTACTCTGGCAGCCTTTCTGATCATGGAATCCCACGGTGTTGAAGACTGGATTCTGGAAGTCGGGCTGGGTGGGCGTCTGGACGCAGTCAATGTACTTGACGCCGAGCTTGCCATCATCACCTCTGTCGACATCGACCATACCGCGTGGCTCGGTACAGATCGCGAGACCATTGGGTTTGAGAAAGCTGGTATTCTGCGGTTCGGAAAGCCCGCAATTTATGCTGATGTGGACCCTCCCAGTTCTGTGCTGCAGCAGGCCACTGCCCAGAAAGTGCCATTGCTGAGATACGGCACGGATTATACGATTGCTCAGGGCGCGCCCGGCCTGCTGGTCGATCTGAAGGCGTCAGGTCGTTGCATTCAGGTTCCCCAAAGCCCGTTGCCAGAAACGTCCGTGGCTGCTGCTGTTCGGGCTGCGTGTCTGCTGCAGCCCGACATTACTGACCAGATTATCAGTGATAGCCTCCAGGCAGTGCGCATGCCGGGTCGCTTTGAGCTGATTCACGCATCGCCCACGGTGTACGCTGATGTTGGCCACAATCCTCATGCTGCTCGTTGGCTGGCTGGAAGATTAGAGTCGTTGAAAGCGGAAGGTACCAAGATATTCGCTGTTTACGGGTGTCTCACTGATAAAGACTCCCAAGGTGTGGTATCAGCCCTGAGAGGCGTGGTAGACCATTGGATGCCGGGCGGTCTTTCGGTTGCCAGGGGAGTGGATGCCGTTGGGCTAGCAGAACGGCTACAAAAAGTCTTACCGGGTCATGGGGCATATACTGTTTCCAACACTGTGAGCGAGGCACTGGATCTTGCATTGGCGCAGGCGGGTGTGAAAGATATCGTGATTGTGTTCGGGTCGTTTTTTACCGTTTCCCAGGCCAGAAAGCACCTGAATGTCCTTTGAGAGCGGGTGTAATGGTATTAAAGATCAGTCATGGATCGGTCGGACTTTTGAGTTATTGCCTGTCGCCGGTTAGTATCCGGTCAGGTTGTCAGTCAGGTCGTCCGGTTTTCGGACGGTGGAATTTACGGGAGGAGCAGTTAACGTGGATGGACTCAAGCAACGGGTAATCGGGGCTGTGGTTCTGGTCTCACTGGCAGTTATTTTTGTGCCAATGCTTTTTGATGAGCCACACACTGAACGTTCGTCTCGCGTCATCGATATTCCTGAGGAACCACCGTTTCCGGAAGTAGAGGCGCCCCCCGTACTTGATGAAGACGCGCCTTCCTACCGTCTGGAAGAACCTTCTGCAAATCCTGTGTTTGAACAGCCGACACCTGATTCCGAGTTGGCGCCAGCCGAGCGGGAGGCAATGGACTCGCCTCAACCCTCCGTCAGCATTCCCGATTCAGAACCGGAGCCGCCTGAAACCCCGGCGCCGCAACCATCGCCATCCGAGCCAAGCTCGGAACCTGCGCAGGAGACTGAGTCTGAAGAGTTCACTCGCTCTCTCGAAGGTGCGTGGGTGGTCCAGTTGGGTAGTTTTGGTAACGCTGATAACGCACGCCGTCTCCGTGATAACGTGCGCGAAAAAGGCTATGACTCCCACACCCAGCGGATCGAACGGGGTGATACCACCTTTACTCGGGTATTCTCTGGTCCTTACTCTGAAAAAAGTGATGCCGAGAAAGCAAAAAAGGCACTGGATGCCGAATTCGGTGTAAATGGCCTTGTTACGTCCGGAAATTGATTGGCTTCGGACTTTCCCCTTTACCTGTTTGGTGTGACCGGGTTTCCTGATAGAATTCGCGCTCTTGTTTTGCCACTGAGTTGCTCATGAATGCGCTGATCTGGATTGATTGGGTCATTATCGCCGTGATCGCGGTATCCACACTTATCAGTCTTAAACGCGGCTTTATCAAAGAGGCGCTCTCGCTGGTAACCTGGGTCGCTGCGTTCATTCTGGCCCGCACCTTTCACCCCCAGATGCAGTCGTTGCTCGAAAACACCGTAGAAACACCCATGGTGCGCCTGATCGCCGCCTTTGCCATCCTGTTTTTCGGTACACTGATTGTCGGGGCGATCATTAATAACATGATTGGCCATCTCGTTCGGGCAACAGGCCTTACGGCGACTGATCGCGTTCTGGGTATGGGTTTTGGTTTGCTCAGGGGCGTTGTCGTCGTGATTGTTGCGATTGCTTTTACTCGCTATACACCGTTGTCAGAGGATACCTGGTGGCGCACATCCATAATGATTGAACGTCTGGCTGTAGTCGAAGACTGGTCACGCCGTACACTGGGAGACGAATTCGGCCGGCTTCTGGGGCCAGCGTCGTCCAGTGAGCCTGACGGGGCAGCGTCTGAAACGTCGTCTCGATAATACTCAGTTTTAATGCTCTGGAGAATGCATCATCCATGTGTGGAATAGTCGGCATTGTCAGTACCACCAACGTGAATCAGACGCTCTACGATGCGTTGACGGTTTTACAACACCGGGGCCAGGATGCAGCGGGTATAGTGACGTTTCAGGATGAGCGTTTTTTCCTGAGGAAAGATAACGGTCTGGTCCGGGATGTATTCCGAACTCGCCATATGCGGCGCCTGGTGGGTAATGTAGGTATCGGGCACGTGCGTTATCCGACCGCTGGCAGCTCCAGCTCGGCCGAAGCGCAACCTTTCTATGTTAATAGCCCTTACGGTATAACGTTGGCCCATAACGGCAATCTGACCAACGCAGACGACCTCAGTCGAGACCTGTTTCGTACCGATTTGCGCCATATCAACACCAATTCCGACTCTGAAGTTCTGCTCAACGTTTTTGCTCATGAGCTGCAAAAGCAAGGCAAGCTTGACCCGACCAAAGATGAAATTTTTGCGGCAGTCCGATCGGTTCATCAGCGTTGTCGCGGTGCCTACGCGGTTATTGCGATGATTACCGGTTACGGCATTGTCGGTTTTCGTGACCCGAAAGGTATTCGTCCGGCTTGTTATGGAGTTCGCAAGACCGAAGCCGGAGAAGAGTTCATGATAGCTTCCGAAAGCGTGGCGCTCAGCGCAGCCGGATTTACACTGGTACGCGACATTGCGCCGGGGGAAGCGGTGTACATTGAGACCGATGGTACATTGTACACCGAGCAATGCGCCGAGGACCCACACCTGATCCCGTGTATCTTCGAGCACGTTTATTTTGCCCGTCCGGACTCCATCATCGATAAAGTGTCGGTCTACAAGGCCCGTCTGAGAATGGGTGAGACACTGGCAGAAAAAGTTCTCAGAGAGCGACCGAACCACGATATCGACGTGGTGATGCCCATTCCAGACACCAGCCGGACCTCCGCGATGCAAATGGCGCACCGGTTGGGGGTCAAATTCCGCGAAGGCTTCATCAAGAACCGCTACATCGGCCGTACGTTCATCATGCCGGGCCAGACGCTTCGCAAGAAGTCTGTGCGCCAGAAGCTGAACCCCATCGATCTGGAGTTCAGAGGTAAGAACGTGATGTTGGTGGATGATTCAATCGTCCGGGGCACGACCTGTAAGGAAATTGTGCAGATGGCTCGGGACGCCGGTGCCCGCAAGGTTTACTTTGCATCCGCCGCCCCCCCGGTTCGGTATCCGAATGTCTATGGTATCGATATGCCGGCAGCCAGCGAACTGATAGCCCATGATCGTAGTATTGAGGAAATCCAGACGCTGATTGGTGCGGATTGGCTGTTGTACCAGGATCTTGAAGACCTGATTTCCTCAGTCAGCGACGTTAATCCCGAGATCGAACGGTGGGAATGCTCCGTTTTTGATGGCGATTACGTCACCGGTGATATCGACAAGGCCTACCTGGATCGCCTGGAAGCGCAGCGTTGTGACGACAACCAGTCGAAGAATAACGCCGGACAGGATATGGATAGCGACAACGGTATTATTGACCTTTATAACGACGAAGACTGAGGCACTGATTTATGACTTACCGTCGTGAAGAACATAACTGGATCCCGGAATCAGATCTTGAAGGTGTCTCGGTGGATACACTCGCTGTCCGTGCGGGCCAGATCAGGACCGGTCAGCTTGAACATAGCGATGCTATATTTCCCACCTCCAGCTTTGTATACGGCAGCGCCGCCCAGGCCGCAGCGCGCTTTTCCGGTGATGAACCCGGTAATATCTACTCCCGATTTACCAATCCGACGGTCCAGGCGTTTGAAGCCAGGATCGCGGCGATGGAAGGCGGTGACCGAGCTGTGGCTACTTCTTCCGGGATGGCAGCGATCCTGGCCACTTGCATGGCGTTGCTGAAAAGCGGTGATCATGTCATTTGTTCAAGGGGAGTTTTTGGGACGACCAATGTGTTGTTCCAGAAGTACATGGCCAAATTTGGTCTCGAAACGACTTTTGTTTCATTGACTGATATGAGCGCCTGGCAATCCGCCGTGCGCCCTGAAACCAGAATGCTGTTTATTGAAACCCCCTCCAATCCGTTGTGCGAAGTGGCGGATATGACGGCACTCTCCGCCCTGGCCAAAGCAAATGATGCGTTGTTTGTGGTGGATAACTGCTTTTGCACCCCGGTACTGCAGCGCCCTTTTGAGTTTGGTGCGGATATTATCATTCATTCGGCAACCAAGTATCTCGACGGGCAGGGGCGATGTGTTGGCGGCGCTGTGGTAGGCCCCAATAACCTGATGGAAGAGGTGTACGGATTTCTCCGGTCAGCGGGCCCGACCATGAGTCCATTTAACGCCTGGGTTTTTCTTAAGGGTCTGGAAACCTTACCGATTCGTATGCGCGCTCACTGTGACAATGCGTTAGGGTTGGCGGTATGGTTGGAACAGCAACCGGGCATTGAGCGGGTGTTCTATGCTGGCCTTAAAAGTCACCCACAGTACGAGCTGGCGGCGCGGCAGCAAAGCGGTTTTGGCGGCGTGCTTTCGTTTACGGTCAAGGGTGAGCGCGAGGCAGCCTGGGCTTTTATTGACGCTACCCGCTTGATTTCTATCACCGCAAATCTGGGCGACGTAAAAACAACGATCACCCACCCCGGCACCACGACTCACGGTCGTTTGTCGCCGGAAGACAAGGCCAGCGCAGGCATTACCGATAACCTCGTCAGGATTTCCGTGGGCATCGAGTCGATAGATGATATCAAGGTTGATCTGGAACGCGGGCTCGCAGCCCTGGCCAAGTGATGTGTGACTCTGGAAGTCAGGGCAGTACGCGGGTTTTCAGGCTAAATCGAAAAGCAAGGGAATATCTGAGCATTCATGGCTGAGCCAAAAAAGGCGAATAAGACGCCCGAACTGACTGAAAAACAACAGCGCTTTCGCCGTCTCGTCGCTCAAGGTGCACGGGAAGGCGCCGTGATTGCGCTGGTGGCCCTGTGTATATATCTGAGTATGGCACTGCTGACGTTTAGCAGTAGCGATCCGGGCTGGGCCAGTATCGGCCACGAAACTCAGGTTTCCAACTATGCCGGACGTACGGGCGCCTGGCTGGCGAGCCTGATGATGGACTTCTTCGGGCACGTTGCTTTCCTGTTCCCTGTGATGATTGCCGGTTATGCACTGATGCTTGTGCGCCTTCGTCATGAGCCATTGGACCTGCACTGGCCACTGTTCATGGTGCGATTCGGCGGTTTCCTGTTAATACTGTTGTCCGCCTCAAGCCTGTTATCCCTGTATTCCGTGCTGGGTCTAGAGGCCTCCTCTGGCGGGGTGCTGGGGGTAGAAGTCTCCGAAGCAATGGTGCGCCTGTTTAATTTACCTGCCACCACGTTGCTGTTAGTCGCTATTTTCCTATTTGCTTTGACGGTTGCGCTCGGGCTTTCGTGGTTCCATTTGATGGGTCGGGTAGGCGCCTGGACGATTCGAAGCCTTGAAACTGCTCGAGCCATGTTCTCGCCAACCCCCCCAGAAAGAGAAACCAGGCCTGATCCCAAATCGTCAACACCCCAGCAGGACCTGTCAGCCCGGCTGCCACCAAAATCCTCCTCGACGAAACCACAACCGCCGTTGGTCAATGATCGGGTGTCCGGGGCAGGGGAGAAGGCCAAATGGTGGCAGCGCTTGTTCGGTATCGGAAAAGCCAAAAAAGCAGACGAGCCACCAAAGCCACGAAAAGAGCCCGGCTTTGATGGGGTGGCAGCCCACGGTGAAGAGCCAGCCCGCATCGAAAGCTTCTCCTCAAGGGAAGCAAAAGAGTCTGATGTCTATGAGTCGAGGCCAGTAAATACCACTAATGGTTCCGGTAAACCTGCCAAGGCTGCGGGCGTGGTGTCAAAATCGCTCAAGATTTCACCGTTCAAGCGGGATGAAACACAAAAAGCACCGAAAGGTGAATCGCAGCCTTCCCTGTTCGACGATATAGAAAGCGAAATACCTCCGATTTCGTTGCTGGACCCGCCTGAAGAACACAAGGAAAAAGGCTACTCAGAAGAATCGCTTGAGCATATGTCGCGGCTGCTTGAGGAGAAGCTTGCCGATTTCGGCGTGTCGGTGGAAGTAGTCGAGGTCAATCCGGGCCCGGTGATTACCCGTTTTGAGATCAAACCAGCTGCCGGGGTGAAGGTCAGCCGCATTTCCAACCTCGCCAAGGATCTGGCTCGGTCACTGGCGGTGCTCAGTGTGCGTGTGGTTGAGGTAATCCCCGGTAAATCGGTTGTCGGCATCGAGATTCCGAACGAAGAACGGGAAATGGTTCGCTTGAGCGAAGTGTTGATTTCCAAGGTTTTCCAGGAATCATCGTCGGCATTGACGCTGGCCCTGGGCAACGATATCGGTGGCAATCCAATGGTTGCCAACCTTTCAAAGATGCCCCACCTGCTGGTTGCAGGTACGACCGGTTCGGGTAAATCCGTCGGTGTGAACGCGATGATCCTCAGTATGCTGCTGAAAGCGACGCCAGAAGAAGTGCGCTTTATCATGGTGGACCCGAAGATGCTCGAACTGAGTATCTACGATGGCATACCCCATTTGCTGGCTCCGGTCGTCACAGACATGAAAGAAGCGGCCAATGCCCTCCGGTGGTGCGTCGCTGAAATGGAACGTCGTTACAAGCTGATGGCGAACCTGGGCGTGCGCAATCTCGCGGGATATAACCGTAAGGTCAGGGATGCCCAGGAAGCCGGAGAGCCTTTGATGGATCCGTTCTGGAAGCCCGATGAATACCTCGACAGTGAAGAGCAGTTCCGGCCTGAGCTCGAAACATTACCCTTTATTGTGGTGGTGATCGACGAATTTGCTGACATGATGATGATCGTCGGCAAAAAGGTTGAGGAGTTGATCGCGCGGATTGCGCAAAAGGCCCGGGCAGCCGGTATTCACTTGATATTGGCGACTCAGCGTCCCTCTGTGGATGTTATCACCGGCTTGATCAAGGCCAATATTCCGACCCGTATATCGTTCCAGGTGTCGTCCAAAATTGATTCCCGGACTGTACTGGATCAGGGTGGCGCCGAACAATTACTGGGCCATGGCGACATGCTTTATCTACCGCCGGGCTCAGGACTTCCGGTTCGTGTCCATGGCGCGTTTGTAGATGATGACGAGGTGCATAGGGTGGTCAGTGCCTGGAAGGCGCGAGGTGAGCCGGTATTCGTGGACGACATACTTAATGGCGCGGAAGGTGAACATTTACCCGGCGTACCTACCCTGTCCGAAGGTGGCGACAATGAAGCTGACGCACTGTTTGATGAAGCCGTAGCGTTTGTGACTGAGGGCCGTCGGGTTTCGATTTCATCAGTACAGCGTAAATTCAAGATCGGCTACAACCGAGCTGCCAATCTGGTGGAGGCCATGGAGGCTTCAGGTGTCGTCAGCTCAGCCGGTCATAATGGCGCCCGGGAAGTTCTGGCACCGCCACCACCGAGAGATTAGGAGTGCAAACGATGAGAATGAAACAGTTCGGAGTGCTTGTGCTGGCATTGCTTACCAGCTTTTCAATGGCGCAGGCGGCAGACAAGGCTGCAGCAGAGCAACTGGCATCAGAGCTCAAGGGGTATACTACCTATCAGGCAGACTTCATTCAGATCGTAGTGGATGGCAGCGGTAGCGAAGTCCAGGAGAGTCGTGGCTCCCTGAAGGCCAAACGTCCCGGATTGTTTTACTGGCAAACTGATCGTCCCATGGCGCAGTTCATTGCTTCCAATGATGAGAAAGTCGAGGTTTATGACCCCGATCTGGAACAGGTCACTATTCATGCGCTTGATCAGCAGGTAGCCAATACGCCAGCGATGCTCCTGAGCGGCGAGGTTGGTAACCTGTCAGAAAATTACGAGGTCTCTATGCAGGCGGCCAGCGAAAAATCCAATATCTATACCCTGGTACCGAAAAGCCAGGATTCCTTGTTTGTGTCTCTGGAGATGAAGTTTTACGACGGCAAACTCGAGGAAATGCGCCTCGAGGACTCACTGGGCCAGCGCAGTATTCTCAGCTTTAACAATATTGTATTGAACGAGGAGATTGCCAACTCCGAGTTTGTCCTCGACTACCCTGACGACGTGGACGTGATTCAGGGCGAAGGCTGATGCAGGAAGGCCTGTTCGAGGACCGGCAAGGCTTTCAGCCCCTGGCCGCTCGCATGCGGCCAGCCACTCTGGATGAGTACGTCGGCCAGGGCCACCTGGTCGGCCCTGGCAAGCCTTTACGACGGGCGGTGGAGCAAAGCCAGCTCCATTCGATGATACTCTGGGGACCACCAGGCGTCGGCAAGACAACGTTTGCACGTTTACTGGCCAACCTGAGCGAACTCAGTTTTGAAACAGTGTCTGCGGTGCTGAGCGGCGTGAAAGATATCCGTGCGGTGGTCGAAAGGGCAAAGTATCGCAAACAATCGGAAGGCCGGGATACGCTGCTATTTGTTGACGAAGTTCATCGCTTTAACAAAAGCCAGCAGGATGCATTTCTTCCCCATATTGAAGATGGCACCTTCGTCTTTGTGGGTGCGACCACCGAAAATCCCTCGTTTGAACTCAATAGTGCGTTGCTTTCCAGAACCCGGGTTTACGTACTGAAAAATCTTGAACAAGCAGACTTGCTGCGTTTGCTGAACCGTGCCCTGACCGCCCCCGACGGTCTGGATGGGGCCATTGCGGTGTCTGACTCCGTCCTTGACACAATCGCCAGTGCGGCTGGCGGTGATGCCCGAAGAGCCCTGAACATTCTCGAAGTAGGGACAGATCTCGCTGAGCCCGACGAGGAAGGGGTGCTCCGAATTACCGAATACCATCTGGAGCAGGTACTCCAGACCAGCCTGCGTCGATTTGATAAAGGCGGTGACGTTTTTTACGACCAGATTTCCGCGCTGCATAAATCTGTCAGAGGCTCGGACCCTGATGGATCCCTGTACTGGATGTGCCGGATGCTGGACGGCGGTTGTGATCCGTTCTATGTGGCGAGACGGCTGGTGCGAATTGCCAGCGAGGATATCGGCAATGCCGACCCACGGGCGCTGCGGCTTTGCCTGGACGCGTGGGAGTCGCTGGAACGTCTGGGTAGTCCCGAAGGTGAGCTGGCACTGGCCCAGGCCGTGATCTATCTTGCTATGGCCCCCAAAAGCAATGCGGTTTATAACGCTTATAACCAATGCCGGGCGGCTATTCAGAATGGGCCGGATTACGACGTGCCGGTCCACCTCCGCAATGCACCGACCAAACTTATGAAATCCCTCGGCCACGGTGATGAATATCGCTACGCCCACGATGAGCCTGACGCTTTCGCAGCGGGCGAGGTATACCTGCCTGAAGCCATCAAAGACCGACGTTTCTATCATCCCGTCAGCCGGGGAATGGAGATCAAAATGGCAGAGAAGCGGGAGTGGCTTGATCAGAAGAACAAAGCAAGCTCCGCAAAGCGGTTCCCCTAACGCCGGAATTGAGTTCTCCGGATGGCCTAACCCGCTTCGACAGGTATAATGCCGCTAATACTTGATTGCAACCTGCCACCCGAGAGGGAATTATCGGTTGTCCGTTGCCAAGGTTGAACCCCTCAGACTCACAGGATCCCCATGCTCGACCCAAAACGTGTCCGGAATCAGACCGAAGAGATCGCCCGCCGATTGGCCATCAAACACTATACGTTTGATCAGGCAGCCTTCGAGAAGCTCGAAGAACAGCGCCGAACGCTTCAGGTTCGAACCGAGACCCTACAAAGCGAGCAAAACAGGCGCTCCAAGTCCATTGGCAAGGCTAAAGCTTCCGGTGAAGACATTCAGCCTTTGCTGGACGAAGTTGATGACCTCAAAGCCCAGCGCTCAGAGGCGGAGGAACAACTGAAAATTCTTCAGGAAGAGCTTAATAACTTCCTGGCTGGCATTCCGAATATTCCTGACGACTCAGTTCCCGCCGGGGACAGCGAAGAAGACAACGTTGAGGTTCGTCAGTGGGGCAAAATCCCGACCTATGATTTCGAGCCCAAAGACCACGTTAGTCTTGGTGAGAATCTGGGTGGACTTGACTTTGAGACCGCCACAAAGCTGGCTCACTCCCGCTTTGCCGTTATGCGTGGCGATCTGGCCAGAATGCACCGGGCGCTGGCCCAGTTCATGATAGATCTGCATACGCGGGAGCACGGCTACACCGAAGCTTACGTGCCTTATCTGGTCAATGCGGACGCACTTTATGGCACTGGTCAGTTGCCAAAGTTTGAAGAGGATCTGTTTAAAACCGAAGGTGAAAAACCCCTTTACCTGATTCCCACGGCCGAGGTTCCCGCTACCAACCTGGTGAGCGATACCATACTGGACGCAGGCGAACTTCCGATCAGTCTTGTTTGCCACACGCCTTGTTTTCGCAGTGAAGCTGGCTCATACGGCAGGGACACCCGGGGCATGATCCGACAGCACCAGTTTGATAAGGTCGAGATGGTCCACATTGTTCGGCCCGATGATTCAGAAGCTACTCTTGAAGCGTTAACCGGTCATGCGGAGAAAGTTCTGCAACTGCTGGAGCTTCCGTACCGGGTCGTGCAACTTTGTGGCGGAGATCTTGGCTTCGCTGCAGCATGTACTTACGATCTTGAAGTGTGGCTGCCGGGCCAGGGCAAGTATCGGGAAATATCCTCCTGTAGCAACACCCGCGATTTCCAGGCCCGTCGCATGGGTGCCCGGTGGCGCAATCCTGAAACCGGTAAACCGGAGCCGGTCCACACGCTCAATGGCTCAGGCCTGGCAGTCGGACGGGCTCTGATTGCAGTGATGGAAAATTACCAGCAAGCAGACGGCAGTATTGTGGTGCCAGAAGTGCTCAAGCCTTATATGGGAGGTGTTGAAAGGATTCAATGAGTAATAAAAAAGATCAACAGGACACTCTTGGTAGGGCACGAAGTATTCCCTCATTGCCTCCGAGGTACAGGGTAAATCCGGTCACCCGGAGCAGTAATGCCTCCGAGGGTGAGGTTTTCCTGGTGGGAGCCGGGCCGGGTGATCCGGAGCTGCTTACGCTGAAGGCTTATCGTTTGATCACTACCGCTGATGTGGTGCTCTACGATCGACTGGTATCCCAGGAAATCATGGCGTTGATTGCGCCGGACGCGGAACTGATTCATGTCGGTAAGCAGCGCTCAAACCATACCTTGCCCCAGGACCAGATTAACGAGCGACTGGTTGAATTCGCCCGGGCTGGGCGACGGGTCGTGCGGCTAAAAGGAGGCGACCCGTTTATTTTCGGGCGCGGGGGCGAAGAGATTGAAACATTGGCCGCCGCAGGCGTTCGTTTTCAGGTTGTTCCGGGGATCACCGCCGCCTCGGGGTGCGCCGCCTACGCGGGTATTCCCCTGACTCATCGCGATTACGCACAGTCAGTGCGTTTTGTGACGGGCCATCTCAAGAACGACACCTGTGACTTGCCCTGGACCGATTTCGTCCAGAATAATCAGACCCTGGTGTTCTATATGGGGCTTGTAGGGTTGCCGATTATTACCCGTGAATTGATGACCCATGGGATGGCGGAGTCCATGCCTGTTGCACTGGTTTCAAAGGGCACAACTCCGGATCAGCAGGTTGTGGTGGGTGAGCTCAATACCATTGTCCGGAAGGTAGAAGAGCGGCAGGTTTCCGCACCCACGTTGATCATAATCGGGCAGGTAGTGCAACTGCGCTCCCGCCTGGACTGGTTGGGCGATAAGTCGTGAAGTGTGTTCGGAATTGTTTTGTTCGCGGTTAAAATCGCTCCTACCCTGGAATGGGTATTACTTGACTACTTGACGCGATTCGGCAGCGCATCCTTCAGCTTATCCCGCATGTCCCGCAGCGCCTTTTCCGTGGTCGGCCAGTCAATGCAGGCGTCAGTGATGGAAACGCCGTATTTCAGGTCTGCCAGGTTTTCCGGGATAGACTGATTCCCCCAGTTAAGATGACTTTCAACCATCAGGCCTTGAATTGAGCGATTGCCTTCCAGAATCTGGTGGGAAATATCCGCCAACACCAGGGGCTGGATGCCCGGGTCTTTACTGGAGTTGGCATGGCTGCAGTCCACCATGATTGATTTTCGCAGGCCCGCTTTTTCCAGAGCCTGTTCACAGAGTGCCACGGTGACCGAATCGTAATTCGGTTTACCGCCGCCGCCCCGCAGAACCACATGGCCATACGCGTTGCCCTTTGTGCGCACGATCGAAACCTGACCTTTCTGGTCAATACCCAGGAAACTGTGGGGGTGGGAGACTGATTTCATGGCGTTGACGGCAACATCAAGGTTGCCGTCAGTGCCGTTTTTGAATCCGATGGCCATGGAGAGACCACTACTCATTTCCCGATGGGTCTGGGATTCCGTGGTGCGTGCGCCGATAGCCGACCAGGAAATGGTGTCCTGAAGATACTGGGGAGAGATCGGGTCCAGCGCCTCTGTAGCCGTTGGGAGACCAAGTTCGGCAATATCCATTAACAGACGACGGCCAATATGGAGCCCTTGCTCTATGTCAAAAGAGTCGTTCAAGTGGGGGTCGTTGATGAGCCCTTTCCAACCAACTGTCGTGCGCGGTTTTTCGAAATAGACACGCATGACAATACATAGGGTATCACTCAGCTCGTCTGCAAGAGCCTTGAGCTTACCAGCATATTCATGGGCTGCTTCGACGTCGTGGATAGAGCAGGGGCCGACCACCACGAACAGGCGGTGATCCTTTCCGTCCATAATGTTATAGATTGCCTGCCTGCCATTGCTGACCGTTTCCGCCGCTGCTGCAGAAAGCGGTATGGCTTGCTTGAGTGCCTCAGGTGTAATCAGTGCTTCCTGACTGGCCACATTGATATTCTCGAGTTTAGTGCCGGACATGCGTTAGTGGTCCCCGATTCTGTCTTTTCCCGAAGGCGGCTGGGTTATTTGGGCGCAAGCCTGTGGGGTTTTACGGTGATTTTGAGTGTCGGATATACTGCGTTATTTACAATGCTAATGCAACGAAGCGACAAACGGATACGCGGCGGTTCTGGACCTTGTGAGCAGGCCATGCTGCAATGATCTTCAGTTGAAAACCTGCATCTGTCGGGATCTTTATCTGCCGCTTGGGAAAACTGAGTTGAATGTCGCCTAACTACCCGAAAAAAATCCAGCCTTCGCAAGCAACCGATGTCATTAGCCGGGATATCGACGCCGTTTTGTCAGGTATCAGAGTACCGGAGCTTCCCTATCCGGTGGGTCGGGGTAGCCCGGAGCAAATGACTGACTGGCGACCTCTGTTATTGTCCTGCTGGGAACAACAGCGGGATGAATCTGTTACTCATGTCATGCAATCAGTTTCGCTGGCCTGGACGGTCAGGCAAGTCAATGCGGCCTACCTGGCCGATCGTTTCATGGACGTTTTCCTGCGCACCTCCGGGTTGCATGAGGCGCTCATACGGCGGGTCGCCCGGCTACGATTTTTTCTTGCCTGGCGGATGGGATCTGATAGCTCAGCAGCCTTTGAAGGCAGTATTCGTCACTGGCTGGACGGGCTTGTGGACTGGCAAGGCTGGAGCGATTCGGGCGGCCGCTCCTCCCGGGCGTTGCTCGACCAACTCGATGCCCTGGTGCATGCGGTCAGAAAAAGCTTTGAAGCTAACGACATTCAAGCGTTTGATGATTTCGCAAGTCAATGGGCCAGCGAAGCGCAACAACGACATCAGAAATCGGAAAAGCTTCATCAGCGTTTAATGGATACGGAGCGCGGAGCGGCGAGACAACGAAGGGCGGAGCAGACCGCTCGGGCTTGTGTCGGTAGGGCGCTTGGCAACAGAAAGCTGCCAGAGGGGATCAACGTCTTCATTTTTGATTACTGGTTGCCTCTGCTACGCCAAATCGCCTGGAATGACGGGCCAGAGGGAGAAGATTGGCGCCATGCAGCAAAGCTGCTGGAATGGCTGGTTTGGATTGGTGATCCGGCGCTGTCAGATAAAGACCGTGATCGACTCTATCAGGTAGGTGAACAGATTGGTGATCGCATCACTGACGTCTGGAACCGTGTTCAGGGTCAGACACTTCCACTGGCGGCCTTGAAAGACGTGGAACGGGTCATGATGGCACGTCTCCGGGGTGAGATACCGGAGCGGATAGCCGCGATCTCGGCGGAGCGTCCTTTGGATTATGATCCTCGCTGGCTGTCGCCAGTGATGGTGGATGCCCAGGCCCTGGAACAAGCCAAGGGTACCTGGTTTGTAGAGGGTGAAGGCGCCACCGAGCATCGGCGTTATTTTCTTGATTTTCTTAATGACTCCCGGGATGTGCTCTGGACTAACGGCTTTGGCGTTAAACTGGCACTGACCCCCTGGCATGAATTCCTGATTGCACAACAACAAGGTACTCTGAAGCCTCTGCCACCTCTGAACAGTTTTGGTACGGTACTCGCAGATACAGTCGAAGCGCTTGCTCGAGTATTGGAAGTCCAGCGACGCCAACGTGACAAGGCAGCTGCAGAGGCTAGCGCAAAAGCGGAACTCCTCAGGCAGGAAAAAGAGGCTGCAGAACAGAAGCGTGCCCAGGACGAGGCTGATCGTTTCGCTGAAGAGGCCCGCGTCAAAGGCGAACAGGATGCCCGGCGGCTTGCGGACGAAGAGGCTGAAACGAAGCGAGTGCTGCAAGAACGCATGGCGCTTGCGGCGAGCCAGGTGGGGAGTATCAAGTTGGGAGGCTGGATAGCGTTGGATTCCGAAGCCCAGGATGAAAAAGATGGGGCCTCATCAATTATCAGGTTAAAGCTTGCGGTCAGGATCAATGCATCCAGAAAGCTGGTGTTTGTTGATCGCTTGGGGTTAAACCGCACGGAATACACCATTGATGACTTGGTACATCGGGTCGCAAAGGGTGAGATACGGGTGCTGAGCAGCGCTGCAGAATTTGACGACACGCTGTCCAGAGTGGTCGGCCGCATTCGTGTTGGCCGCACCTGATGCAGGATAAGAGGAAAACTGAAACGATGAGTGCGGATAGCTCGAATCATTACAGCTTGGGGGCGCCCAGTCTGGATACTGAAGACGATCAACGATCCGAGTTCCGTCTGACCGGGCGGGCGACGGTTTCGCTGCAGTTGGAAGCGCCCGATCTGGACGAGGACGATCCCGGTAAGACCATTGTTTGTCATACCCAGGATCTGTCATCCTCCGGCGTCAGAGTAAAGTCTCTTGAGCCAGTACCCGTGGGCGCTTTATTACCTCTTTCCGTCAGGTTTGAAGGTGATCAGATCGCCTACCAGCTAACAGGAGAAGTGGTCTGGATCGAGTCCCGGGATGACGGCTATTACTGGATAGTGGGTGTTAAGATACTCAAGTCTGATGACACTTCCTTTGTAGAGTGGGTGGAGGCCGTTGCCAAGGTAATGGCAGAAGATTGATCCTATAAGCTGGCGTCCGGGCTGCTGACCCAGACGCCGAAAGAACCGATCTATTCTTCGGCTTTCTCTTCGAGATTTGCCATGGCTGTGATGTTGAACCCGCCATCCACATATAGGATTTCACCGGTGATACCGCTTGCCATGTCAGAACACAGGAAGGCCGCGCTGTTGCCAACTTCAGAAATGGTGACGTTGCGACGGATCGGAGCCCGCTTGGCGTTTTCTGCAAGCATCTTGCGCAAGCTCTTGATGCCGGAGGCGGCGAGGGTCTTGATGGGTCCGGCGGAGATACCGTTTACGCGAATACCATCTTCACCCAAACTGGCTGCCATGTAGCGTACGTTGGCTTCCAGTGAGGCTTTAGCCAGACCCATCACGTTATAATTTGGCAGCACTTTTTCTGAACCCAGGTAGGTCAGGGTCAGCATCGAACCATTTTCCCGCAGCATCTTGCGACCGGCTTTTGCCAGCGCTACAAAGCTGTAAGAGCTGATGTCGTGGGCAATACGGAAACCTTCACGGGTGGTAACATCAACATAGTTGCCGTTCAATTCGTGGCCCGGTGCAAAGCCGACCGAATGCACAATAATATCAATGCCGTCCCAGTGTTTGCCCAATTCTTCGAACACAGCTTCTATTTCTTCATCGTTGCCCACATCGCAAGGAAAAGTCAGTGTGCTACCCCAGCTTTCTGCAAAGCCTTCAACTCGTGATTTCAGCTTTTCACCCTGGTAGGTAAAGGCCAGTTCTGCGCCTTGCTGGTAAAACGCCTCTGCAATGCCTGCTGCAATGGATAGTTTGCTGGCAACCCCGACGATCAGAGCGCGTTTTCCGGTGAGTAATCCCATGATTCTTTTCTCCATTGTTGGAAGATTTCTGGCAAGCATTATCCGTTATCACCGAGGGCGCGGGTAACGCTCAATTGGTCTTAGTCAGCCCCGTTCGACTGGATTTCCTTGGGACTGTGTTGATAAAACAGCGCTGCACTGAGTAGCTCCTTTGTATAATCCGCCGCAGGCGCTTTAAAAACCTTTTCAGCTGGCCCGTACTCGATAACCTGACCATGCTTCAGTACTAACAGTTTATGACTCAAAGCTCGCACGACGGCCAAGTCATGGCTGATAAATACATAGCTTAGACCATACCGCGCCTGCAGTTCACGGAGTAACTCAATTACCTGCTTTTGTACGGTCCGGTCCAGCGCAGAGGTAGGCTCGTCCAGAATAATCAGGTCAGGTTGAAGCACCAGTGCCCGTGCAATAGCAACACGTTGCCGCTGGCCCCCTGAGAACTCATGGGGATAACGATGGCGCGCTTCCGGGGCCAGGCCGACGTCAATCAGTGCCTGAATGACTTTCTGATCGTGATCCTGGCTGGCAGGTTCGTGGACCTCCAAACCCTCACGAATGATTTCAGCGATCGACATGCGCGGGCTCAGACTCCCAAATGGGTCCTGGAACACAATCTGTATTCGACGGCGGAACGGCCGGAATTGCTTCTGATTCAGATTCTCCAACGGCTCCCCCAGAAAACGGACCTGGCCCTGACTGCTGGTCAACTTCAACAGAGCATGGCCGATGGTGGTTTTACCGCTGCCGCTTTCCCCGACAATTCCCAGGGTTTCACCCCGGCGGACTGAAAAGCCGACATCCCGAACCGCGTGGAAGAATTCCCGGGGCTTGCCAAAAAGGGATTTTTTGGTCGAGAACCTGACATCCAGTCCGAGAACGTCCAGCAGTTCCACCGTATTGTCGGGAAGGGTAATGGGGGCCTCAGGCGGTTCCGCGTCCAGCAATTTACGGGTATAGGCGTGTTGGGGCGCGCTGAAAAGTGTCTCTACCTCAGCCTCTTCCACTTTACGACCGTGCTCCATGACCACCACGTGATCTGCGTAACGCCTCACAATCGAAAGGTCATGGGTGATTAATAGCACGGCCATACCCAGTTTTTTCTGCAAGCCTTTAAGCAATTCGAGAACCTGGCGCTGAATGGTTACATCCAGCGCTGTAGTGGGTTCGTCAGCGATCAGTAGATCAGGTTCATTGGCCAGTGCCATGGCAATCATGACTCGCTGCTTTTGGCCACCTGAGAGCTGGTGAGGGTAACTGCCAAGGCGGGTTTCGGCGTCGTCGATTCCTACCAGTTCAAGCAGTTCGATGCAGCGCTTACGGGCCTGCTGCGCCCTGAGCCCGAGATGCAGCGCAAGGGTCTCTGAAATTTGCTTTTCCACCGTGTGTAACGGGTTCAGAGAGGTCATCGGCTCCTGAAAGATCATGCTGATCTGCTTACCGCGAATCTGGCGCATGCGTTTAACCGATGCCGTCAGCAGGTCCTCGCCCTGGTAGGTGATTCGGCCGGTGGGATAAGTGGCATGACGTGCATCCAGTAGCCTTAAGATGGATAGCGCCGTAACGGACTTGCCGGAGCCGCTTTCACCGACAATAGCCAGCGTGCGCCCTTTGTCCAGAGACAGTGACAACCTGTCGACGACCGGCTCGTTTGCGTCAAAGGTTATGGAGAGATCTGAAATGTTCAACAATTCCGTCATATCAGTTCTTTCTCGGGTCGAAAGCGTCTCGCACGGCTTCACCCACGAACACCAGGAGCGTGAGCATGATGGCCAACGTAATGAAGGCTGAAATACCGAGCCAGGGTGCATGAAGATTGGCTTTACCCTGGGCGATGAGCTCCCCCAATGAAGGCGACCCGGACGGCAGACCGAAACCAAGGAAATCCAGGGACGTGAGCCCGGTGATGGCGCCGGTGAGAATAAAGGGAATAAACGTCAGCGTTGCCACCATGGCATTAGGCAAGATGTGCCGGAACATAATCATCCGGTTACTTAATCCCAGCGCTCTTGCTGCTTTAACGTACTCAAAATTACGGGCCCTAAGAAATTCAGCGCGTACCACGTCCACCAGGCCCATCCAGCTGAACAGCAGCATGATGCCAAGCAGCCACCAGAACGTCGGCTGCACGATGCTCGACAGAATGATCAGCAGGTAAAGCACTGGTAAGCCGGACCAGATTTCGATAAATCGTTGGCCGGCCAGATCAGTCTTGCCGCCATAGAAGCCCTGTATGGCTCCCACAATAACACCCACGATACAGCTCAGAATGGTCAATGTAAGCCCGAACAGGACTGAAATACGGAAGCCATAAATCAGCCGGGCCATTACATCCCGGCCCTGATCATCCGTCCCCAGCCAGTTCGCCGATGAGGGCGGGGCCGGGGACGGCTCATCCAGGTCGTAATTGATGGTGTCGTAGTAGAACCGGATGAGTGGCCAGATAATCCAGCCATTGGCCTCGATTTCGTCCCGAATGAAGGGGTCGCGATAGTCAGCCTCGGTTGGCAAGAAGCCGCCGAAGCGCTCTTCCGGAATGGATTCAACGATAGGAAAGAAAATCTCATCCTGATAGGACAATACCAGGGGTTTGTCGTTAGCAAACAGCTCCGCCACCAAGGACAGGCCGAATAACAACAGGAAGATCCAGAGGGACCAGAATCCGCGACGGTTCTTGCGGAAATTCGCAAGGCGTCTGCGCTGGATCGGTGTCAGCGTCATGCCAGCCATATCAGTGCTCCCTGCTCTCGAAATCAATTCGAGGGTCAACCAGCACATAAGTGATGTCGCTGATGAGCTTAAGAGCCAGGCCCATCAGGGTAAAAATAAACAGCGTGCCGAAGATGACCGGGTAATCCCTGTTGAGAGCCGCCTCAAAACCCAGTAGCCCAAGCCCATCGAGAGAGAAAATAACTTCAATCAATAATGAGCCGGTAAAAAACAGCGCAACCAGAACTCCCGGCAAACTTGCAATGACAATAAGCATCGCGTTGCGGAATACATGGCCATAAAGTACCTGGCGCTCTTCCAGACCTTTGGCTCTGGCAGTCACCACGTATTGTTTGCCAATCTCGTCGAGAAAGGAGTTTTTGGTCAGCAAGGTAAGGGTGGCGAAGCCGCCAATAACGTTCGCAAATACCGGCAAGGCGAGGTGCCAAAAGTAGTCGCGGACCTGCTCGTGCCAGCTCATGTCTTCAAAACCCGGTGATGTAAGCCCTCGGAGGGGGAACCAGTCAAAGTAACTGCCCCCGGCGAATAACACGATCAGCAGGATGGCAAACAGGAAACCCGGTATGGCGTATCCTACAACGATGACCGAGCTGCTCCAGACATCAAAGCGAGAGCCGTCAGTGACCGCTTTGCGAATGCCCAGAGGTATCGATATCAGGTAGATAATGAGCGTCGACCATAGCCCGAGAGAAATTGAAACGGGCATCTTGTCGACGATGAGTTCGGTCACGCTGCGGTCACGATAGAACGAATCCCCGAAATCAAACGTGGCGTAATCACCCAGCATTTTAAAGAAGCGTTCGTGAGCAGGCTTGTCGAAGCCGTACATGACTTCAAGCTCTTGCAGTAGCTCATCGGGAATACCGCGGCCGCTGCGGTTATCGCTGGCGGAGGAAACTTCACTGCCGCCTCCACCGGTGGCCCGGCTGAGCGCTCCGCCCCCATGGCCTTCCATCTCGGCAATCAACTGTTCAATAGGTCCGCCGGGAGCGGCCTGCACGATCACGAAATTGAGCAGCATAATGCCGATCAAGGTGGGGATGATCAGCATGAGCCGTCTGAGTATGTAGCTGCCCATGGTTTAAGTGAGGCTCCGAAACAGTCTCAAAGGTAACAGCGCGGTGTGCTCAGCGGTCTGCCCACCAGTTGGTGAGATCCACGCCATTCTTGGGGGTCTGTTCCGGCCGTTCGAGTGATTTCCAGTAGGCGATGCGATCAACGTCGAGATGCCATTGAGGCACCACGTAGTGACTGTGTAAGAGCACGCGATCAAGCGCTTTTACCCGCTGCACCAGGGCATCACGATCTGGCGACTGAATCACCAGGTTTACCAGCTTGTCAACAACAGGATCGTTCACGCCCATATAGTTACGGGAGCCGGTAACGTCTACGTTATCGGAATGCCAGTATTCCCGCTGCTCGTTACCCGGGGAATCAGATTGGGGCAGCACCTGGGTAATGACATCAAAATCGTAACTGCGGACACGCTGAATATACTGATTGGTATCGACCAACCGGACACTGACGTCAATACCCAATTTCTCGAGGTTGGCCTGGAACGGCAGCACGATACGTTCAAAGTTCTTCTGATGCAGCAGAACCTCAAAAGTGAGCGGCTGTCCGGTTTCGGTGTTCGTCATTTTGCCATTTTTGATCGCGTACCCGGCCTCCCCGAAAAGGCCGACGGCGCGCCTGAGGTTATCCCGGAGGCTGTTGTCCTCAGTGGTGGACGGCGGAGCATAGACCTGATCAAACACGGCAGGAGGCAACTGGTCCCGGAGCGGCTCCAGAATTTCGAGCTCTTCACCCTCGGGCAGGCCGCTGGATGCGAGTTCACTGTTTTCGAAGTAGCTGGTGGTACGGCGGTATTGACCGTAGAACAGGTTTCGGTTGGCCCAGTCGAAATCAAAGGCGTGACCAATGGCCTCGCGAACTTTCGGGTGAGAGAACTTGTCTTTTCGAGTGTTGAAGATAAAGGCTTGCATGCCGACGGGCCGCTGGTGATCTATCGTTTCTGCAATGATTTTACCACTGGCGAACTTGTCACCTTCATACGCGGTCGCCCAGTTCTTGGCGGATGACTCAAGCCTGAAATCGTAGTTTCCTGCTTTGAATGCTTCCAGCGCGACGGTATCGTCTGAATAGTAATCGTAACGCACAGCGTCAAAATTGAACCGGCCTTTGCGTACACCGAGGTCCTCGCCCCAGTAATCTTTTATGCGTTCGAAGGTGATCGACCGGCCAGCTTCAAAGTGGCCCACTTTGTAGGGGCCACTACCCACCGGGATATTGAGGCCATCCTGATCAAATTCGCGTCCTTCCCAGTAGTGGGCTGGCAAAATAGGCATCTGACCGAGAATAAGTGGCAACTCCCGGTTGTTGGTCTCGCCAAAATCGAAGCGTATCCGGTGCTCATTTTCAATCGTCACGTTCGATACATCGGCATAGTAATTACGGTAAAACGGGTGGCCGCTGGTGGTCAGAATCTCGAAAGAAAAAGCCACATCTTCTGCAGTGATGGGTTCGCCATCCTGAAAGCGGGCTTCAGGCCGTAGATTAAAGGTAACGTGACTGCGGTCTTCGGGGGTTTCCAGAGACTCGGCAATGAGGCCGTATGCACTGAAGGGCTCATCATCCGAGGACGCCATCAACGTGTCATAGACATAGGTGCTAACGCCAGCCGCTGCGACACCGCGGATGACAAAAGGGTTCAGCGAATCGAATCCGTTCGCCACCACGGCCATTCGAAGTGTGCCGCCTTTGGGTGCGTCTGGATTGACGTAGTCGAAATGGGAAAAGTCTTCCTGGTAAGCCGTTTCACCGTGCATCGCGATGCCGTGCCGGGCTTCTGCCTCTTCGCCGTATGCGGGCAGGGCAAGGGTGCCGAGCACGGTTAATGTTCCAAAAAGTGTTGCTCTAAGGGTCGAGGATATCCAGGTTGAAGCCATGGGTCTCGCTTTTCTGTGTTGTTGTGTCCCGGACCCTTTAAAATGCCTCAGCGTTCACGAGAGGCACATTGAATCAGGGGCTGTTTCGAATATCGACGTAGAGTACCAGACTTTGGCCGGGCTGGAGATAACGGTCAGTGTTGAGATCGTTCCAACTCGCGATATCACTCACATTTACTGCAAACCGGCTTGCAATCGCTGCCAGGGAATCGCCTTTACGAACATTATATCCGACTCTACGAACCATGCCTTTGTCACGGCCCCGGCTTGCCACGACTGTACTCGAGGCTTTCCCCTCCTTGGACCAGATGACCAGGGTTTTGCCGGGCAAAAGCGGATCACCAGGAGCCATGCCGTTCCAGGCTGCCAGCTGCCGAACGCTGACGCTATTATCCCGGGCAATATCCCAGAACGTATCGCCACTCTGAACTTTATGCTCCAGTCGCTGGCCCTGGCCGCTGGATTGTTTCTTGGCAAGGCGCTGGGATTGGCTGAGAACGTAGTCGCTGGTGCCGCCGCGCGCTGTTGGAATCAGAAGCCGCTGGTCAACCCGTATCAGGTTACCCCGCATATTGTTGACCTGCTTTATAACGGACGGGGTCGTACCAAATTTGTTGGCGATACGTATAAGACTGTCGCCGGAGACTACACGGTAGTTTTGCCATGCCACGCGCTTGGCCGGATCAATGGCAGCCAGACCCGCTCGAAACTGTTCTGCATTGGCAACCGGCACCAATAGACGATGAGGTCCGTCAGGGGAGGTCGCCCAGCGATTAAAGGCAGGGTTGAGCAGGTAGATTTCGTCAATGTCTACGCCAGCGAGTTCAGCAGCCTGGGCAAGATCAATCTGGGATTCGGTATCGACTATTTCAAAATACGGTTTGTCTTCGATGGCGGGTAATTCAATACCGTAGGCTTTCGGATCATCGATGATCTTCGCGAGTGCAATCAATTTGGGCACGTAGGCACGAGTTTCGGCGGGTAGCTGCAGGGACCAGAAATCCGTCGCCAGCTTTTGTCGGGTATTTTTCCGGATGGCGATAGATACCGTGCCGCCGCCGCTATTGTAGGCGGCCAGTGCAAGAGTGTAATCATCATCAAACCGGTCAGCGAGTCGTTGCAGATAGCGCAGCGCTGCATCAGTTGATTCAACCACGTCCCTGCGCTGATCGTGCCACCAGCTTTGTTTCAGGCCGAAATATTTGCCGGTCGAGGGGATAAACTGCCACATACCAGCAGCGCGGCCATGAGAATAGGCAAAAGGGTCAAAGGCGCTCTCCACGATGGGCAGCAGCGCAAGTTCTCCCGGCATTCCCCGCTCTTCGATCTCACCGACGATATAATGAAGATATCGACCTCCACGCTCTACTACACGGTCGATATAGCTCGGATGTTTTACATACCAGTTCAACTGCTGCTGGACGCGTTCGTCGGTAACAGAATGATCCAGAACAAAAAGACCTCTCAGACGGAGCCACAGATTGTTGTCGACCGTCGTCTCTTCATCGGCAATGGCATCTTCGTCTGAGTCCAGGCGTTCTCTTGCCTTCTCAGCCTGTTTCTTGAGCTCCGGCTCGATTGTATCGTCGAGAGGTGTGCGGCTGGCTCCATCCAGATTAATGCCAGCCTCGCGCGCTTCAATGGACCTTTTAAGGCCTTCGTCACCTGCGGGTACAGAGACGCTCTGTGATGCAAGCAGTATTTCTTCGCTGATAAAAAGCGAAGTGTTTTTCGTCTCCTGGCTCGCGTCTTTATCCGATGCGCTTCCATCTGATGGAGAGGAGTCAGAGCTCAGAAAGGCGCACCCGCTGAGAATACTCAAAAAACAAAAGGCGGTAAGACTTCTGACCGTCATCATAATTTTCCGTCTGTAGGGCTGACTCGGCAATCGCCGGTCAACTCTTGGAGGCTTAAAACGCTGGTAATATCTGGGTAACAATCCAAACCATTCGATCCGGATTTTATGAGATCGAATTTCAGGGGGTCAAGAACGTTGACGTTACGTCGTTGACACCTTGTGTTACAGGCAGTTAGAAATGGTCCTTGCCGTGACGAACAGCTGCAAAAATTTGATTGTCGTCATTCGCCGGTAAACCATGTTTAGCGGCATAGGCCTGGGCCGCAGCGATAACCACCGGATCATCCCAGCGCAAAAACGGGTTCAGTTTTTTTTCCCGCCCCAATACCGAGGGCACTGTGGGCTCAGAGCGTTCTCTCATTGCCTGACAGCTGGCTTCAAACTCAGCAAGATTGTTATCGTTTGGCAACCAGTGACGGGCGAATCGGAGATTGGCCAGAGTGTACTCGTGGGCGCAATAAACCCGGCTCGTATCCGGCAGACTCCTGAGAGTTGCCAGAGACTGGCGCATTTGCTCTGGAGACCCTTCAAATAACCGGCCGCAACCGCAATTAAACAACGTGTCGCCACAAAACAGAATAGGCCCGCCGTCCACTTCTGTATCCGAAAAGAATGCGATGTGATCAAGCGTGTGTCCCGGTACTGCCATCACTGAAAACTCGTTATCCTGCCAAAGCACCTTGTCGCCCGGATGTACTGTATTGGTGACACCCTTGAAGGGGGAGTCTGCCGGACCTGTAATACGTTCGGGGCCGTGACGCTCAGCCAGGGTCGCGACGCCACCGGTATGGTCGGGGTGGTGGTGAGTGATCAGGATGGTGTCTAGCTTTAAATCGTGAGTTTCCAGATACTCTGTGACCGGGTCTGCCTGGCCTGGATCTACAATCAGGGCTTTGCCTGTCTTACTGTCGGCCAGGCACCAGATATAGTTATCACTAAAGGCTGGTATTGGTGTGATGGTTAGCATGTAACCTCGCATGGGCCTGATTGAATGTGCCTGTTATGATAAAGCAATTAGGCTCAGGCTCCCACCTATCCGATGGCTTAAGCCGAGACCAGGCCGCGACCAGAGAGGTGCCAGGTAACAATAATGAAAGCAGCTAACGAGGTGAACTACGGAGAACGCCACCAGCAGTTTGAAAGCTGGTTTCAGACGCCTTTAGGGCGGGCGTTGCTGGCAGATCAGCGGCATTTCATCGAGCAGCAGGTGGCCAGGCTTACCGGCGCACGGCAGTTACATGTGGGCATTAGTCACCGATTGCCGGTTGCTACTGACAGTGATTTTGGCCAGCGTATTCTAACCACACCCCGGTGGGAAAGTGATCTGCCGGAGAGTGTTGCCGTGTGCGATGCAGATGAATTGCCATTTCCCTCAAGTTCGATGAATCTTGTCATCCTGCATCATAGCGCAGATTTTTCAGCCTACCCTCACCAGGTGATCAGGGAAGGCTCCCGGGTGGTCCGGGGAGGTGGACAATTGTTGATTATCGGTTTCAATCCGGTCAGTGCCTGGGGGCTTCGTAAGCTTCTGTTCAGGCATAACAATGGCCCCTGGGGCGGCCGGTTTTTGTTTCGCAGGCGCATGGAGGACTGGCTCAGCTTGCTGGATTTCCAGGTGGACGATGTTCAAAGTCATTTTTTTCGTTTGCCTGTTCAGTCCACACGCGACATGGGGCGGCCGACGCTGATGGAGCGGACCGGGGCCTGTCACTTTATTCAGATCGGTGCCTATTACTGTATCCTTGCCACCAAACGGGTATGCGCCCCTATTGCCCGCAAGCCAGCCTGGCGCAAGAAGAACGTTATTACCTTGCCAACTGCTGGTAGTCTCGGAATTTCCCGAGGCTACCAGCGCTCAAATCGGACTCACGGGAGTAAACATGGCTGAAAGTGTTGTGGTGTACACAGACGGAGCCTGCAAAGGTAATCCGGGCCCGGGAGGCTGGGGTGTGGTATTGAGATACCGGGGCGTACTGAAAACCCTCCACGGGGGCGAGCGCAATACGACGAACAACCGGATGGAATTGATGGCGGCTATTCAGGGTTTGAAAGCGCTTAAAAGGGATTGCGCTGTTGAACTCTACACGGATTCCCAATATGTCCGAAAAGGCATCACTGAATGGATGATGAACTGGAAGAAAAATGGCTGGAAAACCTCAGCGAAGAAGCCTGTTAAAAATGATGATTTGTGGCGGATTCTGGACGAGGAGGTCGGTCGCCACAAAATCAATTGGCATTGGGTCAAAGGACACGCCGGGGTTCCTGACAACGAGCTTGCTGATGAGTTAGCCAACCAGGGTGTCGAAGAATTACTGGCCGCCAATTAAACAGGAATGACTATGAGACAGATTGTACTGGATACTGAAACCACCGGTATCGACCCATCCCAGGGTCATCGCATTATTGAAATTGGGTGTGTCGAGGTGGTTGAACGCCAACTCACTGGCCGTCATTACCACGTGTACGTTAATCCCGAACGGGAGATTGAGGCTGAGGCGATAGCGGTGCACGGTATCACCAATGACTTTCTGACCGACAAGCCTGTTTTCCGGGATGTCGCTGAAGAATTTTTTAAGTTCATTGACGGTGCCGAACTGGTTATCCACAACGCTGCGTTTGATATCGGTTTCATGGATGCGGAGTTTGCCAGGCTGAAAAACAAACGGGTCACCCGTTCATTTTGCGGTGTGGTTGATACGCTGGCGCTTGCACGAGCCAAGCATCCGGGCCAGAAGAATAATCTCGATGCGCTCTGTAAGCGCTATGGCGTTGATAACAGCAGTCGTGAATTACACGGCGCATTGTTGGATGCCGAAATCCTTGCGGATGTGTATCTGTTAATGACCGGCGGGCAGACTGCGTTATCGCTCGATGCCGGTAGTGATAACGCCAGTGGCGTAGAGGCTATTCGACGGCTGTCGGCTGGCCGCAGGCCTCTAAGAGTCGTGCGGGCACGGCAGGATGAAATGGATGCCCACACGACTATGCTGGAGGTAATAGAGAAGGCCAGCGGCCAGGTTCTTTGGCGCCAGATTGAACAAAATGGAGAGCTTACTGACCATTGATGCCCTCGTTTGAGAACCCGCGCAACCGTACGTTTTGTTACACATCGAGTTTCTTGAGCTACCTGAATTGTGTGTTATAAGTAATTATTAGTTCAGAAATTTTGGATGCGGTTCTCTGCACGTTGATAACGGGAAGTGTCAATTTATGGTTCAATCGTCAATAGCGACGAAATCGCAGTCGTTTGATCTGGTCAAAACCGAAATAGAACAAACGATCAGACAGGCAGAAGCCAGCCTTGAGCGCTTTCAGGAAAACAGGGAGAGTGGGCAAGACCTCCAGAACTGTGTCGATTATCTTAATCAATTACGAGGCATCTTCATTCTGGTCGAGTTGCGTGGCGGAATCCTGTTGTGCCAGGAAGCTGTCGCGATGGCCAACGACGTGCCGGTTGGTGCTAACGATGATAAAAACATCCTGCTTACGACGCTAAGCAGTGCGCTTTTTATTCTTCGCAGGTACGTTGAATATTATCACCAGCAACGCGCGGACCACCCGGAACTACTGCTCCCCATTATTAATGACTCGCGCGAGGCCCTTAAAGAAAAACCTTATCCTGAATCCCGCTTTTTTGATGTCGACGTTAAACACCGTGCTAACTTCTGTTCCAGCTTGACGCTTGCCCCCGTTGAGGGCGACGAAGCGGGCTATGAGGTTTATGCCCGACGTATGCGCCTGATGTTCCAGATTGGTCTTCTTGGGGTCCTGCAAGAGCGTAATGCGGTTGTTAACAAAAAGCTGATTGGGCGCGCTGCCCGTGGTTTTGCCCGCCTCTGTAACGGGGCCTCAATGGGACAGATGTGGTGTCTGCTAGCGGTGGTTTCCGACACCATGCTTGAACGCGACATGGCGTTCGGGAAGGCCCGCAAACGCCTGCTGATGCGTATTGAAAAATACGCACGCGAAATTGTTTATGTTGGCAAGGTGGCTACTGCCAAAGACGCCCCGGATTCTCTTTTCAAGGATATGATCTATTTGCTGTACCGCAGCGGTTCCGACAAGCCTGAAGTGGCAGAAATTCTCAAAGCGTATCAGCTAGCTCCCTCCGAATATCCCGAAGTCATGATGGAGACCCATCGCAAACGTTTATATGGCCCCGGCGCTGATGTTCTCAAATCCCTGTCAGATGCCCTGCAGGAGGAGTTAAACCAGCTGAAGGACAAGTTGGACATTGTGGAGCGGGGCATTGAGCCGGACATTGCAGAACTGTCAACGGTCGCGGCATCTCTGGAGAGCCTGTCGAACACGTTGCTGATGCTGGACCTTAAGCAATTGGCCGGACTTGCAAAACATGAAGCGAGTAAATTACGCACATGGGAAGCGGAAAAACGTTTGCCATTGACTGATGAGCTTTATGTGTTGGCGGATGCGGTTCTGAGCATTGAAGAAGCAGCTATGCTGATGGTCACCCGTGGCATCACCAGCGAAACCGATGCGCTGGCGGGCGTCAGAGTTTCTGACCGCCAAGAGTCGCCTTATCGCCGGGAAGCCATGATTGTCGTAGCCGACGAAGCGCGAAGTGCATTGACTCTGGCAAAACGGGCCATTACCGCTTTTATTGAGTCTGACTACGACAAAATGAACCTGGCAAACCTGCCCGCAACGCTACACAGTATATGGGGCGGTTTTATGATGCTGGATGATCCGAATGCGGCTGCTGTGCTCCAGCGTGTCGCTGTATCCATCCAGAGCAAGCTTCTCGACGAGCGTGAGCCGCCCTCCATGTCGGTTCTTGAGGCTTTGGCCGATGCTCTGACGTCTCTTGAGTACTATATTGAAAGTATTGGCACCCGGGATGATCGCAACATGGATTTGCTCAAGTTGGCTGAATCGTCCCTCGATGATGTAGGGCTCTGAAACCACAAAAGCCTCTGGCCGAATGGCTCAGAGGCTTTTGTCTTCACCAACTCGGCTCAATTCAATGTGAACAGCTCACCCAGCTTGGTTGCCAGCATCATGTCGCCTTCGGCGCGCAGCTGACCGGCCATGAATGCCTGCATACCATCAGTCTCGCCGGATACGATGCCTTCAAGGGTTTCTGAATTCATGATCAGGGTAACTGACGGATCAGCGTGGTCGCCCTCAACCAACTGGCAAGTCCCATCATTAATAATCAGGTGATGATTGGTGTCGTCTTCAATGTCAAACTGGAATACCAGATCCAGGCCTTTGGCGGCCTCCGGATTGAAGTTCTTTTCAAGCTTTTCAAATACCTGAGCTGCAGACATTGTTTTACCCTTTATAGTGTGTTTCATGCGCTTGGCTAACCCGTCCGACTTTAGGGGGAGGGTGGCGCAGTGTCAAGCTTGATCGAACGCTTGTTTTAATTCTGTGAAGTCGTGAATTTGCGCTCTTGGACGCTTTCGTTTAGCAAGGTCTTGTACCTTGCTTTTGCTCAGTTACAATCAATCGACTTTTTGAGTATCTACGCTGGAGATGCAACTTGGAATTTATTACAGAGTATGGGCTGTTTCTGGCCAAAACAGTGACGCTGGTTGTCGCGCTGTTAATCATTGTGGCAACTATCGTATCTGCTATGCATAAAGATAAAGGAGGTGACGACAGTGACGGTGAGCTGAGAGTCCGCAGGCTCAATGACAAATACCGTGACCTTAGGGAGTCAATCCAGGCCAGAATGATGGGTGAGACAGAACGCAAACTCTGGCAGAAACAGCAGAAGAAAAAGCACAAAACGGAACAGAAAGCCGAAAAAAAGCAGACCAAAGCCAAAGCAACCGGGGCTGAACCAGACGAGGCGGCTCGCCCGCGCGTGTACGTGCTGGACTTTGACGGCGACATCAAAGCCAGCGACACCGATTCTCTGCGTAAATCCATTACCGCTGTCCTCAGTGTTGCTGATGCGGGCAGAGACGAAGTGGTGGTGCGATTGGAAAGTGGTGGTGGGCTCGTGCATTCCTATGGCCTCGCATCAGCCCAGCTGGACAGAATCCGTAGCAAAGGCATTGCGCTGACGGCGTGCGTGGATAAGGTGGCAGCCAGCGGTGGGTATATGATGGCCTGTGTGGCAGATCGTATCATTGCATCTCCCTTCGCCATTCTGGGGTCTATCGGGGTAGTTGCGCAGTTGCCGAACTTTCATCGATTACTCAAAGATAATAAGGTCGACTTTGAGGTGCTCACCGCAGGTGAGCATAAGCGCACTATGACTATTTTCGGCGAGAACACTGAGAAAGGTCGACAGAAGTTTCTCGAAGACCTGGAAGATACACACGGTTTGTTCAAGGATTATGTCAGCGAGCGGAGACCAGCCCTGGATATTGCCGAAGTCGCCAATGGCGATATCTGGTTCGGTCAGCGCGCACTGGAAGTAAAGCTGATTGATGAAATCAAGACCTCGGACGAATACCTTATCGAGGCCTGTGATCGAGCCGAGGTAGTCTCCGTAGGCTATCGGCGCAAACGCACCCTGCCGGAAAAACTTGGCTTGGCCGCAACGGTGGCAATGGAAAATACGGTTCTGCGTTTACTCAGCGCATTCCGAAACCAGAAGATGCAGTGAGCGTCTCCGGTAGCAAAACACGTTGAGAATTCCGAAACCAACAACTTCAGAAAAGGTGAGACCATGACCAGCTCAATAGAATACAAAGCATGGCGCGTCCACGAAAAGGACGGTGCCTATGTCGGTGCCGTTGAAACCTGTAACACTGACGATTTGCCCGAAAACGAGGTGCTGATTAAGGTCAGCCATTCTTCCCTGAATTATAAAGATGCGCTTTCAGCCTCCGGTAACAAAGGTGTAACGCGAGCGTTTCCTCATACGCCGGGTATCGATGCGGCTGGCGAAATTGTCGCATCAACCGTAGCGGATCTTGCGGCTGGTCAGCCAGTGATTGTCACCGGATACGATCTCGGTATGAATACCGCCGGTGGTTTTGGTGAATACATTCGTGTTCCGGCAAACTGGTGTATTCCTATGCCTCGCTCCTGGCAGGCGCGAACGGCCATGGTCTATGGCACGGCGGGGCTTACCGCAGGGCTTTGTGTGGCGAAACTGCAAAAAATGGACGTCAAACCAGAGCAGGGCAAAATCGCGGTAACAGGTGCCAGTGGCGCCGTCGGCAGTATCGCTACCGAGCTTCTGTCCAGCTTGGGCTATGAAGTGGTGGCGATCAGCGGTAAAACCGATCAGGCAAAATCACTGAAAGCTCTGGGTGCAACGGAGGTCGTTGGCAGAGATGTGCTGGCAGAAGATAAAAAGCCGATGGCCAAACCTGCCTATGCCGGTGCGGTTGATACGGTAGGTGGAGGTCCACTCGCCGAATTGCTCAAATACATCCAACCGGGCGGATCGGTGTCCTGTTGCGGGCTGGTGGCAGGCCCTCAGCTCCATACCACAGTACTTCCGTTCATACTCCGGGGCGTTAACCTGCTGGGTGTTGATTCCGTTGAAATCCCGTTAGCAGAGAAACAGGCCGTTTGGGATAAGCTTAGTGGCTCCTGGGCGTGTAAACACGCCGAGAATACGGCTCGTGATATCGGAAAGTCAGAGCTGGATGAAGCGTTGAAAGCGTTTCTAAACGGCGCTTCAAGCGGTAAGATCGTATTGGACCACGCCAGGTAACGAGCGGGAATGCCGGGCATGATGAGCATAAGATCTATCCATCATAAGATCTACTCATCATGCCCGGGTCTATTCACTGGGCTCTACGCCGGAATAGCGGCTCCTCTGTATCTGTGGCGGCCTGGTACGCCTGACTGAAAAAGCTAAGGCAGTGAGCGGCGAGTTTGATGTCCTTGTCCGCACGAAGGGCATAGCTGTCGAACCCGCAACGCTTCATGAACTGAAGCTGGTCGAGCAAAACGTCCCCCACCGCGCGTAACTCGTTTTTATAACCAAACCGCTCCCTCAGTAAACGGGCTGAACTATAGCCTCTGCCGTCAGTGAACTTGGGGAAGTTAACGGCAATAATCGCCAGCTCATCAACCGAGTCGGCCAGGATTTCCGGCTCATCGTGGCTTTCCAGCCAGACACCTACCCTTTCCTTGTCTGCATAGTGTTCCTTGTTTGCCAGCCAAAGGTCCGCAGGAATCAATGCTCGCCCCTTAGGCAGCACCAGAACCTCACCTTCCGCCGGACGGGGTATCACCGTCCAATCATCTGTTTTAATCTGGCCGTCAGAAGTAATAATGTCAGGCATAAACACGCTCCTTGAACGGCACAATGCCAATGCGACGGTAGGTGTCGAGGAAAGCTTCCTCTTCGGTCCGGTTTTCCACATACACGTTAATGATCTTCTCAATCACTTCCGGCATGTGCTCCCGGGCAAAAGAAGGGCCAAGCAGTTTGCCGATGGCTGCATCACGCTGGGAAGATCCGCCAAGACTGATCTGATAGAACTCTTGACCTTTCTTGTCGACACCCAATACGCCAATGTGTCCGACATGGTGATGACCGCAGGCATTCATGCAGCCTGAAATATTCAGGTCGATATCGCCAAGGTCATAGACGTAATCCAGGTTGTCGAACCTGCGCTGAATGGACTCCGCAACCGGAATCGATTTGGCATTGGCCAGGGCGCAATAGTCGCCGCCGGGGCAGCAGATGATGTCTGTCAGGGTGTTGAGATTGGCAGTTGCAAAGCCCATTGGCTTGATGGCTTGCCATAATTCGTATAACTCATCCTGACGCACATCCGATAACACTGCATTCTGCTGGTGGGTGACGCGGGCTTCACCAAAGCTGAATCGATCAGCAATATCTGCAATTTGCTCAAGCTGGCGATCGCTAACGTCACCGGGAGGTGTGCCAGTCTTTTTCATGGTCAATGTGACAATGGCGTAGCCTGGCTTTTTATGGGTATCGACGTTACGTGTCACCCATTTATCAAAGGCTTTGGATTCCTTACGCGCCTGGAGCAGGGCTTCCGGCTGGTCTTCCAGAGCTGCATAACCGGGCTCGGTAAAATAAGACTGAATTCGCTTAATGGCTTCATGGGTCAACCTGGAAGGGGAGTCCTTGATGTGGGACCATTCCTCTTCAACCTTTTCCGCAAAGCCTTCCGGTGTCAGTGCTTTGACCAGTATCTTGATGCGAGCCTTGTACTTGTTATCACGACGACCGTAGCGGTTATAAACCCGCAGAATGGCTTCCAGATAGGTCAGCAGGTCGAGTTCTGGCAGGAACTCCCGGATCACCGGGCCGACCATAGGCGTGCGGCCAAGACCGCCACCGACGTGAACTTTGAACCCCAGCTCCCCGGCGTCATTACGAACAGTTTCAAGCCCGATATCATGAACCTGAACAGCGGCCCTGTCGGTATTCTCGGAGGCGTTGACAGCAACCTTGAATTTACGGGGCAGGAAGGCGAATTCCGGATGATAAGTAGACCATTGACGGATTATTTCGCAATAGGGGCGCGGATCAACTATTTCGTCTGACTGGGCGCCAGCGAACTGGTCCGTGGTGGTATTGCGGATGCAGTTGCCACTGGTTTGATTGGCATGCATCTCGACGTCAGCCAATTCCGCCAGAATATCCGGCACGTCCTTGACCGCTGGCCAGTTAAGTTGAACGTTCTGGCGGGTCGTAAAGTGCGCATAGCCTTTGTCGTAATCCCGGCTGACTCTGGCCAGGCGTCGTAGTTGCTTTGACCGGAGCATACCGTAAGGTACGCAGATGCGAAGCATGGGCGCCAGACGTTGCACGTAAAGGCCATTTTGCAGGCGCAATGGCAAAAATTCATCTTCCGCCAGGTCACCTGCGAGGGCACGAACAGTCTGGTGGCGAAATTGTGCAACACGCTCGGCGAGTATCTGCCGATCGTGTTCGTCGTAAACGTACATAGAGCAAAATCCTGGTCAGTAGGAATCGAAGAATATTTTACGATTATACCTTTCAGCCACGGCTGAGATACAGCCGCCGATAACACTGAGTGTGCCATCCGAAAAGCGTTAGGCGCAGGTACCACGCCAGTATAAAAAAAGATATCAGTTTCACTTTATGCTTAAAATGATTATTTATAGATATACTAATAACAGATAGTGCTAAAAGCCTGTAGACGTTGTTGCTGAATCTGAATAGGCTATACAGTGTTTACAGTGTTATGGGCGACGTTTGAATCGCCTCTGGCATTCATTTCACAACAACAACGGGGATAGAAAATGAGCAAAAGCACACTTAGTGACAGTCAGGTTGATTCTGTTGCGGCAATCGTGCTGATCATATTGTCGGTTTCGCTGGCGGTATTCTGGGTCGCCGGGCAGTAATGACGCTTAGGCAGCGGACTGCCGGGCCTACTCCAGGCTGGCAGTCTGTATCATCCGGATAATACCCATCGTACGATCAGTATCAGAGTCCCTACGAACCCCGCCGTGAACAGAATTCCTACAATGATGTAAGGCCAGGGACTCTGGCTTTCGAAGTCTTCTTCGTGACGCTTGCTTGACTGCACCCCCAGCGCCCCTGCGAGTACGCTTTGAAAGACTTTCAATAGTCCAGGGCCCTTCTTCCCGTGTCGTTGTTCGTTGCCCGTCATACTGCTCCCCATACGATGATCTGACCGTTCACACCCTATTCAGCAGGGTCGTAAGCAAGGCTTGGCGCAAGCCAGCGTTCGGCGTCTGCCAGGCTCAGGTTCTTGCGTGTGGCGTAGTCCTGTACCTGATCCTTGCCAATCCTGCCAACCGCGAAATACTTGGACTGCGGGTGGGCGAAATACCAGCCCGACACCGCTGCCGCCGGAAACATGGCGAAGTGTTCTGTTAATTCTATGCCTGCGTTTTCAGGCGCCTTCAGCAGCTCGAAAAGTGTTTCTTTTTCCACATGATCCGGGCAGGCAGGGTAGCCGGGTGCTGGCCGGATACCTTTATAACGTTCGCGTATCAAATCATCACTTTCAAGGGCTTCATCAGGATCATAACCCCATAATTCCTTTCTTACACGCTCGTGTAGACGTTCTGCAAACGCTTCCGCCAGACGGTCTGCAAGTGCCTGAACCATAATGGCGTTGTAATCGTCGTTGGCTTCCTTGAATTCACGCACCATGGCCTCGGCGCCGATACCGGTGGTGACTGCAAAGCCACCAATATAGTCACATTGCGCTGCGGTCTCTGGCAACAGCAAGTCCGATAGCGCCATCATCGGCTTACCGGGCGCTTTCTCGTCCTGCTGGCGAAGATGATGAAGCGTTGTCAGCTCTTCAGTTCTGGACTCATCGGTGTAGACCACCACGTCATCTCCCCGACGGTTAGCAGGCCAGAACCCGATAACACCGCGAGCGGTCAGACGCTTCTCATCAACGATACGATTCAGGATCTGCTGGGCATCGTCAAACAGGGTCTTGGCTGCTTCTCCCCGTTTGGGATCATCGAAGATGGCCGGGTATTTGCCTGCCATGTCCCAGGCGATGAAGAACGGTGACCAGTCGATGTATCTCACCAGTTCTGCCAGATCGTAGTTGTCAAAACTCCGGACACCGGTGAATGTAGGCTTGACCGGTGTAAACCCGTCGAAGTTGATCTCCGGTGCCCGTTCTCTGGCTTCTTTCAGCGAGACCAGCTTTACCCGGTCGCCCCGATTTTTGCGTCGCTCCCGTATCTCGTCGTATTCGGTCCGGGCGGCGTCCACCATTGCGGGCTTTGCTGTTTTACTGAGCAGTTGAGAGGCAACGTTGACGCAGCGCGAGGCATCGGAGACGTAAAGCGCAATATCGTTCTTGTACTGGGGCTCAATCTTGACCGCAGTGTGCGCCTTGGACGTGGTCGCCCCGCCAATCATCAGCGGGATTTGAAAGTCGAGACGCTGCATCTCCCGCGCTACATGGACCATTTCGTCCAGTGACGGCGTGATCAGGCCACTGAGGCCGATGATATCGACGTTGTGTTCAACGGCCGCCGCCAGAATCTTGTCACAGGGCACCATGACGCCAAGATCAATGACCTCGTAGTTATTGCACTGGAGCACCACGCCCACGATGTTCTTGCCAATGTCATGGACGTCGCCCTTCACCGTGGCCATCAGGATCTTGCCTTTGGCTTGTTGGTCTTCTGATTTCTCGGCTTCGATATAGGGGATCAGGTGGGCAACGGCCTGCTTCATGACCCGGGCGCTTTTGACCACCTGGGGCAGGAACATCTTGCCGTCACCAAACAGGTCTCCCACCACGTTCATGCCGTCCATAAGAGGGCCTTCGATAACGTGGATAGGGCGCTCAGCGCGCTGACGACAGGCTTCGGCATCTTCGATGATGTGACTGGTGATGCCCTTGACCAGTGCGTGCTCGACCCGTTTTTCGACCGGCCACTCACGCCATGCCAAATCTTCTTCCTGGGTTTTGCCACCCTTGCTCTTGAAGCGCTCGGCGATCTCCAGCAGGCGGTCGGTTCCGTCAGCACGACGGTTCAGTACGACATCTTCTACCAGCTCTTTCAGTTCGGGTTCAATCGCGTCATAAATGACCAGTTGGCCAGGGTTTACGATCCCCATGTTAAGACCGGCTTTAATGGCGTGATAGAGGAAGACCGAGTGAATTGCTTCGCGCACTGCATCGTTGCCGCGGAACGAAAACGATACGTTACTTACGCCGCCGGAAATAGAGGCATAGGGCAGATTCTTGCGAATCCAGCGACAGGCATTGATGAAATCGACAGCGTAATTGTTGTGCTCTTCGATACCGGTCGCAATGGCGAAAATATTGGGGTCGAAGATTATGTCAGCAGGGTTGAAACCGATACCCACGAGGGTGTCGTAGGAGCGCTTGCAGATCTCAGTTTTGCGCTCGTAGGTATCGGCCTGTCCGGCTTCATCAAAGGCCATGACCACAACTGCAGCACCATAACGCATGCAGGTTCTTGCCCGAGCGACGAACTCATCTTCACCTTCTTTAAGGCTGATGGAGTTCACCACCGCCTTGCCCTGAATACAGCGAAGGCCCGCTTCGATTACATCCCATTTCGACGAGTCCACCATAATGGGTACACGTGAAATGTCAGGCTCAGAGGCCACCAGTTTCAGAAACGTTACCATGACGTCTCTGGAATCCAGCATGCCTTCATCCATGTTGATGTCGATAATCTGCGCACCATTCTCAACCTGATCCCGCGCAACACTGAGAGCCTCTTCGTACTGCTCTTCCTTGATCAGTCTCAGAAAGCGTTTGGAGCCAGTAACGTTAGTGCGTTCGCCCACGTTGATGAACAAAGTGTTTTCATCGGCCGTAAATGGCTCAAGCCCGGAGAGTCGCATGCGACTGGGCCGCTTCGGGATCTTGCGAGGAGGGTACTTCGAAACCGCTTGGGCAATCGCTTCGATGTGCTCCGGGCGTGATCCACAGCAGCCACCAATAATGTTCAGGAAGCCATCACGGGCAAAGCCCTCGACGATCTCTGCCATCTCTTCGGGGGTTTGGTCATATTCGCCGAATTCATTGGGCAGGCCAGCGTTCGGGTGAGCACTGACGTAGGTCTCAGCCTTGTTGGAGAGCTCTTCTACATAAGGCCTCAAGGCGTCCGCGCCAAGAGCGCAATTCAGCCCTACGGAGATCGGTTTGGCATGGGCGATCGAGTTCCAGAAGGCTTCTGTGGTCTGGCCGGAGAGAGTGCGTCCGGATGCATCGGTAATGGTGCCAGAAATCATGATCGGCAGTTCTGTACCGCTGTCTGCAAAATACTGCTGAGTGGCGTAGATAGCTGCTTTGGCATTCAGTGTATCGAAAATGGTCTCAATCAGAATCAGGTCGCAGTCGCCTTCAACCAGACCGGAGACTGCTTCATAATAATTATCAACGAGCGTCTGGAAGTCGACATTCCTGAAGCCGGGATTGTTCACATCCGGAGATATGGAAGCAGTTCGGGACGTTGGTCCGACGGCGCCCGCAACAAAACGCGGCTTATCCGGGTTCTTTGCGGTGAACTCATCAGCAATTTTACGGGCCAGTTGGGACGCGGCGACGTTCAGTTCTTTCGCAATGGACTCAAGCCCATAATCTGCCTGGGAGACCTGTGTCGAATTGAAGGTGTTGGTTTCGATGATATCCGCACCAGCTGTCATATAGTCTGCATGAATGTTGCGCAGCAGGGCAGGCTGGGTCAGGTTCAAAAGGTCATTGTTGCCTTGAACATCGCGGTCATAATCGGCGAACCGTTCGCCCCGGAACGCAGATTCATCCAGTTTGAGGTTCTGGATCATAGTGCCCATACCGCCATCGAGGATGAGAATGCGGTCTTCCAGGGCCTGCCTCAAGGCGGCGAGACGAGATTCACGGTCGATCATAAATACGGGTTCCGGGATTCAGATAGTGTCGTTCAGGCGCAGAATGATAGCAAAAATGCGAGATTGCGTCCCGACTGATCATAATGTAGATCAAGTAGAGGTATCGATTGGTGTTCTATTGGAAGGTCATAAAAGCTGACTATTTTACTAGGTCTTTCAAGTTCCGGCGAAGTCACTTAAAATAGAGTCTGAATTTTCTGACAGGTGGATTACATGGCCCTGGTGACAGTGACAGATTCTGCGCGGGACTACCTTGCGCAACTTATCGAAAAGCAGGACGTTGAAGGCATGGGTGTGCGCATTTTCGTTACCCAGCCGGGCACCAAACATGCTGAGACCTGCCTGGCCTACTGCCCGGCAAACGAGATAGTGCCGACGGATGAGCAGGTAGACCTGGAAAAATTTACCCTCTACCTCGACCACAACTCCGTACCGTTTCTCGAGGAAGCCTTTGTGGATTACTCGAAAGACCAGATGGGTGGTCAGTTGACGATTAAGGCGCCGAACGCGAAAGTACCCAAAATCGATGACGACGCGCCCTTGATGGAGCGTATTACCTACGTGCTTGCATCAGAAATTAACCCGGGGCTCGCCTCCCACGGCGGTGAAGTCTCGTTGGTTGAAGTGGTAGATGAGTCGGTTGCGGTGCTCCGGTTCGGTGGCGGGTGCCAGGGGTGTAGCGCCGTGAGCCTGACCCTCAAACAGGGTGTTGAGTCCACGCTGAAAGAGCGGGTGCCCGAGATCACTGCGGTACGTGATGTAACTGACCATACCGTCAAAGAGAATGCCTATTACCAGTAAGTTTCGGTAATTCGGGCGTGTTCCGGCAGCAGCGGACACAAAGTCAGAAAGCCAGTGCATTAGTGCGCTGGTTTTTTTTCGTTCAAATGGGGCGCGGATGCCTCAATTAATAGCTGTCATCGTCTAACGGGCAGTAGGGCCAATGTGTCCCGGTTGCCATTCGCCCAATATTTCGCCTGTAAACAATGGCCTCTTGCACGTAAGCTGGATGTGTTCTGGTAACTGTATTTACGTCTTCTGCACTGAGGATCTGCTTTGGTCGAAGTTGCGCTTTGGTCCGTGCCTTTAATGGCAGCGATTGTGGGGTGGGCTACCAACTGGCTGGCAATCCGGATGTCGTTTCACCCGGTCCGTTTCGTTGGTGTGGGCGGTTGGCTGGGCTGGCAGGGCGTAATTCCGCGCAAGGCGGAAAAAATGGCGCACATTTGCATCGATAGGACCCTGGTTAAGTTCGGTAATCTTAACGCGGTTTACCAGAAATTTGAGCCCCAGCGCATCGTTGAGCAGGTGATCTCCCAGGTCAACCCACGTCTCGATGAATATATTGACGAAGTCATGTATGAAATCCAGCCGGTGTTGTGGGACAACCTGCCAACTTTCATGAGAGAGCGTATCTACCAGTGGGCGAGGGAGCAGTTGCCTTCGCGTATTGAGTCGCTCGTCGAGGACTTTGGTGACGATCTTTCACATCTTGTAGATTTGAAAGCCCTGCTGAGCCGTGAACTCAGGAAGCATCCGGACCTGATGAACCGGATTTTCAGCGAGGCGGGAAGCGTTGAACTCCGATCGGTCATTAATAAGGGCGCCTGGATAGGTGGTTTGCTGGGTGCCTTGATTCTGCCTTTCTGGATACGCTATCCAGAACCCTGGCTATTGCCCGTGGCGGGCTTTTTCGTTGGCTTTGCGACCAACTGGTTAGCTATAAACCTGATTTTTCGCCCGCTCAACCCGCAGCGATTTTTTTTCTGGCGGGTACAGGGCCTGTTCCTGAAGCGTCAGCCGGAAATCAGTGATGTCTGGAGTCGGCTGGTGGCGGAAGAGCTCATCACAGTGGAGAAAGTCGCCGATGCCATGATTCATGGCGAGCGCGGTGACCGAACCCGGGCGATCATTCAGAAACATCTTCGGCCGCTACTGGACAACTCGATTGTGATGAAACTGAGCACCCAGGTTACTATTGGTATGTCAGGTTATACTGAGTTAAAAAAAGCAATGAATAACAAGGCAATAAGTGCGACTCATGATGTGTTTTGTGATTCCGTGTTTAATCGGGAGCGAGCACCGGTCGTAGCCGCTGTCCTGGCTGATCAGATGAAGTCCCTGGCGCCTGAGGAATTTCAGGATATTCTCAGGCCAGCGTTCAAAGAGGAGGAAGTCAAGCTGATGCTGTTAGGCGGTATACTGGGCTTTGTTGCAGGTGTTATCCAGTACGGATTCTTCTATTTCTGGCCCATATAAGGAAACTTCACTATGACGCTCATTATGGGATTCTCGATCGCCTTCTGGCAGCAATTATTAATCCAGATCGCAGCCACGGGTCTGACTGTCCTATTGGTCCTGTCAGGGTTTCATCGCTGGGTCATCAAGCCTCAACTGGATCGGAATGTGAAGGAAATCGCAGAAATTGCGGAGACGATTGAACCCAGGGTTACCCGGGGCGTTAAAATCGGAGTATCCGAGACGCTCCGGGAATTGCCGGAGAGCACGATGCAAGATTCTACCAGACAGTTTCTCAGGTTCGGGTCTGACCTGATGGAAAACGGGTTAAGCAGCTTTCTGGGTGGCTCGAAGGAGCTTCAGCACCGGTCAAGGTCAAACCGTAACCCGGGGAAACGCGATAAAATGGGAGGTTCAGAGGCCCCGGGCGACCGGAGCTGAATTAAATCTGTCCCGGTCTCGGATTTCCCACAGGCTCTTTGCCTGACTCAAGGCGTCGTCCTGATTGGCGGCCTGTCCTGACTCATACAAAGCGAGTGCCGTTGTTGAGAGAATAGCCGCTTCCCCGTAACTGTCTTCCTGGCGGCCTTGCCAAAGCGCCAGCATTTGCTCTGCACCCAGTGTCTCCGGCTTGACGTGGCGGCGCTCGAACAGCGCGGGCCAGATATCTTCTTCGACCACCCCGGTATTCTTGCTCTGGCGAGCACGGAAGACTTTCAGATTATTGTCCGGGTTGCGCTCGATCTCGCCACCCTCGCCACGAATAACGGCGATCCTGCTATACCCCAGTAATAACCCGGCTTCCTGATGAAGGCCAGCGTAGGGCGGGTGAAAAATACCTTGCAGCACCAGCGGAGCGTTAAGCGGATTAATGAGTCGTGACAACGAGTGCACCGGGGAGCGGAGCCCGAGGATCGGTCGCAGATCGATCATTTCAGCCAATTTCGGTGCCACCACTGATAACGGCAGGTAACTCAGATGTTCCTGGTCCAGTTGTCGGGCAACTTCGTCCCAGCTTTTAGCCGGGGTGAGGCCGAAAGATTTCATGACTTCTGTCAGGTAAAGCCGCTCCGGAGTATGGCCCTCGGCCCCATGCACAAACACCCTCAAGCCGTGCTGGGCTAATAAAAGCAGTGAGAACAGGAACCATGGCGCGTGCCGTCGTTTGCCAGCGTAGGATGACCAGTCAATATCTGCCCGCAAGTTCTCGGGTGCTCCGGCGCCGGATTGTACCGCATCGACAAAACCGGCGAGCTCCTCCGGCGTCTCTTCCTTGACCCGCAATAACATCAGAAACGCGCCCACTTGCACAGGCTCTGCTTCTCCGGCCAGAATCATCGCCATTGCATGGCGGGCTTCTGCTCGATTCAGCGAACGGGAACCCCGCTTACCTTTACCGAGGATGCGTACATAGGGGGCAAACGGATGCTCGCCGGGCTTCGGTTCGGGCAGGGCGTGGTCGGTGTCAGTCATGGTGTTTCCTGGTCAGAGGCAGTTGGTTGGTCTGGGTAAGCCTGCGATCCGGCAGGCTGTTTTAGCCGGAGTGCCCGGAAACAGCTGCATCAGATAAATGCTGTTGCCTTTCTCTTCTCCCAGTCGCTCTTTCACCGCTTTGACAAACAATCGGTTTGAGGGTGGTGATATTTCATGTTGTTTATAAAATTCACGTAGCAACTCGATAATTTCAATATGTTTTTCAGTTAAATTCATTGCGATTTCACTGGCTATTTCGCAGGCGACGGGCATGGACCATTCCTGGGGGTTTTCCAGAAATCCCTCGTTATTTCGCGGTGGCAAAGTCATGGTCGTCACCAATTCACAATCCGCTGATGGGTTTCAGTCAAGGCTACCAGGTCCGGATAATTGATCGTTTTAACCCCCGGTATCGAAACCTCCGATAACGCTCGAGCACTAACGTCAGGTTGTAACGCGTAACAGGACGGTAGCGACAGTGTTTTGAAAACCAGCGCCATAACAGCGTTTTCCATCAGGACCAGGGTGTCATCTTCGGCCAGCGCTTCCAGGCAGGCCAGGAAGCGAGGATGGTCGGGGGCCTTGTTAATAATGTGCAGTGTCAGCATTAAAGCCTCATTTGCCAATCAGAGAACGACGACCGCATCAAATTGTTGGTAGAAAGCCGGCGTGAGGTCAGTTTCGCTTGTAGCCTTTGGAAGCTGATCCGCCGACAACCGATAGTCGCGCAGGGCGGTTTTCTCCGCAACCAGGGCCGATACTCCAAAAACCGGAGCCGCCGACAGGTTCCGTTCGACAGACTTCTGATCTAGCTGTTCTGTTAACTGTCCCGGACGCAACCAGTTTACGCCAGCGCCGCGGAACAGAAGGGTCACGGGTCGGTCAAAAGCGGCAAGAGAAAAGGCCATATCGAGCGCTTCGCGCCCGCGCCAATCACCGTAGGGTAGTCGATCGATGACAATGAGTGTGTTCACAGGCTAGTCCGTCGGCAGAAAATAGAGAATTCGTGACGATGTTATCGTCGCTTCCACCCAGTCTCCGAGCCCCGCCATTTCAAAGGGTTCGGCGATGTTACTGGCTGCCTTCTCATATCTGATCTGTTCTGCATTGTCGAGAATGCCCCTGCGCAAAGCCGACGCAATGCAGGCCACCGCCGGAGTACTGGTTTCGAGCAAGAATTCAGTCCAGGCCTGCGTCCAGTTCACTTCATCGCTGGGCGGGGATACAAGACCCGAGGCCAGAAAAACGCCGTCACCGTACAGAAATACCCGCTCAAGTTGATGACCTGCAGTAACGAGAGCTTTTGCAAAGGCGAGGGCACTTTGAGGCGCCTGACTCGTATACGGCGCACCGGAAATCACCAATGTGTAGGATAGCGACTGTGTTTGTGTCATAAGCGCTTATAACCAGATAAGTCAGCCCGGTAATCATTGTAACCCGGAAACAAAAAACCCCGGCAACAGACCGGGGTTTTTGAAGCAACCGACCTGATCAGTCGTCGCCACCAAAGGCACCCAGCAAGTGAAGCAGGCTGGTAAACAGGTTATAGATGTTCAGGTACAGCGCTGTGGTTGCCATGATGTAGTTGGTTTCGCCACCGTTTACAATGCGGCTGGTGTCAAAGAGGATAAAGCCCGACATCAGCAACACCACTGCGGCACTCAGGGCCAAGCTGAAAGCGCTGACAGCAACACCAAACATGCTGGCGACGAGGGCGCCAACCATGCCGACGACCACTACCACCAAGCCTGCAACCAGCATGCCCCGCATGAAGCTGAAGTCTTTCTTGGTAGTGAGGACGTAGCCGGACAGGGCAAAGAAGACTACTGCTGTTCCGCCCAGCGCCTGCATGACAACCTGGCTGCCGTTAGACATCGCCAGGTAGTGCAGGAGGGTGGGGCCTAGGGCAAGGCCCAGCAAACCGGTGAAAGCAAACACCACAGCAATACCAGCCGAACTGTTGGCCGTGCGCGGCAGTACCAGCCAAACCAGACCGAGCGCGCCGAGCATGCACATAAGGCTGACACCGCGGCTCATTTCAATAGCCATGGAAACACCTGCCATCGCGGCACTGAAAAGCAGTGTCATCGCCAACAGGCTGTAAGTATTTCGCAGGACTTTTGTGGCCTCTGCGCTTATGCCGGTGCCCGCCGAGGTCTGACCTGAATAAGCGCCTTGGCCTTGCTGGACATTAAATCGTCTGTTTTCCATCATCATCTCCGGTTATAGCAACACTGAGGAAAAAGTTCTCTCCCCCCATAATAATGTCGAAAGCGGAACTTTCAATCATTTAAGACCGAAAAGTGTTAATAAAAATCCGCAACACGGAGAAATAAGGAAACCGGCCGTCAAGGCGTTGACACATCGGCCTATTCCGGTATCATTCACACCGCTGTCGCAACGGCAGCATATTACTCCGATGGCTAAATCCGATGGCTGAAGAAGCACCAACGGCTATATCAGCATTTGAGTTGAGCAGAAAAACGGTGGGCTGGCAGAGTGGCTTAATGCAGCGGTCTTGAAAACCGCCGAAGGTTAGTAGCCTTCCCGGGGTTCGAATCCCTGGCCCACCGCCATTATTGCTTTATTTTCAAGTAGTTAGCAGATAAAAATTAGTTTAACTGTCTACCTACCTATCAACATGGAAATGGTTAAAAACCGATCAATTGGTTACTTTTTAGCTGCTTGCAAGCATTGCCCAGCGGTTGCGACACCTGCCGAAAATGGTGGGATTGTCAGGAGAGACTGACAACCCAAATCAAGTTCACATCATTCAATCTGCATTTCTACCTCGATTTTTGCACGCCTCTTTAACTTCTCGGACTGCGTTGGTAGATCCGCGGAGGGTATATCGGGCACTAGAGGTATCGTAGTCATAGCTTCTAAGCTGAACGAGAATAGTGCTCTTGCCGTTCTCCAATGCTTTGAAGAATGGAGAGTTAAAATTATTGAAATAGACGTAGGTCTTACTCGTCGGCTTCATCGTCAATTCAACGGGGTTCTCTTCGTCAACCCGGAATTTGAAGTTGTCTCTTATCCTTTTATCCCCAATGTACTCACCGGCGCTAACTTTTCCTTCGAATCCATCTGAATAACAGGTTAAAAGAATAAAGCCGTTTTCAGGCCCTCCCTCCGCTACCACCATAGCGGTTACGACTGAATTATCAGTAAACCCGTCAGTTTCCTCCGTTACACCCCAATGCTCCTCGCTACCATTTAGTGCATAGGCATTAAGTGCAAAAAAAAGGGCTGTAAGACCAACAATGACACGCAACATAAAATCTCCTGAAGTGTAGCTTTTTATACATAGGTCGCAAACTAAAAGTATATTCAGATCTCCAATTGAGCAAATTTATCTATATCTGACGGAAATGTTTGGTCTATTTTTGTAATGCCCATTTGCAGTGGCGAGTGGTGTATGTGCGGGGGCTATTCTCGTCCGCGTGCCAGTGGGTACTACGAATAATCGCGTTTGAAACGCGGAATTGCCAGCATATCGTGTGCGTGGCACCACGCGATTGGCAATACCAGAAAATCTGGTAACGGTCATCTCGCCCGCGTGCGCATGGGTACCACGACCTACACCCCCGTTCTGGGGGTGTAGGGGCTCTTTGGTAGCTTTGCTTTTGAATAAGTGCAGATTTCTCACTTATTGCATCTTCCTCCATGAGTACCTATTGGCACTGGCCGAAGCCCTTACATGTGATCCTGAGTCACTTGTAAAAACCAGTCGCCTGAACCTTTGTTCTTGCAGCGCCTCCAGATGTGTTCAACTTCTTGATTTCGTTCAATTGTGTCAGAACGCCACATTTAGCACCCAGGGCTTTAGGTAGGGCCGCCGCTGCACTATCAAATGACGGAGCGGTCATTGGAATACCTTCCCCACAGAACTTTATTCATCGGCGCGAATGCGCAAGAGCTGAACGCCGAGATAACCCTTCTCTCTCAGGGTGGCCATTCTCGTTACTGCATCACGGTACGTATGGTGGCTTAAATCAGTGTTGAGCCCCCATTTTCCGGGCTGACTCTCACAGATATATTCAATGTGAAAATAGTCTCCAGGTAAGGGGCATTGCGTTTCAGCTAGTCCGTCTTCTGTAATGCTTACTTGGCAAACTTTGGCATCTGGAAACTGCCCAAGCATTGCAGTACAGATTTGTTCGGCTTCCTGGCGGCTAGTTGGTGCGCTCGGGACTACAGGGCCCACTTTACGCAAGCTCACACCGAAGCCGCAGACAAACTTTTTATACAAGCATCGTTCTCCGCGCTCCAGGGCTGCAGTGTATTGTTCGGGCTGGTCTGCTGTGAGGTTGATTCTTGATGCCTCGCTCACTGATGGGATAGGATCCCAGCCTTGCTCTTCGACGGCTAACTGCATGTGTGCTTTAGTCTCCGGGCGAAGGCGGCCCGCTATGGACTCGTTATCTAGCGCCTCACGGTAGGTACCGCGCCAGACTTTGTTCCCGACAGCTAATATGACTTCCTGTGTTTCAGGGTCCATCGTGACGCCTCTGAGCGGTCCTGGCTCGTTCGCTATGGTCTCAGTGGTAGCAATGCTATAATTTGACTGTTGCATGGTGTGGTTCCTCGTTTACTTCGCTATGTAATCCCCGGCCTGTTGGCGCAGGTTCGGGGAACTTGTTACTTCTTCAGATAAGCTTCTAACGCCTCCCGAATAACATCAGCTTTTGTTGCTGCCTCTCCGGTTTTCTGGCGTCGTCCTCTAACCTCCTTTTCTAGAGTTTCAAAGATTGGCATGGGTAACCGCACAGTTACGGTCTTTGTTTTCATCTTACATTCCTGTTTGCTGTATTACATGAATACAGTAATACGTGAATCGTAAGAGTGCAAGGGGAAATTATCAGAATCAACTTTCGTGTTTTCCGCCCACTAAGCCTGGCCCAGTTCTAGCCTGCAATCAGGTCAGGAAACAGGAACGAATCAAATCCCTACGATTGTAGGTATTAAGTGCTGTTCTAGCCTGCATGCAGGTTGGTCGGTCAATTTGATCGATGAGGTGGGGATTATCGGTAGAGATGATTAAATTCGCCTGCCACCGCTTATCCCCAAAAATAAGCGCGCAGGCTCTCGCGGTTTTGACGACCTGGGGCACTCACGAGTAATCCCCGTTGACTTGATCTAATGTTCTATCACGGGCCCAGCCAACGCTTAGACCCTATACATTACGCCTCGGCTCGACACCTTAATGCGGGAGAATCCCGCAATTTGGTGCGGTCCAGCCGTGGTCATGCGGCGGACAGTGCACGGAACTCGTCAAGCCAGGCTGCCAGGCGCTCTGTTCCCTCATCACTTCTCCAGGAGCCAGCCTTAATCTTAATGTCCGCTGCTCCCGGGTGGATGGCAGCCAGAGTCTGGAGGCCAGAAATGGCGGTTCTCGCTACGTCATTGCGAATCATCAGCACAGCCCTCAGCTCGCGAAGCTCTTTAGAGTAGTTGGCCATGATTCCGGCTCGTCGCATGGATTCCCGAGCGTTTTCAGAGATGCCTGACAGGATGGCAGGAGCCCTTAGAATGGCGCTGACCAGTTCCGGTTGATCACCCCTTGCCGCGGCTAAAGTAACCGCCTGTCGATCGTTGGGCGCGGCTGAGCGGATATACTGGCGGAGCTCCTGATCCATCAGGTGTGCACCAACATTATCTTTTTCCAGCGGCTTGACCATGGAGAACACGCTAGGCGCTGCATCGGCAAGGCTGGCCATGGATTCGGCTAACTTTTGGGCGATGCCGTTAATCGCCGTGTAGTAGCCTTCGACTGCTTCCCGAGCCTGGCGGGATTTGGCCTCTACAGTAAGATCCGGGTTTGCCTTAACTTTCGCGATGGCGCTGGAGGCGCGGTCGAATTCGAGCAGGGCAGTGTCCTGCATATCCCTCGCAGGTCGCAGGCTTCCACCAATGCGCCAGGGCCCGCCATCAACCTGGATGCTGGTCCCCAGAATGGTGTCCCATTTGTGATCTGAGTAATGGAGTCTGTACTGTCCCGCTGAAATGAACGGGCGGCCTTCTCCGTGTTCAGGTGGATCAAAAGCCGCCTGTGTTGCCTGAGCTTTCACTTGCACGTTTTCTGATTGCGTCATCGTTGCCATGTTAAATATTCCTACGTTGTGTTTGATATGTCTGGGGCGCCATTAGCGGCGTCTCCCGGTTGCGCGGGAAATCGCCCCGCCTTTGCCTGCATCCTCGATCACGCTGCGCTTGACCATCTGCTCAATGGCGGGGAGCGCCTTTCGGATTTCAGCATTAATGGCGCCCGTCATTCCCGGCGAGATTTGGAACACGTTCGTTACCTCGGAACCGCCGCCGCCCGATGGCCGGCTGTTTTCGCGCTCAAGGTATTGGGTCATGTCGCGGTTCAGGGAAGTGCTCATTACCCGCTCGCCTTTCTCAAGGTTGTAGGTGCCGGACTTGGGTAGGTTGTCCCATCCGTCGTGGGCCTGGCCAGCGTATTGCTGACTCTGTATCTGGCCTACCTGAACAGCGCCGAGAGCTGCGATTGAGCCTGCGGCGATGATGTTTGCCGGGTATGGAATATCTGAGGCTAGCGTTTTAGTGAAAGCCAGAGCGGTCGCGATTAATGCCTGCCCTGTAGCGAGGTTTTTGTATGATTGAAAGCTGTCCTCACCGCCTTGCTTGGCTATCTCAGCGAAGTTCCCTAGCGCATCTCCGATAGCGCCCATGGCAGTCTGCTGGCTGTCAGTCAGCATCTTGAACCTGTCGTTTTCAATTTGGGCAAGTTGCCTATTTCGCTCTTCTGTGGAGGCGATAATTAAAGCGTTAAGTTGGTCTTCGTTCTCGATCAGGCCCAGCCGTTGACCATCGCGTAACGCCTGCATTCGCTGCTGATAGTCCTGCTCGATCGCGTATTTCTGGTCAAGGTGCCTGCGGGTCGCTTCGAATTCTTTCTGTTGGGCGTCAAGTATGCCTTGGCCACGCGCGCTGGCTTCCAGCCCTTCCAGAATAGAGTCACCGCGAACTTGGTTGCTGCGGTCCCTCGGCTTCTTTGCGCTACCTGAAGCCTTGCTTGTGAGCTCTTGCAAGGAAGGAACAGTGGAGGCAACGCTGCGCTTCTTGCGAGCTTCCTCAAAGCCTTCGAGTTGCTCGACGCCAGCCGCTAATTGTTTCTCAAGGTTGCCAGCCTCAATCTCAGCCTCTTCCAGGTCGTGCTTGATTTGGCTGATTATGTGGCCGGATACCCCGCCACGATTACCGGGGCGGTCGATTCTTTCCAGTTGGGCGCGTAGGCGGTCGGCTTCGGTTTCCGCTGTTGCGAATTGGCGTTGCAGGTCTTCAACAAAGCCGCGTTGCGCCTCCAGGTTAAGCCCCTGCATGGCCTGGGTGACTTCATCCACGGCACCGGCTGCGGTCATTGCTTCAGCGGAGGTTAACCCGAGCTCTTCCCGGAAATAGTAGATTCCACCAGCTGCAATAACGGCAGCACCAACGGGACCACCTAGCAGGGCCATTGCTCCAGCGGCTCCGCGTGTGGCTACCCCTAGCGCGGCCTGAGAGGCTGCTGCGGTTCGGGATACGCCAGCCATGGATGCCAGAGCCGCTTGATAGCGGACAGCTTGGAGTTGTGCGGCGCCGAACGATCCGGCGGAGGTGAGCAACGAGGCGGACAGCCTGCCAGCCGCCAGTATTGCCAGCGCTTCTGCGGCGGTTGTGATGTTCTCTATGTGTCCGTCAAGGTCGCCCGCTTCTAAGCTCTCGGTGAGCGAATCAACCCCGTCAGCAATGCTCAGATAGAAACCGGAAGCCCTGTCCCCCAACTTCAGGTAATCAGCAATGGCGATTCCGCCTTCCTGAAAGGATTGGCCTAGCGTGTCCTGGGCGCCTGCCAGCCCCTCAGCTTCAGCCCTTGCTGTGCCCCCGTATTGAGCTGCAAGCTCTCCTAGAATGAACTCCTGTGCTTCTGCGGTGCGGTTGGTCTCCACCATCTCCTTAACCATGTCTTTCTGCGCTTGCGTAAAGACGGTGCCGGAGCGGGTCAGGGCGGTCATGCCGGTTACAGGATCTTCCAGGGCCTTGCCAAGCTGTAAAACAGCGCTGTTAAGGTCGGTGCCCATCGATGAGGCGAGATCAACAGCCCCGTCAATGGCCAGGTCGAACGTATCGCCGGTAATGTTGCGAAAGGTCAGCAGGGTTTGTTGTGCCTGCATGATGCCTTCAGTGGATTGCAGGGTTGCACGGGCAATGCCCCGCGCTTGCTCCATGAGTTGCTCGGCGCTGGTTTCTGCCGCCCTGCCAGTCGTCTCTATAAGCTGGGTGGTTCTGAGCATGTTGCGCTGCAACAGCTCCTGCTCCTCGATAACCCCCTCCAAGGCACGGGAGGCTCCAATGGTTCCGAGAGCCCCCGCGAATCCAAGGGCCAGCGTGCGGAGCTTGTTAAACGACTGTACCCCTTGGCGCTCTGTGCGATCTAGCTCGCCTTGAACCCGGCGGAGATTGCGCTCCCCGGTGCTGCTGTCGATTACAATCTCTAACCTGCTTTTATAAGGCACAAGCGCCTCCTATTGCACAGCCCTGGTGGGGCCCATGTCGCGTTGGTATTCCGCCTGGGCTAATTCATAGGCTCTTTCGGGCGTCCGGGCTTCCACGGTCGCGGTCATGCCGGTGTCGGGATCGAATGACAGGAAGCTGTAACTGATTCGAGTAAAATCCAGGTTGTAAATCATCATTACCGCCTTGGCGCGGTCTGACAGACTGCGGATTTCAACCAGCGGGTGCTGTTCGGTCTCATGCACGACGCCTGTGAAGGGCTCACGTAGGTCAAACAGAAGCATGGCGGCCACCCTCTGATTTTGGGTTAGTGGGCTGGGGTTCTTCCTTCCTGGGGCCCTGCTCTTGAGCCGCTTTAAGGCTTTGGCAGAACTGATGGACTCCACTCTGTGTCTCTTTGGGCTTCCGGTAACGTCTGATCACTGTTTCTCTCCTTCAGGCCATGCCGGGGATCCGGCGCATGCCGCTTTTATAGCGTTTTGCCATCGCCAGTTGTGCCGCTCCTGCAATGGCGTTGGCTCTATCGTCATGCCCTTGTGGAGCATGGTCGATAATGTCCCGGCCACTGCGCCCGGTTCTGCGTTCCAGTAGGGTCAGTTGCAGCAGGGCTTTTTCGTCGGGCGGAAGTTCAACTGATCCGGTCTGCAGCATGGGCATTAGCTCCAGGTACAGTTCAGAGCGGTTTAGCTCACTGTTCTCCATGGTGATGCCGTGCTTCCTGTACTCCTGGCGGGGCCATTCAGCGGCGTAACGGTCGCCGGTACATTGACTGATCCCGTACTGGCGCATAACGCGGGCATAGCTGGCAGTAATGATCGCTGGGTCACCATGCTCAGCCCAAATCCCATCTATAACGGTTCGTTCGTCTTCCTTGTGGCTGATGGCCAGGGTGTATTCATCAGCACCACCACCGGCCACATCCACAAAGGCGCTGTAGTGGTTGATATGGGCAGCCGGAAGAATGAGCGGACGCGTTCGGGCATTGCTGTCAACAAGCTCTCGGGTGATAAAGCCGGTTATGTCGTCTCGGAACTGGGCCAGGTATTCAGCAGAAGCGGCGGCGGGATCCCGTGCAAGGGCTTGATCTACCAGCCGTCTCGGCAACGTCGGGTTCATAGTCAGGGTCGGGGCCTGAGCAACCAGAATGCCGCCCTCTTGTCCGTAGTGGCGGCGGTATGCTTCCCAAAGCGCACCACGGCGGCTGTAAGGGCTGGAAAGAGCAATCAGGGGGCCATCCAGTGTGGCTAGACCGGGGCGGACTGCGTTCAGGATCTCATAGTCCGGGTTAGCTGAATCCTCAGATCGCCAGAAGGCTATTTCATCGGCAATGACAGCGGCGAACGTATAACCACGGGTGGCCCGGAACGATGCAGTACCCACTTCGATTACGGCACGGTTGGCAAGCTCCAGGGTTTCGGTGGATTCTTTAATGATCAGCCTGGCCAGCATGGGGTTAGCGTTCATCAGCCCGGATATGTAGCGGAATACAGAGCGGGCCTGTTTACGGTCGGCAGCCAGCACCATCACGGTTGCCACTTCACCGGGTGCCAGGTTCGGGCGGTGGTCATTAAAGCAAGCCTCAAAGACGGCCAGCAGGGCGGCCATATTGGACTTACCACCACGGCGACCAATGGCCAGCCATAGTTCATCGTGTGCGGCTTCAGGGGCGCTCTGACGGTCCGTTAGGGCTTGCCAGTGGGGTAACTCGTTATCGGTAAGTTCAAGGCCGTAGAAGCCAGCAAGGAGGGCACGCCACGCAGCGAAGGACTCACCACCGAACTGTTCACCGAACAGGTCTGAGTCCGTCATCAGGTCGCGTATGGTGATCATTTTTCAGATCTCGCTTTCAGGTACTCAGCCAGGTCAGGGACTTCACGGGCCACCCGCTGCAATCCCAGCTTGGTCAGAATCCCTTGAAGGCTGTTAGCTGCCTGTACCCATTTGCCGACATCGAACTCCGCCCCCGATGCCAGGGCCTGTTCCTGCTGTGAAAGCCAATACTCCAACCACAGACTGCGCTCCACTAGAGAGCGTTGGGCATAACTGAGCTGACTGACTCCCCCTAGATCATTGGTGAGCGCCTCATAGCGCTGGCGCATGACTTGGGCAATGCCGGTACGCCCGTCCAGTTCGGTTAGCCAACCTTGTGCAAACTTCTGGGGAGGTTCGTGCAATCTGCTCATGTTCACCCTGCAATCTGCGTGTAAATGCGCTGTTTATGATAGGTAGTATGACAGGTAGATTCGTATATGTGAAGCAACTAACTGTATGGTATGGGCTATTGTCGGTGGGTATGACCGCCAACTCTCGATATTCAGGGGGGTAGGGGCCTGTAAAATCCAATTTCGCAGCGGCTCTGAATCTTCCTTCATTCCTTCCCCAAACCAGTCGCTGTGTCTCAGCATGGGCGCCGCACCTTGGGGGCGGGCAAATAGCCCAGTCCCCCTTTAGGGGGTGCCCGTTGCCCGTTGCCCGGCCTAGTGCCACAAGGGGTTTCAGGTAGTGGCGGGCAAAATTCAAAAGTGCCCGTTGCCCTCTGGGTTGCCTTGTGCTGCAAGGGATGAGGGCGGGCAGGCGGGCAAACGCCCAAACCTGCCCGGTTGCCCGTTGCCCGCTCATGCTGCCCGCTCAGTCTGGTTGAACTCGGGTACACCGATATTCTCTTGCCCGTCAAATCGCTTCATGCGAACCAGCAAACCTTCCTCTATGGCACGCGTGATGGTGTTCCTGACTTTCTTCTGTCCTGCTTTCAGGATATTGGTGGAGCCTCCGTATTCATCCTCTATGCGGCGTTTGGCCATGGGGCCTTTCTTCTCGATCAGCTCGGAGATCCGGCGTACCAACTCGAGGTATTCCACCTCAGATTTACGGGCCCGCTTTTCCTCCTTCTCGGGCTTCAGGTCGGATATGGACAGGATTCCGCCTGCACGGCGCTCAAGCCATGCACCTTCCCAAGGTGGTCCGTAGTTGTTTTTTGGCGTCCTAAATCTGACATAGCGTCCAGCGTCGTCGGGGTCGATTCCATAGCTCTCGGCATCGTCGGCTCTCATGGTGGAAAGCAGTCCAACCCATCGCGCACCGTCTACCAAGCCAGACGCCCCCCTTACGGCTTCCTGCCCGCTCTGTGAGTCCCTTATTCCGGCTTTGCTGACATGGTGAGGCAGCAGAACCGTAGCGCCTGTCTCGCGGCGTATGGACTCGGCAGCTTCAATTAATCGGGTTCCGTCTGAGTTGTCGTTGGGGTCGCCTCCGTCAAACCGTGACAGCGGATCCAGGACAATCAGCACACAATTACTGATCTGGTTCGCTGCGCCAATGATTGACTGAGCAAGGGCGGTGCGGCGTGTCTCTCGGTCAACCTTTGCGGTCAGCCGGTTGTCATCCCCTACACGGTCGAATATAAAAAGGCGCCTCTTGATGAGGTTCAGGTATGGGCGGAATGCTGCCCGGTCGATAGGGTCTACCATTTCGGCATAATGGCTTATGACGGCAGCCAGGCGGCGGTGTACTTCCTCCCTGTCATCCTCTGCGCTGAGTATCAAAACCGATCCCTGGGTTTCTATGGCGTGTTCCAGCCATTCCAGCCCTGTGCAGACACTAACCGCAAGTTGAAGCGTTGCCATGCTCTTACCGGTGCCGCCAGCTGCCGCCAGAATCCCGACAATCCAGAGCGGAAGCCTATCCCTTACAAGCCACTCTCTCGGAGGAGGTGAGGAGTCCAGCAGGTCTATTACGGACGCCCGACTTAAATCAAAGGGGCCGCGCTCGGGCGCTATCAAACCTTCCTGGTATTCCGCAAGTACGCCATCAGATCCCGATTGCTGGTAAACGTCGCTCCAGTCTTTGGCGGTTTGGGGGTGGCTGTAATTGAGCCCTGATTCCTTGCCAGCCCTGATCCCAGATTCATCGTTATCGACGGCAGCCACCAGCCTTATATGTGGGTGCTTTTCAGAGATCACGGTTGCAATGCTCTTAATACTTCCATCACCGACACCACAAGCAACGGGCAGCATCAGAGCCTCATGGAGACGGCAGCCTTCTGCCAGGCCGTTACAAATAACAAGGCGCTCCAGGCTGTCGAGGCTCGATACCGTAAAGCCGATTGGGGTGAAGGTACCCGATACTACTGATCCCTTGCTGACAAACTTATCGTTGGGCTTGTCATCGGGTCGGAAGGCTATTTTCTCGGGGAGAATCCGTTCTGCGCCTGCCGGTTGTCCTTCGGAATCAAAGAGGGGGCGGAAAAGGGCAGGGCCTTGGTAGTGGCCTATGCTGGTGTTTTCTATGTAGCATCCAAGCCCGGATAGCTGGGATTCGCTGAGCTCTTTGCGGATAACGTAAGGGTGGTCTGAAATGCGTTCCTCGTGCGATACTTCAGGTGATTGGTTCTGCTTTACGCCCTCGGTCAGTTGCCCGCTGCCGGGGGCTTTCCTTTCATCTACCATTCGCTGACCTCCCATCCAAGTAACGGTTTAACTCAGACTCTCGAACGCATTTGCAGCCATTTACCTGCTCTATTGCCAGCTTGCTTTTCACGATTGCGTCAACAATCTCGTGAGCAGGCACGCCGGTAAGGTGGTGGATATTGGAGAGGGCAAAAAGGTTTTCTTCATTGCGGACGAAAACGCCAGGAGAGCGCAGCATCATGCGGCCACCTCCTTGCTGGCTTCCCAAGCTTCAACATCCGAAAGTTTCCATCGGGTGCAGTTGGGGCCTAATTTCAGAGGTGCGGGGAATTTGCCTTCTCGGACCCAGCGCCAGACAGTTTGGCGGCTGACTTCATAACGTTCAGAGATATGCTTGTCAGAAAGGTATTGCATTTGGATGTGCCTCGATATTCTCGGATGACACAACCCATTTTTCACATGCGGCTACAGACAGATAGAAACAAAAATTCGGAAAAAGTTATCAGCCGAAAATGAAGTTGAACCGCTCCTTGGCTAAGACGGCACAATACAGGTCGTAACTTTCACCGCCCTTGCCAATTGCGCGGAAAACGCTAGTCTTCAGACTTTCAGACTTGCTTATGTACTGGTCGAAAGTCTCTAGGTCGGATAGGGTCGCGCCATTTGCGACAAGTGCGCCTTTCAAGTGGTTCTCAATTGCCGTTTTTATAGCCTGGGTTTTGGATTGGCCAGACCATATTTGAATGCTTGCGACTTGTTGCGCAAAAGAATCCAGCAACATCCGCTTTCTCATTCGCGTTACGTAGGGTTTTTGTGGACTGTGGAATATTGCCGCCAGCACCTCCCGCTTAGGATGGGTCAGGCTGAGGAACCAGTCGGTGCTTAGAAAGCAACTCAAGTCCCGATTGTCGCCATAGCAAGCATTTTTTAGTCCTTCCATGAATGCAACTTCCCTAAAGCTATCACTCGGATGCCTAAACCTGTTGGCATCCATTGAGAGGCACTCTTCCAAGAAGCACCGCAAATCTAGGATTGGGAGTCGCTTCTGAAGCCATCTATCAAGGTTTATGTATCCAGCTCCGCGAAGCCTCACCGTCGGCAGTCCCGTGGGATCGCAGACCCTTATCACGCGACACCCCCACCTATAGAAAGCACATTCCCTGCCTTCTGGGCCTTGCCATGATTGCAATACTGCTCCCAGTCGCCCATCAGCTGCCGGCGCTTGTCTATCAGCTCTGAGCGGGCGTAGGCGGCACGTGTGGCGTCACTATTGATATGGGCCAGGGCCAGCTCTGAAACCTCGTCAGCGTAGGCTGTATACTCTCGTGCCCAATCCTTAAAGGTGGAGCGGAAGCCGTGCGCGGTAATCGGCTGATCCATCCGCTTGAGCAGGGCAGAAAGGAAGTTATTAGATGGAAGGTCACCTTTCGGGCCTGGGAATATCAGTTGATCCGGTGCGCCTTCTCCCATGCCCTTGAGCAGATCCACGGCGGCATTAGTAAGCGGTACACGGTGTTCCTTTCCTGACTTCATGCGATCAGCGGGCACTGTCCAGACTTTCCGTTTGAGGTCGATTTCCTGCCAGGTGACGCCAGCTTTCCTGATCCGCTTGTCTCCAATAACCTCATTGGTGCGGGCGGCAGTCAGGATGAGAAATTCCAGCGCTTGGGCTGCGGTTCCGGTGCGCTTTTTCAATGCCTTCATAAACTTCGGCATTTCGTCCACAGACAAAGCTGCATAGTGACCTTTCTTCTTTATTTTCTCCGGTGAGGGGTAGATCTCATCTAGGTAGCCTTGCCACTTGGCCGGGTTATCATTGGAGCGGTAGCCGTGGATAGCACACCAGCCCAGTATGTTCTCCATCCGAGCCCTGACACGGTTGGCGGTTTCGGTTTTTTCCTGCCAGATGGGATCTAATACCGCTTTAATATGCGTTAGCTCGATTTCCCGAACGGGCACTTTGCCGATATGCGGTAAAGCATAAGTGGTCAAGCTGTTAGTCCACTGTTGTTCCTGTCGCGGGTTCCTGAACTCTTTGGACTTCATCTTGATATAGTCGGCCATTGCATCGGCAAAGGTGACAGTGCTCAATCTGGCGGCCATCAGGGCGCGTTTAGTGGCCTGCCTGTCGGCCACAGGGTCTATGCCATCCGCGATCTTGTCGCGCAGCTCTCGCGCCTTCTCGCGGGCCTGAGTCAACGTCACATCAGGAAAGCCACCTACACCAATGTTTCGGCGTTTGCCCGCTACAGTGGTTCGATAGATCCAGGACTTTGCCCCGCTGGGGGTAACTTGCAGCAGCAGACCAGACACACCGCCTACGGGGTGCAATCCGTTGTACTCTTTGCCGGTCGTTTTGCTGACTGCGTGTGTCAGTCTCCTGACTTCGGTGGCGCTCAGTTCTCGCGCTTTCTTTGGCATGGTCGCTGTCTCCAATCAATCCCTTTTGCGGATTCCAAACCGGGATTACAACCGGTAGAAAATCCTGTGCGATCGTCGTTTTTGAAAGGTAGGTGGCGGGGTAAATGGCTTCAATTTGAAAAGGGTCACTTTTGATCATTTTCCCTGCGTAGTCGATTTACGAACCTAACTACCTACCTATCAAAAAAGGGTATAATTGGAAATTACAGCATGTTCAGGGAAGTTACAAGGGTTGATAGGTTTTTCAGCCAGGGCAAAGAGTTACAAATAAAAATACCTTTTAAAACATATGGTTATGTACGGTTTTGCCGGTCTGGCCCACCGCCATTTTTAAACCCTCATTCCAGCATCCGTTATGAACAACCCCTCAGATTCTCCATATTCCCCTTAAACCTCTGATCCTAACGATTTAGCGCGTTCAGCACGGGCTGCCAGTATCTCCGGATCATTGCTCGGCACTGTCCACCCCTGCAAGTTCTCTTCGATCAGCGAGACCAACGCCTCGATATGACCAGGGGTCGCGTTCAGCGCCGGTATGTAGTTAAACGCCTTGCCTCCGGCTGCCATGAAATAGTCACGGTTTTCTTCGTCGATTTCCTCAATGGTTTCCAGGCAGTCGGAGGAAAAGCCAGGGCAGAATACGTCTATGGACGCCACGCCCTGTTCGGGAAGGCTCTGGAGAGTTTTGTCCGTGTAGGGCTGCAACCACTCTTCCCGGCCAAAACGGGACTGAAAGGTCGTCATGTACTGATCTTTGGTCAGGCCTAGCCGCTCGGCAAGCAACCGTGAGGTTTTGTGGCATTCGCAGTGGTAGGGATCGCCCCGCGTCAGGTATTTCAGGGGTACGCCGTGGTATGAAAGGATAAGTTTTTCATGGCGCCCGTTATTGCTCCAGTAGTCCTCGATATGCCGGGCCATGGCTTCAATGTAAGGCGGGTAATCCGGGTAATGACTGACAAAGCGGAAATCCGGTAGCCAGCGCCGTTTGGCGAAATCGCTGGCTAGGGCGTCAAATGTTGAAGCCGACGTGGAAGCGGAATACTGCGGGTACAAGGGCAATACGAGTAACTGTCGAACGCCCTGACTCTGCAATTCATCCAGCACGCTGGTAATGGATGGGTTTCCGTAACGCATCGCAAACGCAACCACGATGTTTTGCCCGTATTTGGCATGCAGACTCTTACGGATTTCTTCGCATTGATTAGCGGTGTGGGTCAGCAGGGGAGATCCTTGCTGTTCCCACACTTTGCTATAAGCCTTTGCGGAGCGTGACGGCCGAATCCTCAGGATCACACCATGGAGAATGAGCCACCAAAGCAGCCTGGGAACCTCGACAACCCTGGGATCTGCGAGAAATTCGCCAAGATAGCGCCTCAACGCGGGCGCAGTGGGGGCATCCGGAGTACCCAGGTTGGTCACCAGAACGCCGAGTTTTTCGGTCTGGTTGTGACGAAAACCGTTCTCACCTTTGTATTGCATGTCCTGATGTCACCTAAGATTTGTAAAAAAGTGGCTGTAAAAATTTGAAACTAGCGCTCAGCTTCTACGACGCAGATGCGAAGCGGGATGAGTCGACTTCGTTCAAAACGCCTATCAAGTCGGGGTTTTCACCTCCGTCTCTGTTTCCGGGTTGTCTGTTTCGGCAATGTGTAATTTACACCACGCTCGATAGGTACTCAGAAACACTTCACCGGTCAGGGCCTTCAGAAACGTGCTTTTATCCAGTTTGTCCATCACAGGTCCTTTGACTTCGGACAGGTGCAGCCGGATGTCGGCATCTTTCAGTCGGCCGTTAATAGCTTCGAGGCTTTCGAGTGCCGATGCGTCAATATAGTTGACGGCTGGGCACATCAAGACAAAATCCGTCAGCTGCGGCTGTTCAACGATTAACGTATAGATGCGGTCTTCGAGGTAGCGGGCATTGGCAAAATAAAGGCTCTCGTCTACCCGGAGAATCATCAGGTGTGGGTCGGTCTCGGTTTTGTAGCGATGGATATTTCGAAAGTGTTCACTGCCGTAAATCCTGCCCACCAGCGCGCTGTGAGGTCGACTGGTACGCCAGAGGTAGAGTATCAGCGATAGTGCAATGCCGGTCAGAATGCCAGCGGTTACTCCAACCAACAGAGTAATAATAAGGGTGCTTAGCAGCGCTGCTCCGTCGTGCTTTGAATATTGCCAGGTCTGTCTGATTGAGCGGATATCTACCAGGGTGAGAACGGCAATGATCACAGTCGCGCCGAGTATGGCGTGAGGCAGATAATAGAATAATGAGGTAAAAAAGATCGTCACCAGGCCAATACAGAGGGCCGTTAGTGCTCCTGCGGCCGGAGTGCGGGCGCCTGCATCAAAATTGACGATAGAGCGTGAAAAACCGCCAGCGACGGCAAACCCGCCGGACAGGGCAGAGGCGATGTTGGCTGCGCCGAGCCCGAGCAGCTCCTGATCTGGATTGATTCTTTCCTTGCGCCGTGCCGCCAGTTTATGGGCCAGCGACACTGACTCCACGAACGTCACAATACTGATCAGGAATGCAGGTACCAGTAAAGCCTGAAACAACGCGAGCGACCCGCCCGGCAGACCCAACGCTGGCAGGCCTGACGGTACCTCACCGACCACCGACACACCCTGTTTTTCCAGGCCTATTGTTGCAACCAGGCCTGTCGCTACGACGACCGCAATGATTGGGCCTGACCTTACAAGCATGCCGGAAATCCGTGCATCAATGCCCAGCCTGGAAAGGCCAATGGCGAGGTGGTTCCGCACGGTGTAAAGAAATATCAGGGCAATCAGACCGACCATCAGGGTAGGGGCGTTAACAGCCCCGGCGGATAACCAGAATGAATGTGCCAGTTCGATGAGATTATCGCCGGATATGTCGGTGCCAAAAATGTGTCTGAGCTGACTGGCCGCAATCAGCAAGCCAGAGGCTGTTATAAAGCCGGAAATGACCGGGTGGCTGATGAAGTTTGACAAGAACCCTAATCGAAGCAAACCCATGATCAAGAGCATAAGACCGGAAATCAGCGCCAAGGCCACTGAGGCCACCGCGTAACCCGCAGTGCCTGCCTCAGCAATATCGCCAACGGCCGCTGCACTCATCAGGGAAATCAGTGCAACCGGCCCCACCGCCAGAGTATTACCGGTACCAAAGACCGCATAGGCGACGGCAGGCAATATGCTTGCGTAGAGGCCTGCTTCCGGGGGCAGCCCTGCTAACAGGGCGAATGCCAGGGACTGGGGAATAACCAGAATGGTGACGATGATGGCAGCTGATGCATCGCTCGCCAGCAGCTTTCGGTTGTAACTGCGCGACCAGTTAATACAAGGGAAATAGCCCAGTAGTCGCCGCCTCATCTATCAGGCGCCTTTGGAGGCTTGCTGAATCAGGCGTGGCCTGAGTGGTCCAAGGTCATAGCCCGCCTCACGCGCCCGGTTTATCAGAGGGTCCGCAGGGATGAAGCGAGCATTGCTGAGTGCCCAAAGCACCGTACAGCGCAAACCGGAGCGACAGAACGCGAGGATGGGCTTCTGCGCAGTCTCAAGCATGGGAACAAAGTCATCCACGTCGCTGTCGAGAATGTTGCCTGACTGAACCGGCAGGTAAACCCAGTCCAAGCCATTTTCCCGGGCGGCTGCTTCGATGTCAGACATGGAAGGCTGCCCGGGTTCCTCGGCGTCCGGGCGATTCGCCACCAGCGTTTTGAAGCCAAGGCTGGCAGCGTCTTCTACATCTGAGACAGTCAACTGGGGAGAGACTGATAGGTTGTCGTCCAGTTTTTTTATGTTCATCGGTGTACGTCTCCGGTTGCGTGTATGAAGTCTAAAACAGGTTCAGGGGAACCTTGAGGTACTGCTGCCCATTTTCCTCCGCTGGCGGGAAGTGGCCAGCCCGCATGTTTACCTGCACCGAAGGAATAATCAATCTGGGCATCCCAAGGGTGGCATCTCGTTCCGTGCGCATTTTGACGAATTCGTCCTCACTGATGCCCTCGTGTACGTGAACGTTGTGTTTGCGCTGCTCCGCAATCGTCGTTTCATTCTGAAAATAATCTCGGCCCGGAGCCTGGTAATCATGACAGAGAAAAACCCGGGTTTCCGAGTGTAATGCCAGTAATTTCTGGATCGAGCGGTACAGCGTACGAGCGTCACCGCCGGGAAAATCACAGCGGGCAGTACCGTAATCCGGCATGAAAAGGGTATCACCCACAAATGCCGCGTCGCCAATAAGATAGGTCAAACAGGCAGGGGTATGCCCCGGTGTGTGCATGACACGACAGGTAAGGTTGCCGATGGAAAACTCACCGCCATCTGAGAACAGAGTGTCGAATTGACTACCGTCGCGCTCAAACTCCTCACCCGCGTTGAAGGCTTTATCGAAGATTTCCTGAACCAATTTGATATTTGCACCGATACCAGTGTGGCCCCCCAACTGATCATGGATATAAACGGCAGCGGAGAGGTGGTCAGCGTGAACATGGGTTTCGAGAATCCAGTCAACTGAAAGTTGCTCCCGTTTCACGAACTCAATAAGGGCGTCGGCTGACTGAGTGCTGGTCCTGCCAGCGGCGTAATCAAAATCCAGCACAGAGTCGATAATAGCGCATGCCCGGGAGGTCGGATCTTTCACCACATAGCTGTAGGTGTTGGTTTTCTGATCAAAGAAGTGAGTAACGTTCGGTTTCATGGTGACTTTACCTCAAGCCCGTTTCCGGGCACGTTCGATGAATTCAAAGGCTGCCATGCCAGCAATCATGGCGGCCACAAAAACAACAGCTTTGGTTTCGCCAGCCCCCGACGCCACCAGCGCCGGGCCCGGGCAGAAACCCGCCATTCCCCAGCCAGCGCCGAAAGTCAGGCTACCAATAACAAGACGCTTGTCGATTTCCCGGTTGGAAGGCAGTTTCATTTCGTTTCCCAGCATTGAGTATCTCCACCTGCCTGCAATGGTAAAGGCGACAAGGCCTACGGCAACTGCTCCGGTCATCACCAGTGCAAGTGAGGGGTCCCACGCACCGGCCAGATCCAGGAACCCAAGTACTTTTTCGGGATTAGCCATGCCCGATAGCAGCAAGCCCAAACCGAATAGCAACCCCACCATGAACGAAACGAAGGTGTCTTTCACAGCATCAATCTCCCAACCCATGACGTATCAGATAAACCGTGACAAATCCGGCGACCATAAAGGTGATGGTGGCTACCAGCGACCTTGGGGACAAACGTGATAGCCCACAGACCCCATGACCGCTTGTGCACCCAGAGCCATACCGGGTACCCACGCCCACCAGAAAACCTGCAATGACGATTGTGGGTAATCCGGCGTTGATTTCGATCGCCGGTAAGCGAAACAGGGCCCACGAAATCAGAGGCGAAATGACCATGCCGACCAGGAAGGCTATTCGCCAGGATTGGTCTGATTTGGGACCACTCAAAAGGCCGCCCAGAATGCCGCTGATGCCGGCGATTCTGCCACTCAACAACACGAAGCCTGCTGCCGCAAGACCAATTAGTGCGCCACCCCCCAATGCACTCCAGGGTGTAAAGGCTTGCCAGTCCACATTAATCATTTTCGGTGTTCTCCTTCAGGACAAAACATATCGTAAAGCTGTTGAAGAATGACCAGCACATTCGGCTCGGATATTTGGTAAAAAACGCTTTTGCCATCTTTGCGAGGCGCAATAAGCCGTTGCCGCCGCAAGACACCCAGTTGTTGAGAAAGCGACGGCTGCTTGATGCCGGTTGCATCGGCGAGTTCTGCAACGCTTAGCTCGCCTTGGCTGAGCTGGCAGAGCAGAAGCAGACGGTCCTGATTGGCAAGGGATCTCAGAAAGCTGCTTGCCTGTGCTGCCGCCTGTTCCAATAGCTGGAGATCAATGGCTTGAGTATTCATGGTCACCATCGTATGTAAAAATATAATATGTTTAATTATATAATAAAATTCGCGATGAAAAATGCGTAGAAAGACATACTGAAGAATCGGGATAGGGGGGAGCCATAAGGCTCCGCCCCTCCCACACCACCCGGCAAGCGGGTCCGCACCGGGCGGTTCGAGAAGTTGAGGTCATGAGAGACGCGGCACCCCCAACCGATCAAAGTAGGCAATCGTCAGCACATTGTGGATGGCAGACCGACTATTATGCCACCAGCGGCGGCTCAGAGCCGCCACCGATTCCGCAACCCAGGGGCTCGCGCCAAGGCGCAACAGTTCCCGGTAAATCGTCTTGCCCCGCCGCCACTGCTTGAGGCGAAGGGCTCTTAAGCGACGACGTATCCACTCATCCAGCGACCGCCAGATGCGTGGCGTTTGCGCCAGCCTGAAGTAGCTCTTCCATCCCAACAGATAGCGCCGGAGTTTCTCTACCACCTGCTCAACACTGCGCCCTCCATTGCGGCGGGTCAGTTGCCTGATTCTCCGCTTGAACGCCTGCAACGCCTTACTGGACAGTC
>NZ_JBBEBW010000015.1:0-25908 GCF_040882185.1 Marinobacter sp. | reverse complement strand
TGGAGATTGCCGTGCACGCTCAGCCGATGGCCATTGATGACGGCTTGCAGGTAATCGTCATCGAGCCGGGCGTTGAGGTGATACACGCTGCCGCCAACAAACACCTGGAAGTTCTCGTCCCGTTCCAGAATCTTGAGCTCGTGCAGGTCTTCACCCACCTGAAGGCGCAAGGGCTGGGCGTACTCGGAATTCATGCGCCAGCTGTTCTGACGGGCGAAGGGCGACCAGACATCGGCGCATTGCCGCGCTCCGGCTTTGCGCTGCTGCAGTATAAAGCCAGCAGCCAGCACCAGGGCTTTGTGGATGTCGAGTCTGGATTTCGGGAACAGCAGGTCGTGATGGTTTTCGATAAACCCGGTGTTCAGATCCGCTTCGCGAAACGGCTGGGCGTCGGCCAGAGCATGCAGGAAGCGGATGTTGGTTTTGACGCCTGCAATACGGTAGTGCTCAAGGGCCTGCACCAGCCGGTTAATGGCTTGCTCGCGGTTCTCATCCCATACGATCAGTTTGGCGATCATCGGGTCGTAGTGAACGCTGACTTCGTCACCCTCTACGACGCCGGTATCCACGCGCACATGGCCGCTTTCATCGGGGGTATTCAGGTAGCGCAGTATGCCGGTGGCGGGCAGGAAATCCTGGTCCGGGTCTTCTGCATAAATACGGGCTTCCAGGGCATGGCCGCGAATGCGGATCTGCGATTGTTCAAGCGGCAGGGGCTCGCCATCGGCAACCCGTAATTGCCATTCCACCAGATCCTGTCCGGTTACCATTTCGGTCACCGGATGCTCTACCTGCAGGCGGGTGTTCATCTCCATAAAGAAGAAGGACTCGTCTACATCGTAGAGAAACTCAACGGTGCCGGCGCCGACATAGTCGATGGCCTGGGCAGCTTTGACGGCGGCTTCGCCCATGGCTTTGCGGGTAGAGTCGGACAAGCCCGGGGCAGGGGCCTCTTCCAGTACTTTCTGATGACGGCGCTGGACAGAGCAGTCACGCTCAGCCAGATAAACGGCGTTGCCATGCTGGTCACAGAACACCTGGATTTCCACGTGCCGGGGCTGGGTCAGGTAGCGCTCGATCAGCATATCCGGATTGCCGAAGGCGTTCTTGGCTTCGCGCTTGGCAGCGGCCAGGGCGTCGTCAAATTCGCCCGAGTTGTTCACCACCCGCATGCCTTTACCACCACCACCGGCCACGGCTTTGAGCAGCAGGGGATAGCCGCATTTCTCGGCTTCCTCCCGGAGCTTGTCCGGTGACTGGTCGGCTTCATGATAACCGGGCACCAGAGGCACCCCGGCTTCGGACATGATGGCCTTGGCAGCGGATTTCGAACCCATGGCCGCAATGGCGGAGGCGGGTGGGCCAATGAAAACCAGGTCGTTGGATTCACAGGCCTTGGCGAAGTCTGTGTTCTCCGACAGAAAACCGTAGCCCGGATGAATGGCCTGGGCACCGCTGGCCAATGCGATCTCGATGATTTTATCCGCCCGCAGGTAGCTTTCACTGCTGGGGGCCGGCCCGATCCGGAACGCTTCGTCGGCCATGGCGACATGGCGGGCATCGTGGTCGGCATCGGAATAAACGGCGACACAGCGAATGCCCATGCGGTGGGCGGTCTGGATAATCCGGCAAGCGATTTCGCCCCGGTTGGCGATCAGGATTTTGCTGAACATGTTATTTATTCTCCTGGGAGCCCTGGCTGTCGGTCTCCGGAATCCAGCTGGCGCGGCGTTTGTTCAGAAAAGCACTGAGGCCTTCCTGGCCCTCTTTACCTACGCGAATATCGGCAATGCGCCGAGCGGTGTCTTCAATGACATCTGCATCAATGGCTTTGTGGCTGACCGCGAACACGAGGTCCTTGGCGGCGCGCATGGCCTCCGGCCCGTTCTGGGCCAGTTGCGACAGTAGCTCATCGCAGCGGCTTTGCATGGCTTCGTCGGTGTCTTCAACCATATGAACCAGACCAAATTCCTGCGCCTGGCCGGCATCAAAAACTTCTGCTGAAATAAAGTAACGACGGGCCTGACGCTCGCCAATGGCCCGAACAACATAGGGGCTGATGACAGCGGGAATCAGACCAAGTTTGACTTCGCTGAGGCAGAACCGCGCCTGCTCGGTGGCGATCACGATATCGCAGCAGGCTGCGAGCCCGACGGCGCCGCCGTAGGCTGCACCCTGAACCAGTCCGATGGTGGGTTTGCTCATGTTGTTCAGGCGTTGCAGCAGGCGCGCAAGCTGGCGAGCATCGGCGAGATTGTCGGCGTGGCTGTTGTCTGCCATGCGTCGCATCCAGCCAAGATCGGCACCGGCGGAGAAATGCTTGCCTTCGGAGCGCAGGATGACGATCTGGGTGTCGGCATCCCGATCGACTTTTTCCAGCGCTTGAATCAACGCCTGGATAATGACGTCGTCGAAAGCGTTGCGTTTGTCCGGGCGGTTCAGCACGACTTCAGTCACACCTTCGGCGCGCCGGTTAATCAGCACGGCCGATTGTGAATCTGGTGTAGCTTCGTTGGTTGTCATCTCAGTCATCACATGTCTCCCCGTTTACATCCGGAACACGCCGAAGCGTGTCGGCTTGGCCGGTCGGTTAAGGGTGGCGGACAGGCTCAGGGCTACTACTTCCCGGGTCTGGGCCGGGTCGATAACGCCGTCGTCCCAGAGTCGCGCACTGGCATAGTAGGGATGGCCCTGCTCTTCGTAGGTATCGACGATGGGCTGGCGGAAGGCGGCTTCGTCTTCTTCGCTCCACTCTTTGCCGTTACGTTCCATGCTTTCACGCCGTACGGTGGCAAGTACGCCAGCCGCCTGTTCGCCACCCATCACGGAAATACGCGCGTTGGGCCACATCCACAGGAAATCCGGGCTGTAGGCGCGGCCACACATGCCGTAGTTGCCGGCACCAAAGCTGCCACCGATCAGTACAGTGATCTTGGGCACATTGGCGCAGGCCACCGCCATGACCATCTTGGCACCGTGTTTGGCGATGCCTTCCGACTCGTATTTGCGACCGACCATGAAGCCGGTGATGTTCTGCAGGAACAACAGCGGAATCTGCCGCTGACAGCACAGCTCCACGAAGTGGGCGCCTTTCTGGGCGGACTCACCGAACAGGATGCCGTTGTTGGCAACAATACCCACCGGGTAGCCATGGATATGGGCAAAGCCGGTGACCAGGGTCTGGCCGTAAAGGCGTTTGAATTCGTCAAACACTGAGCCGTCCACAATGCGGGCAATGACGTCTCGCACGTCGAACTGCTTGCGCAGGTCGGTGCCGACAATGCCGTAAATTTCATCGGCACTGTAAAGTGGGCTCCTGGGCTGCTGCACGGTGATGTCAGCCGGTTTGCGACGGTTGAGGTTGACGATGCAGCGCCGGGCTATTTCAAGGGCATGCTGGTCGTTTTCGGCGTAATGGTCGGCTACGCCGGAAATCTTGCAGTGCACATCGGCACCGCCCAGATCTTCTGCACTGACCACTTCACCAGTGGCGGCTTTTACCAGCGGCGGCCCGGCCAGGAAGATGGTGCCCTGTTCTTTTACGATGATGGACTCGTCCGACATGGCGGGCACATACGCGCCCCCGGCGGTGCAGAGCCCCATGACGACGGCAATCTGGGGAATGTCGTCGGCAGACATCCGGGCCTGGTTGTAGAAGATACGGCCGAAGTGGTCCCGGTCCGGAAAGACTTCATCCTGACGGGGCAGGTTGGCACCGCCGGAGTCCACCAGGTAAATGCAGGGCAGGCGATTGTCCAGGGCGATTTCCTGAGCCCGGAGGTGTTTCTTGACCGTCAACGGGTAGTAACTGCCGCCTTTTACGGTGGCGTCGTTGGCGATGATCATGCATTCGGTGCCGGACACCCGACCTATTCCGGTAATCAGGCCTGCGGCCGGAACGTCTTCATCGTAAACGTTGTAGGCGGCCAGTTGGGACAGCTCCAGAAAAGGTGAGCCTTCGTCCAGCAGCCGGTTGATACGTTCCCGGGGTAGCAGTTTGCCCCGGGAGAGATGGCGCTCCTGATAAGCCGGGCCGCCACCGTTTTGAATGACGGCGACTTTGTCCTGTAGGTCCGCCACGGTGGCGGCCATGGAGTCGCGGTTGGCCTGGAATTCGTCAGATCTGGGGTTGATTTTGCTCTGTAGTACCGTCATGGCTCTGGCTTCCTGATACTGGTGGCGTCGGCGATGGTGGGACAGCTTTCCGGGAACCGCTACGAGCACATCCATGTGCGCTTCTCTCAGGCCGTCCCTCGCCTTCGAGATTCCCGGAAAGCTGCCCCACCACCCCCTCGTCATACTTTGGGTGCGAGCATCCGCAACACCGTAATTCGAATAGCGGGTTACTTGTTCAGATACAGTTCCCGACCGATCAGCATCCGACGAATTTCGGATGTACCGGCGCCGATCTCGTACAGTTTTGCGTCCCGCAGCAGGCGGCCTGTCGGGTATTCGTTGATATAACCGTTTCCGCCCAGCAGTTGGATAGCGTCGAGGGCCAGTTTTGTGGCCATCTCGGCAGAATAGAGGATGGCGCCAGCGGCGTCTTTACGGGTGGTTTCACCGCGATCAGCCGCCATGGCGACCATATAGACGTAGGATTTGGCGGTGTTCATCAGGGTGTACATGTCCGCCACTTTGCCCTGCACCAGCTCGAATTCACCGATGGCCTGGCCGAACTGTTTGCGCTCGCGGATGTAGGGGACGGTGACGTCGAGCGCCGCCTGCATGATACCTAGTGGGCCTCCTGCGAGTACCAGGCGCTCGTAGTCGAGGCCGCTCATCAAAACTTTAGCGCCGCCGCCGAGTTCGCCCAGGATGTTCTCTTTGGGTACTTTGCAATCCTGGAATACCAACTCACAGGTGTTGGAGCCGCGCATGCCGAGTTTGTCGAGTTTCTGGGCCTGGGTGAAACCCGGGGAACCGCGCTCGACGATGAATGCGGTGATGCCGCGAGGCCCGGCCTGGGGGTCGGTTTTGGCGTAAATGACATAGACGCTGGCGTCGGGGCCGTTGGTGATCCACATCTTGCTGCCATTCAGGACGTAGTGGTCGCCAGCATCTTTGGCGGACAGTTTCATGGACACCACATCAGAGCCGGCATTGGGCTCGGACATGGCCAGCGCGCCAATATGTTCACCGTTGATCAGTTTGGGCAGGTATTTCTGCTTTTGTTCTTCGGTGCCGTTATTGTGAATCTGGTTAACACACAGGTTGGAGTGGGCGCCGTAGGACAGGCCCACAGAGGCAGACGCGCGGCTGATTTCTTCCATGGCGATGACGTGGGCCAGGTAGCCCATGCCGGAGCCGCCATAGGCTTCGTCTGCGGTGATGCCCAGCAAGCCCATATTGCCCAGTTTCTTCCACAGGTCTTCAGGGAACAAGTTGTCCTGGTCGATGTCGGCTGCCCGCGGCGCAATTTCGCTGGCGGCGAAACCGTTGATCTGCTCCCGCAGCATGTCGATGGTCTCGCCCAGGCCGAAGTTGAACTCTGAATATTGTGAAATCATGATGCTTACCTTCTTGTGCGATATGTCGGTGTTAATTGAAGGCCCGGGCGAATGCTGGTGTTTGTAGTCCGGCCCTTGCGTGATCAGCTTGGAGATTCTTCAGTTGATTTGGCTTTCTGCTTTTTCTTTTCCAATTCTTTCAGCGCTTCGCGGCACCGTGCCTCGGCGGTATCCATTTCGATCTCCGCCATCGCGATGTCCTTCTTCTGCTGTTCCAGTTGGGCCCGTTTTCTGGCCAGGGTTTCCAGCATCAGATACAGCTGCTTTTCGTTTCCACTGAGGGTTTCGTCCCAGAGGTCGAACAGTTCCTTGGTCTCCGCCAGTGAAAACCCCATGCGTTTACCGCGAAGAATGAGCTTCAGGCGTACCCGGTCTTTGGAGCTGAAAATCCGGGTCTGGCCTTTGCGGTCAGGTTTTAATAGCCCCTGATCTTCGTAAAAGCGCATGCTTCGCGTAGTGACATCAAACTCGCGGGACAGCTCGCTAATGCTGTAAGTTTTTTTGGTCGACGACATGATGTTTACCTTTTTAGGGTAAGATTAGATAAAGTTTACGTAAACGTAAAGCAGTTTTGGCTTTGGTGACGATAAATTCAGACGTGCAGTCTAACAGGTGAGGCCACCCGGTTGTTTTCAGGGTGTTGATAGCCAGAGCTATCACAGTTCTTGCTCGTCACGCGCAGGTTGCGTCGGGGCCATCTCCGCGCGCGGGTTCTTTGGGTAGTAACGTTCCGGCATACGTTCGATGTGGGAGAAAAACTTGGTGTCCTTGTAGGGCATCTTCATAAAACCGGAGACGCCCAGCCCTTCGATTTTTGGGACCAGGGACAGGATTTTATCCAGGTAATAGCGAAAGTCGTCTTCACGGTCCCGGTCCAGCAGGCGATAATGGCTGTGTATCTTCAGGTGATCGGGCAGCGCCTCGAAGATGATCATGCCGGTGTGATGGATGCTGTTGAGCGCCTCCAGAGTTGTAATGATAGCTTTCGGCAGCTCCAGGAATTCCTCCGGGTCGGGGCCATCCTCAAAATAGGAGTGTACCCGGGAATGATCCTCCACTTCCGGTGCAGCGCTTACCTCGTAAGGTAGTTTCATCTCAGGGGCGACTACAAACGGCTCTTCCGGCCCGCCCCGGTCCAGGTGCAGGGTGTCTCGGGCATTGAAAAGGCAGCTCTTGAAAATGCCCTGGCGGTATATAGCCCTCGCCAAATTCACCATGTTGTTCACGGCGGTGACGAAGGCGGTTTTAAGCTCCGGATCGTGCAGGTTAAGGGAAGTGTCGACGTAAATGCCGTCACTTTCCCAGCGCACGGCCAGCCCCCCGACCACCGGATAACGGCCGAGCCGGCTGACTGAGGCAAGGAAGGCTTTCTCGGTATCCCCCATGCCTTGCATGAAGTTTTTATAGTAGCGGTCCAGTTGCACGTCGTTTACATCGTTCAGGGTTTCCTGGGCGTGCTCTTGTCTCAGGAAGGACTTGCGGGAACTGTACACAACGGTGTCGATCTCGCGTCGGGCAGGTCTCAGCCACACCGGCACCAGGGGTGTAATGGGGAAGCCTGGCAGGTCGATCATGACGCTGCGGGCCAGGCGGGGCATCTCTCGCAGATAGTAGTCCCCGGCTTTGCGTCGAAGCTCTGGGTCCGGGTCCAGCATGCCTTCGAGCATACGGGCGAACTCCATGGGCAGGCCCAGGGAAGTCGGTGGAATCGCTTGATGACCAAAACGGCAGGACTGGCCCGATGCCAGGGCATACAATGTGCCAGCCGCGCCCTGTTCGTCGAACCGGGGGGACGACAGGCCACCATTGAGTTGCTCCTCGCCAATGAAGTAGACATCGCCCAGGCGGGCGTTGGTCTGCTGCAGGTTGTCGGACATCAGTTCCATGACGTTGGCCGCGACAAATTGCTGGTTCTCGTCCAGTTGGGCAAACACAGAAGAGCCCCAGTCGATCAGGGCGATGTTTTCATGCAGGGCATCAAAGACGAGATTGGACGGTTTGATATCGCCGTGGACGATGGGTCGGCTGGCCGTTCCTGATTCCCGGCGCAAGTTGCGCAAAATGTCGGCCAACTGGTCGGCAATGCGCATTACCAGGCGGGGCCGGAGACACCCTTCCTTTAGAGATACTTCTTCCAGATTGAGACCCGGAGCTCGCTCCATCACCAGGATGGGCTGATTGCGGGCCTGTTGAAAGGCGATCAGGCGCGGCACCCGGGGATGCTCGACCTGTTCGAGCATGAATGCTTCTTCCTCCAGCCGGTCTTGAAGATGCCGGGGCAGGGTGACGCGGGTAAACTTGAATACGTGTTCCAGGTTTACCGCGCCTTCCCGTTCCAGAACCCCGGCAAACACGAAGCCGTAGGCGCCCTTGCCAACCATCTCTATATTCCGGTAACCCAATTGCTCCAGCTGGGTAGTACACAGTACCACCCAGTCCTTGAGCTTTTTGGCGTCGTGCTGGCTGAGCAGGTATATGGACTGCTCTTCCGGAATATAGAACTGCTGCAGCGGGGACGATTGCACCGGTGGTTGCATGGTTTGCCTCAGCCCAGATGCAACAGCATCGACTCGGGCGACTCCAGATACCCCTTCCAGCAATTACAGAAGCGCGCGATGGTGCCGCCATCAATAATGCGATGATCCCCCGCCCAGCTTGCGGTCATGATGGCACGCTCCACAACCTGGCCGTTGACGTCGAAACGCGGCAGCCGCTGGGTGCGGCCCAAAGCCACAATCGCAACTTCCGGCGCGTTGATAATCGGCGCCGCGTGGACCCCGCCCAGAGCTCCGATGTTGGATATGGAAATCGTGCCGCCCTGAAGGTCTTCCTGCCGCACCCTGCCGTCTCTCGCGGCCTGTGTCAGGCGTGCGACCTCGGCGGCGATCTCAAGCAACGTCAGACTCTCGACGCCTTTGACGTTGGGCACAATCAGGCCCGCTTTGCTGTCTACCGCCATGCCAATATTGCAGTGGGGCTGGTAATGGATCTCCGTCACCTCGTCGTTGATGCGACTGTTAAGGATGGGAAAATCCCGCACTGCCAGTGCCATGGCTTTCATGATGAAGGGCATCAGCGTGATGCGCGAACCCAGCGCTTCCACCTCCGGCTTGAGGCGTTCTCGCAGCGCCAGCAAGTCAGTCATGTCGATGTCTTCACTGTAGGTGAAGTGCGGAATTGTCGAGGCGGCCACCGCCATGCGTTTGGCCATTACTGCCCGCATTCCTTTGATGGACTCGACCCTCGCCTGTTGCTCAGTTGCAGGCTTGCGATCGGCTTCTGCCATATCTGCGGATGGAGCGGCCGCTGCCTCGGGGTTGTCGAGGTGGGCCAGTACATCGGCTTTCAAAACACGGCCATCCTTACCGGTGCCGTTTATTGTCGCCAGCTCAATCTCGTGCTCGCGCACCAGTCGCCGTACCGCAGGGCTGGCGGGAACGCGCTGCCGATTGGAACCAGCTGACGTTTTTGCCGCCGATACTGGCTCGCTATCGCTGGCTTTTGCTTCGGATGTGGGGGTTGCTTTGGCGGGCGCCCCCGTTTTCTGCTCGGGCTCAGCTTGCTGGCTTTGATCCTGTTCAGCGCTGTCTTCTGCCGGACTGTCCTGGCCGGAACCTTCCTGGTCCCGGGGCTCATAGCCAAACAATGGCGCATGCACCTTGGCTATCTGGCCCTGTTCGCAATAGAGTTTCGTGACCTGACCAGACTCAGGAGCGGTAATCTCCACCAGCGCCTTATCGGTCATGACTTCTACCACCGGTTGGTCTTCTTCAATCATGTCGCCTTCGCTGATCAGCCATTGGACCAGCTCACATTCCACGATACCTTCGCCGATATCGGGCAGTATAAAATCACTCATAGTTGCTCTCCTGTCCTGATATCAGCCTAGAATTCGACGCTCGCCCTGATGGCTTCAAAGACCTTCAGGTGATCGGGTAAATACTCCTTCTCCAGCGCAAGGGGGAAGGGCGTATCCAATCCAGTTACGCGAGCGATGGGAGATTCCAGGTAGAGGAAGCAACGTTCCTGGATGGTGGCTGCAATTTCACCGGCAAAACCACCGGTCAGCGGCGCCTCATGGGAAATCAGCAGGCGCCCGGTTTTGAGTACCGAGTCTGCGACCGTCTTTACATCCCAGGGCAGGATCGTGCGCAAGTCGATCACCTCACAGGAAATGCCTTCTTTTTCGGCCATCTCGACTGCCTGGGTCAACACTTCCATCTGGGCGCCCCAGCCCAGCAGGGTAATGTCAGTGCCCTCCTTGATTACTTCGGCCTCACCCAACGGCAAACGGTAATCTTCTTCAGGCACCTCACCGGTGGAAGCCCGATACAGGCGTTTGGGTTCGAAGAACAGCACCGGGTTGGGATCATGAATAGAGGCCAGCAATAAACCTTTGGCCTGGTGAGGATTGCGCGGTACGACAACCTTCAGCCCGGGAGTGTGGGCGAAATAGGCTTCCGGCGACTGGGAATGATACAGCCCGCCAGCAATGCCACCGCCGTAAGGCGCCCGAATGGTCAGGCCGCCGACATTGAAGAGGTTGCCTGAACGATAACGGAACTTGGCGGATTCGTTCACGATCTGGTCAAAGGCCGGAAAGATGTAATCTGCAAACTGGATTTCCGCTACCGGCACGGAGCCCTGGGCTGCCAGTCCATTGGCGAAACCGACAATGCCCTGTTCTACCAGCGGCGTGTTGAAGCAGCGGGATTTGCCGTACTTCTGTTGCAGGTTACTGGTTGCCCGGAAGACACCGCCGAAGATACCGACGTCCTCGCCGAAGCACAGCACCCGCTCGTTCTCAGCCATGGCAATGTCCAGGGCATTATTGATAGCTTGTAGCATGTTCATCTTGGCCATGTCATGCCCCTCCCTTGGCTTGTCCGGCGGTCTTGGGATAGGCGTCCGGGTACTTGCGGATATGCGCCTTGACGTTGTCGAGTTGGCGAGCGAGTTCCGGGGTCACCTCGTCGTAGACGTCGCTCACCAGGCTGTCGAGCGGCGGTGGCGAGCGTTTCTGGGCACGCTTCATGGTTTCAAGGACTTCTCGGCGGTAGCTGTCCTGGAGCTCTTTTTCATCCTCGTCGCTCCACCAGTCGGCCGCTTGCAACCAGGCCTTCATACGCAGGATAGGGTCTTTATCGCGCCATACCTGCTCCTCATCCTTGCTGCGGTAGCCGGAGGGGTCATCTGAAGATGAATGTGCTGCCAGGCGATAGCTCATGGCTTCAATCAATACCGGTCGATTGTCCTCCACCGCCAGGCGCCGGGCCTGGCGGGTGGCTTCCAGCATTGCAAGGATGTCGTTACCGTCGACCCGGATCACATCCATTTTGTAGCCGTAGGCGCGCGGAGCAACGCCGTCGGCGGCGAATTGTTCAGCAGCCGGCGTGGAGATGGCATAACCGTTGTTGCGACACAGGAAAATCACCGGCACCCGATGCACCGCTGCCATGTTCAAAGCGGCGTGGAAGTCACCTTCGGAAGCGGCACCCTCACCGAAGTAGACAATAGTGCAATGGCCCTCCCCGGCAAGCTTCTGACCATAGGCATAACCGGTGGCCTGGGGAATCTGGGTCGCCAGGGGAGAGGAGATGGTCATGTAGTTGAGCTTGCTGGAGCCGTAATGTATTGGCATCTGGCGACCCTTGCCGTAGTCGTCCTCATTGCCGAACATCTGGTTCATGAACTCATCGGTGGTGAAGCCCCGGTAGACCAGGGCGCCCTGTTCCCGATACTGGGCCATGATCATGTCGGCATCATCCAGCGCGGCGGTGCTGCCGATCACAGCGGCTTCCTCACCGGTACACTGCATGTAGAAACTCAGGCGGCCCTGTCGCTGGGCGGCGAGCATGCGCTCGTCCATCACCCGGGTAAACACCATGGCGCGGTATATGCGCAGAGCCTGGTCTTTTTCAAGGTCCGGTGCTTTGGCACCTTTATGGAGGGTTCCGTCCTGCTTGAGGAGCTGAAAGGTGGGAATGCTGAATTCGGCACCGTCGGTGAACGCCGGCTTGTGCACAACCTTAGGTTTTTTTGTTTTACTGACCATAATCCTCGTCCTGGGGTAGTGGTTTGAGGAGCGAAAGGCCCCTTGTGGGGGCATCGTTTATTCAACAAAAGCCAGCAGAAGGGCTGCTGGGTAAGCGTTCCATCAGAGCTGACTTAAGGTTTACTTTAACGTAAAGTGCATGTTGGCGACAGAGCGAAATGCCTCTGTTTGCTGAAAGCTTAGTTGGTCTTTTTTCGTTGTACAAAATCGTTGCAACCGACCTGATGCCATCAACGCGGAGCGAACACCATGAACATGTACTCTGAAGACCTGTCAGACAACGCCGCGCCTGGAGCCGGGCAGTCCTCCGTAGATTCTGTTCCTGCCCGCGACCATGAGACCCATGAAGTGCTCAACCAGGCCGGGGATTTGGTTAACTACAACGCCTTTTCCAGCGACACGGCACTGACAGAAGCGATAGATGTATTCGCTGCCCAGTGGGCGAGCCCGAAGTTGAGGGCTTGTGGCGAACTGGTAGGGTCGGAGCGTGTGCAGCACCTTGCTCGTACCGCAAACCGCAACGAGCCTGAGCTGCGGACCCATGACCGGTTTGGGCACCGGATTGACCAGGTTGAGTTCCACCCTGCCTATCATGAACTCATGGATATGGTGTTCTCCAGTGAAACCCATTCGTTGGCGTGGACAGAGAAACAGGCCGGTGGGCATGTTGCCCGGGCGGCGCTGAGCTATTTATGGAATCAGGGCGAAAACGGAATCTGTTGTCCCATGGGGATGACGTTCGCCTCGGTGGGCGCGCTTCGCCACGATCCTGCTTTAGCAGCCGAGTGGGAACCGCTGATCATGCGGGCCGGATACGACAGCCGCCCGCTGCCTGCGCGGGACAAACGGGCCATCACCGTGGGTATGGCCATGACCGAGAAACAGGGCGGTTCGGACCTGCGGAAAACCCAGACCACCGCGCGACCTGCCAGCAACCGCACCGGCTCCGGAGCGGACTATCTGCTCACCGGCCATAAATGGTTTTTCTCCGTCCCCATGAGTGATGTTTTCCTGACACTGGCCCAAACCGAGAACGGGGTCTCCTGTTTTCTCGCTCCCGGCTGGTTGCCGGATGGCAGGCGCAACAACCTGCGTATCCAGCGTTTAAAAGAAAAATGCGGTAATCGTTCCAATGCGTCATCCGAGGTGGAGTTTCACGATCTGCACGCGGTGATGGTGGGCGAAGAAGGTCGTGGTATCCGGACGATCATCGAAATGGCCCATTTCACCCGCCTTGATTTTGCCGTCGGCTCGTCCGGCCTTATGCGCCAGGCGCTGATTCAGGCATTGCACCACACCAGCGCCCGCTCAAGTTTTGGCGAACGTATCGTTGATCAGCCTGTGATGGCGAATGTGGCGGCCGATTTGGCCGTCGAATCCGAGGCGCAGATGTGGCTAAGCATGCGTCTGGCCCAAACCCTGGACCACCAGGATCACAGCGAGAGTGAGCGCCTGTTGTCACGGATAGCTACCCCCATGGCGAAGTACTGGTCCTGCAAACAGGCGCCAATGTTCGTGGTTGAAGCGTTGGAGTGCCACGGTGGTAATGGCTTTATCGAGGACCACATGATGGCGCGTCTGTACCGGGAAGCTCCATTGAACGGCATCTGGGAGGGCACCGGCAATATCATCTGTCTGGATGTAGTGCGGGCTGTCCAGCGAGAGCCTGAAACGGTTGATGCGGTACTGCATGAAATCCGGGCTGGTCTGGGTGACGACCCTCAACTGGCAACCTGTGCCGACAATCTGGAAGCACGGTTGCGGCGCCTGCCGGACCATCAGGGCGAAGCTCGCCATACGGTTGAAATGATGGCGCACGCTCTGCAGGGCAGCCTGTTGCGGCGTTATGCGCCAGCAGCAATAAGTGATGCGTTTCTGAGCAGCCGTTTAACGGGGCATTGTGGGCGCGCCTTCGGCACTTTGTCAGAACAGGTTGATACCAGGGCGATTATTGAACGGGCCAGCGTCCAGTAATGAAGTGAGCCGCTTTCAGGGCAAAACCTGAAGCCGCGTGTCAAAGCCCGGGTGGTGCCCTATAGTGATTGAATAGTGATTACAATCAGGCGTCGAAGCGCTTTTAACAACAACAGAAGGAGGCCAGTATGAGCTCGATTTTCGATACCGGGCTTGAGCCCAATGCAGCGAACCACGCCACCTTGTCGCCACTGGATTTCATTGCGCGCACTGCCAGTGTCTACCCCGAATACCCCGCAGTGATTCACGGCAAGGTTCGCCGCAACTGGCGGGAGACTTACGGTCGTTGCCGTCAGTTGGCGTCTGCGCTGGCCAAGCACGGCATAGCTGAGGGGGATACCGTCGCGGCCATGTTGCCCAACATTCCCGAGATGCTGGAGTGCCATTTTGGCATCCCCATGCTGGGCGCCGTGCTGAACGCCCTGAATACCCGTCTTGATGCCAACGCTATTGCCTTCATGCTGGAGCACGGCGAGGCCAAGGTGCTGATTGCTGACCGGGAGTTTGGCGAGGTGATCGGTGAAGCCCTTGGTCAGCTCAAGAATCCGCCGCTGGTGATCGATGTTGATGACCCGGAATACGGCCAGGGCAAAGCCGTCAGCGAACTTGATTACGAAGCTTTCCTCAGTGAAGGGGACCCTGAGTTCGATTGGCAGATGCCGGTGGACGAGTGGCAGGCTATTTCCCTGAGTTATACTTCCGGTACGACCGGCAACCCCAAAGGTGTGGTTTATCACCATCGGGGCGCTTATGAAAACGCCATGGGTAATCAGGCGGTCTGGTCCATGGGGCAGCATCCGGTGTATCTCTGGACCCTGCCGATGTTTCATTGCAATGGCTGGTGCTTCCCCTGGACTATTACAGCGTTTGCCGGTACCCACGTGTGTCTGCGCAAAGTCGAGCCGGAAAAGATACTGCAACTGATCAGTGAACATAAAGTCAGTCACATGTGCGGCGCCCCGATTGTGCTGAACACGTTGTTGGGCGCGTCGGAAGCGGCCAAAAAGAGTTTCAGTCATACCGTTCGTGCCATGACCGCGGGTGCAGCGCCGCCAGCCAAGGTTATCGAAGCCATTGAGGAAATGGGTATTTTTGTCACCCACGTTTATGGCCTGACGGAGGTGTATGGCCCGGTAACAGTGTGCGCCTGGAAGTCCGAATGGGATGAGCTGCCGGTTGAAGATCGGGCGGCTATCAAAGCCCGCCAGGGCGTTCGCTACCATACGCTGGCAGGCATGATGGTGGGCGATTCCGAAACCATGGAAGCAGTCCCGCGGGATGGCAAAACCATCGGGGAAATTTTCCTGCGCGGCAACACGGTGATGAAGGGTTACCTGAAAAATCCGGGTGCTACCGCCGAAGCTTTCCGGGGTGGCTGGTTCCATACCGGTGACCTGGCCGTGTGGCATCCGGATGGTTACGCTGAAATCAAGGATCGTCTGAAGGACATCATTATTTCCGGTGGCGAGAACATCTCGACCATTGAGGTTGAAGATGCGCTCTACCGACATCCTGCAGTGCTTGAGGCAGCGGTGGTGGCGCGACCTGACGAGAAGTGGGGAGAGACACCTTGCGCCTTTGTGACGCTGAAACCGGATGCCGAGGAGGTGTCGGAGGAGGACATCATCAACTTCTGCCGTCAGAAACTGGCGAAGTTCAAGGTGCCGAAGACGGTCATATTCAGTGACCTGCCGAAGACCTCCACCGGCAAAATTCAGAAGTTTGTGCTCCGGGATGAAGCCAAAAAGCTTTAATTGAACATTGGGATGAGGCGTCAGTAGCTAGTGTCCCTTAACACCAGTGATCAAGGCCCGTTACTGACGTCCCTGGCGGGTCATTCCCCAGAGGAAATACACCCCCCCGACGATGGCGGCCAGCAGGCCCGCAGGTAGCTGGTTCGGGAAAATCATCACCCGGGCCAGATAGTCTGCCAGGGCCAACAGGGTGGCTCCGATCAATCCCGCCAGGGCTAGTTGTTTACCCACCGTCTGCTGCCCCAGCATTCGCGCCAGGTGTGGTGCCATTAGTCCTACGAAGCTCATGGGGCCGATCACCACCGTCGCTGCTGCCGTTAGCAAAGCCGCAAGTAACAGTAGTAGGCCACGGGCCGATACGACCCGGATGCCCAGCGCCGATGCCGAAGCATCCCCCAGCGGCAGAATGCTCAGCACTCTCACTGCCAGTGCGGTTAGCGCAATCAGTCCTGCCGAAACGCCGGTTAGAATCAGCGCTTCGTGCTCGGTAATAAGCCAGGTGGACCCCATCAGCCAGGTTAGTAATTTGGCGGCATCACTGCCGCCGTTGGCAAGCACCAGGTGCATCAGGGCATTCATCATGATGTAGATGGCGATGCCACCAAGAAGCAGCTGATGGCCCGCAAACCGGTGTTTGCGTGACAGTGCAAACAGGAACAACAGCACTGCAGCGCCGCCCACCGCGCCTGCGACCAGTTGCCAGCCACGACCCGGATTCAGGCCCAGCAGGCTCAGGATGATCATTGCCAGGGCAGCGCCCCCGGTAATGCCGAGAATTTCAGGGCTGGCCATGACATTGCCGGTCATACGCTGTACCAAGGTGCCAGCAAACCCCAGCACGGCGCCGGCCACAGCAGCTGCGAGAAGTCTCGGCCCCCGCCAGTGCCAGGCTTCCGGCCATTCAGTAAGCGGCGTCCAGGTCCAGCCGTCAAGGGTGGGAGACCAACCCATAGAGACCACAATCACGACAACCAGCAGCATTGTCATGAATAGTGCGGGGGGCAGCAGGGCACGGCGTGCTGAATCCAGCCGGTTTTCCGGTCCACGGCCAGGCAGTTCGCGGTCATTCTGAGCGCTGCGCAGAGCCAGCAGCAGTATCGGAGCGCCCAGGATAGCGGTCATGGTGCCGGTAGGTATCAGTTGACCATCACCGAAGGACGTAGCCCATTGGGCAGCCGTATCGGCCAGCAACAAAAGGCCGCTGCCGATCAGCAGGCTCCAGAGTATGCGCTGACCGAAGGTGCGGGCGCCAAGTAGACGGGCCAGGGCAGGGGCGGCCAGGCCGACAAAGGCAATGGTCCCGACGCGGCTGACCACGCAGGCGGTCATGACAATCACCAGCAGGATGACACCCAGCCGCAGAACGTTGACCCGGCTGCCCAGGGCCTGAGCCGAATCACTACCCAGCTGCAGCAATTGCAGGGGGCGCAGGAGACAAATCAGCGCGACGGACAGCAACGTGACCCGTGGCCAGAGTTCCTCAAACTGGGACCAGTCATTCTGGATGAGCGAGCCCGCGCCCCAGATAAACAGGTTGCCAAGATACTCGCCGTGGAGCAGCAGCAGAGCACCGTTGGCAGCGCCCAGGAAAAAGGTGATCACCATGCCGGCCAGCACCACGGACACCGGTGAAAATCCCAGGCGCCAGGTTAATGACACCACCAGCACGGCTGCTGCCAGGCCTCCGGCGATCGCGATCAGGTCAGCGCTGGTTGCTAGTGCGGCAGGCGCGTACAGCGTTGCGATACCCAGCGCCAGTTGCGAGCCGGCTGCGACGCCGAGAGTGGATGGTTCCGCGAGGGGGTTTCTCAGCACCTGCTGCAGTACTGCCCCGGCAAGACCCAGACCAGCGCCGATCAGAATAGCGATTGCCACCCGAGGCGCCCAGCTGTAATGCACCATAACTTGCGGAAATACAGACAGATCCGGCGCCCAAAGTGCGTGGAGCAAGCCTCCCACGCTGAGTGAACCCAGCCAGGGCGCCACGGTAGCAGTCACGGCCAACAGCCAGAGCAGGAGGACTGCTGCTGGCAGCCGTTTCGGTTGGGACCATTCAGCGGCGAACATTGTGCGCCCCACCCTGAAGGAGCTGGTCGGTCAGGTTCTCCGCCAAACGCTGTACGGCATGGATGCCACCAAAACTCCAGACCGTTTCAACCTGGTAGATCTCTTCGTCATTAACCATGGGTAGGTGCTGCCAGAACGGGCTGGCGGCCAGTTGGTCGGCGAGGCCGGGGGCAGTCGGTGAAATAACCACTAGGCGGGCGTCTTTCATCGGGGCAAGAACCTCAAGGCCGACCAGGGAGAAGCCCCAGAAATTACCTTCTTCCGTCCAGGCGTTAGTCAGCCCGAGCCCCTCGAGTGCCGCACTCAATAATCCGTTCCGGGTCATGATGCGGACGTGACGATTATCCATAAAGCTGACCAGCGCAATGGGCTTGTCGTGCAAGCCCGCATTGGCAAGGCGCTTCCGATTGGCAGCCAGGGAGCGCTCAAGATCCGCCAGTATCCGGTCGGCCTTTTTGGAGCGGTCCAGCATATCCCCCAATGCCTGCAGCATGATCTTGGCTTGCTGAAACGGGTCCAGACCCTTGTCATAAACGCTGATGACATAGGTTGGCGCGATGTCTTTCAGTTGCTCGTAAGCGGGCGCCAACTGAGCACTGGTGATAATCAGGTCGGGCTTGAGCTGATGAATGGCTTCAAGGCTCGGGCTGGCGCGGATGCCCACATTCTGAACACCTGGAGGCATAGCGGGCTCCTTTACCCAGACCGGATAGCCGTCAAGATCCGCTACGCCGGTTGGGGTCACGCCCAGTAAAATCAGGGCTTCAGCGGCTGCCCAGTTGAGCGCCACGATACGTTGGGGAGGGTGCTCAAGCTCGATTTCACCACGCTCATGTCTAAAGGTCTCCGCCTGGGTAACCGGCGCGATCACGATGAGCAGCAGGATCAGCATCAACCGGATGGCAGGCAGGGTAATACGGTTATCATCAGTGGACATAGCTGACCCAGCGGCCCGGTGCACGCTCGAATACACCCATTGGAACACTGTAGATGGACCCCAGCGTCGCCTCCGTCATGATGTTTTCCGGAGCGCCGTCTGCGGTCAGTTGGCCTTCCTTCAGTGCGATCAGGCGATCACAGAATCGGGCCGCCAGATCCACGTCATGCAAAACCATAATCACGGTCAATCCGCGTTCCTCTGCCAGACGGTGAATCAGTTTCAGGGTTTCAACCTGGTGCACCACATCCAGTGCGGAGATGGGCTCGTCCAGCAACAGGCAGCGAGGTTCCTGGGCCAGTAACATGGCAATCCAGGCGCGCTGGCGCTCACCGCCAGACAAGGTGTCCACTGATCGCCGGGAAAAGTCACTCATGCCGGTATCAGCGAGGGCCTGGTCAATAATCTGATTGTCCTCCTCCCGGTAGCGCCCGAGCGCACCGCGCCAGGGGTAGCGTCCAAGAGCCACCAGTTCCCGGACATTCAGGCCGTCAGTTGCAGGCGGGTGCTGGGTCAGATAGCCGACGGTGCGAGCAAACTGCCGTGAACTCAGGGTATCAATGCGATGGTTCCCCAGGCTTACAGAACCTTTTGTGGGATCTAGTTGGCGGGCCAGAACCTTTAGCAGCGTTGATTTACCAGAGCCGTTATGGCCCAGGAGTGCAGTGACTTCCGCCTCTCGGATATCGAGGTTTATGTCCTGAAGAATCGTCGAGCGTTCAATGTCGACGCCCAGGTTCTGGATACTGAAGAATGTGGACATTGCTGGCGCTCGCTGCCTGGACTTCGGGCTTATTAAGAGTGAACAAGGGTATCAAGAGCGAGTATAGTAATGCCAATGAGAAGTGTTATCAAATGATGATGGATAAGCCTCGTCTGCTACAACTACGGATGACGCGCGCTTCAATTCGGGATAATCTTGCTGAATATGGAACCTGGTTCCCTTCCTCGAAGGCAGCATACGTGCGCTCAACCCCCCAAGGCTCTCATCACTCACTTTATACCCGCCAGGCGCGCATCGCCGTGACCGGGTTGGTGTTATTGCTGGTTGTTTGCCTGGGCAGTGTTGGCGGTTTTTTCAGTTATCACTCGCCCGGCCAGGTTGGAGAATCCGGCCCTGAGTCTCATGCGCTGCAGGGTGATCAACCCTTTGCACTAGTGCGTCATTCGGAGCTATTGGCCCGCCTATGGCAGGGCGAAAGCCCCAATCCCTGGGCTGACGAAGACCCGAGCGCCAATGGCGACGGATCTTTTTGTCCGCCCACCCGATTCGGTGCCTGTGCGCCGCTTGTCTCTGCCCAAACGACTGATCTTATAAGTCGATCCGCCATCGTCGCGCACGCGGCATTTCCTCCGCAACCTCGAGCTCCCCCGGCCGCCCTCGCTAGCTGATTTCACAAAACTCTGTCCGGTTATCCGGCGGAAATATTACTCGTGAAACTGTAGCCGCCAGTTTTTAACGGCTGCAAGAGGGCGAAGCATGAAGCATTTTCGTAGTCGGGCGCTGGCTTACGGCGCTGTTATTCTCCTGGGCCTGACGGCCGCATTACCCAGTTTGCTGCCAGTCGCGATCACAGAGCAGCTTCCCTCCGCCTACGCAGATCACAAGATCACTCTCGGCCTCGACTTGCAGGGCGGCTCCCATCTGCTGCTCGAGGTGGATACTGACGCTCTGCAGTCCGAGCGTTTGATGAAACTTGGTGAAGAAGTGGTGCAGCGACTGCAGGATGCTGGCATCAACAGTTCCCGGGTGGTGGCTGTTGATGAGGGCCTGTCCCTTAAAATTCGCAACGCCGCGCAACTGGCAGAAGCCCGTGACATGGTCCAGTCAGTGCGTAACCAGCAAAGCCCTGCCTGGATTGATGTGAAGTGGACAGACCTGACGCTGGTTCTGAACCCGACGCAGGCGTTTGAGACCGCGCTGAAGGACGATGCGGTCGAGCGAAGTCTTGAAGTTGTCCGCAGGCGCATGGATGAGACCGGCGTGGTCGAGCCACTGATTTCTCGCCAGGGCGATCAGGGCGTTCTGGTACAGCTGCCGGGCGTTGCGGACCCGGGCCGGATCAAGGAGCTGTTGGGCCGGACGGCACGATTGACCTTCCACCTGGTCGTGGATGAGCGGGTGGACACCGCTACCGTTTATTTGCCGGATGCCGATGGCAGCCGTAGTTACCGCGTCGAGAAAACTCCGTTACTGGATGGCGGGGATCTGACCGACGCCCAGCTCGGGTTCGACCAGCTCACCAGCGAACCGGTGGTTCACTTCCGCCTGAACGCTTCTGGCGCATCGCGCTTTGCTGACATAACCCGTGCTCATGTGGGCACTCCGTTTGCGGTTGTGCTTGATGGCGAGGTGGTGACCGCCCCCGTGATCCGCTCTCCGATCACTGGCGGTTCTGGCGAAATCAGCGGTAGCTTTACCGTGGCCGAAGCCCGCGACCTGTCATTGTTACTGCGTGCCGGCTCACTACCTGCGCCGTTGACAGTAGTGGAAGAGCGTACGGTGGGCCCGGACCTTGGTAGTGATTCCATCCGCATGGGCGTAACGACTGGTCTGCTCGGCGCAGCCTTGGTGCTCGGTTTTATGGTCACCGTTTACGGCCGCTGGGGCATGATTGCCAATACCGCGTTGCTGATTAATGCGGGCCTTATCGTCGGTGTGCTTGCGACGTTTGGCGCTACTCTGACCTTGCCAGGCATGGCAGGACTCATCCTGACCATTGGCATGGCGGTAGACGCGAACATCCTGATCAACGAGCGGATTCGGGAGGAGAGCCGTAAAGGTGCCAGTGCCCGCTATGCCCTGCAGCTGGGTTTCCAGCGCGCGTTCAGCACTATTCTTGACTCCAATATCACCACGCTGATTGCGGTGGGCTTGCTGTTCCTGTTCGGGACCGGCCCGGTCAGGGGATTTGCCGTGGCGATTGCAGTGGGGCTGGTGGTTTCGATGTTTACTTCAATCTCGGTTACCCGGTTATTGATGGAATCGCGCGTCGCCAAAATGGGCAAGGCACCGCTGAGGTTGGGGCGGGCCAGCTGGCTCGACCGCGGGCCGGACAAGGCGCCGATCAACTTTATGGGTGTGCGGGCGCGGGGTTTGATGCTATCTGTCATTCTCTCTGTGGCCTCCATCGGCTTGCTGTTTCAGCCCGGAGTAGAGCAGGGTATCGATTTCAAGGGCGGCACACTGGTTGAAGTCCACGGTGATCAATCGCTGTCTATCGAAACCCTGCGTTCAGGACTGGAAGCCGAGGGTCTCGGTAAGGCCGAGATTCAACCTTTTGGTGGTGAGGGCAGTTTCCTGCTACGCACGCCTGTGGATGGCGAAGCTGGCAGCGGTGCAAAACTGGTGGAGGAAATCAAAAGCACGGTGCAATCTATCGATGCTACCGCCGATTTCCCGAGGGTGGATGTGGTAGGCCCGAGTGTCAGCGATCATTTTATTGATACCAGTATTCTGGCCGTGCTGTTGGCGGGCCTGGGGATGTTTATCTATCTGTGGTTCCGGTTTGAGCGCTATTTCGCGGCGGGTGCCATGCTGACACTGGCACTGGATGTGACCAAAACGCTTGGTTTCTTTGTGCTGTTCGGTATTGAGTTCAATCTCACGGCGGTCGCGGCGTTGCTGGCTTTAATCGGTTACTCGGTCAACGACAAGGTGGTGGTGTTTGACCGCATCCGGGAAAACCTCAAATTGTCTCCTGATAAACCGCTCAGGGAACTAATCAACGAAAGCCTCACATCGACTCTGACTCGTACACTCTATACGTCGGTAACGACATTCCTGGCGATTCTGCCTATGGGCATCGCGGGAGGTGAAGCCGTGGCCAGTTTTGCTTTGCCGATGTTGTTCGGCATCGTGGTGGGAACCAGTTCTTCGATCTATATCGCGGCACCGCTGGTACTTATGTTCGGAGAGCGGGCGCTGCGCAATGCCAAGGAGGAAACACAAAAGCGGGAAGCGGCGGGTGAGGAAAATCTGTTTCTCCGGGAGGACCGGCCTTAAGCGGCCAAGGTATTCGCGATTAAGGAAGCCAGTAACGGCGGGGCAGACGGAGTCGGTCCTGGCGTTACCTCGGTATCTACCTATACGCTGGTTAAACAATTTTAATTAGCTTGCGATGATGTCTACGTCTCCCTATGCCTATCGGTTGCAGCCAGCAAAAGTGCGGTCTGAGTTTTTCAGACTGCTTCCCATCTCGTTTTTCGTGGTGGCCTTTGGTATGGCATTTGGACTGGCAGCCGTTCAAAAAGGCCTGGCACCGCTCGAAGCCACCCTCATGAGTGTGATGGTGTTTGCCGGTGCCTCCCAGTTTGCCGCTATCGAAATGTGGGGCTCAGAGGTTGCGGTACTGCCCATGATGGCGGTGGTCTTTGCGATAAATTCGAGGCATTTGCTGATGGGTGCCTCGCTGTACCCGATGTTGCGGGAACTGCCACCCGGGCAGCGTTACGGCATTAATATGGTACTGACGGATGCCAGTTGGGCAGTGGCGGCGCAGGATTATCAACAGGGCAGACGTAATCTTGAAGTGATTCTCGGGGGCGGGCTGGTGCTCTGGATAGCCTGGCTGATCGGTACTCTGTTGGGGGTTTACTTCGGGCGTTTGCTACAGGATCCGCAAAGCCTGGGGCTGGATATGGTGCTGGGCTGTTTTCTGCTGGCCATGGCGCTGGGCGGCAAGAAAACGCCTAGGGTGCTGGTCGCCTGGTCGGTTGCCGCTACCGCCGCCATGATGGCGTACTGGTGGATGCCGCCACACACCCATGTAGTCGTGGGGGCTCTGGCCGGTGGCATAGTGGGATTTTTCTGGCTGGAGAGGAAGCCCGCATGACCGTTGAGACCACCGTAGCCGGAACGCTGTTGCTGATCGCGATCATGACCGTGGTGACTTTGATCACCCGCTTTGGTGGCATTTTTCTGATGTCCTTCGTTACCATCAATCCCAGGGTGGAAGGCTTCATCAACGCCATGGCCAGCTCCGTGCTGATCGCCATCCTGACGCCTATGGCTGTTGAAGGGGATATCGGGGCACGGTTAGCGCTGGGGACTACCGCAGTGCTGATGCTCGCTTTCCGTAAAGCCTTACCCGCTATCGCCGCTGGCATCCTCGCCGCAGCGGCCAGCCGATATTTCCTATAGATACCATCCGAAGAAAGCTCCCTTCGTAAGAACGTTTGGTAGGAGCGACTCCAGTCGCGAATGGTTTTTTCGTCAGCTAAATGGTCTCAGGCCGCTTTGCTGCGAGCCTCTTTAATAAGGTCGTAGGCGTGGCTGATCTCGCTGGTCTTTTCCTCTGCCATCTCCCGCATACTTTCCGGCATCCCGCGCCCGGCAAGTTTGTCTGGATGGTTTTCGCTCATGAGCTTGCGGTAGGCGCGCTTGAGATCACCATCGCTGGCGTCGGGCGAAACCCCCATGGTTTTATACGCCGTATCAAGTTGTTGCCCTGTGGACGCATTTGGTGAGCCACCATTGCGCGCACCCCGTAACATGGCTTCCAGTTGATCAACCTGGGCCTCTGGCAAGCCCAGCCCCCGGGCAATGCGTACCAGCATTTCGTGTTCTGATGGATGGATGTCTCCGTCCGCCACCACAGCAGAAACCTGCACCTGGAGAAACATCTGCAGCAGGGCAGGCTGGCCCCGGCTCAGTTTCAGGAAATGCGCCAGTTCCGCGTCCAGATCGAAATCCTCAGATTTACCCCGGGCGAAAGAATCCTTGGCTTTATCCTGCTGCACTTTGTTCAATCTGAATTTCTGGAACAGAGTTTCCGCAACCCGAATCTCGTCCCGGCTGACCACACCATCGGCTTTACACAAGGCACCCATAACGGCGAAAACAGAGTCCAGAAACTGGGATTGCACCCCAACCAGCCCTTTATAAAGCTTCTTTTTGAGCGCGCGCAATAGCAGTACACCCAGAAAAGACCCCACCAGAAAACCGGTAAAACCGGCAAAGGCATAACCAATAAGGCCGCCGACAATAATCGCAAATAACATCGCATATTCCTGAATAGTCGGAGAGCCTCTGAACAACTCTTGAATCGCTATAGAAACCAGAGGCGATCCAGGAGTCGTTCAAAGGCTCCTTGAAAATATCAGCGGCCATCATACCCTGTTTTTTAAGGGTCAAGCACCATCAGGGCCTGACCGGCATTGACCTGCTGGCCTTCTTCTCTTGCAATAGCGATGACCTTCCCTGCCTCCAGCACGGTAATTTCGATTTCCATTTTCATCGACTCCAGAATCGCTACCACCTGACCTTCGCTGACCTGATAGCCCTCCGCTACGCAAAGCTTTCGAAGGCTGCCCGCTACTGGCGATTCCACCGGAGTGCCTTTAGGGAGCCCGTCACTGTGGTGTTCAGCCAGGTTCTGTTGAGACTCGAAATTGATCTGGCCGCTGGCAACCCGGCGTTCCAGTTCTTCCTCAAAGGCCTGATTGCGGGCATCGGTGAAGCGCTCGATTTCGCTGGTATCGGCCTTGAGGATTGCCTGATATTCATTCAGGCTGAAGGTGGTTTCGCCAATTTTTAACGGGTAATTACCCTTCGGAAAATCCCTACGGGTTTGCTTGAGTTCGTCGGCGTCGCCAGTGAGCGCAAACCTTCCCTGGTTAGCACCGATCCTAATAAAAGTAGTATTGTTTTCAGATATTGCTTGGTTGGTTTAGCGAACTTTCGGCAGATCCTGTCGTAAATTGGATTGGGCGCCGCTTGAGCGCCATGCAGGTACGCTACTTTCATACCCCCGGATTCAGGAGAATTCCATGCGCATATTCCAGATTTTCGCGATCGCGTTGCTTTTGGTGGCATCCAATGCCTTCGCCGATAACGGCCTTGTTATGACTCAAAGTAAGCACAGTGTTTCCGACACCGGGGACAAACTGGTCTCGGTTATCGAGGATAAAGGCATGAAGGTGTTTGCGCGTGTAAACCACGCAGAGGGCGCAAAAAGCGCTGATCTCGAGTTGCGTCCAACGGAAGTCGTTATTTTCGGGAATCCGAAAGTAGGCACACCTCTGATGCTCTGCAGTCAAAGTGTCGCCATCGATCTGCCGCAGAAAATGCTGATCTGGGAAGATGAAGCCGGGGATGTTTGGCTGGCCTATAACAACCCGGATTACCTGGCCGAACGCCATGATATCGAAGGCTGTGACGAAGTGCTGGGTAAAGTTTCAACTGCGCTTGGGAACTTTGCCGCAGCGGCTGCCCGTTAATCCGAAGTGATGAAGAGACCGGGACGTTCTACAATTACTTCAGGGATTATGGCCCTAGGACCGGGCGGTATGTGCAGAGTGACCCTACAGGGTTGTATGGCGGACTAAACACTTACGGTTACGCGAACCAAAATCCATTATTTTATGTTGACCCCACAGGAGAGGTGGGATTTGCTGGAAGCGCTGTTGCTGGGTTGCTTGGATTTGGAAGCTCTTTACTTGGTTCATTGTCAACTGGAGGAGTAGGGTCACTATCAAATGCGGAAACTTGGGCTTCTGCCGGAACTTCTGGACTAGTTGGTGCTGTAAGCGGTTTTTATGGGGATTATACAGGGGGTTTGAGAGCTACTATGTTTAGAAGTGCCGCCTTAGCTGGAGGTAGTAATTTAG
>NZ_JBBEBW010000014.1:0-113705 GCF_040882185.1 Marinobacter sp. | reverse complement strand
ACGTATTCATGGGCGTGTTTGGGAAAACCAACCCCGGCATCGGTCGGGCTCGATTCCAGCGTCGGGCCCGATATATTAGCTTCTCAGGAAATTCCGCAACAGTTCGTGCCCTTGCTCAGTCATGATCGATTCCGGGTGAAACTGTACGCCTTCAATGGGCAGCGTTTTATGCCGAACGCCCATGATTTCCTCCACCGAGCCATCTTCATTCCGGGTCCAGGCGGTGACTTCCAGACACTCGGGCAAGGTTGCTTTGTCGATAACCAGGCTGTGATAACGGGTGGCCTGCAATGGGTTATTGAGACCTCTGAATACCCCGGCGTCGGAATGGTAGACAGGCGAAACCTTGCCATGCATGACCCGCCCGGCGCGAATGACAGCACCACCGTAAACCTGACCAATCGCCTGGTGGCCCAGACATACGCCGAGAATAGGCAATTTGCCAGCAAAATGCCGGATGGTATCCATCGAGATGCCCGCTTCATTGGGGGTGCATGGCCCCGGCGAAATTACCAGGCGTTCGGGCTTCAGGGCTTCTATGTCAGCAACCGAAATCTCATCGTTGCGGTAGACCTGAACATCTGCACCCAATTCGGCCAGGTACTGGACGACGTTGTAAGTAAAGGAGTCATAATTATCAATCATCAGCAGCATAATCGTCTCCTTGCCTCAGTGGTCGAAATCGTTCAGGGTCATGGCCACTGCGCGGAAGATCGCACGGCCCTTGTTCATGGTTTCCTTCCATTCCAGACGAGGTATCGAATCCGCCACTACGCCCGCACCGGCTTGTATGTGGAGGGTCTGGTCCTTGATAACCGCAGTACGGATGGCAATGGCGGTATCCATATTGCCGTTGAATGACAGGTAGCCTACTGCGCCTCCGTAGACGCCCCGTTTGACAGGTTCCAGCTCGTCGATGATCTCCATTGCCCGGATTTTGGGCGCACCACTGAGTGTTCCCGCTGGCAGGGTAGCGCGAAGCACATCCATGCACGACATGCCCTCTTTCAGGCGACCGGTGACATTGGAGACAATATGCATAACGTGAGAGTAGCGCTCCACGATCATCCTGTCGGTCAGTTTCACGGTGCCGGTTTCAGATACGCGGCCAGTGTCGTTACGGCCCAGGTCGATCAGCATCAGGTGTTCGGCAATTTCCTTGGGGTCTGCCAGCAGCTCTTTTTCCAGCGCGTTGTCTTCGGCATCGGTGGCACCACGCTTCCGGGTGCCCGCGATGGGCCGAACCGTGACTTCCTCATCTTCCACCCGGGCGAGAATCTCTGGCGAGGAGCCAACAATCTGAAAGTCCCCGAGATCCAGAAAATACATATAGGGTGAAGGGTTCAGTACCCGCAGGGATCGATAGAGATTCAGAGGGGGTGCCTCGAAGGGAATCGACATGCGCTGGGAGATCACGGTCTGCATGACATCGCCGTCCAGCACGTAATCCTTGATCTTGCCTACCGCGGCTTCGAATTTATCCTGGCTGAACCCGGAGATAAAATCGCTTTCATCCACCACATGGCCCCGCAGATGGTCGGGAGTCACCGGAGCATCGGCCACCTGCCGGTGCAGGCGGGCTTCGAGTTCGTCCAGGGTGTGCTGGGCACTTTCATATGCGCCTTCGAGAGAAGGATCGACGTGGGTGATCAGGTGCAAGCGCCCCCGCAGGTTGTCGAACACCACCAGATCATCGGACACCATCAGCAGGATGTCCGGAGTCCCGATTTTGTCGGGCGGGCAGCTTTGCGTCAGTCGTTTCTCTATGTAGCGCACGGTGTCATAGCCGAAGTAGCCTACGAGGCCGCCGTTGAAACGGGGTAGTTCTTCAAGATCCGGCGCCTGGAAACGCTGCTGGTAAGCTTCGATAAAGGCCAGGGGATCATCGCTATGGGTTTCTTCTATCAGTTTGCCGTCACGGCTGATGGAAATCTGATGGTTGTCCACCCGAAGCACTTCCCGGCAGGGTAGGCCGATAATGGAATAACGGCCCCATTTTTCTCCGCCCTGAACGGATTCGAGCAGATAGGTATAAGGTGCATTGGCAAGCTTGAGGTAGGTGCTTAATGGCGTGTCCAGATCAGCCAATACTTCCCGGTAAATGGGAATGCGGTTAAAGCCGGCCTCGTTAAGGGAGGCGAAGTGCTCGGGTGTCATGATAATCATCCTGGATTCTGATCTGCGGGTCCGACCGGTTGCGCCAAGGCGACCACATCGGTCAGAGTTTAGGCAACTGGTTACCACAGGTGTGTAGCAAGATATAAACCGCCGGTTTCAATTCAGCCAGTACGCCATCGCCACCAGCGCGTAGCCTGGGGGGTCAGTACACTGTGAGTTGCAGTCAGAATCATTCCCTGCACGGCAGGAATCTCCCGAAATCAAGTAGGTGAGAGGAACTAGCCACGAGATTACAAAAGCTCCGCCAGTGAATCAACCACTATATCCGCGCCAAGTTCGTCCACAGGTGTGCCATAGGTGTAACCATAACGAACCGCGACCACCGGCATACCGGCATTGCGGGCGGCGCGAATGTCGTTTACCGAATCCCCCACCATCAGGGTGGTTTCAGGCGTTCCGCCCAGTTTGCCCATTGCGTGGAGCAACGGCGAGGGGTCGGGTTTTTTCAGGGGCAGTGAGTCTCCGCTTACAGAGACCTCGAACCAGTGGTCCAGGCCCATCATCTTCAACAGTGGCCCGGTAAAAGCGTGGGGTTTGTTGGTCACTACTCCCAAGCGGCAACCTCTGGCACGTAGTGCTCGCAGCCAGATTTCCACTCCGTCGTAAACCTGAGCCTGCTGGCCATTCAGGTCGGCATAAGCGGTGAAGAACAAATCCAGCGCCTGGCGGAAGGTAAGCTCGTCGGAAACGGTGTCTATCTCATGGTCAAAGTCGCCCGCGAGGGCGCGGCGAACCAACACTGCAGCCCCATTGCCAACCCACTCACGCACTCGGTCCTCGCCTACGGGGGGGCGCCCAAGTGCTCTCAGCATCTGGTCGATGGCGGCAGACAGATCAGGCGCACTGTCGACCAGGGTGCCATCCAGATCAAACAATACCGTAGCGGGCCCCTGGCCCTTGAACAGTTCTGTCAGCGTCATCATGTGTTAGCCAGTTCAGTCCGCATTTTGTCGATGGTGGCTTTATAGTCATCGGTATTGAAGATGGCAGAGCCGGCGACGAAAGTATCGGCGCCTGCGGCGGCAATTTCGCGGATGTTCTCTATTTTTACGCCTCCGTCGATCTCGAGGCGAATATCCAGAGCGCTGTCGTCAATACGCTTGCGGGCTTCTCGTAGCTTGTCGAACGTGCCGGGGATGAACGACTGGCCACCGAAACCGGGGTTCACCGACATCAGCAGGATCATGTCGATCTTGTCCATCACATAATCCAGGTGATGTAGGGGGGTTGCCGGGTTGAACACCAGACCAGCCTTGCAACCACCGTTGCGAATCAGTTGAAGGGACCGGTCGATATGGCCGGTGGCCTCCGGATGAAAGGTGATGTAGCTGGCCCCGGCATCGATGAACATGCGGATCAGGTCATCCACTGGGGAAACCATCAGGTGCACGTCGATCGGGGCAGTGACACCGTGTTTCCTCAGTGCTTGGCACACCATGGGCCCAATGGTGAGGTTGGGCACGTAATGGTTATCCATAACATCAAAATGCACGATGTCCGCACCTGCAGCCAGAACGCTGTCGACTTCCTCCCCCAGACGGGCGAAATCAGCGGACAAAATGGACGGTGCAATCTGATAGGGCTTCATGAAGGCTCTCTCGACAAGACTGGAAGTATTCCGGTGGCAGTGACCACCTGCAAAAGAATGATAGTCTAACACTTTAGGGGATGGGGTTTCAGGATGCGGCAAAAGTTAAAAAAAGGTTTGATGTTTACCCTCCCGGTGCTCGTCGCGATAGGGCTCTGGTCATCTGTTTATGCTCAGGATGAGGTTGAAGAAACTCGCTCCGAACGGGTGATGGTGTCGCCTGATGTGGATTCCGAGGCCTTGGCTAAAGCTCTTCCCGAACAGGCTATCTGGTTGGAAAACGAGCGGTCTGGTCGTGCCCTCGCACTTTTCGAGGCAGAGCAGACGGCGCAGCCCAAAGGCGCGGTATTGCTGCTGGCTGACGAGGGCCAGTCCGCCAACACCGGCTTGGCGGGAGCGATACGCGAGCCTTTTGCTGAAGCTGGCTGGGCAGCTATGACACTGGGGTTGCCCGCGCTCCCGCTAGTCCTCGATCAGGCCCGTAGGGCCAAACAGCTCCAGCGCAGCGCGGTGAGTGAAGAGTCGGCCTCAGCCGAGGGGCAGCTCGATGATGAGCAGGAAACAGAAGCCGTCATGATTGACGTGATGGACAGCGATGAACTGGCCAAACTGGGAGAGGACTATCAGGCCCGCGTTCAGGCCCGACTTACGATGGCTGTAGACGAGCTCACAGAGCGGGGGTATGAGCGCCTGGTACTGGTAGGAATCGGTCGCGGCGCCAGCCATGTCATCTCGCACCTGGCGGAGGGGACCGCTGCGCAGGCGGCCGTAGTGATGATTGGGGCGGAATTTGAATCAGCGGAGGGGCAGCCAATGATCGACACACTGAAGGCGGTGCCTGGGCTGTCACTACTGGATATCGTCAGCAGCCGGTCCGGGCTCGCCGGGGCAAAAGCCCGTCAGAGCCGTATGAAGCGAGAAGGCGTGGCAGGTTATCAGCAGCGGGCATTCGCTATGGGCGTCCGTCCGCTACCCAGGGATGCCCGTGGGCTGGTCAATCGGATGACAGGCTGGCTGCGTTCGTGAGAGTGAACATGCTGTTTAATGTCGCCGCTTTATCAGCTCCCAGGCCTTTTGATAACGCAACAGGCGTTCTTTGGCGAGGGCAATGTCGGTTTCGTCGAGATTCCGGTCGAGCTTGTCCGGGTGGCACTCAGAGACCCGCCGGCGATAGGCCTGCTTGATTTTATTGAGCTCTTCCCGGGTGCCGACTCCGAGTAGCTTGCAGGCCTGCTCATAACTGTCCGGCAAGGGCTGCAGCTCCGGCCGGGTAATCCAGACCTTACGCGCGTAGCTGTCGAGGATTTTCCGCATCAGACCCGGGGGTAGCCCCATCCGGTCAATGGCGTCTTCGCAGCGGTATCGGCGTGATCTGGTGGGCTGGCCCTGTAGCTGACTTGCGTGGCACAGGCAAAAGACGACCCGTAATGCTGGCGAGGGCCACGCCCACTGGCTGAGACGCAGCCGCAGGGCACGCCAGGAGGAAGGTTCCTCCGCCTGCTTGCCGGATTGAAACTGGTCAATGGCCTTGCGACGCTGCCGCGGGGACAGTTTCAGCGCTTTCATCAGAGCCTCGGCAAAACCGATATCAGCACTGGTTACGTGGCCTTCGGATTTGGCAATGTAGCCCAGGAAGTAGAACAGACTTCGTCTGCACCACCCCGGCAGTCGGGTCCGGGCGATCAGTTCGCTGGCTTGATGGCCACAGGCATTAAGCTCTTCCAGCAAGACTTGGAATTCTGATTCAATGCGAGCAGGCACTAAAGATTCACCGGCAGACGAGGCCATGGATTAAGCTCCTTCCAGTCGTGCCAGCTGCCGGTCAAGCTCGTTCAGTCTCTCCGGGGTGCCGATGTCAAACCAGAGGCCCTGATGATGAATGCCTTCCACCTGGTGTCGTTCCATGGCGGCTTTCAGGATAGGTGCCAGTTTTCGCTTGCCGTGCTCAAGGCCGTCAAACAGGGAGCGGTGCAGAAGGCTGATGCCGGAAAATGTCAGTGCAGGATTACCATGATCGTGAACGCGACCACGGTGATCAAGGCCAAAGTCGCCGTCGGGATGATGGGGTGGATTATCCACCATCACTAATAGTGCAGTGGTTTCACCGCTCGGCGGCGTCAAATCCGCGAGGTCGAAATCGCTCCAGATATCGCCGTTAACCACTACAAACCAGTCCTGCCCGTCGCCGGTCAGCAGCGGCAGCGCCTGTAAGATACCCCCGGCTGTTTCCAGCGGTTGTTGTTCCCGGGAGTAGGTGATGACCAGGCCGAATCGGGAACCGTCGTTGAGGGCGGATTCAATCTGTTCGCCCAGCCAGGCATGGTTAATGACAACCTGACAAAAGCCAGCGGACTTCAGCCGTTCGAGGTGATGAATAATCAGAGCTTTGCCTCCGGCTTTCAGCAGAGGCTTTGGGGTTGTTAAAGTCAGCGGCCGCATGCGCTCCCCCTTACCAGCGGCCAGAATCATCGCATTCACCTGTTCAGTGACCTCCAGTGTCAACTGTTTGTGGCTGTGCAGAAAGTGTTGTCAGTTTTGGTTCTACCACATCCCGCAGCCAGCCGTTAAGGTGGCGCAACGCCGGTTGCCGCCCACTCGCCTCCACCAGATAGTGCACGGTTCGCGGAATATCCGCCAGATAACTCTGTTTGCCATCCCGGATGGCAAGCCGCGCGAAAATTCCCGCCGCCTTGAGGTGGCGCTGCATACCCATCAACTCCAGCCACTGGCGGAAGGTGTCGGGGTCAGCGTGATGCAGGCCCGCCTCCATGCTGATGGTACGGTAGTACTCGATCCACCGGTTAATTTGCTGTTCGGGCCACCGGATATAGCAGTCCTTAAGCAGCGATACCAGATCATAGGTTACTGGCCCGCGTACGGCATCCTGGAAGTCAATCACACCCGGGGCTGAAAGACCTTTACGGATCAGCAGGTTGCGGGAGTGATAGTCCCGGTGCACGGTCACTTCGGGTTGGGCCAGGGCGCTTTCCCGGAGGAACGCAAAGGCAGTATCCAGCATGCACTGTTCGCCGTTGGACAGGTCAATGCCCAGTTGTCGGGTCAGAAGCCAATCAGGGAATAGTGCCATTTCCCGATTGAGCAATTCGTTGTCATAGAGCGGTAAGGGGTGGTCCGGATGATCCTTGATCTGCTGGATTCGGCAAAGCTCATCAAGGGCGCCGGTGTATAGCTGATCTGCATTGTCGTTATCGAGGGCGCCGAGCATCAGGTTATCGCCGAAATCTTCGAGTAACAAAAAACCGAGGGCCAGATCTTCTGCGTAAATTTCCGGCACTGAAACACCTTGGCTTAGCCAGTGTTGAGCGATCGCCACAAACGGGCGACAATCTTCGTGCTCTGGCGGAGCGTCCATGGCGATACAGCGGGACCCTGGCGTTGCCACTCTGAAATAGCGCCGAAAACTGGCATCGCCGGAAACCGGTGACAGCGCTGCCTGCTCAAAGCCAGGCTGCTGCTGAACCCATTGGGTGAGTGCGTGTAGTCGGGTGTCCATGAACGGCTCTGCTACTTTCTTGAGGGCTGTGAACCACGAAAGTTAGCAGATGCTGCCATGGCACGTAAAAGGGTTTTATTAAAACGGTTTCCGTTAACAAGGCTAAGTGCGGCGTGTAAACTAGTGTCCCGTCTGGCTAATTCGTTGACCTAGGCGGTCCTTAATAATCGCCATCCATCTCCGGACAGGGATCCCCCCCATCGTGCCAGTTTATCCAAGCAATGTGCTCACTCCGGCGCTGCTGAAGCAGCTGGCTGGCGGGCGTGTTCTGTGTAAGGGGGGTATGGTTTTGGCAGTGGTGCTGGCGGGCCCTGTGAAGGCGGTGGCCGACCAACCGTTAACTGCCGCCGAGACCGATTGGCGAGCAAGAGCGGAGTTGCCAGAAGCACAGCGTAACGCCCTGCCGGAATTCTGTGCCGGAGGCTACCTGCAACCGGAAGGTTATCGGCAGGAAGCCGGGATGGGAGCCGTACCGCCGGACAACAGTGGCGAGCCGCTGCGGGCCAGCGGTCTGTCAGCCCGCTATGAAATCGACCAGACGCTTTGGTTGCAAGGGGATGTCCGTCTGCGCCAGGGCCAGTTTGACGTCACCGGTTCTGAGGCTCGCTACAATCAGACAGATGGTCGGCTCAGCCTCACCGGCCCTCTGGTGAGCCGAGGGCAGGGTGTTTTGTTAACTGGCGAGAAGGCAGGTTATGACACCGGCACTGGCCGTCTTGATATCGACAGCGCCACGTTTCTGCTACACGCGGCTGAAATGCGTGGCTCGGCACTTAGTCTCTCGCAGCCGCAGTCAGGCCAGGTAGTCATTCGACAGGGCAACCTGACGACCTGTGCTCCGGGCCAGAATGACTGGGCGTTGGTGGCTTCCGAGATTGAGCTTGATCAGATAGAGGGGGTTGGCGAGGCGCGACATGTGCGGCTGGAAATAAAAGATGTTCCGGTTTTCTATTTGCCCTACGCCAGCTTCCCGATTGATGACCGTCGCAAGAGTGGCTTTTTATACCCGGCCTTCGGAACGTCAAATACCGGCAGCGGAGGTTTTTTCTCAGTACCCTATTATCTGAATCTTGCTCCCCACTACGATGCTACGCTGACACCTCAGTATATCCATGGCCGAGGCCTTTTTAGTGAGGCGGAGGGGCGTTACCTGTCGCCCCTCGGGGAGTCCGTTCTCCAACTCGGCTATATCGCCAATGACGGTGCCTACGAAGACGAAGAACCTGGGGCTGATGGCGAGCGCTGGGGGCTGGATTTCAGCACCCGGGCAAGCTTTGGGTCAGGCTGGAGTGGGTATGGCGATTACTCGGTGGTGTCCGATAATGACTACCTCAGTGATCTCAATCGCGGCCTTGAGATCAGCCAGGCAACGCATCTTGTGCGTCGTGGTGGGGTGCGCTATACCGATCGTCAGCAGTTTTTCGAGCTTTACCTGAATGGTTATCAGACCATAACGGACCGAATTGCGGATCAGAACAAGCCCTACGACCAGTTACCAGAGGCGCTATATGGGGTTGAGAGAGACTGGGGTTTTTTCGAGACCGTGTTCGAAGGTCAGTACACCTGGTTTGATCGTGACAACGCCGGGCTGACCGGGCTTGACCGTGCCACCGGCCAGCGCCTTCGAGTGCTGCCTGAGCTGGCGTTGCCGATGCGGGCGCTGTGGGGTTATGCCCGGCCTTCGGTAACGCTGGATCACACCGTTTACGAATTGGAAGACTACACCGCTGGCGATGGCAGTTTTGTCCGCACCGTGCCGGTGTTTGAATGGGACTCGGGGTTGTACTTTGATCGTCAGTCCACATTGTTTGACATACCGTATAATCAAACGCTGGAGCCAAGGCTCTATTACGCCTGGGCAGACGCCGATGATCAGAGTTTCATTCCGGATTTTGACTCGGCCATTCAGGGCTTTCGTTTCGACGATCTGTTTTCCCGTAACCGGTTTACCGGCGGCGACCGCGTAGGCGATACCAACCAGCTCGCCACCGCAGTTACCACGCGTTTTAATGACCTGAACACTGGTGCCGAACGAGCCCGGTTGAGTCTCGGGCAGCTCTACTATTACGATGATCGCGAGGTTACCCTGAACGGCCAGGGCGCAGATGACCGCAGTGGCTCGGCCCTGGCAGGCGAGGCGGTTCTGCGGCCAATTGACACGCTTGATATCCGAACGTCCGGATTATGGGATCCGCGTACACACCAGACCGTTGAAGGTCGCAGTCAACTGGTGTTTCACTCGGAAAATTATCGGTATCTGGCCACGCTCGGACACACCTATCGACGCGGGGAATTTGAACAGTCGGATATCGGCGCGGTTTTTCCTGTCACAGATAATGTCAGCCTGATTGGCCGCTGGGTTTACGATTCGCAGACTGACCGAACCGCAGGCTCGCTGGCCGGAATTGAATATAATAACTGTTGCTGGAGTGTCCAGTTGGTCAGCCAGAATTACCTGACCGACGATCAGACCCTCGAGAACCGCATCCTGTTCCAGGTCCAGCTAAAAGGCCTGGGTGGCAGCGGTGGTTCATCGGGGCGGGTGTCGGAGGCCATTTATGGCTTCGAGGAAAGAGAACGCCGCCGGTTCGGGCTTCGTGACTAAAACGGAAGCACCGACTGCTATTGCACGTAACAACTGAGGTGATTATGAAGGCGACCCTGCGCCAATGCGCACAAGCCGTTTTGTTAATGCTGGCGTTAGTCAGTGCGCCCCTGGCCCTGGCTGAACGTCAGCCGCTTGATAGCGTCATTGCGATTGTCGATGACGATGTCATTTTGCAATCAGAGCTTGATGCCCGCGTTCGCACCATCGTGTCCCGGCTCAACACCCAGGGTACACGCCTGCCCCCCATGGAAGCCCTGGAAGAGCGGGTCCTGGAGCAGCTGATTACCGACTCTATACAACTGCAGATGGCAGAGAAAATGGGTATGCGCGTCAGCGACAACGAGCTCAATGACGCCATGCAGAATATTGCAGCCCGCAATAACATGACCTTGCAGCAGTTCGAGCAACAGTTGGCGCAAGAAGGTCTGAGCTACCGCGAAGCTCGCGAACAGATCCGTCGCGAAATGTTGTTAAGCCGGGTACAGCAACGCAACGTGGACAACCGGGTTCGGGTAACCGGTCGTGAGGTCGATAATTTCCTCTCAGCCTCTGCCGCAGGCGGCGACAGCGGCGTTGAATACCAGTTGGCCCACATACTCGTAGCCGTCGATGATTTCAATGACCCGGCCGGAGTAGAGGCCGCTCGGGAAAAGGCCAATAGTCTGTTGGAACGAATTCGTAGCGGCACCGACTTCCGGGAAGTGGCAGTGGCTGAATCGGATGCCAGTAACGCCCTGGAAGGCGGCGTAATGGGTTGGCGGCCTGAGAACCAGTTGCCTTCGCTGGTCTCTGATGTGGCCCCGGCGCTGGACCTTGGTGAGCCCTCGGAAGTTCTTGAGAGCGGTAGCGGGTTCCATATCGTTACAGTGCTGGACACCCGTGGCGGTGACCAGCAATTTGTTGAGCAGGCGAAAGTTCGTCATATTCTGGTTCGCCCGACCGAGACAGTATCTGACGCGGACGCTGAACAACGTATCAATGAATTGGCGGATCGATTGCGAAGCGGAGAAGATTTTGCCGTCCTGGCCAAGGAGTTTTCTGATGATCCGGTTTCCGGCTCTGATGGCGGCAACCTGGGTTGGGTGAGCCGCGGCGAAATGGTGCCCGCTTTCGAACAGGCAATAGAGACTGCCACCGTGGGTGAGTTAACGGGGCCGGTCCGCTCACGCTTTGGCTGGCATCTGCTGGAAGTACAGGAGCGCCGCCAGAAGGATATGGGTGGGCAGATCAAGGAAGCTGAAGCCCGGCAAGCGCTTTACCGCCGCAAGTTTGATGTGGAGCTACAGAACTGGTTGCGGGAAATCCGCGATGAAGCCTATGTTGATATCAAGAACGATACCGCTTCCGAAGCCGATGCGAACGAGAATTCATGAGTGATTCTGTCATCCTGGCGCTGACCCCTGGCGAGCCTGCCGGAATTGGGCCAGAGCTATGCCTGGCCATTGCGCTGGAAAAGCGCACGGCAGGGCTGGTGGTGATTGCGGATATGGATCTGATGGCCTCACGGGCCGAAATGGTGGGCCTGGCAGTAACATTAGTGCCCTGGCAGGCGGGTATGGCAGCGGAAACCGCAGCGGGCCGGATTTCGGTGTTACCGGTTGAGGGCCTGGTCTCGGATCAAGCCGGTATTCTCGACCGCCACAACAGCGCGTATGTGCTCAAGACACTGGAAGTCGCTACCCGTGGCTGCCTTGAAGGCACCTTCGACGGCATGGTGACCGCTCCTGTTCATAAAGGTGTTATCAACGAAGCCGGTATCCCTTTCAGCGGGCACACCGAGTTCCTACAGGACATGTGCCAGGTTGAACGGGTGGTAATGATGCTTGCGACGGAGTCACTGCGGGTGGCTCTGGTGACCACGCATCTGCCTTTGAAGGAGGTGGCCGCTGCGATCACGCCCGAGCGTCTGACCCAAGTGGTACGCATACTGCATCACGATCTGCGGCGGTTTTTCGGCCTCGATCACCCCCGTATCCTGGTTGCTGGGCTCAACCCACACGCCGGTGAGGGTGGTCATCTGGGCCGCGAAGAAATTGACGTAATCGAGCCGACCCTGGATGCCTTGCGTCGGGAAAGTATTCAACTGATCGGCCCGTTACCGGCCGACACCTTGTTCACTCCCCACTGGCTCGACAGCGCAGATGCCGTACTCGCGATGTACCATGACCAGGGCCTGCCGGTACTGAAGTACCAGGGTTTCGGGCGCGCGGTTAACATCACACTGGGCCTGCCTATCGTGCGTACCTCCGTGGACCATGGTACCGCCCTGGATCTGGCGGGTACCGGTAAGGCTGATGTGGGTAGTTTGCATGTTGCCATCCAGGTGGCTACCCAAATGGCTGCCAGCAAACAGGGAGCTCAAACGTGAGCCGCAATAAACCCGGGCATCAGGCCCGTAAACGTTTTGGTCAGAATTTCCTCCATGACGCCGGGGTGATTGAGCAGATTGTCCGCTCGATTGGCCCGAAGCCGGACGACACTATGGTCGAAATCGGCCCGGGGCTGGGTGCACTGACGGAAGAGATCCTGGCGGTGAACCCGAACCTTCAGGTGGTGGAGTTGGACCGGGATTTGATCCCGATCCTGCGCACCAAGTTTTTTAATTATCCGGGGTTTGAAATTCACGAAGGGGACGCACTCAAATTTGATTTCGGTCAGCTGGTGAGGGACAAACCCCTGCGCATAGTGGGGAATTTGCCCTACAACATCTCAACACCGCTGATCTTTCATCTGCTGGGCCAGTCTGATGTGGTGCAGGACATGCACTTCATGCTGCAGAAAGAAGTGGTGCAGCGGTTGGCGGCGGTTTCCGGGGACAACAATTACGGTCGTCTCGGTATTATGGCGCAGTATTTCTGCAAAGTGCAGCCGTTGTTCGAGGTCGGCCCTGGCGCTTTCCGGCCCTCACCAAAGGTGGATTCCGCCATCGTGAGACTGGTGCCCCATCGCACCTTGCCTCACCCGGCAAAGGACCTCAAAACCCTGCAAGGGGTTGTACGTACGGCCTTCAATGCCCGCCGCAAAACGCTTCGAAAGGCGTTGGGTAGCCTCATCACCGTTGAGCGACTCAATGGCCTGGGCATAGATGACGGCCTTCGGCCGGAAAATCTGACCCTTGAACATTATGTTGCCATAGCGGATTTCCTTACCGATACCGACTATGGCGACAAGCAGCTTTCAGACGGAGCTGACAATGACTGATTATGCCATCGGCGATATCCAGGGCTGTTACGACCGGCTGCTGGAGGTGCTTGCCATCATCGGTTTCTCGCCCTCCCGGGATCGACTCTGGGTGGCCGGAGATATTATCAATCGGGGGCCGTCTTCGCTGGCCACCCTGCGTTATATTGAACGCCTGCAAGCATCGGCGGAAGTGGTGCTTGGCAACCATGATCTGCACTTGCTGGCGGTCGCCCTGGGTGGTCACAAAACCCGTGGCAAGGACACTCTCGATGACATTTTGCAGGCGCCGGACCATGACCGGTTAATCGAGTGGCTGAGACAACAGCAACTGTGTGTTTACGATCCGGACCGTAACTTCCTGATGGCCCACGCCGGTTTGCCACACATCTGGTCGGTGGAGCAGGCCCTGGGGTATGCGAAGGAGTTGGCAGGTGTCATCCGTGGTCCTGAGGCAGCCGAATATTTTACCCACATGTATGGTAACGAGCCGGCCCGCTGGCGGGAAAACCTGACGGGTATGGACCGGTGGCGCGCGGCTACCAACTACTTCACTCGTATGCGATTTATAGCCGCCGATGGCACTCTGGAACTGGCCACCAAAGAGTCTGCCGGTGAAAGCCCGGCAGGTTACTCGCCCTGGTTCAATTTCCCTCGGCCGGATAAAATCCGGGTGATTTTTGGCCATTGGGCAGCGCTGGAAGGGAATACACCGGATGACCAGTTCATCGGTCTTGATACCGGCTGCGTATGGGGTGGTGCACTCACAGTCATGAACCTGGATACCGGCGAGAAAACCCACTGTGACTGTTAGCTCCGGCAGTGTATTACGAATACCCCTGATGCTCGGTGCGCTACTGATTCTGACCGCCGTTATGGGCGGTGCTTTCGGTGCACATGCCCTGCGGGGCATGGTCGCTGAACGTAGCCTGGAAGTTTTCCAGACCGGTGTGCAGTACCAGATGATTCATGGCCTCGGGTTGATTCTGATCGCCATACTTGGTGCCTTGAACGTGTCCCGACGTCTGTTGGCGCTGGCCGCGGGTTTTCTCATGGCTGGAGTGCTGATGTTCAGTGGCAGTCTCTATCTTCTGGTGCTGACAGATTGGCGCTGGGTCGGCCCGGTCACTCCTGTAGGCGGCGTTTGTTTTATGGTGGGCTGGGTATTGATAGTGATTGCCGGGCTACGGCAAGGAAACGGTCAGGAGTCAATATAATGATACAGATTCAGGTAAACGGTGAGGCTACCGAAGTCTCTGATAATGCCACGATTTCAGTATTGCTGACGCAATTGTCGGTGACGGGGCGGCGTCTTGCGGTGGAAGTTAACGAAGATATCGTTCCCCGTAGCCAGCACCCGGATTTCCAGCTAAGTGCCGGGGATCGCGTCGAAATTGTCCACGCGATTGGCGGCGGTTAGCCCCGGCCCAGGCTCCCTAATACCAGACTTTCCATTTATTTTGATCAAAACAGGTGTTGAATGAGCGAACCATCCGAACCGCGCTTACCCGAAGACAAACCGCTCGAAATTGCGGGGCGCGTCTATAACTCACGCTTGCTGGTCGGAACCGGTAAGTATCGTGACATGGAAGAAACCGGCCGGGCAATCGAGGCCAGCAAAGCGGAAATCGTTACCTTTGCGGTACGCAGAACCAATCTTGGGCAGAACCCGGATGAGCCGAACCTGCTGGACGTGGTTTCACCTGACCGGTACACCATGTTGCCCAACACCGCTGGCTGCTACACCGCCAAGGACGCAGTCCGAACCTGTCGGCTTGCCCGGGAGTTGCTGGATGGCCATAACCTGGTAAAACTGGAAGTGCTTGGTGAGGAAAAGACCCTGTATCCAAACATGACCGAGACTCTGGTGGCCACCGAAGAGCTGGTGCGGGACGGCTTCCAGGTGATGGTCTATTGTTCCGATGATCCATTGTTGGCGAAACGGCTGGAAGACATGGGCTGCATCGCCATCATGCCACTGGGCGCTCCCATTGGCTCCGGTTTGGGCATTCAGAACCGTTACAACATCCGGTTGATCGTTGAGAACGCAAACGTACCGGTTCTGGTGGATGCCGGGGTGGGCACTGCCTCCGACGCAACCATTGCAATGGAACTGGGCTGTGACGGCGTGCTGATGAATACGGCAATAGCACAAGCGAGAAACCCGGTGCGGATGGCCAACGCCATGCGCCTGGCCATTGAATCAGGTCGCGAGGCTTACCTGTCCGGACGCATGCCAAAGAAACTGTATGCAAGCGCATCATCGCCGGTCGACGGTATGTTCTTCTGACCTAAACATTCACTCTTCGGCATTCTGACTATGAAACAATCCGAACCCAGTCGTCGTGAGCTGATTCTTCAGGCTCTGGCTGGTTTACTGGAAAGTGAACCGGGGGCGCGGATTACCACCGCGGGTCTGGCAAAGCGGGTCGGTGTAACTGAAGCCGCACTTTACCGACACTTTCCCAGCAAACGAAAAATGTTCGAAGGCCTGATCGAATTTGCCGAGGAGGCTGTATTTTCACGCTGTCAGCTTATCCTGCAGGAACATGAGGACGCACGGGTTCGGCTGCAGCAACTGGCGCATCTGGTGCTGGTGTTTGCAGAGCGCAATCCCGGGCTCTGCCGGGTGCTGACCGGCGGCGCGCTGATCGGTGAAGACGAAGGCTTGCAGCGCCGTGTCTCGCAGTTTTTCGACCGCCTCGAAACCCAGGTGCGGCAGATTCTGAAAGAGGGCGATATCCGCCAGGGCTTGCGCCCACTCGTCAGTGCAGGTCACAGCGCTGACTGGATGATGATTTTTATCGAAGGGCGCCTTCAGCGTTTTGTACGATCGTCATTTGAGCGGCATCCTTCCGCTGAATTTGATCACAACTGGAGGTTATTGGCGGCTGGACTTTGGGTGGCGGAGGATTTACCTGCTGCTTTTTAAGGGTGCTGCCACCTTATGGCTAAATGCTTCAAAATTGAGGTAGGCGCCAGCCAGAGGTCGCTTCCGGGAGACGCTGCAAGTACATCCCTGTAAGCTTGTTTCCGGCCATCCCTGGCCTCCAACAGTCCCGGAAGCGACCTCTGCCCGACGCCTGTCAGGCTATTTTCTCGCCTGGGTAAAGCTCATACACTGATCCAGTTCCATTTTTCGTTAATGATCAGTCAGTAAAGCTGTGCTGCCCACAGGCAACAAAGTGGTTCAAGAGGTGCTGTTGGGAAGGCTTTTCCCAGAGTGTTGGAGGCCAGGGATGGCCGGAAACAAGCTACAGGGACGTACTCGGAGCGTCTCTGGGAAAAGCCTTCCCAACAGCGCCCAACTCCCCAACTTTCAGTCATTCCTCGGTAGTTGCCTTTGCTGTAGTCGTTGCCTTTGCTGTAGTAGTTACTATGCCCTAATGAGGGAGCCCCCGGCCATTCAACTGGCCCCATTCAACAAAACCCGAAGTGAGTCATAAATTCCCGGGGCAGTGATCAGCAAATCCTGCCCCCACAAATCTTCCGGATAGCCTTCTGGCACATCCGTAAAGTGCCCCGCGCAGGCCCCAGCTTCCAGGGCAATCAGCCGCCCGGCAGCAAAATCCCACGGGCTGACAGATTCGTAGTAGGCATCAAGTCGGCCACAGGCGACCCAGCAGATATCGAGCGCTGCAGACCCCACGCGACGCAAGTCTCGGCAATGGTGGATCATCACATCCAGTCGCTTCAGCAGCGGCGCCAGAGCGTCTTTGGTATACGGAAAACCCGTTGCAAACAGGGAATCGCGGGGAACTGAAGCGCCGCTATGCTGGATTGGTTCGCCGTTCAAAGTGGCACTACCGCAGCGCACGGCCCGAAAGGTTTCCCCGGCGAAAGGTGCGTGAACAATGCCTACCTGTACGTGACCACGCTCGGCGTAAGCAATGGAAATAGCCACCTGGGGGTGCCCGTAGGCATAGTTCACGGTGCCGTCGATGGGGTCGATAATCCACAGCGGGCTATTCAGATCCGCGGCCTGGCTTTTGTCCGGGCGTGATTCTTCCGACAGGATACGATGATCCGGGAAGCGGGCACGGATGGCTTCGGTAATCAGCTTGTCAGCCATCAGGTCGGCGTGGGTGACCAGTTCGGTCTGATCTTTGTAATCGGTTCTGAGCGGGTTGTTTTCCCGTTCATGGCGAATCAGATCGCCAGCTTCCCGGGCGAGTTGTTCAGCAAAGTCGGCAATAGTCTGCACAGGAAACTCCTGTCATAAAGAAGTGCTGCCAGCAGCCGAGGCTGCCGGTACGGTAAATCAGAGGAAGACAGTCGATGCAGCTGTCAGAGATTTTTTAGCCAGTCTTCAAGCTTGTCCATTGCCAGTTTCAGTCTGGGACCAGCCTGGTCGATGAAACTGTCATCCAGTTCCTGGCTGGCAAAATCACTGTCGGCCAGTGCCAGCGCCGCGGTGCCGTCGAAATCGACAAATGCCAGTCGCGCACTTAACTGGTCAGGCACGAAGCCAAAATCACTGGCTGGCAGAATGGCAATGCCGGTTTGCTCAAGCAGTTCCTGACAGAAGGCGGCGCTGGTTTTGATGTCGTGGTGATCAAACGCCTCTTTGTAAGCGGAGAAATCGGGGAACAGATAAAATGCGCCTTCCGGTTTCTGCACTTTCACGTTCATATCAGTCAGGCGACGGTGTATATACTCTCCAATGACCTTCAGCACCCGTCGGGACTGCTGCAGGTAATGGTCAATATCGTCCCCGCCATTGAACGCAGTGATGGCGGCATACTGGATCGGCGCGCTGGTGGCCGTGTAGGTCTCACTGGCAATAATAGCCATCGCATCCTGAAGCGGGCGCAGCTCCTTCGGGAAGATAAAAGTGCCTAACCGCCAGCCACCTGCGCCCAGCCATTTGCTCATGCCGGTGCTGATGATAGTGCCTTCCGGGTAATAGCGGGCGATGGATTTATGCTTGCCATTAAACTGGACCTCGCCGTAAATCTCATCCGATAGCAGGATGAGCTTGTACTTTCGCGCCACGTTGGCAATAGCCAGAAGCTGATCGTCAGTGTAAGTGCAGCCAGTCGGGTTGGACGGGTAGTTGAGAATCAGTATGCGCGGCCGGGACGGGTCATCCCGGCAGATGATGTCCAGTTCCTCAGCGGTCAACTGCCAGTTGTTTTCCGCATGGGTGGGCAGCCAGTGGACAGAGCGGCCTATAATTCTGGCCTGGGGCGCGTAGGACACCCAACTGGGCCTGGGAATTAGCAGGTCACCGTAGTAGGCCAGTTGCAAAATGAACAGCAGCTCCTTCGAGCCCGGGCCGATCAGCACATCCTCCCAGGTGCAGCGCATGCGCTCCGTGCGGTTGATATAGCCGGAAATGGATTCCCGCAACGCTTTCAGGCCTTTGACGGGTAGGTAATCTTTCTGGTGAGCGTTGTCCTGGAGCGCGGCAACAACGCGCTCTGGCACTGGAAAAGGCGATTGCCCCAGGCCCAGTTTGATAATGTCCCGGCCCTCGGCACGCAACTGATTGCTGAGCTCGTTGATTCGGAGGGTGGCGGAAGGCTGAATGCCTCTTACGTTGAGGTTGATGGCGAAGCGGTGATCGTTGCTGATATCCATGGGGTCCATCTGATTCCGGGAAACGTTGAGTCAGTATAGGAAACCCGAACCGGATTGAGGAAAAAATCGGATAGGGGATTGCCGAAGGCTACTCTGAGGTGTGTTCTGAGGATTGTTTTAGTTCGCGGAGCGCCAGATTGAAGGCATCACGCAGTGCCTGGCCCTCCGGATTCTGGCGCGAGAAGGCCGCGCGGAAAGGGCGACTCTCGCCAACGATGCCTGGGATCGCCGAAATCCTGGATAACTCCGGTTCCTCGACTACATGTTTGTTCAGCAAATGCCCGCAGACTGACTGCTCGCAGATAAACAGGTCTATCCGGCGGTGAACCAACATCTTCAGGCTGGTCAGTTCCGGTTGCTCGTGGCTGACCCGGGTGACATTGTCCGGATGGTGCTCGATCCATTCCATGAATTCCGGAGCGTAACTGTAAGATGCCGAAACTCCGATCTTGAGGTCGTCCAGATCGCTCAAGGTTTGCCAGGCAATGTCGGACTCCTGGCGTGCGAAGAACATGTCCTGAACCTGATTTATTGGGTCGGTAAAATGGTAGAAAGCGGCGCGAGCATCCGAATAAGTCAGCGAATAAACCATGGAGGCTTCGCCACGTCTTGCCTTGGCTTCAGCCCTGATCCAGGGGAGCAACTCGATGCGAGGCTCATACCCCATGGCTTCGACAACTTGCCGGATTACGTGGGTATCAGAGCCCACGATGCGACCGCCTTCGGAATACTCAAAGGGAGGGTACTCCGAAGTGACGATCTGCATAACGGGCCTATCGTCTGAGGAAACCACCGACGGCAGGAAAGCAGTGAGAATTGAACAGACGAGACGACCAGTCATTAACCTACTCAGATGATCTGTAATGAATTGACATGCCAATATTGTTTTTGATGATTATAGAACATGTTGCCAGTTTTACCTTTATAGATCGCAGGTTAGCTGGCTCAATTCCTCATTAAATACCCGCTTGTTCTCACTATAATCGACAGGTACTTCAATCAGGTGAACACCAGTGGCAGCCAGGGCTTTTTCAAGTGTCGGCTTCAACTCGCTGGCGCTGCCTACCCGGTAGCCGGTGGCACCATAAGCCTCGGCGTATTTGACAAAGTCCGGGTTTTGGTAGTCCAGACCGAAATCAGTGAAGCCTTCCTGGCCCTGTTTCCATTTGATCATGCCGTAAGCGTTGTCGTTGATGATCATAATCACAAGATTAAGATTCAGCCGAACGGCTGTCTCCAACTCCTGGCTGTTCATCATAAACCCACCGTCACCGCAGATCGCCATGACTTTCAGATCCGGATATAGCATCGCAGCGGTCATAGCGCTTGGTAGCCCCGCCCCCATCGACGCGAGCGCGTTATCCAGCAACACGGTGTTATTGTCGTAGGCTTTGTAATTACGGGCAAACCAGATTTTATACATGCCGTTATCCAGGGCAATGATGCCGTTATCAGGCATTACCTCTCGCACATCGTTGACGATGCGCTGAGGAATAACGGGGAAGCGGTCATCGTGAATATGCTCGGCGAGGTGCTTCTCGGCTGCTTTTTTTACCTCCATAAGGTTGCTGAAATCGTGGTGTTTGCTCTGGCCGCAATGATCTGCCAGCCAGTCGACACTGTTCGCAATGTCGCCTACTACCTCATGCTGGGGGAAGTAGACCGGGTCGACATCCGCTGGGCTGAAGTTGATATGGATAACCCGTTTTCCACCAGGGGTCATGAAAAAAGGTGGTTTCTCCACCACGTCGTGGCCCACGTTGATCACCAGATCGGCATGGTCAATTGCACAGTGTACAAAATCTCCGGCCGACAGCGCGGCGTTACCCAGATAGCCCGGGTGGCGCTCATCTACCACACCCTTGCCCATCTGGGTGGTAAAGAACGGGATGCCGGTAGTATCGACCAGGTGCAGCAAGGCCTGGGAGACCCGCTTACGGTTCGCGCCAGCGCCAATCATGATCAAAGGATGGCGGGCTGCAAGAATCATGTCGCAGGCTTGTTGCCGGCTTTTTTCGCTGGCGGTGGGTCGGCGGGCATCGCTTGCGGAAAAAATGTGGGTGTCGCCATCGGCCATCTCGGAGGCGATGTCTTCCGGCAATTCCAGATGCACGGCGCCCGGGCGCTCTTCGGTAGCAAGCCGGAAGGCCTCCCGTAGTTTCGCGGGAATGGTGTTGGCGTTGCTGATCTGCCGGGTGTACTTGGTCAGGGGCCGCATCAGGTCAACGGTGTCGATGATCTGGAACAGGCCCTGCTTGGACGATTTGATCGGCTTCTGGCCAGTGATCATCATCATCGGCATGGCGCCCAGAGTCGCATAGGCGGCGGCCGTCACCAGATTGGTGGCACCGGGGCCGAGAGTGGAAAGGCACACACCTACCTGGCCCGTCAGTCTGCCGTAGGTGGCAGCCATAAATCCGGCAGCTTGTTCGTGACGGTTCAGCACCAGGGTGATACTGGAGTTTCGAATAGATTCCAGAAGATCAAGATTCTCCTCTCCGGGTACCGCAAAAATGTATTTGACGCCTTCGTTTTCCAGCGCTTTCACAAACAGATCAGAGCCCTTGAGTGGCGGTTGCAGAGGGTCAGTCGTTGTCATGGTCATCCTTTTGAGGTTCGTCAAACAGCCATGACTATGCGGCAAAAGCGGCTCTCCCGACAAGGTGTGATTGCAGTTAAAATCCAGCGCAGCTATGGATAAAGCGCTCTACTTTTTGGGGCGGGTACAGTAAAGCGCGAATTGTTGTGGAAATGACTCAAGTCTCCCTGGCTACTGCCGTTAGATAAGGTACCCGGCAGATCCCTGCCGACGTCCTCGTGGGTATTCTGGAGATTTGTATGCTGAAGTCGGTCAAGCTCTCAACCAAGCTGTATGGAGGCTTTTTGATTCTGATTGCGATGATCCTGGCGGTGGTGGCCCTGAGCTATTCTGCAGGAAAAACGCTGAATTTCAATAATGATCGCAATATCCATACCTATGAGATACTGCGCTCTATAGAAGAGGTCCGGCTTGCCCTGAGTAACATCGAGACCGGTGAGCGAGGGTACCTGCTATCGGCTCGGGAGGAGTTTCTTGAACCGTTGACTTACGGCAAAGCCCAGTTGCGGGAAGAGATCAGGAACCTCAAGGACATGATGGCTGACAATCCCGCCCAGCAAAAACGACTTGGCGAGTTGGAAGTGGCGATCAGGGACTGGGAAACCAACGCCATTGATTACTTCATTGAACAGCGCCGGGAAGATCGCGCCAGTCGCCGACCGTCAGTGGCACTTATTGAAGAGCTGGAAGAGGGGCGAGGTAAAGAGCGTATGGATCGCATCCGCGTCATAATGACGGAAATTCGTGAAACCGAGGAGGCGTTGCTTGAGCGTCGTACTGAACGGGCAGAGACTGATCAGGCCAATCTGTCGCAGCTTCAGTTTATTCTGGCTATTGCCGCCATTGTGATTGCCCTGGTTGTCGCCACTTTGCTCGGGCGTTACATCTCCCGCCGTCTTGAATACATGGGCGAGATCGCTGAAGCCACCGCCGACGGCGATCTGACCATCGCTATCAATAACGACACGTCGGATGAAGTGGGTGCTGTCATTGAGGCCATGGCGCGTATGCAGAAAAATCTTCGTGACATGCTGGGAACCATTGCCCAGGGCTCAACCGAGCTGCGCCAGGCCGCTGGCCGTATTTCCACCGTGTCGTCGCAAACCGCCAGCAGCTCGAGCCAACAGAGTGATGCCGCCAGCCGGATGGCGACCGCGATGGAAGAACTTTCCGCCAGTATTGCCGATGTCTCCAACAGCGCCGAGGAGGCGAACAATATCTCCGCGAAGTCCGGCCAGTTGGCGACCGACGGTTACCGCATTATCAACCAGTCTATTGATAGCATGGGCCGGATCAGTGAGACCGTTCAGACCACTTCCACAGATATAGCTGAGCTGGGCAAGAACTCACAGCAAATCTCCACCATTATTAATGTCATTCGGGAAATTGCCGACCAGACTAACCTGCTGGCCCTCAATGCGGCCATAGAGGCGGCTCGGGCGGGCGAGCAGGGGCGGGGCTTTGCAGTGGTGGCTGACGAGGTGCGCAGCCTGGCCGAGCGTACGTCGAAATCTACCGATGAAATAGCTCGCATGATCGAAACCCTGCAGAAAGGCGCAGAGCACGCGGTCAAGGGTATGGAAGGCGCGGTAGGACTGGTTGAAGGAGGTGTGGGTATGGTCAATCAGGCGGGTACGTCAATGGACGATATCCGTAAGAGCGCCGAACAGGTGCTTGAAGTGGTACACGTTATCTCCAGCGCGCTGCGTGAACAATCAACCGTAAGCAACGACGTGGCGGCCAATGTTGAGCAGATCGCCCAGATGGCGAATGAAAACGCCGATGTGGCCACCGAGAGTTCAGCGGCGGCTGAGCAGCTCACCCATCTCTCTGAGAGTCTCGACACTGCGGTTCAGCGGTTCCGGATCAGCTAACAAGACTGTTGCAACCCGCAGTGTCGGGGGCCCGGCACTGGCTTGATTGGTAACAGCGGACCTGTGTCACAGATCGGTTAACCGTTTGACGTCCGGAGTGCGTCTGTCCGCGTATAGTGCCTGTAACCGCTACAACAAGAACGGCACATACGCGGAGAGCTCATGAATATACACTCAGCAGGCAGGACCTGCTCGCATGGGAAAGCGGATAGGCCCCTGTCCAGAGTCTTGATTGTCGATGATCACCCGTTCTTTTCAGAGGGTCTTGCGGGCACTCTGGAGCAGGAGAAACTGGTGCGCACGGTGGCAAAGGCAGGCTCTATTGCTGACGCAGTGGACAGCTTGCGACATAACCCCGAAACCTCTCTTATTCTGCTTAATCAGACGTTGTGTGGCGAAACCGTGTTGTCGCTGTTTCAGAGGCTGTCGGACGCAAGTGTGTCGGTTCCGGTGGTCGTTATTTCCAGCCGGGAGGATCCACTCTCCATACGCGTCGCCAAGGCAGCCGGGGCTGTTGGCTTTTTATCAAAGTCTTCTGGCCGTCAAGCCCTGGTCCGGATGGTGCGCTGTGTCAGTAAAGGCGGACTTTTTTACCCGACACTGGGTGCTACTGCGGATGAACCAGGACAACTCACACCGCGACAGCTGGAGGCGCTGAAACTGCTCGCAGAGGGATTACCGAACAAACGTATCTGCCAGGCCCTTGATTTGACTGAGCACACGGTAAAAACTCACCTGAAGGCTATTTTTACTCACCTGGGTGTACATAACCGCACCGAATGTGTTGCCCACGCACGGGCGCTAGGGCTGATCTGAGCTTAGTGCCCCGTCTGGCTAATTCGCAGTAGGTCAACGAATTAGCCGGACGGGACACAAGACGCGATGACAGGACCGGCGCAAAATAGAAGCGTTTAAAGCTGGAGATACGCTGTATGGGTGTTCATTGCGATGGCTGCTCCAAAGATTTCAGCCTGGCCCAGGTGCGGGTTTGCCCATCCTCAAAGTGCGTTTTTAGCAGTTCGTCCTGCCGTGTCGCTAAATCATCAGGAGCCAGGCCAGCCTGCTGTAATTGGGTAAGCTCGGTCTGGTATTGATCGTAGGTGCTTTCAAACTGTTTCCGCTCACTCAGATACGAAACCACGTCGTCGGCCTGATCCGGCGCCATGCCGAGCTTCCTTAATTGCTCACCCGCATCCTTTGGTGAAGCTGCCTTCGCCAGCACTGACTGGCGCCGCGAGTGAACCTCCTCCTCTTCGATCAGTCGGGTTTCGGTCTGCCGGATAACCTCCGGCAATTGTTGCCGATGCCAGGCTTGCAGGGTGCCTCGAGCCTCTTCCGACAGATCGTTGCGCTGTTGGAGGTCCAGACTGGCAAGGGTGTATTCGCCATAAGCCTCTTCCAGGCCAAAAAACGCCTGATGGGTATCGGGGTCAAAGGACGCAGTGCGAAGCTGTTTCAGGTCATAAAGAGCCTGTTTGAACATCGAGAGCTGATAGACCGGATCTTGCTGGCGGGCAGGGTCAAGCGGATGGTTGCCTAGCGCGACCACCTTCTGTTTGTAATTGAGATACTGCGCCAGCAACGCGATCGCCTCATCAGCGGCAGGGTCAGGCAAACTGCTGCGAGCCAGACTTTCAATTTTCCCCAAAGCCGTTTCCGGATCCACCTCGCCAACCGTGTTGAGGAAATAATCGAAGAAGTCCTTTGTCTGCAGGTCTACCACCAGGTTGCCAGCGGCATCGGTGTGCAACTGCCCGTCAATGTCGGTGCCCGCCAGTGAGTTTGCAAAGGGCGTTTCGCCCAGGCTCTCGGGCGTGCGGAATGACCCGGGTTGTATGGGTTCCCGAAGTTCGGTGCTGGGGTTCTGGATACTTACACTGGTGTCCGTCAGCGCCGGAGCAGGTTCTGTTTGCGGTGGTTCGGATTTGGAGGCAGTAAACTCGGGTGCGGATATACTGTGATGGCTGGAAAACCACACGCCGACCCCGGCGATGATGCTTGCACCAGCGAGCACGATTAAAGACTTTCGGTGAAAAGCATACGGAGATTTTGACATTGAGGAAGCTCCAGGACTAGCGACTCACGCCAGACCCCCGTGCAGAGTGCGTCCGCCGGGGGGAACTGGGTTATCAAGAGTTTGCAGCCTGGACTACAGGCCCAGATTCTTCAGGCGGTTAGCCTGGCTGCGATAGAGCGACACCGGGTTCGTCCACCAGGAGCGGGCACCGAACAGGTGATTGATCGCATCCACATGATTCATCTCATAGTGAGTGCCAATAACCTTGCCCATCATGCTTGCGCAAACGCCAACCAGGCCATCGTTAGGTTCATTGCCAAAAGCCAGCGAGGTTACCCCAAGAAACGGATCGGTGATGTCGGTCCAGTTGGTCCAGATGGCGCGACCGGTCCAGGAGAAAAACTTGATCTGGTTGCCATTGATCGAGACATTTTCGTTGGTCCCCGCGCAGGACCAGCGATTAATCCCTTTCCAGCCGAGGGCGTTGTTGAGCTGGGCGGTGCCATTGGTGGTCAGGGTTTCGAGAGCGGCAATTCCGTCCTGGGGATTATTGGAGCCCGACAAAGCGTTGACCAGATCACCCAGAGCTCCGGCGATGGCCCCGGCGCCACCTTCCACGTAACTGCCAGGCGGAATTATACCCCGAGCGACATCGGCTACCTTGGAGCCTTTGTTGGCACCATTGATGGAAGTGATGGAGGCCACCTTGTGAGGGATCAGCGACGCAGTCACCCGGGCGGTTGGAGCTCCCTGGCTGTGGGCCATGATGTTGACCCTCGACTGGCCGAGGCCGTTGATGTAATTGGCCAATTGTTGCCCGCGCTGTTCGCTGCTGTTAACGAATGAGACGCTGGCAGAGTACACCCGGGCACCACTACGCTCCAGATTCCAGGGAATATTGTGGAAATAGTTGATAAGACCGCCGATCGTGTTAAAGCCCGTAACGCCGTGGACCAGTACGATCGGATGCTTGGTTTTGGTGTAGTTTGCGTAGCTGAGTGTGGGTGCGGCGAGTACGACGCAGCCCAACACCACGGCCAGAGTGATGAGTTTTCGCATGGTTGATTCCTGTTGTTTTTGTGAGCGGCCGCCATGATTGACAGCCTTTGTCTCCAATGCGTCGAAGATTATTTGCGATTGCGGGCTTGAACAGAATCGCCCATTTGGGGGATGGGGCTAACAGAAGGTGAAGATTAAATGCTCAGTATTCCGGTCCGCTAAACCGGTGGGGTTCCAGTTCCATGTGTTCAATGGTGCGTCCGAGCATGATGATCCGCCCCAGGTAGCGTTCCTCACCGGTGGAGGTAAAATCAAACATAAACCGGCGCCAGACCCGCAGCTTACCCTGTTGGTCCCGTTTGACCCAGAGACCGCGCAGGTAAACCGCCTCATCAAGCAACAGCACGTCCATTTTTTTGCAGTAGGCTTTGGCAGCGGTCAGGACAAAGTCCTTTATGGCTTTGGCTTTCCACCAGTACCAGACCAGGAAACCGGCAACGAATATCCAGAACAGGGAGCTGAGAGTCACGGGCAAAGTGTCCGCAGGGTCATAATAGTCATCGCTCCAGTATAGGGGAGGGGGCACAAAAAAGCCCGACAACCGTGAGGCTGGCGGGCTTGATGACCCTTCCGGATTAGTGTGCGGGCACCGGTGCCTGATCGTCCTCTTTGGGTTTGCTGCTGTTGTGGTCGCGGCCTAGCAGGATATAGAACGCGGGCAGAACAAACACCGTGAACAAGGTGCCGATACCGAGACCGGTGGCGATGGTCAGGCCAATGGCAAAGCGACTTTCAGCACCCGGCCCAACCGCAATCAACAGCGGTACCATGGCAAAAATCAGTGCCAGCGACGTCATGATGATCGGTCGTAACCGGATAGCAGCAGCCTCAAGAACGGCCTCACGTTTGCTCAGGCCACGGTCGACCTGAAGCTGATTGGCGAATTCGACAATCAGGATGCCGTTCTTGGAGACCACGCCGATCAGCGTGATCAGTCCCACCTGGGTATAGATATTCATGGTGGCAAACCCGAGCACGATAAAGGCCATGGCGCCCGCCACAGACATGGGTACTGAGACCAGAATAATGAACGGGTCACGCCAGCTCTCGAACTGCGCCGCCAATACCAGGTAGATCACCAGCAGTGACAGGAAGAACGTCACCATCAGGGCGCTACCCTGATTGGCCAACTGGCGGGTTTCCCCGGTGTAGTCGTAGCTGAACCCCTGAGGCAGTATTTCCGACGCGGTTTGCTCCATAAAGGCCATGGCATCGCCGGCCGTGGTGCCTGGCATCGGTACGCCCTCGAGCGTAAGCGAATTCAGCTGGTTGAACTGGGTACGCTGGGACGGTTCGACCGATTTTTCAAAGCTGATCACGCTGCTCAGGGGGACTAGTTCGCCGTTATCCGCCCGGATGTAATATTCATTCAACGCCTGCTCATCGGTCCGGAATTGCTGGTCGGCCTGGGGGATTACCTGATAGGAACGGCCCTGCATGTTGAAGCGGTTGATATAGCCACCACCGAGCATGCTGGACATCGCCTGGCCTACGTCCTGCATCGAAAGCCCAAGGTCTGCGACCCGGTCTCGATCAACCTTGACGTTGGTAACCGGACGATCAAAATTGATCGACTTCTGCAGGAACATGAAATTACCGCTTTGCATGGCCTTGCCCTGCAACTCATTGGCAACCTCGTTCAGGCGCTCGTAGTCGTCCCCGGTGGTCAGCACGAACTGGAAGGGCAGGCCGCCGCCAGAGCCGGGCAGGGACGGGCGCGGGAACACGGCAGTCTGGAGCCCTGTGACCTTCGAGAGCTCCTCCTGAAGCTTGGGCTGAACCTCGAATTGGCTGATCTCCCTTTCACCCCAGGGTGCCATTTTAAAACCGCCAAACACGGCATTGGGGCCGGTAATGCCCAGAATCATGAAGTCTTCGTTGTAGCCTTCAATCCCGGCCATGCGCTGCTGTACTTCGTCGCCATGCTCCTGCAGGTATTCCAGCGTCGCGGTCTGCGCGCCGAGACCCTGGTAAAAGAGAATGCCCTGATCTTCCGTCGGGGCCAGTTCGTTCTGGCTCATGGCGACCATGAAGTAAATTGAGGTCAGTACTACCACAGCAAAGAAGATAACCACCGAGATGGTTTGCATGGTTGAAGTCAGTGCGCGCTTGTAACTGTTGGCGAGCCCGGTGAAAGAACGCTCAACCAGGTTCTCAAAACGCCCCGGATTGCCATGTGGTTTCAGCACCAGTGCGGAGAGCATCGGTGAAAGGGTGAGGGCGACGATGCCGGAAATAACCACCGTGCCAGCCAGGGTGAAAGCGAACTCGGTGAAGAGCGAGCCCACCAGGCCGCCCATAAAACCAATCGGAGCGTAGACAGCCACCAGGGTGGTGGTCATGGCAATGATCGGGACAGCCATTTCCCGGGCGCCGTTGATGGCGGCATCATACCGGGATTCGCCAGCCTCAATATGGCGGTGTACGTTTTCCACCATTATGATGGCGTCGTCCACCACCAACCCGATTGCCAGCACCATCGACAACAGCGTCAGCAGGTTCAGGGAAAAGCCCATCAACAACATGACGAAAGCGCCGCCAATCAGTGACAGTGGTACTGCAACGGAGGGGACAATCGCCGCACGGATAGAACCGAGGGTGAGGAAAACCACCACCAGCACGATGACCATGGCTTCCAGCAGGGTCTTGATAACCTCGTTTATAGAGTTATCAATGAAATCGGAGGCGTCATAGGCGAGACGGACATCAAGCCCTGCGGGCAACTGACGTTCGATACCCGGCAGCTCATCTTTCACCAGTTTGGCCACGGTCAGTGGATTGGCACCGGGCGACAGCTCAATAGCAACGTAAGTGGCAGGCTGGCCCTTGTAAAGTGCAAGCTGATCGTAGGTTTCCGAACCCAGCTCAACCCGGGCGATGTCGCTTAACCGAATCAGGGACCCGTTTGATTCCTTGACCACAAGATCCTTGAACTGCTCGGGATCGGCGACATCGGTATCGCTGGTCATGCTGATTTTGACGTACTCGCTGCGGGTGTTGCCGACCGCTGCCTGGTAATTGTTCTCAAGTAATACATTCACAACATCCCGCGACGTCATATCCACGGCCGCAAGTCGCTCGGGGTCCAGCCACACGCGCAGGGCAAATTTACGTCCCAACAGATCCGCTTTGCCGACGCCGGACAGCGCCTGCAGCTTGGGCTGCACCACACGGGTGAGGTAATCGGTGATTTGCGGTACCTGCAGCTCAGAGCTGTAAAACGCAATGTACATCAGAGCGGTAGAGTCACCAGTGGTTGAGGTGATAACCGGGTCCTGAGCATCCGCTGGCAACACGTTACGCTGGCTGGCAACTTTGGCCTGTATTTCTGCCAGCGCCGCGTTGGCGTCGTAGTTAAGCACCATTTTGGCTTCGATGGTGGACTGGCCCTGGGAGCTCGTAGAACTGAGGTAATCAATACCGCTGGCTTCAGCAATGGCCTGCTGAAGCGGCGTCGTGATAAACCCCTTGACCAGGTCCGAACTCGCGCCCGGGTAGGCGGTGGTCACCGTTACCGTGGTACTTTCCAATTCGGGGTACTGGCGGATTTCCATCTCCATGGCCGCTCGCGCGCCCAGCAGTAGAATCAGCAGACTGACAACCGTGGCCAGTACTGGCCGTTGGACAAACGTGTCGGTGAAGCGCATCAGTCAGAGGCCTCCAGCGAAGCATCAGCCGTTTTCTGCCCATCAGCCCCGGTATCCTCCTGGCCGGAGTCCTTCTGAATAGTAACGCGCTGTCCAGCCCTTAGCCTCAAAAGCCCCTTTGAAACCACCTGCTCCTGGGCCTCCAATCCACTGGTAATGGCAACGCGACCGTCACGGGTCTCGCCACTGGTTACGGTCCTGCGATTGACGATAAGCTCATCGTCTTCGTTATTCTCCACCACAAACACGTAATCGCCGTAAGTGTTATAGGAAATAGCTGTTCTGGGTACCGAGACGACTTCTGTATCTTCGGGCTGGCGGGTCAGAACGCTGGCAAACATGCCTGGCTTGATCTTGTTATCAGGGTTTTGGAGCGTTGCCCGTACCCGAACGGTGCGGGTTTCAGGGTTGACAGAAGAGTTAACAGCGCTGACCTCACCCGCAAAGTTTTCCCCAGGCACGGCGGCAACTGTCACTTCAACTGCGTAACCAGTGGCGATTTTGGCAAGCTCCTTCTCCGACAGGGTGTAATCCGCGTAAATTGGGTCAAGCATGTTGATCTCGACAATCGGAGACCCGGTGGCAAGGTATTCGCCCTGATCTACCATGCGCAGGCCCACGGCGCCATCGAAGGGTGCCCGAATGACCTTTTTGCTGAGCTGGGCCTCAGCTTCATTCACTCTGGCCTCGGCAGCATCGAAGTTTGCCTTGGATTCATCATATTGGGACTGCGACACCGCGCGTCGTGGCAACAGATCAGAAACCCGCTTGAAATCCTGCTCGGCTAACTGCGCCTCCGCCTTGCGGGTACGGACGGCGGCTTCATCTATTGCGCTGTTCAGTCGAACCAGGACATCGCCCTTTTTTACCGTGTCGCCTGATTCGAAATTAATCTCTTCGACCACACCCGGGACTTCATTAGCCACTTGAATGCCATTGACAGCGACGATGCTGCCAACGGCTTTAACGGCGGGCTGCCAGGCTTCAACTTTGGCCTTCACAGCAGAAATTACGGCTGGCGGCTGGGGCTGGGAAGACTGCTCCGCCATCTGTCCGAACTGATAGAACTTGTAGCCAAAAATGCCACCAAGAACCACGCCGAGAAAGAGAATGACGATTAAAAAACGGGAGGCTATTCGCATGAGTCGAGGTCCTGATTGCCTTTGTTCATGGGCGATGCCCGAAAATACCGGGAAGTCGCCGCTACGGGCGTGGTCAATGTGTTAATTTAAAGTTCGTGAGTATAGCTTGAAAGATAGCTGCCTATGCAATTGCCGATTAGCAGTAACGGCTCTGTCAGGAAAGGCCGTTAAAATAGTCCTCCGGATGTAAAAAATCCGTGATGCCCGCAACGGTGCGACAGACATTGCTAATTATTAAGGTCGGTATAGTAGCAGCGTCACTGTGACATTCCTGAAGTGTTACGGATATCCCTTACAAAAGGATGAGTGAATGCACTGGATTCTCGGCATTGGCCTCGCTGCCCTGATGTTTGTCATATTGAAACAATGGGGGGGTCTGACCCCGGAAAGAAGAAAAGCCGCCACCTGGAAAGTGGCGCTCACGGTGTTCGGCGTTATTCTGGTGTTTCTGGTTCTGACTGGCCGCGTCCACATTTTAGTCGCCGGCGTTGCAGCACTTTTGCCCTTATTAAAGCGATTGCCACTGCTGTTGAGGCATTTGCCATGGCTTAACAAACTTTATCGAGAGTACAAGAGTGGGAACCATCAAACCGGGGGGCCAGGTCATCAGCAAACATCGGTGGCGACGGGGCAGATGAGTATCAGGGAGGCCTGCGAAATACTGGGAGTGGGTCAGACCTGCAGCCGGGAGGAGGTTGTTGCCGCACACCGACGGCTGATGCAGAAAATACACCCTGATCGCGGCGGTAACGATTACCTGGCGGCCAAGGTGAATGAAGCTAAGGCAGTTCTGCTCAATAAGGGCGCGTCTTAAGTGGCCCAGAACCGGTTTACATCACGTCCACGCGTACCTCAAATGATTGGCTTTGTTGGCGGCTGCCGCCCACCTCGTAGGTAATGCCGGTACGACTGCTGGCGCTGGAAGTTGTTGTGCTGCCCAGCTCCACCCACTGACCAGGTTCGACCCTGCGGATGGTTACCACAGCTTCGGTTTCATAGCCGGGTATGTCATTTTTCGGGTCATCGTCGAACGCCATCACATGCAATTCAATCTGGCGTTCTGAAATCACCTGGGGCGTTATGATGAAGCCACTGCGAATGGCGACCTGTTGCAGAATGGCCGCTGGGTTGCGGCCGCCGCGAATGGCGACAGGGAGTGTCCGAACCTGACCGGAACTGATATGGGCCGACTGGCCATCCTGTACCACGAGGTTCTGCTCGCGGTTGCGACGGGTGGTGGTGACCGTCTGTTCGGCCTGAATATTCACATCACTGTTGGTGATGGTAATGCCGCCGCCTTCACGATTAAGATTGCCCGAGTTACCGCTGCGTACTGAGATGCGCATCTGAACAGGCGCAACATCCATGGTGTCCACCAGCATTCCGACTTCATCGAGAACCTGCGGTTCGCCGCGAAGGATCATCTGCTGCCCGCTTGTGCTAATGGCAAGTTGGTCACCGGGGTAAAGCTCTCGCAACTGTGCCGCTATATCCTGGGCCGGACGATTATTGAGATCGTAGGTCCTGGCTTCCGGAGCCGCTGCGAGTGGGGACGCAAAGCTGAAAAGAACAACAAACAGTAAACCGACAACCTGTGATTTCATAAAGGCTTCCCGTCAGACTTTGCCGCCGCCGGTAGGAAAAATCGTTGCAACGGTTTGCAAACCGATAAACCGGCGTTATAGTAAAAAGCATGAAGACAACACACGCGCCATGTCAATTGAATGTTCTGAAAGCTTTCGGTAGTCCGAAGGCGGTTTTTGCGCCTGTGTTTTCTTGGTGGTTTGGATATGGCTTTTATTTTAGCCAGCTCCCGGGCCGCCCGTAAGATCTTCACCGACTGATTAGCGAGGAAGGCAGCCCGGAGACAACCCAGGCTGCCACCGGACTCAAAAAGCCCCGACTGGTAGCCCAGCCGGGGCTTTTTTGATTCTGACCCAGGGAAACAGGAAAACGGATAATGAACATACCCATGAACGCCGAGAGGATAGAGACAGCGCAGCCCTCGGAGCATGTTTCGGTGTTACCGACGCCCCGGCAGCTACGGATGGAGTTGCCTGTTTCACCGCTGTTGGCAGAACAGATCGGCCGACACCGGGAGGCCATTCGGCGCATTCTGCACGGAGAGGATCACCGGCTTTTGCTGGTGGTTGGGCCTTGCTCGATTCATGATGAAGTGGCCGCCCTGGAATACGGAGAGCGTCTGGCCGCATTGTCGGACGAGGTAAGTGACCGTTTCCTGATTGTTATGCGGGCGTATCTGGAAAAGCCGAGAACCACCGTGGGCTGGAAGGGGCTGTTGTACGACCCGGAACGCACCGGCGAGGGGGACCTGAATCAGGGCCTGGTGCGTTCAAGACGTCTGCTGCTGAACCTGGCATCACTGGGCTTGCCATTGGCTACCGAGGCACTGAACCCGATGGCCATGGACTATCTGGAAGACGTTATCAGTTGGACCGCGGTGGGGGCCCGAACCACCGAATCCCAGATTCACCGGGAGATGGTCAGTGGTTGTGCGATGCCCGTTGGGTTCAAAAACGGCACAGACGGCAGTATCGGAATGGTGATTAATGCGATGAAATCGGCGGCGCACAGCCATCACCGGTTTGGTCTGAGTTCGGCCGGGCAACCGGCGATGATCACTACCGCAGGCAACCAGGACACTCACCTGGTATTGCGAGGCGGTCGGGGAATGACCAATTACGACGCCAGCAGCATTACTGCTGCTACGGACTTGCTTGGCGCTGCAGGAGTGAGTACTGCTGTGATGGTGGACTGCAGTCACGACAACGCCTGCAAGCAGGCAGAGCGTCAACTGGATATTGCGCGCGATGTGATGGCCCAGAAAAAAGCTGGAAATACCCACATACGTGGGCTGATGCTGGAAAGCTTCCTGGCATTTGGCCGTCAGAATGACAGTGACGAGCTGCTCTATGGTTGCTCGATTACAGACCCCTGTATTGGCTGGGAGCAGACCGAGTCATTGCTGCGGTCGCTGTGATTCGGCTCAAGCGGTGATCAGAACCGGCAGGTTTCGTCGTATGCAGGCTATAGTGAAGTCGTAGAGTGACCTTTTATCAGGAGACCACAAGGTGGAACAGCGCAAAGTTGACGTAGCGATTATCGGATCGGGAACCGCAGGCATGGGAGCCTATCGTGCTGCCCGGACGCATACGGACAATCTGGTGCTGATTGAGGGCGGTCCCTATGGAACGACGTGCGCGCGGGTTGGTTGTATGCCGAGCAAGCTGCTGATTGCCGCTGCCGAAAGCGCCCATAATGTCCACAAGGCACCTTTATTTGGCGTGCATACGGACGGTGTCCGTATCGATGGTAAAGCGGTTATGGACCGGGTGAAACGAGAGCGTGACCGGTTCGTAGGCTTCGTTATTGACGCGGTAGACAGTTTGCCAGCAGAACACCGATTGGTCGGCAATGCCCGTTTTCTCAGTGCGCATCGGCTGCAGGTGGGGAACGATCTCGAAATTGAAGCGGATCGCATAGTGATTGCCACCGGCTCCCGGCCGAATATACCGGACTTTCTAAAAGCGGCGGGTGATCGCCTGGTCGTCAATGACGACGTATTCGAATGGGACGATTTGCCAGCGTCAGTCGCGGTATTTGGTCCCGGAGCTATTGGTCTCGAGCTTGGTCAGGCGCTTAGCCGTTTGGGTGTTCGGGTACGCATGTTTGGTGTCAGCGGCTCGGTTGGCCCGATCAGTGATAAAGGCATCCGCGAGTACGCCTGCAAAACGTTCAACGAAGAGTTCCAGTTCGACCCGAATTCGGATGTGACGGACGTATCATCCACCGACGATGGCGTCGAGATCACGTTTAATGATGCCAGCAAAGGGGAGCTCACCGAAACCTTCGATTACTTGCTGGCCGCCACTGGTCGACGGCCGAACACTGATCATCTGGATATCCAGAACGCGGATATCCAGAACGCGGATATCGAGCTGGATGAGCATGGCACGCCGCTGTTTGACAAATACACCCTGCGTTGTGGCATTAGTCATATATTCATCGTTGGCGATGCCAACAGCGACACTCCGCTGCTTCATGAGGCAGCCGACGAGGGTCGAATTGCCGGTGATAATGCTGGTGGATATCCCGACGTCCGGGCAGGCTTGCGCCGTGCGTCCCTGGGCGTGGTGTTTACCGAACCTCAGATAGCCACGGTCGGGATGTCTATCGAGCAAGTCGAGGACCGATACGAGGGTAGTCACGCTGTTGGAGAAGTGTCGTTCGAAGGTCAGGGTCGAAGCCGCGTGCTGGGTAAGAACCGGGGGATGCTGCACGTCTATGGCGAGCGTGGCACAGGCTTGTTTTTGGGAGCAGAGATGTTCGGGCCAGCGGCAGAGCACATCGGCCATTTACTGGCTTGGGCTGTCCAGAAACGAATGACCGTTAGTGAAATGCTCGATATGCCCTTTTACCACCCAGTCATCGAGGAAGGCGTCCGCACCGCCCTCAGGGACTTGAACCGTAAACTTCAGATTGGCCCGAACCAGGTTGAGAGTTGCATGGATTGCGGGCCGGGTGCCTGAGCCGCCTGCCTCAGAAGGCGTTCGCCGTTTCGCAAGCAGCCTTCTGTTCTGCAGCGTTTTTTTCACTTTTGGCCCACAGTTTTTCGTGGAAGAAATAAGCCACGGTATTGATCGCAGGCTCTACCAGGGCGATAAGGCTACCGATGAGAATGTCCCCGGTCAGCAAGTAGGCGACGGTAAATGCGACTGTGAAGTGAGTGGCAGCAAACGTGATGGTTTTCATCAGCGAGTTATCAGGTTTGCCATTTTTGGTCTTCAATAGCGGCTTCAATACGCCCATGTTTCTCTCCATGCTTGATGTCCGTCTGAATCCCATTTAACGCTAGTTGATAATCATTGTTAAGTAAATTGTATTTCGATTTGCAATAGCTTGAGTTAATCGAGCGCTGAGCTATTGAATTTATCGAACGAGGCCACAAAGATATAGACAGGCTATGGACGGGATTGCCGGTCTAAACTTCATCGGCTGCGGTGTTCGTTTTACATTGAGCGTTAATATAATCCGCTCGGAATTATAAGGAGTGATCTATGGGTACTAACTTTATTGGTTTAGACACCGAAAAAACAAAGAAACTTGCCGATTCATTGAATGAATTGCTTTCGAACTACCAGATATTTTACATGAATGTTCGCGGTTACCACTGGAATATCAAGGGTGACAACTTTTTTGAATTGCACGCCAAGTTCGAAGAACTGTACGACGACCTGCTGCTCAAGATCGATGAGATTGCTGAGCGGGTGCTGACCTTGGGGCATCGCCCGGCTCATGCCTACAGCACTTACATCGAGCGGTCCGACGTTCCTGAGCGCAAGGATGTCCAGAGTGGTAAGGAAGCTGTGGAAAATATTGTTGAGAGTTTCGCCAAGCTGATCGGCAAACAGCGTGATCTGCTCAACCTTGCTGGTGAGGCAAGCGATGAAGGTACAGTTGCGCTGATGAGTGACTACATTTCTCAGCAGGAGAAAACGGTCTGGATGTATCGGAGTTATCTGGGTCAGTAAAGCCAGTCAGACCCGAAGTATCGTGGCGAATGGCTTAAAGAGCTACAGAGCCGATTCCAGCGGTGGTACTTCTTGATGCAAAAACCACTTCTCGGTCACCACTTTGCGGGTAAACCATTGGGAACGCATCAGCCCGCTGGCCAGGGAGATCTTTACCCAGTCCGGGATCTGCCATCCTGATTGCTCGTTCAGGGTGCGGGTGCCAAAGCGTTCGGAAATCGCCTCTCCATACCGTTGCAGGCTGCGGGCTGAGGAATCAGGCACACGCCGAATCACGTCTGCGGCTATCAGTGCTGACTCAATGGCGGGGCGAATGCCCTCGCCGCTTTGGGTATACGCGAGCCCGGCGGCATCACCGATCAACATCACGCCTTCGTCTACCAGGGGTCGCTCGGCGTGGGCGTAGAGCAGGTAGGCATGCCCCTTGAAACGGCCGGGCAGATCGGCAGGGATTCGGCCCTGGACCTTCATGTCGTTCACAAAGTCATTGAGGTGGTCCGTCAGCCGGTGGTTGTCCTCACGGCCGAGGCCGATATTCAGGAAATTCCCTTTTCGGAAGATCCAGGCGTAACCTTTCAGGTCGCGGCAGAACCAGAGTTCCGGGGTGTCGCCCCGGGCCCGGCAAACGCTGGCCTGGGAGGCTGTCATTTCGAACTCGATCTCCTTTGCAGCTACCGCAGTCTCATGGCTGCCGGGGCCTTCGCCCAGTTTTTTTGCCACCGGGCAGAAATGACCGCCCGCTCCGATCAATAGCGGGGCTTCGAAGGTGTCATTGATTACCCAGTTGCGACCTGTCTGTTCGATGGTTTTAACGGGTGTCTTTAATTGCTTGTCAGCCTTCACACGGTCGAGCAGATAGGCGTCAAACTCACAACGGCGAATGCCGTAACTGACCGTTTCGCCATGGTCGTTGTCGACAGGCGCCTGGCCCATCATGCCGATCCGAAAAGCACTGATAGGTTGTAGGGTCCGACCCCGGGCGTAATCATTCTGATCGATCTCCAGCGTATCCATCACCGCTGGCGTAACCCAGCCGGCACAGGTTTTATCACGAGGAAAATCCTGTTTGTCGATAATCAGCACCCGTTTACCGCTCTTGTCCAGTGACCACGCAAGCGTAGACCCCGCTGGGCCTGCGCCAATTACGATAATATCGTAGTGCTCCATGGGGGTACTCCGTATCAGCAGGACGCAGGCGCAGCGGGAGAGCTGTAGAGATGTCCGCGGGTCGGCAGCAGGTTGTTGTTATCACCGTGGGTGAACACTACCTGGAACAGCTGCAATGAGCCGGCCCTAAAGGCCGCAATGGAGCCCGCGAGGTACATGTGCCATGCCCGGGTGAAATGGGCGTCATACAGGTCAGTGACCTGGTCCTGGACACTTTCAAATCGTTCCATCCAGTGGTGCAGGGTGGCGGCATAATGCAGCCGCAGATTCTCCACATCCAGCACCGAGAAATCACCGCTTTCACAAATACCCATGAACTCGCCGATGCTGGGCGGGTAGGCACCGGGGAAAATACGCTTCTCGATCCAGGCGTTCATCAGCATCGGGCGGTTGCGGCCGATACTGTGTAGCAACGCCATACCGCTGGGCTTGAGTGAGCAGCGGATCACCTGGGCCATCTCGTCGTAGTGGTCCTTGCCGACATGCTCCAGCATGCCGATGGAGACAAACGCGTCGTACTGGCCCTCGATATTGCGGTAATCGTCTTCTATGTATTTGATCAGGTGGCTCAGGCCCTGTTTTTCGGCCTCCTCGCGGGCAAAGGCCAATTGCTCCCGGGAGATGTTATAGGCATGAACTTTCACACCGTATTGGCGGGCCATGTAGCGCGCCAGGCCGCCCCAACCACAGCCTGCCTCAACCACAGTCTGACCGGGCTGCAGCCGTAGTTTTCGGCAAACGTGTTCTAGCTTTGCCAACTGGGCCTGCTCCAGGGTCAGGTCGGGGCTTTCATAATAGGCGCAGGTGTATTGCATTTCGGCGTGGTCCAGCCACAGTTGGTAAAACTCGTTGCCCAGGTCGTAATGGTGGTGAATATTATCCTTGGCATCTGACACGCTGGTGGATCGTGGGTTATGGTTACGCCAGATTGCCTCAAGCCATTTTGGCCATTGCTGTTTAGCTTTGTGCACCGCGCGATATAGCGCTGTCATCAAGTCTGAGAGATCCCCCTCGACTTTCAAGCGGCCGGAGCTGTAGAGGTCGCCGAATGCCAGGTTGGGATTGCTGACCAATTGATAGAGCGCTTTAGGGTCGGTCAGCCGGAGAGTGAAATTGGCGGCGTTGCTAGTCGATTCAATGATTTCATCGTTCCATAACTGAAAACGAACAGGCGGATTACCTGCCATTCTCAGCAACTTTGCGATCAGCCAGCGTTCGTAGCTATGAGGCTGGCGGTCTGTGCTTTCCCCGGGAACCGGTGCAGACAACTTATGGGTTCGGTTGGAGGGTTGCTCCTGCAGAGTGTCCGCTTTGGTGGTGCTCTGGCGCATAAGTCCTCGCTCCCTGATGTTCGCTGGTACTCATTTTTTCGGTAGATTTCGTTTAAACGGGTCGATATAGCGACTTCCCGATGCGATACCGATAACACCAGACTTCAGTATAGAAACTGGGTGATGTTTGTCACGTAGCTAGCTAAGCTTTTTATTATTGGTTTCTGAATTATTGATCAGAATCAAAAGCGTAGGTCTTTAAGGGTGCAGCAGGCTCAATTGCTGGCCCCCAGGGCGTTGAAACAGATCGGTTCGCAATGGTTCGGCCTCATGGAGGTTCATTCCCAGTGCCCGGGCCTTGCGATTGAAGCGCTGGCGAATCAGTTCCGCATAGGGGCCCTGGCCGGTCATGCGGTTTCCAAACGTGCTGTCATAGACTTTGCCTCCTCGCAGGTCGCGAATTCGGTTCATTACATGGCTGGCACGGTCGGGAAAGTGACGCTGCAGCCAATCTTCAAACAGTTCTGCAATTTCATGGGGTAGTCGCAGCATAATCCAGCTCGCCCGCGTGGCGCCTGCATCATGAGCAGCGTCCAGGATCGCTTCCAGTTCATGATCGTTCACAAACGGTATCACCGGGCCCAGGATGATGCCGGCTGGCACGCCAGCAGCGGTCAACTCCCGCAGGATACGTAATCGAGTCGCGGGTGCTGCCGTGCGGGGCTCCATGCGCCGCTTTAAATCGTTGTCCAGCGTGGTCAAGCTGACCCGCACCGAGCACAAACCGCTGGCGGCGAGTTCTGAAAGCAGGTCCAGATCCCGCAGGATTAAAGCGCCTTTGGTGATGATAGTCACCGGATGGCGGTACTCCAGTAGCACCTCCAGCAACTGCCGCGTAATGCACCGCTGTTTTTCGATGGGCTGATAAGCATCGGTATTTACGCCAAGCGCAATCGCTGAACAACGGTAACCAGGTTTGTCGAGTTCCGCCCGCAGACGTTCGGGAGCGTTCGGTTTGGCAATCAGCCGGGTCTCGAAATCCAGACCGGGAGACATGTCCCAGTAAGCGTGGGTGGGACGGGCAAAGCAATAGATACAGCCATGTTCGCAGCCGCGGTAAGGGTTAATCGACTGATCAAAGGGCACATCCGGTGATTGGTTGCGACTAATGATGGTTTTCACCATCTCCTCACTGACCGATGTCGCCAGACTGTCAGGGTTGAGATCGTCCTCCGGCGCTTGATACCAGTCATCCTCCACTTGCCGGTCCGTGACAATCGGCTGGAACCGATTGTGTGGGTTGCTGCCTGTGCCGCGTGTTCGCATAAAACCCCCGTGTTCAGACGAAGACTCTGAAGTTATTCCCGTGCCGGGCATCATTTCAAAATCGGGCCGATTAAAGCTGTATGTATATACAGTATCAATAGTACGGCCGTTCTTTCTGCAAGACAAGCCGACAACCGTCAACAAACTGAAGCAAATCAACCGTAGGGTAGAGCGGTGTTTGATGAATTTTTGATCTTTTTCTGAGATTTCCGTGAGCAGGCATTGGGTACGCTGTGAATCGAAGAGAGTACTTCGACCTTATTGGTGAGCGATACCGTAAACCCGGGGAGCAGGAGTGATGACAATAGACAGCGAGTTCATCAGGCGATTACGCAAACTGGCGTATTACGTGCGCAATGGGTTGTGGCGGCTTGTTCCGAGAGAGGTATGGCAGGGACGGCGCCGGATTCTGATGGCACAATTCCTGCGTTCTAATTCTAGTCCCGATGAACAAGCGATTATTGAATCGCGGGTGGCGTATTATAATCAGCTGAGCCATCCGTTCTCGGTGCCAGACAATGCGGAGAGGATATCTGACTTTTCCGCCCGAGGTAAAAGCAGCGCCTACAGTGGCGATCTTCGTAATCTGATTCGCTGCTTTCCGGGTCACCTGCAGGTCAGCTATTTGTTTGGCGATATCACCAAGGTTCCGGCGACACCCCAGTTTCTGAAAAGCCGTCCTGTCAGGAGCGATCGCAGCAATGCCAATTCAATCCTGTTGAAACTGAATACGGTACGCCATTACTGTTTTTTCCGGGATCGCATGGCCTTTGCTGATAAGAAACCCCTGGCAGTCTGGCGCGGTAAATCCAACCAGCCCCATCGGGTTGAGTTTGCCCAGCGTTATGCCAGCCACCCGCTTTGCAATGTGGGCTGTGTATTGCACAAGGAAAGGCAACCGGAGGCTTACCACAAAGAATTTATGAGTGTGGATGAGCAGCTTCATTATCAGTTTATCGTGAGTGTGGAAGGCATTGACGTTGCGACCAACCTGAAATGGATCATGGCTTCCAATTCCCTGTGTCTGATGCGCCGTCCCCGTTTTGAAACCTGGTTTATGGAAGGCACCCTGGTGCCTGGCTACCACTACGTGCAACTGCAGGACGACCATTCCGATCTTGTTGAAAAAATGGAGTATTACCGCCAGCACCCAGAGGAAGCGGAGGCCATTATTGCCAACGCCAATCGTTACGTCGCTCAGTTCATGGATGCCAGGCGCGAAGAGTTGATTGCCTTGATGGTGGTTGAGAAGTATCTGCAACTGAGCGACCAGCGTTCGCCACAGGGTAGCCAGTTGGGCGTTTGAGCACTCGCGCAAGGCGCTGGCCAGTTTGATGCACTTTCCTCTTTGGCAGACTATAGTACTATCCCGATAGAGTCGGGTTCGCCAATAGTCGGACTGAAGTGGAGGCACAAAAGTGCATACCCGTGTATTAATTGTAGAAGACCAGACCGCGTTGGCGGAAAACCTTCTTGAGTTTCTTGGTGAAGACCACTACAGCCTGGATTTTGCACCAGACGGCCTGACCGCACTGCACCTGATTGCCACCCATACCTACGACGTGATTGTGCTGGATATCATGCTCCCCGGACTGTCTGGATTGGAAATCTGCAAACGACTCCGCAAGGATATGCAATCCAGCACGCCGGTTATTTTCATGACGGCACGGGGCGGCTTGCAGGATAAGGAAGAAGGGTTTGAGCTCGGTGGCGACGACTATCTGGTAAAACCGTTTGCGTTACGGGAGCTGCAATTGCGCATTGACGCGCTATCGCGGCGCAGGATGTCCGACACTGGTCAGTTACGAGCGGGGATGCTGGTTTATGACCCTGGCACACTCGAGGCCAGCCTCGAAGGCAGCGGGACAGTCGAGCTCTCCGGTACGGCAAGCCGGATATTCGAAGTTCTCATGCGACATTATCCGCGTTTCGTCTCCCATGAAATGCTCAGCACGGTGATCTGGGGTAACGACGAAGGCGATACCCACACGCTGAGAACCCATGTCTACGCGCTGCGTAAAACCTTGCAGCACACTCTGGGCCAGTCCCTGATCAGAACCATCCACGGCAGAGGCTACCGTCTGGAGATGCCCGGCTCTGAAAAGACGGACACGGCCCGGTGAAGGGGTCGCTCGCCAGACGTATTTTCCGCACCGTTCTTGCGATTGGTGTGATCAATGTCATCGTCACGCTGGTTGCTACCGAATTTATCTATGAAGACATGGAAGAAACCAATCTGTACATGGGGCTGGCTGAAGAAAGGGCGTTCTTCGAGAGCCGCATCGATGCAGCCAGGACGTATTCCTGGAATTCCGCGCTACTGACAGTGTTTTTTGTACCCGAGGGGGCAGTGGGAGATGTCCGGCTTCCAGAGGTGTTTCAGGGGTATCCCATTCCCTATTTCGACGAGGAAGATCCGGGTTCGAAGTCATATCTTATATCCATTGATCGTACCGTTGACCCGCCAGGAGTGCTTTATCTGGCCCAGGATATTACCTTGCTTGAAGACCGGGAAGACACCCTGCAAGACACCGGCGTGACGGTTTTTGTGCTGGGCATGTTGTTGCTCAGTTACTTACTGGCACGGCTGGGAACAGGGCGTGTTGTTCGCCCTTTGAGGAACCTGTCGCGGCAGATCGGTGAGATCAAACCGGAGCGCGCTATAAAGCATCTTGACACCGACTACGCGGATCAGGAGCTGGAAGATATTACCAAGGTGCTCAACAGGCTGCTCGAAGCACTGGATGCTTATGTACAACGGGAGAAACGTCTGGTGAGTATGGCAAGCCACGAATTGCGTACGCCCATTGCGGTCATCGCGGGCGCTCTGGATGTGATCGAACAGCGTAACTCGCTGGATTCAGCCAATTCGCTGACCATGGAACGCGTACGCCAGGCAACCGATAAGATGCAGGCTGACGTCGACGCGTTGTTGAAGCTGGCGCACCGATCACCAACCGGGGGTGGTGTCACTAATAAGATCGATTTGGATGCCAGCATACGCAGCGTGGTCCGGGAACTGGAAAACAGCGTTCCTCAGCATGTTGGACGAGTTAGCTATAATGCGAACACCTTGTTAGACGGGACCTTACAAGCGGACCCATCCCTTGTGCACATGTTATTGAGAAACCTCATACAGAATGCGCTTCGCCACACGTCCGGCCCTGTGGTGGTCAGCTTGACTGCCAGCAAACTGAGTGTGTCAGATGCTGGCACCGGACTACCTGTCCATATAGTGGAAAGCCTGGAATCAAAGGGACAAACCGAGGCTATTTCTGAGGGCGGGCTAGGGCTGTTTATCGTCGGCCTGATCTGTGAGCGGCTCGGGTGGCGCCTAAGTGTTCGACGTAGTGGCCCCACCGGTACTGTTTTTGACCTGGCGTTCGGGGGTAACATGCCCGACTCAGACGATAGGCAACCGACCAATACCATCCTATGACGGATCTCTCATTTGTTCAGTATGTGCTCATTGCCCTGATTTTTATCTGGAGCGGGTTTGTCCGCTCCGGGTTGGGATTTGGCGGGGCCGTATTGTCGTTGCCGTTTCTGCTTCTGGTGGAAAACCAGCCGCTGGTGTATCTGCCACTGATTGCGGTGCACCTGCTGGTATTCTCCTCGCTCACGATCGTACTGAATAACCGTAAACGCAAAGCGCCGGGCCAGCCGATGGTGGGTACGGTGGACTGGTCTTACTTGTGGCGAATTCTTGCCATCATGATCGTGCCCAAGATGATCGGAGTGTTGGGTCTGCTGACCCTGCCAGCCAATATCATGAGCGCTATTATCTTCTCCATTGTGGGGCTTTACTCCATATCCTATATTCTCGACAAGCCATTTCGCAGCAACAGCAAGCTGGTGGATGGTGCGTTTCTGATGCTCGGTGGGTATATCAGCGGCACCTCGCTAATCGGTGCACCCCTGGTCATCGCGGTGGTGGCACAACACCTGCCGAAAGAGAAATTGCGGGATACTCTGTTCGCACTCTGGTTTATTCTGGTGACCATCAAGATGGCGGCGTTTATCTATGCCGGAGTGGATCTGCAACTGATACATCACCTGTGGCTGCTGCCCTGCGCCGCTATCGGCCATGTGGTAGGCCTGCGTTTCCATGAACGTATGCTGACGGCGGAAACGCCGGTCTTTTATCGTTTGCTGGGGGCCACGTTGTTGCTGATTAGCTGTATCGGGCTATGGAGAGGGCTGGCTGGTTAGTGGTTGCTGCGAGTCCCAGTACGGGCCAGATCAATAGTGGACTTTGTAAAGCTAATGGGCGTAGAACATCAGGCACGGCATTGGTTAGCTTGCCGCGTGACTGACTCCCACTGATAACAAGGACAATTTCAATGATCGGATATGTAACACTTGGCGTTAGCGACATGGCGAAAGCCAAGACATTCTACACCGAACTGCTGGCGGACCTGGATGCCAAACTGCTGCTGGATATGGACCGCATAGCGTTTATTGGCAAGAACATGAAAACCCCGATGCTGGCCGTATGCAAACCCTACAATAATGAACCCAACCATCCGGGTAACGGCAACATGGTGGCTTTCAATCCGGGCTCGAAGGAATTGGTAGACAAGTTCTATCATAAAGCCATCGAGCTGGGTGCCATCTGCGATGGCGAGCCGGGCCAGCGCATTCCGAACCAGTTTTACGGCGCCTACATCCGTGATCCGGATGGCAATAAAGTCGCCTTCTTCCACTTTGGCTGATTAGATTGTCGGGCGCCGGGCCAGCCCGTGCTGGCGCCTGTAATCGAAGGCAGCTCTGTGCCATTATTGCAGCCTGACTTTCAAAGACTGCAAAAGCGATCTTCTCCATGAATCCCGATCACCACAAACGTACCCGCCCGCTGTGGCATCCAGCTCTATTGCCCTCATGGCTTCTGGGCGGAGTGCTGTATTTGCTGGCGCAACTCCCTATGGCCGCTAAACAGCGCTGGGGCGCCGCTATTGGCCGACTATTGAATCGACGCCTGAAATCCCGCGCACAAGTGGCCCAGACCAATATTAAAGTCTGTATGCCCGAACTGGACGCCAAAGCCCGCGATGAACTCGTAGAATCCTGCTTTATCGCCTGTTCCCGGGGTTTCCTGGAAAGCACCCACGCCTGGTGGCGGGATATGACACCTTACCTGGATACCACGGAAATTTTCGGCCTGGAACACGTTGAAGAGGCCAAGGCCCGTGGCACGGGTGTGTTGTTGATTGGCGGGCATTACAGCATTCTGGATTTCGCTCTGCCCCTGATCGCCTGCAAGCTGAACAAGCCTGGGTACATGTACCGCCCCAATAACAACCCGGTGATCGACCACATCATCGAAAAAGGCCGCCGCCGGCATTTCAATATCCAGCCATTTACCAAGCGGGAAATGCCTGAAATGATGGCGTTCCTGAAGGATGGCGGGCAGGTCTGGTACGCTTGTGACCAGGATTTTGGTAAGAAGAACAAGCTATTCACACCCTTTTTCGGGGTAGACGCGGGCTGCATTACCATGCCGAGCCACCTGGCTCGGGAGTCCGGTGCGGCAGTGATTTGTGTCAGCCATCTGCGTACACCAGATGGACGCTATCAGGTGGTATTTTCTCCCATCCAGGAAGGCTTCGGCGAGGATGATCATCGGGATGCTGCAGTCTGGAACGGTTTTATCGAAGCCACCATCCGTCAGTATCCAGACCAGTACCTGTGGTTACACAAGCGTTTCAAAAGCCGTCCCGAGGGTGCAGAAAAGGTTTATTGAAGCGGGTCGGGAGAGGATCCACCGACTTGATGCTTCCAGCATTGTCACATAAACATAACAATCTATAGTTAGTGTCTGGTTGATGACTATTTCATGACCGAGGGACACTAACATGAAGACATTGACAACCCTGACCTGCGCCGCCCTGATGGCTCCGGTACTCGCCCAAGGCGCTTTCAAACTGGATTCCCGATACAGCGACCAGGACGGCGATCTGATTGCGGATATTCCCGCGAAGTCGGAGCAAGTCGATCCTTCCACACTGATCTTTGCCTACACGCCGGTGGAAGACCCCTCGGTGTATGCCGATGCCTGGTCCGATTTTCTCGATCATCTCTCCGAGCAAACCGGCAAAAAAATCCAGTTTTTCCCGGTCCAGTCCAATGCGGCGCAAATCGAAGCCATGCGGGCGGGACGTCTTCATATTGCAGGGTTCAATACCGGGTCAAACCCCATAGCGGTGGCGTGTGGTGGATTTCGCCCGTTCACCATCATGGCTTCCGCTGATGGTTCGTTCGGCTATGAGATGGAAATTATTACCCATCCTGACTCCGGTATAAGCGATGTTGAGGGGCTGAAAGGTCGGGAGTTGGCTTTCACCTCCCAAACCTCGAACTCCGGGTTCAAGGCACCGTCTGCGATCCTGAAAGCGGATTATGGCCTCGAGCCGGAGAAGGACTTCAAACCAGTTTTTTCCGGTAAGCACGATAACTCTATTCTGGGGGTTGCGAACAAGGATTATGACGCTGCAGCAGTTGCCAACTCCGTGATGGCGCGCATGCTGGACCGGGAGGTAGTAGATGAGGACCAGATTGTGTCGCTCTACAAGTCCCAGACCTTTCCCACCACAGGTTACGGCGTTGCCCATAACCTGACACCAGAGCTGCAGGAAAAGATTCAGCAGGCGTTTTTCTCCTTCGACTGGGAAGGTACCTCGCTGGAAGAGGAGTTCTCCAAGTCAGGAGAGGCGCAGTTTATTCCCATTACTTTCCAGGAACATTGGGAAGTCATTCGTAAAATTGATGATGCCAACGGTGTGGTTTACAACTGCCAGTAAAGACCTGAAACGCCAACCTTCGTCAGTAGGCTGGTCATGTCGGAAGACGTGGTCGGCTCACTGATATTTTATTATCAGCCATGGCCATAGACTGTGCTTGAACTCGAAGCCTTGACAAAAACCTATAAAACCGGCGACCGGGCACTGACCAACGTCAGCTTCGCAGTCCCGGCAGGACAGGTAGTGGGTCTGATAGGCCCATCCGGCGCCGGTAAATCGAGCCTTATTCGTTGTATCAACCGCCTGGTTGAGCCGACCGCTGGCAGCATTCGCCTCGGTGATACGGAACTGACCACTTTGAACGGCCGGGCCTTGCGTAAGGCTCGACGGCGTATCGGCATGATTTTTCAGGAATACGCCCTGGTCGAGCGTCTTACGGTGATGGAAAACGTGCTGTCTGGCCGGTTGGGCTATGTGGCTGGCTGGCGCTCATTCCTGCGCCGCTATCCCCAGGCTGACATTGATCAGGCCTTTGGATTGCTGGATCGGGTGGGCCTTGGTGAGCATTACAACAAACGGGCGGATGAACTCTCCGGTGGCCAACGTCAGCGGGTGGGTATCGCCCGGGCTCTGGAACAGAACCCGGAGTTGCTGCTGGTCGACGAGCCAACAGCGTCGCTGGACCCGAAAACTTCACGCCAGATCATGCGGCTGATCCAGAGTGTCTGCCGGGAAATGAATCTGCCCGCCATTATTAATATTCATGATGTTGTCCTGGCACAAAACTTTGCCGACCGGATCATTGGTTTGCAGGCGGGTCAGGTGGTCTTCGACGGCGCACCCTCAGAACTCTCCCACCAGGCCCTCACACGGATCTACGGTGCTGAGGACTGGGCCCAGGTGCAGCAGACCAATGAGTTGCAAGTTAGTGAGGCTGAACTCAGCGAAGCCAAAGTACTGGAGGGTTTGTGAGCACGGCGGCAACTTCGGCCAGAACCTGGAAGCGCCCCCCGGTATTGCTGAAAAACCCGCGCTGGCGCTGGGCCATTCTGGTGGGCGGTGCGGTGTATCTGATTCTGGCGATCAGTTCGGTCGAGGTGAACTGGGTTCGTGTTTATGAAGGGTTGGAGCGCGGCTGGCGCTTTGTTCAGGGGTTTCTGGTGCCGGACTTCACCTCGCGCTGGAAGGATATCCAGACCGGGCTGATCGAAAGCCTGACCATGACCCTGACCTCCACCGTAGCGGGGGTATTGATCTCCGTACCCATCGGTATCGGGGCGGCCCGCAACCTGGCGCCTGCGCCAATCTATATGCTATGCCGGAGCATAATCACCATCTCCCGTTCATTCCAGGAGATCATTATTGCGATCCTGCTGGTCGCCATGTTCGGATTCGGACCCTTTGCCGGGTTCCTTACGCTGACGTTTGCCTCCATCGGCTTTCTCTCCAAATTGCTGGCGGAAGACATCGAAGACTGTGACAACGCCCAGCTTGAAGCTATTCGCGCAACCGGAGCGGGTTGGTGGCAAGTGGTCAATTATGCGGTTCAGCCCCAGGTAATGCCGCGGTTGATAGGGCTGTCGTTGTACAGGCTGGACATCAATTTCCGGGAATCGTCGGTCATCGGTATCGTGGGCGCTGGCGGGGTGGGCGCCACGCTAAACACCGCCATTGACAGATATGAGTATGACTCTGCGGGGGCCATTCTGATTATCATCATCGCGATTGTTCTGGTGGTGGAATACTCCTCATCCTACATCCGGCGGTGGGTCCAATGAGCTCTGGAATCCACCCAAAAGTCTGGCAGTTTCATACCCCGAAACAACGCCTGCTGCGCTGGGTCGGCTGGTTCTGGCTGGTAGCGCTGACGGTATTCTGCTGGAACCTGATGACTGAAAACACCATCTGGGCGTTTGTGGCGGACGCACCCCGGCAAGCTTCTGATATCGGTGGCCGGATGATACCGCCGCGCTGGGGCTATCTCAGCGAGCTTTGGCAGCCGCTTTGGGATACCTTGAATATCGCAACCCTCGGAACGCTGATAGGTGTGTTCCTTGCCGTGCCGGTCGCCTTTCTGGCGGCGGGTAATACCACCCCCAGTCGCTACCTGGTCCGGCCTTTGGCGTTGTTGATCATCGTGACTTCCCGTTCCATCAATTCGTTAATATGGGCTTTGCTGCTGGTGGCCATTATTGGCCCTGGCCTGTTGGCTGGCATTATCGCCATTGGCCTTCGATCCATCGGCTTTGTTGCCAAACTGCTTTATGAGGCCATTGAAGAGATCGACGAGAGTCAGGTCGAAGCTGTGAGGGCAACGGGGGCCTCCGGCGCTCAGGTCATTGATTATGCCGTGGTGCCACAAATCCTTCCGGCGTTCTGGGGCATTTCAGTGTTTCGATGGGATATTAACATCCGCGAGTCCACGATTCTCGGGCTCGTAGGCGCAGGCGGGCTGGGTCTGCAACTCCAGTCGTCTTTAAATACACTGGCCTGGAACCAGGTAACCGTGATATTTCTGGTGATTCTGGTGACGGTGGTTGTCTCCGAGTGGGTGTCTGCCAAAGTGCGGCAGGCCGTGCTCTAGTGTCCCGTCTGGTTAATTCGCAGTAGGTCAACGAATTAACCAGACGGGACACTAGCTCCGTGACCTCAATTTATTCCAAACCATCGCGACTGAGGTCGCTCCTACGGGGGCTATTGGCGCGGCCGCAGCAGGAACTTGCCATGATGGCACCTTCAACGCTTTGGGCATTTGAGGCATACCAGCGCATTCGCTCGCGGCTTCCCGAATCAAGAGGAACAGCCGTTGAGCCAAAATCGGTGGTTTCCCTGGGTGCCATTTCGAATCATTTCGATGGCTTTATCTTCGATGCGTTTGGTGTTCTCAATGTTGGCAATACTGCGTTGCCCACGGCCAGGGCCCGGTTCCACGATCTGCAGGCGATGGGAAAGCGGTGTCTCGTGTTATCGAATGCTGCCACCGTGCCGCAGCAGCAATTAATTCAGAAGTACCGCAATCTGGGTTTTCCGATTACGTCCGATCAGCTGATTTCCAGTCGCATGTTGGTGAGCGCTGCCTTGAGTGGCGAAACGGACCGGACCTGGGCGGTGATGGCGCCGTCGTGGGCGCGCGCTGACCAGTTGCCCTGTCGCAGCTTTCTCATTGCCAATCAGGATGTGGAAACCAATCGGGAGCGACTTGATAACGCCGATGCCGTGCTGATGCTCAGTACCCAGGGTTGGACCGACCGGTTGCAACAAGGGCTGATTGATAGTCTTCGTCGCCGGCCCCGACCAGTCTGGGTGGCGAATCCCGATCTGGTTGCGCCCCGTGAAGATGGCCTTTCTCTCGAGCCCGGGCATTATGCCCACCACCTGATGGATACGAACGGACTCGAGGCGGTGTTTTTCGGCAAACCCTTCAGCAATGCCTTCGATGCCGCCAAAGCCAGACTGGCCCACATACCGGCTTCCAGGCTATTAATGGTGGGCGATACCTTGCACACCGATATTTTGGGGGCCCGCTGCGCAGGCCTGAGCACTCTGCTGGTAACGGCCCACGGCGCTCTAAAGGGGCTGGATGTAAACGCCTGCATGGCAACGTCGGGTATCTTTCCGGATTTCATCGCTCCCGAAATCTGATCCTGATGCGACCCTGGGCGCCTGCAATTTCTTCACTATCAGCACACCGCACGCCAGCCATCCGTCGGAAATGAAGCCAAGGGCATTAACCTCCCGTATAGACAAATTCACTCTCAACCGTAAGCTGTAGCCATCGAAGTCAGATTTCTTTCAGTACAATGCCACCTTTGTGTAACTTGCCTCGTGCAGAATAGGGGTGCTAATTTGAAAGGTAAGTCTGGTAAGACTATTTTTAAGGTAAGGCTTAGTGCCTGCCGGTTAGGTGCTTACCATAATTTCGCCACAGGAGGCGCACGTCATTACTACTACAACGGCTCAGAAAACATCACTTCCCTCGAAAGCGGAGGTTCTGGCCTCACTTGAGCCCCTGGTCGAGAGGAATATGGCCCGGCATATCGAAGAGCGCAAACTCTGGATGCCTAGCGATTTTATGCCTGCCAGCGAGCAGATGACTGCTGAAGAAGAACGCGACCTGCGGGAACTGCCGGACCGGGTGCGAGGCATCCCGGATGCGGTGCGGGTATCCCTGGCATTGAACCTCCTGACGGAGGAAGGGCTGCCTCACTTTCACCGTTTGATTGCGGTTTACATGGGCAATGAGAACGCCTGGTCGCGCTGGAATTTTCTTTGGACGGCAGAGGAAGATCGCCACGGTTGTGTGTTGCATGACTATGTCCGTGATACCCGGCTGTTTGATATGAAAGCGTTTGAACGACTGCAGTACCAGTATCTGGAAGCAGGTTTTGATCCGGACTGGCACGACGATCCTTACCAGTTGTTGGCTTATACCAGCCTGCAGGAGCGGGCGACCCAGGCCGCCCATGCCAATACCGGTAAGCTGGCCTCCAAGCACGAGCCCATGATCCAGCGTATTCTTGGTCACATCGCTGCGGATGAGTCCCGGCATTTCCGGTTCTACCGGGATGCGTTCATCGGTTTGCTGGAAGTCGATCCGACCCGTGCTATGGAATCCGCTCTCAAGGTAATGCCTCGCCTGGCCATGCCGGGACACACCATCGGTGGCTACATCGAGATGGCGGAGGTAGTGCGGCGTGCCGGTATTTACGGTCCAAGAGATTACCGTCGAGTCGTGGCCGAGTGTCTGGAATCCTGGGGTATCGCGGATCTGCGGCCTGAAGACGCGGCCGGACGCGAAGCTCAGGACAAGCTGATGGCCGTGCCAGCCCGGTTGGACAAGCTGTCCGACATTCTTGAGCGCCGGACTAAGAGCAAGAGCTTTTCTTTCGACTTTATCTATAGGCGCGGGATTAGTTTCGAGTAATGAAACTGTTTACGGAAGCGACTGCAGCGGTGCGGCATCGCGCACCGGTTCTGATTTTTGCCGGTAATTTCGAAACCAGTTCAGGGCCGGTTTTTCGATCAGATAGTGGATAGCCGCCGACAGTGCCAGTGCGCTGGCGAGGGCAATGCACACACCGGTCCAACCGGGTAAACCAACACTATAACTCCAGCCAATGATCCCGTAACCAATGTTCTGATGTACCAGATACAGTGCATAGGACATGGTGCCCAGCCACAGCAGAGGGCGAGTGGCCAACCAGTTGAGATGACCCCAAACCGCCAGTATAAATACTCCATAGCAGCCGAGAACGAAGTAGCTGAATGGCGCCTCGTACGCGACCAGACAATGACCTATGGCGAACAGAAGCAGCAGTCGGTCGCCCCGGGAGGGGTTGCCATGGCGGTGCCATCGAAAAATAAGCATGCCGCTGATAAACAGTGGGGCATAGCGGGTAAATAGCAGGTCTTTGATGATGAAATCGAGCGTATCCGGTATCGATGTCCAGTAAATGACAGCCAGATAGCTGATTACCAGCCAGGTCCAGAAGACATGACGTAAGGCCCGCCCGCTTCCAAGTCCGTAAAACAGCAGGGCCATCCACGCGTAAAAGGTCGCCTCAATCACCAGACTCCAGTAAGCGCCGTCTACATGGGGAAGACCAAGGTATTCATGCAACAGTGTGGTGTTAAGCAGGGCTTCAGAGAATGACACTGCCCGATCCGCTGGCCCTAACAGATGCACGGATACAAACGTTACTGCGATGCCTGCCCACAAAGCCGGGAGTAACCGGAAGGCTCTCGCTAGCCCGAACCACCCGGCACTCTGGGTGCGTTCCAATGTCATGAAAATCACGAAACCGCTGAGCATGAAAAACAGATGCACGCCGTAGCGGCCAAACTCCAGTACCGACCAGGGCGTAAACCCATGACCATAGAGATTGTCGTAGTAAGGCACGTAATGAAACAGCACGACGATCAATGCGGCGAGACCGCGCAGGGCATCGAGGGACTGGAGACGGGAGTTGGCTTGGCTCATGGGGCTGGTCATTATGGGAAAGGCGCTAGTCTAGTCGGGTTTGTCCAGCAGGCCCATAGGGTATCTATAATATTCGATGAAGGCGGCCTTACGATCCGGTAACTACATTCGTACCTCCCGTCAGCTGATACATAGTCGCCACTGTGCAAACTACGGCTTTCTGATATTTTGTGTCGTCGTAGTTGGATTACTGTATGTGGCGTGTCACTCTCAGCGTGGCGTAGGTGTGGCGGATCGAGAGCGATATTATGAGCAACGAGAATCACGAGAGCCTTGGGAGCATCGAGAGTATCGAGCTGGGTATCATTGAAGGTTTTTTTGGCCAGCCCTGGAGTTGGGAAGAGCGTGAGCGAGTATGCGAGACGCTTGCCTCTCAAGGTTATGGTTTCTACCTCTACGCCCCCAAAGCGGACCCTTTCCTCCGTCGGCGCTGGATGGAACCGCATCCGCCGGAGACGAGCCAGGCCCTGACGAGCTTCGGCCAGTTTTGCCGGGCGCGCGGAATGCGGTTCGGTATCGGCCTGAGCCCGTTCGAAGCCTACCGGAACTTTGACCAGAGGGTGCGTGATGCCCTCGCCGCAAAGCTTGAGGCGTTCGACGAGCTGGGTATCGATGACCTGGCGCTGCTGTTTGACGACATGCGGGGAGACATCCCTGAACTGGCTGACCGGCAGGTAGAGATCATCCATTGGGTAAAAGCCAGAACCAGCGCCAGCCGAGTAATGGTGTGCCCGAGTTATTACTCGGACGACCCCGTACTGGATCGCGTGTTCGGACAGCGCCCCGAAGGCTATCTTGAACGCCTCGGGGAGCTTTTAGACCCTGCGGTAGAAGTATTCTGGACCGGCGAGGAAGTGTGCTCGCGAGAATTCTCTCCCGGTCACCTGGAGCGGGTGTCCCGCCAGCTTCGCCGTAAGCCGTTACTTTGGGATAACTATCCGGTTAATGATGGCCCCCGGATGTCGCAGTTTCTTCATTTGCGCGGCTTTACCGGCCGTCCGGTGGCAAACGGCGACTGGGTTTCCGGTCATGGCATTAACCCCGCTTTGCAACCCACACTGAGTTGTATTCCAGCCCTTACCCTGGCGCAGAGCTACCGGCAGGGCACTGCGTATCAGTACGGGGGGGCTTTTATGCAGGCGGCCCGGAAGGTTCTGGGGGCAGAGCTTGCAGAAGCGCTGGCTTCCGATCTGTTGATCTTTCAGGATGGCGGGCTTGGTCGATTGGCTGAGGACAGCAAACAGAAGCTTATCGCCCGTTATAAAGCATTTAACCATCCCGGCGCCCGGGAGATCGTCCGATGGCTGAATGGTGAATACACAGTGACCGGCGAAGAGGTTCAAACTCAGTAGGTTCGGCTTCCCGCCCTGGTTTCGCCGGGGCTCAAGCCAGCAATGTGCGACTAAAGAGAGCTTCGTCGAACCTTTTGGAGAGCCCCGGGAGGAGATTTGGCGACTACACTGTGGTGTCAATCAGAGGCTTCTCAAACCAGAACGGATTTCCAACAATGACTTCAGAAGTACGGCCAGTGTCGTCAGTTCGAATCATAGCGCTGACGTCCGTAGCGATGATTGCCTTTGCCGGGAATTCACTGCTGTGCCGAGTGGCGCTCCGGGAAACGGATATTGATGCCGCCAGTTTCACCAGCATCCGGCTGATAGCCGGGGCGTTAACACTGTGGTTACTGGTGCAACTGCGTAATGGTAAAGCGGCTGGACAGGGTAACTGGTTGTCTGCGTTGGCGCTGTTTGCCTATGCGGCGGCGTTTTCATTTGCCTATCTCGGGCTGTCTGCCGCCATGGGGGCGCTGCTGTTGTTCGGGGCGGTCCAGGCCACGATGATCAGTCATGGGCTTATCACCGGCGAACGCATGAGGCTGTTGCAATGGGTAGGATTCGCGCTCGCGTTCGCGGGCCTGGTGGGATTGCTGCTGCCGGGCCTGACCGCGCCGCCATTGCTGAGTTCCGTCCTGATGCTGAGTGCGGGGGTTGCCTGGGGAGTCTATTCCCTGCGGGGCAAAGGTGCCGGTGACCCCACCCGGGTGACGGCGGGTAATTTCGCCCGTGCGCTACCCTTTACGTTGGTGTTAAGTGTTCTGATGGCTGGCCATGTCAGCTTTGATCCCGTGGGGGCCGGGTATGCTATTGCCTCTGGCGCTGTTGCATCCGGTATGGGTTACGCAGTCTGGTATATGGCGTTACCGCTGCTGAAGGCAACGTCTGCCGCGACTATCCAGTTGAGCGTGCCGGTACTGGCAGCAGTGGGTGGCGTGGTGCTATTGAGCGAACCATTGAGCTGGCGTCTGGTGATAGCAGCGGTGGCGATCCTCGGTGGTATCGCACTGGTTATTTACGAGAAACAGCGCACGGCATAACGTTCAGGCTCTTAAGGCCGGGAGCGGGCGCTGTGAGCCAGTTCAGGTGTGATCAGGGAAAGCCGCTTTCGGTTCTGCTACAATCCTGTGTCTTCTGACGCCATTGTCCCGCCTCGGTATCCCAGCCGTGCGTTGCATCGGCGCATCTCTGGCGCCATCCCTGGTTCCCTTTCCGGTTCCACTCCCGGCGCCATTTCGTCGAGGTCGCTTTTGCAGACAAACGCTCCCTCATAGGTCGTTCAACGAACATGAGAGTAAACATGACTGAAACAACAACGTTTGAACCAAACACCCTGTTTATCGAAGTCTCCGGATCTGGCTTACCTGAAGTTGACGGCCTTTACGTACCGTCAGAAGCACCGCCCACCACATCCGAATCCGGCGTCGTCTCCAGCCCCGGCTACTGGAACGGCAAAATGGCCTGGGACCGGGCCGATGGCAAATCCGCGAGAAGCCCGGCTCTTTCTTACTCGAACAGCTATAAATCATGGCGTATCTGCCGCCTTGACGGTCACCTCGCTTATGAGCTGACCTGTGAAGACGAATTGCCGCCTACAGATCGCGAGTGGAACGTTTATAAAATGGGCGTGGCGCCCGCTCCGAAAGTCGAAATTTTTCACGTTGATCCCAGAAAGCCATGTCCCGAACCGAACGTGGTTTTCGTGCTTGGTGGCCCGGGGGCGGGCAAGGGCACCATGTGCGAACTGGCGGAAATCCAGTTGGGCTGGACGCACCTGTCTACGGGTGACCTGTTGCGCGCCGAGCAGGAAGCGGGTGGCCCGACGACGGAAATCATCAAGGAGTACATCGCCGCCGGTAAACTGGTGCCCAACGAAATCGTCGTGCGCCTGCTGAAGGACGCCATGGAGCGAACCACACGAACCACCGGCAAGCGCAACTTCCTGATCGATGGTTTCCCCCGTTCGCTGTCCAACCTGGAGGCCTGGTACGAGGTTTTCGGTCGCGAGGCGGAGCTCCCCACCATGCTGTACTTCGAGTGCCCGTTTGAGGTTCTTGAACAGCGTATTCTCGGGCGCGCACGCTACTCCGGCCGGGCGGATGACAATGTCGAGGCCATGAAGCTGAGGTTTGACACCTTTAAGGAAGAGACACTGCCTACCGTCGAACTCTTCAAGGGCAAAGGTAAATGCGTTGACCTCGACACCAGCCAGGACCGCGAAGCGGTTTACGCGCTCCTTCGTGATCAGCTGGCAGAGTACACCGATCAGCAATTGCTGGATCAACCACTTGCTGAAAAAGCCGAGATTCTGCTTGGTTTGAGGCCTTACCCAAAAGACGCGTAGCAATGGCCACTGACCGCACTGGAAGCCCGAATACGACCTGATGCACATGACCTCCCACTTCTTTGTATGTGACGTAGCCCCGGAGCTGGCCGATGTCCGGATGGAAAGCTATGAAATTGCCAATGGCATGAAGCCCGTTTGGGTTTCGGTATCCGAGGCGATCAGCCATAACCGCCAAGTGATGGACCGTCAGGAGAAAACCATGGGTCAATCGATTCAGCGGGAAACGTTTATGTTGGAGAGGATCTCGCGGGAGTTGATGTGAAAGCTAAAATTGGAAGATGATACGGAGGAACCATTGCTGATTTTTGGACTCGACTCGGAGAAGAACGATCACGGCCATTACCTGATTCACCGTCTTGGTTGCAGACATTACCCACATAGAGACAAGCTGATAAGACTTGGCCGATATGACAGCTGCGAGCAAGCCGTTGTGGACGCGAAAAATCATCGAACGCCGGTTAACGGATGCTGGGCATGTATTCCGTTGTGTCACCAACGTTCCGAGCTTTAAACGAACATGACGGTGTAGGATTACTGAGCGCAGTCAATGCAATAGAGGCAGGTCGGGTCAACTTCCAGACGCTTCGGGTTGATGGGTTCTGCGCACTCCAGACATTCCCCGTATTCGTCGTTGTCGATCCGCATGATGGCTGCTTCAATCAGCCGTAACTGTCGTTCTGCCCGCACCTTACCGGCCTTGGCAAGTGCCTGACTCTGCAAAGCGTCCATCCGGGAGAGTCGGCCGACGCTTTGCTGGTCCAGATGAACCGTTCCGCTGGTCTCATCCCGGACTTCGCTGGTTGAGAGCAGATCTTCACGAATGTGTAACAGAAGCTGTCGGAATTTTTCCAGTTCTAAGGAAGTCATTGCCTTACCTTTTTCCTTTCTGGCCTCTACGCTCGGTGCCCGGGTGGGACAGCCGTCTGGGCCAGAATCGCACTGAGTAGTATCAACACCGCAAACAAAAGACCCACCCCCGTCGTTGTCACTCCGACATCCAGCAGGACACCCACAAGAATAGGCGAAAGAGCGGTCGAAAACACCATGCTCGCCTGCGCCACGGACCGGATGGCCCCGATGTGACGAATACCGTAGCGTTCTGGCCAGATCGCGCCGCCTGCTGCACCGATGAACCCCAGACTGATGCCGCAAAGTGCCAGGTACAGGTTCGGTGTCCAGGCAAATTCGGTCAGACCTAAGACCAGCATGCTACAGAAGATCGGGATGAGGCCATAGCTTAAGGACCGTTGCGCACCGATCCGGTCCACGAGGGGCCCGCCAAAGAACAGGCTGACAATATGGCCCGCCGCAAACCCCGTGAAGGCCAGGCCGACCTGTGCTGTCGTCCATCCTCGGATCTCGGCGAACGCAGATTGATGAAAGAGCACTGCAGTCACTGTAAACGGTACGATCAGTGCCGCAGGCAGAATGAGGTAGAAACCGGGATCTCTCAATACCTGACTTTGGTTGAAGTCGAGGCTTTCATCCTGTTCATCGAGCTGGTCGACAGCACTCCCGGAAAGGGTTGCAGGATGTGCCGCGTTTCGGGATAGGTATAGCAGCAGAGGCAGGAGCACGGCCAACAGTAGTCCAGTGGCGATGAACCAGGGCATGCGCCAACCGCCTGCGGCCAGAATCAGCCCGGCAGACAGCGGGAGTATGGCCTCCGCAATTGGAAAGCCACCGGCTGTCAGCGCCATGATCCGGCCCCGATTTCTCGTGAAGTATCGGCCTGCCGTGCTCAGCCCGATGTGCCCCATCAATCCCTGGCCGCCAAGTCGGGCCAGTAAAAAACCGGGTATCAAAAATAGCCAGTGGGGCGCCAGGGCAATCATCAGGCAGCCTGCTGCCAGTATAGCCGCAGCCAGGGCGGTGAGCCGATTAAGCGCCCACCGGTCGGCCAGGGGCCCAAGTTTCAGCAGTAGAATCGCCGAGGCGAGGGTTGCCACGCTGTAGATCAGACCGTAGGTGCTGTTTTGCAGCGCAAAGGTCTCGCGAATGCCGCTGCCAAAGACAGAGAAGAAAAAGGTCTGTCCAAAGCCCGAAGTGGCCGTCGCCAACAGCGCAAATACTGCCAATCTCGGGTTTTCTCGCATGAATGCTGGAAATATCACAAAATAGCCTGTTCGGTTTTTGACCGGTGCAGTTGGGTTTGTTAGGCTTTGACTATGTTATATCAGTCTGCCATTGAGTACGTTTTATCTTTACCTGCGGGCATTTGTCCGCCCTAGCCCTGTATTGAATCCTCCCTTCCTGTCCGACTTAATCTGGATCATTAATACAGGCGTCTTATTCCATGAGCACAAAATCTGTGCCCGCGTCAGCCGTTCACGGTTCGTCCGATATCCACGCGGAAGTGAAGCGTCGCCGGTCATTTGCCATTATTTCCCACCCGGACGCCGGTAAAACCACGCTAACCGAAAAACTGTTGATGTTCGGCGGTGCGATCAAGTCTGCGGGTACCGTTAAAGGACGTAAAAGCAGCAAGCATGCGACCTCCGACTGGATGGAAGTGGAAAAGCAACGGGGTATTTCCGTAACGAGTGCCGCTATGCAGTTCGAGCATGATGGCTGCGTCATCAACCTGCTGGACACCCCGGGCCATCAGGATTTTTCCGAGGATACCTACCGAGTGCTCACGGCAGTGGATGCTGCCCTCATGGTAATTGATGCAGCTAAAGGTGTGGAGTCCCAGACCATCAAACTGCTCGAAGTCTGTCGCGCGCGAAATACCCCGGTGATCACATTTGTTAATAAAATGGATCGGGAAGTACGCCCGCCTCTAGAGTTGATTGACGAAATTGAAGATGTGCTGGGCGTTGAGTGCTCGCCGGTCACCTGGCCTCTGGGTATGGGCAAGGGGTTTGCCGGGGTGTACAACATTCACGATGACCAGCTGGTGCGCTTCGACCCTGGGCAGGACCACATTCACACCGAGAGTGAAATCTTCTCAGGCATTCACAACGAAGCCCTGAGAGCTGAGTTTCCCATCGAACACGAAGCCTTCCTCGATGAGATCGAACTGGTCAATGGTGCCGGTACGCCATTCGATCTGGATCGGTTCCTCGCGGGCGAGTTGTCCCCTGTATTTTTTGGCTCGGCGATCAACAACTATGGTGTTCAGGATATTCTGAAAGCCCTCGTCCATTGGGCGCCGGCCCCCCGTTCGCGCGACTCGACAACCCGCACAGTCCATCCTGACGAAGCCTGGTTCAGTGGCATCGTTTTTAAGATCCAGGCGAATATGGACCCACAGCATCGGGATCGGATTGCTTTTGTTCGCATCTGCTCGGGGCAGTACTTCGACGGCATTGCCATGAAACATGTGCAGTCTGGTAAAAAATTCCGGTGTTCCCAGGCGATTACGTTCATGGCCAGGGACCGCAGCCGGCTACAGACCGGGTTTGCCGGTGATATCATCGGTATTCAAAACCACGGTCGTCTGAAAATTGGAGATGTGCTTACCGAGGGAGAGAATCTGGAGCTGGGCGGCATTCCCTATTTCTCTCCGGAATTATTCCGCATTCCTCGTCTGAAAGATCCACTGAAAATCAAGCAATTAAAGCGCGCATTGAAGGAGCTCGGGGAAGAGGGCACCATCCAGGTGTTTGAGCGCCTTGAAGGCGGTGAAGTAATGCTCGGCGCCGTTGGTATCCTCCAGTTTGAGACCGTCGCCCAACGTCTGGAGTCCGAGTTTGGAGTTAATGCGATCTTTGAACCTGTGAATATTCACAAGGCGTTGTGGGTGACCGCAGAAACCGACCATGAGCTGAAAGAATTTGAGCGTGCGAATCACCGGCGGCTGGCCAGGGATGCGTCCGGTTCACTGACCTTCCTGGCACCCACACGGCAGATACTGGAACTCGCGAGAGAAAAATGGCCGGCCGTAACCTTCCACACGACCCGCGAGTATCGCGGTCTTGAGGCGGCTTGAGTTGGGGGACGACGTGAGAGATACACGTGCCTTTCAGAGTAATTCGTTCAGGATACTGCTGTTGTCCGGCTACGATGCGGCCAGTCACAGGCGCTGGAGGAACCAGCTCACCGAAATATTTAGTGATTACCACTGGCATACCCTCGCCCTGCCACCCCGCTTTTTTCGCTGGCGCATCCGTGGCAACGCCCTGACCTGGTTGAACGAGCCCGCCTTTCAGGAACGTTGGGATCTGGTGATCGCGACCTCCATGGTGGACCTGGCTTCACTTCGAAGCTTTCACCCGCACTTGGCCCAGACGCCTTGTGTGCTGTACATGCACGAGAACCAGTTTGCCTTCCCGGTGTCCAGCAAGCAGAGATCGTCCGCGGAACCCCAGATGGTGAATCTGTACAGTGCCATTTCAGCGGACTGTGTGGTGTTCAACAGCGCCTGGAATCAGGACAGTTTTCTTGCGGGCGCCCGGGATTTTCTCGACCAGATGCCTGATGGCGTGCCGGACGGACTCATCGCCTGCCTGCAGCGTAAATCCCGGGTGATACCAGTACCCATTGAAGACCGGCTGTTCACCGATCGAAAGCGCGCACCGGACTGGGTTTGCCCACATCTGCTCTGGAATCACCGTTGGGAATATGACAAGGGGCCGGAACGCCTGTTGAAGCTTCTGCAGGCACTGGACCATCGTCAACTGCAATTCCGGTTGAGTGTGGTGGGCGAACGGTTCCGCAATCATCCGAGGGCTTTCGACCAGATTCACGACCAGTTTGGTGATCGAATCGAACAGTGGGGGTTCCTGGATCAACGAGAGGATTATGACCGGCTACTTTGCCAGGCGGACATTGTACTCTCCACGGCGCTTCATGATTTCCAGGGGCTCTCGATGCTGGAAGCCATGGCGTGTGGTTGTGTGCCCCTGGCGCCTGACCGGCTGGCTTACCGCGAATACGTGCCGGACCGCTTCCGATACGAGAGCCACCGGGAGGATGCTGATGCCGAAGCAGAGGCCGCCGCAGAATGTCTGGAAAGACTTCGACACAATCCGCCAAACTCTTTCCAGCCGGATGCCTGGCGAGCCTCGGCGCTCGCAGGTCAATATCAGGCCCTGTTTAACGAACTTATCCAGACAGAGTGGGGTAAACGAATTCCATGAGCACCACGAGCATCGAACCCTCCATAGCCAAACTCGAGGAGCTCCAGCAGCTGGAGTCGGTCCGGTTCCGGCTCGAACGGGCCCTGGAGGAGGCGGATGAGCGTTTGCAGGCCTACCAGCATGACATCCAGTCCCAGAAGGAATACCTGTGGAACAGCCGGGACGAAATGGATCACATTGAGAAAATCGCGGCTCGGGAATCTATCCAGCAGGCGGTAACCACCGGCGAGTTTGTATTCGATCAGCGTAAGCGATTGATCAAGCTTCGGCAATCCCCCTACTTCGGGCGGTTCGATTTTCGCCACGAAGGAGATGAGTACCCCCACTCTGTCTATATCGGCGTGCATCATTTTTACGATGAAGTTGACAAGGAGAGCGTGGTCTACGACTGGCGCGCACCGATTGCCTCACTGTTCTACGATTATGAAACCGGCCCCGCCAATTACCAGGCCCCAAGCGGGCAGGTAAGGGGAGAGATACAGCTCAAGCGCCAGTTTCGTATTCGCCATGGCCATATTGAGCTTATGATCGACAGCGCAGTAAACGTGGTGGACGATGTGCTGCAGGATGAACTGGGCCGGGCCACGGACGATGGCATGAAAAATATCGTCGCCACCATTCAGCGGGACCAGAACGCCATCATACGCAACGAGCACGCCAAAACCCTGATCATTCAGGGAGTTGCCGGCTCCGGCAAAACATCCATCGCCCTGCACCGTATTGCCTTCCTGCTCTATCGCTTCAAGGACACGTTGACTTCGGAGGATATTCTGATCATCTCTCCAAACCGGGTGTTTGCCGATTATATCTCCAACGTGCTGCCCGAGCTGGGGGAGGAAACGGTCAACGAGATCGGGATGGAAAACCTCGCGCAGGAGCTGTTGGATGACCAGTACCGGTTCCAGAGTTTTTTTGAACAGACTGCCGAAATACTGGAAAAAAATGACGAGAAGATAAAACGACGGCTGCGCTATAAGGCCAGCACGGATTTTCTGAAACAACTGGGCCGCTATGCTGACGAAGTGGAAAAGCACCGATTTGCCTCAGAAGACCTGTGGATTGCCCGTCGGCTGGTGCCCGCCTGGTTACTGGAAGAAACCTTCCGGAAACACCGGAATCTTGATACCTCGGCCCGTGTTACTCAGGTGGCCAGGGAGATGGAACAGAAAATCGGCATCCAGTACAACTACGACCTGATGCCAGAGGAACGGAGAGAACTCAAGACCGCGATCAAGGGCATGGTCAGGCAGTCCACGCTCCGGGCAACCTACAAGCGCTTTTTCGAGTGGGCAGACCAACCAGAGATGTTCAGCCTCTCCAAAGGCGGCAAGCTGGAATACGCCGACGTGTTCCCGTTGATCTACCTGAAAATGCGGCTTGAAGGTATCCGTTCTCCCTATCGCAACGTAAAGCACCTCCTGATTGACGAAATGCAGGATTACACTCCGGTGCACTACGCGGTGATTGCCCGTTTGTTCTCGTGCAAGCGAACGATCTTGGGCGATGCATTCCAGTCCGTAAATCCTTACAACTCCTCTACGGTAGAGGATATTCAGCGAGCCTTTCGGGATGCCACCTGTGTCACCCTGAACAAGAGTTACCGGTCCAGTTACGAAATTGCCCGCTTTGCCCAGCGAATTTCACCCAACCCGGACCTGGAAATCATTGAACGTCATGGTGATGAACCAAAGGTGCTTACCTTTAAGGCCCGAAAAAAAGAGCTCGAGACCATCAGGAATTGCATAGCCGAATTCGAGGACTCCCGTTTTAATACTCTGGGCATTATCTGCAAAACCCAGAGTCAGGCCAAACGTCTGCATAAAGCCCTCGAGGGCGAGAGCGCGCGGCTGCAATTGCTCACTGCAGACAGCCAGAGTTTTGCGCCGGGCGTGATCGTGTGCAGCGCCCATCTCGCCAAAGGTTTGGAGTTCGATCATGTATTGTTACCGGAGGTCAGCGCGTCTAATTATCAGACCGAAATGGATCGGAACCTGCTGTATGTGGGGTGCACACGGGCCATGCATCGGCTAACCCTCACCGCAACCGGTAAGGTCACAGGGTTCCTTTCGACGGTTTAGTCAGACCAAGGGCTACTTCTTTAGGGGTCTAAGGATGTTTGCCTAGGTAGCTTACTTTCAAGCCTGAGCTCTGATAGACTTCGCGCCCTCTTTTAGGCAATACCCTACTTTCACCAAGAGAGACTGAAACCAGATCGTGAAGATCCTTCCGCCCTAGCGTTCAAGCTTTACGCCTCCCTCGTTTATCTGTTGAGCAAGGTTAATACCCTTATTCAATGTGCCGTCATTGGGTGCATGGATTCGTATGTCTCAACGTTTCGCCAACGGAACTGCGGTTGTCTCTTGCAATGCCTAAAACAGTTATTTCTGGTTTTACCCATAATTTTCTCGGCAACGCGCCGGCCTGGTACAAGCAAACCATTCTCCTGTTCTTACTGATTAATCCATTGGTGGTCTGGCTCATAGGGCCGGTTGCGGCAGGCTGGTTGTTGGTGGGTGAGTTCATTTTCACCCTGGCCATGGCGCTGAAATGTTATCCGTTGCTCCCCGGCGGGCTCCTTGCCGTCGAGGCCCTGATTATTGGCCTGGCCACGCCAGACGCGGTATACGCTGAGGTTCTGGTTAATCTTCCGGTGATTCTGCTACTGATGTTTATGGTGGCGGGAATCTACTTTATGAAGCAGCTATTGCTGGTCGCGTTTACCCAGATTCTGGTAGGGGTTCGCTCTAAATCCGCACTGTCCCTACTGTTCTGCGCAGCGGCGGCATTGTTATCCGCTTTCCTTGATGCGTTGACAGTGACCGCCGTGATCATCGCCGTCGCTGTCGGCTTTTACTCGGTCTACCACAAGGTGGCTTCCGGGCGGGGCTACCATCATGCTAACCATAATGCCCAGAGCGATGAGCATGTCATCGAGTTGCACCGGGAAGATCTGGTTCAGTTTCGTGCCTTTTTACGCAGCTTGCTGATGCATGGCGCCATTGGCACCGCTCTTGGAGGGGTTGCCACTATGGTAGGTGAGCCCCAGAATCTGCTGATTGCCAAAACCGTGGGTTGGAACTTTGCTGAGTTCTTCCTACGGATGGCGCCGATCAGTTTGCCGGTTCTGGGGGCCGGCCTGGTGACCTGCTGGCTGCTGGAAAAACTGCGCTGGTTTGGTTATGGCGCTCGCCTGCCAAAACCCGTGCGCCAAGTGCTGGAGGAGTTTGCCGATAACGAACGGAAGAAGCGTACCAAAGCAGATCAGGCCGCCCTATGGGTACAGGCAGCTGCGGCGGTGATACTGGTTTTCGGGCTGGCCTTTCATATTGCCGAAGTGGGCCTGATTGGCCTGCTGGTGATCATTCTGATTACCTCGTTCACCGGCGTGACGGATGAGCACCAGATCGGCAAAGCCTTTCAGGAATCCCTGCCGTTTACTTCGTTACTGGTTGTGTTCTTTGCTGTGGTGGCGGTCATTCACCAACAACATCTGTTCACGCCAGTGATCGATTTCGTACTGACTCAGCCAGAAGCGCAGCAGCCAGCAATGTTCTTCGTGGCCAACGGACTGTTGTCGATGATCAGCGACAATGTTTTCGTGGCGACCGTTTATATCAGCGAAATCAAGCAAGCCCTGGATGCTGGCGCTATAAGCCAGGCGCATTTTGAGAATCTGGCAGTGGCTATTAACACAGGTACCAACCTGCCCAGCGTAGCCACGCCCAATGGTCAGGCTGCGTTTCTTTTCCTGCTGACTTCGGCCATCGCGCCGTTGGTGCGGTTGTCCTATGGGCGCATGGTTGTTATGGCTTTTCCATACACCGTGGTGCTCAGCGGCATCGGCCTGCTGTCCGTTATCCAGTTTTTATGATGATTGAATGAAAACAAACGTTGTAACCTGATCTGTAAACTGCGCCCTCAAGAGCGACATGGTTCCGCGCGTGCGGCGCTGAACTGTTTGCTGAGGCTCTCGAACTGGCGATCAGTGTCACGATATTCAGTGGGTAATGGTTGTAACAGGCCAGCCCATCAGTGCGTTGGGTGATCAGTCGTCCGGAGTGGTAAAGGCGTCGCGATGGAACTCCGCAGCGTCTTCCACCTCACGGAGGCCGTAACTGCATGGCTCTGGCGGCTCTGCCCCTGCCAGCACCTCCAATACCGATCTGACCCCCCGGGCAAGTGATTCAAGGTTGTAACCGCCCTCCAGCACGAAGACCAGGCGTCCGTCACAATGCTGTTGGGCGAGGCGCTGGAGAATGCTGGTCATGACAGCAAACCCTTCGTAAGACACGTTCATGGCGAGGTCATTCCAGTGGGGATCAAAGCCTGCAGACACCAGGATGAGATCCGGCTTGAACCATTCTGCCGCCGGCGCCAGAATTTCCTCGAAAGCCTTGATGTAGGCTTGGTCACCGGAGCCGCCCGGTATTGGCACATTCACAGTGGTGCCTTCGCCCAGCCCGGCGCCGACCTCGTCGATCTTGCCGGAACCCGGGTAAAACGGCGATCCTCTGTGGATATCGAAGAACAACACGTCGGGATCAGCCCAGAATATATCCTGGGTACCGTTGCCGTGGTGAGCGTCCCAGTCAACGATCATCACCCGTTCGCACCCCAGTTCGGCCTGGGCATGAGCGGCGGCAACAGCAATGTTGTTGATCAGACAGAAACCCCGGGCCCGCACGGGCTCAGCGTGGTGCCCTGGTGGTCTCACCAGGGCAAACGCGCTCTCCGCGCGTCCGCTGACCACGGCTTCGACAGCTGCGATGGCTGTTCCAGCCGCGACCTCCGCCGCCCCGACACTGCCGGGGGACACTGCCGTCGTGTCGACATCCAACCAGGCATTTTTGCCTCTGAGCTTATATATGTCTTCAAGATAGGAATTGGTGTGGACGCGGGCAAGTTGCTCGCGGGTCGCCGTTGCACCGCCTTCGAATATCAGGCCCTCTATCGGGTCGCTGTCCAATAGCTCCTTTATTGCTGTGAGGCGACCGGGGTGTTCCGGATATTTCCAGGGTGAGCCGAGGCCTGAAAGCAGCTTACGTACCCGCTTGTCCATGCGTCCCGGCAGGAAAGGTACATCAACATCTGGCTCATGAGTCAGAACCCGTTCGTCGTAAAAGGCGATAACTTTGTGCTTATCCGACATTGCAGCGTTTCCTCGTCGTGCTGATGTCTTCAGGATAGACCAAAGAGAGCGTTCAGTGGATCGCGTATTGATGATGTTTGTCTTACTATTTGGCCACTTAGTCGTCAGGTCAGGGTGCTACGGCCCGCCGAGCTTACTTGTTTTTCCTGCGTAAGGAACAGAACGTACATGCTGCCATTTCGATTTGTAGACCGCGTGAAATTCATTCTGGAACGTCAGCTTGTCAAGGGCGCCGGTTTTCAGTTGTTAGTAGTCGGCGTATTCATTTTCCTGATTTCACTGATCGGCGGTTTGCTGGTGATGCCGTTGGGGGAACCGTTTGGCAACATCGGCGATGCGGTCTGGTGGGCTTTCCTGAGGCTGACGGACCCGGGTTATCTTGGGGATGATGTGGGCGAATGGCAGCGCCTGGTTTCAACGATTCTTACGATCAGCGGTTATGTGGTCTTCATGGGTACCCTGGTGGCGATCCTGACACGTTGGTTGATCGCCAAGATGGCAGACCTGGAACGGGGTCTGACCCCGGTCACGTTGCGCAACCATATTGTGGTGCTGGGATGGACCAGCCAGACACTACCCTTATTAAGTGAGTTGCTGGGAGCCTCCGGCCGCATGCGCCGGTTTCTCGAAAAGCATGAAACCAGACGGTTAAGTCTGGTGGTGTTATCGGAGATGGCATCTGCCGCGCAGGCGCACGAGCTGCGTATTGAACCCGGCATCGGTAGCAAGGCGCGTCAGATCATCCTGCGGTCTGGGCTGGCAATCCAACCTGACGCCCTGCAAAGGGTGGCCTGCCTGGAGGCTGCCGCCGTTATCGTGCCCAGTGCCAGTCACCAGGCTGGCAGTCTAGTCACTTCCGATGTAGAGACCGTCAAGGCGCTTTTGTCTATTGCTGCTCAGGCCCGACAGCGAAATACTGCGTTGCCCTACGTGGTTGCTGAAATTCAGGATATTCGCAAGCTTCCCGTAATCGAACGGGCCTATCCAGGCGCGGTGGAGGTGGTCGCAGGTGACGCCACTATCAGCCGTCTGATGGTGCAGAACATACTTCACCCAGGCCTGTCCGAGGTCTACAACGAGTTGCTGACCGCAGGCTATGGCAACGAAATCTATGTGCGCGGCGGTGACGCTCTGGTCGGGATGACCCTGTCAGAATTGGCTACCCAGAGACCAGAAGTGATTGTGCTGGGATTGTTGAAAGCCCGGACCAGCGGTTGGGATATCAAATTACCTGCGCCCTCTGATTCAGTGGTCGAAACCTCAGATAAGGTGATTTTGCTGGCCAGGGATTACTCGGAAACCGAGCCCGATATCAAAGCCCCTGCGCTAGCTGCGATCAGTCGCGGTGAGCCGGTCAGCAGGCCAACCGGCCGAAGCGAACAGATTCACCGGGTGTTGGTGTTGGGGTGGAATCGTCGTGTACCCAGTTTGATTGGCGAATTCATCAGTTATAGTCAGAAGCAGTTCGAGGTCGAAGTGGTATCGGTGGTTCCGGCCAGAGAACGGCAGCAGGAGATTGATCGCTACCTGGATGAGCAGCAGAGGGTGGTCTGTCGTCATGTCGAAGCTGATTATATGGTTGAGGGTGAGCTTCGCCGCGTCGGCCCGCTGAATTATGACTCCATCGTTTTATTGAGCAGTGACCGCCTGGCTTCCGGCGAGGAAGCGGACGCCCGGGCTATGGTGGGGTACCTGCAGCTGGAAGATATTCTCAGTGAGGGGAGCCATCGGCCCCAGCTCATCATGGAGTTAAGCGATCCTGATAACCGTGATCTGCTGACCGGTTCCCAGAGCGAAATGATGATCGGGCCGATGATTATCAGCCATGTGCTGGCGCAGGTATCACTACGGCGGGAGTTGAGGGTGGTGCTTGATGAGTTGTTCACGGCGGGCGGTGCTGAAATCCAGTTCAGGGATCCGGGCAACTACTCCCTGCCAGCCAGTGTCAGTTTCCAGCTACTGGAGAAAATTCTCGCGGCGGAGGGTGAAATCGCCCTGGGCGTCTATCGTCATCAGCCAAACGCCAGTGGGCGCCATTTGCAACTGAATCCTCCGCGAGAGACATGGCTTGACCTGTTGCCCGGAGATCGGCTGGTATGCCTGTGCTGGTCGGATTGAAGTGTTTGACTCGTGTCAGCTACCGTAATGATATAAAAGGGTAGACTTCACAGCAATTTTTGCATCCCGCCAGTAAAGGGCCGGTACCATGGCAGACCTCCTTGTTGGTCACCCGTTTTACGAAATCAGTGCACTGCTCATTCTCGCGGCTGCGGTGGGTACCCTCGGGCTGATGCTGCGACAACCTATGATTGTCAGCTTTATAGCTGCGGGGGTGCTTGCAGGCCCCTCCGCACTTGACCTGGTACATTCCTCGGGACAGATCGAACTGCTGGCCGAGCTCGGGGTGGCAGTGCTGCTGTTTCTGGTAGGGCTCAAGCTTGACCTTAAATTGGTCCGTACTCTCGGGTCAGTGGCATTGGCTACCGGGCTGGGGCAGGTGGCTTTTACCGCCATTGTGGGCTTTTTCATTGCCCTGGCTCTTGGGTTGTCGCCGGTAGCGGCGGCCTATGTCTCCGTCGCTCTGACGTTCTCCAGTACCATCATCATTGTCAAATTGCTGACCGATAAAAAGGAAGTCGATTCCCTCCATGGCCGCGTCGCCATCGGTTTCCTGATTGTTCAGGACTTGGCTGTAATTCTTGCCATGCTGGTGCTGTCAGCCTTTGGTATTGGCAGTCAGGCGGAGTCCGGCCCGGTTCTCCACGTGCTACAGGTGCTTGGCTACGGAGCGGTTATGTTGGTTCTGGTGGGTGTCTTTATCCGCTATCTGGCGGACCCCCTGATCAGTCGCATCGCACGCTCCACCGAGTTGCTGATTATCTTCGCCATAGCCTGGGCGGCATTTCTTGCCGCGATCGCCGATTTTGCCGGCCTCAGCAAGGAGTTGGGCGGCTTGCTGGCGGGAGTGTCGCTGGCGTCCACCGAGTTCCGCGAAGCGATTATTGCGAGGTTATCGGCACTGCGGGACTTCCTGCTGTTGTTCTTCTTTATTGCACTTGGCACCCAACTGGATCTGGGTTTGCTGGGCGCACAGGTGGTGCCTGCTGTTGTGCTGTCGGTGTTTGTTCTGGTAGGTAACCCGCTTATTGTCATGATCATTATGGGCATATTGGGTTTCCGCAAGCGCACCGGTTTTCTGGCCGGGCTGACCGTGGCCCAGATCAGCGAATTCTCCCTTATCTTTGTCGCCATGGGATTGTCCCTTGGCCACGTGGACGCCGACGCCCTCGGCCTGGTGACCCTGGTGGGCCTGATCACCATTGCCATGTCGGTCTACATGATCAGCTATTCCCACAGTCTTTATCGCTTCCTGGAACCCATGCTGGGAGTTTTCGAGCGGCGTCATCCGTTCCGGGAGAACGGCGCAGAAGATATCGTGGTAGCACGCCGCCACGATGTCATCCTGTTTGGCCTGGGGCGTTATGGCGAAGCAATCGCTGACCACTTACGAGCTGCCGATCGACATATCCTCGCGGTGGATTTCAATCCCGAGGTGGTGCGCCGCTGGCGGCGTAAAGGCTTTGATGTGATTTACGGTGATGCCACCGATGAGGAGTTTATTGCGACCTTGCCGCTCCAGCACCCCGAGTGGGTAATCTCCGCCATGCCAGAGCATGAGCGTGGAGTAACCCACACGGACCCACGCCTGGTGCTGATAGGCTCTTTGAGGAGCCACGGCTTTGCCGGTCGTATTGCCGTCTCCACCCAAAACCCGGACGAACGCGACATGCTCATTGAAGCTGGGGCCCGGGAAGTGTTCATGCCTTTTCGCGACGCTGGTCGTCAGGCAGTCGAAATGATGGGGCTTTCGGAGCGAGTCGTCTAAGAATGACTGAAGCACCTTAATGTCAGGTACTACCAGGGCACTGTGTCGGCCCGCTTCTCTATTCATGTAAAAAATGCTGAATATAGATAATATAAATTTCAATTATAAATCCAAAGTCACTAGAGTAACCTTCAACATCAGCGTTTTGCTCGTTTTTTGAGCGGTTTCGCTGATTCGCCAATGTCATCCAATATTACGAAACAGGACTGAACATGCCATATTCAAACGACGTTCTTGCCGCCAGGAATGTGATCGAAGCGAATGGGCCCAGCTGGGCTAACATCAACCCAGAGCACGTAGCTCGCATGCGCGCCCAGAACCGTTTCCAATCCGGTCTGGATATTGCCAGGTTCACCGCCAAAATCATGCGTGAAGACATGGCCAACTACGATGCCGATACGGCTCAGTACACTCAGTCTCTGGGTTGCTGGCACGGTTTCATTGGTCAACAGAAAATGATTGCGATCAAGAAGCACTTCGGTAGCACCAAGCGTCGCTACCTCTATCTGTCCGGCTGGATGGTTGCCGCCCTGCGTTCCGAGTTTGGCCCACTACCTGACCAGTCCATGCACGAGAAGACCACCGTTGCTGGCCTGATCGAAGAACTTTACACCTTCCTGCGCCAGGCGGACGCCTGGGAACTGAACCATCTGTTCCGTGACTTGGAAGAAGCCAACAAGTCTGGTGATTCTGCCAAGGCGAAAGAACTCGAAAGCAAGATCGACAACCACGAGACTCACGTCGTGCCGATTATTGCCGACATCGATGCCGGGTTTGGTAACGCTGAAGCAACCTACCTGCTGGCCAAGAAAATGATCGAAGCTGGCGCCTGCTGCATCCAGATCGAAAACCAGGTTTCTGACGAGAAGCAGTGTGGACACCAGGACGGTAAAGTAACCGTGCCCCACGAAGACTTTGTTTCCAAGATCAATGCTGTACGTTACGCGTTTCTGGAACTGGGTGTGGATGACGGCGTTATTGTTGCGCGTACTGACTCCCTGGGTGCCGGCCTGACCCAGAAAATTGCTGTCACTAAAGAGCCGGGCGATATCGGCGACCAGTACAACAGTTTCCTGGATGGCGACGAAATTACTTCTGCTGAAGACATCCACAATGGCGATGTGGTTATCAAGCAGGGTGGCAAACTGGTCAAGCCCAAGCGTCTGGCCAGTGGTTTGTATCAGTTCAAGCAAGGTTCCGGCGAAGACCGTGTGGTGCTGGACTGTATTACCAGCCTGCAGAACGGCGCTGACTTGCTGTGGATCGAAACCGAGAAGCCCCACGTAGGTCAGATCGCTGCCATGGTTAACCGCATCCGCCAGGTAGTGCCGGACGCCAAGCTGGTTTACAACAACAGCCCGTCATTCAACTGGACCCTGAACTTCCGTCAGCAGGTATTTGATGCCTGGAAAGAAGAAGGCAAGGACGTCTCTGCGTACAACCGCGAAAAGCTGATGAGTGTCGAGTATGACAACACTGAGCTGGGCCAACTGGCTGACGAGTGGACCGCTAACTTCCAGCGCGATGGTGCCCGTGAAGCTGGCATTTTCCACCACCTGATCACACTGCCGACCTACCATACGGCAGCACTGTCTACCGACAACCTGGCGAAAGGCTACTTTGGCAAGGAAGGTATGCTGGCTTACGTGAAAGGTGTTCAGCGTGAAGAACTGCGCCAGGGCATTGCCACCGTCAAGCACCAGGACATGGCCGGCTCTAACATGGGCGATGACCATAAAGAGTTCTTTGCCGGTGAAGCCGCCCTGAAGGCTGGCGGTAAAGACAACACCATGAACCAGTTCGGCTAATCGAACTGTTTGGTTATCCGCTCCAGGGCCTTGTGCCCGGGGTATTGGGATAAGGCCTCACCGGTAAAACGGCGGGGCTTTTTTGTGCTTGCTAGCTGGCCAAATGTGGCGCTTATTTTTACACTAAATTTTTACTTTACCTGTCTGATTTTAAATGAAAAATAGTTAATTTGTCCTTCCGCGGTCCTGGCAGCTGTTCCATTTCTGCAACAGGTTATCAACCTGTCTGCTCTGAACAAATTCCCGCCAAAAAATAATCTCCTTAATATCAGCAGATTACATAGTGATTTAGAAACTGGCACGACAATCGCAGATAACTGATAGCGGGTCTGAACCACGATTTACCTGAATATGGACAGGTTGGCGACGATCCCTTCAAAAGCCAATCATGCCAAAGGGAATACATCATGAACATGAAAAAAAGTCTGCTAGCAGCTGCCATAGCTATGACCCTGGGGGTTTCAGGTTTCGCTTATGCTGATCAGGGCGGAGACGGCGATCCGAACACCAACGCGGATAATACCTCTACCGCAAACAATGATCAGTCTGGTAATACTGACTCAGGCAACGATAACTCCACGGATAGTTCGGATAACAGCACTGATGTTGCTGATTCGTTCAAAATTGCCGACAGTGGGAACGACAATTCCGATAACTCCACCAACGTGGCGGATAGCGCCAACGACAGTTCCGACAACTCCACTAACGTGGCGGACAGCGCCAACGACAGCTCCGATAACTCCACCAACGTGGCGGACAGCGCCAACGATAGCTCCGATAACTCCACTAACGTGGCGGATAGCGCAAACGACAACTCGGACAACAGCACGGATGTTACTGATTCGTTCAAGATTGCCGACAGCGGTAACGATAATTCCGACAATTCCACCAACGTGGCGGATAGCGGTAACGACAGTTCCGATAACTCTACCGACGTAGCGGATAGCGGAAACGACAACTCTGATAACTCCACCAATGTAGCGGACAGTGGCAACACTGATGTGGCGGACAGCGGAAATGACAACTCCGATAACTCCACCAATGTAGCGGATAGTGGTAACACCACCGTCTCAGACAGTGGGAATGACAGCTCCGATAATTCGCTGGCCCTGGATCTGGACGTGTATTTGAATAATGCCGAACTGAGCGGCTCCATAACTGGTACCGCAACCACATACGGTGCTGTCAACGGTGATGGTTCCTACACCGAAGTTCACAACCGCAATGAAATTTCAGGCGGCTCAGCAAACTACACCGGCGTTGGGGCGTTTGCCCAGAATGCAGGCAATGGCAGCATTACACAGGCTAACGTCAGTGTAATGTCTAGCCTGAACGCTGGTGGCAGTGGCGGTGGCGGCACCGAATGAGGAATCCAGGTCGCACCCGTCCGTGTCGGGTGCGCCCCGGTTGTTCCGGGAGAACTACCATGGGTTGTGTCATCAGATGGAAACTGAAGGCTGCCTTGCTGGCGTTAATGTTCGGGGCAACGGGATTTGCATGGGCCGAGGAGTGGATGGATGCCACGCCGTTGTCGGCGGCTCAATTGGCGGACTCAAGCGGTCGTCAGGGTATCCCGATGCAGTTGCAGTTAAACGATAACCAGCAGAATGCGAATGTCTCCGATAACAGGTTGTCGGGGAATGTAGTCACTGGTAACAACAGTATTTCCGACAACGCGTTCGGCAACATGAGCGGAGTTGCCACGGTTATTCAGAACTCCGGTAACCAGGTGGTCATTCAGGACAGTACCCAGATCAACATACTGATCAATCACTAAGAGAGGTGGGCCATGGTCGGAAAGGTTCTTGTCGCAATGTGCGCGGGTGCCGGGCTGCTATGGTCCACAGCTTTTGCTGGTTCGGTCATGGTGCCGGGTATTGGGGGTGATGTAAGGGTCACGGTAAGCAGCTTTGCGGACCGGCGCTTTGACAGCGTCATGCGTCAGCAATATGACTTCAGTTGTGGCTCCGCAGCAGTGGCTTCGTTGTTGTCTTACCATTACGGCGACCAGGTAACGGAAGCGGATGTCTTCAGGGAAATGCTTGCGTTGGCCGACGAAGAGAAAGTACGCCTGCAGGGCTTCTCCATGCTCGATATGAAGAATTATCTGCAGTCCAGGGGGTACCAGGCGGATGGTTTTCGCATGCCTTTGCCCGGTCTCAAGGAGGAAGTTCGTTTGCCGATGATTGTATTGTTGAACATCGATGGCTTCCGACATTTCGTTCTGATCAAAGGGATCAGCGATGAAGAGGTACTGATAGGGGACCCGGCGCGGGGATTGAAGGTTTATTCCTATCAAACATTCAAAGGATACTGGGATGGCACTGCTTTTATTATCCGCAGTCATCTTGAACAAGGGCGGGACAGCTTTCTCGGCGACGGTCACTGGCCTCAGGTAGCCAGGGCGCCGATACAGAAAGGTCTGGGCGGTCCTTCTATCGGGCACACACTGCCTTACTGGCCCTCATCGAGGGAATGGTGATAATTATGATGGCCCGAAAGCAAGCTACACCTGCATTGATTGCTTTACTTGCGATAGCTTCTCCCTCTCTCCAGGCTGAGCTTGCGTTCGGTGTTGAACCGCTGAGTGATCCGGAGCTGGCTGCCTCCCGTGGAGGCTTTCTGATGGACAATCTGGAAATCAGTATCGGTCTGGAGCAGATTGTTGGTATCAACGGCGATATGATGGTGATCAATCGTTTGACCATTCCCAACCTTAACCAGGTCATCAATGATCGTATGGTGGAGCATCAAATGGATACGGTGCTTGAAGTTGTCAGCGCAAACCGGAACGGGCGTGGGGAGGCTCGGGTTTCAAGTAATATGGCGGCGGGTTCTAACGGCTGGATGACATTAATTCAGAACAGTCTTGATAGCACTGTAATACAGAATATCCATCAACTGGACATTGAGCTGAACAACCTGGGGGGAGACTATCAGGTTCCGGCGCAGTTCAGTGATCACATAGGCCAATTGCTCGGTCGTTGAAAACCTGTTTTGCCTGGGCCTCCTGACGACGCTTCCTAAAGACTAATGGGGAGCTTGAGAGTAATTTCGCTGTTGGACGCATTCTCTGTAACCCCTACGCTCACTGTCAGACTCAACGTTGTGGAGGGCGTCAGACGGTGGGACAAGCCGAACGACAGTGATCCGATCTGGATACGGTCGAAATTCGATGCAAATATATCGTTGTTGTTCTCAAAGGTCGTCTTTCGGATGATCGAATGGTCATAGCCCAGACTGAAAGACGTGAGGTCGTTGAAAGCAAATCCCATCCCGAAGCCGAAACGCACGACATCGCCAGGGTCGACCTTGCCACCGTTTTCGACGCCTTGATCCTCTTCAAGCGTCCAGACATAACTCAGATTGCCGAACAGCACCGCCGGATCCGTTGGGTATATGAACGAAAGACCGGGCTCAAACGCCCAGAAACCGGAGCCGGTCGGGCGTTCACTCAGCTCAATACCAATCGGATTGCCCGAATTGTCCCGGATCACTCTCTGCTCAACATCGTAGGGGCCATCGCCGGTTGGAGATTTCACCCGCATCGCGCTGATAATGTAGGGCCAGCCATCAAGCCCGTCGTTTAACTGGTAGCGTACCGAAAGTTCAACATCACCCAGACCCTCTCCCGAGGACTCACGCAGAGTGTCTACAGGTGTGCCCTGGAAAACGTCACGCTCCCTCAGGTCCTCGTTGATGCTGAGGTAGGGTACACGGACCGCCGCTTCGAGCTTGCTGGTCAAACCGTATTTTAATGACATGGCGCCGACGAAAATATCACGCTGGATCTCCGAGATATTGATCAGACCGATGAGCAAGGCTGGTATTACCGTGTACCCCTCTACCGCGACCGCCGTTGCGTTGCTTTGCGCATGGGAGAAGGAAGGTTCGATAGTAAAACGGCCCGGGCGGGTGACGATACCCCGGTCGAAGGTGATGGAGGCAATATCCGTGGCCTTGTCTGGTTGGGGGGCCTGGTCTGATTTGCCGTAATCATCATAGTCTGATTGTGCAGACACAGCATTGGAGAGGACGCAACTGGTCACGAGAATCGGGATGAAACGCCATTTTTTCATAGTGACTTTCCTTTTTATCGGGCGCTTGGGGTGACGTCGTCTGATCGTTTCGAAAGCGATGATGGATTGTGCTTATCCAAAAGGCGATAAAATGAGACCCGTGATATTTTCAGCATGCGAGCAGCGGCAGAGACGTTATGATTGGTCAGTGCAAGGCTGCATGAAAGCGCTTGCTGCTCTGCTCGTGAGCGTGATTGTTCCAGAGTAAGACCGTTGTCCCCGTTGGCTCTTTCGACGCCTCCTGGCAGCCCCAGATCTTCCGGCTTAATCTGCGAGCCGTTGGTAAGTAAAATGGCTTGTCGCAACCGGTTTTGCAGCTCCCGAAGGTTGCCGGGCCAACTGTAAGTTGCTATATCCAGGAAGGTTTTTTTGGTGATGGTGCGCTGGCAATGAGAGGGAGGAAAACCGGAGAGAATCTTTTTACAGAGCTCGGGCATATCTTCCGGGCGTTCACGCAAGGGCGGCATCAACACCTGCAGACCACTTATGCGGTAAAAGACATCACTCCTGAACTCCTGCGTGGCGATCATGGTTTCCAGTGGACGGGTACTGGTTGCAACAATGCGGGTATCAACGGTTTTTGGTGTTGTCCCACCAATGCGCTCTATCTGGCCTTCCTGTAGGAAACGCAGAATGGCTGATTGTTGTTCCGGCTTGAGCTCGTCAATACCCGCGAATAGCAGGGTGCCCCCGTTTGCCATTTCCAGCCGCCCAACATGTGCTTTGAGGGCGTGAGTAAAAGCACCCTTCTCATAACCGAAAAGCTCGCTTTGCGTGAGCGATACGGGTAAGGCGGCACAGTTTACAGTCACCATCGGATGGTGGCGGCGAGCTGAGTTCTGATGAATGAATTTGGCTGCAGCTTCCTTGCCGGTGCCGCCTTCGCCCTGGATCAGCACCGGTTCGGGGGTGCTTGCGAACTTCCGCATCAGTGACCTGACCTGCCGGATTGCTCTGGAATTACCCTCAAGAGCCACTGACTGGTAACCATGTTGGGCGGCTTTGTGGGCGAGTTCCTGTAGTTCGGTCATGCCCCAAAGATGGCCTATTGTTGTATTCAACCGCTGGGTGTCGATGGGGTCCGTGTGATAGTCGGAGCAGTATTTGGTGACCATGGCCGACAGGAAATCGTTGCTGGCGGCTAATGATGGCCCAGGTAGCATAGCGACCCAGTTGGGTAATTCCAGAGCACTGAGCCAGTCGTCGATATAGAGTTGCCGGTCCTGCTTTGCTTCCCGAAGATCCAGAATACCGACTTTCGCCGCTGGAAGTTTGAGGTTCAGTGAAGGCGGCTTGCCAAGATCAAGAGAGTAGATACGCCATAGCGATTGCAGTACCGGATGGTAGATTAAATTCTGGGGTGCCGCCGACAACCAGACTAGCGGTCGCTTCTCCTGCATAGAACCTCCTTGCGAGATAACTGCTGGAAAGTTGACTGCGGCGCTCTTATCGGTCCAAGAGTCGCTGGCTGAGAATCAATCAAGTTGCGTGCCACCAAAGGCGGGTAGACGGGTTTTCAGAAGCTTAAGCGGAAAGCGATATTCCACGTAGGCAATACATGTAAACCCTTTCGACACAAACGTCCTTGAACGTTAAGGGTCCGGGTTAATTCTTCTCCCGCTGCTGGATACGCCAGAGGTTTGCATAGGTGCCGTTCTGGCGTAACAAGTCCTCATGGTTTCCCTGCTCCACAATACGGCCGTGGCTCATCACCATAATGACGTCAGCATCGACAATGGTGGACAGCCGGTGTGCTATCACCATGCTGGTCTGGCCCTCAGAGATCTCCCGAATGGCATCGAGAATGATTTGCTCGGAGTGGCTATCAAGGGAAGAGGTTGCTTCATCGAAGGCCAGAATTGGTGGCCTCTTAAGAATGGTTCGGGCAATGGCAACCCGTTGTTTCTCGCCCCCGCTGAGCTTGAGCCCCCGTTCACCGACGACCGTCTCGAGTCCGCCGGGTAATTCGCGAATAAATTCGTCCAGGTGTGCCATTCGAACGGCTTCGAGTACTTCGGCTTTCGTGGCGTCGATTCGACCATAACGTACGTTTTCAAACAGCGTGGTGTTAAACAGTACGGTGTCCTGGGGCACGATACCAATGGCTTTCCGTAAGGATTCCTGAGTTACGGAGCGAATGTCCTGGCCGTCAATCCGTATGCTGCCGCCGGTAATATCGTAAAAGCGAAACAGCAGTTTCACCAGGGTGGATTTACCCGCGCCACTACTGCCAACCACCGCGACTTTCTGGTGGGGCAGCACCCGGAAGCTGAGGTCATGGAGAATCGGTAAACGGTCGCTGTAGCCAAAACTGACCCGGTCAAACTCGATAGCGCCATCGCTCACTTTCAGCGGCGAGGCATCGGGTGCATCGGTAATAGCCGGTGCTTTGTCTAAAAGCTCGAACATGCGTTCAATGTTGGTCATCGCGCTTTTCAGTTCGCGGTAGACAAAACCCAAAAACCCCAGGGGGATGAACAGTTGCATGGTAAAAGCGTTAATCAGCACGAAATCACCCAGGGTGATCGCGCCCTCGATGACCTGGCTGGCCGCAAGAATGGTCATGGCGGTGACCGCCACTGCAATAATCAGCGCCTGGCCACCGTTGAGCAGGAACAGAGATAGCCGGTTCTTGCGTCGGGCCTGCTCCCAGTGGGCAAGATCTTCGTCATATCGACTGGCCTCGAACGCCTCGTTGCCGAAATATTTTACAGTCTCGTAGTTCATCAGACTGTCGACAGTACGGGTATTGCTGGTGGAGTCTGCCGCATTGGCTTCGCGCACGAAGGAGAGTCGCCAGTTGGTAATCAGCACGGAAAATACGATATAGGCCGCCACGGCGGCTAATGTAATGAGCGCAAAGCCGATGTTGTAATTAACCAGCAGGATGCCTGTCACCATGGCCAGTTCAAGAAGAGTGGGCACGATGTTGAATACCATGATGCGAAGCAGGAATCCGACGCCGGTTACGCCGCGCTCGATATCACGGGACAGCCCACCGGTGCGCCGGTTCAGATGAAAGTTCAGTTCCAGCGCATGCAGGTGCTGAAAGACCTTGAGACCGATACGTCGCATGGCCCGCTCGGTGACGCGGCCGAATACGGTGTCCCGCAGTTCACCAAACAGTGTAGTGGCCAGGCGCGCGGCGCCGTAGGCCAGAAGCAGGCCGAGTGGCAGTGCGATCGCGAGGTCCTGTGCGGCTTTGGTGTCCAGTCCGTCCACGATATATTTGAGGATGAATGGCACCCCGACCGTCGCCAGTTTGGCGCCCACCAGGCAGAGCATGGCAATGGCGATGCGGGAGCGGTATTCCAGGAGATAGGGCCAGAGCGCTTTCAGGGTCTTCCAGCTCAGTTGGCTGGGTTCGGAATCGGGGGGTAACGAGAGCCCTCGCATTATTTGTCCTGAAGTTGATCGCGCATGGTGAGACGCCCCTTGCGGCGGATTTCAGCGTTGCTGAAGCGTCGTTTCTGCTCGTCGGTCTCAGGTAATACGGCCAGAACGTTCACCGGTTTACTCTCAGAGTCCAGCGCGACAAAGGTAAAAAAGGCTGACAGAATATGGCGGACTTCGCCGGTGTAACTGTTTTCGGCGATGACCCGGGCACCAATTTCCATCGAGGAGCCCCAACTCCGGTTCAGGGACAGGCTGAACAGCAACGTATCGTTGCCCTTGGCGGGCGCCCGAAAGTGGATGGAGTCTACCGCAGCGGTGACACAGACATGGCCGGAATGACGCTCGGCGACTACCAGTGCAAGCCGATCACATTTCGCCATAATCATACCGCCGAACACGGTATTGTGGGCGTTCATGTCGTTCGGGAACACTTTGTAGACGTGGTTCTCGATGGCTGAGCTTGCTACAGGTTTGGATTTGGTCATGGTCCGGACCTCATTCTGGCTTTGAAACAGGGCATTAGCCTACAGCATTCATCAGGGATTTGGAGGCAGCATTGAACGCGGAACAGGGAATTGTTTTTGGTGTATTGCTCGCCACGCTCGGGATGTTTATCTGGAACCGTCTGCGTTTTGACGTGGTGGCCATGTTGGCTCTGCTCGTTATTGCGGTCGCCGGTCTGGTGCCTGCGGATAGTATATTTTCGGGGTTTGGTCACCCGGCAGTCATTACCGTGGCGGCGGTGCTGGTCATCAGTCAGGGGCTGGTGAATGCTGGCGTCGTGGATGCCATCGCCCGGTTCCTCGGCAAAGTTGGCAATAATCCGGTCGTTCAGGTGAGTACCCTGACGTTGGTTGTGTCGTTATGTTCGGGTTTTATGAATAACGTCGGCGCGCTTGCCCTGTTGATGCCTGTGGCTATCTGGATGTCCCGGCAGGGAGGCCATTCACCGTCGTTATTGCTGATGCCGCTGGCCTTCGGTTCCCTTCTGGGCGGCACTATGACGCTGATTGGTACCCCGCCCAACATCATTATCGCGTCCTACCGGAAAAGTGCAGGCGAAGCGCCGTTCGCCATGTTTGATTTCCTGCCGGTCGGCGTTGCCATCACGCTCGCAGGAGTTGCCTTTATTGCCCTTGTGGGCTGGCGTTTTACCCCGCACCGCAAGGACAGCGATGACGGCAAGGATCTGTTCAGCGTGGGTGATTACATCACCGAAGTACGTATTCCCGAGGGCGCAGAAGCGGCCAGCCGAACCCTTCACAATCTGCTGAAAAAAGTTGAGAAGGACGCCGACATTGCCGTTTTGGGGTTGATTCGCGATGAGCACCGCGAATTGGCGCCGTCCACCTTCGAAGTGCTCCGGGCTGGCGACATCCTGCTGGTACAGGCCGATACGGACAGCCTGCAACAATTGCTGGATACCGCCGGTCTTGAATTGGCAGACGAGGGTGACCGTGAAGATAACAACCTTGGAGAAGGCGATGTAGCCCTCCAGGAAGTGGTCATCACTACCGACTCCCAACTGATTGGCCGGACCTCCAACCGGCTGAATTTGAGGGAGCGCCACGGCATGAACGTGATTGCGGTTGCTCGTCAGGGGCACCGCATCAAGGAACGGGTCGGCAATATCCGGTTCCGGGCTGGCGATATTCTTTTGGTTCAAGGGCCGGAGGAAGCACTGGCGGAAGCGCTGTCGACTCTGGGCTGTCTGCCATTGGCCGAACGAGGCCTGCGAATTGGCAGCCCTCGCAGGACCATTATGGCAACCGGTCTGTTTGCGGTGGCACTGATCACTATCGTGTCGGGTTGGCTTTCTGCGCCGGTCGCATTGGTGGGAGCAGCGGTTGCTATGGTTATTGTGGGCTTGCTGACCACGACCGAGGCTTATCGCAGTATTGACTGGTCCATCATCGTGTTGCTGGCAGCGATGATTCCGGTGGGGCAGGCGTTGGAAACCACGGGCGGCGCCAAGTTAATTGCTGACCAGATGCTGGTCGTGGGGGGAGACCTGCCGGTTGCGGGCATGCTCGCGTTAATCATGGTGGGCACCATGCTGCTATCAAACGTGGTCAATAATGCCGCGGCGGCGATCATTGTCGCGCCTATTGCTATCAGCCTCTCAAATCAGCTTGACCTGTCTGTTGATCCGGTCCTGATGGCTGTGGCTATTGGTGCATCCTGTGCATTCCTGACCCCCATCGGGCATCAGTCCAATGCTTTGGTGATGGAGCCTGGAGGTTATCATTTTGGCGATTATTGGCGCCTGGGTCTGCCCTTGTCGATTCTGGTGACGGCTGTAGCTGTTCCGATGATCATGTTGGTATGGGGCTGACTTTGCCCCTGAGTAAGGTATATCACCAAAAACAGCGTGGTCAGATTTTCAGAACTAGTCCGCGGAAAATCACTGTTACCAAGCACTCAGCCTGCGCTTTCAGGTCCCAGCCTCCGGGGTTGCTCAACCAGTCGAAATAAATGCCCAGCATCTGGGTGTGCAGGCTACGAGCGGCTTGCATCGGGGTGAGATCCGGATAGAGTCGTTCTTTGATACCCGCAAGAGAAAAAATCTGCGTCAGGTGCTCAATGGCGTGATCCGCCAACTCTTTGTGTTTCTCGATCGCCTGATCTGACTCGGTGCGGTGGAACAGGATGGAGTAAACCCTGAAGTGGTGCTCGTCTTCCGCCAGTTTGCGCAGAGCGTAAACACACACGTTCTGGAGGTTGTCGAGCGACTGTCCCGGGGCGTTGACCGTATCGACCATTTCCGTCAACGGGGCCCGGACCCGTTCCAGCATAGCGTCCAGCACGTCCGACTTGTTACGGAAGTGCCAGTAGACGGCACCACGGGTGACTCCCGCCTCCCGGGCAATCTGCTCCAAAGACGCACGGCCCACGCCTTTTTCCATGAACACCTGCTCCGCGGCATCAAGAATGGACTGCCGGGTGATTTCCGCTTCTGCTTTGGTTCGTCTGGCCATGGTGCGACCTGTAATCAATTGTTGTCGGGGGAGAAGTATAACGAAGAACTATTTACCTTCATATTTGAATGTATTTTGAACCCTGAACATATTCGCCGTTGTTCTGGACGTTAATAGCATCATGCCAAAGTTTTTTGCATACATCCATGAATGAATGTATTATTTCTCAAATTCCAGCCCCTATCGCCCAAGGCGTATCATCTAAGGAGAGTTCCTTCATGCCATCGCATGCTGCCCTGCTGTATTTCCCAAAGCCTGTGCTCAAAACCTTATTATTTTCTTTGATTGTGGTCAGCCTGGCTGCCTGCAGCAGTGATGATAATGAAGCGGTCGGCGCCGGTGGTGGCGCTGATGCTGGAGGACAGCCAACTCCGGGGGTAACGGTAGAAACTGTCGAAACACAGGATGTGGAAGTGAGTCAGGACTACGCTGGTCGCGCACAGGGGGCTAGGGAGGTTGAAGTCCGTTCCAGGATTCAGGGCATTCTCGAAGAGCGTTTGTATAACGAAGGGCAAATTGTGGCGGCGGGTGATTCTCTGTTCCGGATTGATCAGAAGCCTTCCGAGGCTATGGTGGAAAGTGCCCGGGCCCAACAGCGCGTCGCCGAGGCGGAACTGCGTCAGGCGGAGCGGGAATGGAATCGGATTTCGTCTCTGTACGAACGTAATGCAGTGAGTGAACGGGATCGTGATACAGCCCAGTCGGACCGGGAACTGGCAGAGGCCAACCTGTCGGTTACCCAGGCAGCGGTTGCTCAGGCTGAGCTGAATCTGGGGTACACCGACGTGAAGGCGCCGCTTTCCGGCGTCACCAGCCTTGAAGATCTGCCGGAAGGCAGCCTGGTGGAGGTGGGTACATTGCTGACCACCATTATTCAGCAAGACCCTGTCCATGTTCGTTTTGCACTGCCTGAAGACGATGCCAGTATCCAGCGTACGGCTCGCAGGGCCATGACAGGAGACGAAGAAAGCCAGTCTACCAGCGCCATCCTGATTCGTGCAGATGGCGACACCTACGACCAGAAAGGAGAGGTCGACTTTACCGCCAGTACACTTGATTCACGAACAGGAAGCGTGTCGGCCCGGGCGGTGTTCCCGAACAAGGAAAACGAGATTATTCCTGGTCAGTTTGTTCGTGTGCGGGTGACTCTGCAGGATATGGAAGATGTCGTGACCGTACCGGAGGATGTGGTCAGCGAGGGTGCCGAGGGCGCTCAGGTCTTTATTGTCGAGGAAAACAAAGCTGTTGTGCGTCCGGTTGAGCTAGGGCCCGTGGTGGATGGCCGCCAGGTGATCCTGAACGGCCTGAGTGAGGGCGATAATCTGGTAGTGAACGGCCATGTTTCACTGCAGGATGGTGTTGAGGTGGACGTCAGTGACGACGAAGAGGCGTCGGATTCCAGTGAAGAGGAGTCCAACTGATGCTGAGGTTTTTCATAGACAGGCCGATCTTTGCGTCGGTTATTTCCGTCATCATCACATTGGCCGGTGGCATCGCTATCTTTGGTTTGCCAGTCGAGCAGTATCCGGATGTGGTGCCACCACAGGTGCAGATTCAAGGTGCTTATCCGGGTGCCAGCGCAGAGGTGCTGGCCGATTCGGTCCTGGCTCCGCTGGAACAGGAAATCAACGGGGTCGACGACATGATCTATATGGAGTCGAACAGTACCGACTCCGGCACTTTCCGCGTCACGGTCTCGTTTGACATCGGTACCGATGCCGACCAGGCCACCATCAACGTCAATAACCGGGTCCAGCAGGCCCAGGCCCAGTTGCCCCAACAGGTTCGCAATCAGGGCCTGACGGTGGAGGCACGTTCAACCTCCATATTGCAGGTTGTGACACTATCCGCCGCCGATGGCTCCATGAACGAAGTGGAAATCAGCAACTACGCCCTGCTTAACGTACTGGACGAACTGGTGCGGTTGCCAGGCATTGGCGATGCTTCGTTGTTTGGTGCACAGGATTACTCTATGCGGGTGTGGTTACGCCCGGACAAGATGGCCCAGTATGAACTCACGCCTTCGGACGTGCAGGCAGCCCTGGAAGGACAGAACGCCCAGTTTGCAGCAGGCCGTATTGGCGCCCAGCCCGCTCCAAAAGGTCAGGCCTTCACCTACACCGTCACCACGCCAGGCCGTCTGACCACGCCAGCAGAATTTGAAGATGTCATTCTGCGTAGTGATGAACAGGGCGCAAGCTTACGTCTGGGTGATGTGGCCCGGGTGGAATTGGGTTCGCAAAGCTACGATTTCAGCGCCAATTACAACGGCCAGACGGCCGTGCCCATGGGGGTCTATCTGCAGCCAGGCGCAAACGCCCTGGACGCAGCGGAAGAAGTTGAAAACGCGATGGCAGCGATCAGCGGCCGTTTTCCAGAAGGTCTGGAGTACAAGATCCCCTACGATACCAGCCGTTTTATCGATATTTCCATTCAGGAAGTGGTGTCCACTTTTATTATTGCGGTCGTGCTGGTAGTGCTGATTACCTTCCTCTTCTTGCAGCACTTGCGGGCCACCCTGATCCCTCTGGTCGCCATTCCGGTTTCGCTGGTTGGTACCTTCGCGGGGATGCTGGCGTTCGGATTCTCCATCAACCTGCTGACACTGTTCGGGCTGATCCTGGCGATCGGGGTGGTGGTGGACAACGCCATCATTATCATGGAGAACGCCGAGCGTCTGATGAAGGAGGAGCAATACTCCGCACACAAGGCCGCTGTTGAAACGGTAAAGCAGGTGTCCGGTGCGGTTATATCTTCAACCCTGGTGCTGGTGGCCGTGTTTGCCCCGGTGGCGTTCCTCGGTGGTTTGACGGGAGAGCTTTACCGCCAGTTTGCGGTGACCATCGCGGTTTCTGTTGTTATCTCAGGCATCGTAGCGCTGACCCTGACCCCGGCCATGTGCGCCCTTTTGCTCGGTGGCCGGAGTAAAAAGCAGCCAGCGATCTTCCGATGGTTTGATGCCGGTTTCGACAAGCTGACAAACGGCTTCGTGCGTATCGTGGACTGGTTGCTGCATCACGCGCTGGTCGGGGTGTTGCTGTTCGCCGCGATGATTGGTGGCACGCTCTTCATGCTCAACTCCATGGCATCGGGCCTGGTGCCTCAGGAAGACCAGGGGTTTGCACTGGTTGCGGTTTCCTTGCCCCCGGTTTCCTCGCTGGACCGCACGGAAACCGTACGGGACAATCTGACTGAGGATCTGCTTGAAATGGAAGAGGTCAGCGATGTGGTGTCGTTTGCCGGCTTCGACATTCTTTCCAGCGCATTGCGCTCCAACAGCGGGGTGAGCTTCGTTACGCTCGAAGACTGGTCTGAACGTACCGGCCCGGGGCAGGACGCCGCCAGTGTTGCAGGCAAGATCATCGAGTTGGGTACCGGCGTCAAAGAAGCCAATGTTGTCGCCTTTACACCGCCACCGATCCAGGGGCTCTCTACTACCGGTGGTGTCGAAGGTTATATCCAGGCCCGTGGTGGTAAGACCCCCGACGAGATCAAAGAAATGGCGGATAAGCTGACCGCCAAAGCCAATGAACGGCCCGAGTTGCAGAACGTCCGTGTCACCCTGAATACCGGGGTGCCTCGCTACGAAGCCACTGTGGACCGGCAGAAGGCCGAAGCATCAGGTGTGCCGATTGATCAGATTTTCTCCACCATGCAGAGTACTTTCGGTGCCCTGTATGTGAACGATTTCACCCTGGAGGGGCGCAATTGGCAGGTCAATCTGCAGTCGGAAGGTGAGTTCCGCAGTCACCCGGATGATTTGCGCAAGGTCTTTGTGCGTTCCGTATATGACGAGATGATTCCGTTGTCTTCGCTGGTAAAACTTGAGCGCAGCAGTGGCCCGGATATTCTCAACCGCTTCAACGTTTATCCGGCGGCGAAGCTGCTGGCCGATCCGGGGCCGGGTTACACCACCGGTGATGCGCTGCGGGCACTTGAAGAGGTCGGCGCAGAGACTCTGGATCGTGACAGTCTGCTGGGCTGGATTGGTGAAGCCTACCAGTTAAATACCGCAGGCGGCGCCGGTGGCATTGCATTCGGTCTGGGGCTGCTGCTGGTGCTGTTGATTCTGGCGGCTCAGTACGAGCGGCTGGGTCTGCCCCTGGCAGTTGCCACGGCAGTACCCTTTGGTGTTTTTGGAGCAGCCGCCGCCTCGCTATTACGAGGATTTCCGAATGACATTTACTTCCAGGTCGGGCTGCTGGTTCTGATTGGTCTGGCGGCAAAGAACGCAATACTGATCGTCGAGTTTGCTGCCCAGAATCGTCGCGCCGGGATGTCCTCGATTGAGGCCGCAAGCTCCGCTGCCCGGCAACGTTTTCGCGCCATCATGATGACGGCACTGACGTTTATCGTAGGGTCATTACCGCTGGCTTTCAGCAGTGGTGCCGGTGCGGCGAGTCGTCAGGAAATCGGTACGGTGGTGGTCGGCGGTATGATCGCCGCCAGTACTCTGGCGTTATTCTTTGTGCCGCTGTTCTTCCGGCTGATTGAAGATCTGAGTGATTGGCAAAAATCTCGCAGGACACCCTCTGAAAGCGGATAGCGATACCGGTTCTAATCCCCTGTGATAATCTGAGCGTAAGATAATACCTGATCCGTAGATTCAGGTTTGAGGTACTCAGTCAGGGGGTTTAATTGCACACTAACGAACGCGACACACTGCTAAGCGCTTTGGCCATCACCCGTGAGCGTACCCTGGCATTGATTGACACTTTGCCTGAGGATCGGCTAATGGTGCGTTACCATCGGGGTGTTAATCCGCCACTCTGGGAGCTGGGGCACGCAGCCTTCTTTTACGAAGTGTTTGTATTGTCCGCTCTGGACGGATTGCCGAGTATTGACCCGAGCATGGACGACCTTTGGGACTCCTTCCATATTGAACACCGGGATCGCTGGCAACCCGGTCTGTTCCCAGGTTTAGCGCAAACCCGTGACTACTTCCTGCAGGTCTATGACCGGATCAGAGTACGTCTGGAAAGCCTGGCTCTGAGCGCCGATGATGCCTATCTATACCGTTACGCCATTCTGCACCAGCACATGCACATTGAATCCATGGTCTGGTGTCGCCAAACGGTGGGGTACCCGGCGCCGTCAGATGTTGTGGCGGGGCCACCGGACCCGGAGCCGATCTCTCCTGAAGACGCGACGATCCCGGCTGGCACCTACCTGATGGGCATGCCTGCCCGGTCGCCGGACTTTGCGACCACGGATTTCGGCTTTGATAATGAAAAACCGCGGTTTGAAAAGCAGTTGGGTGGCTTTGCAATATCCAGAACCCTGGTATCCAACGCGCAGTTCCTGAAGTTTGTGGAAGACGGCGGTTATGAACGCCCGGAATTCTGGTCTTTTGGCGGTCGTAAATGGTTGGCCACCGAGACTGATGTGGCGTTGGTTCATGGCAATCGTGAACCGGTCACTCGGGTATTGAGACATCCGCTTTACTGGCGCCAGCATCAGGGTCAATGGCAGGAAAAGCTGTTTGATCAGTGGCAACCCTTGCAACCGGACTATCCGGTTAATCACGTGAGCTACTGGGAGGCAGAGGCCTATTGCAACTGGGCCGGGCGCCGCTTACCGACGGAAGCCGAATGGGAAGCCGCGGCGCTGGGAAATCAGCCCGGACAGTCGTTCCGTCGCTTTCCCTGGGGGGATGAGCTGGACCCGAGCCGAGTAGACATGGATGCCCGCCTGATGGCACAGCTTCCAGTTTCTGCTCTGGCGGAAGGTGACAGCCGGTTTGGTTGCAGGCAGATGATAGGTACGGTCTGGGAATGGACTACCGACCAGTTCCTGCCTTATAACGGGTTCTCAGTGGATATGTATCCCTATATGTCCACCCTGCAGTTTGGTGATCACAAGGTCGCTAAAGGGGGTAGTTGTGCCACTTCCTCCATGCTGATCCGGGGTACTTATCGGCAAGCCTATTTACCGCAACGAAATGATGTCTACACGGGCTTTCGCACCTGTGCTCTTAAGGACACTTCACTATGAACCTTTATGAAACTGACGAACTTCTCGGTCAGTATATGGCCTTCCATTACGGCGAAAGCTATTTTGGCATCGGCAATTATCCGGCCCGGTGTGCAGGCATCTGCCAGGAATTAATGGTCGGACGGAATAAGCGTTCTGCCCTGGATCTTGGTTGCGCCGTGGGGCGCAGTACCTTTGAGCTTGCGCGGGTGTTTGACAAGGTGACCGGGCTTGACCTGTCTAACCGATTCATAGAATCAGCCAATCGCCTGAAAACAGAGGGTGAAATGGAGTATTTTCTCAGGGAGCAGGGCGACATTGGCACTCGGATCACTGCCAGACTGGCAGACTTGAATCTCACCAACGCCGCCGAAAAGGTGCAGTTTGCGGTGGCGGACGCCTGCAATCTGGAGTCCGAATATACCGGATATGATCTGGTGTTCGCGGGTAACCTGATCGATCGACTGCAGAACCCCCGGGCCTTTCTGGAGTCACTGCACAGGATTCTGGCGGAGCAGGGCACGCTCGTGATCAGCTCCCCCTATACAGTGCTCGAAGAGTACACCCCGAAAGCCAATTGGATCGGAGGCTTTGAGCGTAGCGGAACGCCGGTGACGATCCTTGATGGCATGAAGGAGGTACTGGCCCCCCATTTTGAGCTGATTCAGGAACCGATGGACGTCCCTTTCGTCATCCGCGAAACCCGACGCAAATTCCAGCACACCATAGCGGAAGTCAGCGCCTGGCGTCGTAAATAGAGACGATCCAGGAGTTAATACGAGGCTCCTTAACCGGTGTTGTCAGATTGGAGTTGAGGGCCACGCTATGGGCAATGAGAGAAGCCTCCCGCTCAGTCTTTTCGTGTGACGCCATCTTTGCGAGTGAAGAATGCCGTTTGGGTGGGCTCACCATGGTCCGGGTGGAAGGCGCCTATGCCGCCGAAGACGACCTCGTAGTCGTTTCGTTGGGCGACACCCCTGGCCCATCGACGGAATTTTTCCCGATCCCATTCAAACTTGTGATCTTCTTCCCGGAATTCACCCGGCGCCAGATCGAACAAAGGGTTGTATTCCCGGTTTGGTGTAGTCATGTAAAGCACCTTGGGTCGATACTGCCCGAAGACCGCAAGTTCGACGCTGGAAAGGGCGTTTGGGTAGACGTGTTCGATGGTTTCAACCATGGCCGCCGCATCAAACCCGATAAGCTTTTCATTTTTCTCCGCATAGGAGCCTCGCACCAATCGAAGCTTTGGGTGCTCACCTACAAGGTGCTCCGACATCATGGTTCTGGCCTGGGACAACGATACACCAGATTCCTCAAGCCCTACGATCTCGTAGAACTGGGGCTCACGCACTAAACGGTAAAGCAGCGAGCCGGAACCGCAGCCCAGGTCGAGCACCTTTTTTGCCCCGGTGGATTTCAGTACCGAAAAAACGTGGTCAAGCCGCTCTTCGTGCAGCGACGTCATCTGCGTCATCATAACGATTTACCGTTTTACGGAGTGGGTTGCTTGGTATACGGCAGACCGTACCGCACCATCAGGCGGGCAAGCTCACCGCTTTTACGCATTGTGTTGATGCCATCGGTGAGATCGAGGGCGTAGTTCTCTGAACTCAGATGGCCTGGCGCAAAGGTGATATACAACGGCTCAATGCTGGCAATGCCTGCTTCTCTGAGTGGCGGCGTCGGGCGCTCCATTTGCTTTAGCTGATGATACAGCACCGTGCGCTCCGCAAGAAATGCATCGATCCTGCCAAGCTTCAGCAGTCCCATAAGACGGGGTAGCAATCGTTGCCCACTCAGGATGGTGAGGCGGTCACGGTCGATACCTATCGCCCCGATATTTCATACCCAGAAAGCCCTAAAGTTAAACTAAAATGCGAATAATTATTGTTTACAAATGGATTGGCATTTATTAATGTGCACTTTCGAAGCATTTATCTCAGCAAGAGTCGAACGCGACGGGGCTCTAACATCCGAACACCAATTGATGTTTTGATTCATCGTTTTCCGCTCTTCAGTTCTTTAGCAAGGAAAATACCTCAATGATACATTCAAAGCGAAAGGCTCTCACCGTAGCCATGGAGTCTATGGTTTCAAGGGCCCGTACGCCCTCATTTGGGCGTAACATGCTGGCGGCAAGTGCCTGTTTGATGGCGGCGGCGAGCTTCAATGCCCAGGCTCAGTCCGGCGAGAGTCAATCGGTTGGCCAGTTGGACACTTTGACGGTCACGGGTTTTCGGGGTGAAACCATTGACAGTGTGAAATATCAACGCAGTCTGCAAGAAACCCCGCGTATCGTCACCGTGCTGCCCAGTGACCTGCTGGAAGAGCAAAACGTGACGGAATTGCGGGATGCGTTACGTAACGTCTCGGGCATCAGCCTGCAGGCGGGCGAAGGTAATCCCCCGGGTGGCGATCAGCTCAAAATTCGCGGTTTTAACGCCCGGGATGACATTAACGTTAATGGCGCCCGTGATTTGGGTAACTACTTCCGTGATCCCTTCTACGTTGAGCAGATCGAGGTGATAAAAGGTCCGAACTCGGCCTTTTCCGGACGTGGTTCCGCTGGCGGCTCGATTAATTTCGTCACCAAAAAGCCAATGCTGGAAGACCGAAATCGGGTGGAAATATCAGTGGGTACGGATGAGCTGTTACGCACCACCGGCGATCTTAACCGTCGTATAGACGACAACAGTGCAGTACGTTTTAACGTGATGACCCATAACCAGGATGTGCCTGGTCGTGACATGGCCCATCAGGAACGTCACGGTTTTTACGGCGCCTACATCTGGGGTCTTCAGGGCGACACGCAAGTTGAGGTCGACTATCTCCACTCAAGGCAGAACAATCTGGAAGATAAAGGCCTGCCTTTTGACAGGGAAGGTTTTACCGGCGATACAACCGAGTTAACCGAAAATAACAACTCTCGTACCCCAGGTGGTCAGCGGGCGGGGGACGGTTATTATACAGGTGAGCTTCCTCCGGGAATTGATTTCAGTAATTTTTATGGCCACAAAGACGATTATCAAGCCATTGATGTTGATCAATTGGGCCTGGCAATTGAGCATCGCTTCAACAATCGCTTGGCATTGCGGAACCAGTTACGTATCAGTCGGGTCGAGAACGACTCTATCACCTCATCGCCTCGTCTGATCGTTCCCGAGGCAGCCTGGGGTAGCGGTGACTGGTCTCAGGTACAGGTGCGTGGGGATCTCAAGCCCCGGGACCAAAAAGATGTGTCCTACTTCAACCAGACGGATCTGATCACCTCGTTCGATACCGGTAGCTTGTCCCATGATCTCGTACTCGGCGTCGAGGTAGGGTATGTCGATATCGAGAACAAGCGTCGTCCCGATGTCAAAGGTCCTGCGACATCGTTGTATGATCCGCAGGTGCGCGTGCGCCCGGCTGCTCCTTATGACGGTACCCGGCATCGGTTGGAATCAGAGCAGTTTGGCGTCTATGCGCTCGACACCATAGCCCTGTCACCAAAATGGGATGTGCATGGCGGTGTGCGCTGGGATCACGTCGAGTCGACGGCCACTGACTATGGCTGGGCTGACCCCATTGGCCCGGAATCGCGCACTGACAAAGAATGGAGCGGTAACCTTGGGCTGGTTTTCAAGCCCACCCAAAATGGTATCGTCTATGCATCGGTTGGTACTGCATTTGATGTGACCGGAACGTTTGACCGTGGTCTGGTGCAATTGGCTGGCGGCGGCAGTGCGTTAGAAGGTAATCGAGAGGATATTATTGACCAAGACGCCTTCGACACTGATCCTGAAAAGACAGTTGCCTATGAGATCGGCACTAAATGGACGGTATCGGATAATCTCCTGGTCAATGCAGCGATCTTTCGCACGGATAAAACCAATGCCCGTACCCCGGCTACTGGTGGTGGGGATCTGTTGGATGTTCTGGATGGCGAGCAGCGTGTGCAAGGTTTTGAAGTGGGAGCTTCAGGTAGCCTGTCCCCGGTCTGGGAGCTCTATACCAGCTACACCTACCTGGATTCGGAAGTGCGTAAGTCCAACAACCCCTGGGAAGAGGGTTCACGTTTGGGTGGCACTCCGGAGCACACCTTCAATGCCTGGACAACCTATGATCTTATGCCTCAGTGGAGCATTGGTGGGGGCATGGAATATGTCGCAGATCAGGTTAATAACGTAAGATCCGAGCCAGGTGCCCGTCGGCGTCAGATTGAGGTGGACAGCTACTCTGTGTTCCATGCTTCGACGACTTATCGTTTCAGCGAGGATCTTCAGGTACGAATGAACGCCTTTAATCTGCTCGACAAGGAGTACATTTCACAGGTAGCTGAAGGCGGGGCTCAGGGTATCCCCGGGCCAGGTCGTCATCTTATCGCCACGTTGCGGTACGATTTTTGATCTTGCTGTAAGCTCATAAAGAGTTAATTGTATGATTGTCAGTTTCGATAACGTTCTGACGTCGGAGGAGCTGGCGGCCATGCGCCGTCAGCTGCTTGATACCGATTGGGAACGTGGTATCAGTGCGGGGCCGCAGGCGAGGCTTGTGAAAAAAAACCTGCAGATTCCTGAAAATTCCGACGTGTTACGGGATTTACGAATCCTCGTAATGCGTGCGCTCAATCGCACCCCCGAGGTGATGAGCGCTATCATGCCGTTCAAAATTATCCCGCCGAATTTTAATCGCTATACCGTTGACGACAGCCACTATGGCAGACATATCGACAGCACAGTGCGTCCGTTGCCGGATGGCAGTTATTTGCGTACCGATGTCTCAGCGACACTGTTTTTGTCCGATCCGGACGAATATGACGGCGGTGAGCTGAAGATTACCGACACCTTCGGTGAACAGACGATAAAACTGCCTGCTGGCAGCCTGGTGGCATACCCATCTGGCTCGCTGCACGAAGTGACTCCGGTAACTCGCGGAGACCGAATGGGCTGCTACATGTTTATGCAAAGCCTGATACGGGATACCGAAAAACGTCGCCTGCTGTACGAAATGGATAACGCCCTGCGCCGTCTCAGGGCAAGACAAGGCGAAGATCAGCCAGAGCTTGTGGAGCTTACCGGCACCTACAATAATCTGGTCCGGTTGTGGTCAGAGTGTTGAAGAAGATACGGGCTTTGCTCAGGCCTGTTCTCTTTTGATCGCCCGATAGGCAATATCGTTGCGGTAGAAGCTGCCGTCCCAGCGGATCTTCTCTGCCAGTTGGTAAGCGCGCTGTTGGGCTTCGGTGACGGTATTACCGAGGGCGGTGGCGCACAGAACACGTCCGCCATTGGTAACCACCTGATCCTCTTCAAGCCGGGTGCCTGCGTGGAACACTTTCTCGCCGGAGATTTCCTGTTCTGGTAGACCGGAAATGACATCTCCTTTGCTGTAGCTGCCAGGGTAACCGCCAGCCGCCAGTACGACCCCCACGGCGGCTCGTTCATCCCAGTCGGAACTGCACTGGTCGAGCTTGCCATCGATGGCGGCTTCACAGAGCTCTACCAGATCGGATTGCATCCGGAGCATGATAGGTTGGGTCTCAGGGTCGCCAAAGCGGCAGTTGAACTCGATGACTTTTGGAGCGCCCTGCGGGTCAATCATCAGCCCGGCATAGAGAAAGCCGGTATAAGTGTGGCCTTCGTTGGCCATGCCTCTGACGGTAGGGTAGATGACTTCATCCATGATGCGTTGGTGAACGTCAGCCGTCACCACCGGTGCAGGAGAGTAAGCGCCCATACCGCCGGTATTGGGGCCGGTATCGTCGTCACCCACGCGCTTGTGATCCTGGGACGTTGCCATGGCAAGTACGTTCGTGCCATCGACCATAACGATAAAGCTGGCTTCCTCGCCTTCAAGAAATTCTTCCACCACCACCCGGCTGCCAGCGTCCCCGAAGGCATTGCCAGCAAGCATGTCACGAATGGCGTCTTCCGCTTCGGCCAGGGTCATCGCTATAATCACGCCTTTGCCCGCGGCCAGGCCATCCGCCTTGACTACTATGGGCGCGCCCTGTTTACGAACATATGCCAGTGCTTCGTCGACATCGGTGAAGTTGCCGTAGTCGGCCGTTGGGATGGCATGGCGTGCGAGGAAATTCTTGGTGAAGGCTTTGGAACCTTCCAGTTGGGCTGCGCCTTTGGAGGGGCCAAATACTCTGAGCCCCCGGCTTTCAAACAGGTCGACTATCCCTTCAACCAGCGGCGCCTCAGGGCCTACAATGGTGAGGCCAACTTTTTGGGAGGTTGCAAAGTCCGCCAATCCGCTCAGGTCCATAACATCAATGGCAACGTTCTCAAGCCCTGGTTCGGTCGCGGTACCGGCGTTACCCGGTGCCACGAAAACTTGATCCGCCTGGGGTGACTGTGCAACTTTCCAGGCCAGTGCGTGTTCACGGCCACCATTACCGATGATCAGAATATTCATGGTGCAGGTTCCTTTGATGTATGAATACCGGATGTATCAGTGCCGGAAATGACGCATGCCAGTGAAGACCATCGCGATGCCGTGTTCGTTGGCGGCATCGATGACTTCCTGGTCCCGCATTGAGCCACCGGGCTGGATGACCGCGGTGATACCTGCTTTAGCAGCGGCATCGATGCCGTCCCGGAACGGGAAGAAAGCATCGGAAGACATCACCGAGCCCTTCACCTCCAGGCCTTCGTCGGCTGCCTTGATGCCTGCAATGCGTGCACTATACACGCGACTCATCTGGCCAGCGCCAATACCAATGGTACGGCCAGAACGGGCGTAAACAATGGCGTTGGATTTAACGTATTTTGCCACTTCCCAGGCAAACAGGAGATCGTTCAGCTCAGTTTCGGTAGGCTGCCGATCAGTCACTACTTTAACGTCTTCCATAGCGACCATACCGAGGTCACGGTCCTGCACCAGCAGTCCGCCAGTAACGCGCTTGTAATCCAGCGATCTGGCACGTTCACCATCAAATTCACCGCAAGCCAGCAGCCGCACGTTCTTTTTAGTGGCGACCAGCTCCGCAGCTTCTGATGCAATACTGGGAGCGATGATTACTTCGACAAATTGGCGGTCAATGATGGCTTTTGCCGTGTCTGCGTCCAGTTCCCGGTTGAAGGCGATAATGCCCCCGAATGCAGAGGTCGGGTCGGTAGCAAAGGCAAGGTCGTAGGCCTGTCGAATGTCACTCCCAATCGCCACACCACAAGGGTTAGCGTGTTTAACGATAACGCAGGCAGGGTCAGCGAACGGCTTGACGCATTCAAGCGCAGCATCGGTATCGGCCACGTTGTTGAATGACAGCGCCTTGCCCTGAATCTGTTTTGCGGTGGCAACACAGGCTTCCTGTGGTTCACGCTCGGCGTAAAAAGCAGCCCGCTGATGCGGGTTTTCGCCATAACGCATGTCTTGCACCTTGATGTACTGGGTGTTGAAGGTGCGAGGAAAGTCGGCATTGTCGTTGTCAGCGGTGCGGCCACCCAGATAGTTGGCAATGGCGCCGTCGTAGGCTGCGGTGTGCTCAAAGGCTTTCACGGCCAGGTCAAACCGGGTCTGGTAGCGCAGTTGACCGTCGTTAGCAGAAAGTTCGGTGGCAATCCGGCTGTAGTCCGAGACATTTACTACGATAGCCACATCGTTATGGTTTTTTGCCGCTGCCCTCACCATGGTGGGGCCGCCAATATCGATATTTTCGATGGCGTTGGCAAGATCGCAGTCCGGGTCTGTTATTGCGGCCTGGAAAGGGTACAGATTGACGACCACCATATCGATAGGTGCGATGTCGTGTTGGGCCATGACCGCATCATCCACCCCGCGTCGCCCAAGAATGCCGCCATGGATCTTCGGGTGCAGGGTTTTGACACGACCGTCCATCATTTCCGGAAAGCCGGTGTAATCACTGACTTCGATTACGGCAATCTGGTTTTCCTTGAGCAGCCTGAAAGTGCCACCGGTGGAGAGCAGTTCGATGCCCTGGCCCGCTAGTTGCCTTGCGAAGTCAACTATGCCGGTTTTATCAGAAACGCTGATCAGTGCACGACGGACGGGGGTATTAGCCTGATTTGCCATGGGTCACATTTTCGCTGGGGAGATTCTGGAGAAGTCACTGGGGCCTTGGTGGCCGAGTCAGGAGCTTGTTCAGAAAGTCCTTGGGTGATTAAGAATAAAGGCCTCGCAGATGATATCCGGGAGGCCCTACACACGTCGGGATGCCAGGATTATAGCAAACCGTATTGCTTAAGTTTTTTGCGCAGCGTGCCACGATTCAGACCAAGCATGGTGGAAGCTTTGGTCTGGTTGTTACGGGTGTACTTCATGACCTGCTCAAGCAGAGGGGCTTCAACTTCGGAGAGGACTAACTGGTAGACCTCTGTGACCGGTGCGCCATCGAGTTGGGCAAAATAGTTTTTCAGGGCCACTTCCACGCTATCCCTGAGGGTAACGGTTTTGCCACTGCTATTTACCGTTTGCAACTGATGAACATCATCACTCGTGGGTTGCGCCATTTTGTCATTTGCCAGTGTCTCAGCGGTCATGCTGCGAATACCTCTCCATTTCGTAAGCCTTTAAAATACCGTTGAATTTCGTCCTGTTGCTCCCCCGCGCGTTCAATGGCGTTGAAGCGTTTTCTGAACTGTTTGTCTTCATCGTGAGACTGGAGATACCAGCCTACATGTTTTCTTGCGATGCGGACGCCCATACGTTCACCGTAAAAATCGTGTAGGGCGAGCAGATGTTCTATCAATATTTGCTCCACCTCATCAAGCGCTGGCGGTGCTAATTCCTGCCCGGTTTTCAGAAAGTGCAGGATCTCCCGGAAAATCCATGGACTGCCTTGGGCAGCGCGGCCAATCAGCAGGCCATCTGCCCCGGTATGGTTAAGCACCCAAGCCGCTTCCTGTGGTGAGGTAACATCGCCATTGGCGAACACCGGAATACCGACTTGCGACTTCACCAGGGCAATGGTGTCGTACTCTGCCTCACCCTTATAGGCATCGGCCCGGGTACGACCGTGAATGGCCAGCGCCTGTATGCCAGCATCTTCAGCCATGCGCGCAATCATTGGCGCATTGCGATGATCACTATCCCAGCCGGTACGCATCTTCAGTGTCACCGGGACGTCAACCGCGGACACCACCGCTATCAGGATGTCGCGCACCAGGCCCTCATCTTTCATCAGCGCGGAGCCAGCTGCCTTGTTGCACACCTTTTTCGCCGGGCAACCCATATTGATGTCGATAATCTGGGCACCATGGGCCGCGTTCACTCGGGCGGCATTGGCCAGCATCTCAGGATCCCCGCCGGCTATCTGCACCGAGCGTGGTTCCGGCTCGCCAGCATGGTCCAGCCGCAAGCGGGATTTTCGGGTATGCCAGAGACTGCTATCTGCGATCACCATTTCCGAGACCGCCAGGCCCGCCCCGAGACGTCGGCATAAAAGGCGAAACGGGCGATCCGTCACTCCGGCCATCGGCGCAACAATCAGCGGGTTTGGGAGCGTATAAGGCCCGATTTTTGCGGTCGGTAGCATGATTCCACGTCTGCGTTACTGGTGAATAAATAACCACCAGAGGACAAGGGCCGACAATGATACCGCTGAGGCCTGAGGGATTAAAGAGGTATATCAGTGAAAAAGTTGATTATTTTTCGATCTTTTTGATTGACTTTTGCGCGAATCGGCCCCGTCATTACGAGCTGGTAAGCTATTACTTACTGCCCGTTAGGGCGAAACGAAATGTTGTAGTTGACGGCATCGCGCCCCGGATCACGGATTGTTATGGCAATTCGCACCGGTGTATTGGGTGGCATTACGGATAAATCCCGGGCATCCCCCGCAAGGTACTCCTCCGGCGTAAACAGGCTTTGAGCCACTACATCCCCGTTCAGGTTTGAAAAGGTCAGGCCGATGGCGGGGAAGGGCTGCTCGAACTCGGCATCGTTGAGGATGACAGCGTCCACAATAAGGGAGTTACGATCTTCCGGTGCAGTTCGAACCACAAGTTTCCGGCTCTGAATCCGGTCAACGGCAACCAGAGGTTTCAGCTCGCAGCCCGCGAGCTCGCAGCCTTTCTCGTAGAACGGTCGCAACTCCGCGATGCTGGCGAGGCGGTCGAACTGGAAGTAGACCATCTGGGAGACCAGGACACCCACCAGGCCAATAATCACCAAAAACCAGATAGTTTTGCCGAGCCAGCCCCGCGAAGGCCGCTGGCGCACCGCGATGGGCTCATGGCCAAGGCCGTAATAAGGATTGCTGGCGGAGTTTGGCTCGGCTTTCAGGTTGTCGGATGAGTCATTGTCATTCGGTTCCGTCCAGTTGGTATCATGTTCCGGAGAGCCATCGGTTTCGGGCGTGTGGTGTGAGATACCTGCCGCTGAGTCTCTGGTTTCTGGCTGGCTATCGCGTGGCTCATGGAGCGAATGTTCAGAAGCTGGCTGCTCAGGTTCAGATTTCACCTCGGGGGCACTGTGCCATTCCGGTTTCGGTACCGGCGGCGGAATATCTGACGAGGCGGGCTCCTGCTCTTCAGTCAGCGGCGGCTCACGATCATTCTGATTCCCCCTGGCGGGCTGGTCGTCATCAAACAGCATCGCTTCGGCCCAGCTTTCGTCAACAGATTGGGCTTCGTCGTTGTCCTCATCCGTATCAAAGCTGACGGGTGCCTTCTCATCAAAAGACCGGAAACTGTCGCTCAGCTCATCGTCTGAGAAGGTGAGGCGAGTGCCCGCATAACTGTCCTCTGTGGCATCTTCGTCGGGGTCGTCCTGAAAAACGAAATCTTCCTCGGAGGACGGACCACCGGAGCCCAATACGTCGGTGCTTGCGTTCTCGTCAGTGACAGGTTCCGGCATATCTTCATGTCGACTTTCAATGGCACTGAACACTTCCATGCAGTTACCGCACCGAACCTTGCCTTTGGCAACGCCCAACTGTTCATTGGTGACGCGAAAACGGGTGTCGCAATGAGGACAGCGAGTCAGCAATGTACCTTGAGTCATCCTTAAATCCTGTTACGAATAGGAACGGCCATGAGTGAGGCAGTTTAGTCGCTCAAGCTCCGTTCGTCATCTGTCGCGTCGACGGCCTGTGAGGCGAACCCATTCCTGACGCTCTTCCGGCTCATCCATAATGAACCAGGGCTCATACGCCTCCATGACATCACGGGCCTGATGAGAAAGGATTCCGGAAAGCACGATATCGCCACCCATGCAGACCCGGTTAGCCAGATGCGAGGCCAAACTGATCAGCGGCTGCGCCAGGATATTCGCGAGCAAAACCTCTGCCACGGTGTCAGGTTCGTGCTCGGGGAGGTAGAGGTCCAGACGGTCTTCGGGTACGTCATTGCGACGGGCATTTTCCCGGCTGGCTTCCAGAGCCTGGGGATCGGTGTCGACGCCGATCACATGGTCCGCGCCCAGCAGCAGGGCCGCAAGGCCCAGAATGCCGGAGCCACAGCCATAATCAATGACCTGTTTGCCCGCGACTGCGTGCCCGTCCAGCCATTCGAGACAAAGGGCTGTGGTCTGGTGGGTTCCGGTGCCAAACGCAAGACCCGGGTCCAGTAAGAGATTGGCAGCGTCGGGGTCGGGCGCTTCGTGCCAACTGGGCACAATCCATAAACGCTCTCCGAACCGTAGGGGTTTGAAGTCCTCCATCCAGGCCCGAGCCCAGTCCTTGTCTTCCACCAGTGTCACCTCGATGTCGGGCAGGGACTGCTGGGTCTGTTGGTGCCAGCGGTCTGTGATTTCGGCGCATAGCTGTTCTATGTTGCGCTCGGAGTCAAACAGGCCGGTTACCCGGGTTTCGAACCAGAGTGGCGTAGTGCCAGGATCTGGCTCATACAGAGGCTGGTCTGCAGCGTCTTCCATGGAGACAGCTTCGGCGCCGACCTCCATGAGCAAATCCTCAAGCTGATCGGCATTATCCGGATCAGCCGGGATCTGGAGTTGAATCCAGGGCATGATTTTTCCGTATCAGGTGTTCCAGGTAGTGAATGGTGAAGTCTACCTGTTTGAATCCGCCATCGCGCAAGAGTTTGCGGTGTAGCGGCTGATTGGTCTTGATGCCTTCGACCACGAGCTCATCCAGTGCGTTTTTCATGCGCTTGCGGGCGATTTCACGATCATCACCCCAGGTAATCAGCTTGGCAATCAGCGAGTCGTAATAAGGTGGCACCGTGTAACCACTGTACAAATGAGAATCTACCCGAACACCGTTGCCGCCAGGGGCGTGGAAGTGCTTCACCGTGCCGGGGCTGGGAACGAAGGTGTCCGGGTCCTCGGCATTGATACGGCACTCGATGGCATGACCGGAAATCTTGATGTCGTTCTGGGTGTACTGCAGTGGCATGCCGCTGGCAATGCGTAACTGCTCACGCACAATGTCCACCCCTGTCACCATTTCGGAGACCGGGTGTTCTACCTGCACCCGGGTATTCATTTCGATAAAATAGAACTCTCCGTCCTGATACAGGAACTCAAAGGTACCGGCGCCGACATAACCGATGGTTTTGCAGGCGTCGACACAGGCTTTCAGGGTTTTCTTGCGGGCTTTCGGATCAATGTTCGGTGCCGGGGCTTCTTCCAGCACTTTCTGATGCCGACGCTGCATGGAGCAGTCACGGTCGCCCAAATGGATGACATTGCCGTGCATATCGGCCAGCACCTGAACTTCTACATGCCGGGGGCGCTCAAGGTATTTCTCAAGGTAGACGGTCTCGTCACCGAATGAATTGCGTGCTTCGGTCTGGGTAATCTGGACCGATTTCAATAATGCGGCTTCTGAGTGAACTACCTGCATGCCCCGGCCACCACCGCCGGATGCCGCCTTGATAATTACCGGGTAGCCGATGCGGCGGGCAATCGTCAGGGTGCGTTCGTCATCAGCATCAATGGGACCATCGGAACCAGGTACTGTAGGCACGCCCGCCTTGATCATAGAGTTGATGGCAGACACCTTGTTGCCCATCAAACGAATAACATCTGCCGGTGGCCCGATAAACCGGAAGCCGCTTTTCTCAACCTGCTCGGCGAAATCAGCATTTTCCGCGAGGAATCCGTAGCCCGGGTGAATAGCAACAGCATCGGTGACCTCAGCCGCACTGATCAGTGCAGGTACATTGAGGTAGCTGTCGGTGGCGCTGTTCGGCCCGATACAGACGGTTTCGTCAGCCAGGCGAACATGCATGAGCTCACGGTCAACCTGGGAGTGAACGGCGACGGTGCGGATGCCCAGTTCTTTGCAGGCACGTAGTATCCGGAGTGCGATCTCACCCCGGTTTGCGATTAGTACTTTCTCGATCATGGCCATGGGTCAGCTACACTTTCAGGTGATGATGAACAGGGGCTGATCGAATTCGACCGGCTGGCCGTTTTCCACCAGAATTTCTGAAACAGTGCCACTTTTGTCGGCCTCTATCTGGTTCATCATTTTCATGGCCTCGATAATGCAAATGACGTCACCGGCTTCGACAACCTGACCTTCGGTAACAAAGGCTTTTGACGTCGGAGAAGCGGCTTCGTAGAAAGTACCGACCATTGGCGACTTCACTACGTGTCCCCGGTCGGCCGGGTCAGCCGTCGCACTTGGTGCAGGAGTTTCCGGTGTCGGTGAGGATAGCGCCTGGTGTTGCTGGGGAGGTGGCGCGTAATGGCTCATCATCGGAGCACTGGCGATCTGTTCGCGGCGGCGGGAGATTCGAACCGAGTCGTCGCCCTCTTTAATCTCCAGCTCCTCGACATCGGATTCCTCGAGCAGCTCAATCAGCTTCTTGATCTTGCGAATGTCCATAATCGGTCCCGTTAATATCTTATCGGTGAATGCGTTTAAGCGCTGCCTGAAGCGCCAAGTCATACCCGATACTGCCAAGACCGCAGATAACGCCGTCGGCAATATCGGAAAAATAGGAGTGGTGTCTGAATGTCTCGCGGGCATGTACGTTGGAGAGATGTACTTCGATAAAGGCGATGTCGGAGGCGAGCAACGCATCGCGAAGTGCAACACTGGTATGAGTAAATGCCGCCGGGTTAATCAGGATGTAGTCGACGCCTTCTGACCTCGCTTCATGAATGCGTTCGATTAATTCGTATTCGGCATTGGACTGCAGGTGCATCAGATGGTGTCCCTCATCCGCCGCTTGCCGGTGTAGTCGCTCATTGATATCTGACAGGCTCTCATGGCCGTAAACCTCGGGTTCGCGAACGCCGAGCATGTTCAGGTTGGGGCCATGCAAGACCAGAATCGTGGCCATCGTTCATCCATGCCTTTCTGTTGTTATTAACAGGATCGCCGAAAATAGCGACATTTTCCAGCCATCGTGCGAGCTAAACAAAATCTGTTCAACATTTTTTGACAATTGTTCGGTAACGAGCAGCCATTGTCAGGAAGGAGTGGCGCCGAGTCCATAAGACGTTGGTTTCATAATGTGTCTTGTGAAATCGGGGCTTGAAGCACATAAAACGTAGTAATTTCAGTCGTCTGAAGAGAGTACACAGTTGCGGCCCTGTTCTTTGGCCTTGTACAGGGCGCGGTCGGCCCGTTCGCAAAGAGCTTGCGAGCTGTCGCCGTTCAAGGCGGCAATGCCCGCGCTGAAGGTAACGTTGAATTCCCGATCACCCGCCGGCTGGAGAAGTTCGGAAAAGCGCTCACGGATTTCGTTGAGCACGCTGCGGGCATCGCTTTCACGGGTGTCCGGAAGAATAATTGCGAACTCTTCGCCACCGTAACGGCCAATATGGTCGGTTTTGCGCAGACGTTGTTTGAGAAACATGGAGAGGCTGCGCAGGACGCGGTCTCCAATTGGGTGACCGAAGGTATCGTTGACCTTCTTGAAGTAGTCGATATCCATCATGGCGAAGCAGAGCCCCTGACCCTTCTGCTTGGCTTTCGCAATCTCCTGGTCCAGCAGATACAGCGTATGGGTGTGGTTGTAGAGCCCGGTCAGACTGTCACGGATCATTAGCGCCAGCAGGGAGCGGGCGCGACGACCCCGATTGTGGATGGTAGCGATCAGGTGCTTGGGGTCGATGGGTTTGGTGAGAAAGTCATCTCCCCCCAGGCTCATGGCGTGAAGCTGTTTGCTGACGTCATCCTCGGCTGACAGATAGATGATGGGTACGCTGTGTAACCGGTCCTGCTGCCGAATCACCCGGGCAATCTCCATACCGGTGCAGCCCGGCATGTACATGTCCAGAATGATAATTTCAGGCGTGAAGGCCTCCAGGGCATGGATGATCTGCATGGGGTCGGTGATGATGTGGGCAGTCATGCCAGCTTTTTTGAGGACCGTCTCCATATACTTGGCTTGAGCCCTGGAATCATCCAGCACCAATACACGATAAGGTTCTACGGTGTTGCCGTGAGTATAGGTTTCGATTTTCTCGATCAGCTGACCGGGGTCGACCGCGGGATAGAAGAACTCTTCGCCGCCGCACCGGGAGGCCCGCAGCCGGGTTTCAATAGAGCCATCTTCATCGCTCATAAAGACGATCGGAATGGGTGTGTCATGGCGTTCCTGCAGTCTTTCGACCGTTGCAATGCCCTCATTGGTCCGACCGCCGAAACTGACATCCATCAGGATAGTCTCGGGTTTATGCAGGGCGCAGGCGTCCATAAGAGCTTCCGGGTTGGGGAAGGCGGATGCTCGAAAGCCGAAAAATTCGAGTTGTTTGATCAGCCTTCCAGCCATTTCCATGTTATCCAGCGCCACATAAACAGGCGTTCTGCGGAAGGTTCTGGGCGTTTCTTCAGTGTCCTGGTCTGTTCGGCGCAGGGTGCTCTGGCTAAGTTCATCTATAGTCTTTTGCAGCAAGGCCATTGACTCTGCATCCGGGCGCCCCCCCGGAGGCCATTGCTTCAACGTGGAGAGTAGTTTCTGACCAGCGTGGGCGTGTTTGTCCATGCCAAAGCGCTGGGCAAAACGAACGAGCTTGTCTGCGGCCGACACCAGATCGGCCTGGAAAGCCGATGAGTTCTCGGGTGCTTCACGAAGTTTTTGCCAGGTATCCAGTACAACTCTCGCCTGTGTGGTCACGCGACGGGCAAAATGCTGCCTGAGTTTATCCTTCTGGGTATCGTCGTTCATTGGGCTCCGGCCTGCTTTCTTTTTAATTATCAACACTAGTCGTTTTGCAGAGTCTATAGTGTTTAATGTTGTCGGCGTAGGTGACGCTGTGTAAATGTTTGTCAACGCTGGCCGGGTTCTACGGTAGCCCGGCTTTTAGACAGTCTCTTAACCGAAGCGAGGCGCGGCAGGGATGCAATCCAGTCGACGTGACCATCAACTTGGCGTCATGACCCTGCGGGGCGTGCTGCTGACATTTACCAGCGGACTGATTCTGACTCTGTTGGTTGCGAGTATGAGCGTCAGTTTTGACCGTTTCCGGGACTATATCTCCAGTCAGCTCGATTGGCATGCCCAGGATGCCGCGACTGCGGTCGGGTTATCACTTTCAAATGCAATTGATGGGCGTGACCCGATTGCGTCCGCCTCTCTGATTGACGCAATGTTTGATAGCGGCAGCTATCTTCAGATCCGATATACCAGTAATGACGGCGAATTGATTGCCGGGCGTAGCGCTTCACTGGAAGCTCTCAGCGTGCCAGATTGGTTTGTGACGTTGGCAGACTTGCCTGCCCCTGCAGGTGAAGCAGCTGTGATGCAGGGTTGGCAGCGGCTGGGTAGCGTCAGTGTCATCAGCCATCCGGGCCCGGGTTATCGTGATCTGTGGCGTATCAGTGGTGGCATTCTGCTTGGCAGCCTTATCGTCGGTGGAGCGGCGTTGGCCTCCCTGTTCTGGTTGATAACGCGCCTTCTGCGCCCCTTGAGGGCGCTTGAGGCCCAGGCAGAGGCGATCGGACGGCGGGATTTTCGACGCCGTGTAAGCTTATCCTCTACTCGTGAGATGAATCGCGTCACCCACGCCATGAATCAGATGGCCGATGATCTGGGCCCGCTTTTTGAAGGCCAGGCGAAACTCATCCAGCACTTGCGGCACACTAACAGTGAAGACAGCCTGACTGGCCTGGCAAACCGGCGAGCGTTTGATCAACGTCTTAAGGTAGAAGTGGAGTCAGAAGAAAAATCCGCGGTGGGGGTCCTGGCGCTGCTGCAGTTTTCGAAATTCGCTGAAGTCAATCAGCGCTTTGGTCGGGAGCAGGGTGATCAGCTGTTACGAGAGATTGCTGAGCGACTGAAGAAGGTCGCCCTGGCGCATTCTGGCGCTTTTGCAGGCAGGCGTATGGGCGCCGAATTTGCAATTTTTCTGCCCGGAGTTGGGTTACGCGATGGGTTACAGTGGGTTAAAGCGTTGATCACCGAGTTTGACGGAGTCTACGCCGACGTTTCCCGTCCGGTTGAAACGGCGGTTCACAGTGGTGTGGCGGAAGTTGACGGGTCTTTGTCAGCCAGTGAGCTCCTGGCAGCGTGTGACGAGGCTCTTCGGCGGGCTCAATTGAAAAGTGGCAGTAACTGTTTCAGCGCGGATGCGACAGCGCCCGCTCACTATGGGGGAGAAACCTGGCGTGGCTTACTGACCCGGGCTTTGGAGGACCAGAAAATTGCGCTCTGGCAGCAACCCCTGCTGGCGACCGATGGCACTACCGAAATGCAACAACAAGTATTTTCCCGGGTTATGATTGAAAGAGTCTGGTTGAAAGGGGCCTTATTTGTGCCAATGGCCGAGCGTTTCGGGCTGATGGCACAGCTTGATATATTGGTGCTGGAAAAAGCACTGGCATGGCTCCAGCAAGCCCCGGAGCAGGTCCTTAGCCAAACTCTGGGTCATTCATCCGTCGCAGATGACGAGTTCCAGAAAAACTACCTGTCCCGAATCAAGGAGTCGCCATTTCGGCAGCGCCTGTGGGTGGGGATACCGGAGCATTCAGTACATCATCACCGCGTCAAGGTGGGCCTGCTGGTACGCAACCTGCGCAAGCTCGGCGTTGCGGTGGTGGTCGATCGGTTTGGCGTGGGCGGCGTGCCGTTCAATTACCTGAGAAATCTGCCGTTTCAGGCTTTACGTATTGATAACAGTTTTATCCACGACATACACCTTCACGAAGACAACCGCTTCTATCTTGAATCGATGGTTGCGATCGCTCACAGCAGAGGCGTCAAAGTTTTCGTGTCGGGTGTTGAGACTGCCCAGGAGTGGGCATTCCTCCAGACTCTGGAGATCGACGGTGCCGCTGGCTATTACCTTGGCAGACCGGCCCCAGCGTTGCTATAGGGCCACGGCCAGGCGTTACGTTCGTTGCAGATTGGTGTTCATTGCGTCATGGTAAGACAGCTTAGAGGGCTGTGTGCCAGGGAACATTCACCGGCGCCGGTAACAAGGGCCTTCACACTACAGGACAATAGGATAATGACATTATGCTGAGCCGATTAAAAAGTTACTTTCGTGAACGCAAAGAAGACGTGGGAGGTTCCACCGGCAGTTCTATCGGAAGTTCTCTGGGTAAAATACTGGTCTTGCTGCTTGTCGTTTACCTGCTGGTGACAATTGTGCTTGGCATTATCTGGAGTGATGAGCCGGACACTTTCTCCGTAAGAGAGCACACCCGGACGCTGGCAAATGAGATGCAGCGGGAACCCGTGGTCGGGTTTGCCACCGCCAGCACCATGATGCGTATTGGAGAGACCCTGCTGGACAAACCCGGTGGTTATATCTCGAACGATCTTTTCCCCCCCGGCATCTGGATGGATAACATGCCGTCCTGGGAATACGGTGTGCTGGTGCAGATGCGAGATTTATCCCGTGCTATGCGCCAGGATATCAGCCGTTCCCAGAGCCAGTCATCCGAGGATCGCGATCTCACAGTCGTGGAGCCGCAGTTTAATTTTGACAGTGGCAGTTGGGCCCTGCCTTCCACTGAAGGCGAGTATCGCCGTGGCATCTCCGCGCTGAGAAGTTACCTTGACCGTCTTTCTCGTCCCGAGCAGCCGGATGCCCAGTTCTTCGCCCGCGCTGATAACCTTGATAGTTGGCTGGCCGATTTGCAGACCCGCTTGGGCAGTTTGTCCCGAACGCTGGGTGAAAGTGTAGGTAAGCCTTCAGTGCAGGACGCCATGACCCAGACTGACAACGCTGATCCGCTGGCTGAAAGTATCGACGGCGAAGAAGTCAAGACGCCTTGGACTCTGCGGGACAATGTGTTTTACGAGGCACGGGGGGCTTCATGGGCTTTGCTACACATTTTCAAGGCCATCGAAGTGGACTTCCGCAAAGTGCTGAATGACAAGAATGCGCTGACCAGCGTGCGCCAGATTATTATCGAGTTGGAAGGGACCCAGGGCAGTATGTGGAGCCCGATGATCCTGAATGGCAGTGGGTTCGGGGTATTGGCCAACCATTCGCTGACGATGGCGGCCTATCTCTCCCGCGCGAACGCGTCCATTATCGATTTGCGAGAGCTGTTGTCTCGAGGTTGAGCCGAGGTATGTAAAATATTCCGGGGCTGATTCCGGGCATAAAAAAACCGGGCATCAACGCCCGGTTTTTTTATGCAAGTGCGGTTCAGCCCTTATAGTTGGCGACCGACTCTTCAATGGCCTTGCGGGCCGCAGCAGCGTTTTCCCAGCCCTTGACCTTGACCCACTTGCCAGCTTCGAGGGTTTTGTAGTTCTCGAAAAAGTGCTTGATCTGGTCCCGCAGCAATTGGGGTAGGTCTTCAATATCTTTTACGTCGGTGTAGGCTTTGGACAGCTTTTCATGGGGTACAGCGACCAGCTTGGCGTCGCCGCCGGCCTCGTCTTCCATGTTCAGCACACCCACTGGTCGGCAGCGAATTACGGAACCCGCCTGAACCGGGTAGGGCGTTACCACCAGTACGTCCAGCGCATCCCCATCGTCTGCCAGGGTATGGGGTATAAAACCGTAGTTGGCGGGGTAAAACATTGGCGTCGCCATAAAACGGTCAACCAGCAAAGCACCCATGTCCTTGTCGATTTCGTACTTTACCGGCGAGCTGTTGGCCGGAATTTCGATAGCAACATAGATGTCTTCGGGCGGGTTTTTGCCAGCGGGGATATGGTCAAAGTTCATGTGCGATCCTCTGTCGTCGGTCCGTTAAAACTGCGGTTAAAAAGTGGTCGCAATTATACGGGTATCTGATCGCAATCGAAACTAAACCATTGGTAGGCTACCGTCATATCCCTGGCGAAAACTGGTTACAGCCCCATCTGCTTACCAATCAACTCCTTCATAATTTCAGTGGTACCGCCACCTATGGACAGAATCTTGCCATCCCGGTAGAGCCGCTCCACCACCGACTCCCGCATGTAGCCCATGCCGCCGTGAATCTGTACCGCCTCCCTGGTCACTTTTTCGCAGACGTCCGTGGCAAAGTTCTTGGCCATCGCCACCTGTTTAACAGGATTCTTGCCAGCCTGCATCAGGGCGGCACAGCGGTAAGTGTATTCGCGCGCCACGTCAACCTGGGTGGCCATGTCGACCAGCTTGTGGCGAGTGACCTGGAAGCCAGTAATAGGTCGGCCGAAGGCTTCACGGCTGCGACCATATTCCAGGGTGGTCTCCAACGCAATTTCTGCCGTCATGTAAGCCATGATGGCCAGCATCAGGCGCTCTTGCAGAAAATTGCTCATGATCGCAATAAAGCCCGCGTTTTCAACGCCAATGAGCCGGTCTGCCGGTACTTTGCAATGGTCGAAAAACAACTCCGCGGTATCGCTGGCCCACCACCCCATCTTCCGCAGTTTGTTGCCAGTTGAAAAGCCCGGCATTTCGCGATCGATCAGCAGCAAACTGATGCCACCATGCCCCGGGCCGCCCGTGCGTACTGCGACGGTGTAGTGATCCGCGCGGAGCCCGCTGGTAATAAAGGTTTTACTGCCGTTAACGATGTAGTGATCGCCGTCACGTACCGCCCGTGTTTTCAGGTTGGCGACATCGGAGCCGCCGCCGGGTTCGGTAATGGCAAGAGCCGCGATCTTTTCACCGCGAAGGACCGGTGGCACGATGTGTTCTCGGATCTCGGGCCGTGCCCATTTCACCACCGGGGGTAAGCCGATATCGAGGGAACCGAGGCTGGCGACCAGGCCGCCGGAAGTCGAGCGCATCAATTCTTCGGAGACGGCAACCTTGAGAAACACGTCGTTCTCACCAACGCCTCCCAGCGCCTCTGGAAAGCCGATGCCCAGCAGGCCGTCTTTGCCCGCCTGGCGGTAGAGCGAACGCGGAAACTCGCCAGCTTCTTCCCAGTCGTCAATATGAGGGAGCACGTGAGTGGTGATGAATTTACGCGCACTCATTCTTACCTGAAGATGAGTTTCGTTGAAATAGTCAGACACAGCGACATCCCTTTGGATTGAGCGTTGAGGAAAGTGTCGCTGAATCCTGATAGCCAAGCAAGCGCTTGGTTGCCACATGAGGCATCAAGTTTAATGCAGGAGTGCCAGCACCGGCTGTTAACTACCTTTGCGGCGGATCGTCTCGACGCCGCGACCGGAGCCCAGCATCAGGACGTCTGCTGGCCGTCGGGCAAACAGACCGTTGGTCACGATACCGACGATCTGATTGAGCTTCTCCTCCATAACAATGGGGCGGCTCAGGTCCATATTATAAATATCGATAATAATGTTGCCGTTGTCAGTCCTGACCCCGTCGCGGTACATCGGGTCGCCCCCCAGTTTAACGATTTCTCGCCCTACATGGCTGCGTGCCATGGGGATGACTTCAACGGGGAGAGGGAACGCCCCCAGAATATCGACTTTCTTGGACTCGTCGGCAATGCAGATAAAGGTCTTTGCGACGGCGGCGACTATTTTCTCGCGGGTCAGTGCAGCACCGCCTCCCTTGATCAGTTCAAGGCGCTCATTGGTTTCATCGGCGCCATCAATATAGAACTCAAGGTCTGCGACGCTGTTCAGGTCATAAACCGGAATGCCATGCTTTTCCAGACGTTCTGCAGTCGCATCGGAACTGGCGACAGCGCCTTCAAAATCCATCTTGTGCCCGCCGAGCAAGTCGATGAAGAAGTTGGCTGTACTTCCGGTTCCAATCCCGATGATGCTGTTGCTGTTCAGTTTCGGCGTAATGTAGTCCAGTGCTGCTTTTGCCACTGCCTGCTTGAGTGCGTCCTGGTTCATGGTCAGCTCCGGTGTAAAACAAAATGAGTTGGTAATTATAGCCTTCATGGGATGCGGGTTATAGACGCGCCCTCTGCAAACTTTCTACACTGTGCGTTTGCTTTCGCGGGTTTGCGCCCGATTTCTGTTTTATTCGTATTGCCGACCACTGGATTACAGCACTATGCCGCAACGCTACATCAAGAAAATCCTCGATGCCCGGGTCTATGACGTGGCCATCGAGACACCGTTGACCGAAGCCAAGAGTCTCTCCAAGCGCTTCGGGAACAATATCTTCCTCAAGCGTGAAGATCTTCAGCCGGTGTTTTCTTTCAAGATTCGCGGCGCATACAACCGAATTGTCCAATTGTCCGAAGAACAGAAGGCTAAAGGTGTGATCTGTGCCTCGGCGGGCAATCATGCCCAGGGTGTGGCGCTGGCCTCGAAAGAGCTGGGTATCAAAGCGGTGATCGTAATGCCTCAGACCACACCGGACATCAAAGTCCGGTCGGTTAAAAGTTTCGGGGCAAAGGTAGTCCTTAAGGGCGATGCCTTTGATGAAGCGGCAGCCCACGCTCAGGAACTGATCAAAAAGCACGGTTACACCTACATTCCGCCCTATGATGATCCGGATGTGATCGCCGGGCAGGGCACCATTGCCATGGAACTGATGTGGCAGTTCACCAGGCCGATTCATGCGGTGTTCATCTGCGTTGGTGGTGGTGGTCTGATCGCCGGCATGGCGGCCTACATCAAGTATCTCAGACCGGAAACCAGGATTATCGGCGTGGAGCCGGATGATTCCAATTGTCTGCAGGCGGCACTGGCTGCAGGCGAGCGGGTGATTCTGGACGAAGTGGGAATTTTCGCGGATGGGGTAGCGGTCAAGCAGATCGGCGAGCATCCGTGGGAGATCTGCAAAGACCTGGTCGATGAGGTCATTACCGTTTCAACGGATGAAATCTGTGCCGCGATCAAGGACATCTTCGAAGACACCCGCTCCATTGCTGAGCCAGCCGGAGCGTTGGCGGTGGCTGGCATCAAGAAGTATATCGAACGGGAGGAAATCGAAGACGAGAATCTGATTGGCACCCTCAGCGGCGCCAACATGAATTTTGATCGCCTGCGCTACATCTCCGAGCGCACAGAAATCGGCGAGAAACGTGAGGCGATCCTGGCGGTGACAATTCCGGAGCGACCCGGCGCCTTCAAGTCGTTTATCAACGCATTGCACAAGCGCAGTATCACCGAGTTCAATTACCGCTACTCCGATACCGAGGAAGCCCGGATTTTTGTCGGTATCCATATCCAGCATGGTGGCTTCGGGCGGGAAGAATTGGTGCAGGATCTTCGGGAAAGTGGCTACGGCGTGGTTGACCTGACTGACAGCGACATGGCGAAACAGCATATCCGCCATATGGTAGGCGGTCATGCCCCCAATGTCGGTAACGAAAAAGTCTATCAGTTCCAGTTCCCAGAGCGTCCCGGAGCGTTGCTCAAGTTCCTGATGTCACTGGGCACTCGCTGGAATATCTCAATGTTCCACTATCGTAATCATGGCGCCGCCTATAGCCGGGTCCTAATGGGCGCTCAGGTAGAGGACAATGAAATGGGTGAGTTCGAGGCCATGCTCGATAAGGTCGGTTTCCGTTACGAAAACATGACCGATAATGAGGCTTACCGCCTGTTTCTTGGGGCAGGGAACGGCGTTAAAGCGAAAAATTAACACATGTTAATCTGTTAAAAATTGTAAAATCCGGGATGCATGATAGGCTTTCAGCTAATTCGATAAAGTCCAATTAGTTGTATGATTTGCAAGGCTTTGGTGCCTTTGCAGAGGAGTGAGCGCCCTATGGATCGAAAGCCTGACATTATCCGGGCCGTCGTTCTGGTTTTTGCAGTTGGTCTTGTCATCACGGGCTTTACGTCGATTCAGGCCTCTGATGATGACAATCGTTCTGCTGAGCTTGCGCCCGCCACACCGTTTTTATCGTTTCTGCAAGAGCGCAGCCCGAATGTTATGCCCGGTATTTCCCCTGATCGCTGACAATGGCATGCAGTGGAATGTCCCAGGCTTCAACCGGTAACGCTTCAACCCGCTGACATTCGTGTGCCAGCCCAATCAGCTTGGGCGCCATGCGGAGTGCGTAGCGGGTAAACGCGAAAGTGCGATCATAGAACCCCCCTCCCATGCCGAGCCGCCCTCCGTCGCTATCAAACCCCACCAGTGGCATCAATACTGCATCCAGCGCCCAGGGCGGACGCTTGAGGCCTTGCTTGAAGTCCGGCTCGGGAATGCCAAAGCAGTTGGGTGTCAACCTGGTGTCTTCATCAAATGGACTGAACACCAGTCTGCCTCGATGAACAGGATGTAAAACCGGCAAATAGAACTGGATGCCGCGGTTACGGCCCTGAGCTATGTAACACAAAGGGTCAATTTCGCCGTCGTTGGGAAGGTAAATGGCCACGTGACGGGTGCGAAAGAGTTCTGGGTCATTGAGCAGATTCAGGGCCAGTCGTTCGGACGCCAGATTTTGCTGAGCAGTGGATAAATTGCGACGGCGACTGCGCAGTTCTTTTCGCAATGCATTACGGGAAAAAGT
>NZ_JBBEBW010000013.1:0-113748 GCF_040882185.1 Marinobacter sp. | reverse complement strand
CAGTTCCCAACACAGACTGGAGATCAGTTGATGATTTACGAAGGTAAAGCCATCATGGTTAAAAAGATCGAAGGCGGAATCGCACAGCTGAACTTCGACTTGCAAGGCGAGTCAGTAAACAAGTTCAATCGCCTTACTATCGAAGAGCTAGGCGCTGCAGCCGAGAAGCTTAAAACGGAGAAGGGTCTCAAAGGCCTTGTGGTTACCAGCTCCAAGGACAGCTTCATTGTCGGTGCCGATATTACTGAATTCACAGAGCTTTTCGCCGGCTCAGAAGAAGACCTGGTTGCCAATAACCTGAAGGCCAACGCAGTGTTCAGCGCCATTGAAGACCTGCCTTTCCCGACCGTTACCGCCATTAACGGCATAGCGTTGGGCGGTGGTTTTGAGATGTGCCTGGCCACGGACTACCGGGTTATGGCTCCGAAAGCCAAAGTCGGTCTGCCGGAAGTAAAGCTCGGTATCTTCCCGGGTTTCGGTGGCACAGTCCGCTTGTCGCGCCTGGTGGGTGTTGACTACGCAGTTGAGTGGATCTGTGGGGGTACTGAAAACCGTGCCGATGACGCACTGAAAGTTGGTGCGGTCGATGCCGTCGTTGAACCTGCCAAGCTGGTAGAAGCCGCTGTTGCCATCATCAACGAGTGCAACGAAGGTAAATTTGACTACCACGCTCGTCGTGACGAAAAGAAAGGCAAGATCAAACTGAATGCCATGGAAAGCATGATGGCGTTCGAGATTTCCAAAGCGTTCGTGGCGGGTAAAGCAGGCCGTAATTATCCGGCGCCGGTAGAGGCCATCAAGGTCATGCAAAAGCATGCTGGTCTGACTCGCGACAAAGCAATCGAGGTGGAGGCGAAAGGTTTCGCCAAAATGGCGAAGACCAATGTTGCTGCCTGCCTGGTGGGCCTGTTCCTGAACGATCAGGAGCTGAAAAAGAAGGCCAAGGCGTGGGAAAAAGAAGCCAACGATGTGAAGCTGGCCGCCGTACTGGGAGCCGGGATCATGGGTGGCGGTGTGGCGTTCCAGTCTGCACTTAAAGGCACGCCCATCATCATGAAGGATATCAATCAGGACGGCATCACCCTGGGCCTGAAGGAAGCCAAGAAGCTTCTGACCAAGCGAGTTGATAAGGGCAAAATGACGCCTGCCCAGATGGCTGATGTACTTAACAGTATTACTCCAACCCTGAACTACGGAGATTTCAAGAACGTAGACCTGGTAGTTGAAGCTGTCGTTGAGAACCCGAAAGTAAAGGATTCGGTGCTGCGTGAGACGGAAGATGCGATTCGTGATGACACTATCCTGACCTCGAACACCTCAACTATCTCAATTGACAAGCTGGCCGCTAATCTCAAGCGTCCTGAAAATTTTTGTGGTATGCATTTTTTCAACCCGGTGCCCATGATGCCGCTGGTTGAAGTTATTCGGGGCAAGAAGACCAGCGACCGCGCTATTGCAACAACCGTGGCTTATGCCAAGGCTATGGGCAAGACGCCGATTGTGGTTAACGATTGCCCAGGCTTCCTGGTCAACCGTGTGTTGTTCCCGTATTTCGGTGGTTTCGTTAATCTGGTTCGTGACGGTGCGGATTTCCAACACGTAGATAAGGTGATGGAAAAATTCGGGTGGCCCATGGGTCCGGCTTACCTGCTGGATGTGGTGGGTATGGATACGGGTAAGCACGCCGGTGACGTCATGGCGGAAGGTTTCCCGGACCGTATGAAGCATGAAGGCACCACGGCTATTGACGTAATGTTTGATAACAACCGTTACGGCCAGAAGAACGATAAGGGCTTCTACAAGTACGAACTGGATAAAAAAGGTAAGCAGAAGAAGGTTGTTGACGAGGAAACCTATAAGCTGCTGAAGCCTGTGGTGCAGTCCAAAAACGAGTTCAGCGATGAGGATATCATCGCGCGGATGATGATTCCGCTTTGCCTGGAAACCGTTCGCTGCCTGGAAGATAACATCGTGGAAGCACCTGCAGATGCCGACATGGGTCTGATCTTTGGTATCGGCTTCCCGCCGTTCCGTGGCGGTGCACTGCGTTACATCGACGATATGGGCGTGGCTGAATTCGTCGAGTTGGCAGACAAGTTTGCAGCTTTAGGTCCTTTGTATCATCCGACCGAAAAACTGCGTGAAATGGCCAAGACTGGCGAAAAGTTCTTTGGCTGATCCTGAACGAGATTTCCGAACGGAGAAAGATCTATGAGCCTTAATCCGAGAGACGTTGTCGTCGTCGATTGCGTGCGGACTCCGATGGGTCGTGCCAAAAACGGGTGTTTCCGCAATGTACGCGCTGAAACCCTGTCGGCTACGCTGATCGAAGCACTGTTTGAGCGCAACCCGAAGCTCGACCCGAAAGATGTTGAAGATGTGATCTGGGGGTGTGTAAACCAGACCAAGGAACAAGGCTTCAACGTCGCACGTCAGATTTCATTATTGACGCGCATACCCCATGAGTCCGCGGCGCAAACCGTGAACCGTCTGTGTGGCTCTGCCATGTCTGCGATTCATACTGCGGCCCAGGCAATCATGACCAACAACGGCGATACCTTTGTTATCGGTGGCGTTGAGCACATGGGTCACTTACCGATGACCGAAGGATTCGATCACAACCCGGCGGCCTCCAAGTACACTGCCAAAGCGTCCAACATGATGGGCCTGACGGCTGAAATGCTGGCGAAAATGCACGGCATTAATCGCCAGCAGCAGGATGAGTTCGGTGCACGTTCCCACCGCCTGGCTCATGAAGCGACGGTTGAGGGACGTTTCAAGAACGAAATCATCCCCATTGAGGGGCATGATGAAAACGGCTTCCGAGTGTTGATTGAAAACGACGAAACTATTCGTCCGGAAACAACGGTGGAGTCATTAGGCAAGCTGAATCCGGCTTTTGATCCCAAAAACGGAACCGTCACCGCTGGCACTTCGTCTCAGCTTACCGACGGTGCCGCTGCCATGGTGTTAATGTCCGCTGAGCGAGCGCAGGCTCTCGGCCTTAAGCCGATTGCAAAGGTTCGCAGCATGGCAGTCGCTGGCTGTGATCCGGCGATTATGGGCTATGGTCCGGTTCCCGCGACCAAGAAGGCACTCAAGCGAGCAGGCCTTAAAGTTGAGGATATCGACTTCTGGGAACTCAACGAAGCATTCGCCGGACAATCTTTGCCGGTGCTGAAGGACCTGAAGCTGCTGAACGTGATGGAAGAAAAGGTTAACCTGAATGGTGGCGCGATTGCGCTGGGACATCCGCTGGGCTGCTCAGGGGCACGTATCTCCACGACCTTGCTGCATGTGATGCAAGCCAAAGGCGGCACACTGGGAGTTTCAACCATGTGTATCGGTCTTGGCCAGGGTATTGCTACAGTATGGGAACGAATCTGATTCGTCAGAGAGCTTAAAAAAGCCCGGCAACGCCGGGCTTTTTTTATGAAAACCGGTCCTGAGCCCTGAAACAACGCGGGACAAAAGCCGTGTTTGCGTTAAATAATGGGTTGTTTTGCTCATCTTGACCCTGTAAAACAGAGCACCTATATACTGTGGCTGCTAAACTTTTTTCTAGCCGTCTGATTTTCAGCAAGTTTATGGTTCGTCGGTTTTAGGCCGATCATCTCCAAGGATACGATCTCCGTTATGGGTAAGAGTCTCGTCATAGTCGAGTCACCAGCGAAAGCGAAGACCATCAATAAGTACCTGGGTTCCGATTTTATTGTGAAATCCAGCGTCGGGCATATTCGTGACCTGCCAGTAAGTGGCAGTGGCTCCACCACTGATCCGAAAGAAAGGGCCCGACTGGCAGCCCAAACCCGGAAAATGGATCCGGAGGAAAAGGCTGCCTATAAAAAGCGCAAATCCCGTGAGCAGCTGGTTGCTCGCATGGGGGTGGACCCTGACCAGAACTGGCAGGCACGCTATGAGATTTTGCCGGGTAAAGAGAAGGTGGTTAATGAACTGGTCCGGTTAGCGAAATCGGCTGATCACATCTATCTGGCGACGGATTTGGATAGGGAAGGGGAAGCCATCGCATGGCATCTTCAGGAGACCATTGGCGGGGAGCCCGAAAAATACCGGCGGGTGGTTTTCAACGAAATCACCAAGCGTGCCATCAACGAGGCTTTTAAAGACCCCGGCACTCTGGATACCAACCGAGTCAACGCCCAGCAGGCGCGGCGATTCCTGGATCGGGTAGTGGGCTACATGGTTTCCCCGCTACTTTGGGCAAAACTCGCACGTGGCCTTTCCGCCGGGCGCGTCCAGTCTGTGGCGGTCAAGCTGATTGTTGAGCGTGAGCGTGAAATACGGGCGTTTATACCGGAAGAATTCTGGCAGTTACATGCAGACCTTGGGGCGGAAGCGAGCCCCCAGCCGGTTCGTTTCGAAGTAACCCGATACGGCAACAAGGCCTACCGACCGGTTAGCGAGACCGAGAGCAAGGCCCATGTGGAACGCCTCCAGGGAAGCCAGTTCAAGGTATCAAAACGCGAGGACAAACCGACTCGGTCCAAGCCTGGCGCACCCTTTATTACCTCCACATTGCAACAGGCCGCCAGCAACCGGTTAGGCTTCAGCGTCAAGAAGACCATGATGCTGGCCCAACGGCTTTACGAGGCCGGCTATATCACCTATATGCGGACCGACTCCACCAATCTGAGTCAGGATGCTGTCGCCTCGTGTCGTGAGTTTATTGAGAAGCAATTTGGCAAACGCTATCTTCCCGATGCACCAAGGGTATATGGAAGCAAGGAGGGTGCTCAAGAGGCTCACGAGGCCATTCGACCTTCCGACGTGGCTCGCAGGCCGGCGGATATCAGCGGGCTGGAGAAAGACGCTGAGAAGCTTTATGACCTCATTTGGCGTCAATTTATGGCGTGCCAGATGGCGGATGCAGAATTCCTGAGTACTTCTATTGCCGTAGCGGCAGGTGACTACGAGCTTCGTACTCGTGGCCGCATTATCAAATTTGATGGCCATCTCAAGGCGGCACCACAGTCTGCCAAGAAAGACGAAGATATTGCGTTGCCTGATATAAAGATGAATCAGGCACTGACCCTGGAAAAGCTGGACCCAACCCAGCACTTTACCAAACCATCCCCGCGTTATACGGAAGCCAGTCTGGTCAAGGAGCTCGAGAAGCAAGGTATCGGGCGCCCGTCCACCTATGCTTCCATTATTTCGACTATTCAGGACCGGGGTTACGTAAAACTCCAAAATCGTCGTTTTTATTCTGAAAAAATGGGCGATATTGTCACCGAAAGGCTGTCAGAGTCATTCTCAAACCTGATGGATTATGACTTTACGGCCCGGTTAGAAGAAGAATTGGATGAAATTGCTTCCGGTGACGTGGACTGGAAGAATGTACTGAACAGTTTTTACAAGCGTTTCAGTAAGCAACTGGAGAAAGCCAGTGGCACGGATGAAGACGGCATGCGGGGCAACACCCCCACCGAGACCGACATTCCGTGCCCGACCTGTCACCGCCCGATGCAGATTAGGGTCGCCAGTACCGGTGTCTTTCTGGGCTGCTCCGGTTATTCCTTGCCTCCCAAAGAGCGCTGTAAAACCACGATCAACCTGACCTCGGGCGATGAGGTCGTCAGTGCCGACGATGATGTCGAAGGAGAAGGTGAGAGTCGCTTGCTGCGTAAAAAACGCAGATGCCCGAAATGCGGCACGGCTATGGACAGCTACCTGGTTGATGAGACCCGCAAACTTCATGTATGTGGCAACAACCCTGATTGCTCGGGCTATGAAGTTGAAAAAGGTACTTTCCGTATCAAAGGCTATGATGGGCCGACCCTGGAATGTGACAAATGCGGCTCTGAGATGCAGCTCAAGACAGGCCGGTTTGGGAAATATTTTGGTTGCACCAATGACGAATGTAAAAACACCCGCAAGTTGCTGAAAAGCGGTGAGCCCGCGCCCCCGAAAATGGATCCGGTCCCTATGCCGGAACTGAAGTGCGAAAAAGTGGATGATATTTACGTATTGCGGGACGGCGCCTCGGGGCTGTTTTTGGCGGCGAGTAAGTTCCCCAAAAATCGCGAAACCCGCGCTCCTCTGGTAAAGGAGATCAAGCCCCATAAGGACGAGATTGATCCGAAGTATGGATTTTTGATGAAAGCCCCGGAAAAAGATCCCGAGGGCAACCCGGCTATTATTCGCTACAGTCGAAAAACCAAAGAACAGTATGTGATGAGTGAAAAGGATGGCAAGGCCACCGGTTGGCGGGCCTATTACAGCAAAGGGAAATGGACCGCGGATGCCTGAGAACTGTATGCCCCGGTACGTCGCTGTGTACCGGGGCTGAAGTCGTGAGAGGGCTTTACTGGGGACGAATGCGACGTAGCCGTTCAAGTAACGATGATGTGTCCCAACGTCGACCCCCCATGGCCTGCACGTCCCCGTAAAATTGATCGACTAACGCCGTTGCCGGGAGTGCTGCGCCGTTTCTTTCGGCCTCGTTGAGACAAATAGAAAGATCCTTGCGCATCCAGTCGACGGCAAAACCGTGGTCAAACTTGCCAGCAAGCATGGTGCCGGCACGATTGTTCATCTGCCAGGACTGAGCTGCGCCCTGGGATATAACGTCCACCACCTTCGCTGCATCAAGTCCTGCACGTTCTGCGAAATGCAGTGCTTCAGACAGCCCCTGCAACAATCCGGCAATAGCGATCTGGTTGACCATTTTGGTCTTCTGACCCGATCCGACTGGGCCCATCAGATTGAGTGCTTTGGCATAGCAAGTCATCGCAGGTTTGGCATGACTAAAATCGCTATCACTGCCGCCGCACATAATCGTTAACTGGCCATTCTCGGCACCTTGCTGGCCACCGGAGACCGGGGCGTCGACAAACCCCAATCCGGCTTCCCCGGCTTTAGCTGCCAGATGCTCGGCGACATCCGCTGACGCCGTAGTGTGATCTACCAGGACCGCACCGGAAGTTGCGTTTGCGATGATGCCATCTGGCCCTTCGTAGAGACTGATTAAATCCGGGTCAGCGCCGACGCATGTGAGAATAATGTCGGCGCCCGCAACTGCGGACGCAACATCGGTATACGCAGTGCCTTTGTATTGTTCGGTCCATTGTTGGGACTTTGCTGCGGTCCGATTAAAAACCCTGACGTCGAAGCCAGCGCTAGCTAAATGGCCAGCCATTGGAAAGCCCATAACGCCTAACCCGAGAAATGTGACGGTTGTGCTCATTGAAAACTCCAGATCGTTGTTGTTGGCGGAGATTACCCGTGGGGTACTTTTAACCATTATTTCTGATAGAGCCTAAACAAAAAAGGCCGCTGATGTCAGCGGCCTTTCCTTTGGCGTCGTCCCGGTTCTATTTCTTGGGGAAGTCGCGTGCGGTCTCACCGGTATATAACTGGCGAGGACGGCCAATCCGGTAATCACCACTAACCATTTCGTTCCAGTGGGAAAACCAGCCAATGGTCCGTGACAAAGCGAAGATAACCGTGAACATCGACGTCGGAATACCCATAGCTTTCAGAATGATTCCGGAGTAGAAATCGACGTTGGGGTAGAGCTTGCGATCAATGAAATAGTCGTCTTCCAGAGCGATTTGCTCCAGCCGCTGAGCGATCCTGAGCATAGGGTCATTCTCGAGGCCCAGCTCGGCAAGCACTTCATGACAGGTTTGTCGCATGACTTTCGCCCGTGGATCGAAGTTTTTGTAAACCCGGTGACCGAAGCCCATGAGGCGGAATGGGTCATCTTTATCCTTGGCTTTAGCGACAAACTTCTCGATGTTCGCTTCATCGCCGATCTCGGCAAGCATAGCGAGGACAGCTTCATTGGCGCCGCCGTGGGCGGGGCCCCAAAGCGCTGCAATACCCGATGCAATGCAGGCGAAGGGGTTCGCTCCGGTGGAACCGGCCAGCCGCACGGTAGAAGTTGAGGCGTTCTGCTCATGATCGGCATGGAGAATAAAAATACGATCCATGGCTTTTGCCAGCACCGGGCTGGGCTTGTAATCATCACAAGGAGTGCCAAACATCATGTACAGGAAGTTTTCAGCGTAGGACAAGTCATTTCGCGGATACATGAAGGGCTGACCACTGGCGTATTTATAGCACCAGGCTGCAATTGTGGGCATTTTTGCGACCAGGCGATGAGCAGTGATTTCGCGCTGATGGATGTCGGTAACATCCATCTGGTCGTGGTAGAAGGCGGATAGGGCGCCCACTACGCCACACATGATCGCCATCGGGTGCGCGTCACGGCGGAAGCCGTTGAAGAAATTGCGCATCTGATCGTGGATCATGGTGTGATTCTTGACAGTATCGCGGAAAAGCTGATTCTCTTCAGGAGTAGGAAGTTCGCCGTGAAGTAGGAGGTAACAGACCTCAAGGTAGTCCGAGTGTTCTGCCAACTGCTCGATAGGGTAACCCCGATGAAGGAGAACGCCGTTCGCGCCATCAATATACGTGATTTTTGATTCGCAGGCTGCTGTCGAAACGAAGCCGGGATCGTAGGTAAAAACGCCTTCCTGAACCAAAGCCCGGACGTCTATAACGTCGGGGCCGGTCGTGCCTGAATAAACCGGCAGCTCAATCGATTTGTCACCCACCGAAAGCGTGGCTTTCCTGTCGGTCATGGGGCTCTCCTATTTTCAGCATTTTTGAGGCGCAAGATGGCGCGTATTATTACACAGGTTGCGCACGTTCCGTCACTATGGGACGGATACCGCATTGCGCTAACGTACCTGTAGCCGCAAATTCTATTGGTAATTCAAGAAGGTGGCTTTTAAAAGGCACTGCCTGAGTTGCAAGCAGCCGCTACTTTTCCACTCTGGTTGTTGTTAAGGCTGGCCGCAAAATATAGGGAGTTGGCTTTTTTTGTCAATGTAAAGAGCCATAAAAGCTCAGGGTTACTGATGAGGATACGGCCATTAGCTTGGCTGGACAACGGGTTTTCGGCACCTCGAAATCGGTTTTGTCAATTAGCGTAATAGCGGTCTGCGGTCGCTGAAATAGCGGGCTTTTCGCATGTTGCGCGTTTGTAATTCCGGGGACCACTCCTTATAATCCGTAGCCCGGAATCGGGGACATGTCATCCCGCCGCGTTATCAAAGACGTTAACGGTAATGTTCTCTCCTGGCGTCAACACCCATTGGGGAATACTGTGTGTTGAACAATACTTACCAACTATCTGCTGCCGACCCTGTCGGAATTGCGGACCAAAAAGAGAGTGTGAGAGCGCTGTGAATAGCAAACGACCAGTAAATCTCGATCTCAGCAAGTTTCATTTTCCGCTGCCAGCTATTACATCAATCCTGCACCGCGTCAGCGGCATCATCATTTTTGTTGGTGTTGCGTTCATGCTGTATGGCCTTGATGTTTCCCTGTCCGGGGAAGCGGGCTTTGAGCGTGTGAGTGAACTTCTGAGTGGCTTCTTTGCGAAGCTGATTGTGTGGGGCATTATCTCTGCGCTGTTATATCACCTTGTCGCCGGTATCAAACATCTCCTTATGGACATGGGGATTGGTGAAACACTGGAGGGCGGTCGCTTAGCAGCCAAGTTAACGATCATTATCTCAGTTGTGCTCATCATCTTGTCGGGAGTTTGGATATGGTAAACAGTGCCACGAATTTTGGTCGTAGCGGTGTACAGGATTGGATGGTGCAGCGTGTTTCGGCCTACGTATTGGCTTTGTATACACTCTTCCTGCTGGGCTTTGTGTTTTTCACGGACGTAACTTACGAGACCTGGAATGGTTTGTTTGCACAGACCTGGTTCCGTATTTTTAGCCTGCTAGCCCTGATTTCTATCGGAGCACACGCATGGATAGGGTTGTGGACTGTCACGACTGACTATATCAAAGCGGCAATGCCGAGATTTCTTGTCCAGGCAGCATGTGGTTTGACCATGTTTGTTTATGTGGTCTGGGGTGTACAGATTCTTTGGGGGCAATGATTAATGGCTAACATCAAGACCATTTCTTACGACGCAATCGTTATTGGTGGTGGTGGTGCGGGCATGCGCGCCGCGCTCCAGCTGACCGAGTCCGGCGTTAACACAGCTTGCGTTACCAAGGTGTTCCCGACGCGCTCTCATACGGTGTCCGCGCAAGGCGGAATTACTTGTGCCATTGCCAGTGCGGATCCAAACGACGACTGGCGCTGGCATATGTATGACACCGTCAAGGGCTCCGACTACATCGGCGACCAGGATGCCATTGAGTATATGTGTTCGGTGGGGCCTCAGGCCGTGTTTGAAATGGAGCATATGGGGCTTCCTTTTTCACGTACGGAGCAGGGACGAATTTATCAACGTCCTTTCGGCGGTCAATCAAAAGATTATGGCAAGGGCGGCCAGGCAGCCAGAACCTGCGCTGCAGCGGACCGGACCGGCCACGCATTGCTTCACACGCTTTATCAGGCCAATCTCAAGGGTGGCACTACTTTCCTGAACGAATGGTATGCCGTCGATCTGGTCAAGAATGAAGAGAATCAGGTCGTCGGGGTAGTGGCGATTGAAATCGAGACTGGCGAAGTGGCTTACATCAAGGCGAAGGCAACTGTTTTGGCCACTGGTGGTGCCGGTCGCATCTATGCCTCAACCACCAACGCACTGATCAACACCGGTGACGGAATTGGCATGGCACTTCGGGCTGGCTTCCCGGTGCAGGACATGGAAATGTGGCAGTTCCACCCCACCGGTATCTATGGCGCAGGTACGTTGGTGACAGAGGGCTGCCGGGGCGAGGGCGGTTACTTGATCAACGCCGAGGGCGAGCGTTTTATGGAACGCTACGCTCCCAACGCAAAAGACCTTGCCGGCCGTGATGTGGTAGCTCGTTCGATGGTTATCGAGATACTAGAAGGTCGTGGTTGTGGGCCGGACAAGGACCACGTTCTGCTGAAGCTTGATCACCTGGGCGAAGAAACGCTGAATCTTCGTCTGCCGGGTATTTGTGAGCTTTCCAAAACCTTCGCGCATATCGACCCGGTGAAAGACCCTGTGCCAGTCGTGCCAACTTGCCATTATATGATGGGCGGCATTCCGACAACCGTTGGTGGCCAGGCTTTGACCCAGGATGAGAGCGGCAAGGATCAGGTTATAGAAGGTCTGTTTGCCTGTGGTGAAGCCGCCTGTGTGTCCGTACACGGCGCAAATCGTCTGGGTGGCAACTCGCTGCTTGACCTTATTGTCTTCGGCCGTGCGGCCGGTCTGCACATCGAAGAGCGTTTACGTGCTGGCTTCGAAACGACTGCCGCGACGGAAGCTGACATAGAGCGGGCCATGGCTCGTCTTAATCGCTTGAACAGCGCGACAGAGGGCGAAAGTGTCGCTCAGGTGCGTAAAGATCTTCAGAACTGTATGCAGTTGTATTTCGGTGTCTTCCGCGATGGTGAGAGCATGGCCGAGGGTCTCAAGAAGCTTGATTCCATTGGCGAGCGAGCACGCAACGTCAAAATCGGGGACACAAGCAATGCGTTCAACACCGCACGCATTGAAGCGCTTGAGCTCGAGAACCTTTTTGAGGTCGCTTATGCCACCGCATTCTCGGCCATGGAGCGCCGCGAAAGTCGCGGTGCCCACGCCCGTAACGACTTTACGGAGCGCGATGATGACAACTGGTTGAAGCATTCGGTTTACTTCCCGCTCGAAAAGCGATTAGGTAAGCGTGATGTCAACTTTACGCCGAAGACGGTCGATACCATGCAGCCTACGATTCGGTCGTATTAAGGGGGACTCTGATATGTTGGTAAGCCTGTATCGTTATAACCCGGAAACAGACAATGCACCTTATATGCAGGACATTGAGCTGGATATTCCGGAAGGAAGAGATTTGATGGTGCTTGACGTCATCACTCTTCTGAAAGAAAAAGACCCGACGATCGCTTTCCGTCGCTCCTGTCGTGAGGGTGTGTGTGGCTCTGACGGTATGAACATGAACGGCAAGAACGGTCTTGGTTGTATTACGCCATTGTCGGAAGTCGTCAAGAAGAACAAGTTGGTTCTGCGCCCGCTGCCGGGCCTGCCGGTGGTTCGTGACCTGGTTGTGGATATGAGTATTTTCTACAAGCAGTATGAAAAGGTTATGCCGTATCTTTTGAACGACAAGCCAGCACCGGCGATAGAGCGTCTGCAATCTCCGGAAGATCGTGAGAAGCTTGACGGTTTGTACGAGTGCATTTTATGCGCCTGTTGTTCGACCTCTTGTCCTTCGTTCTGGTGGAATCCGGATAAATTTATCGGCCCCGCCGGGCTGCTTCAGGCGTATCGATTCCTCGCTGACAGTCGCGACACCGCTCAGGCGGAGCGTTTGTCACAGCTCGACGATCCGTTCAGTGTATTCCGCTGCAGGGGGATCATGAATTGCGTCAGCGTTTGTCCGAAGGGTCTGAATCCCACAAGGGCTATCGGCCATATCAGGGATCTCTTGCTACAAAGGGCCACCTGAACAGCAAAAGCTGCTAAAACCGCTATACTGGTTTGGCAGAATTCTAATCGCTCCGGAAGTCTCACAATGGGGTAGGCTTCCACCAATGGCCAATAGTTAAAAGGTCATTGAAGGAGCATACTACGGTAGCCGTGGCGAGGGCCCACAAAGCCTTCCCGCGGGTTTACCGAGTATAAAACCACTGGGAAACGGACAACATCCGTGCGAGCTGTGGTGGCGGCAGCAGTCGATCCCGTAAAAACCCGTATTGACTGAGAAATACCTCTGACCGACCATAGTGAGCTCCCCCGCACCAGTCCAAGGTGAGCTATTCACAATGCATGAAAGCATCATGGAGCAGTTATGGCAGACTTCCCACCTTCAAGGGGGGAATCTGGCCTATGTCGAGCAGCTATTCGAAACCTATCTAACTGATCCGAATGCCATTCCCGGAGAATGGCGCAGCTATTTTGACAAGCTGCCAAGTGTCGATGGCCAACAGGGCCGTGATGTTAATCATTCGACGATTCGCGAGCAGTTTGAGCACATTTCCCGGAACCAGCGTTTTCTTGCCAATGGCGGTGTGCCTGCCAGCGCGACGTCCGATGCGGATAAGAAGCAGATCCGGGTTTTGCAACTGATAAACGCTTACCGTTTCCGGGGTCATCAGGAAGCGAAGCTTGATCCCCTGGGTGTTTTGATTCGCCCTGAAGTGGAAGATCTCGACCTGAGTTTCCACGAGCTGTCCCAATCAGATCGTGACATTGAGTTCCAGACTGGCTCTCTGTGCTTCGGCACCGAAACCATGAAACTCGGTGACATCTTTGATGGCCTGCGTCAAACCTACTGCGGCAGTGTTGGCGCAGAATATATGCATGTTGTCGACACCCGCATCAAACGCTGGTTTCAACAGCGAATGGAGCCAGTCCGGTCGCGTCCGGAATACGACGAGAAAACCCGTCGTCATATACTTGAGCGCCTGACAGCCGCTGAGGGTTTGGAAAAATATCTGGGCTCCCGGTATCCCGGCGTCAAGCGCTTCGGCCTCGAGGGCGCCGAAACCCTGATTCCCTGTCTTGACGAGTTGATTCAGCGCGCGGGTAGTTACGGTGCCAAGGAGATCGTTCTTGGTATGGCACACCGGGGCCGGCTCAACGTGCTGGTCAATACCCTGGGTAAGAATCCGAAGGAATTGTTCGACGAGTTCGAAGGCAAAAGGCTGGCCGATTCCGGCTCAGGCGATGTTAAATATCATCAGGGCTTTTCCTCAAATATCATGACAGAGGGCGGCGAAATTCACCTCGCCCTGGCTTTCAACCCATCCCACCTTGAAATTGTTTCCCCGGTTGTCGTGGGGTCAGTAAGAGCCCGCCAGACCCGTCGCGAAGATCGCAATGGTACTCAGGTACTCCCGATTATTATGCACGGCGATGCGGCCTTTGCAGGTCAGGGCGTGGTGATGGAGACCTTCCAGGCGTCTCAGACTCGTGGTTTTGGTGTGGGTGGGACGATTCACATCGTCATCAATAACCAGGTTGGTTTCACCACCAGTCGTCAGGAAGATGCGCGGTCAACGGAATACTGTACTGACGTTGCCAAGATGGTCCAGGCCCCGATTCTGCACGTTAATGCGGACGACCCCGAAGCTGTCTTGTTCGTTACTCAGATGGCGATGGATTACCGTCATGAATTCAAGCGTGACGTGGTAATCGATCTGGTCTGCTACCGTCGTCGCGGGCACAACGAGGCGGATGAGCCCTCGGCAACCCAGCCAGTGATGTACGATAAGATCCGGAAATTGAAGACAACCCGTGATCTATATGCCTATCAGCTGATTGAAGCCGGGTTGTTGAATGAAGACGAGGCCAAGAAAATGGAACTCGACTTCCGTGATGAGCTCGATAAGGGTGACCACGTGGTCAAATCCCTCGTCAAAGAGCCGAATAAAGAACTCTATGTTGATTGGCTACCCTACCTGGGCCATGAATGGACCGCGAAATGTAAGACCAGTGTTGGTTTGAAGACGCTGAAGCGTCTTGGTAAAAAGCTGGGGCAACTGCCGGAAGGTTTCTCTGTTCAGCGCCAGGTGTCCAAAATTGTCGACGATCGAAACAAAATGACTGCCGGGGCGCTACCCATTAACTGGGGTTACGGTGAAGTCATGGCCTATGCCACGCTGTTGAATGAAGGCCATCCGATTCGTATTACCGGGCAGGATGTTGGACGTGGCACCTTCTCTCATCGGCATGCTGTGCTCCATAATCAGAAGGGTGGTGATACCTTCATTCCCCTGCAGCAGTTGTCTGAAAAACAGCCGTTATTTGAGATTTATGACTCCTTCCTGTCGGAAGAAGCCGTCATGGCCTTTGAGTATGGCTACTCGACGACCACGCCTGATGCCTTGATTGTCTGGGAAGCACAGTTTGGTGATTTTGCTAACGGCGCCCAGGTTGTCATAGACCAGTTCCTGACCAGTGGCGAGCATAAATGGGGACGGCTTTGCGGCTTGACCTTGCTACTGCCTCACGGTTATGAAGGCCAAGGGCCAGAGCACAGCTCAGCGCGTATTGAGCGCTTTCTGCAATTGTGTGCCGAGCACAATATTCAGGTCTGTGTACCTACCACACCAGCGCAAACGTTCCATATGCTCCGTCGCCAGGTCAAACGAGCATTCCGCAAGCCTTTGGTTGCGATCACGCCAAAAAGTCTGTTGCGTCATAAAGAAGCGACGTCTGGTCTTGACGATTTCACGGAAGGTACCTTTCAGACGGTATTGCCGGAGAAAGAACCCTCCGACCCAAAGAAAGTCCGCCGCTTGATCATGTGCAGCGGTAAAGTTTATTTCGATCTTCTGGAAAAGAAGAAAACGGATAATCGTGAGGATGTCGCCATCCTGCGGCTTGAGCAATTGTATCCTTTTCCATCGGATGATCTCGATGAATTGATCAGTCAGTACACCAAGTTGCAGAATGTGGTTTGGTGCCAGGAAGAACCCATGAACCAGGGGGCGTGGTATTGCAGCCAGCACCACATGCGTAATGCGCTGCATCGTCACAATCCCAAGCTGTATCTCGAGTATGCCGGTCGCGACGCTTCTGCAGCCCCGGCGTGCGGGCACTTGTCCGTACACATCGAGGAACAAAAGAAGCTGGTTAACGCCGCATTTGAAATTTGACGAGCTACCGAACTAAGGACCAGAGATGTCAACAGAGATAAAAGCCCCCGTTTTTCCCGAGTCGGTTGCCGAAGGTACTGTGGCAACATGGCATAAAAAGCCTGGAGAAGCTTGTGCCCGGGACGAGCTGATTGTCGATATTGAGACCGACAAGGTGGTTCTGGAAGTAGTTGCGCCCGCTGACGGCGTCATTGAGGAAATCCTCAAGGACGAAGGCGACACCGTCGAAAGCGGTGAGGTGGTTGGAAAGTTCAAGGCGGGAGCCAAGGGCGAGACCAAAGACGATGGCAACGACTCCGGTAGCAGCGAGGGCAAGTCCGAGGAATCTGCACTTGAGAAGACATCTGGGAACGGTGCTTCTCACGATGAGAGTGCGTCAAAAGGCGAAGCTATTCTCAGCCCGGCCGCGCGTAAACTGGCAGATGAGAACAGCATTGACCCTGATTCGGTCAAAGGTACCGGTAAAGATGGCCGCGTTACCAAAGAAGATGTCCAGAGCCATATCGAGAGCGGTGCCGCCAGCAAGCCTGCTGCATCAAGCCCTGACACGTCGACTCCGGAAGTAAACCTTGCTCCTGGTGAGCGCCCCGAGAAACGGGTTCCAATGACCCGTCTACGGGCAAGCATCGCAAAGCGCCTGGTGAATGCTCAGCAAAGCGCCGCCATGTTGACGACGTTCAACGAAGTCAACATGAAGCCTTTAATGGATCTGCGCAAGCAGTACAAAGATGGCTTCGAGAAACGTCATGGCGTCAAACTTGGCTTCATGTCGCTTTTCCTCAAGGCGTCTACCGAAGCACTGAAGCGTTTTCCGGCGGTCAATGCGTCCATTGACGGCAACGACATGGTTTACCATGGCTACCAGGATATCGGCGTTGCAGTTTCAAGCGAACGCGGACTGGTTGTTCCAGTGCTACGTGATACCGATGCGATGGGACTGGCCGATATCGAGAAGAAGATTGTTGAATTTGGTACTAAAGCGAAGGACGGAAAACTGGGCATAGATGATATGACCGGTGGAACCTTCACTATTTCTAACGGCGGTGTGTTCGGGTCCCTGATGTCGACCCCCATTCTCAACCCGCCGCAGACAGCAATCCTGGGTATGCATAAGATCCAGGAACGTCCGATGGCAGTGGATGGCCAGGTAGTAGTGCTGCCAATGATGTATCTGGCGCTGTCTTACGATCACCGGATGATTGACGGTAAAGAAGCCGTTCAGTTCCTGGTGGCAATCAAGGATATGGTGGAAGATCCGGCGCGTATTCTGCTGGACGTCTGAATCTGCCACTCAACGAATCAGAAAACGGGATAAAACATGTCTGATAAGTACGACGTCATCGTCATTGGTGCTGGCCCTGGCGGCTACGTAGCGGCCATCAAAGCAGCTCAGTTAGGTTTGAAAACTGCCTGTGTAGAATCATGGATTTCAAAAGACGGTAAGCACAAACTGGGGGGTACCTGCCTGAACGTAGGTTGTATTCCGTCGAAGGCGCTGCTGGAAATTTCCCACAAGTTCGAGGAAGCCAACCATGGCTTTGCCGATCAGGGCATCATGGCGAAGGATGTCAAGATCGATATCGCCAAGATGATGGAGCGGAAATCCGGCATCGTAGAGCAACTGACGGGTGGTATTGCCGGGCTATTCAAGTCCAACGGTGTTACCACTATTCAGGGTCATGGGAAATTGCTGGCTAACCGCCAGATTGAAGTGACCGACAGTGACAATAATAAGCAGGTATATGAAGCCGAGAACGTGATTATCGCCACCGGCTCCAAGCCCATTCAGATTCCGCCCGCGCCTTTCAAAGAAGGTTATATCGTGGATTCTGAAGGTGCGCTTGAGTTTGACGAAGTGCCGAAACGTCTCGGTGTTATCGGTGCGGGCGTCATCGGTCTCGAACTCGGTAGTGTCTGGGCCCGCCTTGGTTCTGAAGTTACCGTCATTGAAGCACAGGATTCGTTCCTGCCGGTGGTAGATCAGCAGGTGGCAAAAGATGCTCTGAAGCAATTCAAGAAGCAGGGGTTGCAGATAGAGCTGGGGAGCCGCATGACCGGTGCTGAAGTTAAACGCAAACTGGTCTATGTGAACTATGAAAATGCCAGCGGCAAACAAGAGCAGAAATTTGACAAGCTGATCGTTGCCGTGGGGCGTCGCCCCTACACCGATAATCTGCTTTCGGCAGATGCCGGTGTTAATCTTGATGAACGCGGCTTTATTTTTGTTGATGATACCTGTCAGACCGATGCGCCGGGCGTTTGGGCTGTTGGGGACGTGGTAAGAGGCCCGATGCTGGCTCATAAAGCCTCCGAAGAAGGCATTATGGTGGCCGAGCGGATCGCGGGTCACAAACCACAGGTCAATTACGATTGCATCCCTAACGTTATATACACCTTCCCGGAAGTTGCCTGGGTGGGCAAAACAGAAGAGCAGGTAAAGGCTGATGGTGATGCCTATAAAGTCGGTACGTTCCCGTTTGCCGCCAATGGTCGTGCCATGGCTGCTAACTCGGCTTCAGGCCTGGTGAAAATTATTGCCGACGAGAAGACTGACCGCATTCTGGGCTTCCATGTAACGGGCCCCCAGGCATCTGAAATAGTGGCTCAGGGTGTGATAGCCATGGAGTTCGGCTCCAGTGCGGAAGACCTGGCGCTGACCTGCTTCGCACATCCGACGTTATCTGAGTCGGTTCACGAAGCGGCTCTGGCTGTTAACGATGGTGCGATTCACATCGCCAACCGTCGTAAGAAAAAATAAGACAGACTTGGTAAGCAAAGGGATGCAGCAGTTCATCCTTTCGCACAGGAACAGACGTTTCATTTACAAGCGGGACAATTGTTATGAATTTGCACGAATATCAAGGCAAACAGCTATTCGCTGAATACGGTTTGCCGGTTTCTAAGGGTATCGCTTGCGATACTCCTGACGAAGCAGCAGCGGCAGCTGATAAAATTGGCGGTGATCGCTGGGTTGTTAAAGCTCAGGTTCACGCAGGTGGTCGAGGTAAAGCTGGCGGCGTCAAGCTGTTGGACAATAAAGATGACATTCGCGCGTTTGCTGAAAAATGGCTCGGCAAGAACCTGGTGACGTATCAGACAGACGAGCATGGCCAGCCGGTAAGCAAGATCCTGGTCGAGTCCCTGACCGATATTGATCAGGAACTGTACTTGGGTGCAGTAGTTGATCGTGGAACCCGTCGTATTGTGTTCATGGCGTCGACTGAAGGTGGCGTTGAGATCGAGAAAGTGGCAGAAGAAACGCCAGAGAAGATTCTCAAAGCGACCGTTGATCCATTAGTGGGTGCGCAGCCTTACCAAGCCCGCGAACTGGCATTCAAGCTGGGTTTGAAAGGCGATCAGATCAAGCAGTTCACCAAGATTTTTATGGGCCTGGCAAAACTGTTTGAAGACTATGACCTGGCGCTGCTCGAAATTAACCCGTTGGTTATTACAGATAAGGGTGATCTTCATTGCCTGGACGCCAAGATCGGCGTGGACGGCAATGCACTTTACCGTCAGCCTAAACTTCGCGACATGCACGATCCCTCACAGGAAGATTCCCGTGAGGCTGACGCTGCCAAGTGGGAGCTGAACTACGTTGCCCTTGAAGGCAACATCGGTTGTATGGTTAACGGCGCGGGCCTTGCCATGGGCACCATGGACATCATCAAGCTTAGTGGGGGCCGACCGGCTAACTTCCTGGATGTTGGCGGCGGTGCTACCAAAGATCGAGTGACTGAGGCGTTCAAAATCATCCTGTCTGACGAAAACGTCAAGGCAGTTCTGGTGAACATTTTCGGCGGTATCGTCCGTTGTGACATGATCGCTGAAGGCATTATCGGTGCAGTGAAAGATGTGGGCGTCAAGGTGCCAGTTGTGGTTCGTCTTGAAGGCAACAACGCTGAGCTTGGCACCCAGGTGCTCGCGGACAGCGGCCTCAACATCATCGCCGCCACCAGCCTGGCGGATGCCGCAGAACAAGTCGTTAAAGCCGCAGGGGGTAAGTAATGAGCATCCTGATTAATAAAGACACCAAGGTAATCTGTCAGGGCTTCACCGGCGCGCAGGGTACATTCCATTCCGAACAAGCCATTGCTTACGGAACCCAGATGGTTGGCGGCGTAAGCCCCGGCAAAGGTGGCACAGAGCACCTGGGTCTTCCCGTGTTCAATACTGTACGTGATGCCGTGGAGAAAACCGGCGCCACAGCAACGGTTATCTACGTTCCTGCTCCGTTCTGCAAAGATGCGATTGTCGAAGCGGCAGATGCTGGTATTGAACTGATCGTGTGTATCACCGAAGGCATCCCGACGATTGATATGCTCTATGCGAAAGAATATGTCGATCGCAAAGGTGTACGGATGATTGGTCCAAATTGTCCGGGCGTGATCACGCCGGGTGAAAGCAAGATCGGCATCATGCCTGGGCATATCCACAAGCCGGGTAAGGTAGGCATTGTTTCCCGCTCCGGTACCCTGACGTACGAAGCGGTTAAACAGACCACTGATTTTGGTTTTGGTCAATCTACCTGTGTCGGTATTGGTGGTGACCCAATTCCGGGCTCTAACTTTATCGATATTCTGCAATTGCTGCAGGATGACCCGCAAACCGAAGCCATTGTCATGATCGGTGAAATCGGCGGTAATGCAGAAGAAGAAGCGGCTGCGTTCATCAAGGCCAATGTTACCAAGCCGGTTGTTTCCTACATTGCCGGTGTTACTGCACCTCCAGGCAAGCGTATGGGCCATGCAGGGGCTATCATCGCTGGTGGTAAAGGCACTGCGGATGAAAAATTCGCAGCTCTGGAAGATGCCGGCGTCAAAACCGTGCGTAGTCTCGCCGAGATTGGCAAGGCGCTGAAGGAAGTGACTGGCTGGTAAGTCGCTCTTTCAATTGAAAACCCCCGGGTCCGGTTCGGCTGGACTACGGGGGTTTTTTGTATTTACGTTAACCTTGTCTGCACATGAGTCTATAATCACCGTCCAGTCTCTTTTATGATGACCCATACTATCTGATACGAAAGGAGTTCATGCTTTGAGTTCTGTAGATTCCCAGCAACGGGTGCTGTCCGGGATGCGACCAACCGGCAAACTGCATCTTGGTCACTATCATGGTGTGCTTAAAAACTGGGTTAAACTCCAGCATGAATTCGAATGCTTTTTCTTTGTCGCTGACTGGCATGCGTTGACTACGAATTACGATGATCCGTCGATGATCGAGTCCAGCGTATGGGATATGGTGATCGATTGGCTTGCGGCCGGGGTAAATCCTGGCTCCGCCACGCTGTTTATTCAATCCCGTGTGCCCGAACACGCTGAGCTCAATCTTCTGTTGTCGATGATTACCCCTCTTGGCTGGCTCGAGCGGGTTCCGACCTATAAGGATCAGCAGGAGAAATTGCGGGAAAAGGACCTGGCGACATACGGTTTCCTGGGTTACCCGCTACTGCAAAGTGCCGATATTCTGGTTTATCGTGCAGGCCGCGTCCCGGTCGGGGCAGATCAGGTCTCCCATGTAGAGATCACCCGGGAGATCGCTCGCCGTTTTAACCATTTGTATGGCCGTGAACCTGGTTTTGAGGAGCAGGCTGAAGGCGCCATCGTCAAAATGGGTAAGAAGAACGCCAAGCTCTACCGTAGCCTGAAGAAGCGTTATCAGGAGGGTGGAGATATGGAAGCCCTCGAGACCGCCCGCGCGCTGTTAAAAGAGCAGCAGAATATTTCCATGGGCGATAGCGAACGGCTTTACGGTTATATCGAAGGTGGCGGTAAGGTTATCCTGCCAGAACCTCAGGCACTGCTAACGCCGGATTCCAAAATGCCTGGGCTGGACGGACAGAAGATGTCCAAATCCTACGGTAACACCATCGGTTTGAGGGAAGAGCCTGATACCGTCGCCCAAAAGATCCGGACGATGCAAACAGACCCTCAGCGAGTGCGTCGCACCGATCCGGGAGAGCCCGAAAAGTGCCCCGTGTGGGGACTCCACAAAGTTTACTCGGATAATGACACTCAGGAATGGGTACAAAAGGGCTGTCGCAGTGCTGGCATTGGTTGCCTGGACTGCAAGAAGCCGGTGATCGACGCCATTGTTGAGGAACAGCGGCCGTTGCATGAGCGCGCCCGGGAATATGAAGGCAATCCTGATCTGGTTCGCTCCATCATCGACGAAGGATGTGAGCAGGCCCGCGATGCGGCCCGGGATACACTTGAGGAAGTGAGAGCCGCGATGGGTCTTCGGTATCGTTGATCCGTTAAGGTCGAGGCAGGTAATTCCATGACGGATGACACAAGTGGCGAGACTCTGGACACGGGGTACAGCACGGTCGTAACGGCTGCGGTATCCCCGGTTGCGAAGGTGTCTGGTAAAGCCTTTGTGGATATGCCGAAAGATCTGTACATCCCGCCTGATGCGCTGGCTGTCTTTCTCGAAGCCTTTGAGGGCCCGCTGGATTTACTGCTGTACCTTATTCGTCGACAAAACATGAATATCCTGGATATTGATGTCAGTGAGATCACTCGCCAGTACATGGATTATATCGGTGCAGTTGAGGCGATGCGATTTGAGCTTGCGGCTGAGTATCTGGTTATGGCGGCTACGCTGGCGGAGATAAAATCCCGCATGCTGTTACCGAGGCAAGAAACAGACGACGATGAGGACCTCGATCCGCGCGCGGAGTTAATACGTCGTCTCCAGCAATACGAGCGTTTCAAGCAGGCAGCGGAAGATATCGACAGCTTGCCGAGGATGGAGCGGGATACCTATGCCGGAAACGCAGCTTTGCCAACGTTGGCGACTACCCAGGCTCCACCGGATGTGGGTTTCGAGGAGTTGTTGTTGGCCTTGCAGGGTGTGCTTCAGCGAGCGGATCTTTTTACCAGTCACCATGTTGAAAGAGAGCGTCTATCGACCCGGGAGCGGATGTCCTCCATCCTGGCGGCTCTGCAAGGTGATCAGTTTGTCAGTTTTGAAAGCCTGTTCTCGGTCGAGGAGGGGCGTTTAGGTGTTGTGGTCACATTTATCGCCACACTTGAATTGATCAAGGAACAGTTAATCGACATCGTTCAGGCTGAAGTGCTTGGTTCTATTCATATCAGGGCTCGGGCTGTTTGTTGAGGGTATTCCCTCTACCGCAACCGTTACGAACTCTGTATTCCCATGACTCCGGGGTGTTATGAACGAGGAACATATTCATCGTCTCCAGGCCATTGTCGAGGCTGCGTTGATCGCCGCGGGCAAGCCCATGGCGCTTGAACAACTTCGCGAACTGTTTGATGAAGACGAGCGGCCGACACGGCAAATCATGGAACATGTCCTGTTCCAGCTTGAACAAGCCTGTGAAGGTCGTGGGTTTGAATTGATGAAGGTCGCCAGTGGCTACCGGTTTCAGGTGCGCCAGGAGTTTGCTCCCTGGGTCGCTAAATTGTTTGAAGAAAAGCCCCAGCGTTACTCCCGGGCGTTACTGGAAACACTTGCTCTGGTGGCTTACCGTCAACCGATCACCCGGGGTGAAATTGAGGATATTCGTGGCGTCACCGTGAGCAGCAATATCGTCCGGACGCTTTTAGAACGTGAATGGGTGCGGGTGGTGGGTCATCGAGATGTTCCCGGTCGGCCAGCAATGTACGCAACCACGAAGCAGTTCCTCGATTACTTCAACCTGACCAGTCTTGATAAAATGCCGCCTTTATCCGAAGTAAGAGACCTCGATGAAATTGGCCGCGAAATCGAAAAAACCATGCAGGCCGAAATTGAGTTCGAGTCGCCGCCCTCTGGTAATGCAGAGTCGGACGATGAACCCGTCAACGATTCTGAATCGGCCATCAACGATACTCATGATCAAACATTTCACTGACCATTTGGTCAGCTGAACCAAAAGGAACCAGTAATGGCGTCAGAACGCCCACATAGCCGCCCGAGAAGAACGGCTACCGCTACTAACGTAGAACCGGAGCGCTTGCAGAAGTTGCTGTCCCGCGCCGGTGCAGGCTCGCGCCGAGAAGTTGAAGGCTGGATAGAAGAAGGCCGGGTTACGGTCAACGGCCACGTTGCCGAGCCTGGTCAGAAAGTCACGGTGAGTGACCGGATCGAGCTTGACGGTCGCAGGCTTGAAACAGCTTCTGCTGCCGAGACGGTTCGCAGAGTATTAATGTACAACAAGCCCGAGGGAGAGGTCACCACCCGAAACGACCCGGAGGGCCGTCCGACCGTGTTCGATAGTCTGCCCAAACTCAAAGAGCACCGATGGATAGCGATTGGGCGCCTCGACATTAATACCACCGGATTAATGCTGTTCACAACCGATGGTGAGTTGGCCAACCGTCTGATGCACCCGTCCCGCCAGATTGATCGAGAGTACGCTGTGCGCGTGTTCGGGGAGGTCGAGGACGCAATGCTTCAACGCATGCACGATGGCGTTTTGCTGGAAGATGGGGTCGCGCGCTTCTCAGACATTACCTCAGCTGGGGGTAAGGGCATCAATCGCTGGTTCCACGTAACCTTGTTTGAGGGTCGCAACCGGGAAGTTCGCCGGTTGTGGGAATCTCAGGGTGTACAGGTGTCACGTCTCAAGCGGGTACGCTATGGGCCAGCCTTTATGCCCAGTCGCCTGAGCGTGGGGAAATGGGAAGAATTGGATCAGAGATCCGTCGATGCGCTGAGTAAAGCGGTAGATTTGCCCTCTATCACCTTGCCCAAAAAGACGCCGGGAGAGGCGGCCGTACACGAACGCAAGCAACGTAAGCAACCTTCCAGGCCGGTAAAGAAAGGTCGAGGCAGCAAATGGCAGGTCAGTGGCACCAAGGCGCCAGCGGACCGAAAACCTGCGCGTAAGAGATAACCCTGGCGTTGGAGCCTGAATGCCGCTCAGGCGCCAGGCTTAGAGGGTGGGCTCAGGCTTTGCTATTGATGAAATCGGCAACCCGGGTACAGTTTCTGCCCTGGTCTTTGGCGTGGTATAGGGCGTCATCGGCTCGGGCAAGCCACTCAAGGGGCGTTTCTCCCTTTTGACGCATCGCGACACCGGCACTCGCCGTGGTTGTCACATTGGTGTCACCGCAGTTCACTAAGATTTGACCGATAAACTCCCGAATGCGGTCAGCAACCAGGCGAGCTTCGGTTACCTCGGTATGAGGCAGGATAACGGCAAACTCCTCACCCCCGAATCTATACAAGCTGTCGCTGTTGCGAGTAGCCTTGGCCAACGCCTTTGCCACTGCCTGCAGGAAGAAGTCCCCCACCACGTGGCCATGGGTGTCATTTACGATCTTGAAATTGTCGAGATCGCACAGAATCAAAGTGTAGTCATCACCGTGCCGGTTGCTCAGGTAGCAACCTTTGGTAAGGGCAAGATCAAGGGCCCTTTTGTTGGGAATGTTGGTCAGAGCATCGGTGTGAGCCGCCTGCTGAACCGCTGTGTATTGGCAGGCGTTCCTGATGGGGCAGATCGCCACGGCCAGCAAATGTTCGACCCCCTCGAGTTCCTCCTCGGAGAACCGGTTCCGGCGGGTAAGCGTCAACCCACCGTAATTGACCCCTTCCAGGGTGAGTCTGAAATCACAACGGTGCTGCCCGCCCATACCTGATGCATAAACAAATTCCTGGGAACCGACGGTATTGCGATACATCAGGTGATCATAGGATATGACCTGAGCAAGTTCGTCGGCAAAGATGGCGACCAATGCTTCCAGTGAAAGTGATGTAGTCATTCTCCGGGCCAACCGGCTGAAGACATCGTCCGCTTCCTGCCATTGGGTGCTGGCTTTACGCAGGGCGGCGAGCTTGCGGGGCTGATCGCCTTTTAGAGCAGTAAAAGGAGTCGTGTTGCCTGACATTGCCTGTTCTCCGGGTGAATAACGCTTTTCGCTCGGATAATGCAATAATAATGCCGTTTTAATAAACTTTATTAATATCATTATAATATGGCATGTAGCTTGATCTGGGTTTAATACTTCCCGCCGAGTTGTCATTTTTTCGTCTTCGAATCGGCACCGTCTGCTCAGTTAATGTAGGGCTCTCAATGTGAAGGCACTCGGGTACTGCGACGGTTGTGATACACTTCGCGACCTGCAGGCCATGGCCGAATTACCCTGAATGAAGGCAGCTATGAGATTCTGGGCGCCAGAAAGTCTGTCGGAGCAATTTGCCCAGCATTTGGGGCAAAGAATTATTACCGGACACTTGGCCCCCGGTGAACGCATCCAGGAATCAACGCCGCCAGGTACTCAGTATTCTTGGACAGGCGGAGTCGGCCTGACATTGCCAGACCGGACAAGCCGTTTTCTTGGACCCGTAGAGCGAACGAACTGATTACATAATGCGCCTGAAATCGATCAAACTGGCGGGCTTCAAGTCCTTTGTTGACCCAACCACGGTGCCATTCCCCTCCAATATGACCGCCGTCGTCGGGCCTAACGGCTGTGGTAAATCCAACATCATCGATGCTGTGCGCTGGGTCATGGGCGAAAGTTCAGCAAAGTACCTGCGCGGTGAGTCCATGACCGACGTCATCTTCAACGGTTCCAGCGCGCGCAAGCCAGTCGGGCAAGCATTCATTGAGCTGATTTTTGATAACACCAGTGGCGCAGCACCAGGCGAGTTTGCCAAGTTCAACGAGATTTCGGTTAAAAGACGCGTATCCAGAGAAGGTCAGTCTGACTACTTCCTGAACGGTACCAAATGTCGGCGCCGTGACATCACCGATTTGTTTCTGGGGACCGGCCTGGGGCCCCGAAGCTATGCCATCATTGAGCAGGGCATGATCTCCCGCTTGATTGAAGCCAAGCCGGAAGAGCTTCGGATCTATATCGAGGAAGCAGCGGGAATCTCCAAGTACAAAGAGCGCCGCAAAGAGACCGAAAGCCGCATGCGGCGGACCCAGGAAAACCTGGAGCGACTGACCGATCTGCGAGAAGAGTTGGAGCGTCAGCTTCAACACCTGCAACGCCAGGCCCAATCTGCTGAGAAGTACAAAACCTTCAAACACGAAGAACGACAGAAAAAAGCCGAGTTGATTGTGCTGCGCTGGCAGACACTGGATACCGAGCTGCAAGTTGCACGAACCCGAATTCGTGAGACAGAACTTGAGCTGGAAAAAATACTGACCGAACGGATCAATCTGGAAACTTCTCTGGAATCTCTGCGGGGAGGCCATCAAGAGCGAACGGAACATTTTAACAAAGCCCAGGCCCGCTATTATGAGGCAGGCGCCGATATTGCCCGTATCGAGCAGAGCCTCGAGCATCAGCGTGAGCGTGGTCGACAAATGGCTGCCGAACTTGATCAGGCCATGGCGAATCAGCGCGAACTGGCCCGGGAACTTGAGCAAGATGAAACCAAGCTCAACGGTATCCAGGAAGAGATTTCCATGCTCGGGCCGGAGCAGGAAGCCCTGACAGAACACTCGGAGCAGTCCGCAGAGCAACTGCAGCAAGCCGAACAGTCAATGAATGAATGGCAGCAAGCCTGGGAGACATTCAGCAATCGGTCTTCAGAAGCACGCCGTCAGGCAGAACTCGCCCAGTCCCGAATTCGCTCTCTGGAAGAAACCATTGAACGTCTAATCAGTCGACAACAGCGTCTCGACGACGAAAAAGCTCTGTTGGAAGGGCAGCTCGATCGGGAAGAGCTTGAGGGATTAATTGAGCAAGAACAGATTGCCAGCTTGCAACGGGAAGAGGCAGGTGAGCGCATTGATGCCATTCAGAGTCGCTTACAGGACGCCCGCCAGCAACAAAAAGACGCTGACTTCCAAGTCTCTGAAAAGCGCCAGAATGTCCAGACGCTGAAGGCCAGCATGGCCTCCCAGCAAGCCATGCTCGACGAGCAGATGGGTGGACAGGATGACGACCTGCAGACCTGGTTGGCCCGCTATGGTCTTGGTGAGCAACCCCGGATAGCGAAGGAAATGAGTATCGACCCGCGCTGGTCATTCGCCGTTGAACAGGTGTTGGGGCATCTGTCCCAGAGTCTTTGTGTTTCGAACATTACGGACCTCACAGAGGCTCTGTCGTCGGCTCCGAAAGGTGCGTCTTTAGTAGAATCCGGTGCTGGGCAAAGGTCATTGGAAAGAGACAGCTCGACACTCAACTCCAAGGTGAAAAATGCCAGCGGCTTCAGCGACCTGCTCGATGCTATAAAAACTGCTGAGTCACTGGATGAGGCGCTGAGACTTCGAACACAGCTTGCTCCTTCCGGCAGCATCCTCACCCCGGACGGTGTCTGGCTTGGCCGTCATTGGCTGCGAATGCCGCTGTCCGAGGCGGGTCAGATCGGAGTATTCGAGCGTCAGCAAAAGGTATCGCAGCTGCAAGCCGACTATGAAAATGCGGCGAGCGAACTTGAGCAACAACTTGCCCGGCTGGGAAAGCTGGAAGAGCAAACAGCCTTCGCCGAAACTGAACAGGATGATGCCCGTAAAACGCTGGGCGATGCAGAGCGGTCGCTTGGAGAGCTGACCTCACGAATCAGTGGCCTCAAAGCACGGGCTGAACAGATTGATGCACGCCTGCATCGCATCGTCGATGATGTCGCCGATGTCGGCGAACAGTTAGCGGAACAGCAGGAATTGTTGGCCGACGCTCGTTTTGAATGGCAAGAAGCGCTCTCCCGAACCGAAGATAACGAGGAAGAAAAGGAAGTCCTTTTGGCTCGGCGTGACACCCTGAGAGAGAGTCTCGACCATCTGCGACAACAGGCACGGCATGATCGTGACCATGCCCACCAATTACAATTGCAGGTACATACACTCACCAGTCAGCGCGACGGGTTGCGCCAGACTCTTGACCGCATGCAGTTACAGCGGGAGCGACTGGAAGAACGTGTGGATATGCTCCAGGAAGGGCGGGAAAGCGCTGAAGAGCCAGTGGAGGATCTTCAGATGCAACTGGAGGGCCTTCTTGATCGCCGCCTGGCAGAGGAGGATAAACTCTCTGCTGCCCGGGATGCCCTGGAAGACATCGACCGGGAAGTTCGGGAGAAAGAGCAGGGTCGGAGCAGGGCAGAGCATGTCCTTCAGGATATCCGGCAGACTCTCGAGAAGTGCAAGATGGAATCCCAGGCTCTGGAAATTCGTTCAGGCAATTACCTAGAGCAGTTGAGGGAGCTGGACGCCAGCCTCAAAACCGTGCTCGGGGCTATGCCCCCCGAGGCCACTGAGTCTAGCTGGGAAGAAGAACTGGAAAAGATCGCGGGCCGCATCCAGCGCCTTGGTGCGATCAACCTGGCGGCTATCGAGGAATACCAGGTACAGAGTGAACGCAAAAACTACCTGGACAGCCAACACGAAGACCTGGTCGAAGCCCTGGATATTCTGGACAACGCCATCCGCAAGATAGACCGGGAAACCCGGCAACGGTTCAGGGAAACCTTTGACAAGGTCAACGACGGTTTGCAGGCCCTGTTTCCAAAAGTCTTCGGGGGTGGTAACGCCTACCTCGAACTCACCGGAGAAGATCTTCTGGAGACCGGCGTGGCCATCATGGCGCGTCCGCCCGGCAAGAAAAACAGCACGATCCACCTGCTATCCGGTGGCGAGAAGGCCCTGACCGCTATTGCCCTGGTTTTTTCGATATTCCAGCTTAATCCGGCGCCTTTCTGTATGCTGGACGAGGTAGATGCGCCACTGGATGACGCCAACGTGGCGAGATACGCCAATATGGTGAAAGAGATGTCGAACCAGGTCCAGTTTATCTATATCACCCACAACAAAATCGCCATGGAAATGGCAGCTCAGTTGATGGGTGTGACAATGCATGAACCCGGCTGTTCACGCCTGGTTTCAGTAGATGTTGAAGAAGCGACCGCACTGGCCGAAATGTGAACAACCGGGCTTCGATTTGTTAGCATGGAAAAGTGACAAAAAGGCCATGTTAGCTGGCACCGCGTTGTATTAAGCAGCGGCATTGCATAGAGTAACGACGTTACGCGACTCGCACACAGGACTGCATGATTATGTCTCTTAGGGAATGGTTAATTGCCATAGGTACCCTGGTTATTCTGGCCATTGTGATTGATGGACTCCGTCGCATGCGCCGTGCCCGCAAAGACGCCGTGGAAATATCGGCCGGTATGGGTGCGGATGAGCTTGAGGAGTCACCACTGGAAAAAGAATTTAATCCTGAGTTGCCGAACGGCGGTGCCCGACCTATCACGCGGGACACATTGCAGGAGAGGGGGTACCTCAAAAGCCACGGAAAAACCCGCTTCGCTAACCCCGAGCCCAAGCCGACACGACCCGTGGTCTCCTCTAAACCCGGGGCCAAAACGGAAAAGCCGTCCGTAGAGCCTGATGCCTACGATGTCGATGATGCCGAAACTGACCAGGCTGTCTATGCACCAGAGGGCGACGCGTACGAATCGCCGCATGAGGCAGAGAATACCGAGTCAGGCTGGGGTGCTATCGATGATGAACCCGATATCGATGATGGTATTCTGGGTGAGGCCCGTGCCGCTGGCGACGAGCGCCAGGCCACTGAGACAACTTCTGATGCTGATGAACCCGCCGATCCCGTTGATGCAACGCCCCCTGTTGTAACATCGGAAGTGGAAGAGGACACCGCACGACGAACAACACGGGCGCAATCCGATCAGCCACTTGCGGGTGCTAATCGCCCGGAAGCCCAGGAGGTTGTGGTGATCAATGTGTTATCGAAGCCGAGTCAGGCTTTCAGCGGACCAGATCTTAAAAAGCTGTTTGAGGCCTGTGGTCTGGAGCACGGTGATCTGGATATATATCACCGACACGAAGAGTCCGACACCTATAGCCCGGTTCAGTTCAGTGTCGCCAACGCTGTAGAGCCAGGCACCTTCCGGCCTGATGAAATTGCCGGAATATCGACTCCGGGTATCAGTTTTTTTATGAGTCTCCCCGGCCCCAATAATGCCATGCAGGCCTTTGATTTTATGCTTGGAACTGCCCAGTGCGTGGTGCGAAATCTGGGTGGTGAATTAAAAGACGAACGGCGTAGCGTGATGACACCCCAGACTATAGAACACTGTCGTCAACGGATCCGGGAATATGAGCGGAAGCACCACGCCCAGCGGGTTTGAGCACGCAGTGAGAACTGTCAGCCATGCCCGGTACGCCGGGCATTTTTTTGTTGAGTGAGGCACAGGCAAGTATGGCTAACACGACATCGGTCTCCCAACGAATAGAAACATTGCGTGAACAGCTCAATGATCACAACTACCGATATTACGTGTTGGATGACCCCCGGGTTCCAGATGCGGAGTATGATCGCCTGTTCCGTGAACTGCTGGGACTTGAAGCTGAGCATCCGGACCTGGTGGCACCGAATTCACCAACACGGCGCGTCGGCAACGGTGTTGAAACGACCTTCGAAGAGGTCGTACACAGGCTGCCAATGCTATCCCTCGATAATGCATTCGGTGAGGATGAACTGAGAGATTTTGACAGACGTGTGAAAGATCGGCTGAAAACAGATGGTCCGATTGAGTACGTCTGTGAACCCAAACTTGACGGGCTTGCGGTCAGTCTGCATTACGAAAAGGGGTTGCTGACTCGAGCAGCCACCCGGGGCGACGGTTACGCTGGCGAAGATATTACCGCTAATATTCGAACGATTCCCTCGGTGCCGCTGCGTTTACGAGGCAAGGGATTTCCCGATCTGGTGGAGGTGCGGGGCGAGGTTTATATGCCTCTCGCGGGATTTGCTGCGCTCAACTCGCGGCTTTCAGATCGGGGCGAAAAAACCTTCGTTAATCCGCGCAATGCTGCAGCCGGCAGTTTACGCCAGAAAAATCCAAAAATAACAGCTCGCAGACCTCTGGAGCTTTGTGGGTATAGCGTGGCTGTGCTTGAGGATCAGGATCTACCGGATAACCATTGGGATTGCCTGAAACTCATTCAGCGATGGGGATTTCGGATCAATAGCGAGATGCGAAAAGCGGACGGTGCGGAAGAGTGTCTTGAGGCCTACCAGGCACTGATGGAAAAGCGGCAACAGCTTCCCTATGACATCGATGGCATTGTTTTCAAGGTCAACGATTTTTCGCTTCAGCGATCGCTGGGCTTTGTCTCCCGCGCACCGCGCTGGGCCATTGCCCAGAAATTTCCGGCTCAGGAAGAGCTGACAGTGATTGAGGGCGTAGAGTTTCAGGTCGGCCGCACCGGTGCCGTTACCCCGGTTGCACGACTGCACCCGGTATTTGTTGGAGGGGTTACCGTCAGTAATGCCACACTTCACAATATGGACGAGGTGGAACGACTGGATGTCCGTATTGGTGACACGGTGTTCGTGCGCCGTGCCGGTGACGTGATTCCCCAGGTTATAAAAGTTCTGACAGAACGCCGTCCTGCAGATGCACAGAGTATAAAACGTCCGAGCCACTGTCCGGTCTGTGGCTCGGACGTAGTACAGATTGAAGGTGAGGCGGTCGCTCGTTGCTCTGGCGGTCTTTATTGTGCGGCCCAGCGTAAGGAAGCAATCAAACATTATGCGTCCCGCAAAGCCCTGGATATAGAAGGGTTGGGAGACAAGTGGATCGACATTCTGGTTGAGAAGGGCATGGTTAATACGGTTGCCGACCTGTACCACCTCACAAGGGATGACCTGAAAAGTCTTGAAAGAATGGGGGACAAATCAGCGGACAATCTGGTCAATGCCATTGCATCCTCCCGCCGTCCGGTGCTTTGGCGGTTTATCTATGCCCTGGGTATCCGGGAGGTTGGAGAAGCAACGGCCAAATCATTGGCCAGTCATTTTGGCACGCTTGAGGCGATCAGCGAGGCATCGGAAGAGTCGCTGCAATCAGTGCCGGATGTTGGCCCGATCGTGGCGGGGCATGTACGAAGTTTTTTTGATCAACCCCATAATCAGGAGACGATTGACGCTCTGAAGAGTGCGGGCGTCGAATGGCAGTCTGAGACAATTACAGCGTCGGAGTGCCCACTGAAAGGCCAAACCTGGGTGCTCACCGGAAGCCTCCCCAGGATGACCCGGGAAGAAGCCAAAGCCCGACTGGAATCGTTGGGAGCCAAGGTGGCTGGCAGTGTTTCTGCAAAGACGACGTGCCTGGTTGCCGGGGAGGCTGCTGGCTCAAAGCTGACGAAAGCGGAGGCATTGGGCGTTAAAACGCTGGATGACGCTGAGTTCGTGAGGTTCCTCGAAAATCATGGTGCCACCTAAGCCATTCAGTTGGACGCTGCGTCAATCAGAGGCTCCTTAGGGTTTAAACGCTTTCCCCTTTACCGCTTGCATCGGCATAGAGCCTGAGATAATCCGTGCTGGTCACAATTCCGGAAGGTTGTCCTTGAAGATCAATTACCAGGGCAGCATTCAGTCGGTGTGCCAACATATGCCGAGCCAGCTTGTGGGCATCGGTTTCCGGTGTGGCAGTCAGGAAGGCGGGCAACTCAATGTGAGTGAAACTGTCGCTTTGGGCTGCAATGCCATGGACTTGCAGCCATTCGAGTATCCAGCGCCAGTCCACCAGACCCGCAACGACCTCTTCTGCAAGAATTACAAGGTGGTGCACGCCATGCTGATCCATTTCTTGCATTGCATCGGCCATGGTGGCGGAAGCCGGTAGCGTGAACAGGGCGGGCGTACATAACCTCGAAACCGGCAGGTAAGCCCGCTCACTCTCTGGCCCGCTGTCCATGGTTTCGCTATATTCTTCAAATGCGCGTTTAGCCGTGGCCTGCTGGGCGTTCAGTAAGGCGGCGTCGGTCGAAGCATTATATTTCGGATCAATGCGGTGGGACTCACTACTACCATTAATTGCCCCAACCCGGGACCCACGAAATACCTCGGGGAGACGGGTTCCTTGGGGTCGGCCGGGTTCGCTCACAAAAATTGGCATGGTATGTCCACACAAATAGGGCTGATATCAGGATATCGGCTGCCCCTTGTGAAACTCAAGCTGTTTTAACGAGACTGGTCAGGCAGTTTTCTGTTGTACTGGCGAGCGGCACCGGTCCGGATGCACCCGTGAGGCCAGCGAGTCGGGTAATGCACTGGGTTGGCCGGTAATGTAATCGGCCAGATATTCAGCCAGTAATGGTGCGTAGGCGAGGCCTTTGCTACCGAAACCTGTTAGCAAATCTATGCCCTCGAGTACCTGACCCGATTGGTCGGTAAGCGGGCCAGCCACCGGCTGGTAGTCATGGGTAGTGCATCGGAACGCGACCCTTCCGTCCAGACCCTCTGGCGCAGGCCGGACGCCTGTCCATAACTGCGGCACAATGAGACCCAACTGATCCAGGTTTTCCTCATGGCTACTGACCTTGAGTTCCGGTGAGGAATCTCGGAGGTCGAACGTTGCACCGGTCAGGCACTGGCCCTGATGGACGGGGTTCAGATAGCAGGGACCACAAATCACGGCGGTTGGCGCCTTCAGGGTTTCTTCTGTCAACGAGGTGACCTGGCCCCGGATGCTTTTGAAGCGGAAATCACCAAAAACCGGCAACAATTTGGGTATTTGATGCCCAGCACAAAGAACAACTCGCCCGGTGGCAATCTCTGCTTTACCCAAACCGGAAACATGCCAGCGGCCGTTGCAGGGCATAAGGCGTGTTACCTGAAATCCGAAGCGAAGACTAATCAACGGATGATCCAGTAGCTGTTCGCAAAGTCGTGCAGGCTCAAGCCAGCCACTGTTCTGATACCAGAGACCTCCGGTTGGGACGGCCGCCCCGCTGAGATGCCGCGCTTCTTCCTGACCAACCGGTCGAAGAACATCGCTCGGATAATCATTGCGCTCACAGAAACGGCGCTGTCTGTCAGCTTCTTCCGGGCTCCAGGCCAACTGAAGGAGGCCACTTGCATGCCAGCACGGGAAGCTCAGTTGGCGATAGAAGCGTTGGCTATGGAGCAAAGCTGAGAGGGCAAGTTGGCTTTGGGCATTATAGTCAACCCCCAGCTTGACATAGAGGGCGCCCTGTTGGTTTCCAGAGGCTCCGGCGGCCGGGGAGGTTGCACCCTCCAGGACAGTGACGGGCCAGCCTCGCTGCGCCAGGTTACGGGCAAGCAGCGCGCCAGCAATACCCGCGCCAATGATGGTTGTGGAAGGAGGCTGAGTGTCGGTTTGATTTCCCGAAAATGCTTCGGGCCCGAAGCTGCCCGACCGCATATTACGGCCGTGCTCCGCGCCCAATAACCCTTGCGCCTCAAAACCGTATTCAGCCATCGTTGCCAAGGTATCGTTATCGGCACCAATGACTGAGGCGGTGGTACCTGAATGACTGTGTTCCCGAATGGTCTGAAGGAGAGGTCTGGTCACAGCGTCCTGTTCGGTCGCGCTCAGGAACCAGGCATCCGCAGTAAATCCCATATCTGCCCAGGCTGCCACGGGGTCGCTAAAGTTCAGAGTTAATCGAACTTGTCCCTGCTCGAACACCAATCTATGCGACCCTGCGACCAGCGCCGGAAAATGCTCGGCAAGCTCGTTAGCCAGCGGTTGCAGGTGAGGCCACCGTGTCAGCATACGGCGAAGATCTTCCCCCTTCAGAGGGCGAGGCGTCGACGCCACAAAATGCAACACCGCACCTGCTGCTGGGCTGGATTCTTTCCAGGCGTGCCAAGTAGCCAGAAACCCCAGACCAGCACCAAAGACAGCCTCTGCAATAACGATTGATTGCCCTGGTGTGAGCGTTCGAAATCGTTCCTGTAGTCGGTTGGTTTTGATAAACGCCTCGGCGGCCTCTAGAAACTCTTGCGTCGAGTTCGGGTACTGCTCGCCGGAAGACCGAATGATTGGCTGGTCTTTAATCCAGTCAAATTCTACTGGCGTGACTCTGGGGCCGCCCAAACCCTTTCTGACTAAACCTTGTGAATGCGGGGTCTCCATAGCACTCACTCTTCCGCCCGACGAATATTCTGAATGGTAATAGCTTCTCGGGGTACATCGCCCATGCCATTCCTGGTACCTGTAGGCTGGCCGGCAATCTGATCAACTACACCCATACCCGAGGTAACGCGTCCAAAAACCGTGTAGCCCGGACCACGGGAACCCGGATCCAGGTAAGCATTGTCGACGAGGTTGATAAAGAACTGGGAAGTGGCTGAGTCCGGGTTAGACGTCCGTGCCATCGCCACGGTGCCTCGCAGATTTTTTGCGGTGGGCTTGGCTTCGTTGGGAACCGGGGGTCGGGTGGCTTTCTGATTGAGATTTTCATCGAAGCCGCCACCCTGAATCATGAACCCGGGAATCACCCGGTGAAATATGGTGCCTTCGTAGTAGCCGCTGTCCACATAGGTCAGAAAATTTTCAACAGTTTGAGGGGCTACATCCGGACGCAATTGTAATTGGATAGTGCCCTCGGATGTCTGGATCACGACGGTGGGAAGATCACTATTCGCCTTTTGAGTCCCGGAGTCTGCGAATAAAAAAGCGGGAAGGGTAAAACTGAGAAAGCTGATAAGGAGAAGCTGAGTTAGCAGTCCCGGCTTCTTTAGGTCACATTTCCTTTGATCGGTCGTCACGGATTTTGCCTCATGAATTCATTCGTCTGGGTTTGTCTATTTTTAGTATCCCGACAGTCTACCAGAACTGACCTGCGGCAGGCGCTGAGGAAGAGGGCGCTAACGACTAAATTTTGTAAGTTTCCCGCCTGTATTCGAAGCTCAAACACGTTTGCTGGTTAATCGTGGCTACCTGTCGGAAGATCAGTTGGAAACAGGACTGCGCCTGCAGCGGGAAACTGATCAGAGACTCGGCGAAGTGCTGATTCAGGCGGGTTGGGTCTCAGACCGGGAGCTCCAGCGAGTGCTCAGGCATCAGCACCATTGATAGAAAAAAAGACCGGCGTGTTTCCAGGCCGGTCTTTTTCAATCACTCTGTGTCAGGCACTGGCCAGAATATTGCGCTGCCCAACCGACGTTTGTTGTCCGCTCGAGCCGTAAAGTTTGGCTTGGCCCGCAGAGCCCCTGAATATATCTGTGAGCTTGGTCAGACGATTTTGCAGATGGCTGACAATGCGCCCATTAATCCGATTACGCTCATGACAGGTGCTCAAGGCTTGCTCCGCGGCTTGCCACAGAGTCGTGAGCTCGCTCAAACCTGCGCTGCGAATGAATCGGGAAGGCTCGCCGTGTTCAGGACGGTAGCCCATCTCCACCAGTACATGGATTTTCCGTTTGGCGCGTTCGCGGATCTGCCCCAGCATGCTGTTTTTCTGCTGAGTAAGAGGCTCTATGGCGCGAATGTCTGAGCTTTTAAGTTTTACTTTCTCTTCTTCCAATAAGAGAGCGAGCTGGTTGAGATCGCTCACGTCCTGATGGAGTAACTGCTTGAGTTCGTCAATTGCGGCCATAATGTGTTCATCCGAAAATGCTGTTATCCATATCTAGCATTTTCTGGGCCAGCTTCTCCGCATCGATTTTATAACTACCGTCCGCCAGGGCCGCTTTGATTTCTTCAATGCGCTGATCATCCATTTCCGGATAACTATCCAGGCGCTGCTCCAGTTGTTTCAGATTTTTAGCCTGATCACTGAGGCTGACGTTCTCACCACGGGGTGCCTGAGCTTTAGCCCCTTCAGGGGAGAGCTGCGGCTTGGTCTGGCTGGCCTCTGATTTACTGGTCGAGGTCTTCTGGGTGTTGACCTGGCCGGGACCAATTCCATTAAAGTCAACTGTCATAACATGTCCTGCCTGCTTGAAGGTTGCCGTTATTGATCTTCGAGAACCGAGATATTTGATTAGCTATCGGCAGGGGTTCTGCCTTCTTTAACAATTTTCATACAAATTTTATGACGCCTTTGTAATGTGGCAATAAATTGCCGCTCACCGGTTGGATTCTGCCCCGCAAATTGCCCTACATCACTACTTCGACACGTCCCGGACCGATGATCCTCGCTCTGAGAGTTCGGGAAGAGGACAAGTTCTCAATTCTCACCTGTTCCCCGATGCGCCCGTTACCGAGTGCCTTGCCGCGGGACTGAACTGAAAAGTTACCGGATCGGGCAATAATAATAACATGGTCTCCCCGAGATACGGCATCTGGCGCGGACACTAGATCGGGTGTAAAAACTGTGCCTGCGTTGATGGGACGGCTGATTTCCATACCGATCAGGTCTTCGAGTTTTTTTATGGCGCCCCGACGAATCGAGTTGATAACCACCTCAGACCTGCTGATCATTTCCTCTCTTAAACGGTCTCCACGACCAAGAGGTCGTGCTGCCACGAACGCTTCACCGGTAATTTTCAGCGCGCTTGAAAGGAATATTCGCCAGGGCCGCTCACCTTCACACGATATCTCCAGCCTTGGATGGGTAGAACGCCACGGATCACCACTGAACGCTACAGTTGGTCCGGCAATACAGTTGGCGAGCGTTAACCGGGAATCGAGGTTGCCCAGCTCGTAGGTGATTTTGTAGCCGTTCGAAGCCTGTCGTTCGACGAACTGATCGAGAAATTGGGTGGCCGCTTCCAGAACTTGTGAGGAGGTACCGCCCGCAGGAAATGCGGTCTGGGTGAACAGCGCCGAAAGTACGAATCCGGCTAGAGTGAGGATGCGCATTTTGTAAAGTTTATCCTATGCTTTGTGTATCCAGGGCAATACACTGGCCCGTATTCCGGTTTCAGTTAAACATTGTCAGGATCTTGCCGTTAAGCAGGGTTATAAAGCCCGATAGCCGTAATCACGCAAGATGTGTGCCGGTCCGGGTGAAATTTGGCTTAAATTCAGGAGCATCCGAAAATGGCAGGTGTACTCGATAGTGTGAACCAGCGCACTCAACTGGTGGGGGAAAACCGGCTGGAGCTTCTGCTCTTCCGTCTTCGTGGACGGCAGGTGTATGGGATTAACGTATTCAAGGTCAAAGAAGTCCTGCAATGTCCGAAACTGTCCTCTATTCCCAATAGCCGGGCTATGGTAAGAGGCGTGGCGCATATTCGGGGTGAGACTATTCCGATCATAGATCTGGGGTTGGCGATTCGGATGCCCCCTATTCCTGCCGAAGAAGTTTCGACGAGTTTCGTTATCATCACGGAGTACAATCGCAGAACCCAGGGTTTTCTGGTCTCCGGTGTTGACCGGATCATCAATATGAACTGGGAGGACATTCTCCCCCCTCCGAAGGGTGCGGGTGGAGAAGTTTACCTGACTGCGGTTACCAAGATTGATGACAAAATTATTGAAATTATCGATGTAGAGAAGATTCTTTCAGAAGTTTCTCCGCTGGAATCGAACGTTACAGAGTCAGTTTTACACCGTAGCGGCGAGACTGACAGGGGGGCGTCCTTGCCGATTCTGGTGGTGGACGATTCAACCGTAGCGCGTCGCCAGATCGAGAGATGTCTGACCGCGATTGGTATAAAGGTTGTTACTAAAAATGATGGTAAACAGGCACTTGATCTGCTTAAAGAAATGACCTCCGATGGTTCAAAAGCAACGGATCATTTTTCGATGATGATTTCAGATGTTGAAATGTCGGAGATGGACGGCTATACGTTGGTCACTCGCTGCAAGAGTGATGCTAATATCAATGCGCTCTACGTTATGTTGCATACTTCTTTAAGTGGCGTCTTCAACAACGCAATGGTACAGAAGGTGGGCGCCAATGATTTTATGGCCAAGTTCAGTCCGGATGAACTCGCTGAGCGAGTGATGGAAATTCTTGATCAAGCCTGACAGGGCGTGGTCCCTCGATCCTCAAACACCAGAGATTCAATGAAATCAGATATCACACCCCAGGAATACGATGCCTTCAAGAAGTTCCTGCAGGATGCGTGTGGCATTCTGTTAGGCGAGAACAAGCAGTATCTGGTTAAAAGCCGTCTGCGCCGTATTCTTGAAGATAATCAGATGACCAGCCTGGGCGCATTACTTGAGCACCTCAAGCGGCCGGGCAGAGTGCCTTTGCGGGAGGTTGTTGTGGATGCCATGACGACCAATGAAACCCTCTGGTTTCGCGATAATCATCCCTTCCGTATTTTAAGCGACAAACTACTACCTGAGCTCGCAGAGCGCAGTCAGTTGCAGCCGATCAGGTTTTGGTCTGCCGCCTGCTCGACGGGGCAGGAGCCTTATTCCATTGCCATGGCGGTGGATGAATATCGGCGCTTGAAACCGGGCAAACTTAAGGCGGATATCAAAATTACGGCTACGGACATTTCCAAAAGCGTGTTGGATGTGGCCCGTCGTGGCGAATATGAAATGCTGGCTATTGGCCGTGGTTTATCGCCGGAGCGGCAAAAGAACTTCTTCGCACAATCAAGCAATGGCGGCTGGCAGATTCGTCCGCAGCTGAAGACTATGGTGGATTTTAAAGAGTTGAATCTGCTTGAGCGCTACATGCTAGGCAAGTTTGATGTGGTGTTCTGCCGTAATGTCCTGATTTACTTTTCAGCGGAACTTAAGAAAGACATCCTCACGCGTATACATGCCACGCTCAATACCGGTGGCTATCTGATTCTTGGCGCCTCTGAGTCACTCAATGGGCTGCCTCACCTCTACGAGATGGTACAGTGCAATCCGGGGATTATTTACCGCAAAAAATAGTCAGGTTTAGCCTCGATGGTTCTGAACCACGTATCCTGATGGTGGTAGGAAAATACCTTTGTATGCTGCGATGCTACTCCATCTATTTTAAAGGTCAGACCAATGAAAGCTATGCCTCTTTTGATACCGGTTGCCATGGGGCTTGTCCTGTCAGCTTGCACCGGGTTGCCGGATGGGATCAGGCCGGTAAAAACCCTGGATGTTAACCAATATACCGGCACCTGGTATGAAATCGCACGGCTCGACCATTCTTTTGAACGTGGCCTTTCCAGTGTAACCGCTGAATATCAAGTGCAGGAAGATGGCAGCCTCAAGGTTATAAACCGTGGGTATTCAGAGGAAGAGAATGCGTGGGAGGAGGCAGAAGGTCGCGCTGTCTTTGTGGATGATGAACGCACCGGGCATCTGAAAGTTTCCTTCTTCGGTCCCTTTTATGCCTCCTATGTGATCTTCCGGCTCGACAATGAGGACTATCAGTATGCCTTTATTACCGGATATGACCGGGATTATCTATGGTTTCTTTCACGCACTCCAACGGTAACCGACAACGCTGTGCAGAATTTCCGGGACGTGGCCGAAGCTGAGGGCTTCAACCTGGATAATCTGATCATGGTCGATCAGAGCCGCAATAGTCAGTAGTAAGTCTCTGCGCAAGAGTGCTTAGCCGTGAGAAATTTTCAATGGCGAATCTGGCTTTGCCTGGAACGCTGGGTCATTGCTTGCGCCAAACCAGTAATCGATTATTCGCGGGCATATTAAAGTCCTCTGCTAACGTCAGATCGACCGCTGAGGCGAGGCCTTCAAGGTCGTTCACATCGCGAATGCCCATATGTTCCGCCTGATTTCGTAAATGGAGGTCGAATTGCTGATTGCTCTCACTGGTGTGAACGCCGTTATAGCAAAAAGGGCCATACAGGCAGAATGATTGATTGGGCTTCAAACCCGCTGCCACACCTCTGAACATCGCCTTCACGTCTGGCCAGCCCATTATGTGGGCAGTATTGGCCGAAAAAGCACCATCAAATCCCGCTAATGGCCATGGAGCGCTACTGACATCGAGTGTCAGCGGAGGCAGCATATTCGGAAGGTTCGCTTCCTGGATGCGTGCCTGGCAAAGTTCGGCATTACTTGGGTGGTCACTGGGTTGCCAGGTGAGATGATGCAGGGACGTTGTGAAGTGCACTGCGTGCTGTCCAGTGCCGCTGCCGATTTCCAGAATTAAACCGGGGTGGGTAAAAACCGATCGAATCACATCAAGAATAGGCTGCTTGTTGTTTTCACAGGCCTGGGAGAAAGGTTTACTGTTTTGCATGCTGGGGCTGTCCTGGTTTCGTGACTTGAATTGAATCGCCTTGTAGGGCGCTCCTTGCAACCTCTGCAACGAGGCCAACGGTCAAATGACGCCGCCAGTCCGTAGCATAAAAACTCCGATCGTAATTGTCACGCTCGCCACCAGGGTGGTCAAAGCGACGATATTGGCGGCCAAACGGTCATTTCCGCCCAACGCTTTGACCATCACGAAGCTGGCAGCCGCCGTCGGACTGGCAAAGAAAAGAAAGAGCAGCCCTAACTCCTGTCCTCTGAAGCCAACCAGCCAGGCAGCAGTAGTGCAAATACATGGCAGTGCTACCATTTTCATCATGCTGGCTCCGGTGGCCGTTTTGCTGTCAGTCCGGAGGGCTGCAATGGATAAAGTCCCGCCAATACAGAGCAAGGCAAGGGGTAAAGTCAGGGAGGCAAAATAATTGCCGCTGATCAACAGCCAGCCGGGCAACTGAATACCGGACCACGCAACCGGAACAGCAGCTATGACTGAAATAATAAGCGGGTTGCGAACGACATCCCGGAGAATAGTCTGCCAACTGAGGGTCTGTCCGGGCTGGTATGCCGCCAATACAACCACGGACAAGGCATTGTAAGAGATGATCACCATCCCGAGCAGCAACCCCCCGGCAGAAAGACCAAAATCCCCGTAGAGATTTGTCGCGAGAGCGAGCCCGACAATACCGCAGTTGCCTCTGAACGCCCCCTGCACATATACCCCCCGGTCCGCATATGGAACCCGCCACGTTGCCCAGACCCAGCTTAGAAGAAAGCTGGCAATAGTCGCGAGCAGGAAAAAGCCAAGCAAACCAGGGTTGAGTGTGGTCTCAAGATCGGCCTGAATGATACTCAGGAAGATCAGTGTGGGGAGAGTGGCTTTGAAGACCAGGGCCGAAGCTGTATTGATGAACGGCAAATCGATCCAGCCCAGGCGTCTGAGACCTAGCCCGATGAATACCATGGCGAACACGGGTAGCGTGATTTCAAGTGTACTGAGGAAAACATCAAGCAGAGTCATCACGCGCCAGGGTTGGTGAGGTTCGGCTAAACTGGTAGCCAAGACCATACAAAATACCATGGCTCAATAAAATCGAGAACTTATGGGGTAAAATTTGTGGCCATACCGAGGTTAACGCCGTCTCGCTCTATAGTGTTGCCTGCCCTTGATATGGAACCACCATACCTTCGGACAGGCGCCTTGGCCAGAAACCCCAGCGTCACGCAGTAGGTCAACGAATTAGCCAGACGGGACACTAGTCCCAGCGCCATATGCTGAAAGCAGCATGGGGGAGATCTGGTTGTTCAAAATTATCGAATACAAGCTCCTCCTCAGGGGTTGTCAAACCAGATAAGACAGTAGAATTTTCCGATTTACGGAAAATATTGCCATTTTCCAGCGTCTCGCCTTCCTCCTTATAGCCCCGACTTTTTTAACCCGCCTTGTCTTGCCTGAAGTTTCGGGCTATGGCACGGACTATGCTGCGCTTGCCTGTGTTCACCCGTTAATCAGTTTGAAAAGACATCCGGCATCACAGGAGCGATACCATGCAACCAAATGATCCAAATACAAGCCAGGGCGGGGACGTGCATTCCACCACGCCTCCATCGCCAGCCTCCGGGGCCTCAACCTCCCAGCAAGGGGGAGCTCAGGGTAGTGAAGGAGGTTTTAATCAAACCGGCAAGTCCACGTCCGGTGCCGGGAGTGCCAATGAGCTAGGTAACGAAGTTAAAAAAACGGCCCAGGCCAAGGCCGAGGAAGGTGCCGATAAAGGTAAGAGAACTGCCTCCAATACCGCCAGCCACGGGGCCGAGGCGCTCAGCCGCGCGGCGGACAGCCTTCGGGATCAGGGCGAGGAAACGCTCGCTCAAACCACCACATCCATTGCATCCGGCTTGTCTGAGTATGCTGAACGTCTTGAAAAGCGATCTGCTGAAGATTTGATTCAGGACGCCATCCGACTGGCACGCCAGAATCCAACGCTCTTCGTACTTGGCAGTGTAGGTGTCGGAATCGCGCTGAGCAGGTTTTTCAAGGCCTCGTCAAGGTCGCCTGGTGGCCACAACTGAATAGACGGGTCCACTCAATCAGTAAAACAGGAGGTCACAATGGCTGATACCGCTCAGAATGAACACACCGACCCGTCAGGCGATGGGCCTGAAACCGAATCTGCGACACCGCGTGAGGACAAGACACGTTTTTACGATCTGGTCCGGCACCTTATCGACGATCTTGCTCTTCTGTTCCGTAAGGAATTGGCACTGGCGGGTTCGGAGGTTTCCCACTCGCTAAACGATGCCAAAAAAGGCGTCTCTGGTTTGATCAGTGGAGTGGTGGTTTTGAATTCCGGTTATCTGGTCCTGCTCGCAGCCGCCACGTTGGGACTAGGAAAAATCATGGAGCTTTGGCTGGCCGCGTTGATTGTAGGTGGGGTAGTGACTGTAATCGGCCTGATCATGGTGACGGCGGGTAAGAAGAAGCTGGAACCGTCCAGTATGAAGCCGACACGTACCATGGACAGTCTCCAGAAAGACAGGGAAACCGCGAGAGGGCATGTAAAATGACTACAGTAAAAGAGCAGTTTAAAAGTGATCTTCGCAAGGATCCTGAAGATTTAGAGCGAGAGGCTGATAATGCCCGGGCAGACCTGGAGGGTACGATCGATGAACTGATGCAGCAGCTTTCTCCTGGTGAACTCCTCAATCAAGGTATCTCACTCTTTCGAGACAAAGGTGATAACGCGTTCGTTCGCAATCTCACCAGTCAGGTGGAGAACAACCCCATACCGGTGGTTCTTGCTGGTGTTAGCCTCGTCTGGCTGATGACGGCGTCGAAACAGCCGCCAGTGCACCAGGGGGCGGGCGCCTCTGGCAGGATTGGTGAAAAAGCAGGGGCTGCCCGGGATAAATTGTCTTCCGCTACCAGTCACCTAAAATCGTCAACCCATAATGCCGCTGACCGTACCCGGGAAACTGGCCACCAAGTGGCCGCAGGTGCCAGTGATATGATGCACCGAGTAAGTGATGCCAGCAGACACACGGCTGACAGCACACGAGCGGGGCTTCGTAACGCGCGTGAGGGATACAGCCACATGCTTCATGAACAACCCTTGCTCGTGGGGGCTTTGGCAGTTGCGGCGGGCGCCGTTTTGGGCTCACTCTTACCACGGACTTCAGCGGAAGATCGTGTGATGGGACACCTTAGCGACAGCGGCATAGATGCGTTCAAGGAGAGAGCCGAGGAGAAAATGCAGGAAGAGCAAGGTAAAGCCTCGGAAGGCTCAGGAGCTTCATCTGATGACTCTGCCACTACATCGGCTCACAGGGCTGCGAATGTGCCTGGAACAGGCTCCTCAGGAACGGTCGGAACAGGCGTTGGGCAATCAGAACGCCAGCCACCTCAGCTTGATCCCGCATCGTCGGCTGCAGACCGGGAGTCCGGTAAAACCCACCCTGGTACGAACTACTAGTTCGGGGATAGGGTTGGTCGAACCCGCGAGGGTTCTTCTACCCAAACTATCGGCCAATAAAAAACCCCAGCATGAATGCTGGGGTTTGTATTGGCGGAGAGAGAGGGATTCGAACCCTCGATACGCTATTAACGTATACACGCTTTCCAGGCGTGCGCCTTCAGCCACTCGGCCACCTCTCCAATCAACTGGTCAGATCAGCGTAATGATTTGAGGGCGCAGACTTTAATGGTTTTGCGGTGTTTTGGCAACTCCCTTATTGAATGCGGAAGTCATTGGATTGCGGATCGCCTGGCTTCTTTTTAACATCAATATGCTGAACGTTTGCCTCAGGTGAGCCGTCCCAGCACCAGTCGAGTAGCTGAATAAGTGCTTGCTCGTCACCTTCAGCCAGAAGCTCCACGCGCCCGTCGGAAAGATTTCGCACCGAGCCGGTAATGCCAAGCTCCTCCGCCCTTGCCCGAGCCGAGGTGCGATAATATACGCCCTGAACGCGGCCCTCGATTAGAAGGCGCCACCGTTGCTGTCCCATTTTATGCTTCTCCAGTCTTACTTTTTGAACCTTTAACCTTAGTAGAGCCTGATGCACGCTGAATAGGGCATCGACCAACATTTCTTAAGTTTTTTGATGTTGATCTTTCATCGCGGGCAGACGTTCAGTTAAGCTTCCTGCCGATGCGATCTGAAGGAGTTGGAAAGTATGTCTGATGATTCCACAAGAGCAAGTGAGGCCGACCCCAGGGAGGCTCCCTTTGCGGTTGATACTGACTTGCTAACTCAGGATCAACTCGACGGGCTTGTGGATGAATACTGCACCCGTTTTCATGGCCTGAATGAAAATGAGTCGCCGTTAGATGAGCGGGGCAAAGTAGCGGAGGCCGTCAGGCGGGGTGATTTGCTGGTGTGGTTTGATCCGGTAGAAAATACTGCCGGTCTTGGACCGAAAGCCTGAGTGCGTCCGCAGGGCAATTTTGAGCGCCAGGCCTCATGAAATGCCTTAATCAGGTACCGCTCGGGGGCATGACGCGTTACACTTCCCGTGTTTTTTGACTGTAAATCAGCCATGGGCGAGGTGCATTTTGATCAAGGTACTGGTGGTTGATGACCATGAGCTTGTTCGGTCTGGTATTACCCGGATGCTGTCGGACAATCCCGATATTGAAGTGATAGGGCAGGCAGCCTCTGGTGAAGAGGCGATCGACGCGGTTCGTGAGAAGTCCCCCGATATCGTATTGATGGATATCCGAATGCCGGGAATCGGTGGGCTTGAGGCGACCCGCCGTATCCTCCGTATCGACGATGCTATTCGGGTGATTGTCGTAACGGCCTGTGCCGACGATCCATACCCCACCCGGGTTATGCAGGCAGGCGCCTCCGCGTATATCACCAAAGGCGCGGATATCCGCGAAATGTTAAGGGCGATCCGTATGGCCCATGCTGGCCAGCGCTACATCAGCCCCGAAATTGCGCAGAAAATGGCGCTCAAACAGGTGGGCGATAATGGCGATGAGGGATATGATTCCGTATTCGACCGTCTCTCCGAGCGCGAACTCCAGATTGCTCTGATGGTAGTGGGTTGCCAGAAAGTGCAGGATATTTCAGACAAACTTTGCCTCAGCCCCAAAACCGTCAACAGCTACCGTTACCGGATTTTCGAGAAGCTTGAAATTTCCAGCGATGTGGAGCTGGCGCTGATGGCTGTAAGGCTCGGGTTGCTTGATGCCGACAAGGTCTAATGAGTCTGTCGAAGGCTTCGACACCAAAACCTTCCTGAAACAGCTTACTGAACGCCCCGGGGTCTATCGAATGTTCGATACCTCGGGTGAGGTTCTTTATGTGGGTAAGGCGCGCAATCTTAAGAAACGTGTCGCGAGTTATTTCCGCAAGTCCGGGCTGGCACCAAAGACAGAAGCGCTGGTCGGCAAAATCAATCATATAGAAGTCACCATCACCGGCAGCGAGACCGAAGCATTACTGCTGGAACAAAACCTGATCAAATCCCTGCGGCCGCCTTACAACATTCTGCTGCGTGATGATAAATCCTACCCTTATATCTACCTGTCAGCTCATGATAACTACCCGTCGCTGACATTTCGCCGGGGGCGTACTCGCAAGGGGCAGGGAACCTGGTTCGGGCCTTTTCCAAGTTCCGGTGCCGTCAAGGAAAGCCTTAATATTTTACAGAAAGTATTCCGTATAAGATCATGTAATGAAAGCTATTTCAGAAATAGGACTCGCCCGTGCCTGCAATTCCAGATCAACCGCTGTACCGCTCCTTGCGTCGGTTTTATCTCGCCTGAGGATTATCAGCAGGATATTCGCCACGCAGCCATGTTTCTCGAAGGCAAGAACCCGGCGATCATCAATGATCTGATGAACGAGATGGAAAAAGCATCCTCGGAACTGCAATTTGAAAAAGCGGCTCAATACCGTGACCAGGTCAACCACTTGCGTCATGTCCAGGAGCAGCAGTCCATGGAAGGCGAGGGCGGTGATGCAGATGTGATCGCTATTGCGCAAGACGCCGGCGTGGTGTGTATTGTGGTTATCATCGTTCGAGGTGGCCGGGTGTTGGGAACCAAGGACTACTTTCCACGATATTCCATCGAGCAAACCGAGCCAGAGTTGCTGAGCGCCTTCATGGGCCAGTTTTATTTTGGTGGAAATACCCAGCGAGAAATGCCTCGGGACGTCATTGTACCGGGCCCGGTTGATGAGCAGGATCTCATGGCAGCGGCGTTAACCGAGTCTGCCGGACGGGACACCCGCGTACGCCAGAATGTACGAGGTGAACGCAGGAGATGGCTTGAGCTCGCCATGACGAACGCGCGCCAAACGTTACTTACACACCTCGCCAGCAAAGAGACGGTTTACCGTCGACTGCTGGCCCTGCGAGACCTCCTGGAGTTGCCGGAAACCCCTAAGCGGATGGAATGTTTTGACATTAGCCACAGCCATGGGGAGCATACGGTCGCTTCCTGCGTCGTCTTCGACGAGAATGGACCGCTTAAGAGCGATTATCGGCTTTACAATATTGAAGGTGAGATCGCCGGTGACGATTACGGCGCGATGCGACAGGTACTGACCCGGCGCTATCGTCGAATGGTTTCAGATGACGGCAAACGCCCGGATCTTGTGTTTATCGACGGGGGTAAGGGCCAGTTGAATATTGCACGGGAAGTCTTTGAAAGTCTTGAAATTAGTGATATACCACTCATTGGCGTAGCCAAGGGCGTGACCCGACGGGCCGGTATGGAACAATTGATCGACGCCCTGACTGACCGGGTCTTTCGCGTGCCGGCGGATTCGCCCGGATTGCACCTTATCCAGCATATCAGGGACGAATCACACCGCTTCGCCATTACGGGTCACCGCAAAGGTCGGGATAAAAAACGCCGGCAATCGACCCTTGAAGGGATCGAAGGTGTAGGTGCAAAACGCCGTCGCGAACTGATTCGCTATTTTGGCGGTTTACAGGAAATCAAAAAAGCCGGGGTAGACGAAATGACCAAAGTAAAAGGCATCAGTAAATCTCTGGCAGAATCCATCTATGCGGCCCTGCACAATGAGTAAGTCAAGCATGAATCTCCCGAACATTCTGACCATGTCACGTATTGTCATGATCCCGGTGTTCGTCGTAATTTTTTATCTGCCCTATGGCTGGAGCTACGTCACCGCCGCGGCCATTTTCGCATTGGCTGCGGCCACTGACTGGCTGGACGGCTACCTTGCCCGCAAACTGGACCAGAGCACGCCGTTCGGAGCCTTCCTTGATCCGGTGGCCGATAAGCTCATGGTCGCCGTGGCGTTAACAGTGCTGATAGACGAACACCACAGTATTATTCTGACCATACCGGCGACGATCATTATCTGTCGGGAAATCGTCATTTCCGCGTTAAGGGAATGGATGGCCGAAATGGGAAGCCGGGGTAGTGTGGCTGTATCTTACATCGGCAAGATCAAGACCACGGCTCAGATGGTCGCTATTATTACACTGCTGGCGTTCCCTCCAGGCATGCCGGGGGCCACCCTGGGTGTTGTCGTACTTTACCTGGCGGCTGTGCTTACGCTCTGGTCGATGGTGCTCTATCTGCGGGCGGCCTGGCCTGATCTGTTCCCAAAAGTACCTGAATCAAGTGAGCAAGAGAATCACTGATCAAAGAATAATCAATCAGTTACAGGTGATCGGTAAATTAGAAAAGGGTTGACACTCAGCTATGATTCATTAATATATGCGCCACTTCAACGGCGAAGATGTTGAATTGAAGTGACAAACTGATTGGATGTTTACATAGATTACAATCGGTTCGTAATGCGGGAATAGCTCAGTGGTAGAGCACAACCTTGCCAAGGTTGGGGTCGCGAGTTCGAATCTCGTTTCCCGCTCCAATTTCAATACCGGTTGCACGGCTGAAATTGTAAATTTTGAAAGCTCAGAAATTTAAAAGCTAAGATAATCTCCCGGCCAGTTCCTGGAGAGGCAATAAAAGTCTCGATCTCCTTTCGGACTTTTCCGGCGCGGTGGCAGAGTGGTTATGCAGCGGACTGCAACTCCGTTAACGCCGGTTCGATTCCGACCCGCGCCTCCATTATTTTTCCTTAATTTCAGTGCGTTAGATCAAGCGATTCGAGTAGCGTTTACACTGAAAAAATACTGAAAATATAATCCGCTCCTCTCGGTCAGATGTTCTCTGCAGCTCCGTTTATTCAGTCTCCTCCTTGCAAGCCTCTTCCCGCAAGATTTTGATGGGGGATCGCGCGCGCTTAGGAGGTTTTCTTCCACCATCTCTGACATCTCGCGGATGGTGGTGCCCGCGCGCTGAGCTGTTTGCAGAGTCTCTTCTGAGAGCGCCGTCCCGGACTCCATCTTGGATACTGAGCTTCCAGCGCTGGTGACCAAGCTGCCGATCAGCGTTTCAATTTCGGTGGTGGAGTCCTGGGTGCGCCGGGCCAGTGAGCGCACTTCGTCGGCCACGACCGAGAATCCGCGTCCATGCTCACCGGCACGTGCGGCTTCAAAGGCTGCTTCCGCGCTTTTGGCGACTTCCGCTACTGTGGCCACCATTTCGTTCTTGGCGGTAGCCACCTGGTCGGTGCCATCGCTTTGTTGCTGAACCCCTTCACTGGTCTGCTGGGTAACGGTCGCCAGCTCTTCGGATGACGAGGCGATGTTTGTGGCACCTTCGCCGATCTGGCGGATCAGTTCGCGAAGATTGGTGATCATGGTGGCGAATGCCGCCTGCAGCTGACCGAACTCGTCACCCCGGTTGCTGTCCACCTGAACCGTGAGATCGTGGGAGACAACGCGGTTGGCAACCTCTACCATCTGGCGGATCGGGTGAGTTACTGAACGCACAAGCCACCAGGCAATACCGACCGACATTGTTAGGATAATTGCGCCTACGGCCAGTAAACCGCTGAGACCGGTGATGAAGCCCATCCCGAGATAATGAGATGGGCTCAGATATACGCTCAGTAGAGTAGGGGAGTTGCTTCTGGTCGAATTGCCTCATTATTGCGATAGCATCCAGGAGCGAGAATCGCCCGAGGCAGAGCCGGGGTCAAGAAGGGCATGCTACCGAGAAAGGGAACGGCGGGTCCAGTGAGTTCAGTTCGGGTGGTCCGCTGAGGGGCTGTAGAAGCGAATCAGGTTAGAGCCCGCTCTCTTGGCTTTGTACATGGCCTTGTCGGCGGCACCTAGCAGACCGTTAGGCGAGGGTGCATCCTGGGGAAAGAAGGTGATCCCGATGCTGGCGGAAATCTGTATGGGGTTCTCCGCGATGTGAAAGGGCATTGCGAGCGCATCAATAATTTTCTGCGCCACAAGTCTAACCTCCTCGCGTTGGTTGGCGCCGGTGAGAATCACCGTGAATTCGTCACCGCCGAGACGGGCAACCGTATCGGTTTCCCTGACACAACTAATGAGGCGTTCTGCTACGTAAAAAAGTAAGCGGTCTCCTACCTCATGGCCGAGCGAATCATTGACGTCCTTGAAGCCATCAATATCCATGAACAGTACGGCAAGGGGTAGACTATCGCGCTTGGCGTGCTTGACCTCCTGTTCCAGGCGATCCAGGAAGAGGCGACGATTGGGCAGTTCCGTCAAAAGATCGTAGTGCGCGTTGTGCCATATTTCTTCTTCGGCAAGCCTCCGTGCCGTAACGTCCCGGGAAACAACGACGGTCGCTTCGGTGTTTTTATTTTCATCCAGCACAGGCGCCAGCAGATACTCGAACCTTTCACCCATGCCGGAGGCAAAGGTGTGGGAGAGCTCTCCACGGTATGTTGATTGGTTGGTGACCACTTCCTGAAGGTGCCGTTGAAAGTCCGAGGCAAACGGAAACCCGAGCTCAGACATGGTCTTGCCGACGATGGTCTGGGCTGGCAGTGCGAAGAGATCCGACGTCGCCTTGTTCGCGAAAATAAACCTGCCTTCGACATCCAGCACATAGATGGGATCGGGCGAAGCCCGCAGGATAGCGCTGAACAACCGGGTTTCCATCTCCTTAACGGTTGCATACTGTTCCAGCGATTCAGCGACGGCTTGGTCTATCGATTCATGGAACCGCGTGAGGTCGTCAACGTGTGTGCCGCCAATTGTCCCGATAGCCTTGGTCCAAAGCGACACAACGCTCGCGCGCAGGGCCCGAAACTCGGAAACCGTCTCACTAACACTGAAGCCGCTAGTCTGCCGGGCGCCACCGTGCACTTCGGCCCAAGACTCGTCATCGTGCTGCGGTGCAAACCCTTTCGACTTAGCGACCTGTTCTGATGAACTTTGGGGAGAATCGAGATCGTCCACAATCGCCAGGAGCATATCCCTGGCGTGATCACGCAGCCCGGTCGTGTCCATGTCCCTGGCAGGCAAAATCGTTTGAGCGAACACTTCCCATTCCTGAAGAATGGATTCCATTTCTACCCGGATAAAATCAGATAATCGCATTATGTTTCTGCATTTTTGGCTCAACAACTAATTAATACGGTAGTAGGGTGAAGAAATTCTACTGATGCTAAGGTCAAGACAGTCAGAGTGGCTCCGGCCTGTGGATGCCGTAGCCCTGGGCATAGTCAACCCCGATGGCGGCCAGTAGCTCGATCACCGAATCGTTCTCCACATACTCCGCAACCGTCTGGATCCCCATGAGGCGAGCAATCTTGGCGATCGCATCGACCATGGCGGCGTCCACCGGGTCGTTGAGGATATCTTTCACGAATCGCCCGTCGATCTTCACAAAATCGACCGGCAGGGCCTTCAGGTAGCCGTAGGACGCCATGCCGCTGCCAAAGTCATCGAGTGCGAACTTGAACCCCGATGCTCTAAGCTCCTGCATCATACGGGACGTGCTGGTCAAATTGGTGATGGCGGTGGTTTCCGTGATTTCAAAGCAGATCTGGTGGGGCGAAATCCCGTATTCGGCCACCTCCGTTTGCAGGAATGTCACTAAACTCTCGTCACTAACCGTTGTACCGGAGAGGTTAATCCCATAAACCGTGCGTTCGCGCTGTCCCGCTGGCAGGCCGGAAAGATGCTTTAGTGTGGCCCGCACCACGTAGCGGTCGATCAGGGGCATGAGGTTGTAACGCTCTGCCGCCGGAATAAACGCCATAGGCGGCACGAGGCTTCCGTCCACGTCTATCAGGCGAACGAGGATTTCACTTCGGTCGATGTTCTGGTCGCGATTCCCGAGCGCCCTGATTTTCTGTGTATAAAGCACCAGCCGTTCCTCCTGCAGGGCATCGCGCAGACGACCGATCCAATCCATCTGCCGGTGGCGTGCTGAAAGCTCTGTATCAGCCGGATGATGGCGGTGTACGCGGTTGCGTCCGTTCTCCTTCGCCAGATAGCAGGCCGAATCGGCCGTGCTGAGAATTTCCTGGAGCGAGAAGCCGGCACCATCGAAACTGACGACACCGATGCTGACGCTGAGCCCAAACCTGCGTTGCCCCCAGCTGAATTCCGTTTCTTCGATAATCTCGCGCTGCTCTTCCGCGACACGCTCCGCAATCTCGGCCGCGCAATCGGTAAGCAAAATACCGAATTCATCGCCGCCGAGACGGGCTAACAAGGCCCCGGGATGCAGGCACTTACGTAACAGGTCGCTCACACGCCGGAGCAGTTCATCACCCGCGGCATGGCCACAGGTATCATTCACGACCTTGAAGTGGTCGAGATCGAGGTAGAGCAAACAATGATGCGTTCGTGTCTGCTCCGAATCCTCAACGGCCTCCGCCAGGCGTCTCTCGAACTCCCGCCGATTAATGAGCCCGGTCAGGTGGTCATGGGCGGCCTGGTGGCCAAGCTCTCGTGCAAGCCGGTGAGATTCGCTAACGTCGTGGCCCTGGACGAAAATGCCCGAGACGGACCCGTCCGCCTCGGTAATCGGCCGGTAGACAAAATCTATATAGACCTCATCGGGGGGTTCGTCAGGCTGGCGCTGCAATACGATTCGCTCGGCACGGCCAACGACAGCCTCGCCCGTCGTGTAGACACGATCGAGCAGGTCGAAGAATACCTGCCCCGCAAGCTCGGGCAATGCCTCTCTGGCGGATTTGCCGACAGTATCCCGACCCACCAGGTGGAAGTAGGCCGTATTCGCAAGCTCAAATACATGCTCGGGCCCCCGCAGGACACAGACGAAGCCGGGCGCCTGTTCGAAAAGCCGGCGCAGGTGGCTCCGCTCGGCGGTAAGTGTCCTGTTGGCTTCCTGGATTCTCTGCGCCCGGCGGAAGATACTCTCCTCGATCTGCACTGTCGGCAGTACCCTGCCAGCCGGCAAATCGGTGGCTCCCGCTGCCTGCTTGAGCTGCTGCAGTTCGGTCACATCGACCGTTTGCTGGAGGATCAGCGCGACCTTTCCCTGCTCATCAAAGACAGGTACATGGGTCGCGCTCCAGTAACGGTCCTCGGTATCATTGCCTGCCGCTGTCGTACGAGAAACGGGGTAACGGATCAGCGCCAGGGTATTCGGCACCTCCGCGGTGAGAACCCGCTCAAACGATGCGCACAGCGTCTCGAAGTTCGGTTCGCCCGGCTGGCCTGGGAAAGCCTCGAAGAATGGGAGACCAATGAGGTCTTCCCGATCTCTTCCAGTCGCGTGAAGGTAGGCCGCGTTGGCATCAAATATTGTCAGGTCCGGCGTGAGGAGCAGGTAGGCGTTGGGCGAAAGATCGAACAGCTCGAAGTCGGGTTGCCGCGACGACCTGAGAGCGGCAGTTCTCCTGTACTCTGGACTCATGCGATCAACTCCCTTCGATCTCTCTCTGTTGCTTTGGTTACTCCAAGGAGGATGGTAGCTGGTTAGTGTTAATCAGGCAAGCCTCCTTGTCGACGCACAACCGTCGCTAAATTACTAAGGTACTATAGGAATACGCTCACGAGAAGAGGTTTGGATGTGAACACACCGTTAGGATTTCAGGTCAGCAAGGGCGCCATTCTACCCGACAAGGGCCAGTCTATCGAACACGAGGCTGGCCCAATGGAGCATCGCGGGGTTTTACTCGGTAACAAGTCTTTGATTCGGTCCCATTGATCATCACGAAGTACAAAGCGGTCCATCAGCTGCATCGAATGGAGGGCAAAAACGTCTTCTGGATAGCCAAAGTAGAATGTGAAGCGCCTTCAGCCGCTGTTGGGTCTTGGTAGCGGATATTTTACCGGGTGGACTCACATGGATCGTCCCCTGCGGGTGTGGCTGACCAGGCAGCGGGGATCTGGGAGTTTCCCGGCCAGCTTACAAAAAGCTGTGATCCAGCAGCTTATCGCGAATAACCTTCCTGTTCTCTGTCGTATTAGCCTTCAAAAAATCAAGATCAAGCGAGCAGGGACGATGAAGGATGTGACCCTGGACATAGTCCACCCCAATCTGCCTGAGCTCCTTCACAATCGCATCGCTTTCCACGCTTTTTGCAATCGTTTTCATGCCGACCCGATGCGCCAGGGTGTTAATGGCCTCGACCATGGCTCTGTCGAGGGGATTGGCCACGATATGCCGAATAAAATGCCCGTCGATTTTGATAAAGTTCACCGGCAGGTTTTTCAGGTAGGCGAACGAGGAAAGGCCGGTGCCGAAATCGTCCAGCGCGAACTGGCAACCCAGGTCACGTAACTCTTCGATAAAGTCAACCGCTTTACCGAGGTTGGCAATGGCGGCGGTCTCGGTAATCTCAAAACCGAGGTGGCCGGGTGCTATCAGACCGCTATCGAGCTTCCGACGAATCAGCTGTAGCAAATCCTCATTGCCCAGGGAGGCGCCCGACAAATTAATCGTGAAGCGGGGGAATGCAGATGGTGCTGTGGCATCATGGGTCTGAGCCGCGGCCCGATACTCTGCCAATAGCAAAAACAGATGCTCTACAACGTAACAATCCAGCTTCGGCATTAGGTTGTGCCGTTCGGCGGCAGGTAGAAAGGCTTCAGGCGCAATGATTCTATCGTCTTCGCCCTCCAGCCGTACCAGCACCTCAATGTGTTCGTCGTCTTGCCCGGTCGGGTTCAAGGCCACGATTCGCTGGCCGTAAAGCTTCAGATGCTGGCCGGCAAACGCGTTGTTCAGCCGGTTGACCCAGCGCATCTCGCCATGACGCCCTGCCAGCAACTCATCGCTTTCGTCATACACGTGGACCTTGTTGCGCCCGCCTTCCTTGGCCACGTAGCAGGCCATGTCCGCCGCCTTGAGGAGCTGGCTGACGTCCTTGCTGCCGCATTCGATGCTCACGACACCGATGCTGACACTCACCTGGAAGGCATGGTCTTCCCAGAGAAAACGGTAGCCATCGACGGCGTCGCGCATTTTTTCCGCAACGGCCTGGGCCTCGCCGAGCGTACAGTCTTTCATCAGAATGGCGAATTCGTCACCGCCAATCCGGGCGACCTGGTCGCTTTCGCGCACCGATTGACAGAATATCCGGGCCAGTTGGATCAGCAATTCATCTCCGGCATGGTGGCCGCAACTGTCGTTGACGATCTTGAACCGGTCCAGATCGAAAAACAGGAGCGCGTGCTGGCAGGCGTCGGGCCTGTTCGCCTTAAGCATTTGCGTCAGGCTGTTTTCCAGTTCATTGCGGTTAATCAAACCGGTCAGCGCGTCGTGGCTGGCTTGCCAGGAAATTTCGTTGGCCAGTTGGCGTGCTTCGCTGACGTCATGAAATACCATCACGCCCCCTACAATCTCTCCGTCCCGGCGGCGAATCGGCGCGGCTGAATCCTCGATCGCGTATTCCTTGCCGTCCAGGCTAAGCAGCACCGTGTGATTCGCCAATCCGACAATCGTACCTTCACGCAGGGCCCGCTCCACCGGGTTGGCCGCGGGCAGGCGGGTGTTTTCGTTGAGAATGTGAAACACGCGCTGTATGGGCTTGTCGCGAGCCTCGGATAGCTTCCAGCCCGTGAGCTTCTCGGCAACCGGATTCAGGTAAGTGACAAGGGCCGCCGCGTCCGTGGTGATGACGGCGTCGCCAATCGATTCCAGCGTGACCTGTGCCAGTTCTTTCTGCTGGTCTATTTCCTCGACCGCGAGTTGCAGATCCCCAACGGCGCGAATGGCCGCCCGCCGTAGCTCCAACTCATCCATTACAATGGCGGCCAGATCCTGAAGGGTTGCCAGCTCGGCATCGGATGCCACCCGTGGCTGTTGATCGATGACACAGAGGGTTCCCAGGTTGAAACCGTCATGCGTAGTCAGCGGTGCGCCCGCGTAAAATTGCAGACCGAATTCACCCGCAACCAAGGGATTGTTCAACGCACGTGGATCACACTTCGCATCGGTGACGACCCATGGCTCGTCGTGAAGAATGGCGGAGGCGCACAAACCAGGGTCGCGCCCGATCTGCTGCGCATCGAGGCCGTGGTGGGATTTGAACCAGATACGGTCATGGTCGACGATGCTGACAATCGCAATCGGCACGTCGAAAAGGCGTGACGCAATGGCGGTGATACGGTCAAATGCGCCGTCCGGCGGCGTATCGAGAATATCGTAGCGATCAACCGCCGCTTGTCGACGGTTTTCATGGTCTTGGTCAAGCGTGCTCTGATCGAGTGCGCCCTGAGCTGGGGTGTCATGGCCCATTCTGTCTTGATCTCCGTTGCGTAAAGATCGCTTGAAGGTGAACTCAATAGTTGATCAGCGCGCGAAAACCAGAACTTACAGACCTGATCTGCGCATTTATAGGGCTGACAAAGAGATTGCGAACAAAGCATCGCGGTAAAAAACTGAATCACAAGTTACCATAAATTATAAAAATCATAAAATAGCTCTTGCGCCCTGCTGCCTGCCGTTGCTGCCCCGCCGGCAGAAGGTCAGCCAGCATCACGTCCGCTTTCTGATAGTCGAACCGTCACGCCAAATAGCCTTCAGGAGCCGGCCGCCGTAGCAATCAACATTCGGGTATCATCGCTGGGCTCTGCCATAGCGGTGCTCGCGCTGCTGTCGCGATCCCGGTTCCTGGAGGCCCGCGCCTCCATTATTTTTCCTTGTATCAGAACCTTTTCGTCGCCAGTTTCAAATCACTTCTTGTGTAAAAACACTGCGGAAGCGAGCCCTTTCTTTCGCAATAACAAGTAAGTTTCAATTATTTGATCCGAAATGAGCCAGAAACGTTGGCATCTGATCCGCTAGCATTGGTCTTGCGTACAGGAAACCTTGGGCCTGATCGCAGCCTAAATCTCTGACCAGATCGTTCTGCTCAGCGGTTTCCACGCCTTCAACTACCACACTCAAACCAAGACGGTGTCCGACTGTAATAATGGCCTGCATAATCGCCATATCACTGTCATTTTCCATAGCGTGGTGCAGGAAGCTGCTATCAATTTTAAGGCCCGAAACTGGCAACTTACGCAAATAAACCAGAGACGAATAACCGGTACCGAAGTCGTCGATGGAAATATGCACCCCAGCCTGTTTCAGTCTTTCCAGTTGCCTTATTTGCCCCTCATCGCCACCAAACACTTCATTTTCTGTCAGTTCCAGCCCTAGTTGATCCGGAGTCAGGTCATACTTCTGCAGAGTCTTCAGAATATGATCCGCCAGATACTGATTACCCAGTTGCTTGCCGGATAAATTAATATCAACCCGTATCTTTTCAAGTGCCGTACCCTGCCAGGCCTTAAGCTGCTTGCAAGCAGCTTCAATGACCCAATCCCCTATGCGATTAATCAGCCCCGACTTTTCTGCTACTGGAATAAAGACAGCGGGAGAAATCGCCTGAGACGTTTCATCGAAGCATCGCAACAGCGCTTCACAGGAAGTGACATTTCCATTTTTCAAATCAATTTGCGGCTGGAAATACAGTTGCAGACTGTCGGCGACAATGGCGCGCCTCAGGAGAGTAGTCATTTCCTGATAGTGCACCAATCGATCATTAATGTCTGAGGAATAAAAACAGATAGTGTTTTTACCTTTTTCTTTAGCCTGATACATGGCGGCATCGGCATTACCCATCAGCTCACCTGCCGTCGTTCCATCATCTGGAAACAGGCTGATACCGAAACTGGCTGTCACCTGATAACAGTCACCATCCAGCACAAAACCCTGATCAAGCCTACTGATCAAACGTCGAAGGAGTTCATGGATGCGCTCGACACCTGCGAAATCAAACAACAACAACACAAACTCATCACCCCCAAACCGGCTCAGCAGGTCGTTACTCCGAATTTCTGCTTTCAGGCTTTTAGCAACCGCTTTTAGCAGCTTATCGCCATAATGGTGACCCAGGGTGTCATTGATCAGTTTGAAATTGTCCAGATCAATAAATACCACAGCCATCGGCCGCATCATTCGATCTGATTCTTTCAAGCGGGACGACAATTCGGCTTCCATCAACCTCCTGTTAGGCAGTTGAGTTAAATCGTCGAAACTTGCCTTCTTGTATAACTCTTCCCTGGCCTTTTTCTGCTCCTGTAAGCTGATATCAATACAGAACATTTCGCATTCTTCGGTATCCAGTTTAATCATCACATGACTGGAATAAACAGGAACAAGATGGCCGTCCTTATGTTTCAGCTCAATTTCGTTGGCAGGAATACTGATATTCTTATCTAACCAATGCTGGTGTGCTCTTACTACGTCTTCGCGCATATGGTCAGGGATAATCAGGTCTTCCAGTAACTCCCCCTGAGCCTCCTCCCGGGTATAGCCGTAAAGGCGTCTGCTCGCCTCGTTCCAATAGATAACCTCGCGCTTTCTGTTATAGCCCTGCACTGCGACCATAGGAAGGCTCTCGATCAACTCGTAGAACTTCTGTTCGCTTTGCTTGATAGCAGTCAGCGAGCGTCCATTTGCATTGGCGGACGAATGAGGCAATACCAGTTCCTGCTTATTTGGCATTATCTGTACCTCCGAATAACCTCTCAGCAACCAAATAAATAATAGCTATACCTTGCAGTTGGAAATCGGAAATCTAAAAGCCCTTTTTGGGCCACCTAATGCCTCCTCACCGTATTTTGGTACTTAGAAACTCGATGATGCTGGACATAATTGCCGAAAGTCGACTTATCATGTTGAAGATTAGACCAAAATGCACGCACTTCCTAGGGAGGGACTGAATCAATCGCCAAAAAAATTGCTGTAAAATGGACTTCTCCGCCTGTACGGGATCGGGCTGCGCCCTAAAACGAACGTCCTTATTCCGGGCCTCAGGATGGCCTGATTTTCAATCAATGCGGCCATCTATCACCAGCCGGATAGGAACTGGTGATGCTGTTCCAGGTAGCTCCCTAGTTCCTCCAGGTCTCGCTCAGCGTGACACTGACGTATATACACGTTGAGTTCAGCTATCCTGCGAGCGTTGTCAGTCTCAAAGACAAAGGGGCGTGGGCCCAAAGTACGGCCGAAACGGTCAAGAATATCGGTACAGTTGCGCTCAATGTGGTGTCTGATCACCAGCGCCGTTGGGAACATGCTGCCGGAGGTATTGTCGGGGTCGGCATCGATCTGTTCAGCGCCCCATTTGAGTAACGATTGCATGCTGCAGCCAGACGTAACCATGGCTCCGAGGTGAGCCCTGGCATGGCCGTCCTTCAGCGTTCTATCGCGCACAGCGTCCACCAGCCCCATGGCCCCACCCGCCCAACACGCCGCTGGCGCCAAGGCACCGAGGCAAAAACCCGGGCGATCGAAGTACCACTTGTACCCACCTACGTGATTATCCGGTGTGATAGGCAGGTCATCGAATGCCACGGTCCAGGTATGGGTCTCCGAAAACGCCGCCGACTTCCATTGTCCTTCCTCGAACTGCAAGTAATTGCGAGCCGCTGCTGTTCGCATATCGACGTCAATCAACTGGTTACTCTCATACACGTACAGCAATGCGCGATCAACGATATCCGATCCACTGCAAAAGGATTTACTGCCGTTCAGCTTGGCCACCGCTGGCTCACCGGTAATAACCGTGGAGTCCGACGGGCCTCCCGAAGCCCAAATGGCGTAAAGCTTGGTGCTGTCTGCAGGCTTCTGCGCTTCCCGTAAAATCTGGGTTGCGTCCAGGTGACCTTCGATCAGCCGCGCAAGACTGAGATCACGACGTGCAACCATAGTAAGAAAGCGTAAGCGGGTGATGCTATGGCCTTCCCCCATAGGGGGTACGTGCTCATGTATGTAGGGCAGGAGGTTTTGGGCAACGAGCCGGTAGTCACCGGCGGTCGGGCTCTCTGGAAGGTCTGCCAGTAAATGGGTCAGCTTGTGATCGTCAGTGCTCATCGTTCCCCTTACTCCAGCGCTGTAGGGTGTAGCCCCGGGCAGGGGGTTTCAAGTCCCCGCAGTCCTGCAGTACCCGACACATGATCTCGTGCACCTCCGCCCCGTGGAGTTGGTGATCCTCAGAGTGTCCCAGCCAGTGGCAGGCAATCAGGCGCCCGCCTGGTTTCAGTTTTGACCAGAGCTGGGTGCTCAGTACGGCCAGGTCTTCCCGGGTGAAGTAGTAGCCTAGCTCTGAAAATACGATGAGGTCATACATTTTTGAGGGCAAATCATTCGGTAAGGTGCCCTGACGAACATGGACATGGGGATAATAACGGCACCGATAACGAGCGGTGTCCACGGCTGTTAGTGAACAATCCATCGCATCCAGAGAGTCACAGAAAGGCGCGAGCAGCGCTGTAAGTTCACCAATGGCGCAACCAGCCTCGAACGCTGACCGGAATTGTCGGTCACTGACGTTATCTACAATGGCGGCGTAACGATGGCGTTCGTAGTCGGAGTTGCGGAAATTCCAAGGATCTTCGGCTTTTCGGTAAAGAGTCTCGAAGAACTCTGGCGACGAGCCGTATTTCTGAGGTGTCATGCGAATGCGACCTCCGGCGGTTGAAGGCAGGCCTCAATTTCGGCTTGCGTGGGTTGCCTGATTACCTTGGTGGAAGCTGCGTCAGGAGACCACTTGATCAGACCATAATCAACAAAATAGTCCAGCCAGTACTCCATACACCAACTGCCCCATTTGCCGTGAAAACGAATGGCGTTGCTGAGGATGTCATCGAACTTGTCCAGCGGGGGCGAATACATTGTGTGGTGCTGGTGCAGGGCCATGGCGTTTCCGCACCAAGCCAGTCTGACGCCGGTTGCAGCCAGTTGCTCCGCGAAATCAGTTTCTTCGCCACCGTAACCGAGGTAGTCCTCGTCCATGCCGCCTGAGGCCTGATACTGGAGCTGCGTCAGGGCGAACGACAGCCCCCATAGGGCACGAGGCTCCGGCTCCAGAAACCAGCCTTCCCCTTGCAGACAGGGGCGCGCAGGATGCGGCTTGGCGTGCGCTGCCAGATCGCTGAACGGGATATCCGTTTTGCATTGCGGTAACGTGCCAGGTAAATAACGGACCTCGCCCAAGAGGCAGCGGCCGGAAGCATTGAGTTGCTTGACGTAGCTCTCCACCAGAGTGGGTGACGGAATGCAGTCAACATCCAGAAATATAAGCCGCTCCGAGCGAGCCTGCGACGCAGCGGCGTTTCTGGCAGCGGCTAACGGCAGTTTCGCACCAGGTACATGAATAATGCGCACGGGAAAGGGCATAGTGGCGGGTACCGTTGGGGGCTGGGGTTGCATGCTCGCGATGACCAACTCGATGTTCAGACAGGTTTGCTTCGTCAGGCCACCGATCAGCGCGTCAAGATGAGCCTGTCGTCCACGCACCAGAGTCAGTATGCTTGCGGCGGGATGGTTGTTAGCGTCCGTCATAAACTCTCTCCGGGATTAGTCCGCATCCGATAACGGCTCCTTGATGTCCTCATAGCCCAATGCAACCGAGGCCGGTATCGCCTGGTTCATATCGGTGTACGCTCCATCACCGAGCTCGTCCGGGGCGCTGTTGTGCCAGAGTTTCTGTATCAGGTCTTCGAGGCATTTGGCGGCGCGACTGGCCGCGTCGTTGTCTACCAGTTGGGATTGCTTGGCAACATCACACTGATACGCTTTGTCTACCAACGTTCGCCATTGCGCGAAACTGCCAGGCCAGGTTGGCGAGTAGACGGCAAGGTTCTGTGCCGCGAGGGCCTGGGCCTTGCAGGTTTGCTCGTCGTAATAGCACCATTCAGGAATACAGATGAGCGGTCGTCCGATCCGTGCGATTTCGTGGGTCAGGGTATCTCCCGGCGTTGCCACCACCATGTCGGCCGCGGCCAGGTAATCGTTGACGTTATCGACCCAGCCCACATCGACGAGATTCGAGAAATCGGTCTCATGACCGTAACGTACGGTTTTTCCGACCGTCAGCCAAAGTGCCTCCGGATAGGCCCGTGCCGCAAGGGTGACGGGTGCTATCGGAATGCCGACGCCGCCATTACCGGCGACCACCACGAAGATCTGTTGCGTGTCTGGCAGGCCTAGCTTCTGTCGGGCATTTGCCTTGCCGGGGATATTTTCCCGGGTATCTATCAAACCACCGGTGTAGAAAGTTCGCTTGCGCAGATGGTCTGGCCAGTCGTCCTGCTCCAATATTTCGCTGTATGGTGCAAGCATTGCTGCGCAGGCCGAGTAGGCCGCCTGATGGGCCTCGTCCTGGCGGTCACCGTGCATGCGGATTTTAACCACTGGCACGCTGCATATTCGACCCAGCAATGCGAGCTCCGCCGAAACATCCACCACAAACAGGGCGGGATCTTTACGGGCTAGCCAGTCGGCGATAATGCCAGCGGTTCCCCTGATGGCCGACACGCCCACCGGCGCGCAATCGAGGGCCAGGCAAGTGGGTTCCTTATGCAGTTGTTCGGAGCGTGCCTGTTTGCCATGAAAATCCGGTATACGGATAACCTCGGCGTTTTCCGGCAAGTTCGACAATATGTCCGGTTTGGCGCAGAAAATGGTCACCGGTCGTGGGTGCAGCTGATGGACAATGGCCTGGCAACGCTTGGCATGTCCGTGTCCATGATGATGTACGAAATACCCAATGGGCCGTTGAGACAGTTCCACTTCATTGGTTGGAAAATGTTGCGAAGACATGTCAGGCTCCTGCTTCGATTTTGCGAGCGCCGCTTGTCAGAGCCGGGCTCGGGCGGGATAGGGGGGTATGAACAGGTTTTGATTGGGCGTGAACGGCAGTATCAGAGACATGGATCGGGTGCACATGGCTGTTGAGACTGTGCCAGTAGCGCAGACCTTCGAGGAGGCCAGCCGCACACTCAGTCTTGGCCCAGTAGATGTTCTTGCACCTGCGTAGGGCTTCAAGCTCAACGGTGTGATTAGCCACCGCGATGCCAAGGGCCGCATATTTCAGAAGATCGATATCGTTACCGGAATCACCCGCTGCCACCACCTGGTGACGACCCAGACCGAACTCCTCACAGATGAACTCGACGGCTCGCGCTTTACCACCACCTGCTGGAAGTATATCGATGAGATTGTCATGGGAATGCACGACCCGGGCAGTCAGTCCCGCCAATAACAGGGTTCGCTCGATACGCTCTACGATGTGCTTGCTGGTCGAACCCGGCGCTCTGTTCCGGGAGTCGTCCAGAAAATAGCTGAGCTTGTAAGCGAACTGGGTGGATTCGGGTTGCGGCGTCAGGGCTTTTTCCTTTTCGAGTAGTCGCCGACATGCCTCGCGCTGCCAGCCTTCATCGAGACGCCGATGCCAATCTGCTATCAGTTGGGGTTCACCGTGAGGGCTAATTCTATAAATAGAAGAGCCCACATCCGCAATCAGGAAGTCGGGCAGGGGGGCCGACCAGGCCGCCATCTCACCCATAGCTTCTTCCACCGCCCGCCCGGTCGCTACCACAAACAGGTAGTGCAGGTTTTGGGCGAGCCAATCCCTGAGGTTCGCCAGACCCTCCCAATGGCCCAGCAACGTGGCATCCATATCGGTCGCCATAAGTTGTGTTACCGGTCTTTGGTGACGGGCTGCTGATTGCTCCGGGAGCGCCAGGCCCGCATCCTGGATATACTGGCGCGCATGCCGCGACCATGTGTAAAAATTTACATTCTGGCTGCCACGGGAACTGTAACGTTTCCAGTCCAGGTCGTCGGTCAGCAGGTGATGGCACGCCTCAGCGATAGCGTTAAGGTCAGTGGGCGAAACCAGGTGCCCGTTCTGGCACCGGCCGACGATATCCACCGGACCGCCCTCCCGCGTGGCGACCACAGGCAGGCCTGCCGCAGCCGCTTCCAGCAGGGTCAGGCCGAATGGTTCATTGAGGGCCGGATTAACGAAGACTCCACGGCGACGGGCGGCCCATTGATAAATTGCCGGCACATGACGGAGCTCATGATGCTTGGGATAAGCGACGTCGCCGTAAAGATCGTAGTCGTCTATCAGCTCCAAGAGGTGCTGCCAGACCTGCTGGGCTTCGGGCTCTCCAGACTGGATCTGACTGCGCGTGCCCGCATAAATCACCAGGTTGGCTCGCTCCCGAAGCCTGGGGTTCTCGCCATAGGCTTTGACCAGGGCGTAAAGATTTTTCTTCTCCACCGGACGGGCGATAGCCAGCAGGCAAGGGCGATCGGGTTGGCGCAGAAAACGCCTCAGTTCAGCGTCAACCTCTTTGGCTGCGTTCGCAGGGGCCGGGGTGCGGAAAATCTGTAAATCGCAGCCGGGAGGGTTTACCTGGGCCTTACGGATGTCATGCTGCCTGTACAGCCCGTATTGAACGAGGGTCTCATGCTCCGAGCTAGCTATCAGTCGGTCCGCACCTTTGATCGCGATTTCTTCCAGGCGGATTCGGCGTTTGAGTACTCTATCCACCGGGGCGTCTAAGGCCTTATGCAACGCCTTGGTGGCGCCAAGGGAATGAGCGGTAAAGACATACGGAATTCCCAGCGCTGCTTTTAAACGCAGTGCCATTACCCCCGCATCCGCATAATGAGCGTGTATGAGGTTCGGCTGCAGTCTTGTCTGCTTCATCCTGACGATGAGGTCCCTGACGAGGTGGGGTAGTTCTCGCCACAACTCCTCTTTTGACAAGTAGGCTGAGGAGGCGCCCTGGCATCGCCAAAGTGTGACGTTTTCGCTCATGGCCTCTTCCAGACATTTGTATTCCTCACCCAGATGGGGCGCGTCGAAAGCACGCGTTACAATAATCTGGTGGCTGACTTCGGGGCGTTGGGCGAGGGCTTCTACCAGTTCGAGTAAATAGCGAATATGGCCGCCCGTGTCGGCGGTCAGGCCGTACGGGATGGAGCCAGACCTGAGGCAGCCCTGAAGCGCAATGTGCATGATGATGCTGCGATTTCCAACGTGGCTATCTTCCTCGTAGCTGTTTTTCACGTGACTATTGCTCATGTAACTATTGCCCATGTAGCCATCGCCGCTGCCTCTTTCCCAGGAATAGTTCCCCTCCAACAGGTTCCGTGTATCGCCCTCTGGAGCTCGGGCGCTATCCAATTGAAGCCTTTCCATAGACTGCCTCCTCGGTTTTAGGGTTCTCGGATAGTTGTCGGCATTGGCATTTCATTGACTGCACCATGCCGGTAAATCACGAACCAGAGCATAGGATTCGTAAGCTTTCAGTTTTTCTTTAATGAGTTTTGGGGGCATACGAAAGCCCTCAGCGTGGGCCGTATTGATTGGGTTCAATTGCGATTGATGTTGGTGAATAGCGCGGCGCTTTACGCAAACAATGTCTGAAATGTTAAGGCAGTAACTCATCTCACTGGCGGTCACCTGAGCAGATCGTACTGCAGGTGGCCAGATCTGGTAGCTAAAAAAATGCATCTTAGGAAACTTTGACACAGCCTCGAAAAGAAAATGGGCAGTTTGACGATGGTCAGCGTGGCAATCGTCAATCGCGGGCACAAATACGGTTCGGATTCGGCGTGACTGCATAACATCTTGAATCACCGCGACAACACGCTTGTACATTTCACCTTTCAGTTGCTCCAGCCCGCCGTCGGAAAGCGCAAGTGAGATAATGTCCGGTTTCTTTAACCCCAAGGTTTCCAAAGCGCTGTGTTGCTCGAGTTTACGGATGTTGCCAAGGTTCTCCTCCCATGCTTTGTCACCCGGGTGCGAACCCTCTCCGTTGGTCATTGACAACACGGAAACAGGACATGTTATTTCGGCACAGCGGGCAATGAGGCCGCCGCAACCCAAAGTCTCGTCGTCTGGATGGGGAGACGCTATGAGTACCGGGCCTAGTGCCGATATCGGAATGACGTCTTGCTGGCTGGGACGGCCCACGGGCTCCAGATTGTAGGATGAGTGTACGTGATATGTGCAATCAACGTTTTCTGCCTGATCCATCAGATTTGGCCTCGTGGAGGTGAAGCATCCCTCTTGCTCGGGTAAATGCCTTCGCGATCAGTTAATAAATCCGATTTCTCCCGCTTCCAGATGGGATTTCAGGTTGCGAAGGTCCTTGGCAAAAGCTGCGTTTCCAAGCCCGGACCGAAACCAGGCAGCAGGGCTGGCTGGCCCCGGGCGAACCAATGCGCGGGCTGCTCGAGGAAACCGCCTGGCAGGTACTGGGCGATGTCACCCATGGGATTCATTATGTCTTTTAGATTCATAAATGCCTCCGCTGTGATGCGTGGGTCAGTGACACTTACAGGACATCTGCGGATGTTTTCTGACTACCCTTTACTACCGAGTGCGAAGACCGAGCCAATCAGCGCATTATGAAAGTTTGGTAACGGGCTGTTGACACGCTCGTTATTTGATTTTTAAATCAATTAGTTGCGTATTTTTGGTCAGAGCCTGGCAGGCACTTCATGAGGAATGGCTTTGCAGCTTGTGAGCCAGCGGTCTCACATCTGGTCAAATTTACCGCTAAAGAGGTAGCTTTTACTGTGAAGTCTTTACCAGGGCTGGCAGGGGATAGTGCCGGAACAAGCCCAGTGCGCCAAAGTATTCCCGGAAGGCCAGCTGAAGCCGCCCACCACAGTAAAGATTAAGCAAACCCTCCATCCGGCTATGGTTTTGTCTTTCCAGCTTCCCTAATCTTCGCTCATCATTGACGATTCTGGAGTACGGTGAATGGCAGTTTCCTCAGGAAGTCCCCGTCGACGCTGGTTGCTGTGGGTCGTGGTTATGGCTTTGCTTGTAGCGAGTGGTGGCATATACGCCTATGTGGCGAACGTTGGTCACGACAAGCCTGCACTCAACACCGTCATGGTTACCCGTGGCGACCTGCAGGTGCTGGTCACCGCGACTGGTGTGCTGGAGCCCAGTGACTTTGTGGATATGGGGGCTCAGGTGTCTGGTCAGCTCGACTCAATACCTGTGCGTATCGGGCAGCGGGTAAAAACGGGGGATTTGCTGGCAGAAATTGACCCGACAATCTATCTGGCCCGGGTAGATGCTACCCGAGCCCAACTCAAGAACCAGCGGGCGCAGTTGCAGGACCGGAAAGCCCAACTGAAGCTGGCGGGATTGCAGTTCCAACGCCAGAGCAATCTGATGCGAGAAGATGCAACCACTCGCGAGGCCCTTCAAAGTGCCGAGGCCAGCCTGGCCTCGGCCCAGGCCCAACTGGCGATGCTGGAAGCACAAATCGAGCAGACTTCATCCACGCTGCGGGCAGAGGAAGCAAACCTCGACTACGCCAGGATCTATGCACCGATGGACGGCACTGTGGTGTCTATTGATGCTCGCGAAGGGCAAACCTTGAACTCTTCCCAGCAGGCGCCGCTGTTAATGCGTATTGCTGATCTGGCAACTATGCGGGTGCGGGCGCAGGTATCAGAGGCGGACATCAGCAAGGTCCGCTCGGGCATGAAAGCCTACTTCACTACCCTGGGCAATCCCGATAGCCAGCGTTACGGTGAACTGGAATATATTGAACCGACACCGACTATCGAGAATAACGTCGTGCTTTACAATGCGTTGTTTAATGTTGCGAATGCCGATGGCCTGTTGCTGCCCAGCATGACGGCCCAGGTGTTTTTTGTGGTGGAGGAAATCAGTGATGCCCTCCTGGTACCAGCGACCGCTGTCAATCGCGGCCAGGTGTCAGTTCGCAACGCCGCAGGGGAGTTCGAACAGCGGGCAGTAGATATAGGTGTCAGCAATCGTATTCAGGCTGAAATTTTGTCCGGTCTCGAAGAAGGCGACGAGATCCTGCTGGCCACGTCGGACCTCTCCAGCCGGGTCGCTGACCGTCGGGTTTCAATGCGGGGGTTACTGCGTTGAGCGTGCAAACCCCGATTATTGAGCTCCGGGATATTACTCGTCATTTTGGCGAGGGCGAACTCATTGTGCCCGTGCTCAAGGGAGTCGATCTGACCATTCATCCCGGCGAGTTCGTGGCTATTATGGGGCCGTCCGGTTCCGGTAAATCCACCCTGATGAACATACTGGGCTGCCTGGATGTAGCCTCAGCCGGTCAGTATCTGTTCAGCGGTCGTGACGTCTCGAAACTGGCTAATGATGACCTTGCCAGGCTGAGGCGGGAAGCCTTCGGGTTTGTATTTCAGAGCTACAATCTTTTGCCAGGTATCAGTGCCCGGGAGAATGTCGAAATACCTGCCATTTATGCTGGCTTGCCAGCAGTAGAGCGACGGGTGCGAGCAGAGCAGTTGCTTTGTGGGCTGGGCCTTGAGAATCGCCTGAACAACCGGCCGTCCCAATTATCCGGAGGCCAGCAACAGCGTGTTTCCATTGCCCGGGCGTTGATGAACGGTGGCCAGATTATTCTTGCGGACGAGCCCACTGGCGCTCTGGACAGTGAAAGCAGTAAGGATGTCATGCGCTTGTTGGTCGATCTCTCCCGACAGGGCCACACCGTTATCCTGATCACTCACGATGCTGATGTAGCCAACGTCGCTGACCGGCAAATCACCATTGGTGATGGTCTGATAACGAGTGACACGGCGGGCGAAGCGAATGCTTTACCTGAAGATGGTGCTCCAGCCCCTGCCTTTTCCCGGAACCGTGGTTCTTCGCCCTGGACTGATTGGCAGGAAGCTGTAAAAAGTGCAGTCCGTTCGCTGCATACGAATCTGTTCCGGACAGCCCTGACATTGCTCGGTATCGTGATCGGGGTGGCGTCTGTTATCACCATGTTGGCAATCGGTGAGGGTGCTAAAAAGGATGTGGTGGACCGTATCAGTTCCATGGGCAGTGATCTGCTGCTGGTGCGGCCGGGGGGGCCGGACCAGCGGGGAGGGCGCTGGAGCGTTACTACGTTAGTGCCGGATGACTTCAAAGCTATCAATAATATACCGGGTGTTCTTGCTGCAATACCTGAACTTACAGGCAGTCAGGTACTGCGTTATGGCAATCGGAATCACCAGGCAGAAATCAATGCCACTTCGTTTCAATTTCCTCTCGCTCGGCAGTGGCCATTGAAAGAAGGTACCTTCTTCACGGCTGATGATGAAGGCGAATATGCCTCGGTCGCGGTACTTGGAGAAACGGCCGCCCAATCCCTGTTTCCGGATCAGAGTCCACTGGGGGAATACCTGATGGTCAACAACGTATTGTTTCAGGTGATCGGAGTAATGGCCCAACGGGGCGCGTCACCTTGGGGGCAGGATCAGGACGATGTAGTGTTTGTGCCCTATACCACGGGTAGCCTTCGTATCTTCGGCCAGCAACACCTCCGTAATATCACGGTGGCGGTAGCGGATGTTGAGAACATGGATGGAGTTCAGGACCAGGTGCATTCCACGCTGTTGCAGCGACATGGGCTGGAGGATTTTCAGATCCGGAACATGGCCTCCCTGATTGATACGGTCTCGGAAACCCAAAATACCCTGACTTGGCTTCTGGGCTCCGTAGCCGCCATTTCTCTGCTTGTCGGAGGAGTGGGCGTAATGAATATCATGCTGGTGAACGTCACTGAACGCACCCGTGAAATTGGTATTCGTATGGCTACCGGTGCCCGGGCCTGGAATATCCTGCAGCAGTTTCTGACCGAAGCCTGGTTAGTGTCCGCTATCGGCGGTTTAATCGGCGTGGTTCTGGGTATCGTGGCCACCCAGATAGTTGGCGCCTTTGGCACTCCGGTGTATGTCACGCTATTGCCAATGGTGCTGGCGTTCAGTTGTGCTTTTACCACCGGTCTGCTGTTCGGATTCCTGCCCGCCCGGAAAGCTGCCAATCTGGACCCAGTGCATGCGCTGGCGTCGGAGTAAGTTTGCTATGAGGTTATCCACCAATACAATACCTTCCAGATGGCCGATATCAGCGTGCCTTGCTACTTCGATGGTTGGTTGCGCCACTGTGGACAACGAACCGCTGGACGTGCCCGTTGTGATTCCGGCTCAGTGGGAGCATGAAGCCAAGAATATTAATGTGGAAAATGAAGGTATTGCAGACACATGGTGGCTCGCCTTCGAGGATGCGGAATTGTCCGCTTTGATTGTAAGGGCCTATGACGCCAACCCGGATCTGGCGGCAACGGCCCAGAGCGTCATTCAGGCCGATATTGCCCTGAAAAACGCCAGTGCCGGTCTGTTGCCCTCGTTCAGTGCGGCCGCCAGTACTGGTCGTCAGGCGCAGCAAGTGGCTGGCAGTAGCACGATGGTAACCGGGTCCAGCACGAGTGCCTCGTTGAGCCTTGATTATGAGGTGGATCTTTGGGGACGCCTGGCCGCTACTGAAGCGTCTGCCCTGGCCAGTTTGCAGGCTACCCGGTTTGATTTTGAAGCTGCCCGGCTCACGCTCGCCGGGTCGGTCGCAACGATCTGGTTTCAATTGCTCGAAACCCGCCAGCGCCTGGATATCGCCCGCCAGAATCTGGAAACCGCCGAGCGTACCCTGCAGCTGGTGGACGCACGCTACCGCAATGGCGTGGCGGATCGCTCGGAGCTGGCGCGGCAACAGACTGCTTTACTGGTTCGTCGTAACGCCATACCGCCACTGGAATATCAGATTCGTCAGAACCTGGCGGCTTTGCGGGTTCTGACCGGTGACTTTCCTTACGGGGGCGAAACTCCGGCAGCCCAATTCAATGCCATCACGGTGCCGTCGATTGATCCCGGACTGCCAGCAAATATCATAACGCAGCGGCCTGATCTGGCGGCAGACGAAGCTCGACTGCAGGCGGCGAATGCCGATATCCGTCAAACCCGCGCAGCTTTGTTGCCACGACTTTCTTTGGGGGCAGCTGCACGACTTTCCTCAGACGGATTTCTCAGTCTGGCAGACCCAACCCGTGCGGTGACCGGATTGCTGAGCCTGAGCCAAACGCTGTTTGATGGCGGCCAACAGGAGAACGCCACGGCACTTTCGCAATCACGCCGGGTCGCCCTGTTGCAAACCTACCGTGGTAACTTGCTTACAGCATTCCGGGAAACCGGCGATGCCCTTGATCGGGTCACGTTGTTTGAAGAGCAGGAGCGTCGCTTGGTGGTCATTCGCGAGCAAGCAGAACAAACCCTTCGGCTGACGGAGATTCGCTACCGGGAAGGTAGCGATGACCTGCTCACTTTGCTGGAAACCCAGCGCAGCCTGTTTGACGCCCGAGAGCAAATTACCCGGGCAAGGCTTGACCGGCTATTGGCCTCGGTTGATCTTTTCAAGGCTCTTGGAGGGGGTTTGGTGTCGAAACGATTGTAGCGGTGTTTTAGCCTGTTACAGTATCGGATTAAGACAAGCGGGCTGACATATATCGACAGCACCTGAAGCAGTATCAAAAGGAGAACCCATGGGCGACGGCCATTCCAGCCCTGCCAGTACCGAGTCACTACCCACCGGATTTCAGGTTATTCACGCCAACCGGCTTGAGGACTTAAGGGCATTGACGGTAGAGGTGATTCGCCGTTTTCCGCTGGCGCCACTGGATGACGAAGTTTTCCTGGTGCACTCCAACGGTATTGCACAATGGCTCAAGCTGGCCCTGGCCCGGGATGACAATGACCCCGTGCAACCCGGTGTTGGCATCGCCGCTGGCATGACCTTTTCCTTGCCGTCCCGCTTCCTGTGGCAGGTATACCGCGGCGTACTGGGCGAAGAGGCAGTAGCTACAGAATCTCCCTATGACAAGGACCGGCTGACCTGGCGCCTGCTGCGTATGCTACCCACCATCAAGGACCAGCCTGTGTTCGCGCCCCTGGCCCGTTTTCTCGACGGCGAGGAGGGCGACCGCCGACTCTACCAACTGGCTGAGCGCATTGCGGATCTGTTCGATCAATATCAGGTGTATCGGGCCGACTGGCTGGATGAATGGGCTGAGGGTAGGGACCACATTCTGGTGCGAAACGGCCAGGCACTGGGACTCACTGCTGACCAGTGTTGGCAGCCGGAACTCTGGCGTTTGATTCACACCGACATCGGTGAAACTCCGCGCAGCGCCAGTCGTGCAGATGTCCATAACCGCTTTATGGAGAAATCCGCCAGCCTGACGGCAGGCACTCGCCCGGCAGGATTGCCAAAGCGCCTGATAGTCTTTGGTGTGTCGTCACTGCCCCAGCAGACCCTGGAGGTTCTGAGCCGCCTCGGCCTAAGTGCCCAGGTATTACTGTGCGTCCACAACCCCTGCCGCTACTACTGGGCAGACATTGTCGAGGACCGGGAACTGCTGCGGGCCATCAACCGCCGGGGTAAACAGCGGGATTCGATACCGGATGTGCTGGATGAAAACAACCTGCACCTGCACGCAAACCCTTTGTTGGCGGCCTGGGGCAAACAGGGCCGGGATTACATCCGTCTGCTGGATGAATACGACAACCAGGCCGGTTACGCGGGCTGGTTTGATCGTATCGATATTTTCGAACCGCCGTTTGAACCTGATGCCAAGCCAACGCTACTGCAAACGTTACAGGACGATATTCTTGAGCTGCGACCTGTCAACGAAGCCCGCGAGACCCAGCCAGCCGATTACCAGGGGGATTCGTCGGTTGCTTACCATATCGCCCACAGTGCCCAGCGGGAGGTTGAAATACTGCATGATCAGTTGCTGGCAGCTTTTAGTGCTGACCCGGACCTGAAACCCCAGGACATCATTGTCATGGTGCCCGACATCAACGCCTACGCCCCCCACATCCAGGCCGTGTTTGGTCAGGTCGAATATAATGATGATCGCTACATTCCTTACACCATTTCGGATCAGGGCCAGCGCCACCAGGTGCCGGTTCTGGTGGCCCTTGAGATGCTGTTGAGTCTGCCGGAATCCCGCATCGCAGTCAGTGATTTACTGGATCTGCTGGATGTACCGGCGATACGGGAGCGCTTTGGCTTGAAGCAGGAAGACTTGCCCCAACTTCACGACTGGATTCAGGGTGCCAATATTCGCTGGGGGCTGGATGCAGAACAGCGAGAGGCACTGAAGCTGCCTGCAGACATGCATCAGAACACCTGGCTCTTTGGTCTTCAGCGTATGTTGCTGGGGTACTCCGTCGGTGAGGGCGAGGCCTGGCAGGGAATTGAACCCTATAGTGACATAGGCGGCCTTGAGAGTCGTCTGGCCGGTGCGCTGGAGGAGTTGGTAAGACGCCTCGACCGGCACTGGCAGATTCTCACCGAGCGCAAGACGCCGGATCAGTGGGTTCAGGCTTTGAACGAGCTGAAGCGGGACTTTATCAGTGCGAGTGAGTTGGCCGACAATCTGGTGATCAGCCGGCTGGATCAAGTGGTGGAGGACTGGGTCGCGGCCTGTCGGGATGGTGGCCTGTCGGAAACCGAACTGCCACTGACCATCGTGCGGGAGGTCTGGCTCGGCGAGCTCGATCAGGGCGGCCTTAGCCAGCGTTTTCTGGCAGGCAAGGTCAATTGCGCCACCTTGATGCCGATGAGGGCAATACCCTTCCGTCATATCTGCCTGCTAGGGATGAACGATGGTGATTACCCTCGCAGCCAACCGCCCATGGATTTCGACCTGATGGCCCGGGATTACCGGCCGGGTGATCGATCCCGTAGGGAAGATGATCGTTATCTCTTCTTGGAAGCTTTGTTGTCTGCAAGAAAAAAGTTTTATATCAGTTGGGTAGGGAAAAGTGTTAACGATAATTCTGAACGCCCGCCTTCCGTACTCGTGGCTCAGTTACGGGACCATCTCGATACCATAAGGCCGATTGAGCAAGCTGGTGAAAACGATCAGCTTGCCCATCGCCTGACCACAAACCACCCGTTGCAGCCGTTCAGCCCTGCCTATTTCGGGGCGTCCGATGACCCGCGACTGTTCACTTTTGCCCGAGAATGGCGGCAAGCTCACGGTGCAGGGGATGAGCAGGAAGCGAACGTGGCCGGGCCGGACGCCTTGACAGATCTGCCAGAAGGGCTGTTTGACGAGCCGTTGACGCTGGCTGTTCTCGCCAGCTTTCTGCGCAGCCCGGTGGACACCTTCTTCCGACAACGCCTTGGGGTGTATTTTGATAAGCCCATGGCTGGCACCGAAGATGACGAGCCGTTCGTGCTGGATGGCCTTGAAAACTGGACCCTGAACGATGAGTTGATACGCCATGTTATAGCCGGAACAGAGTCGGTCGGGGAAGGGGAGCTCAATGCCCGGCTGGATGCCTGGATACTCCGGCAATCGGCCAGAGGAGCGTTGGCCCAAGGCGGGTTGGGGAAACTTCAGCAACGGCGTCTGAAAAAGGATTTGCCGGAGCTTTCTGAGCGTTATCGCCAGATCCTCATTTCCTATCCCAAGGCGCTGGAGCTGCAACTGGTGGCGATCGAGAACGACTTTGGGAAGCAGTCGTTACGTCTGGAAGACTGGCTCGGGAACCTGCGCCAAAATGAAACCGGTGACAGAGCGCTGGTCTTTCTGCAAAGCAGTGGTCTGACGACCGCCAAAAACCAGTACAAATGGACCAATTTCCTGCGACCCTGGATCGCGCACCTGGCCGCCAACGCCATGGACGAGCAGCCCATTACCACCCATGTCTTGAGCAAGGCCGGAGACGTGTCATTCCATCCTTATGCCCGGAACGAAGCAAACGCCTATCTTGAGCAGATAATGGCCACCTGGGTCGAGGCCATGAAAGTACCCTTGCCGGTGGCGCCTAAAACGGCGTTTGCATTTCTGGATGCGCTCCGCAAAGGCGGTGAAGACAAGGCTCTGGGAAAAGCTCGGGCCGCGTATGAAAGCGGTTATCAATTCACCGGCGAGGGAGATGAGAACCCGGGTTTGCAGCGAGCCTACCCGAATTTCGACACCCTGGTGGCGGACTGCCACTTTGTGCACTGGGTCGGACAGCTCTATAAGCCTTTATGGCTGAATATAAAGCCGGAGGACAAATAGCATGGCGAACAGTCAGAGCCTTGACCCCCTGACGTTACCATTACATGGCAGCCGATTGATTGAGGCGAGTGCTGGCACGGGTAAAACCTTCACCATTGCCTTGCTCTATGTGCGGCTGGTGCTTGGCCACGGCGAGATCGCTAACACCGGTCGCCTGTTGACGCCCAGGGATATTCTGGTGGTTACCTTTACTGAAGCGGCGACCAAGGAACTCAGGGATCGCATCCGCAAGCGTCTGACAGAAGCTGCGGCGGCCTTTCGCGTTGAGCCGGAATCAGTTAATCCTGAGGCCAGCAGTGCGACAGATGGTGCGACCGCCGAGCAGGACCCGTTATTGCAGTTACGGGACGAGTATTCCCCTGAACAATGGCCAGCAAAGTCGCGGCTGTTACAGTTGGCAGCGGAATCCATGGATGAAGCGGCTGTACATACCATCCACGGCTGGTGTAACCGCATGCTCAAGGAACATGCTTTTGACAGCGGCGGCCTGTTCAACCAGAACCTGGAGACCGACCAGAGTGAATTACTGGGGCAGGTGGTACGGGATTATTGGCGCACGTTCGTCACGCCCCTGCATGAGGATACGGTTGAAGCGTACCTGAGTGCGGTTCAATCCCCTGACGACCTGCAAGCGAAACTCAAGCCATTGCTTAAACTGCAAGCCAGTCTGGCCAATGGAAGGGAGTCGCCATCTGCACTGCTCAACCAACTGGTGGCCGAGCGACGGCAGGTGTTTGAACGCATTCGTCAAGCCTTGTTTGTCCAGGTGGCGGATTTCATGGCGATCTGTCAGCAAGCTCAGGTAAAGAAAGCCTTTGACGGCCGCAAGCTCCGGCTGCCGACTCTTCAGGGCTGGCTGGACACCTTGTTGGAATGGGCCGAAACCGACTCCATCCAACCGCCACCGCTGACTGACGCCGCGTGGGGCAGGTTATCCGCCGCTGGTATCGAAGAGGCATGGAAAGCCGAGCCGACGCCAGCAGATCATCCGTTGATCGGTGCCGTCACCGAGCTGAACCATCAGCGCCTGGTCCCGGTGCCGGAACAGGCTTTGCTGGTGCATGCTACACGATGGGTGGCCCAACGACTGGAACAGGAGAAGCGGCGCCGTGCCGAGTTTGGTTTTGACGATTTGCTGACCCGACTGGATACTGCGCTGCAGGGGGATGGTGGAGCGCATCTTGCTGACACCATCCGACAACAGTTCCCAATGGCCATGATTGACGAGTTTCAGGACACCGACCCGGTCCAGTACCAGATATTCGATAGCATTTATAAGGTTGCGGATAACCGACCGGAAACCGGCTTCTTGATGATTGGCGACCCCAAGCAGGCAATCTACGCTTTTCGGGGAGCGGATATTTTCACCTATCTGCAGGCCCGGGAAGACACCGCAGGGCGCCATGTCACCCTTCCCAGGAATTTCCGTTCCTCCCATGCCATGGTGAAGGCGGCCAATCAGGTGTTCAGTCACGGCGACAAAACCCGGCCAGAGGGTGCATTCCTGTTCCGCCGCGCCGAACACACCGGGACGGGTAGTGAAAACCCGTTACCGTTTGTTGAGGTAGACGCTAAAGGCAGGAAAGAGACACTTTCCATCGATGACAGCGGCAACGGTGCCGAACTCCCTGCCATGAGTTTCTGGACATACAGCAACAACGATAAAAAAGATGAAGTGGTGACTGGCGTTGCTGAAGCCTGCGCCAGCGAGATCGTCCGCTTGCTGAACCTTGGGGTCCAGCGCAAAGCGGGTTTCAGGGACCAGGCCGACAACTTGCAATCGCTGAAATCCTCCGATATTGCCGTATTGGTGAATAAAGGTGCTGAAGCACGGGCAATACGGACGGCGCTCAGCAACCGGGGTGTGAAAAGCGTATACCTTTCTGATCAGAGTTCTGTATTGCAAACCTTGCGGGCTACCGATCTGGAGCACTGGTTGGCCGCCTGCGCCGAGCCGGAGCGAGACCGTCTGGTTCGTACGGCCCTGGCCACCGGCACGTTGAGCCTGAGTTGGCAGCGATTGGACAATCTGCACCGCAATGAGCTGGCCTGGGAAGATGAGATCGAGCGTTTTCGGGCCTTTCGCGAGATCTGGCAGACCCAGGGCGTGCTGGCGATGGTCCGCCACATTCTGACCGAGTTCGACGTGCCTGCGCGGTTGTTGCACCAGGACGGCGGCGAGCGGGCGCTGACCGATGTATTGCATATTGCCGAATTACTTCAGCAGGAAAGCCAGCAGGTGGATGGTGAGCAGGCACTGACTCGCCGCCTCGCCGAGATGATTTCAGACGCCAGCCAAAGCAGTCAAGCCATGCAGGTGAGGCTGGAAAGCGACGCTGATCTTGTGCAGGTGGTGACGGTGCACAAATCCAAGGGATTGGAGTACCCGTTGGTGTTCCTGCCATTTGCCACCAGCTGTCGCCCCGCTACCAAGAAAGATAAAACCGTCTCCTGGCACGACGAACGGGGCCAATTGCAAGTTACTTTCGATCCCGACGAAGAGACGTTGGCCCGGGCGGATCGGGAACGCCTGGGCGAGGATATCCGTAAACTCTACGTGGCTCTGACCAGGGCGCGTTACGCTACCTGGGTCGGCGCCTGTGATATCGGTGGCGACGAGCAGCGCAGCGCTCTGGGCTATCTGGTGGGCCTTGACGGCCAGTCTTCTGTAACGGAAGGCCTTCAACAAATGGTTGCAGGCTCGTCGTTCATGACGCTCACGCCGTTGCCAATGGCGACGACTGAGCGTTACACACCGCCGATCGTTGCTCGTCTCGGCGAAGCCCGCCGTCCGGAACGCAAGGCACGGGAAGACTGGTGGATCGCCAGCTATTCCGCGATTCGCTACAGCACTGCTCCGATACCGACCAGCCTGCCTTTGGGGACACTGGAAGCCGAAACCCCGGCCGCCGAGCGCCGGAATGAGGAGGGTGAGGCTGGCCGGATGCCGGAGCAGCCGGTACTAAAGCGCCCGGCAAGCACCGAGCGCCGTATTCACGGTTTTCATCGGGGGGCAGGCCCGGGCACCTTCCTGCACGGCATTCTGGAATGGCGAAACCGGGTGGGCTTTGATCTGTCATCAGGGCGCCAGCAGGATTTTGTTGCCATGCTTGAGAAGCGATGCGCCGCCAGGGGCTGGGAGGCGTGGGCTCAACCTCTGGCACACTGGACAGAAGATTTTGTGCAGCGAGAGTTGCCCTTGCCAGTTCAGCCGGATGGGGACCAGCCCCGGGTTGCCCTTGCCGCTCTTACCCAGGCCATCCCTGAACTCGAATTCTGGTTCGCCAGCAGTCAGGTGAGTGCCTTTGAGCTGGATGGTCTTGTCACCCGCCACACCTTGCGGGAGTTCGAACATCTTGAAAATACCGTCCGTCCTGCGGCCGATGACATAACCCTCAACGGCATGTTGAAAGGCTTCATTGACCTGGTATTCGAGCACGGGGGGCGCTATTACGTGGCGGATTACAAATCCAACTATATCGGACCAACGGACGCGGACTATACCCCAGAGGCCATGGCCCGGGTCGTCAGCGAGAAGCGCTATGACCTGCAGTACGCGCTTTACTTGCTTGCGCTCCACCGGCTACTAAAATCGCGCTTGCCCGATTACGATTACGACCTCCATGTAGGCGGAGCGGTTTACCTGTTTCTTCGGGGTAATGGATCTGATAGTGCCGGTGTACATCTTGACCGGCCAGGCAAGGAACTTATCGAAGCGCTGGACCAACTGTTCAGAAATGCCGCCTACGCAAAGCCGGAGGTGATCCAGTGAGAGACCTGTTTGATGACCTGCTTCCCGATGACGTGTCTCTGGATAATGCAGCAGTGGAGGGCGCCGCGGTCTTGACACCGCAATCCGTGCTAAAGGAAACCCCAGACCTCCTTCGGTTGTTGGATCAGTGGGTTGAACTGGGCTGGTTGCGCTCCCTGGACGCCGCTCTGGTGCGTTTCTTCGACCGGGAAACTCGCGCTGCGGGGCAGCCTGCGCCCCCACTTCTGTTACTGGCCGCGTCGCTGGCGTCCCACCAGCTTGGCCGGGGGCATGTTTGCCTGGACCTGCAGACCACGCGGCAGGAAGGGCTGGATGACACGTTGTCACTGCCACCGGAGGATCAGGTCGTCCGCGACCACGCCCTGCTGCCTTCAGAGTTGCTGGCGGACGTGCCGCTGACGACCTGGCAGACGGTCCTCGAACATCCGTTACTGGTAGCCGACGGAACAGATTCGGAGGCTGCCGGTAACACGCCGCTGGTACGGGATGGTTTGCGGCTTTACCTGCGCCGCTACTGGCAATACGAGCAATCTATTTACGCCCGCTTAAGCCGCCGAATGGAACACCCCGCGGCGATGGCTGATGCTGAAAGTGCCCCTGCAAAAGCGCTTGCAGGGGCACTCGCTGCGTTATTTCCCTCCGCCCGGCGCCGTGACTATGACCCGGACTGGCAGCGCGTAGCTTGTGCCAACTCTGCACGCCACGGTTTCAGCATTATCACCGGCGGACCGGGCACTGGTAAAACAACGACCGTCGTGAAACTGCTGGCGGCGCTGCAAAGTGTTGCCCTGAACACCGGCGATCAACCCCGGGCGTTACGTATTCGACTGGCAGCGCCGACCGGAAAGGCTGCCGCAAGACTTAATGAATCCATTGCCGGGGCCGTGGCCGGACTGGACCTGAGCGGACTGCCGGAGGGCGATCAGTGCCGACGGGCGATTCCTACCGACGTTACGACTTTGCATCGGCTATTGGGCAGCATTCCAGGCTCCCGCCGTTTCCGTCATGATCGTGATAACTTGCTGGTCGTTGACGTATTGGTGATTGATGAAGCCTCTATGGTGGATATCGAGATGATGGCGCGAGTTCTGGAGGCGCTACCCAACGGGGCGAGGCTGATTCTGCTGGGCGACAAAGACCAGTTGGCCTCGGTGGACGCCGGCGCGGTAATGGGCGAGCTTTGTCAACGTGCTTTTGAGGGTCGCTACACGGATGCTACTGCGCAATGGCTGGAAACAGTCAGTGGCGTGGCGATACCGCCGCAACTACGGGGGGAACAGGGCCGACCGTTGGACCAGGTGATTACCCTGCTGCGCACCAGCTACCGCTTTGATGCTGCCAGTGGTATCGGTCAATTGGCCGCCGCCGTCAATCAGCCTGCCGGTGCCAGCGAAATTGCAGCCAGCGCCGTTCGCACCGTATTCGCCGGGGGTTACCAGGATATTGTTCGGCTCAGCATAGACCGCAAAAACCCGACACCGGGCATTAGCCAACACGCGGTGCAAGGCGGGGCGCAACATTTTTCTGATAGCGGCTTGGGTCGTCGAATCGGAAGTAAGGAAATCGAGTCTCCGGTTGGCTATGGCTACTACCTCAAACAGATGGCGCAGACCCGCCCCGGAGCGACTGAGCCATTGAGCCACTTCGATGACTGGGCCCGAACCACCCTGGAAGCTTATGGTCAGTTCCAGGTGTTGTGTGCATTGCGTCGGGGTCCGTTTGGCGTGGAAGGGCTCAATGAGAACATTGCCAATGCTCTCAAACGCGCCAAATTAATCAGTACCATTGAGGGTTGGTATCCGGGCCGCCCGGTGCTCGTTACCCGGAATGACTACAGCCTGGGCCTGATGAATGGCGATATTGGTATTACCCTGGCGCTGCCAGCCCGCCATTGGTTGGATGGCAGGGAGGTTATCGAGCCTGAGCGCGAGGTTTTGCGAGTGGCTTTTCCCGCTGGCGATGGAAGCGGCGGTATCCACTGGATACTGCCCAGTCGGCTGCAGGGCGTGGAAACCGTCTATGCCATGACGGTTCACAAATCCCAGGGCTCGGAATTTGCCCATACCTGTCTGGTAATGCCTGACAAACTCAACCCGGTTCTGACCCGGGAACTGGTCTACACCGGCATAACCCGGGCAAGGCACTGGTTCAGCCTGCTTTTGCCGGATAACAGCGTTTTTGATCAGGCTGTTACACGTCAGGTTACCCGCACCTCCGGACTGGGGCGGCTGTTGCTGGACTAACCCAATTCCCCTGGAATCGACTTCAGTCGCGAATTTTATGTAGGCCTGGGCGCCTGATCGCGGTTAAAATCGCTCCTGAAGCAATTTGCAACAAACAGTGCAGAGCGCTACGATATGAAGAATATGTGGCAAACGGAGGCTCTATGTCTATTCCCGTCCGTCTTGATGAAATCCTGGTGCGCCATGCGTCAGCGGAAGGCCAGGTGCAGCGGCGGTCAGTTCCCAAGCAAATCGAACTGTGGGCCGAGATCGGTCGCAGTATTGCCAGGGAGGTGAGCGCTGAAGACCTGGTCGCTCTCAGCCAGGGGCTGAAGAGGGTAAAACTCGAACGGGTGGAATCGAAACCTTTGGACTCCGATTCTCTTTGGGCAGAAGTGGATCAGGCCCGTGATTCTGGTCAGCTAGGAAAGAGCATCAAGCGCAACAGAACTGTCTATCAGGCCTCTTCTACCCATGACGGTTACCTGGAAGCACTTTATCCAAACGGGAGCCGGGCCGTCGGCCGCTTCGTAAACGGGACTTTCGAGAAACTCTATGACAGGGACGATGCCGCCTGAGCTATGGTTACTGGTCGGTGGCAACGGCTCAGGGAAGAGCACCTTCTATGAAACCTTTCTGGCAAGCCACCGTATTCCTTTGGTTAATGCCGATAATATCGCCCGCAGTCTGTGGCCAGGTCAGGCCGAACAACACAGTTATGAAGCTGCTCTGATTGCAGAGAAGGAGCGTTATCGTTTGCTGGAAGAGCGGCAGACGTTTTGCTTTGAAACCGTGTTCTCCCATCCTTCAAAACTGGATTTTTTGGGTGCAGCCAAGGCTTTAGGATATGTTGTTAAAGTCTTTTATTTCCATCTTTTCGCACCGGAATTGAATGTCGCAAGGGTATATAGTCGGGTAGCCTCCGGAGGTCACCATGTGCCAGAGGATAAGTTAAGAGGGCGCATTCCACGTACTGTTAACCTCGTCCAGGACGCCGTTGGCCTGGTGGATGAACTGCATTTGGTTGATAACTCCAGTGCCGACCAGCCTTTTAAGCGTATGGCGGTATTTCAGCAAGGCGAATGGTTCCTGCTCGCCGACAATGTACCGGGATGGGTTCGTTCATTTATTGACGGATAGCCAGCCGGACGCTAGCGCAAAGAATCCACCAGTCGCTCGTTAAGGTCCATCCAGCGACTGAGCCTGCTCGGGTTTCCAATTCGGCTGTAATCTCTACCCTGATTCAGCCACAAGCCCTCACCGTTAAAGCTGTAGACCGGTTCAAGGTCCGGGCGCTGGGAGGCGGGTTTGATCTCGTCGATCAGGTTGTCAAGGATTAATGGATCCGCACCCGGCGTCGGGTACCAGGCCAGAACCATATGAGCCTGGTTCAATTCCACTGCTTTGACGTAGGTAATCTTGAGTTGCTCATCCGGTACCCCCATCGCTTTCAGGGTCAGGTATTTGGCGACTGAGAAGTCTTCGCAATCCCCACCATTGGTTGCCAGTAGCTCCACGGGGGTAGCCCAGTAGTCTCCTTCGCCCCAATGCTGGATGTCACTGATAAACCGAACCTGGTTAAAAAAAGAGTTCACCAGTGTCAGCTTGCGCTCTGTCGAAGCTGGGCTGGCTATGTCGTATAGCTGTTGCCACTGATCGAGCCGGTTCCGCGCCTGCTCTCCAAACTCCTCCTGAACGTACTCCAACAGTTTGTTTGTGAGTTCAAGCGCAGGAGCGGTAACGGAGGCGCACAGGATAAACACGAAGACAACCACGTAGGCCGAACGTAACTTCCCGGCGGCCATGGCAGGCGACTCAGTTGCTGTTATTTCTCAGACGTTCACGCAACTGTTCAAGCCGCTGTCTGATTTCTTCCCGACGTTGATCTGAAGCTGGCTGGGAAGATGGCGGTGAAGTGGTGCTGACGGGCTGAGTGTTATAGGTATCGTCCGATTGGTTCGCCGTGGCCTCGGCAATCTGACTTTGGGCGATAGCCAGGCCAGCCTGATCATCGATTTCAGGGAAGTACAGATTCTCAAGCTTCCCGCTACGCTCAAGGATGACCCGGTTTGGACGAACCGACCGAAGAGTTGCCCCGCCGGGGATTTCATTGCCGACGATGTAGGCTTCGGTTTTACTGTTGGAATCCTCAATCAGTGCGCTGGCTGGAAATTCACCGTCGGCGGCCAAGACGCCCCGCAGAAAAATGCGCAGGTTTGTTTCCGGCAAATTTTCGGTATCTATTTCTGACGATTCTGTAGCGCTGTTGGCGGTGCCAAACAAATTCAGTGATGCAAGATTCACGTCGGGCCGTGGCCGTTCTGCCGCGATACTCTGAACATTTTCAGCACGCGCGCTGGCCGCCCGTTGCTGTTCCTGAACCCAGAAGTCATAGCCCTGCCATGCAAGTGCTACAGCCATCGTAAGGGCAATTAAAATAGCCGCAATCAGGGGAAGCCTGGTGATATTCACAGACATTGGGTTCCTTAATCTGTCCGTAGTTTCAGTCACAATGTAGCAGGTTTAAGTGCAGGTTTGTGGGCATGTTATGGAGAATTGATGGTTTGCCAGTCTTTTTTTGCGTTGCTGTGGTAGCCTCTGGGAAAGTGCTGAATAATGAAGCCCCGAAGGCTAAAAACGGACGAGGATTACGTTGAACCCAGAATCTGATCTCCAGCAGCAGGATGCCCCGCTGGGCCGTCTACCTTTTACATTTGCCAAACGCAACGGTGTCATACTGACCAGGGATGATCGCGGTGAGCCGATTGTGTTGGTCCGGCCTGGCGCAGTTCACTCGGCGTTGGCAGAAGCCAATCGTGTCAGTGGCGGCCGTGCGCGTTTTTCGCCGATTGATCCGGGTGCTTTCGACGAAGCCCTGAACGCGGCGTACCAGAATGACTCTGCCGAAGCCATGCAGATGGTCGAAGGCATTGGCGATGACATGGACCTCGCTTCGCTGGCGGATTCGGTTCCGGAAACAGAGGACCTGCTGGAGCAGGAAGACGATGCACCGATAATCCGTCTGATCAACGCCATCCTCACTGAAGCGGTCAAATCTTCCGCGTCGGACGTTCATATTGAAACCTATGAGAAGCGTCTCGTGGTGCGATTCCGGGTGGATGGCGTTTTACGGGAAGTAGTACAACCGAAACGGGCGCTGGCACCGTTGCTGGTATCCCGGATCAAAGTCATGGCCAAGTTGGATATCGCGGAAAAGCGCGTCCCTCAGGATGGGCGCATTTCGTTGCGGGTTGCGGGGCGGGAAGTCGACATTCGGGTGTCCACCATGCCGTCATCCAATGGCGAGCGCATCGTGCTCCGGCTGCTGGACAAACAGGCAGGCAATATTCGCCTTGAGTCGTTGGGTATGGCGCCTCGGGATCTAAAAAGCCTGCGCAAGATGATTCAACGACCCTACGGCATTCTTCTGGTCACCGGCCCGACCGGTTCAGGTAAGTCCACCTCTCTGTATGCCGGTTTGCAGGAAATAAACGACCGCAGCCGCAACATTCTTACCGTGGAGGACCCTATTGAATACAACCTTCCCGGGATCGGCCAGATGCAGGTCAACCCGAAAGTAGAAATGACGTTTGCACGGGGCCTGCGAGCTATCCTGCGACAGGATCCGGACGTGGTAATGATTGGTGAGATCCGTGATCTAGAGACCGCTGAGATCGCGGTTCAGGCCAGTCTGACCGGGCACCTGGTACTGTCCACGTTACACACCAACACCGCTGTTGGTGCGATTACGCGTTTGATGGACATGGGGATCGAGCCGTTCCTGATTTCATCAAGCCTGGTGGGCATCGTTGCGCAACGCCTGGTGCGTGTTCTTTGCCATGACTGCAAAGAACCCTACACGCCATCTGAAGAGCAGTGCGAATTCCTCCAGCAGGACGCCGGTGCGCCACCGATAATTTATCGTGCCACCGGCTGTGAGGCCTGCAACCAGCTCGGGTATCGGGGACGTATCGGTATCTATGAGGTGGTGGAAGTATCAGAAGAACTGAGCGCGTTAATTCACAGACGCGCCGGTGAGCTCGAGCTAGAACACGAAGCCCGAAAATCCGGCCCCAGCATACACTCGGACGGCGTAACCAAAATTCTGGAGGGCGTCACTACCATGGAAGAAGTTCTCAGAGTGACCCACCGGAGCTAAGCAATGCCCGCATTTGACTACAAGGCTCTGGACGCGCGCGGCAAACAGAAACACGGCGTGCTGGAAGCAGACAGCCCTCGCGCTGTCAGGCAGCAATTGAGAGAAAAAGGCCTGGCGCCGCTAGCGGTCGAGCCCGCCGCCGAAAAGCGCACCAAGGCCAGCCCGCTCAGCAGTCGTGGCACTCTCAGTGCGGCAGATCTGGCCTTGATGACACGCCAGATTGCGACCCTGATACAGGCAGGTATTCCCATTGAACAAGCTCTGTCTGCCACCGCCCAACAATCTGAGAAGCCCCGTATTAAAGGTATGCTGATTGCCATTCGCGCCAAGGTCATGGAGGGCTATACCTTGGCTGATAGCCTCGGCGAATTTCCCCGGGCTTTTCCCAGGCTCTACCGGTCAACCGTAGCGGCGGGCGAGCATGCGGGTCACCTTGATCTGGTGTTGAACCGGCTGGCGGATTACACCGAAAGCAGGCAGGAGGCGCGGCAAAAAATCCAGCTCGCCGCGATCTACCCGATCATTTTGAGTTTCGTGGCGATTGCGATCGTAGTCTTCCTGCTCACTTATGTGGTTCCGGATATCATTGAGGTGTTCGTCAAACAGGGACAGGAGTTGCCAGCGCTGACCCAGGGCATGCTGGTGATGTCAGAATTTCTCGGAAGTTACGGTCTCTACCTGCTAATTAGCATTGTTTTGGCCGTCGTTTTTTTCCGGTTGTCTTTGCGCAAAGAATCAAACCGGTTGCGATTCCATCGCATGTTACTGAACATGCCACTGTTTTCAGGCATGGTCAGGGGTGTGAATACCGCGCGCTATGCCAGTACCCTGAGCATACTGACGACCAGTGGCGTGCCTCTGGTTGAGGCCATGCGCATTGCGGGTGAAGTGCTTTCAAACGACTTTTTGCGTCAGGAGCTCCGGGGGGCTGCCCAGCGGGTGAGTGAAGGGGGCAGCCTGCATCGGTCGCTCGACCATACCGGGTATTTTCCGCCCATGATGTTGCATATGATCGCAAGCGGTGAGGCCAGCGGAGAGCTGGACAGCATGCTCGAGCGCACAGCCAGGATGCAGGAAAATACCCTCCAGGCGAAAATTGCGGCCATTGTCGGCCTGTTCGAGCCCATGATGCTACTGATCATGGGTGTCGTTGTACTGATCATCGTGTTGGCCATCATGCTACCCATATTGAATATGAGTAACCTGGTGGGCTAGGACGTTCCAATTTCAATCGCAAGGAAAACAGAGAGTCAAGATGATGAAACACGCAACAATACAACGTGGCTTTACCCTGATCGAAATTATGGTGGTCATGGTAATTCTCGGCCTTCTGGTCGCCATCGTGGCACCGAACATCATGGGCCGCAGTGACCAGGCCCGGGTCACGGTAGCCAAGACCCAGATGAGCAACATAGCCAATGCGCTCGATCTGTACCGACTCGACAACAGCCATTATCCCTCCACCCAGCAGGGTCTTGAGGCGCTGGTTTCCAAGCCCGGCGGTAGCCCTGAGCCGCGGAACTGGAATCCGGACGGTTATCTGAAAAGCGTACCGGAAGATCCCTGGGGCCGTGGTTATGAATACATCAGCCCGGGCTCCAACGGTCCTTATGATCTTTATTCCTACGGCTCCGATGGTCAGGAAGGCGGTGATGAGGATGCCGCGGATATCAGCGTCTGGGATTCCGAGGGCTAGTTCGCAGTGCAGTTCCGGCGCCCAATATCAGGCTTTACCCTGATCGAGATTTTAGTGGTACTCATTGTGGTGGGTCTGCTGGCCGCGCTTGCTATCGTCAATCTCGGAGGCGGCACGCAACAACGGGAGTTGGAGAATACCGTCCGTGAGATGTACCTGCTCATGCAGACCGCCTCGGAACAGGCGATTCTCAATAATCAGGAACTGGGTTTGATTCTCGACGATGAGGCCTACCGATTTGTGGTCTTTAACGATCTGGAGGGACGCTGGGCGGGCCAGTCCGAGCGTCTTTTTCGGCCACGCCCGATGCCGGATTGGGCAGAGATAACCCCTTTCATAGAAAGTGATGTGCCCAGACTGGCCAGTAGCGAAGATGAGCTCAGGCCCAGCATTGTATTTTTCTCAAGTGGTGAAACCACGCCTTTCGAACTGGAATTTTCCATTGGACAGCAACGGGACGCTTTGCATCGGCTGCAGTCTGATGGGCTGGACGGGATTGAATGGGTCGGCCCTGGACAGGAGCAGGAAGTCCTGTGAGCCGTTGCAATCACTTTCCTCGTCGACGTTCTGCCGGTTTTACGTTGATTGAAGTCCTCATTGCTTTATTGGTGTTCGGGCTGATTGCCACCGCCGCTTCCGAGGTTGGGAGCCAGTACATCAACAGTTATGAGCGCATCCGTGATAAAACTCTGGCCGCCTGGATTGCCGAGAACCGCATGAACGAATTGCGACTTAGCGAGGAATTTCCGGGGGTTGGGGAGAACGCCAGCGAACTCGAGTATGGCGAGTATCGCTGGCGCGTTATCTCAGAGGTGAGTGGCACCGAGGAGCCGACTATTCGCCGTGTAGAGGTCACGGTTGAACGTTTTATGGGACTCGGCGATGAAGCCCGGCCGGTCCACACGCTGTCCGGTTTTATCGGAGAACTGGGCCGATGATGCCTCAACGCGCACTGGGTTCTCAGTCCGGCTTCACGTTAATGGAGGTATTGATTGCCGTCACAATCACCGCTGTCATCGGTCTTGGGGTGTGGCAGGTAATATCGAGTGTAATCAGCTCTCGCGACAGGGTCGATGAAGTGGCAACAGACTTCGATGGAGTACAGAAGGCCTTCCTGCTGATGAGCCGGGATATAACCCAGGTGGTCAACCGCCCTGTGCGGAATATCTACGGTGATTTTGCTCCTGCACTGAGCAGTCGCGATGATGCCTACGAACTGGTCATGACCCGCCAGGGCTGGCGTAATCCCCTTGGTTCCCGCCGCAGTGAGCTGCAGCGCAGTGCCTACGAATACACCGGTGAAGAACTGCGACGCCGTTACTGGGTGATGGTGGACCAGGGGCAGGAAGAGGAGAGCCGTGATCAGTCGTTGTTGGCAGACATCACTGAGTTTGAAATCCGTTTTATGGATCGGGAACGTAATTGGGTGGACGAGTGGCCGCCTGCAAACATGGCTGACCCGACAAGCAATGGTCAATCGGGAGTGCCGCGGCTGCCTCTGCCCCTGGGCATCGAGATATCGCTCACTCACGAGCGATTTGGAGAGCTGACACGACTTTTCACACTGCCTGATTTTGACCTGGATGAAGCGCAAGGCGCGGTAGCCCAATCCAATCAGAATCTCGAAACGCCAGCAGAGGAACTGGAAGAGGAGACCGGGGAGAGCAGTCCGGATACATCTACGGGGCAACCCGAGAATCTGGAGGTACCTCAATGACAGGGCCTGTAAGCAGCTCAAAACAACGTGGTGTTGCCCTGATCATGGTGTTACTCGCCATGGCGCTGATCGTGATGCTCGCAACAGGTATGACCAAACATCAGAGCGTCCGGGTTTACAAGGCCGGCCACTACCTCGCACAGAACCAGGGCTACAGCATTGCGTTGGGAGCCGAGGCCTTCGCAAAGCAGATACTGTTCAGGGATTTTGAGGAAGACAAGGAAAACAACCTGTTCGTCGATAGCCCGGATGAATTCTGGGCCCGATATTCTGCCTTGCTGCCATTGGATGAGGGCGTTGTTGAAATTCAGGTCGACGACCTGGGTGGGCGCATTAATCTCAATGATCTGGTGGACTCATCCGGTTTGGTTAATGAGGTAACCCGGGACCGGCTTGAGCGACTCTTTATTGTCCTCGGCCTGACCAATCTCAACGTTAATGTACTGGTAGACTGGATTGATGCCAACGAAGAGACGGTCAATGCATACGGCGCTGAAGATGGCCAATATCTGATGCAGGATCCACCTTATCGGGCGGCCAATCAGCCGTTTCAAAGTGTCACGGAGCTCAGGCTACTGGAAGGCATTACCGAGGAGGAGTATCAAGCACTCGCACCTCACGTGGCAGCTCTGCCGGTGGCGGGCCTTGGTATCAATGTTAATATGGCATCCGGGCCAGTATTGCAGGCGCTGCACGCTGAGCTGACAGAAGCCCAAATCAAATCGGTGTTGTTGCAGCGACAAGAAGGAAGATTCGAGAATATCCAGAATTTTCTGGCCTTACCTGAATTTGCCGGGCTGGGGCTAAAGCCTCAGGGATTGGGGCTTCAAACCCGTTTTTTTGAGGTTGCCTCACGAATTACTTACGATGACCGATCGGTTAACCTCGTTAGCACCGTGTTTCGCAGCCCGACGGGTGAGTTGTCAACTGTGGGCCGGGATACCGGCCAGAAGAACCGAATCACCAAAGAACGTTTTGGCGTTTCTGAGGGTTCCTGAACCAAGGACGTTAATGTTATGTCATACCGCCTTTATGTCCGCCCGGTACCTCCGTTTGCGGACTTGACTACAGAGCCTGAGAGCCAGGTATTCAACTGGGTTCTGATTGATGCCAGTGGTGATGCCCAGGCCCAGGGAACCCATGATATCCGTGAGCATATCGAACAGACGCTGGCCCAGAATGCCCTGGAGCATGTTCGTCTGATAGGACTGATCCCTGGAGAAGAGGCGCTTTTCTGTTTTGCGGATATCCCCGCCAAACAGGCGAGATTTGTTCGCCAGGCGTTGCCGTTTGCCGTCGAAGAGCAGCTTGCGCAGGATATCAGCACAGTCCACCTGGCTCTTGGTAACCGCGAGGACCAAGGATTCAGGGTCGCCGCTATTGACCATCAGCGGATGGGGCTATGGTCGGAGCTATTCACTGGCTGGTACCACGCCCGACTGGAAGCCATCTATCCGGATGCGTCGCTGTTACCCGTCAGCGAACATGATTGGGCAATATGTCTGGACGGTGACAGCGCACTGCTATCAAGCCAGCGTGGCGAGTGGCTGAAAATGCAGGTCGGGAATCTGATGATGTTTGCCGACACACTCGCCATGCCGCCGGTAGATGAAGTTGTAACTGAGGTTCGGGTCGCGGCCTACGGCACGCGAGAAGACTTGCTGGCCCAGGCTCCGGTAATGAAAAACCTGCAGAGTTCGGGTCGCCTGGCTGTCAGTTCGCAAACTCTGGAGCTTATGCCACTGGAGTTGCTGGCTCACGCCCACCATCACCACCTCTGTTCGCCCATCAATCTCTGTCAGGGCCATTACGTTCTGGGCGGAGACGGCAACAGTGCTTTGCGTATCTGGCGACCGGCCATCGCGGTGGCGTGTCTATGGTTTTTACTGCAGGTGGGCGTGGAAGCAGGGCTGGGAATGTACCAGAACCAGCAGGCCGAAGAACTCCGTAACCAGGCTATGACAATGTATCGGCAAGCGTTTCCCAATGACCGCCAGACTCACGCAGGTAATGTCCGCCGGGTGTTGGAGGGCCAGTTGAGGATTGCCCAGCAACAGGGCCCCAACGCGGATTTCCTGGCGCTAATGAAGCAGGCAGGGCACCAGTATTCGATCTTGCCGGGTAATGAAAACGTTGAATTCAATACGGTGAACTATAGCCGATCGAGGGGGCAGCTAGTGGTTGATTTAAGGGCAGACAGTTTCGCCAAGTTGAGCGCTCTTCGTAACGGCATTTCCGGAAGCGGACTGAACGCTGAAATTGGCTCAGTCGTTAACGAATCCAGCGGTGCCCGGGGCCGCCTTACGATTTCAGGGGGCTGACAGGATGGCCAAACTCACTGAGCACCCGTCGGTTCAGAAACTCATAGCGCAATATGACCAGTTACCACGCCGGGATCAGAAAGCGCTCGTCGCTTTGACCGTCGCGGTTATTCTGTTCATCGTCTACTTTGCGATTTGGCGACCAGTTTCAACGTTTCATGACGACGCCACCGACGCACGGGAAAATGCAGCCGAACTGGTGTCCTGGATGGAGGCCAACAGAAGCACCATCCAACTGATCGCCGCATCTGGTACAGAATCCAGTGCGCCTTCCTCCATTACTGACGGCCGGGCATTAATGTCGACGGTGACCCGCTCCGCTGGTGAAGCCGGGTTGGCTTTGCAGCGCTTTGAGCCTAGCGGTGAGAATGGTATACGGGTATGGCTTGAAAATGCGCCATTCAGCCAGGTCGCTCTTTGGCTCGAAACATTAAATAGTGAATACGGTATTGCTATCGATCAGGCTGCGCTGGACCGTGGTAATTCACCGGGACACGTGTCGGTAAGACTGACATTGGAAATCTAATAATTCTGGTTTGAACCCAGAAAAGAGTCAGTAGTGGAGCACAGTCATGGCATACGTAAATACCAACAAGAATAACGAGGCGGAACCTGTCGTCGTCAGGTTGGACAACACCGCTATCAGTGAAGCCAAGTCCATCCTGTATCAGGCTTACAGGCACGAGCCAACGTTCCACTATCTTTTTGACCATCGTCGCCCAGGCTATGACCAGAGAGTCCGCGCGACCATCCGTGAGCTGATCAACCTCTACTTTGATCTTCGGCAGGAGGCCGTTGGGATCATGTTGAAAGATACACTCGTGGCGGTGGCCTTTATAGGCGATCCGGACCTCCGCCTCAATCTCACTGAACAGTTGAGCTGGCGTATTCGTATGGTGTTAACCACGGGTTTCTCTTCGACCCGCCGTTATCTTGATTACCATCTGCAGATCAACGCGTTGTTGCCGCAACCCCTGGCGCATCAACTGCCGCTGATGGGTGTGCATCCAAAATACCAGAATCGGGGTCTCGGTCGTATGATTCTGGAGGCTGTTGAGCGGTTATGCGCCGAGAATGCCCGGGGCTCAGGGCTGGTTCTGGATACCGGCAACAGCCGCTACCTGCCGTTCTATGAATCCATGGGTTTTCGCAGCCTTGGTAAAATTCAGCTTGGTGCTAATGAGGATTATGTATTGTTCCGTGAAGTTGACCCCGTTATAAGCAAGGTGAGCTCAGCCTGAGAGGCGATCAAAACATTAATGTGAGGAGAAAAAGTGTCAGAGAACTTTGATTTCGACCTGATCGTTGTAGGTGCCGGTTCCGGCGGTGTTCGTCTGGCGAGAATGTCTGCCCAGCGAGGTGCCCGCGTGGCGATTATCGAGTCCCGCTACCTGGGAGGCACCTGCGTTAACGTTGGCTGTGTGCCCAAGAAGCTGTTTGTCTACGGCTCCCATGTTCACGAAGATATCGAAGATGCCGCCGGTTATGGTTGGAAGGTACCAAAAGACGGGGTCTCCTTTGACTGGCCCACCTTGGTCGCTAACAAGAATACCGAAATAGAACGCTTGAACGGAATCTATCAGCGATTGCTTGAGAACGCCGGCGTCACCATTATTGAAGGTACAGCAACCTGTCGTGACGCTCACACTGTAGTGGTGGGTGATCAAGCTTTTACAGCTGTGAATATAACCATTGCAACGGGAGGCTGGCCGGTGACGCCCGATCTTCCGGGCAAAGAGTGTATTCTTAGCTCCAACGAAATGTTTTATCTTCCTCAACTGCCACGCCAGGCAGTAGTTTGGGGTGGGGGCTACATTGCGGTGGAGTTTGCAGGGATCCTTGCGGGGCTGGGTGTCGAGACGACCCTGATCTACCGGGGCGATCTGTTTCTGCGAGGATTCGACGATGATGTGCGGCAATTTACCGCTACGGAATTGCGTAAAAAAGGTATTGATCTGAAGTTCGGTGTCACGATTGAATCGGTTCATACCGACGGTGCGCATTATCAGGTGGCACTCTCTGACGGCACCTCCATGACCACTGGACTCGTGATGGCAGCGACAGGCCGCCGTGCTTTAGTAGACGGGCTCGGTCTTGAGGAGTTGGGGGTACAGATGAATGCCTCCGGACACATTGAGGTAGATGACCATTTCCAGACGACCGTTCCGTCCATTTATGCCCTTGGGGATGTGATCGGAACACCCCAACTGACGCCGGTTGCGCTGGCCCAAGGCATGGTGCTGTCGCGCAGACTGTTTGGTGACGGCAACGGCGAAATGGATTATAGCTGCATTCCAACCGCCGTATTCTGCCAACCCAGTATTGGTACCGTTGGCCTGACGGAGACAGAAGCTCGCCAGTCCCATGGCAAACTCCGAATCTACCGGTCAGAGTTCAAACCCATGAAGCACACCATGAGTGGCCGTGATGAGCGCAGCCTTATGAAGCTGATTGTTGAAGATGAAACTGACAAAGTTCTGGGTGCCCATATGGTTGGCCCTGATGCCGGTGAGATCCTTCAGGGAATCGCCGTTGCTATGAAGGCTGGTGCAACCAAAGCGGATTTCGACAGTACCATCGGTATTCATCCGACATCAGCAGAAGAATTTGTGACCATGCGAGAGCCGGTAGCAAGTTAAAGGTGTAACCACCGGCTCAGGACCTTGCGCAAATTTTCCTTTCTGACCGGCTTTGCCAGATAATCGTTCATTCCCGCTTCGTGGCAAGCGGCCTCGGTGCCAGGTAGAGCATCTGCGGTTAACGCGATGATCGGCGTGCTCCTGAGCCCGGCGGTGGCCTCCCACTCACGGATTGAGCGCGTCGTCTCATACCCGTCCATGATGGGCATATGACAATCCATCAGTATGACCTCGTAGTTATCATGACTGGCGCGTACACGCTCGAGTGCCTGTTGGCCGTTATCGACAGCGTCTGTTTCAAAACCAAGGCGCGTCAGCAGTGCCGTGGCTACACGTTGGTTCACCGGATTGTCCTCCACCACCAGGGCCCGAGTGGATAAACGGCTGGCGGAGGCGGCTTCGGGATTGGGCAGCAGGGTGGCAGGGGCTCTGGCCGGTGGGGCGTTGATCGGCTCGACGATTTCGAACGGTAGCTCAAACCTGAATGCCGAACCAATCCCAAGGTCAGTCTCAACACGTATATGGCCGCCCATCAATTCCACCAGGCGCTGGACGAGTGCCAGGCCAATGCCGGTGCCACCAGGTTGACGGGAGTGGGAGTTGTCCAACTGCTCGAAGCTGTCGAACATCTCTTTCATTCTTTCGCTGGGGATGCCGGCACCTGAATCCTTCACTTCGCAGTTCAGAATCATGTAGCCATCTTCCAATGTCAGCCACTCACTGGTGACGGTAACGTCGCCTTCATCGGTAAATTTGATAGCGTTGTCCAGCAGGCACGCGATCACCTGTCTTAGACGGGGTGCATCTCCGCGAACGAAGGCTGTCGGTGTCGGCCAGACGCCCTCAAAACACGCAGTCAGCGTGAGCCCTTGCTGGTCAGCCGAGTGTCGGAAAGTCGCGGTACAGTTTGCGACCAACTCCCTGAGGTCAAACTCATGAAAATCCAGTACCAGCATGCCGCGATCCAACCGGGAGAAATCCAGGATGTCGCTTATTACGGTGAAGAGATCCTCAGTTGAGCGTCGTGCAGTGACCAGGTAATCCCGTTGCCGCCCTGTCATCGGTTCTTCGGAAACCAGTTCAAGCATTGCCAGCACGCCGTTCAGGGGCGTGCGAAGTTCGTGACTCATCACCGCCAGGAATTCCGATTTGGCCAGGTTGGCAGTCTCAGCCCGTTCCCGTGCACTCTCCGAAATCGAAAGTGTCTGGGCCTGGGAGACCTTCAGGTTGGCCAGATGGGCAGACAGGGCATTCAGGTTCTGTTCCAGCTCCACAAATTCCGCGGAGGTGCCGCGGTGGCTTATCTGGGACGGGTGATATTCCCGCTTCATTAATTCCTTCACACGTTCTGAGAGTCCTATGACGGGCTCTATGACGCGGGCAAGCATCTGGTTGACCACCAGCAGAGTGAAAATCAACAAGGCTATGCCTAACCCCAGGGAACTCCAGATAATATCACTGCGCCGGGTTTCGAGACGTCGATCCGATACACCAACCTCCACGGTTCCAGCGCGCAATGCACCAGACCCTAAGTTGTAGTCGGGCTCAAACCAGGCAATACGATCCTCACTCTGCATACTTAAAGGTTGCTGCAGTATTGCAGATTCGAATATCTGTATCCCATCATGCTCTTCAATTGGGCTCTCGCCGTTAGTCCTGGAGACAAAACCCACTTGTGTGCCCATAACATCCAGCACTCGTATCCATTCCACATCGCTGCGACGTATGGATTGTTGGAGAATCTGGTCCAGTGCCTGCTCATTACCTGAGACCACGGCGTATTCAACCGCCGGCCCGAGGTTGTCCGCAAGCACCTGACTACTGCTGTAGATGTCCTTCCTCGCGTCATCCAGTCTGGCTGAGGTGAAAAATGTCATCAGCACCAGGAACATCACGATTGCCGGCAGAGCGCCCAGCCAAAGTAGCTGGCGACTGAGAGAACGGCGACTCCGGTTAGTCGGCGTCATGGGTAAGTCCTTTCGCCAATTCACTGAGCTGCTCTTTTAAACGGGCTTCAAGGATGTCTGGTGCGGGCACGGGGATGTTCAGGGAACGGGCAACCTGAGCGTTGACCTCAACAGCGAAATTCCGGGGGTAGGCTGGCGGCAGTAATTTTCCGGTGGCGCTGTAAGCTTCTAACTGCTCATGAACCTTGGCAACAACACCATGAAGCGGAACGAAGGTAGAAGCTAATGCGCCAGCTCCGACAAATGCGCGATTCGGCCCAATAATGATTCTGTTTCTACGATAGGTAGTCAACAATATGTGTTTGATGGTTCTCGGGTTGAAGATCATTTCATCCGGTGTGGCCAATAGAAAGTCACCATAAGTCAGCGCGCGGGAGAGGGTAGCGATCAATACATCATTACTCTCGACGGTAAATACTCTTACTTCCAGATCGAAGTGTGACAACGATTCGATCAGTGAATCGTAGCTCGCCTCGGTGCCGGGCCGGGCTAGCAGGGCAATACGAGATGCCTGGGGCAAGATCAGGTGACCAAGCAGAGCCTGTTGTAGCAGTGGCAGGTGGTTATAAATGGCTGAACTGGGAGCGCCGGTTCGGTGGAGATAGCCTGCAAACAGGGCCTCACTGATCATCAGTGCCAGAATCGCCGGTCTCGGACGTTGCTGCTGCACCTGGCTCAAAGCATTCGAGCCAAGAGTAATAACGAGTGCATTTGGCGTGGCGAGGATGCGATCTTCGGTATAAGTACTGATGTCAGCACTGTCGCCGAGCCCACGGTTAAGCAGGTTCATAAAATGCGCGTTGAACGCGGTATTACCGGAGCCGGCGACCAGGATGGATGTTTTCGGCAATCCGGAGTAGGCACTGTTGCTGGCATTCTGGGACAGCGCGGGCAGGGGGCTGAATAGCAATACGCACACAAACAGTTTGGCCAGCCGGATGAGCCAGTATGCTTTCGTCTTTAGGGTGATCTCGGTCAGCGTTTCAATCATACCGGCCCTGGTTTGACGTCCAGCTTTTGCAGAAGCGCCTTGGGCGCCATTAAAACCGGAGCCCAGCTTCAATGAAAAACTGGTTTCTATCCCTGATTATATTATTCCTGCTCAGGATCGGATTGCTGTTCATATAGTGTTGAAAAACAACCGCTACCTCATAGCTCAGTCTAGGCGTGTACACACTTTTTACCAATCTTAAATCCAGCCGTTCGAAGGGACCGGTTTTGAATTCATCCGCGAAATAGTAAGCGACGGCTGAAGAAATGTCATAGCCGTAACGCTGAATCCAGGCAAGGCTGCCCGAATGTCTGACCGTAAGCCGGCTCTCAAGCTGGATGAAATCTTCTTCCTCTCCGGCGGTGGCTTTGGGAGCACCCCGGTATTCGCCGTCCTGATCCATGTAAGCATACGTGGCCCGGAACTGACTCGTGGGGAATTCAATGGACGCTTCTATTTCAAAACCCTGCTGGTCCAGAGCAACATTATTGTCGAGGTCCCATTCATCGATGATCAGATACCCGCTGATCACATCTCTTAAGTGGTCGTAAAAATATTTGATCTCCGTAGATAATAGCCCACCTGCCAGGCGATATTGCCCAAAGTAGCTGATTTCTCTGGAAATAATATGTTCTTCCCTGAGCGTTCCCGGGGCCTGGAATTGAGGTCCAACGCGCTGTCCTTCGAAGCCTCCATACAAAGCTGCTGGTTCGATATTTGTTGCGCGATAGCCCCAGTCTGCGCTTTGCTCGAATGCATCGGGTGTTCTTACCGCCTCGGAAAACACGAAACGTAAGGTGTGGTTTTTTGCGAGCTGAAAGTTTGCAGCGAGCCTCGGTGAAAAGAAGGTGTCATCCAGACTGGAGGTTTTCTCCAGGTTACCGCCAATATTGAACGTCAACCAGTTAATTGGCGTGTACTCAAGGTTGGCAAAAAGCCGAGCCTGGTAGGTGCTACCGTTACCGTTGAAGAAGGTATCGGATTCGAATCGATCCTCCCGGTAACCCGCACCGGAGACCAGCCTGGTGCTTGGTGACAACGCCACGGTGTCCTGCACTTCAAATTCCAGCCGGGATTCTTCCATATCCTGATTGGTATGGGCACATAAATCCGGGGTGCCGGGAGGGGCACCTGCGATTGCCGTCAGATCCGCACAGGTTCGCCAACGTTGGCGCCGATTGTAGTTCTGGTAGGCGGTCTGGACATGAAAAAAGTGGGACTCTGATAGCGTTGTGTTCCAGCGGGCCTGAAGGTAGTAGTCATCGACAATAATATTGGGGTCGGTCTGGGCTCCGAACTCCTCACCCATCCGCAACTTATCCTCCTCATCAATACCATCGGTTACGCCCGCTCGCAGCTCGAGGGAGTGATTGGATCCGTATTCCTGCGTCGCAGCGTAGTTGAAATGGTTGAACTCGTAGCCATTGTTGAAGGGAGGCGGTTCACTGGTGTTGTTGACATCAGCAGATTGCTCGTCAAATCCGTCGTCTTCGCGCCGCTGGTACGATAATCGCCAACTGAAATCGTCCTGGGTATCAGCTACAGACCCATAGAGATTTTTGTGACCGCCACGACCGAAGGAACTGTGTAATTGCACTCCCTGACTGTCAACAGGGGAGCGGGTAATAATGTTAATGGTTCCGAGAAACGCGTTAATACCGTACGCAGCGGAGTTCGGTCCACGGCTGATTTCAATGCGCTCAATCGCTTCGAGGGCAACCGGCATGGTGTTCCACTCCACACCAGCGAGACTTGGCTGGTAGGCAGTGCGGCCGTCAATCTGAACTTGTAGACGCCGTTGATCGAAAGCGACAGTGCCGTGGTAGCTGGTCACCGGCTTATTGCTGCCAACATAAGCGACCGTCATACCGGGTACCAGCCGGAACACCTCCACCAGGTTCAGTATGCCCAGATCGCGAATAAGATCGCCCTGGATGATAGTGGTACTGCCAGGCACCTTCGACTTGGGCTGTCGGAGCCGAGTGGTTGTGAGTACTTCGGGAACGGGTGAATCGAAGATAAAGGAGTAGTCCTGGCTGAAATTTTGATCCAACTCATCCCCGCATACGGGCCCGGCGACTAAAGTGGGGAACAGGAGAGTGATCAGAGCCCGATGAACAGGTCGTAACGAGATAAAAGGCGCTATAGGCATGGTTCAGGTTTTATAATGTGGTCAGGGTTGGCATGATTAACTTAGCTTAATCTTAAAGACGTTGTAAGCCTCTGACCCTGAATTTTCCGGGCAGGGATGCCCAAGTCAGATACGGAGTGAAATCGAATGAACTGTTGGGACGTACTCGGAATTGAACCAACCCGGGATAGAGCCGTCATAGACGAAGCGTATGAACGGCAGCAGAAGTTCGCTTCTAAGGGCGAACAGTCTTTATTGGATAAAGCCTACCGGCAGGCTTTATCCGACACCGGTCAGGCTACCAATCCGTCATCTGTAGAGAAACCGATTGATAATGAACCGGTTCACCCCCCGCTGGCGGAGATGGATACTGAGGCGTTAAATCCTGATACAGAGGATCGCCCACTGAGCGAGAATGACCACAGGGTAGTCCGGGAGACGGTCATTCAGATCCGGGCCCTGCTCAATGACACCTACCGGACAAAAGATGTGCAGGTCTGGAAAGCCATCCTCGCCGAACCTCCCTCTGACCAGACTGCGATTCGGCAACAGATCGATGAAGCTCTCGAGAAAGAAGTCCGACCGATGGCCGAAAATGGCGCCTTCCCACCTGAGGTGGCTCATTTTTTAGCTGACTGGTTTGGCTGGCACTCATTGCGCGACGCAAAACCGTCGAGCGTTTTTGATGAACCCAGACAAAGCGTTTCCAAACAGGGTGGCGAGGAAGAACACTCAGAAGAAAAGCCTCAGTCAGTCAATTTCTGGCCCGCGGCCATCGGCTGGATCGTCGGCCTGGCAATTCTCACCAGCCTGTTCAGCAACATGGGCGGCGGTGGTTGACCAAAAATTGATCAAGAGCTATAAGCTATAAGGATATACCGGCTCTGTTCTCAGAACCGTCGTTGCGCGCTCATTTCTATAATAAAAAGGAGAAGTGCCGTGGATCACAAAGCTCAAGCATCACCCCTTACAAATACGTCGAATAACGAGATAAATCAAAGCCGTCGCAACCTGCTGGTGGGAAGTGCAGGTGCTATGGCTGCGGTGTCACTGCTGGGATTTACTCCCATTGCGAAAGCGGCAGAGGCGAAAACACTACCGGAGTACACCCGCTGGAAGGAAGCCAGCGCGCTGATTGTTCACAGTGCAAACACCATGGAGACCGAGCGGGGCGCTATCGGTAGCGGTGTGGTGACCCCGAGTGACCGGCTTTTTGTTCGCAATAATCTTTCCGCCCCAAGTGAGGAAATCACCAGTGATCCGGATGCCTGGGAAGTGAATATTGAGGGCGTCCAAAACCCTCGCACTCTGACAGTGGCTGAATTAAAACGGCTGGGCGCGGAAACGGTCGCTTCGGTTTTACAATGCTCAGGCAATGGCCGGGCGTTTTTCCCCCATGGAGCGAGCGGTACGCAATGGGGAGTCGGTGCCGCAGGGTGCGCCGTGTGGACAGGCGTTCCATTGAAAGACGTTGTCAGCGAACTCGGGGGAATGGCGGACGGCATGAAGTACATCACTGGCACTGGCGGTGAAAAAATCCCGGATGGACTGGAGCCAAAATCCGTCATGGTTGAGCGTTCGGTTCCTGTCAGTGCGCTGGAAACTGCTTTGCTGGCCTGGGAACTTAACGATGAAGCCATACCCTTGGCTCATGGTGGCCCATTACGTCTCGTGATACCCGGGTTCTACGGGGTCAATAACGTCAAATACATCAAGAACCTCGCCTTCACTGAAAGCCAGACTGACGCCAAGATTCAGGTATCAGGTTACCGTGTCAGGGATGTCGGCGTGTCGGGCTCACCAGACCAGCCGTCGATGTGGGAAATGAACGTCAAATCCTGGGTAACCGCGCCGCTTGAGAACGCTTCCACCGGGCGCGCTATGATCTACGGCGTTGCTTTTGGTGGCGTTAAAGCGCTTGAAAAAGTCGAAGTTTCGACAGACGGTGGTAGCAATTGGAAGCAAGCTCGCTTTCTGGGGCCGGATCTGGGCCCCTACGCCTGGCGACCCTTCGTACTGGCCGCTGATTTGAACGCTGGCGAATACCGAATCGTCAGTAGGGCCACCGATGTTGATGGTGATGCCCAGCCCGAAGGGCGCACTGACAATGAACGGGGCTATGGCCACAATGGTTGGAAAGACCACGGTGTTACGGTACAGGTCATGTGACATAGGCACGCCTCATCTGGGGCAATCTTATTTCCGATGGAAAGTATAGAGTAAGAGAATCCGATTCGTTGGGTGGGGGTTTGTATGTCTGACAGAAGATCTGCTTTGGAAGAGCTGAGGCGTGACCTTGCGGAGCGGCTGAAGCGGTTTCAGGCCCATCAACATCGTGAAGACGGTGCTCTGAACCCCGATTTCAGCGAGCAGGCGGTTGAGCGACAAAATGATGAAGTAGTCGATGGCCTTGAAAATGAGGTTCGGGCCGAGTTGGTCAAGGTCAATCGCGCTCTGGAGCGCATCGAGGAAGGTTCAGGGGAGGAATGCGAAAGGTGCGGAGCGGCGATTAATCCAGCTAGGCTCAAAGCTTTGCCATACGCCACCTTGTGTATCTCTTGCGCTGATGCCGAATATGAGAAAGGTAACGGATAAGACCTCTTATCTCTCTTCTTACCTCTACAGAACCATTTCCTCGTGAACTTGCGTTGGCGGAGCTTGAAGCAAGTGCCGTAAACGCTGATCCGTTGGACCTACCTAATGGCCTTCCCAGGCTGCTGCCAATAATCACACCAAACTCTGCTATTCAGGTTTATTTTCCTTTTCAAACGCAGAATCTTCGGTTTATTTCACTACGATTTATTAATGTTTTGCTTTCTGAGTGCTCATATAGCTAAAGGCTACAGTAATATTTTTCATAAATAACAATGAACTAGCACTAATGTTCCCACTGTAATGTTTCGAAAACCCTGATCGTAGTATCCGCAATAGTGTTACCTCCGCTATTTCGTCAGTTTGGTATTAGAAGCAAAACAACACGAAGAAGTAGCAACAGCACATTCGTGCATAGAAGAGCAGAGGAGAACACGATGGATAAGGAAACGCAGCACTCGCAGTCGGACTTATTTGATTACGTTGCGCGCCTATCGGAACGCGAACTACTTATCGTGAATGCGTTGGATCGTTGCAGCTCGCGCTACCCAAAAAACAGTATCGTGTTTCGGGAGGAAGACCCGTCCGAGCACTTTTACATGGTCGAAGAAGGGGTGTGCTTTACTCATCGTCATCTGGAAGATGGCAGTCGTCAGATTATTGATATTTATTTTCCAGGCGAGATTGTGGCCTTGGATGAACTATCGCGTTCAGAGCACGGCTCCGGACTGACTACTCTGTCGGAAAGCGTGCTTACCGCTTACAACAAAACAGAAGTCACTCAGGTGTTCTGTCAGTCGCCGGTGCTGTCACGGTTGTTTATTAATATGATTTCCCGCGAACAGGTAAATCTGACAGAGCGACTTGTCGGATTGGCACGCTACTGTGCACGCCAGCGTACAGCGCATTTTTTGCTGGAGATTCGCCATCGAATAGAACGTTCCAAGCGCACAGGTCAACGTCGCCCCAAACGCAAAGCTGGCAAGATACAGGATATTCGTGAACCGACTCATCAGGCCCCAAATGTGGTGCGCTTGCCTCAGGCGGTAATAGCTGATGCATTGGGCTTAAGCGTTGTCCATGTGAGCCGAGTGCTGGGTCAGTTTCGGGATGAGGGGCATGTTGATTTGTCCCGCCCAGGTATTACTTTGTTGAATATTACGGGTCTTGAAAGTGTTGCAGGCACCAACTCAAAAACCCGATTGAGCATTATGGGCTGAAAAATCCAAGACAGAGGTTTCTGAGCTGTTGTAGGAGTGACTTCAGTCACGATTCTGGCGGGGTCACTACCGCAAGTTTCAAATCGCGGTTGAAAGCGCTCCTACAATAGCGAAAATCCGATCTGGTGCCGCGCTGGATTTTCCCTGATCAATAACGAATCAATGCTGAACCCCAGGTAAACCCTCCACCAAATGCCTCCAGCAATAGCACTTCATTCTTTTGAATACGGCCATCTCGCACTGCAACGTCCAGGGCGAGCGGTATCGAGGCAGCCGAGGTGTTGCCGTGTTTGTTCACCGTTACTACAACCCGATCCATCGGCATGCCGAGTTTCTTTGCCGTTGCTGAGATAATGCGGAGGTTTGCCTGGTGAGGCACAAGCCAGTCGATATCGGACTTCTGCATATTGTTGGCTGCAAGTGTCTCATCGACGATTTTCCCGAGTGTGTTCACGGCAATCTTGAAAACTTCATTACCCTTCATCTCAACAAAGGCATTACCCGCCTTGACCTGATCATAGCCGTCTGCAATTCCGTAGGGTACTCGCAGGAGGTCTTCGTACTGGCCGTCAGCGTGGATGTGCGTTGAGAGAATGCCAGTTTCCTCGTTGGCCTCAAGGATAACGGCGCCGGCGCCGTCGCCAAACAATACGCAAGTTCCTCGATCTTCCCAGTTGATAATGCGGGAGAATACCTCCGCACCGATCACCAGTGCCTTTTTGCTGCTGCCAGTTTTAATGAATTTGTCGGCCACTGAAAGCGCATACACAAAACCACTGCATACTGCCTGGATATCAAATGCCGGAGATCCGTGGATCCCAAGCCGGGCTTGCAGGATGCACGCGGAACTGGGAAAGATCTTATCCGGAGTGGATGTGGCGAAAACGATCAGGTCAATCTCCTGGGGTTCGATGCCTGCGGCCTCTATAGCAAGCCGCGCAGCTTGCTCAGCAAGGTCAACACAGGTCTGGCCGTCAACGGCGATATGGCGCTGCTCGATTCCCGTACGCTCACGGATCCACTGGTCGTTGGTATCGACCATTTTCTCGAGATCTTTGTTGGTAACGATATTGTCTGGCAGGTAAGAGCCAGTGCCAGTGATTCGGGCGTAAGGCATGCGGTACGGTCCCTGAGGGTAAAACGTATTTACGTTACTGTTTAATGTAGCACGCCATCGTATACCCTGCGGCAGGGGAGAGTTATTAGCGATTTGTCAAAGACGGGTGGTTCAGCGGTCGCGAACCTGCCGGGGCAAGGCTACACTGGATCCAGAAACAGGCAGATTCCGGAGGTGTCATTCGTGGCCGATGAGATCCCTTTGGGATTAAAGTATTATCTTCTTATTCTAACCCCAAGTCTCATTGCAGAACTGGACGAATTCGGCGTCCAGTGGGCCGCCCAGCATCCTGAACTCGACCCCCACGATATCGAAAAGGCTTTTTTCACCGCCCGAAGTATTCAGCGCCGGTTCACTGACGATCCCGAGCACGCACCGCCCCAACTTTGGCGAGACATCATGCTGGCCATCCACGATATGCGTCGGGTACTCGACGTCCTCGAAAAAGAGACATTCGATGCCGTCACTGCGGAAGCGCTCAAAGCGACTTCGGAGCTTGCCCGGGTTGATATTCAGAAAGTGTTTGAACAGAAGCGCGAAAAAGGGGAGATCGATTTCCGCCTCCATGGTCTCAGTCTCACCACCGCGCCGGAGGATGGGCAGGACCCGGCAGTGAAGGAGGCGTTCCATATCAAGCGCAGTAAACGCTACGGGTCACTCATGCAGTTTGATGACCGGATTCTGAATCGGAGTGAGCAAACGATTGTGCGGGACGCGAAGAGCCTGGCCCGCAAAATAGCCGATGAGGGCGAAGAGTCAGCCCGGTTAGACGCCCTTCTGGTGATGGGCGCTGTCGTGATCGAAATGGCGAACGTTAGACTGAAAACCACCATCCCCGATGTCATTCAGGAAAAGTTTCATCGTATGACTACCAAAGCCGTCATGGCCCTTGGAGCACTAGTGTATCGCGATCAATACCAGCAGTTGAAGAACGCGCTGGCGCTGGAGCCCTTGGATTCCGACTTGTAGTGACCTGAGGAAAGGGATCATTAAGTGAAATCAGGAATTATCAGATTCAGGTAGCAGTTGATCCGTAAAACTCAGTGGTCGTAAAGTCTCAACAGGATTAAGCTCGATATATTTGGCCAGCTACGGTGCCGGCCCAACAAAACGATAATGAGAGAGTTCAATGATTAACCTGACGATAAACGGACAAGCTCACGAATTGGATGTACCAGACGATATGCCTCTGCTTTGGGCTTTGCGGGATGTTGTGAAACTGACTGGCACCAAGTTTGGCTGCGGTATTGCCCAGTGCGGTGCCTGCACGGTGCATCTGGATGGAACGGCCATGCGCTCCTGTGTAACTCCGGTTTCCGGTGCCGTGGGCCGGGAAATCACCACCATTGAGGCGATGTCAGACGATAAGGTAGGAAAACGGGTCCAGCAGGCCTGGCTGGAGTTGGGCGTGGCCCAATGCGGCTACTGCCAGGGTGGCCAGATCATGACAGCCACGGCACTGTTGAAGCAGAATAGCAAACCCGATGCCTCTGAAATTCGTGACGCCATGAACGGTAATTTGTGTCGGTGCGGTACCTACAACCGTATTTTTGCCGCTATCGAGCAGGTTTCCGACACGGAGGAGCAGTCATGAGCAAATCCCATGATTCCCTTTTGCTAGCCAACGTAAGTCGTCGGCGTTTTCTCAAAGGGCTGGCCGTCGGTAGTGCCCTGGTCGTTGCAGCACGCTGGGACCTGGCGTTTGCCGAGGAGGTCAAGTACGGCGCCGAAGCCATGCCCGGGGGTTGGGTTGATAATCCCAATGTCTTCATCAGCATTGATGGAAATGGCACCGTTACGGTGATCAACCATCGGGCGGAAATGGGGCAGGGCATACGAACCAGCCTGGCGTTGGTGGCTGCCGACGAGCTCGGCGCGGACTGGGACCGGGTTCGGGTCGAACAGGCTGAGGCCGACCAAGACAAGTACGGCAACCAGAATACGGACGGATCGCGCAGTATGCGTCACTGGTACGAGCCGATGCGCCGTGCCGCTGCCGGTGCCCGACAGATGCTGGAGCAGGCGGCTGCCAATCAGTGGGGCGTACCTGTCGAGGAGGTAGAGACCCGCGTACAAGAGGTAGTGCATAAGGGCAGTGACCGCACGCTCGGCTTTGGCGAGCTGGCCGCTGCGGCCCGCGTGCTTGATGTACCGGCCCGTGAAAACCTGACCTTGAAGGATGACAGTCAACTGCGCTACATCGGCCGTGAAACCGGCCTGGTCAACGGTGAGCTGAAGAATGACAACAGCCGTCCACCCGCCATCGATGGCGAGGACATCGTCACCGGCAAGGCCCGGTTTGGCGCTGACGTACAAATGGACGATATGCTGTACGCCGTGATTGCCCGACCTCCAGTGCTGGGTGCCCGGGTGAAAAGCCTGGATGACACCAAAGCGAAAAACGTTCCCGGGGTGGTGAAGATTCTCCAAACGGAGGGCACGGACATGCCTGCCGGTTTCAATCCTCTTGGGGGTGTGGCCGTGGTGGCGGAAAACACCTGGGCGGCCATTCGTGGCCGTGAGGCGCTGTCCATCAACTGGGATCTTGAAGCCGCCGGTGACAATGCTTCCTATACCTCGGAAGCATACCGCCAGACGCTGGAACAACGAGCGGAATCGTCCGGCAAGACCGTCCGCGAATCCGGCGATGTTGACAAGGCGCTGGAAAACGCCGACCAAAGGGTCACCGCCACTTACTACATGCCCCATATGGCCCAGGCTCCAATGGAACCGCCGGTTGCTGTGGTCCGGATAAAAAATGGCAAAGCCGAAGCCTGGGCGCCGGTCCAGCATCCACGGGCCGCCCGTGACGGTATTGCCGCTGTATTGGGAATAGACCTTGAAAATGTAACCGTGCATCAGACTCTGCTCGGCGGCGGTTTCGGTCGCAAGTCAAAACCGGATTTCGTGATCGAGGCAGCCCGGCTGGCGAAAGAGTTTGAAGGTCGTCCGGTACGAGTCCAGTGGACACGTGAGGATGATATCCGGCACACCTACTTCCATGCGGTGTCCGTAGACAGGCTGGACGCCGCTCTCGACAGTGACGGCAAGGCCACCGGCTGGCTGCACCGGACCCTGTCGCCGAGCATCGGCTCGCTGTTCGCTGAAGATCCGAAACACAAGGGTGATTTTGAACTGGGCATGGGTTTCAACACCATGCCATTCGACATTCCTTCGATCCGCCTGGAAAACCCGAAGGCTGCTGCCCATACCCGAATTGGCTGGTTCCGGGCGGTTTACAATCTGCCCCACGCATACGCCATCCAGAGTTTCGCTGCGGAAATGGCCGAGGCGGCCGGCAAGGACCACAGGGATTACCTGCTGGAGTTGCTGGGCGAGCCACGTCAGATCAATCCCGAGAAGTTCGAAGACGGTTGGAATTACGGTGAGAATCCCGACATCTACCCCATCGACATTGGCCGTATGCGGGCCGTGGTGGAAAGAGCCACCAAGGAAGCCGACTGGGGCAAGGAAAGTGCTAAGGGCCGGGGTTTGGGGTTGGCCATGCATCACAGCTTTGTTTCCTACACCGCTATTGTGCTGGATGTGGAGGTAGACGACAGCGGTGAGGTCATCGTTCACCGGGCCGACATCGCCTTCGATTGCGGTCAAACCGTTAATCCGGAGCGAATTCGCTCGCAGCTTGAAGGTGCCTGCGTTATGGGCATCGGTATTGCCCTGCACAGTGAAGTTTCTTTCAAAGATGGCGATACCGAGCAAACCAACTTTGATCGCTACCAGATTCCCCGTATGGTCAATGCGCCCCGGGAAGTTCATGTGCATCTGGTCAATAGTGGCAAAGATGCACCGATGGGGGGTGTGGGTGAACCCGGCCTGCCGCCGGTTGCGCCAGCATTGTGCAATGCGGTGTTTGCCGCGACAGGCAAGCGGATACGACGCCTGCCCATTGGCAACCAGTTGAGCTGATGACCATGCAGAGTCTGGATTACCGGGTAATCGAGCAGGCCGTCAATTGGCTTGCGGATGGCAAGACCGTCTGGCTTTGCACCGTTCTGTCCACCTTCGGCTCATCGCCAAGAGAGCCAGGTTCACTCATGGTCGCCACGTCAAATGGTGATCATATGGGCTCGCTCTCGGGTGGCTGTATTGAGGACGACTTTCTGGATCGCCTCGTTGCCGGTGAGTATGAGCTGCCTGCCGTGATCGTGAGGTACGGCGAGCCTGGAGAAAAGTCAGACAACGCACACGTTCGCCTTCCATGTGGCGGTATTCTTGACGTCCTGGTGGAACGGTTGCTCGTGAATTCCGACAACCAGGTGCATCTGCAACAGGTTTTGAGTGCCTTGGCGGGTCAGGATGAACAACTGCGCTCCGTTACCCTGATAGATGGAGGGGCCTGGCTTGAGCCGGCAGGGCCGACCGGCCCAAAAGTGCTTTGGGAAGATGGCGCAGAAGTGGTTCGGATTCGCATAGGCCCGGTAGCGAAACTGATTCTTGCGGGCTATTCAACGGTGGCGGAGGCCTGCGCGAATTTTGCTATCAACCTTGGCTATCAAGTAGTGCTCTGTGACCCAAGGGAAGAGGTAATGCGAGGCCTCACCCTGCCGCAGGGAGTCGAATTCATCCCGCAGTTTCCCTCGTTATACATTGCCTCCCCCGGTGCCTGCACGCCGTCCACGGCCGTCGTTGCAGTCACCCACGATCCCCGCATTGATGACCTCGCCATGATGACCGCCGTTAAAACCTCGGCCAGCTACATTGGCGTAATGGGTTCCCGGCGAACGTCTCAGGCCCGCGCAGACCGCCTCCGTCGTACAGGTGGGCTGAGTGACGCTGAAATTGAACGGATTCACATGCCGGTAGGGCTGGACCTTGGCAGTAAAACGCCAGCGGAGATCGCGCTGGCTATTATGGCGGACATCGTACGTATAAGGAGAGGGCGGACACTCATCGAAATATAAACCGCTGCGTTACTGAATCATATGGCCGTAAATCAGCGCTAGCCAGATGTTCAGGCTATACCGTAAGCATGATACCTTCGATCGAGAAAACTTTGCTTACTACCCTAATTGAAATTCAGTTTGGCGAGCAGACTTTATGAACGTAATTATCATAGGCGCAGGGATCATGGGGACTACTTTTGCCACATTGGCAAAAGAGATCGCTCCGGAATTGGACATCACCATCTTAGAGAGACTTGAAGGTGCCGGGGCCGGAAACTCCTCGGCGTTCTGGAATGCCGGTACGGGCCACGAGGCGAACTGTGAGCTGAACTACACCCCGGTGGATGAAGAAGTCATATCGGTTGAAAAAGCTCTGAAAATCCATGCTCAGTTCAATGTTGCTAAACAGTTCTGGGCTTATTTAATTAAAAAAGGAACCATCAAAGACCCGAAAACGTTCATAAACCAGACCAAGCACTGCACGATTGTTTCCGAATCTGCCATCGAAGAATTGCAACTGCGATTCAGGGAAATGTCGGCTCATCATTTTTTCGAGCACATGCGTTACTCGGAAGACTTTGATGAGATAAAAAGTTGGATTCCCTACACCATGGAAGGGCGCCCGCGCGATGAAAAAATGGCGGCCACCGTCATCGAAACAGGCACGGACGTAAACTTCGGTGCTTTAACGGAGCAAATGGCGGCCTATGCCGTACAAGACCTGGGTGTAAAAATTGAATATGGCACCCATGTAAAGCGCGTGCACAGGAGCCCGAGCGGGCGATGGATTATCGAGGCCGATAGCAGAGGGACCGCAGTTCAGCATAAAGCCGATGTGCTTTTCGTAGGGGCTGGTGGGGGCGCATTTCCACTTTTGAAAAAAAGCCATTTGCCGTTTCGGAAGCGCTTCACTGGCTTTCCTGTGGGCGGTCGTTTTCTGCAGGCTCCCATCACTAAAGAACAGGCTGGGGATTACCGGGCTAAAACCTATGGCAAAGCCAAAGTGGGCGCACCTCCCATGTCCGTGCCGCATCTTGATTTACGGGTTGTGGATGGTAAGCACTACTTACTGTTCGGTCCTTTCGCATCCTTTAAACCTGTCCTTGAGAAAGGCCGAAGCTTCTTTGATTATCTCAGATCGATCCGTCTGCATGACATCCCGGGCTTGCTGAACGTCGCCCTTGAGCATTTCCCGTTGGTCAAATATCTGGTTTCGGAGACCTTTAAAGGCGAAAAGAGCATGCTTGAAGAGCTTGAGAGCTTTGCTCCGGGCCTGAGTAAAAAGTTTGACTGGAAACCAATTGAGGCCGGCCAGCGAGTGCAAATCATCAAAGACGGAGATTTGCAGATGGGCACGGAAATTCTCGTTTCCAAAGATAAAACTTACGGCACATTGCTGGGAGCATCCCCTGGGGCTTCGGTATCGCCCGAGGTGATGTTGCGCTGCCTGGAAAAGTTATTGCCAGCTATTTTTTCCAATGAGAAAGCAAAGCAAAAGAAGAAAGAGATTTTCCCTGAGGACACTCTGGATACATTGATCAATCATCCTGATAGGTACCGGGAGATTCGCGATGCGGTTAACAAGCAGTTGGGGATAATCCGGTCCACGGCAGAATGAAATCCACTATGAGCGCTGCCCGAAGAGCAGCAACCGTGGTTTATTTAACTGTATTGCCCTGAATCAGCATACGGTTTCTTGATAAGGACGGGATCACTAAATCTGGCAGTCTCATCGGTGGATAAGATGGAAGGACTTTCTACCGGGGTCTTCGCCGTGCCCGCGGTACCGGATTCACGAATATCATCGAAAATCAGGCCAGCAGGCCGGTAAACAGGGTATCAGTGGTCGTCAGCCGAATGTTTCCGGAAAGTTTCAGGTCTTGACATGCCAGTCGGCGTTCTGCACCCAGAATATCAGCTTCTACCCTTCTTGCGACTGCAGCAAGGTCCTCTCCAGAGGGGTTTGGTGTGTAGCGGTTGAACGTGCTGGTAACTATGCCGATAGGGTCGACGCTGATTACTTTGCACCCTTGACCGAACAACGCGCGCATTATGAACGCGGGGCACTGCCAACTGAGGTTCAGCATGAGATCGCCCGTCTTGAATGGGCAGACCTGGTGATCTTCCAGTTCCCGTTGTGGTGGCATGCTCAACCGGCGATATTGAAAGGCTGGTTTGACCGGGTGTTAGTTTATGGAGGGCTCTATTCCGGCAGTCGGCGATACAACAGAGGCCATTTCCGGGGCAAAAAGGCGATATGTTCCGTTACAACTGGCTCGCCAGAACAAGCATTTATGCCTTTTGGCCGCGCGGGAAATATAGTGGAATGGCTGTGGCCGATTCACTCCTCGCTTTATTATGTGGGGTTCGATGTACTGGCACCCCAGGTTAGTTATGGCATTCAGGGTGGAGGTATTCTGTATCAGAAAGAGGCTGTATTCCGAAAACAGATTGAGGAGAAAAAAGCTATTTGGGCGGCCCGGCTAACCACGCTTTTTGAGGAATCTCCCATTCCGTTTACTGGCTGGGAAGATTGGGATGAGGATGGTCTGCTCAAACAAAGTCACCCGATTCGATGGCGACCCTGAAGGATGGACAACCAAAAAACTACTAAATTGCTGGAACTGTAAGTCGATAAGTTGGGTTTGTCCGGAAACTGAGAAGCACATAGTAAGCTTGGAACGGTTAGTTTGCAGCAGAATAAGCTGATTCAGCGCTAAATCGGGGCTCAATGTAGCGTCACCTTACACATCAGCAGAGAATTGGAACGACTGCACATTCGTAGTCATGTCCTGCCCACAGTGTCGTAGGCAGGATGATTAAAAACTAGCCTTCTCGGGCGCTGTAGCTTTGAATCAGGTTTGCGTAGTGGGGCAGGTGCTTGGCCAGGATACCACCGAATCCCTCAATGTCATTGCGCCAGTCGCGATGCAGTTCACAGCCGACACTGAACCAGTTCATCAACTGAGCACCGGCCTGTTCCATACGGCTCCATGCGGCGTCACGGGTGGTCTGGTTGAAGGTACCGGAGGCATCGGCTACTACGAAGACTTCGTAGCCTTCTTCCAGAGCGGATAGCGTGGGGAAGGCTACACAGACGTCGGTCACTACACCGGCGATCAGCAACTGTTTTTTGCCGGTCGCCTTGACTGCTTTCAGGAAGTCCTCGTTATCCCAGGCGTTGATCTGACCCGGGCGAGCGAAATACGGTGCATCGGGAAACATTTCCTTCAGCTTCGGTACCATCGGCCCATTTGGACCGTCCTCAAAGCTAGTGGTCAGGATTGTCGGGATGTTGAAGAACTTGGCGATATCCGCCAGAGCCAGCACGTTGTTCTTGAAATCATCTGGTGAGAAATCTCGTACCAGGGATAGCAGTCCGGACTGATGATCTACCATTAGTAGTGCCACATTATCCTTGTCCAAGCGATTGTATTTAAAAGCCATGTCAATTTTCCTTTTCACGTTGATGTTGAGGCATCCGGCTGCGACGGCCGGGGCCTACCAGTAAGTTTAGCGGCTGGGAATTCCGGGTGCTGAACTTTCCGTTCTGGAAGTCAAAGATGGCTTGCTGGATATCTTCGGGCCTTATTCATGACAAAAAGGCCATGCCAGCAACGGCAGCATTTGAGCAACGTTTCGACGATACAACATCAGCATAGCCAGAACTTTATGGCACCGGTAGATTGTGAAACTTATACTCAGAGTTCTATTTTCAGGACGATAAACAATGCAGGACCTGAACGATCTTTATTACTTCGTGCAAGTGGTCAATCATGGTGGTTTCGCACCGGCGGGCAGGGCACTAGGAGTGCCCAAATCGAAGCTGAGCCGCAGGCTTGCGGTGCTTGAAGATCGTCTGGACACACGGCTCGTTAATCGCTCTACCAGAAGATTCACCGTGACCGAGTTAGGACAGGAATTTTACCATCATTGCGTTGCCATGCTGACCGAAGCTGAGGCAGCGCAGGAAGTGATTGATCGTTCGCGCGCGGAGCCAAGGGGAGTGGTGCGGGTAAGTTGTCCACCCGGTTTAATTTACTTTCACGTCGGTCAGTTGCTCGTTCGGTTTATGGCCCAATACCCGGAGGTAAAAGTCGAAATTGACGCGACCAGTCGACGCGTCGATGTACTTAAGGAGCGTTTCGACATCGCCTTGCGGGTCCGGTTTCCGCCCCTGGAGGACAGCGGACTTACGATGAAGGTGTTGTCCCGGAGTCCACAACGCCTGATGGCATCGAGAGATTTCTTTGATAACCGAGCCAAGCCAGAAAGTCCTTCCGAGCTGGCCAATTTACCCAGCCTCGATTTTGAGCAAGCAGACGGGAAACACGTATGGTGCCTGGACGGCCCCGATAGCTCGGTGGCCCAGGTGCAACACTCACCGAGGCTGGTGACTGACGATGTTTTCACTCTAAGGCAAGCTGCATTTGAAGGGCTTGGAGTAGTACGGATGCCGCTGATCGTTGGTGGCCGGGACCTGATTGAAGGGCGCTTAATCAATGTTTTGCCCGGTTGGCAGCCCAGAGGCGGAATTCTCCATGCGGTTTATCCTTCACGTCGTGGATTGCTTCCGGCGGTAAGGGCAATGTTGGACTATTTGGCTGAATCTATGGACGAGGTGGATTTTTCTGTGATGGACACCAGGGGGGGTGAGTCTGATGAAACCTCCCTTCACCTCGGGTGGAAAAATTCTTAGGGCCCTGCCTGCAATCTTTGTTTGCTTATCATGTTAAGTGGAGTGACGACATTGTCCGCAATTGGTTATCCTTCTGAAGGTTAATTTGAAACTCCCCCAGCAGATGCCCCCGACATTCGGCCACAGGACACCCAAACATGAAGCGAACACAGTTTCTCCAGGATTTGATCAAGCAGCTCTCGCCAAAACTTGACTCGAGTTCCTATGTTTACTGCACAGTGGCTCA
>NZ_JBBEBW010000012.1:0-4289 GCF_040882185.1 Marinobacter sp. | reverse complement strand
CTTACTCGACGATCTTTGCAACGACCCCTGCACCAACCGTACGGCCACCTTCGCGAATCGCGAATCGCAGACCTTCTTCCATTGCAATCGGCGCAATCAGGGTGACGTCCAACTTAACGTTGTCGCCAGGCATGACCATCTCTACACCTTCCGGCAGCTCACAAGACCCGGTCACATCCGTGGTCCGGAAATAGAACTGGGGACGGTATCCCTTGAAGAACGGCGTATGACGACCACCTTCTTCTTTACTCAACACGTAAACTTCTGACTCAAAACGTGTGTGCGGCTTGATGGTGCCCGGCTTGGCCAATACCTGACCACGCTCTACGTCATCACGCTTGGTTCCGCGCAGCAACACACCAACGTTCTCGCCTGCACGACCTTCGTCCAGCAGCTTACGGAACATCTCAACACCAGTACAAACCGTCTTGACGGTGTCCTTGATGCCAATGATTTCAACTTCTTCGCCAACCTTAATAATGCCGCGCTCAACACGACCGGTCACAACGGTACCACGACCGGAGATCGAGAACACGTCCTCAATCGGCATCAGGAACGGCTGATCAATCGCGCGCTCAGGCTCAGGGATATAGTCGTCCAGGGCCTGCACCAGCTTCTTGACCGCAGTGGTGCCCATTTCGTTGTCATCCTTACCTTCCAGCGCCATCAGCGCCGAACCGATAATGATCGGGGTGTCATCACCCGGGAAGTCGTAAACGCTCAACAGCTCACGCACTTCCATCTCAACCAGCTCAAGCAGCTCTTCATCATCAACCATGTCCGCCTTGTTCAGGAACACAATGATGTAAGGAACGCCAACCTGGCGGGACAGTAGAATGTGCTCGCGCGTCTGCGGCATCGGGCCGTCAGCGGCCGAACACACCAGAATGGCACCGTCCATCTGCGCCGCACCCGTGATCATGTTCTTCACATAATCCGCGTGGCCCGGGCAATCCACGTGCGCGTAATGACGCGTCGGGGAATCGTACTCAACGTGGGAGGTCGCAATGGTAATACCACGGGCGCGCTCTTCCGGTGCGTTATCGATCTGATCGAATGCACGTGACTCACCCGTTCCCCACACTTCGTGACAAACACGCGTCAGCGCCGCTGTCAGGGTGGTTTTACCATGGTCAACGTGGCCAATCGTGCCCACGTTCAGGTGCGGCTTTTTACGTTCAAATTTTGCTTTAGACATTCGATCAATCTCCCTAATCAACCCGAATTAATAACGTTGACCGGACAAATAATGGAGCTCATGACCGGAATTGAACCGGTGACCTCATCCTTACCAAGGATGTGCTCTACCGACTGAGCTACATGAGCGCTTACTAAACACATCTCTAAAACTGGAGCGGGCAGCGGGAATCGAACCCGCGTCATCAGCTTGGAAGGCTGAGGTAATAGCCACTATACGATGCCCGCAAGCAATAAGTGGTGGAGGGGGCAGGATTCGAACCTGCGAAGCTTGCGCGTCAGATTTACAGTCTGATCCCTTTGGCCACTCGGGAACCCCTCCAGAGCAGATTCAATTTGCTTAAACCTGTCTCAAAAACAAAAATGGAGCTGGCGGACGGAATCGAACCCCCGACCTGCTGATTACAAGTCAGCTGCTCTACCAACTGAGCTACGCCAGCCCACACTCGCCTCTTCAGCGAGGGCGGTATACTACGGATTTTTATCAGTGGTTGCAACACCTTCACATTCACTGAATTTTACCGATTCAAACCGCGACTCATACCCTCTCGGAAGTGATTCACCTGCTTCCGCCCCAGAGGGCAAAACTGCTGAAAAAACGAGGGCGTAGCTTATACGATTTCGGGGGAAGGTTACCAGCTTTGCGTCCAATCCCTGAGATTTTCTTCGTGCAAGAATCCGCTCCGCCGCCGAAAGGGATTCGAACAATCCGAGCGAGATCGAGTTTTCACGCTCCCCTCGGGCAACCAGGTATGCATCAACGCCCATAGATCGAATTTCCCTGTAACGCTGATTAGCAGCGGCCCGCGATGAGGCCGGAGGGACGATCACCCAGTGGAAGGGCGCCTGCGGGCGATCAATTGCCCGGATAGCTTTGATATCCTCCGCTACATCAAGATCCCTCGCAGCATCCCGAGCGGAAGTCTCATCTTCGAACCAGCCAATCTCAATGCAAAGCTCTGCATCCTTGACCTGCATCGCGCCCAGGAACATTGCCCCCTCAGGGGCAGATTCAGTGGCGCCAAGGCTGCTCTCCCCAGATGGCATCCTGTCGTCCTTAGCCAAAGAGCGCTCCTCGGCGCCGTTTACACCATCTTGCCCACCCCCCCCATTTCCATTTTTAACCGATACGACTTGCAATGCAGACACCCTGGGCAAGCGGCCCTCTGCTTTTACCTCTCCATTAGCGGGTTCCCCAAAACTGACAAAGCACCAGAGCGCGATGTTCGCAACAAGCAGTATGACCGCTAGCCACTTCATCCCAGGCTTTCCTGGTCAATCGCTTCCAGCCCTTCCAGCACCAAATGAGGGCGATACTCGACCCCTAACCCCATCTCGAGCAATCGCCCGCCATCGCCCCCGGTTACGATCACGGTGTTGATTGCCCTATCACGACAATCCCGCTGAATGCGAGCAACGATACTTTCCCACAACCAGGTAAGACCATGATGAACGCATTCGGTAGTGTTTGTGCCGGGGGTTGAAACTTCGGACGCGATCTCCCCGAAGCCCACGCGAGCTACGTCCTGCTTGAGACTCTGAAAATGGAGGCGTCGACCCGGAAGAATATAGCCGCCGGCATGCATGCCGGTGCTATCAACGTAATCCACGGTGACGGCACTACCTGCGTCTACCACAGCAAGCCCTTGCCGAAACCGGATCCAGCCGCCATACATCGCATGCCAGCGGTCTGCACCCATTTTGGAGGGGTCGGCATAAGCGCAATAAAGTTCTCCCCGGGCTGCTTCAGCCCAGTAGTAGTTTACAGTTGCGTCTGTCAGGCCGGACAACCGGTATTCCAAAGACCTCCTGTCCCGATCGGCGCGTACAGTAGAGACGGCGACTCGATCAATAGCAGGCCCCTCTGATTTGATAGCAGCGAACAGATTATCGTCCGTCAGCTCACCATATCCGAGCGCGGTGATCACCCGATCGGATCGCAGTTGCCATTTGATCCTGGTGTTGCCCGCATCAATCAGAAGCTTCACGACTCCACCCGCAAGCTGATTTCTCCAGCGTGTATTGACTCATTACCAGAAAGCGTTTCAAGGAGGTAGTGGCCAGCGTCGTTAATGCCCAGGCCGATACCGCGATGATCGCCCTGGATCGACTGCAGCATTTTTCCTACAAATACATCACGCTGCTGCCATCGATCACGAAAAAGACCAAAACCGTGTTCAGAAAAGCTGTCGACCGCGCCCAGTACATGCTCAATAAGCGCTGCGGCTATATGGTTGCGTTCCCACACCTGGCCGCTCTTCCCGGCAGCCAGATCCAGACTGGTCCATGCCTGCTCCACACCTTGCGCATTCCGCATATGCACGTTTAAACCAATTCCCACGACGACCTGGGCGGCACCTTCGAGCTCACCTTGCAGCTCAATGAGAATTCCAGCAAGTTTTTGACCGTCAAATTGCAGGTCGTTGGGCCACTTCAAACCTACACGTTCGACACCAAGAGACTCTAAGGCTTCAGCAATCGCAACACCGACAACCAGGCTAAGACCGTCAAGCGAGGCAAAGCCACCCCTCAGCTTCAACCCAAGACTGAGATATATGTTTTCACCTGCCGGGCTCTGCCATGGCTTTCCACGGCGACCTCGGCCTGCGGTCTGTTGATCCGCAAGACATACGATCAGTTCCTCACTACCGGTGGCACGAAACCGAATTACTTCAGCATTTGTCGAATCCACCGAGTCCATAACCTTAAGCCTGATGCGGCCGCTGATCTGCTCGGGCAAGATGGCGCGAACCCGATCTGGATCAAGCAGATCCACCGCATCAATCAGGCGGTAACCTTTGCCCCGAATAGTTTCTATTCGATAGCCTTTGCCGACGGCTCGCCGCACTTGCTTCCAGACAGCCGTTCGACTTACGCCCAGATGTAACGCCAGGGAAGCGCCGGAATGGATCAGCCCATCGGATAAAAGAATGATGAGAGCCTTGGTTTTCATGGTGACCGCCCGTTAAATAATTCGAGAATGCAGGGCTGGATTAAACACCACAAGGGACGAAAAAACAAAACGAGGAAGGCTTACCGGCGCAGCCGCGTCTTGTTGATGGGCCTCGTTCAGGCGTATGTGAGCCCAATAA
>NZ_JBBEBW010000011.1:0-117529 GCF_040882185.1 Marinobacter sp. | reverse complement strand
ACCTACAGCCTTCAGAGCGCGCAGAGACGATTCAGGAGTTAATCAGAGGCTCCCTAACACCATAGAAGTCTTGGGCGCTGCTGTCATGGAAAAGCTTTACTGAATCGGTCACCACTTGCGCCGATGAGCATTTTCGCCACTCCGATTGGCAGCGAGCGTCATTACGCAGTAAACCGAAGTCGGGCTAAGGTTATCTATTACAACCACCCATCTCAAAGGACCAGCAATGACCACCGAAGCGTACATCTTCGACGCCGTGCGTACTCCCAGAGGACGCGGCAAAAAAGACGGCTCTCTCCACAACGTCAAGCCTATTGCACTGCTGACAGCCGTTCTGAAGGCTCTGCAAGAGCGAACAAACCTGGATACCTCACAAGTCGACGACATTGTGATGGGGTGCGTCACCGCGGTGGGCGACCAGGGTGCAGACATCGCCAAGACCGCCGCCCTGGCAGCGGACTGGCACGAAGTTGTAGCCGGGGTCACCCTCAACCGTTTCTGCGCTTCCGGACTAGAAGCCGTTAACCTGGCCGCGATGAAAGTGAGGTCAGGATGGGAAGATCTGGTCGTTGCTGGCGGTGTGGAAGCCATGTCTCGTGTACCCATGGGTTCAGACGGTGGCGCCTGGGCCACAGACCCCGCCACCAACCTGCATACCGGTTTTATGCCACAGGGTATTGGCGCTGATCTGATCGCGACGCTGGAAGGCTTCAGTCGGGAAGATGTTGACGGCTTTGCTGTCCGGTCCCAGCAAAAAGCCGCCAACGCATGGGGAAAAGGCTACTTTACACGCTCGGTTATTCCGATCACTGATCAGAACGGCGTGCTGATCCTGGACCGGGACGAACACGTTCGCGGCAACACTACGTTAGAGTCTCTGGGCCAGCTCAAGCCTTCTTTCCAGATGATGGGCGAAATGGGCTTTGATGGCGTCGCGCGCGAAAAGTATCACTACGTCGAGAAAATCAACCATGTCCACCATGCGGGTAACTCTTCCGGCATGGTGGACGGGGCCACCGCCATGCTGATTGGCAGTGAGACGAAGGGCAAAGCCTTGGGTCTGCAGCCCAGAGCCCGAATTGTTGCTACCGCTGTGACTAGCACAGATCCCACCATCATGCTGACCGGGCCGGCGCCAGCTGCCAGAAAAGCCCTGGAGAAAGCTGGCCTGACGGTCGGGCAGATTGACCTGTTCGAAGTTAACGAGGCTTTCGCCTCGGTTGTCATGCGCTTCCAGCGTGAACTCTCGGTTCCTGATGAAAAAGTCAACGTGAACGGGGGCGCTATCGCCATGGGCCATCCTCTTGGCGCTACTGGCGCCATGATACTCGGTACCCTGCTTGATGAACTCGAACGTCGCGAACTCCGTTACGGCCTCGCCACCCTGTGTGTCGGCGGCGGTATGGGTATCGCTACCATCATCGAACGCTGCTGAGCGCCTATTCTGAGAGGAGAACCTGTTTATGAGCGCCATTGGTTATGCCATTGATTCCGATAAAATTCTGACCCTGACAATCGATATGCCAGGGCAGTCTGCCAACACCATGAACAACGCTTTTCGAGAAGCCCTGTCTGAGACCGCCACCCGGATAAAAGCAGACATAGACGCCTTCCGGGGCATTATCATCACCTCTGCCAAAAAGACCTTTTTCGCTGGCGGCGACCTGAATGAACTTTATAAGGTAACCCGGGAAGATGCCGACATGTTCGAGCGCATGGTCAGCGGCCTGAAAGCTGACATGCGCGCGATCGAAACGTGCGGCAAGCCGGTAGTCGCGGCGATCAACGGTTCTGCCTTAGGGGGTGGACTGGAGATTTGTCTAGCCTGCCACCATCGGGTGGTGATGGACGATGACAGTATTCAACTGGGGCTGCCAGAGGTCACGCTCGGCTTGCTGCCAGGCGGTGGTGGCACCCAGCGCCTGCCCCGCATGATCGGTCTGGAGGCAGCCTTTCCTTTTTTGATAGAAGGCAAAAAGGTGAACCCCAAAGCTGCGATGAAAGCTGGAATTGTGGAGGCACTCGCCTCCTCGACCGAGGATATGCGCCTGCAGGCTCGTCAGTTCATTGATGCCAATCCCGGCTGCAAGCAACCCTGGGACCAGAAAGGCTTCCGTTTTCCTGGCGGCGCCCCACATCATCCGGCGATGGCGCAGAGACTGGCTATTGCTCCTGCTATGCTTAAGCAGAAAACCCGAGGCTGCTACCCGGCCCCGGAACGTATCCTGTCAGCGGCCGTTGAGGGCGCCCAGATGGATTACGATAATGGAGACCGAATCGAAACCCGTTATTTCACCGAGCTGGTGATTGGACAGATTGCAAAGAACATGACCGGCACCTTCTGGTTCCAGTTGAACGCCATCAAAGCGGGCGAAAGCCGACCCAAAGGTATTGAAAAAGCGAAGTTCGCCAAGGTTGGAGTGTTGGGTGCGGGCATGATGGGGGCGGGTATCGCCTACGCCACCGCTACCCGTGGCATTGACGTGGTACTGAAAGATGTATCTACGGAGAACGCGGAGAAAGGCAAAAGTTACTCAGAGAACCTGTTGTCCAAAAAAGTCAGCCGCGGGCGCCTGAGTGAGCAGGACAAAGACGCAACACTGAACCGTATTACCGCCTCGGCAGAAGCTGACGACCTCACCGGCTGTGACTTGATTATCGAAGCCGTTTTCGAAGACAGTGCCTTGAAAGCCAAAGTCACTCAAGAAGCAGAGTCCCGGTTGGCCGATGGGGGAATTTTTGCATCCAACACGTCCACTATCCCCATTACACAATTGGCCGAAGCCAGCGCAGAACCGAACAATTTTATCGGACTGCATTTTTTCTCACCCGTGGACAAGATGCAGCTGGTGGAAATTATCGTCGGTGACAAAACCTCCGACGACACCCTGGCCCGAGCCTTTGACTACGTCCAGCAAATCGGCAAGATTCCAATCGTCGTCAACGACAGCCGTGGCTTCTTTACTTCCCGGGTCTTTGGCACCTTCGTCAATGAAGGCGTCGCGATGCTCGGTGAAGGCATCCATCCCTCCAGTATTGAGAACGCCGGTCTGCTGGCCGGTATGCCGGTGGGACCGCTAGCGGTCAGTGACGAGGTCAGCCTGACGCTGATCCAGCACATTCGTGACCAGAGTCGGAAAGACCTCGAAGCGACTGGCAAGGAATGGCAGAGTCACCCGGCTGAAGCCGTGATTGATACTCTGGTAAATGAGCACGGCCGCAAGGGTAAGGCCGCGGGCGCGGGGTTCTATGATTATCCGGGTAACGGCAAGAAGTCGCTTTGGCCTGCATTAATGGATATTTTCGTTGACCAGGGCAAAGTGGCCCAGGTACCACTGCAGGAGCTAAAAGACCGGATTCTGTTTATTCAGGCCCTCGAAACAGTGCGCTGCCTTGAGGAAGGCGTATTGCGGACAATAGAGGATGCCAACATAGGCAGTATCTTTGGTATCGGTTTTGCGCCCTGGACCGGTGGTGCTATCCAGTTCATCAATCAATATGGCGTGAGAGCCTTTGCTGAACGCGCCAGCGAGCTGGCTGCCTGTTATGGCGAAAGATTCACCCCGCCGAAAATGCTGCTGGACAAAGCTGAAAGCGACGCTATATTTGCTTGAATAGCTGGCCCGGTGGCTCTACCGCCGGGCCGCAGACCCCCGCCCATCGCACAAATCGCCGCCGTCCCCAGACCTTGGGATTTATGTGGACAGATTGTCACAAGCTGAAACCCGTAGCCTATGGCAACCGGACAGCCGCTTGCCTACAATGAAATTAACCGACAGTCCGCCGCATTCACTGTATCGTATACACTACGATCAATGCGCAATGACTTATACATCCAAAACCGGGTAAGCACGATTATGACCAACGCGAAACGCATTTCCTCGCCTCGGGTAGCCTCATTACTGACGACAAGGCTTAAACAGAGCTCTCTGGCGCTGGCATTCGGCTTTCTGGTCACACCCGCACTCCTGGCTGCCAATGCCAAATACGATTCCGCCTTTGAGCCAGTTACACCGACCGTAGATCAGGCCAGGGCTAACATTCTGATTTCCCGCCAGCTTCAGTTCACTCATTTCCGTGACCAGAAGATCGACGACACTCTTTCTGTCGAAGTCTTCGATGCTTACCTCGAGTACCTGGACGGCCAGAAAATTTACCTGACACAACAGGATATCAACCGTTTCGAATCTGTGCGCGCTAACCTGGGCTCAGCGCTCAAAACCGGGCGTTTGCAGCCCGGATTCGACATCTACAATACAGTACAGCAACGCATTATCGAACGGCTGGATTTCGCGCTGGAGTTGCTGGAGAACGGCGTTGACCAATTTACATTTGAAAACAACGAGGAGCTTGCGCTGGATCGGTCGGAAGCATCCTGGGAAGAAGATAGAAACGCATTGGATGCACTCTGGGTCAAGAGAATCAAGAACGCCGTGCTTGCCCAAAAACTGGACGGCAGTGAGGACGAGGCTATCGAAGAGTCTCTCACCCGTCGCTATGAGAGCCAGCGCAAGCGCGCCGTCCAGATGCGCAGCGAAGATGCCTTCCAGGCCTACATGAATGCCTTTACAGGAATCTGGGACCCACACACCTCGTACTTTTCCCCACGCACCTCTGAAAACTTCAATATCAATATGAGCCTGTCTCTGGAAGGCATCGGTGCCGTACTTCAGGCCGATAACGAATACACCAAGGTCGTTCGATTGGTTCCAGGAGGTCCGGCGGCCAAACAGGGTCAGCTCAAGCCCGCAGATCGCATTGTCTCGGTGACACAGGAAGACGAAGACAAACCGGTAAACGTTATCGGCTGGCGGCTGGATGAGGTTGTCGACCTGATCAGAGGTCCGAGGGAATCGACTGTTACCCTTGAGGTGATCCCTGCCAGCGCCTCTGACGAAACCCTTACCCGTTCCATCGACATTACACGGGACAAGGTCAAGCTCGAAGAACAGAGCGCCAGCAGCGACATCATTAATCTTGAACGGGGCGGCGACACCTACACCATTGGCGTTATCAATATTCCGACTTTCTACGCCGACTTCAAAGCCATGCAGGCAGGCGACCCCAACTACAAGAGCACCACGCGAGACGTACGACGCCTGATCGAAGAGCTCAAAAGCGATGGCGTGGATGGCGTCGTGATGGATCTGCGCAACAACGGCGGCGGGGCTCTGCATGAGGCCAACGATATGGTTGGACTGTTTATCGACGAAGGCCCTACCGTACAGATCCGCAACGCGGACAATGACGTTCAGGTACTGACCGATCAGGATCCGTCAGTGGTCTACGATGGCCCACTGGTTGTGCTGGTGAACCGGATGAGTGCCTCCGCCTCTGAAATTTTTGCGGGTGCCATTCAGGACTACGGCAGGGGGCTAGTGGTCGGCTCTCAAACCTTTGGCAAGGGCACCGTGCAGGCCGTGCGCCCGCTGAATCACGGTCAACTGAAAATCACCCAATCCAAATTTTACCGGGTTTCTGGCGGCTCAACTCAACACAAAGGCGTGATGCCTGACATTCATATTCCGAGCCGGATTGATAAAACCCGTATCGGTGAAGATGCTCTGGACCGCGCCCTACCCTGGGATCAGATTGAAGCGGTACCTCACACTCGCTACTACGATTTCAGCAGCATCATTGATCAGCTGCGGGAAAATCACGATGACCGCTTTGCAAAGAGCCCGGAATTCAGACTGCTCCAGCAGGAAATTGACCTGTTGAAGGAACAGCGTGAAATCACTTCCGTGAGCCTTAATGAGGAAACCCGCAAGACCTACCAGGAGACTCTGCAAGAGCGGCAGCTTACGATTGCGAACACTCGTCGCCAGCTAAAAAACGAGACGCCATTCGACACCCTGAAAGAACTGGAAGAGTGGCAGGACCAGCAAGCGGCTGATCTGGATGGTAATGAGGAGAGGCTCGATTTCATTGTTCGTGAAGGCGGCCATATCATGGCGGATATGCTGGAACTTGACCGCCGGATGGCGTCAATCATCGACCCCAAACTCATTACTGCAGAAGCTCGCCGGTAGTCATTAGCCGCTGTGCCCGGCAGCTCGTTGGACGCCTGCCGGGTTCGGTCAGCTATGGTTTACGTTCGTTGAACAAGGTCCTCATACCGGATATATCCGGCTCATGAATCACACCTCGCTCTGTCACAATGGCATCAATCAGGCTGGCAGGCGTCACATCAAACACCGGATTGAAAACATCAACCCCGACCGGCGCAATCTGAATACCCTTTATCTCGCAAATCTCCAGCCCGTCACGCTGCTCTATTGGTATTTCCTGACCTGACTCCAGGCTCATATCCACTGTACTGGCGGGCGCCACCACCATAAACCTGACCTTATGATGACGAGCTAGTACAGCCAGGCTGTAAGTTCCGATTTTATTGGCGACATCACCGTTGGCAGTGATCCGGTCGGCACCCACGATAACCCACTTAACCTCACCCCGACTGAGAATGGCAGCCGCGGCACCATCCGCATTGAGCGTCACCGGAATACCTTCTCTTGCCAACTCCCAGGCTGTAAGGCGACTACCCTGGAGCCAGGGGCGGGTTTCATCGGCGTACACCCGCTTTAGCATTTTCTCTTCGTGCAGACGCCGTATGACGCCCAGGGCCGTGCCGTAGCCCCCGGTTGCCAACGCACCGGTATTGCAATGGGTCAGCACCGAGAACGGCGCCCTGTCATCCATCACGGTCAGGGCATGACCCGCCATTGCCAGATTCGCGGCCAGATCGTCCCCGTGGATTCCAATAGCTGCCTCAGCCAGGCGCCGCTGAGCCTGATGGCGGGTATCACAGGTGGCCAGCACCTCGCGCATTCTGTTAAGTGCCCAGAACAGATTAACCGCCGTGGGGCGGGACTCTGCCAGCACCTGCATGTCCGCTTCGATCATCTGCTTCCAGCCATTATCAGTAGTTTGAAGTGCCGATAGTGCTACGCCGTAGGCTGCGCTGATGCCAATTGCCGGGGCCCCCCGCACCACCATATTCCGAATACTGGTGGCCACCTCGGAAGCAGTGGTGTGAGGCAACCAGACTTCATCCGCTGGTAATAACCGCTGGTCCAATAGCTCAAGAAAATCGTCATGCCAGCGCATGGACACTGTTCCGTGGGCACGGTCTGAAAAGCTCTGGACAGATAAATCCGACATGCATCCACTCCGTAACGGGATAACAGAATTCCGGGCCAGTATACCGGCTTTGAGCCCGCGCGAAGCAATTGTGGAAATTACTACGCAGAGCGCCAAGGGTAGTCGATGGGAGGGCGGATCGTTATACTTTCCGATCTTTCAAACGGGCCAGAAGGCTGAGTGCATGACTGCTGAAACCATTATCGCGGTAGATACCCGAATCAATGCCCGCTGGGTGATCCCTATCGAGCCCGCCGGAGTGATTCTTGATCACTACGCCGTTTTGATTCAGGGCGACCGAATCGCCGGTATTGTTCCTCAGCAAGAGGCAGATCGAAGCTACCGCGCCCGTGAAACCATTGATCTGCCCGCGCATGTGGTGATGCCAGGTTTAATCAATATGCATGGCCATGCGGCCATGTCACTGTTTCGCGGTCTGGCCGATGACCTGCCACTGATGACCTGGCTGAATGATCACATCTGGCCCGCCGAGGGAAAATTCGTCGACGCCGATTTCATTGCGGACGGGTCCCGTTTGGCCATTGCTGAAATGTTGCGCTCGGGCACGACCTGTTTTTCGGATATGTATTTTTTCCCGGAAATTGTCGCCGAGATCGCTTACGATACCGGGATTCGCGCCCAGATATGCTTCCCTTTACTGGATTTTCCAACTATTTGGGGGGCGGGTCCCGACGAATACCTGGCAAAGGGTGCCGATCTGATTGACCAGTGGCAGGGCGACCCGCGCATCATGCCTGCCATTGGTCCGCACGCGCCCTACACCGTCTCGGATGGGCCGCTACAACGGGCCATTGAACTGGCCAATGACAAGAACGCGCGAATCCAGTTGCACCTTCATGAAACTGCATTCGAAGTGGCTGATGCCGTCGAGAAAACCGGTAAGCGCCCTATTACCCGAATGATGGACCTGGGCCTGCTTACCGCCCGCACCCAGTGCGTTCACATGACTCAGATTGATGACACGGATATGTCCCACCTGGAGACTTCCGGCGCTCATGTGATTCACTGCCCGGAGTCCAATCTCAAGTTGGCCAGCGGGTTCTGTCCGGTTCACAAAATGCAGCAAGCCGGTATCAATGTCGCCATCGGCACCGACGGCGCGGCCAGCAATAATGACCTCAACCTGTTTGGTGAGCTCAATACCGCCGCCCTGATCGCCAAGGCGGTATCCCAGGATGCGACTGCCCTCTCCGCCCACGAGGCGCTCGCGATGGCAACACTTCATGGTGCCAGAGCCTTGGGCCGGGAGCACGAACTCGGCTCCCTCGAGGCTGGCAAGCTCGCGGATATTATCGCGATTGACCTGAGTGATCCTTTTGCTCAACCGATCTACAATCCCGCCTCGCATCTGGTGTATTCCGATCGCGGCCGTGACGTCAGCCACAGCTGGATTGGCGGAGTGCCGCAATTACAGGACGGCCGCCTGACGCGGGTCGATGTGCCGGACCTGATGCTCAGGGTAGGCGCCTGGGCCGAACGTATTCGCGCAGGCTCGTCTGAATGAGCTCTAATACCGTAAACTCTCTTGAATCAGACTTCCCAGGCGGAACCAACACCATGAGCAACCAGAACGTAGATCGAAACGAGATTGCCAAGTTTGAGGCGCTCGCCAGCCGTTGGTGGGACCCGGGTAGTGAGTTCAAGCCGTTGCATGACATCAATCCGCTCAGGCTGAATTACATCGATGAGCGCGTGCCTCTGGCCGGTAAGAAGGTGCTTGATGTTGGGTGTGGCGGTGGCCTGTTGTCAGAAGCCATGGCCTCACGGGGAGCCCATGTCACCGGAATTGATATGGGTGAAGCGCCGCTGGCGGTTGCAAGGCTCCATGGACTCGAATCCGGAATCAAGATCGATTACCGGCAAATCACCGTCGAGTCGCTTTTGGAAGAATCGGGGCACGCCGGACAATACGACGTCGTGACCTGCCTGGAAATGCTCGAACACGTGCCAGACCCGGGGTCGGTTATTCGCACCTGCGCCCAAATGCTCAAACCGGGCGGATCACTTTTTGTGTCAACCATCAATCGCAACCCCAAATCGTTCCTGTTTGCGATTGTGGGCGCCGAGTATGTGCTGCGTTTATTGCCCAAGGGCACCCATGAATGGAAAAAATTCATACGGCCCTCGGAAATGGCCAACCATCTCCGCAATGCCAGCCTTGATGTGCAGGAGCTCACCGGCATGACCTATAACCCGATTACCAAGGTCTACCGGCTCGGTCGTGACGTGGATGTGAATTACATGATGCACGCAACGGTTGATCGTGGAGATCTGGATGAGCCAGGGGTTGACAGCGCCGCCGAACCTGAAAATAAGAGTCAGGCTCAGTGAATCAAATGCTCTCCGTTGTTCTGTTCGATCTTGACGGCACGTTGCTCGATACCGCGCCGGATTTTATCCGTTGCGTCAATCAGCTGAGAGAGCGTCATAGTTTGCCAGCTCTGCCGCCGGAAGCGATAAGACCTTCGGTCTCCAACGGCGCCAGAGCAATGATCGAAACCGGTTTCGGGCTCACGTCGGATCACCCCGATTACCTGCCAAGGCATACGGCATTTCTTGACCTTTATGAAGCCACCGTCGCCCAGGAAACGCGGCTTTTCCCCGGCATGGACAATGTCCTGCGCTGGCTGGAGCAATCCCGGATTCCCTGGGGTATCGTCACCAATAAACCGGTGCGCTTCACGACGCCCTTGCTCGCCGCACTGGCACTGGACAAGCGTTGTTCTGTTGTTGTCTGCCCGGACCACGTTGCCCAGCGTAAACCCCACCCGGAATCACTTTATCTGGCCCGCAAACAACTTGAGGCGGAAACCGGCGCAGGTATTTACGTCGGAGATCATCTGCGCGACATTGAAGCTGGTCGCAACGCCGGTATGACGACCGTTGCCGCCCGTTACGGCTATATAAACGAGCCTGGCGAAGTCGACGAATGGAATGCCGATTACATTGTCGATACTGTCGATGAGTTGGCAAATTTGTTGGAGAGGCTACAGGTCTCGCTTTAAGGCACTATTTAAGTACTATTTATGCACTATGCTCTGGCCTTTAACCGTCTTTAAATCAGGCCTGTTTCTGATCGCCGCAGCCGTTACAATAGAGGCCCTGATGAACATGTTACCGACGTCACCCGGAGAAAAATCCCATGCAAGACTATAACGCCCCGGACGCCCTGCTGAAGGACCGGATCATCATGGTGACGGGCGCTGGCAGTGGCATTGGACGCAGTGCTGCGAAAACATACGCCGCTTACGGTGCCACGGTTATTCTTCTGGGCCGCACCATTTCCAAACTTGAATCGGTTTACGACGAAATTGAGGCCGCCGGACACCCGAAACCGGCGATCGTGCCCCTTAATCTTGAAGGTGCTGCAGTCAAAGACTACGAAGAGATGGCCATGACCATCGAAGACAATTTTGGTCAACTGGACGGTTTGCTGCATAACGCCGCCATTCTTGGGCAGCGTACACCGGTTGAACAATATGACCCGGAAACCTGGAACAAGGTGATGCATGTTAATACCACTGCACCGTTTTTACTCAGCCGGGCGCTGATTCCTCTGCTTCGAAAATCATCGGATGCGTCTGTGATCTTCACGGCCTCCAGTGTTGGACGCAAGGCCAAGGCCTATTGGGGTGCGTACTCAGTATCCAAGTTTGCCGTTGAGGGCCTCAGCCAACTGATGGCGGATGAGCTTGATGATGAACGCCAGAATATTCGGGTAAACAGTTTGAACCCGGGTGCAACCCGCACTAATATGCGCGCGCATGCCTACCCGGCAGAGAACCCGGCGACCAACCCCACACCCGAAGAGCTGATGCCCAGCTATCTCTATTTGATGGGTCCGGATAGCAAGGGCATTACCGGGCAACAGATTGACGCGCAGCCAAAATAATGGAACTCCGGTTTTTCACCACGTCCCATTGTCAGCTCTGCGAACTGGCAGAAACGTTACTTATCCAGACGCCCTTACCGAAGCCGGTGCCTGTTGAGGCTATTGATATCGCACAATCAGAGGCTCTGGTCGCAGAGTACGGCACCCGCATACCGGTGCTGAGGCGGGAAGACACCGGCGCCGAGCTCGATTGGCCCTTCGACCAGAACGGGCTGTTGGCCTTCCTGGCACCCTGATCCGGCGGTTAACTGATCCGTAAAATCCAGACGCATTCATAATCTCACGAGGTACGCCTTACATGTTGATGGTTATATCCCCTTCCAAAAAGCTGGACTACGAAAGCCCCTTAGCCACGGAGGAACATACCCAACCGATGTTTCTGGATGATGCCTGCGAGCTGATCGACCAACTGAAAAAGCTTGAACCTCATCAGGTCAGCAATCTGATGAGCATCAGCGACAAACTCGGCCAACTGAACGCCGACCGATTCAGCAGCTGGCATACCCCCTTTACGCCGAACAATGCTCGCCAGTCGGTGTTGGCCTTCAAGGGTGATGTCTATGCCGGTCTCGACGCAGAGAGCTTCCAATCCGGTGATTTTACGTTCGCCCAGAGCCACTTGCGGATTCTGTCCGGGCTTTATGGTGTACTTCGACCTCTGGACCTGATGCAACCTTACCGGCTGGAAATGGGCACCCGTTTCGAAAACACCCGGGGTAAGGATCTGTATAAGTTTTGGGGTAAAAGGTTAACCGATACCCTGAATGACGAACTGATCAATGACGACGGCATTCTGGTTAATCTGGCCTCCAATGAGTATTTCAAAAGTATTCAGAAAAAGGCCCTGGAAGGCCGCATCGTGACCCCTCAGTTCAAAGACTGGAAGAACGGGCAATATAAAATGATCAGTTTCTATGCGAAAAAAGCCCGGGGTCTGATGTGCCGCTATGCCATCCAGAATCGAATCACCCAGGTCGGAGACCTGAAAGGTTTTAACCTTGAGGGCTATCGTTTCAGCGACGAGCAGTCCAATGGCGACACCTGGGTATTCCTGAGAGACGAACAGACAGCCTGAAAACCGGCTGTCTGACGGAGTAACCCAATGAACGAAGCGCTTTTCTCCCAGATAGCAATGGCGGTATTTCTTACCGCCCTGATCGGCTTTATGGGATTTATCGTCTGGGACCTGGCGAAAAAATCAAAAGCTGGCCGTTTTGGCACCATCGCCCTGTTTATCGTACTGGGCGCTGGCGTCTTCGGTTTCATCATTAAAACCGTTCTGGTCGAAGTCATGCAACTTTGACCATGTTCTGACCAACGCTTCAATTTCACTTTTCTGAACCGATCTATGACAAGGACAGACCGCCCATGTGGTTTCGCAATGCCCGCGTTTTTCGTTTTACCAAGCCTTTTGAGATCACCGCTGAACAGCTGGAAGAAAAGCTCCAGGAAGACGGTTTCAAGCCCTGTGGCCCTCAGGAAACCAACCGTCAAGGCTGGGTGCCGCCGCTCGGCAAGCACGGCGAACAACTGGTTCACAGTGCCAACGGTTACCATCTGATCACCCTGCGCAAGGAAGAGAAATTACTACCTGGCTCCGTGGTCAAAGAGCTGGTAACCGAGCGCGTGGAAGCTATTGAAATCGAACAGTCTCGCAAGGTTCGTAAAAAGGAAAAGGACGAAATCAAAGAGCAGATTCTGCTTGAGATGTTACCCCAGGCTTTCTCCAAGAATCGACGTAGTTATGCCTATCTGGCACCCCAGGACGGCGTACTGGTGGTAGATGCTGGCTCGGCCAAACAGGCTGAGGATCTGGCTTCGACCCTGCGTAAAAGCCTCGGCTCGCTGCCGGTTCGACCTCCCGCTGTCGAACAGGCACCAGCCTTTACATTTACCGGCTGGCTTAATGAGACCATTGACCTGCCCTCGACCCTGACGCTGGGTGATGAGTGTGAGCTCAAAGATACCGGCGAAGAGGGGGGCGTTGTGCGCTGCAAGGGTCTCGACCTGCAAGGTGACGAAATCCGCAACCATTTGAACGCAGGCATGCAGGTGACCAAGCTCAGCGTGACCTGGGATGACAGTGTCTCGTTCGTACTTGATGAGGAGCTGGGTATTCGCCGGCTGAAATTCGGCGAGACCCTTCAGGAGAAACTGGACGATGTGGACGCTGACGATGCAGCCGCCCGCTTTGACGCAGCGTTCTCGCTAATGACACTTGAATTGGCGCGACTGATTCCGGGGTTGCTGGATGCGCTCGGTGGCGAAGACCGGTCTGCTATTGTTGATGCCGCCTGATCGACACCCCTGCCCTCACCCGAGGTTCTAATCCGGCACAAACTTGAGTCTCTCCCGCTGCCAGGCTTTCTCCGGTTCGTTCAATACGAGCCGGAGATCCATCACTTCTTCTTCCCGATTAAATGTCAGCTCAAACCCCAGTCGGTCAGCCAGCTGTAGCATGGGCCGGTTATCGGGCAGTACGTTACCGATCATTTCCACCGTGCCCCGAGAACGACAGTAATCAATCATCTTCTGCATCAACGTCATACCGAGCCCTTCGCCTTTCATCTTGTCATGCACCATGACAGCGAACTCACATCGCAGGTTGTCGGCGTCGGTCCAGACCCGCACGGTGCCAAGAGTTTCCTCACCTTCTCCGTCCTCGCGGGGAGCGTTGGCGACAAAAACCATTTCCCTGTCATAGTCGATCTGCACCATCTGGGCGACGTCTTCCCGGGAAAAATGCTTGCGGTATTGGAAGAACCGATAGCGGATCGACTCCGGCGATTGCAACTCGTGGAATGCCCGGTGAGCGGGTTCGTCCTCTGCCAACGCCGCCCGGAGAATCACCCGACGCCCCGACTTCGGTAGTACGATCCACTCTTCAAGCTCCCTGGGGTAAGGCTGGATAATGGGGCGGCCGGGTTCCCGGCACAGGTCGATCGCAACATCCACGGCCACCGCGCCCTGATCGTTAAACAACAGAGGCAGGATCTCAAGGCCTTTGATCTCCGGAATATCAATGACAATCTGCGATAGCGTGACCAGTGTTTCGCCAATCGCCCGGATGTCTTCCTCGGGCCTCAAGCTGAACTCTTTCAGCAGCTTGTACATGTAAGTCCGTTTCAATAGCTCCCGCGCCAGGACCATATTGAGCGGTGGCAACGCGATTTGCCGGTCCGAGATCACGTTGATATGGGCGCCCGCAGCACCACAAACCACCAAAGGACCAAAGGTAGAATCCCGGGTAATACCCACGCTGAATTCGATACCACCAACATGCTGATAGGTGTGTTGCACGGCAAATCCGAGAAACCCGCTGTCAGGATAGCTGTGTCGATATTCCTCCATCAGCAGTTTGCAGGAATCCAGGATGGCACTTTCACTGTTCAACCCCTGAATAGTCGTTCGATAACGGCCCCCGCCCTTCTTGTGCTCCATGAAGGGATGGCAGGACATTTCGTGGATCAAGGTAACGTTGATCGGCCGACGCTCGACCGCAAAGGCTTCCAACACCTCTTCCACATCATCACAGTATTGCGTCTCTACAGTCTTGATGCCGTAATCGCGTATGACTGCCCGGGCTTCTTCACTGGATAAATGCAGACGTTTCGCCCGCAAGGCGTTCAGGACCAGTCTTCGTGTGGGGGTGCGATCAGCGAAATGATCAGTAAAGGATTCGGGGGTTTCCTTGAGCAGACGCTGAACCCGTTGATGATTCACATGCTGCATAAACGCCTTTACGGCTTTTTCAGGTGAAAAAAACGAGGGCAACCCCGCGCGGTAGAACTCATCACGGGCATCCAGCACAGTACTTTGGCCCAGCCAACAGGTGAACACATTCAATCGCGTCCCCTTAACCGCTTGCACCACCGCATCGGCAATCTGCAAGCTGTCTTCGGTCAGGCTTGGTGCATACAGTATCAGCACATTGGCTACACCGGGGTCCTTGGCCAATATACGGATCGCATTGGCGTAAAGTTCCGGCGAAGCGTCATAGTTCAGATCGATTGGATTTTTCCGGGTCCAATACGGCGGCAGATGTTGCGCTAAAGCGTCAATGGTTTTCGGCGCCAGAGCGGCAAGTTCCCCACCAAGGGCAGACAACCTGTCAACCGCCAGCACGCCCGGACCAACGCCGTTTGCCATGACGGCGAGGGTTTCCTTACGTAAAGGCCGCATTCGGGTGAGGGTCTCAAGGGCATCAAACATCTGGCCAAGCCCATCTACCCGCAACACACCTCCCCGTTGCAGCATCGCATCAAAAATCGGATCACTGCGGCTGATACCCGCAGGCAGGTTGTAGGGAAACCATTCGGATTCAGGTACACGCCCGCTCTTGACCGCAATAACCGGTTTGGTGCGGGAGGCTACACGAACCGCCGACATGAATCGTCGGGCGTTAGGAATATTCTCTATGTGCAGGAGGATAGCGCGGGTTTGACTGTCCTGAGCGAGGTAATCGATAAGATCATCGTGGTCGATGTCCATTCCATCCCCCAGGGTGAGAAAGTATGAAAACCCCACACCCCGGGCAAACGCCCAGTCAATCAATGAACTCGCAACAGTCCCGGACTGGCCGATAAACGCAACTTTGCCAGGAATCACCCCCATATGGGCATAGGTCGCATTCAAGCTACGACCTGGCACCATCAGACCGATGGTATTCGGCCCCAGCACACGGACTCCGCTTTCTCGGGCGGCGTCCCGCACTGAATACATGAGAGGCTGCCCGGTTTTGCTGTGGGCCCGGGACATACCCCCGGTCATTACGATAGCGGTTCTGACACCACTTTTGCCCAGTTTCCTGATCAGTTTTGGAACGGTATCCGGCGGGGTGCAGATAATGGCAAGCTCAGGGCTGAACTCCATGCGGGAAACCCGCCCCACGCACGGTATCCCGTGAACATTCTCGTAGTCATTTTCGTTAATTACCAACAGGCGGCCGGGATAACCGCCGCCCATGATGTTCCTGAGCACCATGCCACCCAGATTGTCAGCGCGTTCGGAGGCCCCTACGATGACGATCGATGCCGGGTTGAAAAGACTTTCGAGATAGCGGGTACCCAAATCAGGTCTCCTTGCGAAAAGCAATGACTGGCGCTTTTACCCCAGCCGCAGGTACATACCTCATCTTAGGCGCTTGACGGGTCATGTAAAACGCCAATCAAGGATATTGGCAGACTTCGACCAAAGAGACGCAGCAGTATGCTGTCATCCCTGATAAAATTTTAATCAAATAACAGTAACCCGGATCTGTTGAGCCGGCCCGGAATTGGATGTTTTATGACCACCGCGTTTTTTTCACATGATGATTGCCAAAAACACACCATGGGGCCAGAGCATCCGGAATCGCCCCAACGGCTGGCTGCAATTATCGGTTATCTCGCTGGCACCGAACTGGAACAGACACTGGATTGGGTCAGGCCTGAAGAGATCACCTGGGATCAGTTACTGGCAATTCATCCTGAACGTTATTTACACCAGCTTGATCTGATGCAGCCTACCCGGGGCCGGGTGTTTACCGACCCGGACACCGCGATGATGCCGGATACACTGAGAGCCGCGCGGCTGGCTGCCGGCGCCAACGTTCAAGCGGTGGACATGGTAATGAGTGGCCAGATGACTAACGCGTTTATCTGCGCCCGCCCTCCAGGCCATCACGCCGAACGCACCAAGTCGATGGGTTTCTGCTTTTACAATAATGTGGCTCTGGCAGCAGCGCGGGCGCTGAATTTTCACCGCCTTGAGCGAATTGCCATTGTCGATTTCGATGTACACCAGGGCAACGGTACTGTGGACGCCGTACAGGGCGACGAGCGGGTTCTAATGTGTTCCAGTTTCCAACACCCGTTCTATCCTCACTCCCACGTTCACCGACAGGCCGAGAACATCATCAATACCCCCATCACCGCAGGTACGTCTGCTAAAGATTATCGCAAGATTGTTGAAACTCAATGGCTACACAAACTGCAGGATTTCAAGCCTCAACTGGTGCTGATTTCAGCTGGCTTTGATGCACACCGGCTAGACCCGCTCGCAGAGCTCAACCTGGAAGCCGAAGATTATCGGTGGTTGACGGACATGCTCACCAGCGTGGCCCGGGATTCCGCCAATAACCGACTGATCTCCACTCTGGAGGGCGGCTATCATCTAAAAGCCCTGGCAGAGAGCGTTGGCGCCCACCTGGAGGGCCTGACGGCCGTTCGATAAGTGCTGACTAACCGTTGGCATCCTCCGCATAGGCGCTATTGGCACGTTGCAATGCTGGCCGCTCGCCCTGACGTTGCAGGCGGATGGTAGTGCGACGATTGTCTGCTGCTCGACGTGAAGCGGGAAACTGATCACCGTGGGCCCGAACGGTCACTCGGTCCTTCGGTATACCCTGCTCAATGAGATACTCAGCGACGATATTGGCTCGTTGCTCCGACAAAGCCCGGTTATTAATGCGGCTACCCACACTGTCGGAGTGGCCGTCAACAAAAACCCGCTCCACGGTTGAATCCGCTTGCACATAAAGCACAATTGAATCCAGCAATTTGTAATCAGCACTCGACAACTGCGTACTTCCGGAGTTGAACGGAATCCGCGATCGCTTTATCTGATCAAAATTAACCGGCAGCAGGCTGGCGACGCAGCCACGATAACCCTCAAACGAGCGTGCAAAATTAATATTGGATAGGCTGATACGGATCGGCTCGTCGCTGTACCAGGCTCGTCGGGTCAGGGTCGGAGCCATTCCCTCAAGCAGCCCGCTGATCATTATCATTGAGCGCCTGGCATCCAGTGTGACTGGCCGATGGCTCTCATCTACATCGATATAGCCGACCGGACGGGATTTGGACCCCGGTCGCCAGGCGGGCGCCTCAACGACCAGCAAGCCCCGTCCGGGACGCATCAAACGGTTATGGGATTCCAGATAGAAAGAGAGCTCTGCGCCCGCCTGGTGACGAAAAACAGCCTTGCCGTAACTGGGAACTTCGTGGGTCAACGTACAGTCGAAAACCGACTCGGACAAATACCATTGACTATTTTCTATGCCCGCGCCATAACGAATACCCCACGCAGAGCCTGAAACCAGAGTCAGCGCCAGTATTGCCGGTAATCTACTGAAAAAACTGTGGATCATCGCCTCACGTCCGTCTGCTAGAAAATCTTTCGTACCTGGATAACTTGCGCGTTCAAAAAGCGAATGCGCAAATACTCATAAACGGTTTAACGGCAGGCAGGGTGTATTCTTTAACACCCGTCGATCACCCATGAAATACTGCTTCTGGTATACTCCTGACTTCTCGATATTCTGACCCCCGTAACCAGGAACTGCCGCCGCATGACCGAGCGACTGACCCTTACCCTACCCGACGACTGGCATCTTCACCTGCGCGACGGTGAGATACTGCCCGACGCTGTACCGGCCACTGCCCGTCGCTTTGGCCGGGCCATTGTGATGCCTAACCTGACGCCACCGATTACCACCGCCGCCCATGCGATGGCTTACCGTGATCGCATACTAGCCGCTCGCGGCGACCATCAGAACTTCAAGCCCCTGATGACACTCTATCTCACGGAACAAACCACGCCGCAACATATTCGCGAAGCTCACAAGGCAGGTATATTAGCCGCCAAACTTTATCCTGCGGGCGCGACAACCAACTCAGCCTCCGGTGTCAAAGATATCCGTCATATTGGTGAAGCCCTGGCCACCATGGCGGACTGCGGCATGTTGTTATTGGTTCACGGTGAAGTGACAGATACAGACATTGATATTTTCGACCGCGAAAAAGTATTCCTGGAACGAGTGCTGGCACCAACCATCGAGCAGTTTCCACGCCTCAAAGTTGTGCTGGAGCACATTACCACTGCGGATTCAGCCAGTTTTGTACGCCAACACATCGCCGGTAACCTGGCTGCCACCATTACGCCTCAACACCTCATGTACAATCGTAACCACCTGTTAGTGGGCGGCATTCGCCCACACCTGTATTGCTTGCCAATACTCAAGCGTCAGCGCCATCAACAGGCACTTCAGGATACGGTCGTGAGTGGCGATAACCGGTTCTTCCTCGGAACAGATTCAGCGCCCCACAGTCGCGGCCGCAAAGAAACCGCCTGTGGCTGTGCAGGCTGCTACTCTGCGTTCGGCGCCATCGAGCTTTATGCCGAAGTCTTCGAGGATTTAGGGGTGCTGGACAAACTCGAAGCCTTCGCCAGCTTTAACGGCGCGGATTTCTACGGTCTGTCCCGAAATCAGCAAACCATTACATTGGTTAAAAAGCCTTGGTCAGTGCCTGACGAATTGCCCCTGGGTACTGAAACCATTGTACCGCTGAGAGCCGGTGAGACCATTCGCTGGCGCCTGGACGACCAGACCAATACTACCCAAGGAGTTTGAGTGACTGACGAAACAACCCAGCCGTCCCCAATGGCAGCCCGATTCCGCGGCTTCCTCCCGGTGGTGGTCGACGTGGAAACTGGTGGATTCAATTGTCGTACGGATGCCCTGCTGGAAGTCGCCGCCGTTATTCTGGAGATAGATGAGGATGGCTGGTTACGTCGCCAGGAAACTATCGTTCAGAATATTGATCCGTTTGAGGGCGCTAACCTTGAACAATCGGCACTTGATTTTACTGGCATCGACCCCTGGGACCTTGAGCGTGAAGCCGTGCCAGAGAGAGAAGGCTTGAGTGAAATTTTCAGCCCTATCCGCAAGGCAGTCAAAGCCCAGGGCTGCAAACGTGCGGTTCTGGTCGGCCATAACGCCACCTTTGACCATAATTTTCTGTTTGCAGCGGCGGATCGGGCAGACATTCGGCGCAACCCGTTCCATCCATTTTCCACTTTTGATACCGCGACATTGGCTGGCCTTGCCTACGGCCATACGGTTCTGGCGCAGGCCTGCAAGCTTGCTGGCATTCCGTTCAGTAACAAGGAAGCCCACTCTGCCGCCTACGATGCTGAGAAAACCGCCGATCTGTTTTGCGGTATTGTCAACCGGTGGAAGGAACTCGGTGGCTTTCCGCCCCCTGTTATTGCTGATAGCGAAGAGTAAACAGCCCAAAAAAACCCCGCACCAGGCGGGGATTCCATGGCAAACGGTGCGCCCGCACCCGAAACTTCCGATTACCAGTGAATACCTCGCAAAATAGCGGCAAAGGCCACCTGTTCGGTGGACACACGGGGTTTCTCGCCCTTACGCACGCCTCCAAGTGATGGTGTATCCGGGAACATGCGGTATCCGGTATTCATCACAATCTCGCCCATTTTCGGAGCAATGGCGTGGAGTACCTGAGCGAAAATCCCCAGACGTGTCGCCACGCGTTTTGGCCGGTAGACAATCGCATCAGTAATCAGATCGGCGGCCTCTTCCGGTGTTAACGTCGGCACCGAATCGTAGATTTTGGTGGGCGCAATCATCGGTGTTTTAACCAGCGGCATATTAATGGTGGTGAAACTGACGTTGTAATCCGACCATTCCGACGCGGCACAACGACTGAATGCATCAAGTGCTGACTTCGAGGCAACGTAGGCCGAAAAACGGGGAGCGTTGGTCAGTACGCCAATGGAGGATATGTTGATGACGTGGCCCCGACGATTCTCCAGCATAGTGGGAGCAAAGCCCATAATCAGCCGCACCGAGCCAAAATAGTTCAGTTGCATGGTACGCTCGAAATCGTGGAAACGCTCAAAAGACAACGCCAGCGAACGGCGAATCGAGCGACCGGCGTTATTGACCAGCACATCCACCTGGCCGTGGTTATCCAATACGGTCTTTACGAAGCGGTCGCAGTCTTCCATATCTGCAAAGTCGCACTGGTACGCGTGAACGTTACCACCCTTGGCCTCCAGTTCCGCCACTACGTCGTCCAGCTTGTCCTTGGTGCGTGCACCGATAACCAGAATAGCACCAGCCTCAGCAAGTTTATGGGCGGTAGCCAGGCCGATACCGGAAGTGGCACCGGTCACCACGCAAACGCGGCCCTCTACCGTCCCCTTCAGGGAACGATCCTTGAACAGGTCCGGGTCCAGGTGACGCTCCCAGTAATCCCAGATAATCGGCGAGTAGCTCTCCAGACGCGGAACGATAATGCCAGTGTCTTTCAGCACGCGCTCGGTTTCCCGGGCATCAAACCGGGTTGGGTAATTTATGAATGACATCACCGAAGACGGAATACCCAGGTCGTCCAGAATGGCGCTGGTGAGACGTTTCACCGGGGGCAGGTTTTTAACGCTTTGACGGATAAAGGGCGGAATGAAGCCGAACATCCTGGCATCAATGCGCATCGCCATACGAGGTGCATGGCCAGCTTCAGCGAATATATTAAGGATTTCGCCCACTTTATAGGGATCGGAGTCCACCAGATGGAAGCATTTTCCGTCTTCCCCTTCAAGGTGAGCGATATGGTCCATAGCGTTGACAACAAAATCCACCGGTACCACGTTCAGTCGACCACCTTCGATACCGACGGTTGGCACCCACTGGGGCAGCGCGTTGCGAATCTTCTGGATCATCTTGAAGAAATAATAGGGTCCGTCGACCTTGTCCATCTCACCGGTCCTGGAGTGACCGATCACCATACCCGGGCGATAGATGCGAAACGGAATCTTGCACTCTTCACGCACGACTTTTTCAGATTCATGCTTGGTTTTGAGGTAAGGATGGTCAAGTTTTTCAGCTTCCTCGAACATGTCTTCACGAAAGGTACCTTTGAACAGGCCCGCTGCAGCGATGGATGAAACATGCTGGAAGCAGCCAGCTTTCATAGCCGTCGCAGCGTCAACGGCATTACGGGTGCCTTCAATGTTTGCTACCGACTGGAACTCTTCATCTGCGTCCATGTCGTAAACGGCAGCCAGGTGGAATACGTGGTCAATTTTGCCTTTTAGCGCTTTGAGGGTTTTGGTATCGATACCGAGTTTGGGCTTTGCCAGATCACCGATCACGGCCTTGACCTGATCATCGGTGGCGCCCCAACGTTCACGCAACTTCTCCAGCTTGGCCAGGGACTGCTCCCGCACCAGCACATGAACGGTGCCGCCCCGGGCTAGCAACTTTTCTACCAGAAAACGACCAATAAACCCGGTTCCACCCGTCAAAAAGTAATTCATGAATACCTCATCCTGCTTGTCATTGTGATTTCCTGCGTTTGGCCGCAGCATACCGTATCGGCACGCCCTCAAAGCGTGGCGAATTGTACTTAATTGTTTTTCTCATGTATTGTTGTTTTTTAGAGCTTTTACTCTTTAACTCATTGTTTTTTATTGAGTAAAAACTCTAAAAAGATATTCGGACAATAGCGCCGACGAACTGTTCTCAAAGCCAGCATGTTTTGAGATTAGCACAGCCCTGACACACTGCGTTGTGAGCAGACACGTCCTTTCGCCAATCCATATCCAATGATTAAAAGATGGACATGAAATAGGCCATCGCCGGTGACATAATCATGCTCATCAAGAACCTCCTTCCATTTGCTCGAACCGGATACTTGTCATGGCCAACCAGAACGCTAATGCAGAACGCTATATTTCCATTGCTCGCGCCTGCTTGAAGGCTATTAATGAAACAGCTTCTGAAAAAGGCTCCAGAGAAGAAAAAATCCAAGCGGTATACGAAGCCATTGATACTGCTTTTCAGGAAGAATTCTCAGAATACCGGCAATCCGTTGCAGTAATGGCGTCCGTATTGGAACGTATCGCCAGCGGCCAACTGGATGCTGATGGCTCCGCCAGCCTCGCCAGGAAAACCTTGGATCAGCAACCTGCCAGTACTCGCGATTCCGTGGTTCACTGAGACGGGTTCTATTTTCTTATGAAGGACATCGCGCATGTATAACCACGCAGTACACAACTCAGCCTGGGCCAAAGCCGCCCTGGCCTGCTTTCTCCTGTTGGGCCACGTCGCGATACAGGCAGCGGTTTCCCCGGTCAAGAGCCCTAATGATCAAAGCGACTACCGGTATCTCGAGTTGGGCAACGAGCTGAAAGTGTTGCTTGTTTCAAACCCCGACGCGGACATGGCTGCGGCGTCACTGGATGTTTCGGTAGGCAGCGGTGATGACCCTGCCGGGCGGGAAGGCCTGTCCCACTTCCTCGAACATATGCTGTTTCTGGGCACCGAGAAGTACCCGGATGCCGGGGAATACCAGCAGTTCATTAAAAGCCATGGCGGCAGTCATAACGCTTTTACAGCGTTTCAGGACACCAACTACTTCTTCGATGTGCAGGCAGAACACCTCGAGCCTGCCCTTGATCGCTTTGCGCAGCAGTTCTCCTCGCCCCTGTTTACCGCCGAACTGGTCGAACGGGAGCGTCGCGCCGTCCACTCGGAATACAGTTCATCCTTAAAGGATGACGGTCGGCGGATCTACTCAGCGAAAAAAGCCGCAGCCAATCCTGAGCATGCTTTCAGTCAGTTCGCTGTTGGCAATCTCACTACTCTTGATGACACCGACGAACGACCCCTCAGGGAGGATCTGCTCACCTTCTGGCAGAATCACTATTCCTCCAACGTCATGACGTTGGTCGTGCTGGGGCCGCAGCCTCTGGATGAACTGGAAGCTATGGTGAGGCCTAGATTTTCCGAGATTGAAAACAGGAACCTCGCGCCTGAAGACCACACCGCACCTCTGTTCAAACGTGAAAACCTGCCATCCCTCCTGCAAATACAGGCGCTCAAGGATATCCGTCAGTTAACTCTGACCTTCCCGATTCCCTCCCAGCAAGACAACTATCAAAGCAAGCCTGACCATTATGTTGCCAACCTGCTGGGCCACGAAGGCCCGGGTAGCATGCTGGATGTTCTGAAGCGGCAGGGGCTGGTAGAAAGTCTATCGGCAGGCGTAGGCATGGATACCGGCAGCAACGCCACGCTTGAAATCTCAATGACACTGACACCAGAGGGTATAGAGCAACGGGATGCCATCCTCGCGCTGACCTTTGACTACATCGCACTGGTAAAATCAAAAGGCATCAACCGGCAGTATTTCGAGGAAATGCAAAAGCTGGCAGAGATCAGTTTCCGTTTTCGCGAACAACCCAATCCGATCCAGCTGGTTAGCCGTCTTTCCATGGAACTGCATCATGTAGAACCGGAAGATGTGCTGCGGGGGCCATGGGTAATGGAAGATTATGCCCCCGCCCGCTCCCTGGAACTGCTGAATCATCTGACCCCTGACAACGTCCTGATTACTGTCGTATCGCCGGACGAGCCAGCATCCGAGGTTGAGCGAACCACCTGGTATGACACGGTCTATACATTGACCCGTGTTACGCCAGAAACCGTTACTGGCACCGCCCCGCAAGCATTGGCCAAGCAGTTGTCACTGCCAGACACCAATCCGTTCATTCCTGATGAACTAAGCATGGTAGCGGGCGACACCATGGAGCAACCGGTGCAATTGACGGAAGGCGGCCAGGCCGGCGATATCGAACTCTGGTACGCACGCAATACCGAGTTCAACACCCCCCGGGCCAACGTCTACCTCAGCCTGCGATCACCTGGTGCCCGCGCCTCCGCCCGCAGCAATGTTCTGACCCAGTTACTGGTGGACGCCATCAACACCAATCTCAACGCCTGGGCCTATCCAGCGCAGCTGGCTGGCCTGGACTATGCGGTCTACAACCACCTGCGCGGTGTGACTATTCGGGTGGGCGGTTACAGCGATAACCTGCACTTGCTGATGAGCCGGATTCTGAGCCAATTTCCCTCGCCAACGATTACGGAACAACGCTTCAATATCGCCCGCCGTCAACTGATAGACGGACTCAGGAACCAGTCCCTTGAGCGACCGGTGCAACAAGCCTCCACCGTGCTCCAGGGTGCGCTGATCGAAGGCGCGTGGACTGTCGAGGAAAAACTGGCGGCCGCGGAAGCGGTCACTCTGGATGAGCTGAAGCGCTTTGCAAACAAACTTCTGGAACAGGTTGATCCGGTGATGCTGGCCCATGGCAACCTCACCGAAGCCTCCGCGCTCAACTTGGCGCGGTTTGCAGAAGCTCTGGTCCTCGAGGAAAGCGCTCCGGTTGAGGTGCCGCGCAGCGGCGTTCGGCTGTTGCCTTCCGGTTTAACGAACATCCAATTGCAGGTGGACCATCCGGATACCGGTTACGCACTGTACATGCAGGGCGACAACAAGACCTTTGCGGAACGGGCCAAATACAGTCTTCTCGCCCAGATTGTCGGCGCGCCATTCTATGAGCAGATTCGCACCCAGCAGCAACTTGGCTACGTTGTCTACGCGACCAGCTACGAAATACTGGAAACACCGGCCCTGGGGTTTATTGTGCAATCACCGGGTGCAACGGCTGAAGAAATTGATACGGCCACGCAGAAGTTCAGTGAGACATTTGCTGATACGTTAAAGAACATGACGGAAGCGGATCTGGAGCGCGAGAAGCAGGCTGTTATCAGCCGATTGCTTGAACGTGAACGGTCATTGGGGGAGATTTCGGAGCGCTTCTGGCGTGAAATTGACCGTGGCCAAACCGATTTCAACTCTCGTGAGGAATTGGCAGACGCCGTCCGCAAGGTGAGTCATGATGACCTTATCGCCAGTTATGAATCCGCCGTTATCAAACGCAGCCAAGCTCTAAAAGTAATCACGGGCGCCGAACCCGGCAATATGGAGGCGGTCATTGAGCAGCTTCGTGATCGCCCGACAGTCGAATAAAGCGCTCCCAATCCCCTGGCTCATCCACGTCCCACCGCGGCTCCAATAGGCGGTGGGATAAACCTTCCTCTATCAGTTTTTCGCAGGTTTGCTCCAGAACCTGCGGGCTTCCCCAGGCAATACCATCCAGCATACCGGCAGTGGTCCGTCTGGCGCCTATCAGAACATAGCCTCCATCGTCGGACGGCCCGATGACTACATCGGCCTGGTCCAGCGCCGCCACAGCTTCCGCCACGTAACCGGCCTCCACCGCGGGGCAATCACTACCAATAATCAGTACCTTATGGTGATCCTCCAGTCCCGTCGCCAACGCCTGTTGCATTCTCGCTCCGAGGTCCGTGCCCCGTTGAAAACGTTGCACGGCGCCTCCGCTATGGATTTCCTCTAGCACAGGCAGAGCCGACGCTGGCGGCTCCGTCAGGGGTCGATCCCACCAGAATTGCACCGGCAGCCCTGTTACCAACAAGTTGTCCAGAACCGCCAGGGTCAGGCGCTGATGCGCTGCTAAAGCGCCCTGCTCGCCCAGCGCCGGAGTCAGACGGGTTTTAACCCGGCCAAGCTCTGGCCATTTGGCAAACTGGATCAATAGGACTTTCGATTCAGGGTTTTCGGACATCGGATTGGTATACCTTTGCAAGTTGATCGGGGGACTCGCCGCGCCAATAGCGCCAACGCAGTCGCCACATCAGCAAGATAGTTCGCCACGCCCCCTCGCGTTGCCAGCGGCGGCTGTCAGTGACCACCGGATCGGAGATGCAGTAAGGTCGGGAAACCCGTTTTAACCGGCCTGAGAATTCGACATCCTCCATCAGAGGTATGTTCGCGAAGCCGCCAAGATCCTCGAAAGTGGAGCGTCGCACGAACATCGCCTGATCTCCAGTCGCGATGCCGGTCAGCCAAGAGCGTTGATTCATCAACCAGGAAACCAACCGGAATAGCGCTCTTTCCTCACTGAGACGCACATCAAACCGGCCCCAATGTCGGGAACTCTGAAAGAACTCACCCAGACGATCGGCGGCGTTCGACGGCAGTTGGGTATCAGCGTGAAGGAACAGCAGCACATCACCCTTGGCTTCCGCTGCGCCCTTATTCATTTGAACCGCCCGGCCTTGCTCACCAACGAACACACGGTCGCAATAACGGGCAGCCCGCTCACAGGTGCCATCATCACTGCCACCATCAACCACAATGACCTCATGCCCGGAGTGTCTAACCGATTTCAGAGCTTGGAGGGTGGCGACAATGGTTGCAGCTTCCTGCCAGACAGGAATAATCACACTGATTACAGGGTACGTAGGGGCCATAAAACAGGACAATACCATATCAAACAGCTGTCACGCCTTGAGACAGGCGGCGGGTATCGCTATCATACCGCCGCTGCAAGTAAATTGCCCCAGTAGCTCATCTGGATAGAGCGTCCCCCTCCTAAGGGGAAGGTAGCAGGTTCGAGTCCTGCCTGGGGCACCATTGCGTCAAACCCCGCAAACCTCTCGTCGAAGCAAACTTCCTTGAACCCGACTTGTGTATGATCTTCTGCAACACAATGCTCGGAGCACTATCCCTGGACGCGTTACTCTGAAGTGCTTACCTTTTCCACATAGTAGGCCACAGCGTCTATTTGTTGCTCGGTAAGGCTATCTTCGAACGCAGGCATGATACCTACGCCTCCTCTGACTGCGTCGGCTACCTGTTTCGAGCTGGGTTTGAGTTCGTCGAGGCTAGGCCCGATATTGCCGGTAGAGCCCGCCTCACTCAGGGCATGACAAACGGTACATGAGGGCTGAGCCTGCTCCACAAAGACCTTTTTCCCGGCTTCAAACTTCTCATCTGCAAAAACGACAGTAACCGGCAGTGCTAACAAAGCAGCAACCAGAGAGATACGTAAAACCATAGAAATTCCTTAATAATATCAGTAGCACCCGCCACAGTTACGGCTTCAGCGAGGGAGATATACGTCAGCTAACGGTTATGGTGACGCCATGATCGGTCCAACTGGCATTGCCATAGCCGCGCTCGTTTTCAGTCCAATTAGCTGGCTGAGTGTTGCCTTCAGTGTCGGTAGCCCTGCTGACGATGCGGTACTCGCCGGAGCTCAGGTCAGTTGCCAGCACAAACGGCCTCCAGGCATAACGCCCCATGTCCGGCCCAAGGAAACGGGCGGCTTCCACGTTTTGCCGCCATCGATGGAGACATCAACTCCTGCCACCGGGTTGACACCGCCAAGCTTTTACCGGTCTTATGGGCCAACACTGAAGCATCTTCCAGAGTAGAATCTGTCAGTGGCATAGTGAATCTCCTTTGTTATTTTTACCGGTCTGTCCCGGCAATGATAGGTATTGAATGCATCCTTTGCCACGACGCCTTCTTTTCGGGGCAGCCCGACGGCACCTGATGAACTCAAATCCGAACTCAATTCACTGGCTGAAGGCATAGCATTACCTTGACCGACAATCAATAGCCCCGCACCTTTCAGGGGCAGCGCCAGAACTTCCAGTTTATTTTCTCGTGTCCGGAACTCTCCCGTGGTCGCAACTGCATGGCGCACATTCGGACTTCGAAACAGCACGGCTTCTGAAATAAGATACTGAATCACAAGCCTGTTGCTCCTGTGACCTGCTCCCCTACCAACTTTGATACTCACGGTGATGGTGGCGGACAGTCTGTTTCCTATGAAAAAGGCGGGGGCGTCTCAGAAGATGAGGGCGAGTTTGAGGCTGCCTTCACCGGCAACCATGGCTGGCTCTTCCGTAATCGGAACGATAACGACGTTACGCTGATACTTCGTACCGATGGAGACTACGGTCAATTGAAAAAAATGCTTTGATCGGAACCAATGCAGGGGTAATACAGGCCAAAACATCTTCACCCTGACGGGATTTACGTTGCCAAGCCTCTCCTGCGGCCAGGCTTCGCGAGTTGTTTGCACTCTTTCAGCTTTTTTAATCAATCGCGCCACGTAATTAGTGTCCCATCTGGCTAATTCGTTGACCTACTGCGAATTAGCCAGATGGGACATCAGAAACATGGCGCTTACTGAACAACCTCAGCCACTAATCAAAAGATGCACTCCGATGCTCGCAGCATAACCAAGGGCGATGGCCGGAGTCCATTTCAGGTGGCTGAGAAACGTGTATTGTCCTCTCGCCTGCCCCATCAGCGCGACTCCGGCTGCCGACCCGATCGACAACAGACTACCGCCAACTCCAGCTGTAAGCGTGACCAGAAGCCATTGGTAATCCGGCATAGCAGGGTTCATGGTCAGTACCGCAAACATCACCGGTATATTATCCACCAACGCGGAGATCACACCGATCATCACGTTAGCAAATGTGGGGCCCAGATCTCCGTAAAGTGTTGCTGACATCATGCCCAGGTAGCCTATAAAGCCCAGTCCACCCACAGCCATGATCACCCCATAAAAAAAGAACAGCGTATCCCATTCCGCCCTGGCAATATGGGAAAACACATTGAAAACCCGGCTTTCAGAGCGATCCCCCGGAGGTGTTTCATAACTTTCATTCCAGTGGTATTCCTCGTGCCGCTTCAGGTAATAGCCGAAAAGTTTGAGGTAACCCAACCCTGTCATCATGCCAAAGACAGGCGGAATATGAAGGAACTGATGGAAGGAGATCGCAGTGGCAATCGTCGCCAGGAACAACGCGCAGATGACCAGCCCACCCGGACGAATCACCTTATTATAAGTTTCGGGCTGGGCCGGTTTACCTTTCGGTAATGCAAAATGCATCAGAGCCGCAGGCACAAGGAAATTGACCACCGCCGGCAGGAATAACCGAAAAAAGTCCTGGAATGGCAGAATGCCTTTTTGCCAGACCATTAGTGTTGTGATGTCGCCAAATGGACTGAAGGCGCCACCCGCGTTTGCTCCTACAACGATATTGATACAGGAAAGCGATACAAATGCTGCGCTCTCCCGCCCCACGGCCATTACCACGGCGCACATAATCAGCGCCGTCGTCAGGTTGTCCGCTACAGGTGAAATACAAAACGCCAGTACGCCAGTGATCCAGAACAACTGGCGGTACCCATAGCCCTTACCCAGTAACCAGATACGCAATTGATCAAAAACACCCCGCTCCAGCATCGCATTAATGTAGGTCATGGCCACCAGAAGAAAGAAGAACAACTCAGCGTATTCAAGGAAGTTGTGCCGGATGGCAGCTTCCACTTCTCCATCTGCGCCCGCCGCACGATAAGCCCATGCCACCAGAATCCATATCAGCCCCGCCGCAATCAGCATCGGTTTGGATTTTGCGAGATGAATCTTTTCTTCCAACATCACCAGAATATAAGCGACTACGAAAATCGCGATGGCGGCGTAGCCGATGGGATGTGAAACCAGATTCAAGTCCGGGGCTGCCCATACCAGCCCAGGCGCCAACGACAACACCGCCGTCAACAGCACAGCAATTACTCTCATCGAGAAGATACTCCCAAAGAAGCGGAAAGCCCGGGGCAAAGCGCCCCGGGGAAGTGAGGTTATTCGATTTCGATCAGACTCTCGCCGGGGGCAACACGGTCCCCCTTCGCAATATTGACGGCTTTAACCACACCCGAAATCGTCGCCTTGACTTCGGTTTCCATTTTCATCGCTTCGATGATAAGTACGGGGTCCCCGGCAGAAACCTGATCGCCTTCCTTCACCAGTACATCAACGATATTGCCCGGCATGCTGGTGGTGACCTGACCCTCGCCGGAGGCTCTTGCACGACCGCCCGAGCGGGCACCTTCCGAGGTGTCTCCCAGGGATGCCAGGTGAATCTCCTCAGGTACACCATCGACTGTCATATAAAAACGACGTTCGGTTTCGCTGACTGGGTTAGCGCCAGTGACGTGGATATCGTAGCTCTCGCCATGTACAGTAATCTGGAACTGAGTGGAAACGCTGCCCGCGGACCGCCCCTTGGCAACGGGCTCGAGAGGTTCTGGCTGCAAGGTGCCATCACGGCGTTGTTGTAAAAAGGCACGCGCCTGATCCGGAAACATGGCGTAGGTGAGCACATCCTCATCGCTTTCAGCCAGATCTCCGATGTCCTTGCGCAGCTCGGAAAGCTCTCTCGGAATCAGGTTGGCCGGGCGCTCGTCGATCAGATCTTCCTTCCCCACGGCCCGACGTTGCAACTCTGCATCCACCTGCGCTGGCGCCGCACCATACCAACCCTGGAGATATTTCTTGACCTCGTTGGTAACGGTGTCATAGCGCTTTCCTGCCAGCACATTAATGACCGCCTGGGTTCCGACTATCTGCGAGGTGGGTGTCACCAAAGGCGGATAGCCGAGGTCCTTACGCACTCGGGGAATTTCCTCGAACACTTCCTGAATACGGTTCAGGGCACCCTGCTCTTTCAACTGGTTGGCCAGGTTGGACATCATGCCTCCAGGCACCTGAGACAAGAGCACCGACGTATCCACCCCGTTGTAGTCACTTTCAAATTGGTGATACTTCTTACGCACCTCCCGGAAGTAACGAGTGGCCTTGTCCAGCAATTCCAGATTCAGGCCGGTGTCATGACCGGCATCGTGCAATGCCGACACCAGGGATTCCGTAGGCGGATGACTGGTACCACCGGCAAACGCCGATAAAGCGGTATCGATATGGTCCACCCCGGGTTCCAGGGCCGCCCACTGGCACATGGGCGCCATGCCTGAGGTCGCGTGGGAATGCAAAAATACGGGCAGGTTGAGTGTTGACTTCAGTTTACTGACCAGCTCCGCGGTGACAGCTGGCGTCAGCAATCCAGCCATATCCTTGATGGCTATGCTGTCAGCCCCCATGTCTGCCATAGCCTTTGCCTGGACCAGAAACGTATCGGTGTCATGGACCGGGCTGACGGTGTAACAGAGCGTGCCTTGGGCATGCTTGCCAGCCTTCTTAACCGCCTGAATGCTGGTTTCCAGGTTACGCACATCATTCAGTGCATCAAAAATACGGAACACGTCAATGCCATTCTCTGCAGCTTTCGCGACAAACGCCTCCACCACGTCATCTCCGTAATGACGATAGCCCAGCAAATTCTGGCCCCGCAGCAGCATCTGGAGTCGGGTATTGGGCAGGTGCTTTCGCAGGGTCCGCAACCGCTCCCAGGGGTCTTCCTTGAGAAATCGCACACAGGCATCAAAAGTCGCGCCGCCCCAGCATTCCAGAGACCAGTAGCCAGCCTGGTCGAGCCATTCGCAGGCTGGCAACATATCTTCCGTGCGCATGCGAGTGGCAATCAGGGATTGGTGAGCATCCCGCAAGATAACGTCAGTGATGTGAATTTTTCGGTGTTTCATTAAAGGGTCTCCAGTATTTCGATTAGAGGCCGGCCTGCGCTGCTATGGCTGCGGCAATTGCCGTGGCAATGGATTCGGGTCGGGTCTTGTTGCTGTACTCCAGCAACTGGGGATTACGCTCGACAAACCCGGTGTTGAACGTGCCTGCCTGAAAGTCAGGGTGGTTCAGTATCTGCTGGTAGTAGGGAATGGTGGTTTGCACGCCGTAAATCGCCATATCGCTGAGTGCCCGATGGGAACGGGCGACCAGTTCCGACCATTCGAGCGCCCACACAATCAGCTTGGCGCACATCGAATCGTAGTAAGGTGGGATCTCGTAACCGGTATACATGGCAGCGTCGGTACGCACTCCCGGGCCACCGGCAGAATAGTAGCGACTGATGCGCCCAAAGCTGGGCAGAAAGCCGTTTTGCGGGTCTTCTGCATTAATCCGGAATTGCACGGCGAAGCCACGGTAGCTGATGTCCTCCTGACCAAACCAGAGAGGCTCTCCAGCAGCGATGCGAATCTGCGCCTTGATGATATCTATACCGGTAATCTCCTCTGTGATGGTGTGTTCCACCTGCACTCGAGTATTCATCTCCATAAAATAAAAACTGTCGTCGTGATCGAGCAAAAACTCTACGGTGCCGGCGTTGACGTAACCGCACTGGCGCGCTACGCGGATCGCCATTTCACCAATGGATTCCCGCTGAGCCTCACTGAGCTGGGGGGATGGTGCCACTTCAATCAGCTTCTGGTTACGCCGCTGGATGGAACAGTCCCGCTCGAACAGATGCACCACGTTGCCATGGCTGTCAGCCAGGATCTGGACCTCAATATGGCGCGGTTCGATAATGCACTTTTCAAGGAACACCTCAGCACTGCCGAACGCCTTTGTCGCTTCGGAGATCACTCGCTGGTAGTTCTGGCGCAGCTCTTTTTCCGTATCACAGCGACGAATTCCCCTTCCGCCGCCACCTGAAGTGGCTTTGAGCATGATCGGATAACCAATTTTCTCAGCCTGGCGTAGGGCATCTTCTACATCGCACAGGTTGTCATCAGAGCCGGGCGTGACCGGCACACCGGCGGCCGTTGCGGTCTGACGCGCCTGCGTCTTGTCACCCATGGCGGTGATTGCCTCAGCCGAAGGCCCTATAAACGTAATGCCTCGCTGCTGACAGATAGCGGCTAATTCGGCGTTCTCGGACAAAAAACCATAGCCGGGATGCAACGCATCACAACCGGTTTCCACCGCAAGATTCACCAGATGATGGGGGTTGAGATAACCACTGAGCGGATCTTTGCTGATGCGGTACGACTCATCCGCTTTCTTTATATGCAGTGAATACTGGTCAGCCTCTGAAAAAACGGCGACTGAACGGACACCCAGCTCTTTGCAGGCTCGGGCTATACGAACCGCAATTTCGCCACGATTGGCGATCAGTACTTTTTTGATCGGCATGGATTCTACCTACAGTTAACAGTCGAACAGGAAGAAAACCGCAACCGGCATAAGCTGATTGCGGTTTTGAGCGCTCTAGCCAGATTTTCCCCTGACGGCGTGAACGATGTCTGAGAATGATTCGGGACGGGGGTCCTGATTCAGTTGAATGCCAAGTTGCTGGCCAAGCTCATCGGCGGACAACAGCCCGCGAACAAACCTTTCACTCACACCAGCGGCACTGGCATCAGTCACTAACAGATAGTCGGTGTGGATTTCGTTGAATATCGCCACCAGCTCATCAATCTTCAGGTCCTGAAGTTGGCTGTGGGTGATCGCGGGCAAACTCCAGATTGGACGCATAACATCCCGAGCCGTGATATCGGCGATGGAACTACCTCGTTGGTTCGCAAGACTCAGGGGCCACGAGCCAATCAGATCCTTCAAGGCCAATATTCCGGCGACCTCTTCATTGCGATTAATAACAACAGCAAATGTCTCGCCAGAGGTGTAAAGCTTATCTTTCACCTCCTGGAGCCCCATAGCCGATCGAATAGTAAGCGGGTTGTTGCTGATAAAATCTGTCAGCAACTCTGTCGCTGAATCATCGCCGGTAACGGATTCTTTATCGGGACGGGAAGCGAGCCGGAATACACCACTCAGTGGTTTGGCCGCCAGTACACGTAATGGATTGCTCATGGCATTTCCTCATTGCTAAAGATCATCTAACCAAGACTTCCCTGTAAAATGCAGTGCATGGGAAGCCCGGGATGTTATGGATGTTCTAAAGCAGGGAGGGAGGCCCCTGAGACAGGCCTGGATAACTGATCAACCTTAAACGTGGTCCGTCAAAGGCCAGTTGCACCCGTGCGCGAGAAGTGAGGTTTAAAGGAGGAAATTCGGATTTGAACAGTTGTAATGGCGCATCCCCAATGGGGGATGAACCGTCGGAAGAAGAGTCTGAAAGTCCGTGCCAGTCGACCAGTACCGAGGACGCTGATGTGTCTTCGTAGGCAGGAAATGCATGGGCTCCGGCTGTCCAGACCACAAAGACAAACGCCAACAACGCAGCGAGGTTGCGTGTCAGGTTGATTTTGTCATCGAGCCGAAAACTCATGGTTTTACCTTTATTTGCCCACTTCAGGCCAGTCTGAGTAAATTACCATCCCGTTCGCAGCCGCGCAAACGCCAAAGGGTGGATTACGACCAGGTCATTTTTATTGAGGTGTCCGGTCGCGTTATCATGTAGCTATGATGATTATTTGATAATTACGATTTGATAAATGCCGTTTGATAAATTCTATGCGCGACGGTCTAAACGGCGCAAGCCCCTCAGGATTTACCCATGAATATGAAGCGACACACTCTGCATTATCTTGTTTTATCCTGCGTCATGGCCGTTGCTCAGGGAGCGTTCGCTGAGCCAGAGCCCTCGGGCGAGAAGGAATCAGAAGACAAATACCTGTTCCACCCTGACGAATCCAAGCACACGGACTTCGAAACCGATGTGGACCCCCTGCACGAGGAAGCGTTGCAGGGATTCGATTGTATGGATCAGGATGAAGATGGCTATCTGTCCGAAGGTGAGCTTGAAGGCCGGGATCAATGCGTGAAAAATGCTGAGGAACGAGGTCTGGAAGCATCAACCAGAACCGCCCTCATCCTTGACCTCATGGATGCAGACCGCGACTTGCGCGTCAGTAAGCGCGAATTCAATATTTGGAACGAGATGCGGACGCAACAATAATAATTGCCTAACTCCAACTGCCAGGTAGCCACTATTTTCTGTTTGTCGACGATCTGCCCCTTGCGCACGACGTCTCCGCTACACTGTCATCCTTTCAGAGGCGAATATATGACTACCGACACTCACTTCTACGAACCGGCCAAAGGCCACGGCCTGGCTCATGATCCATTCAATGCGTTGGTGGCCCCCCGGCCCATCGGCTGGATTTCAACCCGGGATGCGGACGGTATTCTCAATCTGGCGCCATACAGTTTTTTTAATGCATTCAATTACATACCTCCTATTATTGGCTTTTCAAGTATCGGCTACAAGGATACGCTTCGTAATGTGGAAGCCACCGGGGAATTCTGCTGGAACCTGGTGAGCCAGCCACTTGCGGAAGCGATGAACGAAACCTGCGCCATGGTCGATCCCAGCGTGGACGAGTTTGCGCTGGCAGGACTGACACCGGCGAAACCGCGGGTTATTTCAGTACCCTATGTGCAGGAAAGTCCCGTGGCATTTGAATGCCGGGTGACGCAGATTATTCAACTGCAGGGTGTAGATGGTCGCAAAGCCGATACCTGGCTGACCCTTGGCGAGGTGGTGGGCGTGCATATTGACAATCAGTACCTGAAAAACGGTGTTTACGACACCGCTGCCGCCCAGCCTGTGATGCGAAGTGGTGGGCCCGCCGACTACTTCACGTTTGGCGAGGAGCAGCGTTTCCGGATGTTTCGCCCCAAGTAGGAAGGCTGGGCCGGAACATCCGGGTTCAGGTTATCGATCTGTCAATTTGACTTCGATGCGCCGGTTTGTCTGCAGCGCCGCCTCCGAATTGCCGGTGGCGACGGGGAAAAATTCTCCGAAACCCGCAGCCGCCATACGATCCTGTGGCACACCTTTCTCTGCCAGATAGCGAACGACTGCCACGGCGCGAGCGGTTGAGAGTTCCCAGTTGGTCGGGAAAGCCGGGGTATTAATGGGCACCTTATCCGTGTGCCCGTCTATTCTGAGTATCCAGTCGATATCCTCGGGAATCTTCTCCACGACATCAAGCAGCACGTTTGCCAGCTTGTCCAGTTCTGACTTACCTGCCTCGCCCAGGCTGGCCGAACCTGACGCAAAAAGAAGCTCTGAAGGAAGCAGGAAGCGATCACCTACAATCCGGATATTCTCGTTCGCTTGCAGAATATCTCTCAGGCGGGCAAAGAACTCGGACTGATAGCGCTCAAGCTCGTCTATTCGCTCTGCCAGCAGCATGTTAATCCGCTGACCCATTTCAGCCAGTTTGGCGTCTTTCTCGGCCGAAATATCCTCTTGCAGCTCCAATGCCTTACTGATTCGGTTGAGCTGACCCTGAAGTGCCGCTATCTGATCTGAAAGGCGTTTTATGATGGCTCGTTGAGAAACCGACAGCATCTCCTGCTCTTCCAACGCATCTCCGGTTTCACCAATGGCAGAGGACAGTTCCTGAATACGCCTATTCTGGGCTTCGGCATCATACCTTTGTTGCAGCGCCCGGGCGTCGGCTTCATTCAATTCCTCCTGCAGGGTTGCCGTCAACGAAAGGCTGTCGCTGTAATCATTCTGAACCGACACCATTTGCTCTTCCAGGGCGTCGGTTTTCTGTTCTTCCAGCCCCAGCAGCCGCGATATCTCCGCGAGGCTCTGGTTCAGGCGTGCCAGTTCCGATTCGCGGTCTGAAAGCGTCTGAGACAGATAAAGCTGGCTCACCACATAAACCAGCAGCATGAAGATCACCAGCATCAACAAGGCTGACAGCGCATCTACATAACCAGGCCAGACATTGATATTGCTGCGGCTACGTCGTTTGGAACCGATCATGAGCGGTTATTCCCGAGCTTCAGCATTATGTCATTCCCTGTTCGCAAGCTGGTCTTTCAACTCCTGGTTTTCACCCAGTAGGCGTGCAAGCTCCTCACGGGCCTCAGGGTCATAATCGGGGCGATTGCCAACGTTATCGATCAGATTGGTGACGCCGGTCAGCCACTCTTCCAGACCGTCGTAAAACCGGTTCTGGGCATGGCCCGCCTGGATATCCAGAAAGCCCAGAATCAGCGACCCACCGAGACCCAGCAAAGATGAACTAAACGCGGTACCCATGCCCTCCAGCGGCGTTAACAACCCGGATTGCAGGTCAGCAAATACCTTGCCGAAATCTTCCTGGCTCATGTCCAGGTTCACAATCACTGCGCCGACCGAGTTTATCGTGCCCAACAAACCCCAGAAGGTGCCGAGCAACCCGAGGAAAACCAATAAGCTGATAAAGTAACGGGTGATCTCCCGCTGCTCATCCATACGGCTATGAATGCCATCCAGCACCGTCCTCAGAGACATCGTTGAAAGCGAAAACTGATCCTTCTTGTAATCGTCCCCCAGTTGCCGGGCAAGAGGCTTGAGCAATCTCGGCTCCTGCAGTACGGAGAGACCGGAGTGCCCGGTGCGAAACTGGGCTATCCAGCGCATTTCGGGAAACAGGACAAACACCTGGCGATAGGTCAGGCCAATACCTACGATAAGCACACAAACAATCAGCAGGTTAAACACCCAGTTCGCCATAAAAGCTGTCTGGAGCGGGCCATAAATCAAAGCACAGACCACAAGAACCACTGCAAGGAACAGCGTCATCCAGAAAAGCGTGTGTTTGGGATTACTCATCAATTACCACCGTTTAGCCCGGAAACAGACTGAAACAGTAGCACATGGTTGCGATAAGCGAACACGGTTGAAACCTCGGAATTCGGCACCATCAATACTGAATACCGATTCTAGCGGTCCATCATCTATTTTTCAGTCACTTACCTTCAGGAAACCCGACTTCATGGGAACCAAAATGACTCAGTCACCGAAAAGGATTTACTGGCAACTGTCACTTCTTGTGATGCTGGCTGCCTTCTTGTCCGGTTGCGGTATCAACAACATCCCCACCTACGACGAACAGGTCAAGTCTGCCTGGTCCCAGGTTGAGAACCAGTACCAGCGACGCGCCGACCTGATCCCCAATCTGGTGGAAACCGTGAAAGGTTTCGCAGCCCAGGAGCAAGAGACGCTAACGGCCGTAATTGAAGCGCGCTCCAAAGCAACGTCTATTCAGGTTGACGAAAGCATTTTGAACAACCCTCAGAAGCTGCAACAGTTCCAGCAAGCGCAGGGGGAACTGAGCAGCGCGCTGAGTCGCTTAATGGCGGTTTCAGAGCGCTACCCGGACCTCAAGTCGAACCAGAACTTTTTGGCGTTGCAGTCTCAGCTTGAAGGCACGGAAAACCGCATCGCTGTTGCCCGGCGCGATTTTATCCAGTCCATCGAACGCTACAACACCGAGATCCGCACCTTCCCCGGCCGGCTTTGGCACAGCCTGATGTACAGCGATATGCCCTTGCGTGAGAACTTCGAAGCGACCGCAGAGGATGCCGAAAATGCACCAAGTGTGGAGTTTTGATGAGCTATTTCAAGAAACCCGGTATTTTTGCCGCTCTCTGCCTGTTGTTGCTGCAGAGTCAGGTCGCTCTGGCCCAGTCAGGCCCGGAATATCCCGAGTTGACGGGACGCGTCGTCGACCAGGCTAATATGCTGGATGCAGCCGCCGAGTCGCAACTCACTCAGATGCTCCAGGCACACGAGGAAGCAACTACTGAGCAGGTGGTCGTTGTCACCTTGCCGGACCTGCAGGGAAATGCCATTGAGGATTTTGGCTATCAGCTTGGACGCCACTGGGGAATTGGACAGGAAGGTGAGGATAACGGCGCCCTGCTGATAGTGGCAGAGAGTGAACGCACGGTGCGTATAGAAGTTGGCTACGGGTTAGAAGGTCGACTGACGGACGCTAACAGCGCCACCATCATCAATCAGATCATTACACCTGCATTCCGCCAGGGTGATTTCAGTGGCGGCATTATGAATGGCGCTGCCGCAATGGTTCAGGTGTTGGGAGGCGAACCTCTGGCAGTTCCCGCCCAGCCTTCCCGAGACCAGGCCAGGGAGAAACCAAGCCTTGGTCTGGCCTCATTGTTCTTCATTATCGTGATGGCCGTAATTTTCTTTGTCGGCGGCGGCAGGGGCCGAGGTGGCCGTGGCGGTGCAGCAGCTCTGTTAGGCGGTGCGTTGCTGGGCGCCAGCATGGGTGGCCGTGGTGGCGGCGGTTTCGGTGGTGGTGGCTTCGGCGGCGGAGGTGGTGGCTTCGGCGGCGGTGGTGCTTCCGGCGGCTGGTAGCCCAGCCCTTCGATACCGCCGACACAATCAAGTACAGCGCGCAGCCAAGTAACCCGTTGCGAAGTAGCCCGCTACCCAATAGAGAGAAACGATACCCATGACATTATTGAGCAAACAAGAGCAGGGTCAGGTCACCGCTGCTATAAGCGCCGTAGAGCGTGACACTGATGCAGAACTGGTGACTGTCCTGACCTCGCAGTCTGATAACTACACGTATATCCCGCTACTTTGGGCGGGGATTCTCGCACTGCTGGTGCCGGGAGTGCTGAATTATTTTCTTGGCTGGTTCGGTGCCGACGTGCTGATGCTGGTCCAATGGACGACCTTTGCGGTGCTTAGCCTGATATTCAGGCTGCCGGCCATCAACACTCGACTCATACCCCGGCAGGTACGTTATTGGCGCGCCTCCAATCTGGCGAGACGCCAGTTCCTGGAACAGAATCTTCATCACACCGAAGGCGGCACTGGTATGCTGATTTTCGTCTCAGAAGCCGAGCGGTACGTGGAAATCCTGGTGGACCAGGGTATTTCCAGCCGCATTGATAACGCCACCTGGGAAAGCATCGTGACCGCCTTCACCCAAAAAGTGAAACAGGGCGAGACTCTCCAGGGTTTCCTGAATTGCATTGAAGCCTGCGGCCAGCATCTTAAAACTGCGGTGCCTGCTACTCACGAACGCAATGAGCTACCCAATCATCTGATTGTATTGTCCTGAACTGGCAGTTCCATCTAGTTCGGTTTCCATCTAGTTCGGTTTTGTTTTCCGGACTCGATTCAGCCCGCGTTTACTCATCATAGGGGGCCAGCAGGTGCTCGCCCCTTGATGGACAAAGCCAGCCAAGTCATACTGTATATCCAAACAGTAATTTAACGAATACTATTCAGGAGTAACTGCTGCATGGCGGTACAAACCTTGTATTACTCGGAAAAGGACGGGCTGGACGTGGCGTTGAAAAATCCGGATACCATGATTTTCTCAAGCAAAGCCGACGCAGATGCCAGAGACCGGATTCTTGAACTGTCGGAAGAAATCAGCGTGTTCCTGCAAGCCAAGATTAAAAAAATTGATGAAGAAACGGCAGAAGCCTGTGCCATGGCGATCGCCGAACATGCCGAACTATTCAAAAAAGCTTTCAAGAAACCATCTGTACTGAATGCGCCAGAGGAGCAGGCCTGAAGTTTCAGGTTACGGTGTATTCATGCTGGCTCCGTGAGCATGAAGTGATCGATATGGTAGATTGAGGGCGTATAGACACTAGGAGAGCCCTATGGCCACGATTACCAGAGAACAAGCTGAGACCGAGTTGAAAGCCCGGTCCGGCGATATAGACAAAGACGGTCTCGGAAGAGTGCTGTCGAAACAACAGGCCATTGAGGCCAAAGCCAGCCAGAAGGGCCCACTGCGGCGCTTTATCGGTGACATCCGCGTGATGTTTTCGATGCTCAGGGACTACTGGAAAGGCAATTACCGGGCGGTACCCTGGAAAAGCATTGCCGCTATCGCCGGTGCCCTGCTCTATGTGTTGAACCCGATTGACCTGATCCCGGACCTGATTATCGGCTTTGGTTTCCTGGATGATGCCGCCATACTTGCAGCGTGTTTAACCATTGTGGAATCCGATCTCCACGATTATGAAGTCTGGAAAGCGCAACAGGACGGCGGGAGCGTCGGTGCATGACAGCCAGCATTGCCAGGCCGGAAGAGGTGTTGTCGGGCCTGGTCAACGCCTGTGACCCGACAACGCTGCTGGTTTGCGGTGATCGCGCTCGAATGCTCGGCGAAAGTTGGAGAAAAACCCATGCCCGGACCGTTCTGCTTGAACTGGACGCGGAAAGACCGAATGACGGGTTTCCATTATCCCATGCCGTCGACCTGGCGCTGATCACAGATTCTCTCGATAACTTACCGCAAGTCGAAGGCGCTTTATTGCTTGGGCAATTGAGGAATTTTGGTACTCATCAGATAGCAGTATTAGTGGCGGACCCGGACAGTTGGAAGTTTCGTGATTTTATCGGCCTGGGTTTCAAGCGCCTCCAGCATTTCGACGGCAGTCCACCCCAAACGCTCTATGTCTATAACATCGCCAATTACAATCACAAGCGGGACTGGAATAACGCCCGTTATTGGGCCAATCCGGAAATGTGGGATAAAGCCCGTTGGTAATGCACTTTACACCTCCCAATTCCCGAAGCGAGGCAAACGTTCGTGCCGGACTCTGTCGTTGATGTTTGCGATCTTTCCAAAAGCTATATCGATGGCACCGAACAGGTTCGCGTTCTCAGCAATCTGAGCTTTTCCATCACCCATCGGCAGTCAATGGCATTGATGGGGCCTTCGGGCAGCGGCAAAAGCACTCTGATCAATATTCTCAGTGGTATCGAACCTGCAGATGACGGCGATATCCGGCTGTTTGGCGAATCCGCCAGCAACCAGGATGCGGCGGGCTGGTCAGAACTTCGCGGCAAGCGCATAGCCACCGTTTTTCAGGATGACAACCTGATGCCTACCCTGTCCCTCGGCGACAACATCCGCTTGCGCGCACAACTTGCGGGTAAGACGAACGTCGACGTCGAACACTGGCTGAACATCCTCGGTCTGGCAAAGCTCGGACACCGTTTCCCCAATCAGGTTTCCGGTGGTCAGAGGCAGCGGGCGGCGCTTGCCATGGCTTTTGCCATGCAGCCGGGGCTGTTGTTGGCAGACGAACCTACAGCAAGCCTAGACGGGGCAACGGCTCTTCAGGTCGCCGATGTTCTGTTTCATCATCAACACGAGACCGGTTGCCCGATGTTGCTGTCCACCCATGATCCCGCCCTCGCCGCGCGCTGTGATGACATTCTGGCGCTGGCCAGTTTGGCCCGTGCGGATATCCCCGCAGACCGTTCTGGCACTCCAGGCGATGGCAGCGACGGTGGCCAGTGAACCTTACCAGTGCCCTGCTGAGTCATTACCGTCGCCATCCCTGGCAGCTGCTGGCATTGCTGCTGATTTTGATAGTGGCTACGGCGCTCTGGAGCGGCGTCTGGCAACTCTCTCAACAGGCCAGAGCCAGTTTTACGAGCAATGATGCGGCACTGCAAGAACGCTTCAGCGTAGTTCGCGAGGATGCTAGCCCGGTGACCGTAAAGGACTTTGTCACTCTGCGCCGTTTAGGGTTTTGCGTCAGTCCGCAATTAACCGTAGAACGGCCTGCGCCGAAAGGTCGGGTTATTGGTATTGACGCCCTGTCGCTCCGTTGCTTTAGTGACGTGCCCCAAGAGAGTCCTTCCGGAAACTCCGGCGCCTTTGTTGATATTGGCGAAGCTGAAAAGCTGGCCGCAGGCCAATGGCCCACAAGACTGACATTATTCGCCCCCCGGGAGTATTCTGACTTACCTTCGGCATACCGCATCGCGAGCCTATTCAGCGGTGTCGGAGCTGGCCAACTGGCCGACAGTTTTCTGCTGAACCTGGATGCGCTCTGTGCCCTGGTCCTGTTAATTTCGGCCTTGTTGGTGCGTAGCGTCTTTCTGCTGGGGCTGGCCCAACGTGAGGCTTCCCTGGCGCTATTAAATCGTTTCGGGGTGACCCCAGGGCGGCTACAGTTCCACCTGATTATTGAGCTGGCCGTACTGTCTGCGATCGGTGGCGGACTGGGACTGGTTTTTGGCCAAGTGTTGGCGAACGGCTTTGGCCAGGGTTTCGACCAGGCGCTGTCAGGGTTATTCGGAGTCAGGTTGTACGCACAGCAAACGACCTGGTGGACTTGGTTGGCGCCGTTGCTGGTTTTGATACTGGTTATGATCTGGGCAGTGGCAGATCGCGTGCTGTTCGCTAAGCTGAAAACCAATTATCGCCTGTTGGTATTGGTGGCCTCAGCTGTGCTGGTGATTGGGGTGGGCTCGAGTCTGTTATCGGCTTCGCTGGCCTGGCAGTTTGTCGCCATCGGCCTGACGTTGGCGGGTTTCGGCTGGCTCACGGTACTTTTGCTGCCCTGGCTGTTGAATCAACTCGCCAAAACCTGCACCCAACCGTTAACCGGATGGTCCTGGCGCGAGCTGGCCGTCATGATCCGCCAGCTCTCACTGCCTTTGATGGCCTTACAGTTTGCGGCCGCTACCGTTATTGCCGTCCATGCTCTCGTCGGTACGTTTGAAAACACCTTCTATGACTGGCTTGATCAACGTCTGCAGGGAGACGTATACCTGCAGGCACCACCAGATCTTGACCTCACAAGCGCCAATGCGACGTTGACCAGCCTGGATTCTGTAAAGGCTAGCCATGGCGTCCTAAGAGGTGAAGCACAGACCTCTTATGGTTCCGTGGAGATTACAGCAGTCGATCCTGCCTCTCCCTTGTTGCAGCCCTGGACGTTTTTGGCCAGTACCCAAGAAACACCCGGCGACGTCTGGCGTGCCGTGGCCGCGGGCGAGATATTGATAAATGAGCAACTGGCCCGTCGGGAACAGCTTACGGTTGGCGAGCAACTTACCTTTGATATCGGGCAGTCCCGGCAGTCCCCTTACACCGGAACGATTGCAGGTATCTACGCAGACTACGGCCGACCGGCAAGTGAAGTTCTGATCAGTCAGCAACTCTGGCCGCCAGAGGCCCCCTACTCCTCCCTCAGCTTTTCCATCAGGTTGGCCTCCGGTGGCATACAGGCTTTTCAGCAGCAGATCGAACAGGCCTGGCGCAGCCCTGGCTTGACCATCCGGGACAACTCGGAAATCCGCACCCTGGCGGTAACCATCTTCGACCAGACCTTTGCTCTCACCCGGGCCATCAGCGCGCTGACACTCGCGCTCGCAGGCTTTGCCCTGTTACTGATGGCGCTCACCATGTTTGGCGCTCGCAAGCAGTATTATCAGAAACTCCAGCTTTGGGGCATGCAGAAGCGTCACGTAAAACTCTGGTTGATGCGCCACAGTACGCTACTGACCGGTACCGTCGGTGTCACAGCGCTGCCCCTGGGTAGCTTTCTGACCTGGGTACTGGTCGCCCGCATTAATCCGCTGGCCTTCGGCTGGACGCTTCCTATGGCAATGTTCCCGGTATTTTGGCTAGTCATCCTGGGACTATGCCTTACGATAGGACTCATACTGGCCAGCCTGCTGGCGCCGCAAATAGCGCTGAAGGCCGGGAGGCGTGGATGATAAATAACCGGGCTGTCGTACCTGTCATATCAATCTCAAGGGTCGTGCCGACCGTTCTGATGGCCCTGACCATTCTGCTGTCAGCCTGTTCAGATTCGTCCTCCACGCCGGACGCCGGATTTGCGGGGCTGGGCGAAACTTCATCAGATAACTTCCGGCAGCCTTCAGTTGATGACGTCATTTCATTACCTCAGGACCTTGGCGTCCACCCTCAGCATCGCATTGAGTGGTGGTATCTCACGGCCAACCTGAAGACGGCGGATGGCCGCTCCCTGGGATTGCAGTGGACTCAATTCCGTCGAGGCCTAAAAGCTGCTGCTAGTGTTGACCAGCCTCAAACGGACTGGAACATGAACGCGGCCTGGATGAGCCACGCAGCAGTCTCTGTGGACGGCGAACACCGCTTCAGCGAACGTTTGGCCCGAGGCGGTACGAGGCAGGCCGGGGCCACCGGACAACCGTTTAATGTCTGGCTTGATGACTGGCAGCTCCGTGAGGTCGATGGGTCCAAAGAACAATGGCAACTGACAGTGACGGAAGACAACTGGAGCTACAACCTGCTGATTGCTCCCCGCCGCGACATCGTGCGTCATGGCCAGGACGGCTTCAGCACCAAGTCCGCCGATGGTCAGGGCTCCATGTATTTCAGTTTTGTTGATTTGGCGATTGAGGGCGACGTCACCCTGGATGGCGAAACCTACGCCGTTTCCGGCCAGGGCTGGTTTGACCGTGAGTGGAGCAGCCAGTTTCTGAGGGCCGACCAGGACGGCTGGGACTGGCTGGCGCTTCACCTCGACAGTGGCGCCAAAGTGATGGCGTTCCGACTTCGAGAGCGCGATGGTTTCTATCAATCCGGCACCTGGGTCAGCCCGACGGGCGAGGTCAGAGCGCTGACCCCCGACCAGTTATCACTGGAACCCGGTCGTCTTCGCGATACCCGCGCCGGCAGTCTGCCTGAGCAATGGCAACTGAGCATTCCATCTGAAGGCCTGGACATCACCGTGACCGTGCCCCCCGGAGATTACTGGAACAATGGCGTTTTCCCTTACTGGGAGAGCCCGGTCTCAGCGGAGGGGACTCATAAGGGGGTCGGCTACCTGGAATTGACTGGCTATCAGGAATAAAAAGTACGCCAGTTACCAACAGCGCAGCGATGGCATCAATCATGCTTAACCTTCTGCAGAGCGTTGAAAAAACGTCGGCTCCGGTGGCGAACCGGGTCAATCGAGAAGGAGCATCGCGGTGTCATTACTTTCATCATTAGCGCGTTTAGGTGCCGGATTTCAGCAGACGGCGGAGAGCCGCAGCGCCGTCCAACCTGCACAGAAAGGTGCTCAGGCCGGGTCGAAGCCGGAGCCCGTTGGCAAAAACGATGACAGCGTCACTCTGAACGGAGGGGTGCGCCCGAAAGCATCGACAAGACTTGCGATGGACAGCTACAAATCGGATGTGGGGCAGGATTCTGCCTTTGTCCGGGAAACCTTGCGGCACAAGCTTGCCGAGTATAATTTAAATCCGGCAACACGGCTGGCGGTGCAAAAATCCGAGGGCGGAAAACTCAGCCTCAACGCCCGAATACCCGAGAACCTCCGTCTGCAAGTCGAACAGGACCTTAACAACAACAAAGGTTTTAAAGAAGCGTTCGGGCGTCTGAGCGTCAATGAGCCCACGCTGGCGTTTGTCGACACTGCCCTGAAACTCAATAAGGCGTACGGCGTCAACAACTCCCTGCTCGACACTCTGGTAAGCGACAACCAACAGTTCAACGGCCTCGGTGATCTGGTGCACCGTTACGACAGCCTGCGACAAACATTAAGCGCTGAACGTATCGAGGCGGCTGGCCAGCAGCGCAACTATGCGTTCAACCTTAATACTCATGCCTGAACGATTAATTACCCGAGCTGGAACGGCGTTGGGTCACCCTTACCTACCCGGGTCACCTCCGGTACGTCGCCGCACATGTTCACGACTGTCGTTGCCTCCATTCCGCAAAAGCCGCCATCGATGATCAGATCGAGCTCATGTTCCAGGGTTCCCCGAATGTCGTAGGGATCGACCATTGGGTCGGTTTCATCCGGCAGTATCAACGTACTGCTCATAATGGGTTCTCCCAACTCGCCCAGAAGCGCCTGGACAATTGCGTTATCCGGCACCCGCAAGCCTATAGACCTGCGCTTGGGATGCAGCAACCGTCTCGGGACTTCGCTGGTGGCATCCAGAATGAAGGTATAAGGCCCCGGCGTGAACGTTTTGAGGAGGCGGTATTGGGTATTATCCACCTTGGCGTAGATACCCACGTCAGAGAGATCACGGCACACCAGAGTGAAGTTGTGTTTGTCGTCCAGACGACGGATGCGTTTGATGCGATCAGCCGCTGCCTTGTCTCCAAGGTGGCAGCCAAGAGCGTAACCGGAATCCGTCGGATAAACGATGACGCCGCCCTGGCGAAGGATCTGAACCGCCTGATTTATCAGACGCTTCTGGGGTGTTTCAGGATGAATCTGGAAAAACTGACTCATAGCGTCTCCTGTTGTTTCTATTCAGGCTTGATTGGCCGGGTCGCTTTTTGAACCACCAAGACAGTTCGGAGAATCCGGAGCCGGGGCCTGTCTGGCCACCCACTCATCGGGGGTATAAAGGTGCAATGCCAATGCATGAACACCGCCAGCCATTTCAGCAGCGAGCACTTTGTAAATCGTCTGATGCCGCTTAACTTTGCCGGTACCTTCAAACTCGCCAGAAACCAGCGTGACTTTGAAATGGGTTTCCGAGTTTGGCGGTACACTGTGCATGTGGCTCTCATTTTCCACCTGCAGATGCACCACCGGGAAACCTTCTGTCAGTTTTTGCTCTATCGATTGCTTGATCGACATAACCGAACCCTGCTCCTGTGACCAACTAGAATCTGATGCGAAATCCTGTCAGTGGCACCTCATTCATGGGCCTCCAACGCACCAGCGGCGTTGGCTCCAGTGTACACCACCCTTGGGCCAACTGCTTGACAGCGCAGGCCCGATTCGCCATCGTCCTTCACCCCAAGCACTCTGTGATACCCGAAACATGCGTCTTTTTATCGCCGAAAAACCCAGCCTCGGGCGCGCCATCGCTGCCGCCCTGCCCGGCCCCATACAGAAAGGCCCGGGCTGGCTGCGTTGCGGCCCCGAAAATAACGCCGTGGTAGTGAGCTGGTGCATTGGTCACTTGCTGGAGCCGGCAGAACCTGCGGAGTACGACCCGCGCTGGCAACACTGGAACCTGAGTGACTTGCCGGTGTTCCCCGATCACTGGAAACTGATGCCAAGGGAAAGCGCCCGCAAACAGCTGGATGTACTGGCTTCCCTGATTCGCAAAGCCGAGGTAATCGTACACGCCGGTGATCCCGACCGCGAAGGCCAATTGTTGGTGGACGAAGTTATCCGTTACTTCGGCGCCAAGTGCCCGGTCGAACGGGTGCTGATCAATGACCTGACGCCCGAAGCCGTCGGACGCGCGGTAACAGCGCCCCGAGATAACCGCGAATTCCGACGCCTCTCCCACTCTGCCCTGGCGCGCCAACGAGCAGACTGGCTCTACGGCATCAACCTGACAAGGTTATATACCCTCAGCTACCGACAGCAGGGAGAGCAAGGGGTTTACTCGGTCGGCCGGGTACAAACGCCGGTTCTGGGCCTGGTCGTCGCCCGTGATAACGCCATCAGCGACTTCGAGCCCAAACCCTTTTTCCGCTTGACCGCCCGTTGTCGGGATATGGAATCGGAGACAGCGCCGGCTTTCAAGGCCCGGTGGCTACCGGATGAACAATTTCGTGATCACCTCGACGAAGAAGACCGCCTGCTCAGCCGGGACATCGCCGAACAAATCGCCAATGAAGTGACAGGGCGGCCAGGGCGGATCACCGAGGCTCGCTTCAGGGACCGAAAAGAGCCACCGCCGCTGCCGTTCTCACTTTCAACGCTGCAGATTGAAGCCGGACGCCTGTTCCAGATGGGCGCCAAAGAAGTGCTCGATACGGCCCAGCACCTCTATGAGCGACATCAGTTGATCACCTACCCGCGGTCAGACTGCCGTTATCTTCCGGAAGGGCATTTCGAGCAAAGTAGGGCTGTGACCCATGCCATCGCCCGGGTGGCCCCTGAACTGGCGCCGCCAATAGAGTCTCTGGATCTCACTCGCCGGTCCACAGTGTGGAACGACAAAAAGGTTGACGCTCACCACGCCATAATCCCCACCGCACGCTCCCGGCCATCAGGCGCACTCAGCCCGAAAGAGGCCCGCATTTATGAGCTGATCAGCCGTTACTATCTTATGCAGTTCTGCCCGGAGGCCATCCACCGGGAGGGCAAGCTGGCGCTGACGATCGGACCACATGGCTTTCGTGCTTCCGAAACCGCCGTGCTTGAGCCCGGCTGGAAGAACCTGGAGTTACGCCAACGGGAAAACGGGCGCGAGACCGATAAGGTACCGCTTCCACGGCTGTCGAAAGGCGACTCGGTACTCTGCGAATCCACCGATGTCCAGGAGCGGACAACAAAGCCGCCGAGCCACTTTACTGACGCAACGCTGCTTTCTGCAATGACCAACATTGCCAGGTTTGTCTCCGATACTGCGCTCCGAAAAACCCTGCGAGAAACTGACGGGCTCGGAACCGAAGCCACCCGGGCCAGCATTATCGAAACCCTGTTCAAGCGGGACTATCTCTATCGCGACAGCCGGTTTATCAAAGCCACCGAAAAAGGCAAAGTGCTGATTGAGGCCTTGCCTGACGCCATTCATCGGCCGGATATGACCGCTCTCTGGGAAGCCACTCTGGAAAGCATCCGTCAGGGTGACGCTGACCCGCGCCAGTTCATTGATCGACTCAAGGAACAGATTTCCGGCTTTCTCAAGGACGCCCGCGAGCGCCCGGCCTCCCCCCAAAGCAATACCGGCATCCACTGCCCGAAGTGCCGGGCGCCCATGCTGCAGCGAAGCGGAAAATTCGGCGCCTTTCTCGCTTGTACCCGGTTTCCTGAGTGCAAAGGCACCCGCCCCCTCGAAGATGGCCCGCCAACCGACGGCACCAACCAAAAGCCCGTACCCTGCCCGCATTGCTACTCTCCTCTGGTGCGTAGAAAGAGCAAAAAAGGCTGGTTCTGGGGCTGCAGTAATTATCCCGGCTGCCGACAAACAGTAGGCGACAAAAACGGCAAGCCCGATCTTTAGGTTTTCTTCCAGAACAGCCGTGTAAGCGTCTGAAAGGCATGACTTCAACAGTGTGATTCGTTACGGAAATCTACATAACAACACTGAACAAGGCTTACCGTTTTGTCACAATGCAGTGCGGGTTATGGAAGCCCGATTTGTTATGTAGTTAACACGACCGGGCTTGACCACGGTTGCAGGAGAGTTGAGATGCGTATCGCACTGCTGGAAGATGAACTTGAACAGGCCCGGAACATTCAGTTGATACTCGCTGAACCTGGCAATCGATGTGACACGTTTCAGACCGGCCAGTCGTTCATGAGCGCTGTGCAGCACCGCAGCTATGACCTCTTGATACTGGACTGGCAAATCCCCGACATGACAGGCATTGACGTTCTGCGTTCGGTACGCGCCCAGCTTAACTGGCCAATTCCAGTCGTATTCCTGACCCAGCGGGACAGTGAACAGGATATCGTGCAGGCGCTTGATGCCGGCGCAGATGACTACCTTGCAAAGCCCGCACGGCCTGCCGAGTTGTTGGCACGAATCAAAGCCCTGGTACGTCGCATCAATCCTGAGAACGAAAAAGAACTGCTGAATTTCGGAGCGTTCGGGATTGATACCCAGCAGCGCACCATCAAGCTGAACGGTGAGGTGTTAACGCTGACGGATAAGGATTTCGACCTCGCACTCTTCCTGTTCCAGAACCAGGGCCGACTGCTGACCCGTGAAATGCTGCTTGAACGAGTCTGGGGCGTCACCCGGGATATCAATACCCGCACCGTAGATACCCATATGAGCCGTCTGCGAAGACGCCTTGGCCTGAACCCGGAGAACGGCTACCGGATCAAGACCATCTATCAACGGGGTTACCGGCTCGAAGCCATGCTGGTCAGTACACCGGCAGATCCAGATCGACTCGAAGCCCATTAATTCAATGAACGTGTCAGTCGCCCGCTATTCCCGGGTACTTGTTGCTCTTTCCCTGTTCGCTTTGACGTGCCTGACAGCCAGCTCCGTTTCAGCGGAACTTTCCGTTACGCTGGGTTCACAAGGAGCCACGGCTCATTCGGACTCATCCCCGGCACCAGAGTGGCGTTACAGTCTGCGCTCGGATGAAAATTTCGAACAGGCGGCCTTAGAACTTCTGGAAAGCGGTAAAACGGCCCTGCAATTGGCTAACTACAACCGTATCTCCGATATCCGGACGGTCAGGGCTGGCGATGCCATTCGTATTCCCTTGCACTGGCTGAAACGCCAACCCGAGCCCGCCACCGTGATGGCCGTCACCGGCCAGGGCCAGGTGCGTGTACCGAGTTCCGGCTATCGGGCGCCATTACAAGCGCAAATGCTATTACGGGCTGGAGACGAAATAACTACCCAGAGTGGTTCAGCGACCATTCGCCTGGCGGACGGGTCACTCCTGAGGATTGAAAAGAACTCACAACTGATATTCAACCGGCTCACCCAGTTTGGGCGTACAGGTATGGTGGATACTCGCCTGAGACTCGAACGCGGCGAAGTCAGTACGGAAGTTGAACCCTTGGTTGAAGGCGGTTCACGATTTGAAATTGAAACCCCCTCTGCCGTCGCAGCCGTCCGGGGCACGGCGTTTGCGATCCAAAGCGCGCCTGGCATCACTCAACTTCAAGTGAGTGAAGGCATGGTGATGTTTGGTCCCAAAGGCAAAACAAGAAGTGTTCCGGCAGGCTACAGCGCAACTGTAAACATTATGGCCCGCAGCACGGTTGATATCCGCCGCCTCCCCCAGGTACCCGAAACCACTCGGTTACCCGACAGCATTCGACGTCTTCCGATCAAGCTTGGCTGGACGCCCGATGGAGCATCTCGGCACCAACTGGATATCTTTGACGCGGAAACCGGCCATAGGGTGACTCGCACACAAACTTCTGAGCCGGATTTTACCCTGGATTATCTGGACAACGGCCGTTACGACATACAGGTCTCGGCCATTACTGATCGCGGTGTCGCAGGCTTACCCAGCCATCAGACCGTGGATATAGAGTTACAGGCCCTGGCCGCCAACAATCTCTCACCAGCGCCCGGCGCCAAAGTGGATGACGATATGCCGGAATTCACCTGGACTTATCGTGGTGAAAATGAAGTGGGGCGTATAGAGATTGCAAAAACCGATGCCTTCTCAGAGCTTGTAGCGACCAGTGAATGGGCGCCCGATGAAAGCGCTGTTCCATCCAGACCACTGAGCCCCGGGCAGTATTACTGGCGAGTCGTCACGGAGGCCGGCGGCACTTCCGTAGCCACCAGCAACGCCCGGACACTCATCGTCAACGGCACGTTGCCACCGGTTAACATCATCAATATCAATTATATTGACAGCCAGGTTCGCATCCTCTGGCAACAGGTTGATACCGCCAGCGATTATTTGCTGCAATTATCAGAAGACCCAAATTTCCAGCGAATTGTAAAGGAGGCCAGTGTTGACGATACCACCGCAGCCTTGCGTCTGATTCCCGGTAGACGTTATTTTGTGCGGGTGAAGGCAGTTTCTGACGGGCCCCTCGCAAGCCGCTGGGGACCGGGCAGGGAGTTGTTTATCGAGTAATCCAGACTTCTACAATAATGAAGCAGCGCCCATGACGCCGGATTGGCACTCATTGAAACACACATCCTGGAGACTCGCCCTGCCGCTGGTCGCAGCGCTTCTGCTCCTGCAGACAACCTCCCTGCCCCAGCGCCTGGATTTCTGGCTGTACGACAGCCTGATCGCCGCTTATCCAGGCGCCTTGTCGGACGAAGTCGTACTCATTGCCATTGACGACAAAAGTCTTGAACGCCTGGGACGATGGCCATGGTCGCGAGCTATACACGCTGAGCTGATCAGGAAACTCGATCAGTCAGGCGCCCGCACTATCGTTTACGACGTGCTCTTCCCCGAACCCTCCTCCGATGATGCTGAACTTGCAGCAGCCCTGGTCGCTCACGGCAATGCCGTATTGCCCATGCACCTGTCCACCGCGCCCGAAGGCAGTTTGATGGCTGAAAAACTGCCAGTGCCTGCGCTACTTGAGGTAGCTGCGGGCATTGGGCACGCTCACGTGGAACTTGATGCTGACGGCCTGGCCCGAGGCCTGTACCTGTTCAATGGCTTGGGAGAGGAGTCCTGGCCCAGCCTGGCTTCGGCTGCAGCCGCGGCCTCGGGTGAGGATTCGAACCTCCGACAGGTGCCCAGTGACGTAACCGTCGCCCCCTATATCAATGTTCGCCATGATTTTGTCATGGTACCACCGCCAGCGCATGACCCGACCATACCCACCTACTCCTTTACCGATGTGCTAACAGGCTCTGCGAAGGCTGGCGCTTTCGAAGGCAAAACGGTCTTTGTTGGCGCTACCGCTGCAGGATTGGGAGACACTCTGCCCACGCCGTATTCGGGGCTCACCGCTCCGATGTCCGGTGTGGAATTTCACGCCAACGGATATTCAGCGTTAATCAACGACAAGCTGGTCCGGCCTGTAGACAGCGTTGCCACCTGGCTACTACCCCTGGCTGTCATCCTGCTGTTAGCCTATTTTATGCCTCGCCTTCGGCCTGCAAGGACAGCTCTGCTATGCGCCGGAACACTGGCAGGGATAACCCTGGCATTTGGCACATTGCTGGTCGGGATGCAGCTGTGGTTGCCGGTGGCAAACGCCTTACTGGTTCCGCTGATGGCCTTTCCGCTTTGGAGCGCCCGCCGGCTGGCGATGACCAATCGTTTTCTCAACCGTCAACTGGATGAACTCGGTCGAGGACATCAGCTACATTTGGCAGAGCCTTCTCAGCGCAACCCGACGCAATTATTGGAGCACTTGAGCACGCTGCTTGAAGCCAAAGGCTGGTGGCTATCCGTGGACGAGGAAGTGTTGGCTGCACGACAACTGACCAGGGCTGATCAACCAGCGGCATTAGTACAGGGGCATTGGACGCACATTGATAGTCAAAGTTGGCTGAAGTTTACCCGCGGCCAGCGCATTTACCACCTCGGCCTGATGCTACCGGCAAGTCTGACCAGAGAAGCTAACAGGCGCTACCTGCAGCGGCTCGCGCTGGCGGTCACTCCCGGCAAGACCGATTCTCACACGAGGCGCGAAAACATCTCAGCCCGAATAGAGCGTGTAAGGCTCGCGACTGAACGTCTACACAGCATGCAAGCCTTTATCGGCCGCAGTTTTGAGAAGATGCCGGACGGCATCGTAGTAACTGACTCACTGGGCATCATCCAATTCGTCAATGGGCACATCGAAGAATGGTTTGGAGAACCACGTCCCAGCCTGATCGGCATGTCTCTGGTCCGGCTGCTGCATGGCCACGACCCGCGAGAATCTCCGGCCTGGACGGAAACGGTAGCTGAAACGCTGACGCTCTCCCAAAGCCGGACCGTCGATTTACAAGTGAGGAGTCTGGATTTTCTCATTCACTTGGCACCCTTTGAACTGCCAGACAGCAATCAAAGCGGCATCATTGCAAATATATCGAACATATCGGAACTGCGAGAGCAGCAGCGACAACATCGTGAAGCCATCGACTTCATCTCTCACGACGTGCGCTCGCCCCTGGTGTCGCAGCTTGCTTTAATCGAGCAGTTGAAAAGAAGGCCTGGAGAGATACAGCCGGAACAACTGGATCAACTGGGGCGCCTGGCTCGCCGAAGCTACCAGCTGGCAGAAGAGTTTGTTCAGCTTGCCCGGGCTGAACAGCTCACCGAAACGAGATTTTACGAATGCGAGTTCCTGGCCATCGTCGAGAATGCGAGGGACAGCGTTAGCGAGCAGGCTGCAGAGAAAGGTATTCGTCTTCAACTACTTGGACATGAAGACCTTTGGCTAAACGGGAATGCGGAATTGTTGGAGCGTGCCGTCATCAATCTGCTAACCAACGCAGTCCAGTACAGCCCTGACGGCTCAGTCATTATGATCCAGGCTTTCCAGGCTGGCCACCAGGCCTGTCTGACAATTAGTGACGAGGGAACAGGCATTGCCGAGAGCGAAATACCTCATCTGTTTGACCGCTTCCGACGCCAGAAGAGCAGTGAGCTTTCACGAAATCACGGTGCGGGCCTTGGCCTTTCATTTGTCAGTGTGGTGGTCGAGAAGCACCGGGGAGAAATTAATGTCGTATCGGAAGAAGGCGCTGGATCGGCGTTTACCATCAAACTACCGGTAATCAATCCGGTTTGACGCGCCCTTCCCTGGGCACTCGAGCCTGCAAGACTAAATTCGAAACCCGTTATATTGTTTTACTAACAATCTCTGAGGGGGGACTCACCAAGCCATTGACATCAATCACCTGAATGGCGAAAAACCATTCGCCCTGGTCCAGATTGCTGATGATGTAATCCATTGTACTCGCGCTGGCGATTTCAACTCGCTGGGATAGATTGTCAGACTCTTTCCCGTAGAGGATAACGTATCCCTGCAGCTCCCCCATTGCGAGCCCTTCGCCGTTCACTCGCGTAGCGGGTGCATTCCAGCTCAGAGAAGCTTCTTTGGCGATCAGCGAGATACTTGTAGAATTGTTCGTAGAACCTCCCGCGGCTGACTCGAGCGTACCTCCTGAGGTTCCCTCATTACATGCGGTCAGTAAAGCTGTCATAAATACCACAGCCAATACCGTCACTGATTTTTTACTGCCGCATTTCAACATTTTTCACACCATATAATCGTCGAATTGTAGTGAGTCTACAAAATTCGCTCGATTATTTGCGTGTATTACGTCGCCATTATTGTTCTAAAATAGTCATTTTATTGTCATTGTGAAACTGAGTTAAAACTAACTGACGCGGCGTTGAGAATAAAACGGAGTTTAAAGTGGGGTAGGTATGACCAGATTAAGGAAAAAGCTTTGACTCGACTGCAATAAAAAAGGCCGGTCATAGACCGGCCTTCAATATATGGTAGCGGGGGCAGGATTCGAACCTACGACCTTCGGGTTATGAGCCCGACGAGCTACCAGACTGCTCCACCCCGCAACAAACTTTGTGTTCACCTCTATCATCTGAGGTCCTGAAGAGTCGGCCTCATAATCCGAAGGTCGGTGACTCCCTTCGGCTTTCGTGAGTGGGGAGCCCGACGAGCTACCAGACTGCTCCACCCCGCAACAAACTTTTCGTGTACCGAAGGCTCTGGCTGGCTCATTCGATCAACGTGGCGCGCATCTTACGGAGCGATCCTGGCTAAGTCAACGGGAAAGAAGGTTTTTCCTGTAATTATGGAGCCTTTTGTCTGTATCATGAGGGCTTTTCCTAATAAGGCTAGTGTATTTGCTCACTGGCATCCCTAACCCGGTGCCCGGTGCACCGAGTTAATCCATATGCTGCCAGCGACTTTCGAGACCTCTCACTAACATTGAGCGTCGCTGTCGCCATGCTGGTCCAAACAAGCGCGCTGCGGCGCGAGGAGGAGAGGATTTCCCTATGTCAGACCTGTACCTCAAACTCGTCAACACGTCGCTGGGTAAAACCGCTGCCCAATCCTTGGGACTGCCATCGCCTACTCCTCTAAAACGCTGGACCCGAACTGATCAACCTTTCACTGCAGGGAATATTCTCATCGGGTGTGCCTCGGGCGGCAAAGCCATCACGGAGCTCGGCAGCACTCTCTCAGCCAGCGCAGCCATGCTTCATCATGCCAGTAACACCGCGAGGCTCACGGACTCAGCCCGCGCCGGTACTAAAGCCATCCCGCTGGACCTGACAACTGAACTGCGCCTGAAGTTCTCGGCCCTCGTATTCGACGCCAGCGGCATCAAAGATACTTTACAGTTGCGGGCGCTGTATGATTTCTTTCACCCGACGATCCGCCAGCTCGCCAGCGATGGCCGCGTGCTTGTCATTGGGCTTGATCCAGCCATTTGTAAAACCCCCGCCCAGGCAGCCGCTCAAAGGTCGCTGGAAGGGTTTGTCCGTAGCGTAGGCAAGGAAGTTGGCAAAAAGGGAGCCACCGCAAACCTGATATGGATGGCGCCGACGGCAAGCGGGCAGCTGGACTCAACGGTCAGATTTTTCCTGTCACCACGATCCGCTTATGTCTCTGGTCAGTTTGTGCGGATAACCAAATCCGCCAAGGGGACCAACGCTGTGAGCCCGGCTGCGCCCCTGCGAGATAAGGTAGCCCTGGTCACCGGCGCTTCACGGGGTATTGGCGAATCAATCACCGACACTCTTGCCCGGGATGGGGCCACCGTCATCGCCCTGGACATACCGGCCGCGATGGAACAACTGGAAATCGTGGCCAGCCGGATCAAAGGCATAGCCCTGCCCTGCGACATCACAACAACTGAGGCGCCGCAGATTATTTCAGATTTCGTGCAAGAACACTTCGGTGGGCTCGATATCATTGTGCACAATGCCGGAATCACCCGGGATAAAACCCTGGGCAACATGCCGGAACACTTCTGGGATATGGCTATTGCCGTTAACCTGACCGCTGAGGAGTTGATCAACGAGGAGCTGACCAATCGGGAGCTGTTGCGGGAAAATGGCCGCATCGTCTGCGTATCATCCATCAGCGGGATTGCCGGCAATTTTGGCCAGACCAATTACGCTACGTCGAAGTGTGGCGTTATAGGGTATGTCGAGGCACTGGCGAAACAGTTGAAAGATGGCAGAACCATCAATGCCGTCGCCCCGGGCTTCATTGAAACCCAAATGACCGCTGCCATGCCCTTTACCATTCGCGAAGCAGGAAGACGCATGAACAGTCTCTCACAAGGCGGGTTGCCAATCGATGTTGCAGAAACCATTGCGTGGTATTGCAATCCCACCTCAGCGGGCGTGAATGGCAACACCGTCAGAGTTTGTGGTCAGTCGCTGGTCGGACGCTGATCCTGATTGCCTAGAACCTTAAGCAAACCTTCAGCTCCGGTTAGCATCGGAGTTTTTTTTGCGCGCACGCAAATAGCACCACGAAAAGGTGCTGAACGACGACTGATAGAGGATGCAATGCGAAATGGTGGGTGGTACTGGGATCGAACCAGTGACCCTCGCCTTGTAAGGGCGATGCTCTCCCAGCTGAGCTAACCACCCTGGGGGACATCAAAAATGGCGGAGCGGACGGGACTCGAACCCGCGACCCCCGGCGTGACAGGCCGGTATTCTAACCAACTGAACTACCGCTCCGCATCGTTCTCAAGGCACGCTGGCCTGTCAAACACTCAACCGAACCGGGGAAGTTCGGAAGGCTGAAAATGGTGGGTGGTACTGGGATCGAACCAGTGACCCTCGCCTTGTAAGGGCGATGCTCTCCCAGCTGAGCTAACCACCCACTTCCAGCTACCTGATCAATTGTGCACTGCTGTCTTGATCAAGTGAGAGGCGCATTTTAAGCATTTGGCCCCCGCTGTCAAATCTTTTCCGGTTTTTTTCAGCAGGATGACCAAGCAAAGCTTTTGGCTGGTTGGATTTTACTCAAGCTGTTTACTGCTTCGCCCGCCTGCCACCTTTTACTGTTCTTAGATTGCGCCCTTTCTGACCCGCCGCCGACGCCTTCTGCTCTAGCGAAAGCTTGCCTACCCGACTTTTTCGATCCTCCGGCAATGCTTTATAAGCCAGCGACTGATTGAAGGCGTCCAGCCTTATACGAAGCTTCGCGAGTTGTGCTTCGATTCTATCTTTCCATGACATATCTGATGCCTCTCGATTGGCTATAGATCATTATTTATGACCAGTCTAGCTGCGCCTTTCGGTCTCGACAAACTCAACGAAGCGCTGATAAATAATCTCAGAACTGCGAGCATTACAAGCCGGGGCATCTCTCTTGAACGGCTACCGCAAAGCATCCACCTGTTCGGACAAGCGCACCAGGCGCGAGGTTAACTGAGCGCGGGAGGCATCAATGGATTTAATGGTTTCCTCGAGGTTGGCAATCCTTGCTTCTGCCTTGTTAATCCGCGGCGCCGCTTCAGAGACGCTTTTCTGGGCGCTTTCCAAGGCGCTCAAACGGCTTTCGATACCCTCTATGGTGAGCCCCTGCTCCTGCCGGAACCGCTGCAGGCTTCGCTCCACGTCGGTGTCGAGCGCATTGATCTCCGCCGCCAGTGTTTCAAGCTGTTCCTGATGTCGGTCATCGATGTTTGCCAGGGTGCTGACCCTACTATCAAGGGAGCTCACTGCTTCATTGAGGGTTCCAATTTCCGATTGAACGCCATCCTGAACCTCATTGAGCGAAGCCACCGTGTTTGCCTGATCCTCCAACGCGGTCTTCAGGGCTGCAATTTGTCCAGCTTGCTCTTCTAACGACTTCTTATTGCGCTCGTTGGCAATCACCCAGAGTTTACGGATCTCGCTATTGGCCGTCTCAATCTGAGCGTTTTGCTCGGTTAGCCTTTGTTCTGTTGTCGAGCCCCTTTGCTCAAGACTTTCGCCGGTTTCAGTCAACTCGCCCTCAAAGCGCGCCAGCGCGAGCTTGCTCTGACGCACCCAGTAATCCGCTTCCTCCACCTGCTCTTCCAATACCTCCAGGCGCTGGGTCTGCTGCCAAACCATGCCCGCACCCGCTGCAACGGCTAGCACCAACAGCACCAAAAGTAGCCCCACCAGCTTTCCTGAGCCTTTGCCGGAGGGTGGCGGGGGTGGGCTTCCAGGCTGTTTCCTCTCCGGTCTCCTGGGGGGCTGCGCAGGCGGGGCTGAGCGCTCGGGCTGGACTTTTCTTTCTTCCGGTCTACCGGCCTGGGCAGTGCCTGCCCTTAATTCATCGTCATCAGGACGAATGGGTTCCATTTCAATAACCTCGGATAGATATAGACGTGAACAATTTGGTGACTTGATAATACCGGTTCCGCTTCATGCCACCAAATGCAGCACGGGGGATTGAGAGCCGAGATGCCAGCCAGCCCCAGCCATTTGCATGGATCCCGGGCAGTCCATACAATGGCGGGCTTTCTCTAAACTTTTCGGGATTGTCGCTTATGCAGCCGCTTGTAGGCCTTATCATGGGTTCCAAATCGGATTGGCCGACTATGGAACATGCCGCCGAGATGCTCGACAAACTGGGCGTGCCCTACGAAACTCGCGTGGTGTCCGCACACCGCACACCTGACCTTCTGTTTGACTACGCGAAAACGGCGGCAGGCCGGGGCCTGAAGGTCATCATAGCTGGAGCTGGCGGCGCTGCTCATCTGCCAGGAATGGTCGCCTCACAAACCTCTTTACCTGTGCTGGGCGTTCCCGTGCAGTCAAAAGCCCTGAATGGGCTGGACTCATTGCTTTCCATCGCCCAGATGCCCGGCGGGATCGCCGTCGGCACCCTGGCTATCGGCAAGGCTGGTGCCACCAATGCAGGTTTACTGGCAGCGCAGATAATCGGCACCTACGATTCTGCTGTGCGAGCTGCTGTCGATACCTTTCGCGCCGCGCAAACCCAGACCATTCTGGAAAATCCAGACCCGAGAAACGGGTAATTGACGGTAACAGGAAACCGCCCATGAGAATCGGAGTTTTAGGTGCTGGACAACTTGGACGCATGCTCGCGCTGGCCGGTTATCCGCTGGCCAATACTTTCGTGTTCTACGATTTATCAGGCAACCCGAGTGCAGGACTGGGCGAGATCATTATTGATCGGGACCAAGTCTATCTTGATGACTTTCTGAGCCGTGTCGACAGGGTCACCTATGAGTTCGAACACCTACCGGTAGAGGTGGCCGAAAAAATAGCTGCCACAAAGCCTGTGCACCCCACACCGCGCTCTTTGCAGATTTGTCAGAACCGTGAAGCTGAAAAAACCCTGTTCGGTGAACTTGGCATTCCGACACCCGAATGGCGCATGGCTGAGAGCGCGGAGGCTCTGCAGACTGCCGCAGAAAGTCTTGGCTGCCCGGTGGTCGCAAAGTCCAACACCGAAGGCTACGACGGCAAGGGCCAGGCAGTACTGCGCAACCCTGAGGAAGCAGCGCAGGCCTGGGCCAACATCGGTCATAAACGCCTGATGGTTGAAAAGTTTGTAGAGTTCAGCCGAGAGCTCTCTGTGATCGCAGTACGAGGGGAAGACGGTCAGGTTGCGGTCTACCCCATGGCTGAGAATGTCCACCATGAGGGAATATTGCGCTACTCCATAGCGCCAGCGCCTGGGCTTTTACCAGACGTAACGGACGAAGCACGGCGCTACATCCAAACGTTACTGAATGAGTTGAATTACGTCGGAGTGCTCACGCTGGAGCTGTTTGAAACCAGGAGCGGTCTGGTTGCTAACGAAATGGCGCCCCGGGTTCATAACTCCGGACACTGGACCATTGAAGGCGCGCTTACCAGCCAGTTCGAGAACCACATTCGTGCCGTGACAGGTCAACCCCTCGGTGACACGAGCCCAAGAGGGGTGAGCTGTATGGTGAACATCATCGGAGAGCATGGTCAAACCCGCCGCATCCTGGAGCTTCCTTATGCTCACCTGCACCTTTATGACAAAGCTGAGCGGCCAGGGCGCAAGCTTGGCCACGTGAACATTCTGGCGGATAATTATGACGAGTTGGTTTGGCGGGTAAGAAACTGTGCAGAATTTTTACCCGGATCGCCGGAGTTCAACAGTTCTTTGACTCAGGGGTTGAAAAGCGACGCGACTGACCCGACTTATAAGAGATAAACAGGTTTTACGCAGTCTTGACTGGTGAGATGGGAAACGACCATTTCTTTGCCTAATCTTCATTTTGGTACATCAGTCAAGGTGCTTTAATCTCAAGAAAAGAAAATTCACTGATCTAACGGATCATACGAGAGAAACCAGGGAGAACGACCTCATGGCATTTGAACTTCCCGCACTACCATACGAAAAGAACGCACTTGAACCCCATATCTCTGCTGAAACGCTTGAGTATCATTATGGCAAACACCACAACACCTACGTCACCAAGCTGAACGGCCTGGTCGAGGGTACGGATAACGCCAACAAGTCGCTGGAAGATATTATCAAGAGCGCCAGTGGTCCCTTGTTCGACAATGCGGCCCAGGTCTGGAACCATACCTTCTACTGGCACTGCCTCAGCCCTAGTGGTGGCGGTGAGCCAACCGGTGCAGCAGCAGAAGCCATTAAAAAAGCTTTTGGCTCGTTTGAAGAGTTCAAGAAAGAATTTAATGATAAAGCGGCCAACAACTTCGGTTCAGGCTGGACATGGCTGGTCAAAAAGTCTGATGGCAGCGTTGCTATCGCTAATACCAGCAATGCGGAAACACCACTGACAGGTACGGATAAGCCAGTTCTGACCGTCGATGTTTGGGAACACGCCTATTACATCGACTATCGGAATTCGCGTCCTAATTATCTGGAAGCGTTCTGGAATCTTGTGAACTGGGATTTTGTGAACAAGAATCTGGCTTAACGCCAAGTAGTAAAGGGCCTGATGTAGAGGCCTTTGCGTACAAAACGCCCGCTTATGCGGGCGTTTTGCGTATTAGACACACCGACTTTACAAAATAAAACAGGTCTTTACCGAATAGTTTGAAATAATGCAGGTTATCGGTTGGCGCTGACAGCTCGGGTTGAACCATACTCATCCTTCGTAATACCAACCTTAAATAGCCAGCGTGACTGATGGAAAATTCATGGTTGGAACCAGATAATCACTACAAAATCGACGGAAAAAAACCAATAAAATGACCCGATTCGAATGAAGACGCCTTTTCAATTGGAGCATCGTCTTGGTCGTCGCATATTGCGGTGGGTTCTTTCTGTAGCTCTGATAAGTGGCATCCTGTTAAGCACCATGCAAATCATATTGGATGCCCACCGGGTTTCTGGAGAACTCGATGATCAGGCAGCCCAGACCATGGCTCTGGTTAAAGACGCGGCAACACAAGCTGTTTTCAGTATTGATATTGAGCTTGCCCAGCAGGTAGTTGAGGGATTATTCGAACAGGATGCTGTTCGGTTTGCGAATATAACTCACCCTGATGGGGAACCACTCGCCAACCAGAAGCGAGCATTGAAACAGCCTTATTTTCGCCCTGCCACGGATCTCATTTTTGGCGCAGAACGCACCTACAGATCGCCATTAATACGCAGCGCCGACACTCAAACAACCTACGGCTACCTTGAGATAGTTTATGACACGGCAAATGTCGCCTCTCGCTGGCTTGAACGGGCCAGCTTAACGTTTATTTCCGGCATAGCACGAGCCATCATTCTGGGTCTTGTGCTTTACCTCGTCTATCATCTGCTTCTCACCCGGCCACTGCTCAGAATTATTCACTCGCTTACCCAGGTTAACCCAGATCACCCCGACGACCGGCTGTTGGCAGTGCCAAAGACCCACGAACGGGATGAGCTCGGCTTGTGGGTGAACGCCACCAACAACCTGCTGGTGGCCATTGCAGAAAACCAGCAGAAACACCGTGAAGCGGAAGATAGGGTCACACGGCTATCCCGCTACGACAACCTCACCGGACTGCCCAGCAGGGAGACCCTTCTGGGCTTTCTCAACAGTGCCATAGAGGAAGACCGTCGAAATAAACACATTCTATCCGTGTTCTGCTGCGGTATTGATGATTTCAAAAGTGCTAATGATCAGCATGGGTACCAAACCGGCGATAAAATTCTGCGGGTGGTCGCAGAACGGTTGTCTGAACAGCGGGACGGCAGTCATATGATCGCAGGACGACTGGGTAGCGATCAGTTTGTCGTGATTGAGCAGCATCTGCAGGATGATTATCAGGCAGCCGCTACCGCTGACTGGTTATTGCAGATATTCAGTCGACCCATGCGTGTTGATGAGCGTCAGATTTTCATTACAGGCACTATCGGTGTGGCACTGTTTCCTGCCGATGGCACCGAAGCTGACAAGCTCCTTCAGCGCGCAGAACAGACCATGACTCTGGCGAAAAGCGCCGGTCGCAATCAATTCCAGTTTTACGTTGCCAGTGTCGACCTACAGATCCGCGAGCGTAAAAAACTTGAGCAGGACCTCGCCCTGGCACTGCCCGGCGGGCAGTTTCATCTTGTATACCAGCCGCAGGTTAATCTGGAAAGTCAGCGCGTCATCGGTGCCGAAGCCTTGCTCCGATGGGAGCACCCTGAACGGGGATTGGTGCCGCCTGATGAATTCATTCCGTTGGCGGAACTTAATGGCACTATTGTAGAAATTGGTCAGTGGGTATTGGAGCAGGCCTGCTGGAGGGCCGCGTCGTGGGCCGCTAAGGGCAACCCCATCCGTATTGCGGTAAACCTTTCTGCCGTCCAGCTCAAGCAAGTCAACATTGTTGACGAGGTTCTGGAAACCCTCAAACGACATGCGATCCCACCCGGTCGCCTGGAACTGGAGGTGACAGAAACCAGCTTCATGGAAAACCTCGACGATGCCATCGCCAAGCTAAAACGCCTGCGGAACGCGGGCATCTACATCGCAGTCGATGATTTCGGTACCGGGTACTCGTCGCTGACTTACTTAAAAAGAATGCCGGTTCAACATCTTAAAATTGACAAGCAGTTCATCCACGACCTGCTGACCAACGAAGACGACACCCGGATAGCTAACACGATCATTGATCTGGGTAAGAGTCTTAACCTGTCGGTCATTGCCGAGGGAGTGGAGACAGAAGAACAGGAGTTCTATCTTCGTCAGCGCGGGTGCCAGCTAGCCCAGGGCTATTATTTCAGCAAACCGTTGCTGCCTGAGGATTTCGAAAAGTTTGTTGTGAGTTTTCACCGTAAAATCACTGCCCATAACACCTGAAGCCTGCCAACATTGCGTTCTCGATGATCGGAAGGTCAGACCCCGCTGACCGAAAATCACGCTCTACTCGATACCGCGGGGCCTTCCTGACCCTGTTCGAAACAGAGTCTCAATACCTGGCTGTGCCCCGATATCGGTTGGCAGGCCCAGCTTTTGGCGAATACCCAGGTTCACCTCCCAGAGCCCTCTGTACTTCTCATCGGTTGCCGCTACGCTATCGCCTTTATTAAACAGGATAGTGGGCCGCAGAAAGACCAGCAGGTTGCGCTTGATCATCGTCCGGGATTCGGAGGAGAACAAACGCCCCAGATACGGGATATCACCCAATAAAGGCACCTTGCTGTTATTAATCCTGTAATCTTCGCGGATCAAACCACCCAGCACAATCGTTTCACCATCGTCGGCCAGCACCGTAGTCTTGATCTCACGTTTGTTAGTGATGATATCCGAGGCGTCCTCAATACTGTCCGCCACATCTTCAGTGGTTTGCTCAACCACCAGCCGTACCAGCCCGTCATCACTGATTGTAGGCGTGACCTTAAGCGTAAGGCCGATATCCCGACGCTCGATAGTGGTGAACGGATTTTGCAGACCCGCACTGGTGTTGGTGGTCTGGCCGGTACGGAAAGGAACGTTCTGACCAACAATGATTTCAGACTCCTGATTGTCGAGCGTGATGATACTGGGGGTGGACAGAAGGTTCGCAGCGGTTGATGTGGAGAGAGCCTGAAGTAGCACACCCCAGGTGATGCCGTCGTTGTTGCGCTGGCCCGCACCCAGTGTCAATCCGCCAGTCGCTGGAGTAATAACACTATCGGAAAGGATTGCACCGATGACATCACCGAGACTGCGACCGACGTTATTGAAGTTGGAACCGACCACGGGAGTCGAGGAACCTGACTCATCACCAAGCGCGACCTGAACCCCCAGGTCCTGCCCCATGTCATCGCTGATCTCTACAATGGCCGCCTCAATCAGCACCTGGGCGCGTCGAACATCCAGCTGCGACACGATCATTTCCACTTCCTGCATCATCGAGGGCTCACCCCGCACAACAAGAGCATTCAAACCTTCATCAGCGAAAACCGAAAAACCTGTGCCACGAGGCCCTGTTGCGGAGCCCTCACCCCCGGCTGTTTCCTTGGCAAGTTCACCCATAACCCCTTTCAGAATTTCTGTCAGGTTCTTCGCGTCCGCATGACCGAGACGAATGACCTTCGTCGTGCCACCGGTCGCAGAGGGCTGATCCAGTTGCACAATCAGGGCTCGCATTTTACTACGGAAGGTTTCATCACCCCGCAAAATCAACCGGTTGCTGCGCTCATCTGCAGTGACACTGTATTTACGTGCAGCGCCTCCGGCACCCCCTTCACCGAGCTCATCGGGTGCCAGTTCCTGTAATAACGGCACCAGATCGCCTACCCAGGCTTCTTCTAACTGAATAACTTCCACTTCGTATTTGGACGGGCTATCCAGTTCACGAACAATGCCTTCAATTCGTTCAATATTGGCGGAGTGATCACTGACGATCAGGGCGTTGGCGGCAGCCACCCCTGCCAAGTGACCGTATTTGGCCACCAGAGGTCGCAGAATCGGCACCAGTTCCAGTGCGTTGGCATTATCGACCTGGATTACGCGGGTTATGAGCTGCTCTGAAGGCGTCACGGAAAACCGGTCGAGAGATTCCGCTGACTGTTTTGCATCGACTTGCTGCACCACCTTGATGACTTCTTCACCCGGTATGGCAGTGAAACCATGCACCTGCAATACCGCCAGAAAAAGGTCGTAAATTTCATCCTTGTTCATGGGCGCACTTGAAAGCACCGTTACTTTGCCTTTTACCCGAGGATCGACCACAAAACTGTAACCTGTGATATCAGCCACCTGGGTAACAAATGCGCGTATATCAGCGTCTTTCAGGTTAAGGCGCCAGGTGCCTTCCTGTTCTTGAGCCGTCGCCATTAGGGGCATTAGGAGGAGCAACATCACCACTTTAAGGAAGGGGGCTCTCAAATTAATCATGAAACGATTGCATCCTGTATCAATGATCTCATTTAAACTACTGTGGTAGCGCATAACTCACCGTGAAGCGTGCGCCGCCCCGCTCTATTTCAATCTCTAGCTGCGCTTCGGAACGCCAGGTCTCAAGCAATTCCCGATCCTGTTCAATATCCCCCAGGGGGTAGCCGTTGATGGCAGTGATTACATCTCCTTCCTGAAGATTAAGCGCACTCAGCATGACGTTGGAACCATTAAACACATAGCCCTGAGTTGCGCCATCCTGTACCGGGCTAAGACCGAATGCAACCAGCGCTTCAGCGCCTTGTGCATCCAGTCGCGCTTTAGCTTGCTCGACAAAGTCATCCGGAGCGGATGCGGCAAATTCCTCATCCTGAGTCAACAACTGGCCGGAGTCATCATCCTCGAAAGTAAGGGTTTCAAAGGCACCATCACGCCTGATGAGAATACGCCCCGGCTCGACCTCCACGAGTTCTGCATTACCCGGCAGCGTCTCTCCGACGCGGTAGTGTGCCGTGACGCCGTCGGTCCCTGCAACTATAGCACCGGACAGTTCAGGCTGCTCAGAAACCAATACACCTTCCAGACGCAGACGCAGACGGGTTTCCGGCGCTGTCCGACGCACGGCCTCAACGACCGGAGCACCCCCGGACGCACGGCCGAAGAGTTCGTAAGACGCCAGACGACGGTCTCCCAATTGATCGGCCGACGAGGCACTCAGCGCCTGCCCAGGTTCCAGTACAGCCCGGTCCTGCCAAGTCACCATCCAGGTCAGATTCGCCATTACGATTGAGAAATAAACCACCAGGCCAATCAGCAATACGTTCGCGAGCCAGCGGGGCAAGCGTTGAGGGGGTCTGACACCCGCCGTCTTCATCAGTTCCCTCTCCCCAGCAAGGGCTGGCGAACCCTGAAAATAACGTCACCGGGGCTGGCTGCACCGGACCAAGATTGACCTGCCAGATCGATCATTCTTTTATAGACCCGGATTTCGAGCACGCCATCAGGAAAGATGTCGGCGTTAGCTGCAGGCTCATTCTCACCCTGTTGCAATATGGCCATCGCCATACGCCCGGAAGAAGCATTCAACGTCGCTTCCATCGGCGGGAAGTCAGCACTCTGGACGCTACCGCCCATGGGCCATGTGACCTCGCCACCAGCCCAGCGGGCGCGACCCTGGCCATCGCTGAATTCACCGTCGACCCATGCAAGGACGAGCTGATCAATGACGACATCACCCACTAACATGGCACCGCCGCTACGCCTTATAAGATCCTCGAATTCCCGGACCCGGATGCTTCCCCGGGCTGTAAGCTTGGCGCTTCCTGGCCACGCAACTGATGCCCGCCCATCCAGGCCAGAGCGCGCAGAGTCCAGCGAGAAGGCCATCGGAATCGACAGGTTTAACAGGGAGGGTGTTTCAATATCCCAGCTCAGTCGCAATGGGTGTCCAGCGAAGGTAAATCCCGCAGCGCCATTCCACAACTGGCCCGACACCTGGTTGACCTGAACCTGAGGCGGCAGGTTTACCTGCGGCGAAACCCACTGCCATACCCAACCAGCAGGAAGCAGAAAAACGAGCGCAATCAGGTACACCAGTAAACCGGCTAATCCAAGCCATATAACTTTACCAGGTCTCAAGAAAGCAGGTTTTGATAGGTCGGTCATACAGGCTTCACGGGGAAATAACTCTCTGTATCTGGTTTGGAGCCTGAGTCTAACAAAGCTCTTCAGCAAGTTCATGACAACTTGATTCAGAGTAGACCATGTTGACAGAAAAAAGCCCCGCAACAGGGGCGGGGCTTTTCGGGTTCAGACACAAGTGTCTGAGGAGGCTGGGCAGCCTTACATCATGCCGCCCATACCGCCCATTCCACCCATGCCACCCATATCCGGCATGCCACCAGACTTCTCGTCTTCCGGCTCGTCGGTGATCATGGCTTCGGTGGTGATCATCAAGCCAGCGATCGAGGCAGCGGCCTGCAATGCTGAACGAGTGACCTTGGCGGGGTCGAGAATACCCATTTCGAGCATGTCACCGAACTCGCCGGTCGCTGCGTTATAGCCGAAGGTGCCTTCACCCTGGCGGATCTTGTCCATTACAACGGACGCTTCTCCGCCGGCATTGGTCACGATCTGGCGCAGTGGTGCTTCCATGGCGCGACGCAGAATGTTTACGCCGACCCTCTGGTCTTCGTTGTCTACCGCTACTTCAGTCAGTGCGTTCAGGGCACGAACCAGAGTAACGCCACCACCTGCGACAATGCCTTCTTCAACGGCAGCGCGGGTGGAGTGCAGAGCATCTTCCACGCGAGCTTTTTTCTCTTTCATTTCTACTTCAGAGCCTGCGCCAACCTTGACAACGGCAACGCCGCCCGCAAGCTTGGCTACACGCTCCTGAAGCTTCTCTTTGTCGTAGTCGGAGCTGCTGTCTTCAATCTGCCTGCGGACCTGATCTACACGCGCTTCGATATCAGCCTCGGCACCGGCGCCATCGATGATGGTGGTGTTTTCCTTGGTGATGTTGACGCGTTTGGCAGTACCAAGGTCATCCAGCGTAGTGCTTTCAAGGCTAAGACCGACTTCCTCGGAGATCACTGTGCCGCCAGTGAGAATGGCGATGTCCTGCAGCATTTCCTTGCGACGATCACCAAAGCCCGGCGCTTTCACGGCCGCTACTTTGACAATACCGCGCATGTTGTTGACGACCAGCGTAGCCAGCGCTTCGCCTTCAATGTCTTCCGCAATAATCATCAGCGGCTTGCCTGCTTTGGCAACGCTTTCCAGCACTGGCAGCAGCTCACGAATGTTGGAGATTTTCTTGTCAACCAGCAGGATGTAAGGCTCGTCCAGCTCGGCAGACATGTTGTCCTGGTTATTAATGAAGTATGGGGACAGGTAGCCGCGATCGAACTGCATGCCTTCTACTACGTCCAGCTCGTCTTCCAGGCCACGGCCTTCCTCGACAGTAATGACGCCTTCTTTGCCTACACGCTCCATGGCGTCAGCAATGATCTTGCCGATGGTCTCATCGCCGTTGGCAGAGATGGTGCCAACCTGAGCAATGTTACGGCTATCGTCACAGGGCTTGGCGGCTGCATGAATGGCTTTGACTGCAACCTGGGTCGCCTTGTCAATGCCGCGCTTCAGATCCATCGGGTTCATGCCAGCGGTGACCGCTTTGATGCCTTCGTTCAGGATGGACTGGGCCAGAACTGTTGCAGTGGTGGTACCATCGCCTGCGGTATCGTTGGTCTGGGAAGCAACTTCCTTGACCATCTGCGCGCCCATGTTCTCGAACTTGTCACGCAATTCGATTTCCTTTGCAACCGATACACCATCTTTGGTTACGGTCGGTGCGCCAAACGACTTGTCGATTACAACGTTACGACCCTTGGGGCCAAGCGTTACTTTAACGGCGTCAGCCAGAACGTTAACGCCTGCAACCATGCGCTTGCGTGCGCTGTCACCAAACTTGATATCTTTAGCTGCCATATCACTATGTTCCCTATTCGTTAAACCCAATCGTTATTTCGGTTTCATTTACAACCGAACCGTCAGTTGCAAAGAGTCAGCTTGCCGGATTATTTTTCCAGCACGCCGTAAATGTCGCTCTCGCTCATGATGAGCAGGTCTTCACCGTCGATTTTCACAGTGTTGCCGGCATACTGGCCGAACACTACGGTGTCACCGACATTGACTGCTAACGCACGGGTTTCGCCATTTTCGAGGATACGGCCATTGCCCACTGCGAGAACGTCGCCCTGGGAAGGCTTCTCTTTGGCGTTGCCCGGCAGCACGATGCCACCTGCAGTTTTCTCTTCTTCTTCTTTACGACGCACGACAACACGGTCATGTAACGGACGAATTTTCATTGCTCGATGTCTCCAAAGTCAGATTGTGTTTGGCAATGACGTTTGCGTAAAAGCCAGAGCCGATAAGCACCTGTTTTCAGGGCGCTTATCCGCCCCAGCAAACTTGTGGTTTCTATATGGAGGTTGTGCGGTTATTTTCAACGGTCTTCCAAAAAAAAATTCACTTTTTTTCGAGCCGATCCGATGACTTGTTCGCGCCCTCACGTTCCTCACGGTACTCGCCCTCGATTACGTCATCGTCGGCTGCAGAACCGCCACCAAAAGCATTACCGCTGCCGAATGGATCGCCCTGCCCCCCTGTGAAACGAAAGCTCTGGGTACTACCGGATGCCACCACCATGCGTTTAAGTGCGTGAGACGCAAACCACTGACGGGTAAACGGAATCAGGCAGAGCAATCCAATCGCGTCGGTGACAAACCCGGGAGTCAGTAGTAGTGCGCCACCGACGGCCAGAATAAGGCCTTCGGCCACTTCGCGGGCAGGTAACTCACCGCTGTTAATGCGCTGATTGGCCCGCAAGAGTGTTGCCAGACCCTGCTGACGCAACAGTGCGGCCCCGATAATCGCGGTCAGCAAGACCAGCCCTATCGTACTGAGCGCGCCAATAACGGTGCCAACCTTGATGAGAATCGCCATCTCAACAATGGGCAGAATAATAAAAATCAATAAAAAAATGCCCATAACGAACACAGCCTTTTCCCAGTATCATTCAAGGCCCGATTCGACCCATCCTTCGACAAGCAGGGGATGAACGGGCATCATATTGTGCACGAAAAGGGAGACGGCTGAGCCGACCCTCCTCCAAACCCAATGGCTATCTACCAGGTTTATTAGGGCGCAAGATGAAACTTCAAGATTCTGTAATTGCAATTACCGGTGGCGGTCAGGGACTGGGCCGTGCAATGGCTGAGTACTTCGCAGCAAAGGGCGCAAGCCTGGCACTGATTGATCTGATGCCGGAAAAACTCGACGAAGCCGTAACTGCCTGCAAAGTCGCTGGTGGCGACGCCCGGTCGTACGTCTGTAACGTCGCCAGGGAACCCGACGTCGAGGAGACATTTACAGCCATCCAGCGGGATTTCGGCAAAATCAATGGCCTAATCAATAACGCAGGCATCCTTCGGGACGGCATGTTGGTCAAGGTCAAAGAGGGTGAAATCGTCAAGCGTATGAGCCTGAGTGAATGGCAGTCGGTGATCGACGTTAACCTGACCGGCGTTTTCCTGTGCGGTCGGGAGGCGGCGACCCACATGATTCAAAATGGTGATCACGGCGCTATCATCAACATCGCCAGCATTTCCCGCGCGGGTAACATGGGGCAAAGCAACTATTCCTCTGCAAAAGCAGGCGTTGCCACGCTGGTCCCCGTCTGGGCGAAAGAATTGGCACGTCACGGTATTCGCGTCATGGGCATTGCCCCAGGCTTTATTGAAACTGAAATGACGCAGTCTATGAAACCAGAAGCATTGGAGAGAATGACGGCTTCCATTCCTCTTAAACGAATGGGCAAACCAGATGAAATCGCCTTTACCGCGGCTTTTATCTTCGAGAATGACTATCTTTCAGGGCGAATAATTGAAGTTGATGGCGCACTCCGACTCTGACACCTGCTCACCGGACGACCTGCCGACTCGTGACCAGATGATCTGGCAGGTCGTCTGGTCGATTCCTGAGGGGCGGGTAGCCAACTACGGTCAGGTCGCCCGCCTGGCTGGGCTGCCAGGTCTTGCCCGATATGTAGGCCGGGCGCTGGGTAAACTACCGCCCGGCTCGGAAGTGCCCTGGTACCGCGTATTGAAAAGCGATGGGCGGCTGGCTTTCAAACCCGGCACTCACGCCTATATACGACAGTCCGAAAGCTTGCAGCACGAAGGCGTTGAAGTGGCCGACGGCCGGGTTTCCATGGCCCGCTACCGATGGGAACCCTGACCCTCACCGGCGTGTTCTTCAGGCCCCACATCTTCTGTGCTGTTAGTAGCCGGTGAAAGCGCATCCAGCCGCTCGCCCTTCCCCATTAGCCACCAGGACAAAAGGATCGCGGGTACACCCATCACAGCAGCAATAAAGAAGAATTCGGTGTAACCGTAATTGAACACCACCATGCCGGAAAAGCCGCCTATGAACTTACCCGGCAGCGTCATCAAGGAACTGAACAAGGCATACTGGGTCGCCGTGAACGAGGCGCTGGTCATACTCGAAAGCCACGCGATAAGTGCAACGTTGGCAATCCCGCCACTCAGATTATCTGCGCTGACGACCACTGCGAGCAGGACAATATCAGGTGGTAACTGCGCGACGACTACAAACAGCAAGTTGGTCGCGGCCGTCAGCACAGCACCGGCGACTAATATGGGACGCACCCCATACCGGACCACCAACAGGCCGCCCAAAATGGAGCCACCAATGGTCATAAAGAACCCGAATATCTTGGTTACATCCGCCACTTCGGTTTTCGAAAAACCCATAAACGTCAGATAGAACGGGTTTGCCATAACGCCCATGGAAATATCGCTGATGCGATAAAGTGCCACCAGCACCAGAATAAAAAGTGACAGCTCACGATAGCGCCGGAAGAAATCCACGAACGGTCCGGCGATAGCGGCAGAAAACCAGCCTGCAAGCCGAGCCACACGCGGAGAAAGATGCGCCCGCTTGGCGGTCTCCCGTGCCACTGTAACAGCAAGATCTTCCGCCACACTATGATGATTGACTGCTGGCTCCCGGATAACCAGCACCGTCAGGGCACCGACGCCCATCAACACCGCCATAACCTCGTAAGACACTTGCCACGACCAGAACTCGGCGAGATACAAAGCCCCTGCCCCAGCTACAAGCAAAGCCAAACGGTAACCAAAGATATAGGTGGCAGCCAGTGCGGCCTGCAGACGCGGCTCGGCAATTTCTATACGGTAGGCGTCGATTGCCACATCCTGAGTGGCGGACGAAAAGGCCACCATTAAGCCACAGAGGGCCATCATGGTTGGCGCGGTGACAGCATCAACCTGGGCCATCAACACCAACCCCAGAGCAACGCCAGACTGAGCGAGAATCATCCAGCTGCGACGCTTGCCTAACAGTCTGTCCAGCAGCGGCAGCCTGAGGCGGTCAACCACAGGCGCCCAGACCACTTTGATCGAGTAGGTAATCCCCAGCCAGCTAAAGAACCCGATGGTGGCGGTTTCAACGCCAATATCTGCAAGCCGGGCGTTCAGGGTCGAGAACACAAGCAAGAAGGGCAATCCGGCAGAGAAGCCGAGAAACAGCATGGCAATAACCTGCCATCGGGTAAACGTATGAAGTGCTGCGCGCAGTAACCTGGGCCGGGCTTGAGTAGTGATCAGGAATTCTCCGTTTAGTCGCGGAAGTTATTGAACTGAAGCGGCAGGTCAAGATCAGACTCACGCAGCATCGCCATGACATCCTGCAAGTCATCCCGCTTTTTACCCGTCACCCGGACTTTGTCACCTTGAATGGCGGCCTGCACCTTGAGCTTCGCATCCTTGATCATTTTCACGATCTTCTTCGCCATATCGGTTTCAATACCCTGGCGCAAAACCAGGTGTTGCTTGACCAGTTTGCCGGATTTACTGTCACCGTCCTCGGTAATCGCACGGCCATCAATATTGCGCTTTGCGAAGGCCATTCTCAGCATGTCCATCAATTGCTCAAGCTGGAACTCCTGCTCTGCGCTGAGGGTGATGCCTTTGTCATCAAGCTCTACCGAGGCATCGACGTTTTTAAAATCCCAACGGTTGCCCAAGTCGCGCTTGGTCTGGTCGACGGCGTTGGTTACTTCGTGCATATCTATTTCAGAGACAATATCAAAGGATGGCATAGTCATACTCCGGAAATGAGGGATGTTTTACATTTATGAACATCACAGTGTCTGTTAAACGTTATAATGACTCGCTTGCGAATGTGGAGGTGCCAAAGCATACCAAGAGACAGCGGGCACCGCATCTGACAATGGACTGGTGAGTATTAGATAACAATGCCAAATCTTGACCTTCCGATTCTCGTCGTTGACGACGCCAAATTCAGCAGCATGGTGGTTAGCCGTGCGCTTAATAATGCTGGCTATCGCGATGTGCGCGTTGCCAACAATGCACCTGCTGCCCTGACCATGATCGAAGAACGGTCAGTCAGTGTGCTGATTGCGGATTGGCTGATGCCGGAAATGGACGGCCTGGAGCTCACTGACCGGGTTCGGCAACAGGACGAGCAGGAAAACCACTACACCTATATTATTCTGCTCACCGCCCGGGAGAGTGTAGACGCGCTGTCAGAAGCCTTCGACCGGGGGGTGGATGATTTCATCTATAAGTCGGACATGAGCAAACAGCTGATCTCCCGCGTTTTCGCCGCTGACCGAATGGCGGACCGGCAGAATACGCTGCTGACTGCCAACTCCCTGCTGATGGAGAACAACCGCGAGCTCGAAGCCAGCAGCATCATTAACCTGGAAACCGGGCTGTGCAACAACCGCTATGCCCGGGAACGCCTGGGTAAAAGTTTGCGGCAAGCAGAATCCCGTGGCGGTGCTTCGGCTTACGTTCTGATCGGCATTCGGAACTGGCAAAGTCTGAAGCGGCAGCACAGCGCTGCCATCATGAGCGAGCTCGCAATCGGGATTGGCCGTCGCCTGAGCCACCTGATCCGACCCCTGGACGCCCTGTGCCGCGTGGGCGATAATCAATACGTCATCATTGCTCACTTTTCCCACAGCGACCACTGCACTACCACGGCCTTCCGACGGGTGTACGATGGCATCAATCATAAGGCACTAAAAACCACGGCGGGCTATATTTCGGTAGAAGCCGGGATGGCCCTTTGCAAGGCTGATGCTCAGAAAGGCACCCCCTCCGTGCAGGAAATGGAACGTGCAGCCGTGCAGGGACTCGTGGACGCCTACGAAACCCGGCGCTTCACCGAGACCGTACCGGATCTGTCCGAAAATGCCTGACGAGGCCAACAAATGTACGCCTCCACAATTTGTAACAGGGCGACACACTTTTTCAACAGACTCAGGGGCTTGGCAGCAGTATTCTGCAATTGTGGATTCAAGCAGTATCCGCCCATGGTGGAGGAGTTAAGCAGTCCCTTAGGGAGTCAAGTAGTCCCCTCGGGAGTTAAGTTGTCCCTCCACTGTTAAATGGGTGAATCCCCGGTTAAACGAATTTTAGGCACTTTCGTTCTTTCCTTGAAATTTTAGGCCAGCTCTCGAGCTGGCTTTTTTATTTCCGTATTGTTAATTTCCCCTCGAACGCCCACACTTTAGCGAATAACAATCTCCACCCCATTGTCCAGGCCCTCATTGCTTATGCGACACCTCGGAACCGCCTCTGTTGCGGCCATGCGCCAATATGTGCGTGCTGCGACTTCGGCCGGAATTGATGCCGAAGCGTTACTCGGCCAAACCGGGCTCACTTCCGCCATTCTTGAGAGCGACGAAGGCCGCATTTCGGGCGAGCAACTGCAAACCTTCATCCACCTACTGTCAGAGCGATCAGGCAACCCGATCCTTGGGCTGGAAACGGGCGACTTTGTACAGCCAGGTACATACAGTGTACTTGGCTACATCACCATGAGCTGCGCCACCCTGGCTGAAGCTGTGGCACGCATTGGGCCCTTTGAGAAGCTTGTGGGTGATATGGGCACCACTCAAGTAATGGGGGAAGGCGATCAAATTCGACTCGTCTGGCAATGCGCCTATACCGATAGCATTGTCAGACCTCACCTCGTCGATAATGTTTTTGCTTCCTGGATCAAGTACGCCCGCTGGCTCGCTGACGATCCAGAAGCGTCGCCAGCAAAAGTTCTGCTTGAAAGACCGTCACCCGGCCCGGAGTACGAAAAAGCCTACAGTGATCGTTGGCATTGCCCTATTCAATTTGCTGCCGCCGAGAACGCCGTTGTTCTGGAGCGAAGCTTGCTAGCAACCTCATTACGCCAACCTGACCCGCTACTTCGCAAAACGCTGGAAGCTCATGCGCAGAATCAGCTCGCAACCCTGGCGACCGATACCGCCTTGACCACCCGAGTAAAACACTGCATCCAGCAGCAATTGCTCCACGGTATTACCCGCCAGGACATGATCGCCGATCATCTCGGCATGACCAGCCGCACCCTTCAGCGCAAGCTCAGTCTTGAGGGGGTGTCATACCAGGAACTGCTGGACGAGGTCAGACAAAAGATGGCAGAGGAATACCTGACCCGCAGTAACCTCCCGATACCGGAAATAGCCCTGCGATTGGGATTCAGCGAGACCGCCTCCTTTCATCGAAAATTCAAGAGTTCGGCAGGGGTGCCACCAGGGGAATACAGAAACGAAAAAAAAGCGCGCAACCATCCCGGATGAGACTGGCTACGCGCTTTTTATGCAGCGTCAAAAGGTGACCCCTAACGCCAGAGGCCTATGGCTATAGCTTCAGAGCTTGCGACCCTTGCTTGCGGCGATGCGCAACCTGAGCGCATTGAGCTTGATGAAGCCTTCAGCGTCTTTCTGATCGTAGGCGCCCTGGTCTTCTTCGAAGGTGGCGATCTTCTCATCAAACAGGGAGTCATCGGACTTACGACCGACGACATCGACATTGCCCTTGTATAACTTCAAACGTACCACGCCATTAACGTAATTCTGGGTCTGATCGATCAACGCCTGCAACGCTTCCCGCTCCGGCGACCACCAGTAACCGTTGTAGATCACTTCTGCATACCGGGGCATGATGCTGTCTTTGAGGTGCGCCACTTCTCTGTCGAGAGTGATGGACTCAATGGCGCGGTGTCCGCGAAGCATGATCGTACCGCCCGGCGTTTCGTAACAACCGCGGGATTTCATGCCCACATAACGGTTCTCAACGATATCGAGCCGGCCAATGCCGTTATCTCCGCCTACTTTGTTCAGGTAGGCCAGTATTTCGTGGGCCTTCATCTGCTGGCCATCAATGGCAACGATGTCGCCCTTCTCGTAAGTCAGCTCAATGTACGTTGGGGTATCCGGAGCGTTTTCAGGCGCAACACTCCAGCGCCACATATCTTCCTCAGCTTCCGCCCAGGGATCTTCCAGCACCATGCCCTCATAGGAAATATGCAGCAGGTTGGCGTCCATGGAATAAGGCGATTTACCCTTTTTCATTTCGACGGGGATATCCCGTTCCCTGCAATAAGCCAGCAGCTTCTCACGGGAGTTCAGATCCCACTCACGCCAGGGAGCGATAACGTGGACACCGGGCTTGAGTGCATAGGCGCCAAGTTCAAACCGAACCTGATCGTTACCTTTACCGGTCGCCCCGTGAGAAATCGCATCGGCGCCGGTCTGGTTGGCGATATCGATAAGCTTCTTGGCAATCAACGGGCGGGCAATAGAGGTGCCCAGCAGATATTCGCCTTCATATACGGTGTTGGCCCGGAACATGGGAAACACGAAATCCCGTACGAATTCTTCACGCAGATCCTCAATGAAGATTTCCTTTACGCCCAGGGCTTCAGCTTTGGCACGCGCCGGTTCAACTTCCTCGCCCTGCCCCAGATCCGCTGTAAAAGTAACAACTTCGCAGTTATAGGTATCCTGCAACCAGCGAACGATCACGGAGGTGTCCAGACCGCCGGAATACGCCAGTACCACCTTCTTAATATCAGACATGCCCTTGCTCCATACCAAACAGAATGGATGATTTTAAATTGAGAGCGCGTATTGTACGGCAGTGGCGGCCTTGCGGCCAGATGGGGTCATTCGGGGAGTCGGAATATTTCCTCCAACTCTCCATTCTCGCGCATTTGGACGGCGGCTTGTCGGATAGCTTTGAAGAGTTGGGGGTTTTGGGCCTTACGGGACATATACAGAAAGGCTTTCTGCTCATTTATAACCGTATCAGTCCGGAACTCGTCAATGGCAAGCTTCATGGCTTCGAGCGTGTGGTAAAACAACTGGTCGCTGGCAACCATGGCGTCAAGCCGGCCGAGCTTTAACATCTCAATCGCCTGCTCGAGACTGTTGACCGGAACCTTAACAATCTCCCGGTCACGCTCGAACGCTTCACCATAGTAGGTGCCCCGAATATAACCAACCGACTTGCCAGCGAGGCCGTCAATCGTTAAAGGGTATCGAGAGCCCGCTACCCCGGCGAGGAGAATCTCTACCGTCACCACGTTGACTACGCGAACCCCCGCCGCATCGGTCACCGGACTCTGGAATAACACCACAAAATCAGTTTCGCCGGACTGAAGCTCGGTGGTCGCCCGGCGATGAGGCCTCAATTCATTAATGACCGGTACATTGGCGATTGCAGCGACACGGGACGTAAAGCGCGGAAGCATCCCTGCAGGCTGCCCCTCATCGTTCGTGAAACCCCAGGGCCAAACATCCGGGGTTACAAATATTGCGGGAGACAGCGGATTATAAAAAGCGCTTTCCCCCGCTTGGAGGACAAAGGAGGAAAGAAAAAGCAGCGCAGCAGCGCAAAAAGATCTTGAACCTCGAATAACGCTGCCTGGATGCATCGACAGAAACCATCGTTAAAAAGCCAGAAACATTCAGACGGCCGCCTGCTCCGATGGCTTCTGAATGACCTCGTCACGGATGTTGTCCCAGCCGTCTTTGACTTGGCGCAATAATGACGCCACTTCGTCCAACTTGCCAATGTCATTTTTGACATTCGCGTCAAACAGTGTCCGCTCCATGTAATCGTAGAGAGATTCCAACTGCGCCGCCAGCTCTCCGCCCTTTTCAAAATCCAGAAAACCTCGAAGGCCCCCGATAATTTCGATGGCCTTACTGATTAGCTTGCCTTTGCCCTCAAAATCTTTGGCCTGCACCCTTGCCTTAGCCATATTGATGCGTTCAAGAGCACCGTTATACAGCAACTGAATGAGCTTGTGCGGATCGGCGTCCGTGATGCTGGTTTGGGTATTGACCCGCTGATATGCCTGTAAGCCGTTCATACTAGACCTCTTGTTTCACCGGCTGAAGCCAGTTTTAGCATGTAGCCCCGATTATATTCACTATAGTAAATATCGAGTTTATAACAGTTTAGTTGTCATTGTTGCGTCCGGGTGCAAGGGCCGCCAACTGCTGGGTTACGTAATCCCGAGTGCTGTTGAGCCGGGAAATCAAAGCATCGGCGGCGCTGAACTGGTCCACCAGCCGCTGACGGTAAGATGCGATTCGCTCTTCCAGGCTCACCCTGTCTTCCTGAATTCGTTCAAGCTCACTTTGCAGGCCGTCAGTACGGGCTTCGATTGTACCGTCGGCCCCAACAAAGCGAGTCACTAAATCCACGGTCTGCTCGGCGACGCCTTCAATAAAGGTGATGGAACCCCGAGCCCCGGTCTGATCCCCTTCGATACGGACTTGCAGGCCAGAGGCCCCGCCATCGCCACCTTTAAGAAACAGCACCTTGCCATCTCCTTCCGCCACCCGGCCGTCGATCGTGCCAGCCACATCCAGACCTGCGGTGCCAGTGGTCACTGACAGCCCCAGGGCAGGGCCATCTTCAACGGAGGTAATACTCACATTGGAGTCACTGCCGTATTTGGTCGAGGTGAACGTTAGCTTGCCATCCACATCCAGCCCGACTGTTACGGCAGCTCCTGCATCTTTCAATGCATTATTAGCGTTAACCTGGTTCTGGATTTCATCCACCAGATCCTGGGCGGTAGCGTAAGTACCAGCAGTCAGCTTCAGGCTGGCGGAGGTTTCCCCATCCACCTTAAGCGTCAGTTCATCGTTGCTATCATCAATGGTGACATTGTCAGCAAGGGCGTTATCACCCCGGACCAGGCCTTGAGTCGCCGTCTGGCTCACGTTGATGTCGTAGGTGCCCGGATCCGTGTCCAGACCACTGCGAACGAACTCAACCTGGGTATCGGTCGTCCTGCCCTGCTCTGCAAAGAGTGCGGTCACGTCGTCAGGGTTTTTGGCCAACTGGTCTTTGAATATGGCAGCATCGAACTCCAGTCCGCCGGTTTCAAAGTTCGTTGTGATGCCAACGTCTGCAAGGCTTCGAACCGATGCGCTCTCCAGACCCGGCACAACGCGGGTCAGCACATTGCGTAGCTGCGTCTGAATCCCCCGAATCGTGGAATCACCGGTCAGAAGGCTGCCCCGACCCTCTTCTGCATCAAATCCTGACAACTCTTTGATCACTGATTGTAAACTATTGAATTTATCAACAAATCCTTGAACCCGCTCGGATACTTTGTCCAGATCCTGGGCCACTTTCACTTCAGAGGTAACACCTTCTGCATTCAGGTCAAAGGTCAGGCCGTCAATGGCATTATCGATGGTGTTATTGGAGCGGGTGATCTGAATGCCGTTGATCTGGACCACCGCATCCTTGGCGGCTACGGTTTCTGTGAGGTTATTGGTCGTACCGTCATTGACGAACTGCGACAAACCGGCAGTATCCGTATTATTGCCGTCATCATCGGTGACCGAAATGGAAATCTCGTTAGTTGTACCGGTCTCATCCGATGACACCACCAACCGGAAACCCTCCCCGGTATCCACCACACCCGCCGAGACGCCGATGCCAGCCTCATTAATCTCGTTTGCCAACCCCTGGAGCGTATCGTTTGAACTGTCGATAGTAAGGGTTTTGGTTTCATCACCAACCTGTAATGTCAGCGAACCGGTACCAATCGATGTGGAATCCTTATCTGCAAAGGTACCAGACGCCAATGACTGGGCTTTGGCCAGGCTGTCAACTTGAACGCTATAGTTGCCCGGGCTGACTTTGGCGCTGTCGAGGGTAACAGCCACACCGTCATTGGAAGATGTGGCTGAAAAAGCCTTCAGGTTGTCCGGAGCGCTGAGTTGGCGCATGGGCAGGCGCAGCTCAGTCACCGCGCTCCGAAGCTTACCGTAGGCTGAAATCAGAGCCTCGGAACGCTGCTGGTTAAAATCCAGCCGCTGCACTGTGGGCTTACGCTCCGCCGCAACCAGTTGATCGACCAGATCGGAGGTAAGAACCCCGGAACCAATGCCTAATGATGAAATTGACATAACCCTGTCTCCTCAAGGGAGCGAAAATCGCTTCTGTCCAATTTATCGGCAGAAAGCGGCAAAACTTTGCCCCTTTAGACCAGATACCGGTACCGATTTGTAACAGCCTGCAACAAGACTCTGGCCGAAGACCCTTTTCTGGCCACGGAAACCACGGAATGACACGGAAGAAAGACTTTTTAGCCACGGACGGCAGGGACTCACACGGACAAGACAAAACATTTTCTTTATAAAAACTTGCGCCTGCTAGTGTCTGTGTAAGTCCGTGTCGTTCGTAGCAATCTTTTCCTTTATTTTTCCGTGTACTTCCGTGGGTTCCGTGGCCAACAAAAACCCATCCCCGAAACGCAGAACACCGCCGAACCTTTCGGGTGCGGCGGTGCTGAAAATCCGTCATTTACATCAGGCCAGGAGCGGCAAGCTCCTACACCTTGATGCTAAATAACGTCAGCGGTTCATCCTGCTGCAAGTTTTCTGCCAACCTCAATGCAACCTCATCCGGAATCTGCCGAATAACTTCCTGGGTAGACTGGTCAACCACTTTCACAACTGTCTGCCCCAGATCGTTATTCACTTCAAACTGCAGATCCCGCTGGACGGTCTGAACAAAATCGTTCAGTTGCGACACCGCGCTATCCAGTTGATCCCGCTGGGCTTCGTTGCGCTTCTCAAGCCGCTCGGCTTTCGAAGGCTCCTGAACCTCGGAGGGAGACTGAACACGGTCCGCACGGCCAGTTGATGATGGCGCAACCTGGGCTGAGGCACTCCTGCCTTCGGCCTGAGATGACGACATTGCCCTTACCGGAGCCTGCTCACTGGAACGAACCAGCTTCAGGCCCGGACTGTTCAGGTTAACGTCATTCATAGCTCACCTCGCTATCCTCAAACGGCGTTAAACCGGAGCTTCTCATTATCAGAAAAGCCCCGGCTTGTACCGCTATGCCCCAATTACTGCAGGAGGGACAGAACCTGCTGAGGCCGCGCGTTGGCCTGTGCCAGTACCGAAATACCAGCCTGCTGCAGTACCTGTGACTTGGCCAGGGCAGCGGTTTCTGACGCGAAGTCTGCGTCCAGGATACGACTGTTGGCGGCGCTCAGGTTCTCAGTGGTAGAGGCCAGGTTAGAGATAGTAGACTCGAACCGTGACTGCACCGCACCGAGTTCTGCCCGGATGCTGTTAACACCGTCCAGCGCTTTATCGATGGTGGTAATCGCTGAAGATGCGCCATCGCGCGTGGAAATATCCACTTGGTTCAGACTATCCGTGATCAGAGTGACGTTATCTTCTTGACCGAAAACGGCAGCCGCATTAGTCGCGGTGTCGCTCTCTAGGATAATATTGTCACCAATACCCGTCTCAAGCTCGATACCGGCATCAAAAGTTTCTGCCGAAGCTGCAGCAAAATTATCGAAGGAAAGAGTACCGGTCGTTGTCAGGGTAAAGCTCTCCCCAGCCTCATCCACCAGCGAGAGGTTGGTACCATCAGACACCGCGGTCACGCCTGTCTCGCTGCTAACATCATTAACCCGAGCAGCAATGTCGTCGACAGTTTCGCCCGCGCCGAGCGTGAGCGTGGTGTCATCAATTTTAATTGTATCGCCCGCAGAAGACGCCGTACCAATGGCACCCAGGTCGAACTCAGTGGTGTCTTTCAGGTTAGCCTGCACACCTGACTCACTACTCACCGCGTTGATGGCATCAACGAGCTCCGAACTTGTGGCACCGGCGGCGAAGTCAACTGCCTCGCCATTTACCGTAAAATTATCGGTAGCCAGTGCATCAATATCACTCTGTGCGACAGCAGAAAGACCGCCAAGAACGTCGGAACCCAGTTGAGAGCCCCGTGCGTCAACACCTGCAACCGAAATGGTCTGTCCAGCATTCGCGCCCACCTGGAACACCAACTCATCCAGCGTTCCGTCGATAACGTTCTGGCCGTTAAACTGGGTGGCTGACCCAATCCGGTTTACTTCGTCGATCAGCGCATTAGTTTCCTGGTTCAGGGCTTCACGGTCAGAAGCGGAGTTAGTGTCGTTGGCAGACTGAACCGCCAGGTCACGAATCCGCGACAGGGCGTTGGTGATTTCACCCAGCGCACCCTCTGCTGTTTGTGCAAAGGAGATACCGTCGTTGGCGTTCCGCTGGGCCACGTTGGAACCGCTAATCTGTGCGGAGAAGCGGGTTGAGATCGCCAGACCCGCCGCATCGTCCTTGGCGGAGTTGATACGCAAGCCAGAAGACAGGCGCTGCAGAGCCTGATCATTCTGGCTTTGAGACTTGTTCAGTTGGTTCTGAGCAGCCAGTGAAGCGACGTTGGTGTTGATACCGAGAGCCATAATACTTCTCCTAAACCGTTTGTTTACACTTTGAAGAGGTCTGGCGTCCGCTCTCTTAATGCTGGCCGCCGCCCTGCTGTAGTGCTTAACGACCCACTTTGAGAATCCTTTAGAGAAAAATAGGGGAATATTGTTAAGGAATGTAAAAGCGGCAAGGGGCTTCCTTTCATGACTGCCAATAAACCGGCAACACAAATTTAAAAACATCTATCCTTGATATTTTTAATCTTTATATTCAAATAGTTGAATGTATATTTCGAAAAGTGGCACAACCTTCGCTTACCTTCTGAGAAACGGCAATTCCATTGAACACTGGCCGGCGAGGCGTCCTTTGATCGGGCACTGAGTTTCCGGCATTTCCAGGTAAAAGGGGAAACGATATGCCTCAGATCATTAACACCAACATTGCGTCGCTCAACGCACAGCGCAACCTGAACACCTCCCAGAGAGACAGCAATGTTGCCCTCGAGCGACTGTCTTCGGGGCTGCGTATCAACTCCGCCAAAGATGACGCTGCGGGCCTGGCCATCTCTACCCGGTTCCAGTCCCAGATCACCGGCCTGAACATGGCTCAAAGAAATGCCAACGATGGTATATCCCTGGCGCAAACAGCGGAGGGCGCATTGGATGAAGTCACCAACAACCTGCAACGTATCCGCGAGTTGTCTGTTCAGTCTGCCAACGCAACCAACAGTACGTCGGACCGAGAGGCACTGAATCAGGAGGTACAGCAGCGCATTTCCGAAATCAACCGTATTGCCAGCCAGACCAGCTTTAACGGTCTGAAAGTGCTGGACGGCACTTTCGGTGAGCAGACCTTCCAAGTTGGCGCTAACGCTGGCGAAACCATCGGCGTGAGCGGGTTGGATTCCCGTGGTAGCCAGATTGGTTCAACCATAATTGCAACCGCTGGCATCTCGGATACCGTGGCAGGGTTTGAAGCAATTGATAGTACCTCCGACCCACTTGGGTTTGATTACACCACAGCTTTATCCGGCGATATCGACATCGGTGGCGAAACCCTGACCATCGATACTGCGACATACGGGGATGCTGCCGCGCTAGCCGCCAACATCCAGGAACAGATTGATGCCAACGTCAACCTGGTTGATATAACAGTGGCGGGCAATGCGGCGGATGACACCCTGACATTTACCAACGCTACAGGCGTCGCGCTGACTGCAGATTTTAATTTAACCGATGCAGACGCAACCCCTACGACCTTCACCCAATCACTCGCTTTGGCCGAAGGCGATCCAATAACGCTCGCAGAACGATTTGAAAACGGCCAGACTGCAACATTCGAAGTGGACCTTAATGGCGAAGCACTCACCATTGCCGATGCAACATCGCTGAATGATATTGTGGCGCAGGTCAATGCGCGAACTGTTGAAAGCGGTATTCGCGCCAACCTGAACTCCGAAAACAACGAGATCATTTTCTCCTCTCAGTTCGGTGAAGCGTACACCATCAATATAACCACCGATCTTAATGGTGATGGCACTGTTGAAGTTGACCAGCAACTGGATGCCACCGTCGCGGACAATACGGTGTCCGTTAACGAGCTCAACATTTCAACTCGCGAAGGCGCTGAGCTCGCATTGGTGGCCGTCGATTACGCCTTCGACAAGATCAACGGCTTCCGAGCGGAACTCGGTGCGGTACAGAACCGCTTCGAGTCCACCATTGCCAATCTGAGCACCACCTCCGAGAATCTCTCGGCTGCCAACAGCCGGATCCGCGACGCAGACTTTGCGGCCGAAACGGCGGAACTGGCCCGCACCCAGGTACTGCAGTCCGCAGGTCTGTCGGTACTGGCCCAGGCCAACGCAAGGCCTCAGCAGGTGTTACAGCTGTTGCAGGGTTAATAGTCAACTTTGGTTAAGTAAGCAGAACAGCCGGGCTCGAAGCTCGGCTGTTCTGGTTTAGGGATTCAGTTTAATTTTGTAATTTTGGGGTCTGACCCCAATTGCCCCTCAAAAATCTGGGCCGCTGAGGCTCGGGCAAGCTCCCGGACGATCAAAAACACCTGTGTTTTGTCCGGGAGCTTGCCCGAGCCTCAGCGGCCTACCCAGTGAAAAACGTCAACAACCGTCAACCATCCCGAATAAACCCATTCCTGGCACAACTTTCGCTATACCCCATTAAACCAAGGCAAAAATGCCAAAAAACTGCAGATCATTGCCGCCCAGGTCTTTGCGGCCCTATAAGACGAGGTGTTCCATGTACGCACAGCATCATTCTCACGAACAGGTCTCTGACCAGGCAACGGTGGCGCGACTGCTGGTGGAAGCGAACATCGCTTACGGAGAATCCAATAACCCGGGAAATCGCCATATCCAACGCATTGAGGCAAGGCTGGCATGCCGTGCTTTGCTGGCGGAGGCCCAGGCATTAGCACCCACAGACGCCCGCGCTCTCGGTTTATTGGGTCGTGTAGAGATGGACGACGGCCATCTTGAACTGGCTCAGGCCCACTTCAACGCCAGCCTGGAACAAGACCCAAAACAACCCCAGCAATACACTAATCTGGGCTATTGGGCGCTGGCGTCCGAGCGCCCAGCATTGGCGGAGCACTATTTTCAGGAAACGCTTTCTCTGGACCGGCAGTCCGCCGCCGCTTTTTGTGGTATCGCCCACGCCAAACGTCGCCAGGGCTTTTTCGATGTAGCTTACCTGCACTATCGCTCACTGCTGGAAAGGGAATTACACTGGCCCACCGTCTATAGCGGCATGCTCACCTGCGCGGAAAACCTGACAGTTGATAAAGCGGATCAGCAACTGGCTCAGGATGCCATTCGCCTCTTACAACGCGACGAGTTACCCCATCAGCAAATTGGCGGTTTTGTCGCGGCCATTATTCGACAGCAATACGATCTTGATAACCCCAACGCCCAGGTATTCCTGAATGCGGCCTCAGAAGACGAGCTGCTGATACTCGCGCTTCAGAAAACCATCATGCCCGACCCGGCAGTTGAAAACCTGATCACCCTGCTTCGTCGAGCCATCGTCACTGAAGTCGCGAACTCTGCGGAACTGCGGGATGAACTGCAGCCCCTGACCATCGCAATCGCCCGTTATGTTGACCGTACCGGCTATGCACTGGTAAGCGCGGAAGACGAGGAACTGCTGGTCCAGGCCCTGAACGAAAGCGTCAGCGCCCAACTCGCCATGGCAGAGCCTACGCATGACATCGCTGGCTCATTGATTCTCAGCGCCCTCTATGGCGCCCTGTTTCACCAGACATTTGCCGTTCAGCTGGGACAGTGGAACCTGGTGGACTGGCCCGCCGGGCTGCAACCGTTGATGGCGGCCAGCTATTATGATCGCGCCACCGAAGAAGCTTTCAAGCAAAACTTTGATGAAAAGGCCGATGAACTGACACTGGATAAAGTGGACGTACCTCAAGCCTGGCCGAGCTGGACACAGCTGGCTTACCGTACAGAAAGCAGTTTGAAGACAGTGATCCACACATCCCTGAAGCTACCCACCGATGATCTGCCAGCAACCCTGCGCATCATGATCTGTGGTGCCGAATCCGGCCAGCGGGCACTGGAGCTAGCTCATTATTTGGACGACGTGGAAGTCATCGCGGTTGACGAATCCCTAGCCAATATCGCCAAAGCAACTCATCGCGCACAAGATCTCGCGCTGCAAAATATCGTGTTCTGGCCTTGGTCTGTGGCACAGCGGTTTGTCGCCGACGGCCACAAGGTTCATTGGATGGAATTGGGACGCCTGCCCTCCGCCCAAATGACCAATGTTTCACTGGCAGCGCTGGTCAATTCCGCAACTGTCAGTGGGGGTATCGTTCATATGCATACCGCCGTCGCTGAGCAAACCCGGGGTGACCAGCAGATTCTGCAGCTTATTGAGCAGCATGACCTGAAACCTACCCGAAACAGCCTGAGACGGTTGCGCAGGATGGCACTGAATAATCCCCAGGATGAGCTCTGGCAGGCGCTGCTGAAAGAGCCGGATTTCTACGGCTTGGGCGGTTGTCGAGACCGCTGGTTTCGGCCCCAGGACACGCGCCAGCTCGAGCAGTTGATGTCGCTGATGAGTAACGAAGTAGACTGGAAGCTGGTAAAGGCTCAGGACACTGACGGCCAAGCCCTCGCCCTGAAGCCAGTGCAGAAACAATTAAGAGCAGAGGCGTTAGGCAACGGAGTCCAGAGCCTGATAGGTCAACCGTTATCGGTGTACTTTACTCGCCGTCGTTGACGCATTCTTACGCCGAGGCCAGGCCTCGGTTCTCTTATTCAACATACGGGATAAGCGATTCACCGAAGAGATGCAATTCTTCCAGAATACGCATTTTCTCCGGACTCAAATCCGGATCGGCGGCCAGTGTTTGCAGTGTTTTAAAATACTCTTCCATTGACCGCCAACCTTTCTTGGGCTGCATCAGACGTTGTTGGCGAAAGAGCTCCCAGCGCTCCTGTTCTTCAGCCGTCAACGTGGCCGGATAGTTACGCGCCCGGTATCGGAACAATAAATCCTGCAAGCGCTCATCGCCAAAGCTCACCTCCTGTTCCCCAAGAGTTTCCACCGACTGTCGCAACACCCAGTCAAGCTTTTCACGGTCGGCTCTACTGATAAAACCGCCCGCGTAGAGCTGCTCGTCCGGATCGGTCAAGTCGCTTTCATGAGGACGGTCAAACGCCTGGGCAATGCGTGCAGATAACTCCGGTGCACCGCGCAGAAGCGCCAGATTCTGCCTCAGGGTCTCGCCGTCCAGCTCCAGCGCTGCAAGCCTTTCTGAGGACAGCGTCTTGAGCATATTGGCTGGGGCAAGCACCGGGCATTTATTCAGTTGAACACCTTTAAGCGGAAACCGGCCAATACCGTCGCCCAACGCCGCCTGGGAGGTAAACACCCGCTCCCGGATCTGCCCTACGCTGGCGTTGATTAGCTCAGAGGGGTCTTCACGCAGATCATAGACGATAACGAGATTCTTGTTCTCCGGGTGTTCGGCAACTGGCGCCACCAGGGCGCAACACCCCCTGCTGGCCGGGTATTTGGCCGATACATGGAAAACCGGCTTCATGGCGGCGGTATCCAGCATGGCCCGCGCTGAATGCTTGTCTTTATTGTTCAATACAAAATCGAACAATTTGGGCTGTTTGTCTTTGATCAGTTTTGCCACCGCCATGGTCGCCTGAACGTCGGACATGGCGTCGTGGGCACTTTCATGACGGATGCCGTTAGCCGCAGTAAGCGCTTCCAGCCGAAAACTCGGAGTGCCATCTTCTTTTCTCGGCCACTCGATGCCCTCCGGGCGCAGGGCATATGTTAGCCTGACCATATCAATTATATCCCACCGGGAATTACCGTTCTGCCATTCCCGCGCGTATGGATCGCGCAGATTTCGGTACAGAGTGTGCCGCGTTACCTCGTCATCAAACCGAAGGCTGTTATAACCGACCACACAGGTACCGGGCTGGCTGAATGCCTCATTGATCCGGGCGATGAATTCCGCCTCCGGAACCCCCTCTGCCAGGGATTTCTGGGGCGTGATCCCAGTAATCAGGCAGGCTTCGGGCGCTGGCAGATAATCGTCTGTGGGACGGCAGTAAATGATCAGCGGGTCTTCAATAATATTGAAGTCGGGGTCGGTTCGCACACCGGCAAACTGCGATGGTCGATCATGAACTGGATCGACGCCAAAAGTTTCATAATCATGCCAGTAAAAGCTGCGGGTCACGGCCTGGGGCTCCTGCACCAATGAACAAATAGGGGTCGCCGCAGTCTAGCAGAGTTCAGGCAGTGATCAGAATGGAGGCTCAGAACAACCGAGGAAGGTGGCCGCAATCAAGTGGTCGCATACAAAGGGTAGAAATTAATAAAACTAAACGACCAGAACCGGACATTTCGCCATACTGGCCACCCGCTGGGAAACGCTGCCCAAAAGAATGCCATCTTTATCACTGTCCGAGCCGCGAGACCCCATCACGATTAAATCAACTTCCTTATCCTTGGCAAACTTGACGATGGTTTTCGAGGGTCGCCCCCCTTTCACGAAACCGCGCACCCGGGTTGCACCGTGTTCTTTGGCATAATCTTTAGCAAACCCCACCACTTCTTTCGCATGCTCATTCAGGGCCTGATCGGGAATCTGGGGATTACTTTTCCGCACCATGGAGAGTGAAGCTTCACCAAGGCTGTGATGTTTGAACACGCAGATAATGTGCAGTTCTGCATCGGTCAGCTTCTGAAGATCAATACCCTTTTGCAAGGCTTTGATGGACATTTTTGACCCATCAACGGCTACCAGGATTCTCTTGAACATCAGCCACTCCCCCTAATCGGTTAAAGGCTAAATCAACGGAACGCCAGATCCCGCAGGAAGAGCGAAATTTGCGGGAAAGCAATCAGCAGAGCCGCCGCCAGAATCAGGATAAAGATAAACGGTGGCGTGCCACGGATAACTTCCCAGTAGGGCCGTTTAAAGATCGCTATCGCCGTAAAAATATCGCACCCGAACGGCGGTGTGGCCGAACCAATCGCCACCTGTAGGGTAATTAGAATACCTACATGGACGGGGTCGAGCCCTGTTGCAGCAATTGCGGGAGCAAAGATTGGTGTCAACACCAGAATAACCACAATGGGATCGACAAACATGCAGGCGACGAAGAAGGAAATGGATATGGCAATCAGTACGCCAACAGGTCCTGCTTCATTGACGCCGACTGACTCGAGAATCGCCTGAGGTATCTGAGCAAAGGAAATAATCCAGGAAAAGCCATTACCCACAGCCACCAGAATAAACACTACAGCGGTGATCAAACCGGTGGATTTGGCGATCCGGTAGATGTCTGGCAATTTCAACGAGCGGAAGACAATGAATTCCAGGAAGAACGCATAGAGCACACAAACCGATGCAGCTTCAGTCGGGCTGAAAATCCCGCCATAAATACCGCCTACAATGATGACCGGGAAAAACAGCGGCCAGAGCGCCTGTTGAGTCGACTTTGCCCGCTCCCCCCAGCTCGCTTTCGCTTCCGTTGGTACATTGTTTTTGTAGGCGTAAAACAAACAGTAAAGTGAAAACATGAAGAGAATCATAAGGCCAGGACCGATACCGGCAATGAACAATTCGGCAATCGAGGTCTGGGAAATAACCCCATAGATAATCATGCCAATACTGGGCGGAATCAGAAACGCGATATCACTGGAATTGATAATCAAAGCAAGCGTAAAAGGGTCAGAGTAACCCGCTTTAAGCAACTTGGGGCGAAGCGGTGAACCCACTGCAACAACGGTCGCCTGAGTGGAGCCGGACACCGCACCAAACAGTGTACAGGAGGTTGCAGTGCTAATCGCCAGACCGCCTTTTATGTGGCCAATAAAAGCCATAACCATGTGGATCAGACGGTCAGCGGATTGCCCCCGGGTCATAATATCTGCAGCGAGAATAAACATGGGCACGGCGATCAGCGACGCGGGACGGATACCCCCCAGCATCTGCTGAATAAAGGTTCCCATCTGGCCGAAGCCATCGAACATCATATAAAAGCCAACTACCGAGGCGGTGATCAGCGGAATCATCATCGGGAAGCCCATCAACAGCAACCCAATCATTATCAACATCAAGGTCATGGCCATGAGGCGGTCCTTTTAAAGCGTTCCCGGGATCAGACTTCGGATTCTGTGTCGGCGTAACCATCCACTACACCGGTGGAGAGATAGACATCCTCCGAGGTCATGTTCTTGATGGCGGTGAGAAAATACTGAATACCCGTGATCGCGAGGCCGACCGGAACCCATATGTATATCCACCAGATAGGGAACCCGAGCGCTGGCAAAATGCGGCCTTTCGAGTAAACACCCCAGATATATTCAACGGAGTAGTACACCAGGAAGAACATCACCAGACTGGTGAACAGAGAGATGATAACCATCATGATTTTCCGGCCCAATACCGGCAACACATCGTAGATGGCCGACATGCGAATATGCCGACCATGGCGGGCAGCGTAACCGATACCCGCAAAGGTAATAAGAATGATCAGGATTCGGTTGATTTCGCCCGAAAAGAACAGTCCTTCGCCGAAGATAAACCTCAAAATAACGTTAATGCACGCGTTAGTGGCCATCAGCAAAACCCCCACAGCCAGCATGACTGCTTCAACTTTGCTGATAGCCACATCTATAACACCCAGAAAACCGGGAAGGCCCGACTCGAATGTTTCCGGCGCTTCATCCGGAGAGTGATAAGTTTCTGACTTTTCCGGAGTTTCGGACATAATGCGCTTATCCTGTGTCGTGGGTCACAAGGGCACCCTCGCGGGTGCCCTTGTTTATACTGCTCCGCAGAGCAGGCCTAAACGCACTTACTTACCTACAACCGTTTCGAGGTCTGATTTGAACTGGTTCAGGAGCTCACGACCGGATTCACCAGTCATCTCGATGAACTTCTTTTCTACCTGAGGCGCACGTTCTTTGAACGCCTCAACCTGCTCATCGTTCAGGCGCGTTACAGTGACCTCGTCGCTGGCTTTCTCGATTTTGGCAAGGGATTCCTCCGCAAGGCCATCAATATGGTCGATGATTTCTTCAAATGCGAAATCAGCTGCGTCCTGAATCAACTTCTGGTCTTCTTCGGAGAGACCGTCATAGAACTTCTTGTTGGCCATGGACGCTGTGGTAAACCAGCCGTGCTTGGTAAAGACCAGGTTCGGAGATACTTCATACAGGCCGCCTGACTCGATCCAGAAAATCGGGTTCTCCTGGCCCTGAATCATATTGGTCTGCAGCGCACCGTAAACCTCACCCCAAGGCAGCGGTGTCGGTGTAGCACCAAAGGCTTCGTAGGTCGACGCCAGCAGCGGGTTGGTCATAGTCCGGATTTTCTTGCCGTCGAAATCTGCAGGCGAGGTCACCGGCTCATCGACGGTAACGACCATTTCCCCTTCCGGGTACATCTGCAGAAGTTCCAGGCCCTGTTCCGCGTATAGCTCCGGAAAGTCTTCGTTAATCGCCTTACTCTCGCGGAAAAACTTGATCACCGTATCCATCTCGGTGGGCATGAGGTAAGGAATAAAGAAAATCTGTGCTTCGGGAATCAGCGCGCCAGTAAAACCGGGAGACTGATTTACAAACTGCAGGATCCCTGCCTGGGTCTGCTCCATAATGTCATCAGACTCGCCCAGCTCGCCAAAACGGAATACCTGCAGGGTATGGTCTGAATTATCTTCTATATATTCTTTGAATTTGTAGGCATATACGTCCTGGACATCACCTTCGTATTCCTCGTGGGCATAACGCCAATTCGCTGCGTTGGCAATACTGGTGGCACCAAATGCCGCCAATGTAAAAAAAGAGACACCTACCATCTGTTTTAGCGTTTTATTCTTGAACATAGACTGATCTCCGTTCGTCATGGGCCCTTCATAAACCCAGACCGTTTCTGTTGAACCAATGTTCCGACAGCGCTTCGCCATGTTGGTCGTACTGCCTGCCACGTGCCTTATTTCCTTTAGACCTATATCAGAATGGCAAAACATTTCGAACATGACAAGCAAGTAACCGCTTAAAATCCGCCCGCCGCCTTGTGTCTCGGTTACAAACCATCCTCTCAAAACAGCCAGGCCGGACCGACATGCTGAGCGCCACCCGTGCCCGTCAAAACATGCAAGAAGCCTGCTAACTCTGGTGTTAAGGCCCGATCTTACTGTCGGGTCTAAATGAATGAGGCGGAACTCCAACTGGTTCGTTCAGACACAGCGAAATTGACTCTATAAATTTTCCTTATTTTTATCAAATGGTTGAGATTTTTTGCAAAATTCACTCGACCCCATTTTGTTACCGGGCTTGTAACTTTAGGTAATCTTTATTTGATTAGAACACTAAGCTTTTTAGGTGCTAGCTGCACTCTTTCATGCTGACTACTCCCGCCAGTGCAGGCCGGTAATCTTGTGATCTTCAGCAACGTCCAAGACCGCATCCGCCCGCGCTGGCATGGTCTGCAACATCGCCAATGTCAGACGCTCGTAATGCATGATGAACCGTATTAGATCGTCTGCAGACATGATGCCCCGACTCTGATCTTTCTGGCTGGGACAGTGATCAGTACCAGTACTCGATGACTCGTTTTTGCGCTTTTCTGGTGCATTTTCTCGCTTATTCGCCAGCTTCCGCTCCTGCAGAGTGCGCCATTTCAGTACACACTCCATGGAGGGGGCTTTGAGCATAATCAGCATATCGAGTTGGCCAAAAAAGTCGGCATAAGGACCCTTGAGCTGAATGTTCACGTACTCCCGCCAGATACCTTCGGGATCTTCCTCGGACTCGAGGGAATTCACCGGCGCAGCCAGTTTGGCGGAATCCTCCTCCGGTTGGGCGCCCACACACCACCCTTCGATCAGAATGACGTTGGCCACGCCGGTATATATCGGCCAGCGGGAATGCGGCAGCCGGTCATCGATGGCTTTATCAAAGACCGGAATGCGGGTTTCAGTGGTTGGTCCAGCATTGATCAGTTGGTTAACCGTTTGCTGGCCGAGCACCAGGTCGTGGGTGCCCGGTACGCCCCGGGTGGCCAACAGGGGGTGTATCTTTCGCGCAAGCCACTCTCTATCGGTATGAGTCCGGTAGAGATCATCCAGAGAAAATCGGGCGCATGGGCAGTTTAGCTGAGATGTCAGCATATTCTGCAGGAACAATGCGAGAGTTGACTTTCCCGTACCTTGGGCGCCGTTGATACCTACCAGCATAGGCTGCCCGAGCAGTCTCTGACGTTTGGCGATCTCTTCTGCCAGCGGAACAAAGTAACGCTCAACAGTAGATCGGAAATGATCGGGCAAACCCTCCGCCTCGATCAGCTCCGCTATCAAATCATTCATTGCATGTAGTTGGTTATCACCTGCGTCAGATGATTTTGCTTTATCCTTCATGTTCTCAACCCTTCTCAGTCCCTGCCTGTGAGGTAAGTGCAGTATCCGTACCAATTCCGTACGATGGTTTCATAAGCCCATTACCCCATACGAAATATGGAACAACACTCTGATCATAAGACAACCACACACTCTGGAACAGGTGGACGCTCTGAACAATTTTCGCATTGAACACCGGTATCTTGAGCTGCCCGCTGCCTTTTACAGCCGGGTGCAGCCCACCCCCCTGAAAAACCCCAGGCTCGTGTGTTTCAACTCTGCTTTGGCGCGAGAGATGGGCTTTCACACCGACAACCCCGAAGAGTGGGCTGCCCTCGGTGCTGGCCAGACCCTGCTTGACGGCATGGACCCAGTGGCGATGAAATACACCGGCCACCAGTTCGGCACGTACAACCCGGACCTGGGTGACGGCCGGGGCTTGCTGTTATGGGAGACCATCGGGCCTGACCAGCGCCGATGGGACTGGCATCTGAAAGGTGCCGGCCAAACGCCCTATTCCCGCTTTGGTGACGGCAAGGCGGTATTGCGCTCGACTATTCGCGAGTACCTTTGCAGCGAAGCTATGCACCATCTGGGCATTCCCACCACTCGTGCCTTATTCATGGTGAGCGCCCAGGACCCGGTACGCCGGGAATCTATCGAAACCGCCGCCACGCTGATGCGGGTTGCCCAAAGCCACATCCGCTTCGGCCATTTCGAGTTTGCCTCCCACCATGAAGGCAAAGAAGCGTTGAAGGTGCTGACTGACCACACCATCAAACTGCATTTTCCGCATCTTACCGATTTGCCCGAGGATGAGCGCTACACCCGCTGGCTAACCGAAGTGGTCGAACGCACCGCTCGCATGATTGCAAAGTGGCAGTGCGTGGGCTTCTGCCATGGGGTGATGAACAGTGACAATATGTCGATTATCGGCGACACCTTTGATTACGGCCCCTACGCTTTTCTGGACGATTTCGACGCCGGTTATATCTGCAACCATACCGATCAGGCTGGCCGCTACGCCTATAACCGCCAGCCCGAGATCGGGTTTGTCAATTGCCAATATCTGGCCCGCGCCATGACGCCGCTGCTGCCCGAAGACAACATTCTTAGCGCATTGCGTCAGTACGAGAAGGCCTATAACGAGACGTTCCTGGGCACCATGCGAAACAAACTGGGGCTCGCCGAACCGCTGGAAAATGACATCAACCTGATCATGGATCTGTTCAGCATGCTCCACGAGCACCATATTGATTACACGTTGTTTTTCCGCGGTCTATCAACCCTGCCCTCAAAAGGCGAGGCGCCAGTAAGAGACCTGTTTGTGGACCGTTCAATGGCAGATGACTGGCTTAAACGTTATAGCGAACGCCTGGCAACGGAAACCCGCTCAGACGCCGAGAGGGAAACCGCCATGTGCGCAGTTAACCCCAAATTTATACTGCGGAACTACCTGGCCCAGGAAGTGATTCAGGATGCTCAGACAGGCGAGTACGACAACCTGCATCGACTATTAAAAGTGCTGGAGAGGCCGTTTGATGAACAGCCGGAGAATGAAGACTACGCCAAACTGCCGCCGGATTGGGGCAAGCATTTGAGTATTAGTTGTTCTAGTTAATTGCCTTGGGTGTAGTGGTCAAGTGTTTTAGGAGCTTAATGTCTCGTGGTTAAATTTTCTGCCTGTTAATTATTAATAACCAAATAGTATTTCACGTTTTCCGTTAAGCAGCCTAAAGTATTACTCATGATTAAAGGATTCAGGTGTAAGGAAACACAAAAGCTGTTTTCCAGTGGTAAAATTCGAAAATTTTCCGGATTTCAGTCACAGGCAGAGAGAAAGCTTCAAATACTAAACAGTGCTGGAGTACTCGATGATTTGAATTCGCCGCCAGGCAACAGGCTCGAAGCCCTTTCTGGCAATAGGTTTGGCCAATACAGTATCCGGATGAATAAGCAGTGGAGGCTGTGTTATCGGTGGACAGATGACGGGCCGGAAGATGTTGAAATAGTTGATTACCACTGAGGAGACAGGGCAATGATTAAGAACGGTATGCGACCAATACACCCAGGAGAAATTCTGAGAGAGGAATACCTGAACCCTCTGGAAATGAGCGTAAATGCACTAGCAAAAGAGCTTCACGTGACGGTTCAGCGTCTGAACGAAGTTGTTCGTGGTAACCGACGCCTAAATGCAGATTTGGCTTTAAGATTGGGCCGTTATTTCAGCACCACCGATCGTTTCTGGCTCAATTTGCAGATGGATTATGATCTTCGGGTAGCCGAGATTGACAAAGCGGAACTCGTCGAGCGTGAAGTCAAACCACGGCCCATAGGCCATGATGCGGCAGCCTCAGCCTGACCCAACCACTTAAATGCTGGGGCGGAGGATGTTGTTTCCACCCCTCCCCCAACCCCAATCAAAAAATCAAACAGCTTTGGCCGCAATAATCTTATCGTGCCATTCCACCGGCCCGGTCTGGTGGACCGATGTGCCTTTGGAGTCCACCGCGACGGTGACGGGCATGTCCTCTACTTCGAATTCGTAGATCGCTTCCATCCCCAGCTCTTCAAAAGCGACTACTTCGGCTTTTTTGATGGCTTTTGAGACCAGGTAAGCGGAGCCGCCGACCGCCATCAGGTAGACAGCACCGAATTCGCGAATGGCGTCTATGGCCACCTGTCCGCGCTCGGCTTTGCCGATCATGCCGGTGAGGCCGGTTTTTTCCAGCATGGTGCGGGTGAACTTGTCCATGCGGGTGGCGGTGGTGGGGCCTGCGGGGCCGACGACTTCTTCACGCACCGGGTCTACCGGGCCGACATAATAAATGAAGCGGCCTTTCATGCTCACTGGCAACTCTTCACCGCGCTCAATCATATCCACCATTTTCTTGTGAGCCGCATCCCGGCCCGTCAGCATCTTGCCGGACAGCAATACCGTCTCGCCGGGGAGCCAGTCCTTGACGTCTTCCGGGGTGACGGTATCCAGGTTCACCCGACGCACACTGTCACCGACTTCCCAGGTGATTTCAGGCCAGTCGTCGAGGCTTGGCGGGGTTTGCAATGAGGGGCCGGTACCATCCAGCACAAAGTGGGCGTGCCGAGTGGCCGCGCAATTGGGGATAATCGCGACCGGCTTGTTGGCGGCGTGGGTTGGATAATCTTTCACCTTTACATCCAGCACCGTGGTCAGGCCGCCCAAACCCTGGGCGCCGATGCCCAGATCATTCACTTTTTCAAACAGCTCCAGCCGCAATTCTTCAGCACGGTTAGAAGCACCTCGGGCTTGTAAATCGTGGATGTCGATCGGGTCCAGCAGTGATTCCTTCGCCAGTTGCATGGCTTTCTCGGCGGTGCCACCAATACCGATACCCAGCATACCCGGCGGGCACCAGCCAGCGCCCATCTGAGGAACCATTTTCAGCACCCAGTCGACCACCGAGTCCGACGGGTTCAGCATGGCGAACTTGGACTTGGCTTCAGAACCGCCGCCCTTGGCTGCCACATGCACATCCACAGTATTACCAGGAACGATCTTGTAGTGGATAATCGCAGGCGTATTGTCCTTGGTATTGGCGCGTTTGCCGTCCGGGTCCGCCAGAATTGAGGCGCGTAGCACGTTGTCCGGGTGCATATACGCCCGGCGCACGCCTTCGTTGATAATATCGTCCAACGCCATGTCGGCATCCCACTGCACATCCATACCGACAGTGACGAACACCGTAACAATGCCGGTATCCTGACACAGTGGCCGCTTACCCTGGGCACACATCCGGGAGTTGATCAGAATCTGTGCCATGGCATCCTTCGCCGCCTGGGACTCTTCCTTTTTATAGGCCTCATACACACCCTGAATAAAATCCTTCGGGTGATAGTAGGAAATAAACTGAAGCGCGTCCGCTATGCTTTCTATCAGGTCGTCCTGGCGAATCGTCGTTGTCATGGCAATCTCATCGTTTAGGCGTTATAGATAATTTGTCGCAGAAATGGGCGCAAAGTTTACCAGCGAGTGACTATCATAGACAGGCTTTCCCAACCTCACCGGATTCTGAGACAGCCTTTGCAATTGCCAGGGCCGGTAGGGTTAAATTCGGACAGACTCAACATTCCCAAGGAGCCAAATGTGAGCGACCTGATACTGACAGACATCCAGAACCGGACGTTGATCGTTCGCATCAACCGACTTAATCGTAAGAATGCACTCACTCACGCCATGTATACCGCCCTTGCAGATGCGATCACCGCCGCCCATGCCAATGACGAGGTTCGTTGCATTCTCTTCACCGGGAACGAAGACTGCTTTACCGCCGGTAATGACCTGAGCGAGTTTGCCAATGGTATGCCGGGAGATTTCCAGGACACCCCGGTCGGACACTTCCTGTTTGGTCTGGCGAACGCCACCAAGCCCGTGGTGGCCGCCGTCAACGGCCCCGCCGTGGGCATCGGCACGACCATGCTGCTGCACTGCGACCTGGTATTGGCAGGCAGCAATACCCGATTCCAGATGCCATTCGCCAGCTTGGGTCTTTGCCCTGAAGGCGGCTCCAGCTTGCTACTGCCCCACTGGCTGGGCCGGGTGCGTGCGGCTGAACTGTTAATGTTGGGGGGTACCTTCACGGCTGAGGATGCTTACCGCCTGGGCCTGATAAATCGCATCTGCGACCCCCTGGAGACCGAGCAGACCGCCCTGAAACTCTGCCAGCAACTGGCCAATCAACCCCCGGCCGCTATCCGGGCTACCAAAGATCTACTGAATCGGGCCAGCCTGAAACCTCTGGAAGCCACTATGCTGGCCGAAGGTGCGCTGTTCGGAGAACGTCTTCAGTCACCGGAAGCCGCCGAAGCCTTCAAAGCCTTTGCCGAAAAGCGTAAACCGGACTTTTCGAGCTTCAAGTAGTCCGTGTCGATGGTTACAGGCAGAGGGAATGTAAATCGACGCCCAAGATGGCCCACCCCCACTCGACAAACACCGAGGGGCCATCTATTTTCCATAGAGGCCAAATTCTCAACATACGCCCATAAGAATCACACTTTAGAGCGATCACCCGTTGCCGTTCTCTCGCTATAGTCAGAGCACTAGAAATCGGTACAGAGCGCTGGCCGGAATTTCAGACAACTCCAGCCGCTGACAACAGGCTTACCGGTCCCAACCGGCCCTATCAGCAGCTGACAATAACGACACAACAACAGGAAAGGGTTCCACCCATGTTCAAGAAAACTCTAATAAGCGTTGCCGTGGCGTCCACATTGGGGCTGACAGGCTGTTTAAGTGATGGTGGCTCGGGGTCTAATGCGGATCCGGATTATCAGATTAGTAACCCTGATCTCGATGGGAAAACCTGGCCTCTTTTTAATCCTATTACAGGTGCACTCCCATTACCTAATGACCTGATCTTCCAAGCTGATGATCCGACCACTAGCATTAACGAAGCAGATGGATCTTTCAGTGTTGCGGACACGGCGCCTCCTGTAACGGCTGCATTGAACCAGTTGAGTGGCGCGTCAACCATTGCCCCTCCAGTTGTGCAGTTTAATGGTACGATTGCAGCTGATTCTGTGGACTCAAGAGCATTCATTTTTGCGGACCCTCAAGACCCGACCAGCCTAATCCCCAATCCCAATCAGAACGTTTTCCTTATTGAGCTGGAATACGCCAGCGGTGACCCCGTCCGTGGCCTTGGCGCGGGTGAATCCCCTACAGTACCTTTAGCAATTACTGCTCAGGTTGCCGCCGGGGCAGCCCCGCAGGATTTGAGCGGACGGAATCAAGCTGCAGCACAAGGTTACCTTGCCAGCCTTGCTCAGGCTCCCGAGTATATTGCGGAAGTGGTAAGCCTTGACGGCGATTCAGCGATTCGTATTAATCCAACTCAACCTCTTAATCCTTTTAAGCGGTACCTGGTCGTAGTCACAAAGGAGGTCCTTGACGTTAACGGCGATCCGATTGTTCAAGATCCGCTTTACCGTGACGTAGCTGACCCCACTCGCGTTCTTGGAAATCCAGCCGCCCTGGCCCCTGTTCGTCGTATAGTAGACGGTTTCTGGGAGAAAGTTGCCGCAAGTTTCTTCGGCGTCCCCAATCAAGCTCGCCCAGCAGAAGCTGCTCTCAATGAAGAAAGCATTGCGGTTTCGTACAGCTTCACAACGTCAAATGACCAGCGTGTTCTCCAATACATCGCTGAACCCAAAGTCTTCTTTAAGGAAACCATTTTGGGATCCGCGCGTTTTAATGCCGTGACGGACGCTAGAGAAGAGGGCGAAACTGACTTTTTCGCTTTGAACACAATTGGCAACAACGCTGTAGCAGCCGCTGAGCCAATTGCGGATGGTCAGGCCGAAGCGTTGGTGGACGCATTTACAACAGCTAACTTATTGCCAACACCGGCAGACCAGAGTTCTACCGCAACATTTGGCGACCCTCAAGACGTTACTCAGGTCTCTGCAATCGCCAGCCAATTTGTAGACTTCGGGGCGGTGAATATTGTTCAAGGTACCATCGAGCTGCCCTATTACCTTGGAGTGCCGACGGGACCGTCGAATGCGGAAGGCGCAGTGATAAATACTCGTAGCTGGGAAGCCAATGCTGCACTGGCCGCCGTCGCAGGAGATCAGTTAGGCGTAGAGTTGGCGCAATCTGATTCAAATGTCAGCGAAGTTGTTAACTATCGATTCCCGTTCCCGGAGAAAACCACTGACGTTACGGTGCCTATCATGGTTCTGTACCCGGCAGGTTACAACGGAACCACGCCGCTTGAAACTGTCATGTATATGCACGGTATTACCACTGATCGCAGCGCTGCGCTGACTTTTGGTAGCGCTCTCGCTGATAACTCACAGGTTGCTGTGGTGGTAATTGATCAGCCGGTGCATGGCGTTACGCCATTCTCTCCACCTGAACAGCGTGAATTGGCCGAAACCCTCGCCGCAAATTTACCGGGTGGAGCAAATGATGAAACGATTGACGCACTGATTTCCAGAGTCGCGGCTATTGGATTTGTGATTGAGAATAATCCAGCCGTTAACACACCGGAGGAAGCGGAAGCCTTTATTCAATCCGTTACTCAACCAGGCGCGGTCACCCCTCCAGACGGCGATCCAAGCCAGCCTCTTGTGTTGAATGCAAGGGGTTTAAGATCGCTCGAAAATACGATCGCTAACGCTGGCAGTACCGTTCCTGGCATACCAAAAACCGAGGAAGAACGGCACTTTGACTTTACCGCGAGTGCAGCCAATCAGCCAACGGCAATGTCGGCTACTGCCGGTGAATCCGGAAGCCTGTTCATTAACCTGAACAACTTCACCAACACCCGTGACAAGAATCGTCAGGCGGTTGTTGATTTGCTGAACGTTCGTGCTTCGATCGCTGGAATGGATTTTGACGGTACTGCTGGCGCCGATCTTGATGCTTCAAACGTCTATTTCGTCGGGCATTCTTTAGGCACGATTGTTGGTGCTCCGTTCGTTGCCGTAGCAAATGAAAGCGAAGCCCTGAACGACGACATCGTAGCAGCTCAGTTACTGACTCCGGGAGCTGGCATTGTTCGTCTGCTCGAAAATTCACCAACGTTTGCGCCGCAAATACTTGGGGGTCTTCAGCAGGCAGCCGGTCTTGAGCAAGGCGATGGGAACCTGGAAACATTTTTCAACGTTTTCCAGGCAACTGTTGATTCCGTCGACCCTATTAACTTTGCAGCAAGTTTGAATGCCTCGACTACGCCGGTGCTGCTGTCCCAGGTGAACGGCGACAATGTCATTCCAAATGATGCACTTACTGCTCCACTTGGCAATGCTTTCGATGCCTACTTATCTGGCACTGAGCCGCTAGCACGACTTTTAGATGCAACACCTGTGACAACTGCTGGAACCCCCGTTGCATTACCCGCTATCACTCGGTACACAGCAGGCACCCACGGAACACCAGTTCTGCCACAAGGTGGGGATCTCGATGAAAAAGTCTTTACTGAAATGGTTGGACAAACCGTCAGCATCATACTCGAGTTGGGCGGTCCAGGAACTGTTGTTCCGAACATTGTCATGGAACCGGACTATGTAGAAATAGTTCAACAAGATTAAGCTTACTAAACTGAAAGACGAAAAGGGGTGGCATCTGCCACCCCTTTTTTTGTGCCCAATAGGCTAACAACAAATGCAGGCTGCAATAAGGACAGCCCGCATTCAGCAGAAGTTTTCTTTCGATCAATCCATCAATTACTGATAGAAATTGTACCGTTATTTATAAGATTTGCCTCAATATCAGCCTCCGTAAACCAAAACTGCCGGTAGTTCTTTTCCGAAAACCGCTGCGCCTGGTCATTGAAATACGGCGAACGACTATCCGATGACTGCGAGTAGCTGATCAAGCCAAATGCCACTGGCCCCTCATCTGTGAATTCCAGCCCGAAGTGGTAACTGGTGCCATATGCCATTAGCCAGCCTTCTCCTTCCTGATCAGACAAGCCTGCAGTGTCATCGATGGTGGTTGGTGCAATCCTTGGAAATACAGTGTCCTCCGCCACTGGAGAGGCCGCTACGCGAACAGCATTGAAAGCACCATCAATCGCCCCATCTCCGCCATGCCATGGGAAAGATTGGAGCTGCGTCACCGGAGTGCCACCTGGCGGGACGCCGCCGCTCGGCTGGTAGTATTGGACGTCACCCAAAGCTTCGTCATAGGCAATATTTACCTGATCCAGCGCTTCCAGACCATCCGCCAGAGCTACGAGCATAGCGTCGTTCGCCATGCCTTCGTTGTTCGTTGAGGGTGTAGAAGGGGTCTCGACCGGATTTTCGGGATCAAATTGCACCACAAGATCTCCTCCAAAGTCCCCTTCCCCCCTGTAATTGGCGATAAACACCCGGTATACATGAGCGCCAACGCTGTCGACATCGTATACGCCATTCCAGGCCTGCAATACATCGCATGCGGCGTCCACACTTCTGGGGTCACCATCAGTCCCGTTGACTGGGTCCGTACCAATAGCCGCGCAGCGCTCCTGAAGCTCCGGCAGGAACTGCTCGGAATACCAGGCCCGATTGTTGTAGATCACGTTAATCAGGTCGATAGCACCGAACTTGCCGTCCTGGCCCGCTGGTGCAGTGTCAGCAAAGCCCGAATCAGAGGGATTGTTCAACATGGTTATGCCAATACGGGTTCTTGGATTCAGCGCGGTTTCCTCAGAGCCAAACAAGGGCGAATACCCTGTAAGAAACGCATTTGGATTGGTCGCCCAGTAGCTGTCATTGGAGTTCTGAACCCAGTCAGTGCGAAGCAGTTTCGGGCGTTTCTCGAACGGCACCAGCCCGTTGCACTCTCCTTCTACCCAGTCGTCACGGGATTTGCTGCCGTCAAGCAGCGTCAGGCCAGCGTTAAATAGCTGATTATATGGCTCGCTTGCAGCACGCTTGAAATCCACTACGGCCAGCGCAGCATCAGATAACTCAGGCACGGAGCTGCTATCAATATAGTATGCGTTGCCCTGATCATCCGTGTAGGTCGTATTGGTCCAGAGAGTGCTCCCACAGTTCTGGAACACCTCCTGGAACTCCTCAAGATTGGTGGCCCGGCTCATTTGCAACCACGTATCCAGCAGGCGCCGAGTAGAGGCATTCGCATCCCGGTAGGTAAATGCCGTGCCATCCGTTCCCCAGGCGGGCAAGCCCCCGCTGGTCACCACATCAGCCGCGAGCATGGGCCCGTATTCAGAGAAGTAAAAGGTCTTTTCCAGGATCGTTGGCGTGGGTGAGCCGTTATTTACCTCAATTTGATAAGTTTCAGAGGTAATGGGCTTTTCCTCGCCGTCCTTGATGTAGGTGAAGTTGTCACCATTTTTCAGTGTCAACTCATACAATGTGAACCGCCGGCTTGTTGTCACTGTGTGAGACCACGCGAGGTTCTCATTGAAGTTAATCAGCGGAATAGCAGTGCCGAGCAAGCCCGCTCCGTTCGTATTCAGGTAACCTGGCACAGTCATCTGTACCTGGTAGAGCCTTCGATGACCGGTATAAGGGAAATGTGGATTCGCCAGTAAGGCTCCCCGGCCCTGTTCTGTCAAATCACCGCCGATACCCCAGGCATTACTGCCCAGCCCAATGTCTTGATAATCAGTTTGGCTAGAAGCGCCTCTACGCGCATCCGCAACCATTCGGGTAAAATTCTCAACCTGGTTCTCAGAAGTGGCATTGGCCTGGTCCATCACTACAGTGGCTGCTGTTGATTCGCCGGCCGGAACTGCAAGAAAAACGGCCCCTGTGGCAAACAGCGCACCGCTGGCATACTGACCAACGATTCGGTAATGAGCAAACAGATCGACCGGTGTAATTTCCTTTACCCAGGGCTGATCCCTGCACTCAGCGGGTAAGTCGCCCGGATCTGTCTCGCTAACATATTTGTTGTAACCCGCAGTGAAACCTTCGATCATCGCGCGGGTTTCATCACTGAGATTAGGGTATTCCTCCTCCGCGCCGCTGAGTATCTTCTGTGCTTTATAACTGAAGTCGTTAATGACGTGTCTATTTCCGGGACCTTCACCAAAATACTTCGCCCGCTCACTCCGAGCTTTCACTATAGCCTCAGCCAGCAAACACACATTATCCTGAGTCTGTGCGTAACCCGCACCGAAAGCTGCCGAGGCGAGGTTGTCTGCCTTCACATGAGGAATACCATTGGTTGTCCTTCTGATGTCAGCCGTAAATTTGCCGTCAGCCGGAAAAAGCTGTGTATTCAGCTCTGGTTCTGAACTCGAAGAACTGCCATCACCATCGAAACAGCCGGTGAGCAGCAAGCTGCCTGCCAGCGCCATACCTAACACCGGAAGATTGGGTAACCGACGCCTTAACCCTGTTGGATAATGCTTGGAACATGTCATAGATTTCTATCCGTTTTTCGTTTGTTGTTGTTAAATCGAACTTTCCGATTCGTCTGTTTAAAATTAGCATACGAACCCTAGGTTCGCACAAAAAGTGAGACATCATTCATTGTTTTGAAAACACCGATAGAGAGAGCTCTGCACCTCTAAAAATTAGCAAAAAAAAACCAGCAGTCTTGGGCTGCTGGCTTCATCTAAAACGGTCAGTGTCTTGTAGGTTGGGACACAAACACACCACACGTTGATTATTCCGAGTACGCTTCTCAATTGGTAATCGTAGTCTCCCCCTGAGACAAAAGGTTCGCCTCAATATCCGATTCGGCAAACCACAGCTGCCGATAGTTCTCCTCCGAATACCGCAAGCTCTGATCGATGAAGTGAGGAGAATCTTCATCGGTAGACTGTGAATAGCTCATCAAGCCAAAAGCCACAGGGCCATTGTCCGTAAACTCCAGCCCAAAGTGGAAACTGGTGCCGCGAGCTACTATCCAGCCGTCACCGTTTTGTGACAGCCCGGCCGTGTTCTCAATGATTGCGGGCGCGATCCTGGGGAACCGGGTGTCCTCCGCGACATCTCCAGTGAAAACTCCTATGGAGTTGAACGTACCGTCGATACCCCCGTCAGCGCCCCCGCCAATTCCCTCGATAACGCCACCGTCCCCGCCAGGCCAGGGAATCGGGTCAGCCTGCTCCATGGCCACACCGCCCGGAGGAACACCACCAGAGGGTTGGTAGTACTGTACATCTCCCAATTTCGCGTTGTAGGCGATGCCTCCGGTATCGAGAGCGTTGAGGCCAACGGCCAATGCTTGGAGCATTAGATCACCGGCTTCTCCCTCATTAGTTGAAGAGGGTGTCGAGGGGGTCGCCACCGGAGCGGAGGCGTTGAAGCGAACCGTCAAGTCAGTCTCAAAACTCTTGCGATAGTTTGCAATAAATACCCGGAACACATGGGCACCGACACTGTCGGTGTTATAAACCCCGTCCCAATCCTGTAGCACGCTACAACCTTCACTCACGGACCGATTTCCACTGGCAGGTAAATTCACTTCTGCATCACCGATCGCTGCGCAGCGCTCCTGTAGCTCGGCAAGAAACTGATCTGCGTACCAGCCACGGTTGTTATAGATAACATTGATTAGATCAATTGCACTGAATTTGCCGTCCTGTCCACCCGGAGCAGATGCATTTGGCGATACCGGTCCGCTATCAAGCGGATTCAACAACATGCTGAGGCTCAGGCGGGTTCTCGGATTCAGGGGAGTTTTCTCGGTGCCAAACATCGGTGAGTAACCGGCCAGCAACTCCGCCGGGTTAGTTGCCCAGTAACTGTCATTGGAGTTCTGAACCCAGTCCGCGCGTTGCAGCTTTGGTTTACCTTCAAAGGGGACCAGGCCGTTCTCACATTCACCCGGAACCCAGTCATCACGGGATTTACTGCCATCCAACAACGTAACACCCTGTTGGTACAACTGATCGAACTCTGGGCTGGCAACGCGTTTGAAATTAAGCACAGCAATCGCCGCTGGCGACAGATTTGGAACCGAACTGCTGTCAATATAGTAAGCATTTCCCTGATCATCCGCATAAACCGAATTGGTCCAGAAAGTAGTGCCACAATTGCGGAACACGTCTTTGAACTCCTCCAGGTTGGAGGCTTGGCTCATTTGCAGCCAACTGTCCAGCAAGCGTTCAGAGCTGGCATTGGCATCCCGATAGGTATAGGCCGCGGGTTTTTGGTTGACCAGTCCGTTTTCACCCCATTCCGGGAAAGCCGCGTTGGCCTCGTTGGCAGCCAGCATTGGACCGTACTCTGAAAAGTAAAAAGATCGCTCAAGCACCATGGGCTGAGGCGCACCGACATTTACTTCAATCTGAAGCGTCTTCTCGATGATTGGTTTTTCAACACCGTCCTTGATGTACACCATATTATCACCCGGTTTGAGCTCCAACTCGTACCAGGTAAATTGCCGGCTCGTCGTCACCGTGTGCGACCAGGCCAGGTTCTCATTGAAGTTGACAAATGGGATGGCCGTGCCCAACAACCCGGCACCGTTTACATTCAGATAACCCGGTACAGTCATCTGCATCTGATAAAGCCGTCGATGACCGGTATAAGGGAAATGCGGATTGGCAAGCAATGCGCCACTCCCCTGTTCAGTCATATCTTTGCCAACGCCCCAGGCATTGCTGCCAAGCCCGATATCGGTGTAGTTGGTTCGTTCTGCCGCCATCTGCCGCGCATTGTCTGCGATCTGGCTGCCGTCGAATTGGCTATCAACGCCATTGGCAGCTACGGCTTGCGAAGGCACAACAGGCGCGCCCGGCGGAACGGCCGCAAAGACTAATCCGTCGGCGAACAGGGCACCGCTGGCGTATTGCCCTACGATTCGATAGTAGGCATAAAGATCGATGGGCGATATCTCAAATACCCAGGGCTGACTGCGACATTCCGCAGGCAAAACAGCCGGGTCGGTTTCCGCGACGTACTTGTTATAACCATCAGTGAAGCCTTCCATCAGCGCTCGACTTTCGTCCGTCAGACTGGTGAAATCTGCGGCCGCGCCACTCCGGATTTCCTGGGCCTTGTAGCTGAAATCAGTAACGATGTTGATGTCGTCGGGACCGGGACCAAAATATTTAGCACGTTCGCTACGGGCTTTTACAAAGGCTTCCGCCAGCAGGCAGATATTATCCTGCGCTTGGGCATAGCCTGCCCCGAACGCTGCTGACTTGAGATTCTCCGCCCTTACGTGAGGAACGCCGTTCGTTGTCCGGCGAATGGTAGCTTCCAGTCTCCCATCAGCCGGAAAAAGCTGGGTGTTCAGATCCGACTCAGAACCTGAAGAATCACCATCACCGTCGAAGCAGCCGGTGAGCAATAAGCTGCCTGCCAGCGCCACGCCCAATACCCGCGCATTGGATAATCGGGGCTTTATTCGTCGGGAAAGATTTATTGAGTTATTCATAGACTGAATCCCTTCTTGGTTATTTCTGTGACACCGAATTCTCCGTTTCGTGACTATAGTATTAGCAGGCGAAACATGTCTGGTATAACAATGAGTTTGGCGCAGATTGTACGGCAAATACTGAGGGTCAGTCTTTGGTTTTTTACTCTTTACGTGCCGCTATTTTTAAGCCTGCTCGAAGAGAAGTCACAGGCATTGGCCGAAGCACTGGATATGGTCCAGGCTCCGGCTTCCGGGTTGGGGATGGGGATAGGCGACTTGAGAGAAACTGACGTTTTAATCCGGCGTATCCGCCCCCAGAGTTCTGCCTACAAAGTGACTCTCGCAGGGCGTTTTGCTGAATTTAATCGGATGGCCAATCTGGCGTTGCGTAGTGCCGTCTTCCCGGGAAACCTCAATCACCATGTCACGGGCTTTCAGTTGCGGGTGTTCTGCGGCCTCTGCAATTGTTAACACCGGCTCGACACACGCGTCCTGCTCTCCGAAGATGGTTTGCCATTGTGCCAGGTTTTTTGCCCCGATCGTCTGTTTGAGGGCTTCTTTCAGCGAAACTTGATGCTCAGGCTTCGGGCTCAAACCAAGGCTTTTCAGCTCCGGATGGCCAATAACTTCGCAAAGGCGGGCCATAAACAGTGGCTCCAGACTGCCGACTGAGAGCCATCGACCATCAGCGGTCTGATAGTAGTCATAGAAGGAACCACCATTCAGCAATGTACTTTCAGGTTCCTGAGCCATGCCTCCGGCCAGACAGGCAGCGCCCGCCATGCCGTTCAGCGCAAAGGATGCGTCTGTCATACTGATGTCCACAAACTGCCCTTCGCCGGTGTGTTGTCGGTGGCTGACGGCAGCAAGCAGCCCCATAACCGCATGATGTGAGCCGCCTGCCACATCGGCTATCTGGATACCCATGGGAGGGGGCCCGCTGTCAGCACGGCCGCAATGACTGGACACCCCGGCCAGCGCGAGGTAATTGATATCATGCCCCGCCCGGTCGCGATACGGGCCGGTCTGCCCGTAACCGGTGATAGCACAATAGATAAGGGCCGGGTTGATGGCCTTGAGTGTCTCGTAGCCAATGCCGAGCCGGTCCATAACACCGGGGCGGAACTGTTCTATCACGATGTCATAATCCGCTACCAACTGCTTGATGGTTTCCGCGCTGCCGTCCTTTTTGAGATCCAGCCCCATTGAGCGCTTGCCGCGATTGAGAAACGTGTGGGCAGTGCTCACGCCCCGATCATGGGGTGGCATTACACGAGTGAGATCCATCCTGCCTGGCGCCTCCACTCGTAATACATCGGCACCCATATCGGCCAGCAGCATGGTGGCGTAGGGGCCTGGAAGTAAGGTTGTGAAATCCAGTATTTTTAGGTGGCTTAGGGGGCCTGGCATGGGGTCTCCTTGGGTGCGTTGGATTTGCTGATACTGATTCTGAGTTGATCGTGCATTGTTTTTATCTTCGGGCCAACTGTTGGTTTGGTCAATCTCACTGGCCATTTCTGCCAGTTACTAACCAATTCCGCGGTTGCATTGTGACAGCGGCGTTTTATGATGGACCTCCTTTCCAGTTTCAGGGTCTGTTTGATGGCAAACCTCACGGTTTCCCGACATTTTGTGCAAGCGGCACTGACAGGCGCTCAGAAACAGGGCCTCGATACCGACGGCATGCTGAAGCAGGCGGGCATTTCCCCTGACTTGGTGAAGATAGATATGGCCCGGGTAAACAGTACCCAGTACAGCCGTTTAATGCAGGTGATCTGGACGGAGATGGCGGATGAGTTCATGGGGCTTGGGCCGCGTCGATGCAGGAATGGCACCTTCGCTACCATGTGCGCCCTGGTCATAGATTGTCCGACGCTGGAGGCTGTCTACCAACGGGCGTTCCAGTTCTCTGCCCTTTTTGAGCCAGCTGCTTGTATGCGTCTGGAGGATGATGGCGACACCGCCCGACTGGTCACAGTCATCGAAGGCGCCTTTGAGGACCCGAAGTACTTTCTCCGGGAGAGTCTGCTCGTGATCTGGCACCGGTTGGGCAGCTGGCTCATCGGCCAGCCTGTTGAATTGTCGGGCGCATCGTTCAGTTACCCCCGCCCTGCCCACGGTGAAGAGTACCGCCATATTTTCCATTGCCCGTTAACGTTTGATGCTCCCGATACCGCACTGACGTTTGATCGACGCTTCCTGACGGCGCCGGTAATACGGGATAGGCCGGAGATGCACCAGTTTCTCAAAACCTCCCCGGCGGATTTGCTGTCTCGGCCGGATGAAAGCAACACGTTTACCGGACGCATCCGCACCCTGATTGGGCGTGACTTTACAAAATCGTTACCGGATTTCGAACGGATAGCTGCGGACCTCCACACCAGCCCACAAACATTGCGACGACGGTTAAAGCAGGAAAACACGTCGTTCCAGGAGATCAAGGATCTATTAAGGCGGGATCTGGCAATCTATTTTCTCGGGCGACAAGATTTACCGGTCAACGAGATTGCCCATCGGGTGGGGTTTACCGAGCCGTCCACCTTCCATCGTGCCTTCAAGAAGTGGACAGGGGTCACGCCCGGCGCCTACCGCGAAGGCGACCGGGGAGAAACCACGTAGCATCCTGTCTGGCTAATTTGGTGTCTGCGTCGACTTGATCAATCGACCAAGCGTTTGCGCGGCTTCGGCGGTTAGTTTCTTGTCTCCGGCGAGACGAAACAGGCGGGACTCGTTTCTCGGATCGTAAACCCAGCAGGCCTGCTCAGCGGCCACACAGTCCCATCTCACCTCAGGGCTGATGCCGTATACCGGCAGCGACTGGGACGAAAGCCTGACTTCACCGTTCTCTGTCGTGCGCGACTCTTGAATGTTTATTTCGCCAGACTGAACTGAAACCCGATAAAGAAGGTCCGGCACGGAGCCGGTACGGACTATCCGCTGATCCTGCCGCCAGCCATTCAGCTCCAGCAAACTGTTCAGGTGTAAGGTCAAGGCATTAGTCGGGTTGTCGGTAAGATACAATTGCTGCAACCGCTCCAAAGGTTCCCGACCGGCTGCCTCAATCACCGCCACCGGCTCCTCACCGCTTGCTTTCTCTGCGCGCTTCGAAGAAGCCTTCTGTTCTTTCTCGACCGCCGTAATCAGTTGCAGCGCTTCTTTGTAATACTGGCCATCGGTACCCGTCTTGTCGACGTAATTCTCCAGTGCCGATTTTGCCTCATTGTAGTGGTCAGCTTCGAGCATCACCCGGCCACGATAAAACAGGTATTCCGGCGGCTTTTCAACCTCCACCCCCTGTAAGCGGTTGAGGTACTCCCCCGCATCTCCCCAATTTTCATCAGCCACCGCCTGCTCGGTTGCCAACATCAAACGACGGGTTTCATGCTCCGGCTCAAGAGCGGCGACACTGCTCGTAGCCAGTACACCCGCCAACGTGAGCCCCTGAAAAACAAGACGGCCAGGCCACCTGTTCATGGTCAACATTGCGATCCCTTTTCTAATGCCGATGATCCTATTCATCCTTTAGCTCCTCAGCTGGCGACAATGCATCCGCAAGATCATCCGCATCCACTTCCGCCTGGTCCATTACTGCCTTGGGCAATTCTTTTTTAACACGGACACCCAATTCCACAAAACGGTTTGCCTGTGAAATAAGATTACCACGGCCCCGGGTAAGCGTATTCATGGCGTTATCATAAGTACCCTGAACCGTTTGCAACTGAGTGCCCATTTTCTCCATTGCTTCAACAAACACCCGCAGCTTGTCATAAACGGCTCCCGCCCGATCTGCAATCAGTCGCGCATTCTGACTCTGACGCTCATAGCGCCAGATATTTTCAATAGTGCGCAAGGTAGCCAGCAATGTCGTGGGTGTTACGACAATAATCTTGCGCTCAAAAGCTTCTGCAAACAAACGGTCATCCTGCTGAAACGCCGCTACAAACGCTGGCTCTATCGGCATAAAAAGGAACACAAAATCCGGCGAATGCAGTCCGCTCAATTGACTATAGTCTTTTTCACTCAACGTTTTGATATGATTTCGAACGGCCTCCACATGCCCTTTGAGCGCCTCCGCTTTTAACAGCTCGTCTTCTTCACTCACCCACTCCTGATAGGCCACCAGAGATACTTTCGAATCCACCACCAGGTTACGGCTGTCTGGCAAATGCACCACGACATCTGGCCGCAGCAACTGGCCATCGCCATCCCGGTAACTGCCCTGGGTTTCGTATTCGATACCCTTGCGCAAACCCGAGCGTTCCAGCACGCGTTCCAGTATCAGCTCACCCCAGTTACCCTGAATTTTCTTATCGCCCTTGAGCGCGCGGGTCAGGTTGGCAGCTTCTTCAGTAATCTGCCTGTTTAGCTCCTGAAGGGACTTGATCTCACTTCGCAGAGCCTGACGATCACGGGTTTCAATAGTGTAGACATCGTCCACGCGTTTGCGGAAATCTGTTATCTGGTCACGGAAGGGGGTTAACAGGGTATCGAGACTGGTGCGGGTTTGCTGAGTAAAGCGCTCACTTTTCTGATCGAATATTTTATTCGCCAGGTTTTCAAATTCCTGTTTCAGGGCATCCCGGTTGCGCTCAAGCAGTGCCAGTTTTTCACCCGTCGCCCGTCGCTCTTCTTCAAGGGTCACTTCATATTCCCGCAAGGCAATTCTGGACTCATGGAGCTGTTGCGAGAGACCGTCGGCCTTGTGCTGCTGTTCTGTGCGCTCCCTTTCCAATTGTTCAATACGATCGGCCCGAGCTTCAGTTTCAGAACCCAGCGCCGCCACCCGGTTTTCAAGGCTGGCTGAAGTTTGCCGCCAGCGCTCTGCGTCGTGACTTGCCTGTTGGAGATCGGCTTTGAGCTGCCTCAGCGACTCTTCATTCTGGCCATCCTGTTGAGCCCGCATAGCCATTGTCAGCTCTTGTTCCCGCAAGCTTTCACGGCTGGATTCAATCTCTGTAGCCATGGCTTCGACCTGACTCTTCAACTGCCGACTATCACGCCGAGCAGACTGAAAAGCCACCATAAGAACCATGCTAATCACCACCAGTGCGGTGAAGATAACCAGCAAAACAGGCTCTGAAATTACGTCCGCAACCGCAGTCTCAAGCACGCAGTATTCCTCTGTTTATGTCATTAAGAATGATTATAAAAAAAATCCCTGAAATTTGAGACATTGTACTGTGCGGGGGGATCTCTTGCTGGACTAAAGCCATAATATACTTTAATAATTACAGGCGTCTTCAGGATACTTCATGCCGAAACATATATGGGCTTGGGGAGTCTTACCGGCCAGAAGACAAGAGGACATAAACATGCTGAAAGAGCTCTGGCGAAAAACAATGGGGTATCCAGAGATAAATCCGAACGATGCTTCCGATGTCGATCAGCCTCTTAGCCTATCCTCACGCATGACTCACACCGGTGAGCTTCACCTCGAACGGCTTACTTATCTCATTGAACAACGGTTTGGGCGTACCTTTAAGTGTAATACTGATGACGGCATTCGGGAGCTCATCCATTACGCCTCCAGAATTCAGGACCAGGATATCCAACGGGAATTTCTACTCTTTTACCTCAATTGCTCCCCCGATGTTCAAGATTACCTACGCTCCGGTGATATTGTGAACGACGATCACTTGCTGTCCAAAACCTCTGGCAATCCGTCAACCTGATGTCAACTTGACTATGTTTACCTTCCACTAAGTTAATGTTCCGTATCACCCTTTAAGCGACAGATTATTGTATACTTTTGTCGCTTTGCCCCATACGGGGGAGCTATAACAGGTCGACCCATTAAATAACATAGCGTCGCCAGACGGGACAGCCCGACGGTGACTGATGAAGAGGTTCTGAATGCCACTGTGCAGTTTCCACTTGCCTGCTTTCTCCGCGCTCTCTCTGACCGGCGCTCTTTTACTGACGGGCTGCTCAAGCAATGCCTACTTTGTCGACAAGAATGATCTCGGCGACCTTAATTCTGCCATGTCCCGACAACAGGCGGATATTACGTTTATCAAGCAACAGACTCTTGGCCAGCATCAGTTCCTTATTGACCAGAACTCTGCTGACACCCAGAGAGTTCTCGATGCCATACGGGAGCAAGTTGAAGGGCCTGAATGCCCCCCACTCCCAGAGGTAGAGACGTGCGCCGTCAACCCGCAACCAAGTCAGGAGGACTCAGGGAGAATGGAGCGCCTGAACGGCAAAGTCATTGTAGGGGAGCGTGAGAAATTTTTTCTGGTCGGACCGAGCCTGACCTATGAAGCCCGCATCGACAGCGGAGCAACCACTTCGTCAATGGACGCCCGCGATATCCGGCGCTTTGAGCGGGATGGTCAGGACTGGGTGCGTTTCGACGTGCCGGTACCGGGCTCCGAAGGTGAACTGAAGACACTCGAACGCGAAATAGCCAGAAACGCAAAAATCATCCAGTCCAACGATGAAGATTCCGAGCGCCGGGCGGTGGTTGAGCTGCAATTTGCTATAGGCGATCATCAGCAGCAGGCGGAGTTTACCTTATCTGATCGTGAACACCTCAGCCATCCGGTGCTGATCGGTCGCAATATTCTCCGGGATGTCATGCTGATCGACGTCGGAAAAGAATTCGCCACCGAATTGTCAAAACCTCTGCCAGATGATGGGGATCTAAACAATTGACTTCCCGCTCCCGCCTACCGTTTTATTTCGCCATATTTCTGTTGATGGCTGCTGGAATTGCATTGGCGATTTTCCGCCACATGGAACTGGGTATTCCCTGGCTGGCCGGTGAACAACGCCCAGTATGGATGGTTGAAGCCCGAGTCGATTTTGAAGCCCAGGACGAGCCGATACTGGTCAACCTCAATATCCCCGATGCACCTCCCGGGTTTCGGCTGCTATCCGAGCAGGCAGCTTCACCGGGCTATGGTTTTTCCATTGTTGAAGAGGATGGCAACCGGCGTGGCGAGTGGACCATTCGTAACGCTGATGGTCAGCAAACGCTCTATTTTAAAGTCCAGCTCATACCGGACGATACTGCCCAGCCTGCGCCTCTCGAGCGCGCGCCCCGGCCGGAGGCTATTTTCTGGGAAGAACCCCAGGCAACCGCTGTGCGGGAAACTCTTCAGCAAGCGGCCGCGAGATCCAGTTCCCCGGAAAGTTTCACCCGGGAACTGATCAAGCTGATGCAGTCCGAGGACCCAAACCAGAACACGACACTGTTAATGTCCGGCGACAACGATATTGGCTTGCTCACCCGCATGCTTAACCATGCCAACATTCCGGCCCGCGTAGCGGATGGGTTGAAGCTCGAAGATGCCAGACGCCGCCAGCCTTTGCGGCCTTTTTTACAAATTTATAACGGCGAGAACTGGCTGACATTTAGCCCGACAACCGGCGAGCAAGGCTTGCCGGAAGACGTCGTGCTATGGCGTCAGGAGGCCAACTCCCTGATTGACCTGGTAGGCGGCACCAATTCCCAGATCAGCTTCTCTATGCTCCGCCAGACGATTCCGGCACTCCAGCTTTCACGCATGGAATCCAGTGCCAACGGCCTCGGGCTGTTCAGTCTTTATCAGTTGCCGATAGAAGAACAAAGCATGTTCCGCATGTTGCTCCTGTTGCCATTGGGTGCGTTGGTGGTGGCGTTCATGCGAATTGTTATCGGCGTTAAAACCTCGGGTACCTTCATGCCCGTGCTGATTGCTGTCGCGTTCGTACAGACATCACTCATTCCGGGCCTCGTTGCCTTTGTTTCGGTGGTCGCGCTGGGACTGCTGATGCGAGGTTATCTCTCCAGTCTCAACCTGTTACTGGTATCTCGAATATCAGCTCTGATCATTCTGGTTATCTTTATCACCACCGGCATCAGTATCGTGGGTTATCAAATGGGCTTCAGTGCGGGCATGACCGTAACCTTCTTCCCGATGATCATTTTGGCCTGGACCATTGAACGTATGTCGATTCTTTGGGAGGAAGAAGGCGCACACGAGGTCTTTATTCAGGGTACCGGCAGCCTGTTCGTCGCGATTTGCGCTTATCTCGCCATGAGCGCTCCGTTGGCAAAGCACATAACCTTCAACTTTCCCGAGCTTCATTTGACGTTATTAGGCGTTATCCTGCTTCTCGGTCAGTACACCGGATACAAGCTCACTGAGCTGCGCCGGTTTTATCCCATGAAGGCTTACGAGGGATGAAGTGGATCTCCCCCCGACAGCTGAACAAGCTCGGTATGCTCAATATGAACCGTCGGAACGTCGGTTATATTGGCAAATACAATGACCGCCGTGCCTATCCATTGGTCGATAACAAGCTTAAAACAAAGTTGATCGCGGCTGAGTACGAGGTTACAACGCCCAGACTGTTGCAGGTTATTACCCAGCAGCATGAGATATCTCACTTCCGGGAACGCGCAGATTTACTGGAAGGTTTTGCGATCAAACCCGCCAAAGGCTCCGGGGGCAAAGGTATACTGGTTATCCTGCGACGCGAGGGCGATCACTATATCAAGGCCTCCGGCACCGCCATTACGGTCGGCGCACTGGAGCGTCATCTCTCAAATATCCTTGCAGGGCTGTATTCCCTCGGTGGCGCCCCTGATGTTGCCATTGTGGAAGATCTGATCCAGTCAGCTCCCTCGCTCTCCAAATACTCTTTTCAGGGTGTGCCCGATATACGCATTGTAGTCTTCCAGGGCTACCCGGTCATGGCTATGCTAAGACTCGCCACCAAAGCTTCTGACGGCAAGGCAAATCTTCACCAGGGCGCCGTGGGCGTCGGCCTGGACATTGCCACGGGCAGGGGTCTGAACGCGGTGCAGTATAACAGGCCGGTTTTGCTTCATCCTGATAACGGGCTTGCCCTGGAAAACCTCATCATTGAGGAATGGGAGACGATGTTGCTCATGGCCTCCCGCTGTTACGAAGCAACGGGCCTTGGCTACATGGGCGTGGATTTGGTTGTTGATGCCCAACAGGGGCCACTGTTGCTGGAACTGAACGCCCGCCCCGGGCTGGCGATCCAGATCGCGAACGGCCGGGGCCTGATGCCCAGACTGCAAAAAGTGGAGGCTTTAAGAAAGCCGCATTATTCTCCCGAAAAACGAGTCAAGTATGCCATGGCGGAGTTCGGGTATTTATAAACCCCACTAGTCCTCAACAATCTAGTAGGAGGGGGAGTCACCTCCCCCGTCCTCTCACACCACCGGGCATACGGTTCCGTACCACGGCGGTTCACGATT
>NZ_JBBEBW010000010.1:0-29410 GCF_040882185.1 Marinobacter sp. | reverse complement strand
CGCGAAGGTGGCCGTACGGTTGGTGCAGGGGTCGTTGCAAAGATCGTCGAGTAAGACTCGCTCGGTTCCTTGCAGAGAAGGGGCTGCAAATGCAGCCCCTTTTTCTATCCGGAGTTGTGTTGCCCGATCCTGTAGCAGAAGAAGCCTGCTTGACAGGGTCGGGCATTCTGCATACAATGCGGCTCCTTTTTTTAAGGTCGGCTAGAACTAGCTGCTACGAGTGGAGTTTGGTGCAAAATGCAAAGCCAAAAAATCAGAATTCGGTTAAAGGCGTTTGATTATCGCCTGATCGATCAGTCAACGCAGGAGATCGTCGATACGGCAAAACGTACCGGCGCTCAGGTGCGCGGGCCAATCCCTCTGCCGACGCGGAAGGAAAAGTACACCATCCTGGTTTCTCCGCACGTCAATAAAGATGCGCGCGATCAGTATGAAATCCGTACACACAAGCGTTTGCTCGACATCGTTGAGCCGACGGAAAAGACAGTAGATGCTTTGATGAAACTGGATCTGGCAGCAGGTGTAGACGTTCAGATAAGCCTCGGCTAACACGGGTGTGTTGGTTGCTAGTGTAACTGTCATTTAAGGCCATAGAGGGTGAGAGCCCCGTACACTTAAGAGGTGAAACATGGCAATTGGTATTGTCGGTCGCAAGGCCGGTATGACCCGTATTTTTACGGAAGACGGTCAGGCGCTGCCTGTCACCGTGATTGAGGTTGATGCTAACCGTATCACTCAACTCAAAACTCTCGAAAGCGACGGCTATCGTGCGGTTCAGGTAACCGTCGGTAAGCGTCGATCTTCTCGTGTCGCCAAAAGCGCAGCGGGCCATTTTGCCAAGGCGGGCGTTGAAGCCGGTCGTGGACTATGGGAATTCCGCCTGGCTGATGGCGAAGGCGAAGATCTGGTAGCCGGTGGTGAAATCAAGGCGACCGTTTTCGAAGAAGGTCAAGTGGTTGATGCTACCGGGCAGTCCAAAGGTAAGGGCTTCCAAGGTGGTGTTAAGCGTTGGAACTTCACTATGCAGGATGCCACCCACGGTAACTCCCTGTCTCATCGCGCACCGGGCTCCATTGGCCAGAACCAGACTCCGGGTCGTGTTTTCAAAGGCAAAAAGATGGCGGGCCAGATGGGCAACGCGCAGGTTACTGTGCAGAACCTTCAGGTTGTCCGTGTCGACGCTGAGCGCAACTTGCTGCTGATTCGTGGTGCTATTCCAGGTGCTACCGGTAGCGACGTTGTCATCAAGCCTGCAGTTAAAGCCTGAGGAGCGGTGCGATGGAATTGACTATTACAGGTAGCGGTAAAGGAATCTCTGTTTCCGATATCGCGTTTGCCAAAGATTTTAACGAGGCGCTGGTTCATCAGGTCGTCACTGCCTATATGGCAGGTGGTCGGCAGGGAACTCGGGCCCAAAAAACGCGTTCAGAAGTTCGGGGTGGCGGTAAGAAGCCCTGGCGTCAGAAAGGCACTGGTCGTGCCCGTGCAGGTACTATCAGAAGCCCTCTTTGGCGCTCTGGTGGTGTGACATTTGCTGCCAAGCCTCAAAACTTCGAGCAAAAAGTTAACCGCAAGATGTACCGCGCTGCTCTGTGCTCCATTTTTTCCGAGCTGGTTCGTCAGGAGCGTTTGGTAATTGTGGACGACTTTAGTGTCGAAACTCCCAAGACCAAGGCGTTCAATGCAAAGCTGAAGGATATCGGTGTTAATAACGCTCTTATCCTCGCCGAGAATGTCGAGCAGAACCTTCACCTGGCGTCCCGTAACGTGCCGCACATTGATGTGCGTGATGTTGCAGGTCTCGATCCGGTTAGCCTTGTGGCCTTTGAGAAGGTTGTCGTGACCGTTCCGGCTCTTAAGAAAATTGAGGAGATGCTGGGATGAATCAGGAACGTATTTATCAGGTTCTGCTGGGGCCGCACGTGTCAGAAAAAACCTCAATGGCGTCCGAGCGTGGGCAGGTGGTGTTTCGTGTTGCCACTGACGCGACCAAGCCTGAGGTTAAAAAAGCTGTTGAGCAACTGTTCAACGTTACCGTCGAAGGTGTTCAGATTATGAACCGTAAGGGCAAGCTCAAACGCACTGCCCGCGGTTTCGGTAAGCGTAATGACATTCGTAAGGCTTATGTGAAGCTTGCGGAAGGTCAGGACATCGATTTTCTGGATGTGGAATAAGGTAAAGGGGTCGTAATATGCCGATCGTCAAAACCAAGCCAACATCTCCTGGCCGCCGTCATGTTGTAAAGCTCTACAACCCTGACCTGCACAAAGGTAGCCCATACGAGCCGTTGGTCGAAACTCTTAGTAAATCGGGTGGGCGCAACCATTTTGGTCGCATCACTACTCGTCACATTGGTGGTGGCCACAAGCGTCACTACCGTGTCATTGACTTTAAGCGGACGAAAGATGGTATTCCGGCGACTATAGAACGCCTGGAATATGACCCGAACCGCTCTGCGCACATTGCACTCCTGAAGTATGCCGATGGCGAGCGCCGTTACATTATCGCTCCCAAAGGTGTTCAGATTGGAGATCCTGTGCGCTCCGGCATCGACGCGCCGATAAAAGTAGGAAGCACACTTCCGCTCCGGAATATTCCGGTCGGTTCTGTGATTCACTGCGTCGAACTCAAGCCTGGCAAAGGTGCTCAGCTGGCTCGCAGTGCGGGCGCATCCGTACAGCTGGTTGCCCGGGAAGGTGCGTATGCAACTATACGCCTCCGGTCAGGGGAAATGCGAAAGGTGCTTGTCGACTGTCGCGCCACGTTGGGCGAAGTGTCCAACAGCGAACACAGCCTCAAGCAGCTTGGTAAAGCGGGTGCATCACGTTGGCGCGGTAAAAGACCAACAGTACGTGGTGTTGCTATGAACCCAGTTGACCACCCGCATGGCGGTGGTGAAGGGCGTACCTCTGGTGGGCGTCACCCTGTAACTCCCTGGGGTGTTCCAACCAAAGGGCATAAGACTCGTAAGAACAAACGTACTGACAAGATGATAGTACGTCGTCGTTCAGCCAAGTAAACGACTACATAGAGGTAATTGCTGTGCCACGTTCTTTAAAGAAAGGTCCTTTTATAGACCTGCATCTGTTGAAGAAGGTCGAGGCAGCTCTGGAAGCGAACGACAAGCGACCAATCAAGACCTGGTCGCGTCGTTCAACAGTGTTTCCAGAGATGGTTGGCCTGACCATTGCAGTTCACAACGGCAAGCAACACGTGCCCGTTCATGTCACCGAAGACATGGTCGGTCATAAGCTGGGTGAGTTCGCGTCTACGCGAACCTACCGTGGCCATGCTGCCGACAAGAAAGCTAAACGCTGATCGCGAGGGGAATAGAAATGGAAGTAGCGGCTAAGTATAAGGGCGCTCGCCTCTCAGCTCAGAAAGCACGTCTTGTCGCAGATCAGGTTCGCGGTAAGGCTGTTGAGGACGCCCTGAACATTCTGACTTTCAGCCCGAAAAAGGCGGCGGTTGTTATCAAGAAAGCTCTTGAGTCAGCCATTGCCAATGCTGAGCATAACGAAGGTCTGGACGTTGACGAGTTGCGGGTTGCCACCATCATGGTGGATGAAGGTCCGACGCTCAAGCGTATCAAGGCGAGAGCCAAGGGGCGCGCTGATCGGATTTTCAAGCGCACCTGTCATATAACCGTCAAGGTCGCCGACAAGTAGGAGATGCTCAGATGGGTCATAAAGTAAATCCAACCGGCATGCGCCTGGGTGTGATCAAAGAGCACAACTCAGTTTGGTATGCGGAGAAAGCGGAATACGCGAAAAACCTCCTGAATGATATTGAGGTTCGCACGTTCCTGGACAAGCGCCTGGTAAAGGCGTCTGTCAGCAAGATTGTGATCGAGCGCCCTGCTCAGAACGCCCGTATCACGATCCATACAGCCCGCCCGGGTATTGTTATCGGGAAGAAGGGTGAAGATGTTGACCGTCTGCGTCGTGAAGTAAGCGACATGATGGGAGTGCCGGTGCACATCAACATCGAAGAGGTCCGCAAGCCGGATCTGGATGCTCGCCTGGTTGCGCAAAACGTAGCTGGTCAGCTTGAACGCCGTGTCATGTTCCGTCGTGCTATGAAGCGTGCGGTACAAAACGCGATGCGCCAGGGCGCCAAAGGCATCAAGATTCAGGTAGGTGGTCGTCTTGGGGGTGCTGAAATCGCACGTTCCGAGTGGTATCGCGAAGGTCGTGTTCCGCTGCACACATTACGTGCAGATATAGATTACGCAACCTACGAAGCGCATACCACTTACGGCGTTATCGGCGTCAAGGTATGGATCTTCAAAGGTGAGATTCTTGGTGGTATGGAACAGGTCCGTGCTGACAAGAAAGCCTCTGGGAAGAAAGGTTCTAAGTAAAGGGGCACTCAAATGCTGCAACCAAAACGCACCAAATTTCGCAAGGTAATGAAAGGCCGTAACACCGGTCTTGCTCACCGCGCTAACAAGGTGAGCTTCGGTGAATACGGATTGAAAGCGACGACTCGTGGACGTATAACTGCCCGCCAGATTGAGGCGGCACGTCGTACCATGACTCGTCGGATCAAGCGGGGCGGCAAGATCTGGATTCGGATCTTTCCGGACAAGCCGATTACTGGCAAGCCGCTTGAAGTACGAATGGGTAAAGGTAAGGGTTCTGTCGAGTACTGGGTCGCTGAAATTAAGCCAGGCCGCATGTTGTACGAGATGGAAGGCGTTCCTGAGGAAGTCGCGCGTGAAGCCTTCACGCTGGCCGCTGCAAAGCTGCCTGTGATGACCACCTTTGTTACGAGGACGGTGATGTGATGAAAGCAATAGAGCTGCGTGAGAAATCAGTCGAAGAGCTGAATAAAGAGCTGGTCGATCTCCTGAAGGAGCAGTTCAACCTTCGCATGCGTAAGGCGACAGGTCAGCTGAATCAGTCACACCTCGTAGGTAAGGTGCGGCGCGATATCGCTCGTGTGAAAACAGTTTTGAATGAAAAGGCAGGACAGTGACATGACCGAAGCTACCAAAACTGCCAGAACCCTGAGCGGCAAGGTCGTGAGTAATAAAATGGAGAAATCCATTGTGGTTCTGGTGGAGCGCCAGGTAAAGCACCCGCTGTACGGGAAGTACCTCAAGCGCTCAACCAAAATTCACGCTCATGACGAGAACAATCAGTGCAACATTGGTGACATCGTTACAATCCAGGAAACCCGTCCGGTCTCCAAGACCAAAAGCTGGGCCCTGGTAGATGTTGTCGAACACGCATCGAAGGTGTAACTCGCCCGGACGGTGAGTCTTGTCGTAACGGCAAAGTGGTTTCTGCTGGAGAATAACCATGATTCAGACTCAAACAATGCTTGAAGTCGCGGACAATAGCGGTGCACGGCAAGTAATGTGCATCAAGGTCCTGGGCGGTTCACACCGGCGTTATGCCAGCGTGGGGGATATCATCAAGGTAACCGTTAAGGAAGCCATCCCACGGGGTAAGGTGAAGAAAGGCCAGGTACTTAAAGCTGTTGTTGTGCGCACCCGTAAGGGCGTTCGTCGCCCAGACGGTTCGTTGATTCGCTTCGACGGTAATGCGGCTGTACTTCTGAACAACCAGGATGCGCCAATCGGTACCCGTATTTTCGGGCCGGTGACTCGCGAACTGCGGAATGAAAAGTTCATGAAGATTATTTCGCTGGCACCCGAAGTACTGTAAGGACTAGAGGCCGGTTATGAAAAAGATTAAACGAGATGACGAAGTAATCGTCACTACGGGGAAAGACAAAGGCAAACGTGGTAAGATCCTGAAAGTTCAGGACGATGGTAAGGTAATTGTTTCCGGGATCAATATGATCAAGAAACACACCAAGCCAAACCCGATGGCTGGCACCCAAGGTGGCATCGTCGAGAAAGAAGCACCTATCCAGGCTTCAAACGTGGCTATTTTTAATCCGCAGACCGGCAAAGCCGATCGTGTTGGCTTCCAGATCAAGGAAGACGGTGCGAAGTCGCGGATATTTAAGTCCACGAGTGAAGTTGTCGATAGCCAGTAAGCGGTGGTGGTTACGATGCTTAATATGAAAGAGCAGTACAAACAGGAAGTGATACCAGCCCTGCGGCAGGAGTTCGGCTACAAGAACATCATGCAGGTGCCTCGTATCGAAAAGATTACCCTGAATATGGGTGTCGGTGAAGCGGTAGGTGACAAGAAACTGATTGAAAACGCAGTCGCGGATCTTGAGCGTCTGGCAGGTCAAAAAGTGGTTGTCACCAAGGCGCGTAAGTCGGTAGCGGGTTTCAAGATTCGTGAAGGTTGGCCGATCGGTTGCAAGGTCACGCTGCGCGGTGAGCGTATGTGGGATTTCTTCGACCGGCTTGTTCATATCGCGATTCCGCGAGTTCGTGACTTCCGTGGTCTGAGCCCGAAATCCTTTGACGGTCGCGGTAACTACAGCATGGGTGTGCGTGAGCAAATTATTTTTCCTGAGATCGAGTATGACAAAGTCGACAAGATCCGCGGGATGGATATTACGATCACCACCTCAGCTGCCACCGATGATGAAGGCCGTGAATTGCTGAAAGCCTTTGGCTTTCCGTTCAAGAAATAAGGACCGAATGTAATGGCTAAGGTGTCCATGAAAAACCGTGAGCTCAAGCGCGAGCAAACGGTCGCAAAATTTGCGGCCAAGCGTGCTGAGCTCAAGGCAGTTATTAAGAACCCGAACTCCAGCGATGATGACCGCTGGGATGCTCAGGTGAAGCTGCAGAAGCTTCCCCGTGATGCAAGCCCGTCGCGTCTTCGGAATCGTTGCCAAATTACTGGTCGCCCCCACGGCGTCCTGCGTAAATTCAAGCTTTCGCGTATTAAGTTGCGTGAAGCGGGTATGCGCGGTGACGTTCCTGGTCTGACTAAAGCAAGTTGGTGACGTAGGCCCCTTTTATTAAGGGTGCCCGTTGGTAAGCGGTGCGGCGCGCCGCTGCACAACTAAAAAGATCAGGAGTCTCATACCGATGAGCATGCAAGACACGCTTGCGGATATGTTTACACGTATTCGTAATGCACAGATGGCAGCAAAAGCAGATGTGGCTATGCCGTCTTCAAAAATGAAAATCTCCGTCGCCCAAGTGTTGAAAGACGAGGGTTACGTTCAGGATTTTTCTGTTTCAGCTGATGCCAAACCCGAGCTGACCATTGCTCTTAAGTATTTTGAGGGTAAGCCGGTTATCGAGGCTATCAAACGGGTCAGCCGTCCGAGTCTGCGCCAGTATAAAGGCGCTGGGGAACTGCCGAAGGTTTCCGGTGGTTTGGGAGTCGCGATTGTCTCGACGTCGAAAGGCGTTATGACGGACCGCGCCGCACGTGCTGCCGGCGTGGGTGGCGAAGTCATCTGCACCGTATTTTAGGAGAATCACATGTCCAGGGTTGCCAATAATCCTGTCGTGCTGCCTTCCGGTGTTGAGGTAAAGCTGAACGGACAGGAAATCAATGTGAAGGGCTCCAAAGGAGCACTTCAAATCACCGTGCATCACGTTGTCGAAGTAAAGCAGGAAGAAAATACTCTTCGCTTTGCCGCCCGCGATGGTGCAAAACAGTCCCGCGCTCTTGCAGGAACGACCCGTGCTCTGATCAATAATATGGTCACTGGTGTTACTGCGGGCTTCGAACGCAAGCTACAGCTTGTGGGCGTTGGTTACCGTGCCCAAGCGCAAGGTAAGAAGCTTAATCTGACTCTGGGTTTTTCGCACCCGGTCGAATATGAGCTGCCCGAGGGGATCACCGTAGAAACTCCGACCCAAACGGAAGTTGTTATCCGCGGGATCGACAAGCAACAGGTTGGCCAGGTCGCTGCTGACATTCGTGCGTTCCGTCCACCCGAGCCTTACAAAGGTAAAGGTGTGCGTTATGCGGATGAGCAGGTCAGACGCAAAGAAGCCAAGAAGAAATAAGGCGGGACTATGAGCGCGAATAACGAAAGATTGCGTCGCGCACGTAAAGTGCGCATTAAGATCCGTGAGCTGGGCTCTAATCGCTTGTGTGTACATCGTACACCAAGGCATATGTATGCCCAGGTCACTACCGCTGACGGCAGCAAAGTGCTGGCGTCTGCCTCCACGTTGGATAAAGAGCTGCGCCAGGGCGCGACTGGTAACGTGGACGCTGCTAAAAAAGTGGGCCAGCTGATTGCTGAGCGCGCGAAGGCAGCAGGTGTCGAGCAGGTAGCTTTTGACCGCTCGGGTTACCGTTATCATGGTCGGGTCCAGGCATTAGCCGATTCGGCCCGCGAAGCTGGCTTGCAATTCTAAGAGGTGGAGAAGATGAGCGTTAACGAACAGAAGGCGCCTGAGCTCCAGGAAAAGCTGGTTCAGGTGAATCGCGTAGCCAAAGTGGTCAAGGGCGGTCGTATTTTCGCTTTCACAGCATTGACTGTAGTGGGCGATGGTAAAGGTCGAGTTGGCTTTGGTCGTGGCAAGGCACGTGAAGTGCCAGTTGCAATCCAGAAAGCGATGGAAGCTGCGCGCAAGAATATGGTAGACGTGCCTTTGGATGGCACTACTCTGCAGTATCCCATCAAGGCCAATCATGGTGCCTCGAAGGTATACATGCAGCCTGCATCGGACGGTACAGGTATCATTGCCGGTGGCGCGATGCGTGCAGTACTGGAAGTGGCAGGTGTTCATAACGTGCTGTCAAAGTGTTACGGCTCGACCAATCCGGTCAACGTGGTCCGTGCCACTATCAAGGGTCTTCAGGGCATGCATGCTCCTGAAGATATAGCAGCCAAGCGCGGCAAGACCGTGGAAGATATTCTGGGTTGAAGTCATGGCTAACGCAAAGACAATGATGAAAGTAACACTGACCCGCAGCCCGATTGGCTGCCAGCCAAACCACAAAAAATGTGTTAAGGGCCTGGGTCTTCGCAAAATCGGTCATACCGTTGAAGTGGAAGATACCCCTTCGGTTCGCGGTATGGTAAACCGGGTCAGCTACATGGTCCGGGTAGAGGAGAACTAAGATGCGTCTGAACGAACTTAGTCCAGAGCCAGGTTCACGTCCCACGGCCAAACGAGTAGGGCGTGGCATCGGTAGTGGCCTTGGCAAGACAGCAGGTCGCGGCCACAAAGGTTTGAAAGCCCGCTCAGGTGGCAGTGTCGCTCCGGGTTTTGAGGGCGGTCAGCAGCCGTTGGCTCGTCGTCTGCCGAAGTTTGGTTTTACATCGCGTCAAGCACGCTATGTAGCCGAGATTCGTTTGAACGAATTGGCTGTTGTAGAAGGCGACGTAGTCGATCTTGCTGCCTTGAAGAAGGCGGATATCATTCGCGATGAAATTCGGTTTGCGAAAGTTATTCTGTCAGGTGAGTTGACTCGTCCTGTGACCGTTAAAGGTCTGAAAGTGACAAAAGGCGCTCGTGAGGCAATTACTGCTGCGGGCGGAAAAGTCGAAGACTAAGGCGAGTCGAGGACCAAATGGCCAAGACATCATCATTGCCTGCGGGTGCGGGAAAAGGACTTGCAGAGCTGCGTTCGCGGCTCTGGTTTGTTTTCCTGGCGCTGTTGGTGTACCGAATCGGTGCGCACATACCAGTACCAGGTATCAATCCGGATCGTCTTGCAGCGTTGTTTGAACAGAATCAGGGTACCATCCTGAGTATGTTCAATATGTTTTCTGGTGGTGCGTTGGAGCGGATGAGTATTTTCGCTCTTGGCATCATGCCTTATATCTCTGCCTCAATTATCATGCAGCTTATGACGGCGGTAAGTCCGACGCTTGAGCAACTGAAAAAGGAAGGCGAGGCAGGCCGGCGCAAGATAAGTCAGTACACTCGTTATGGCACGGTGATTCTGGCGCTGGTCCAGGGCATGGGCATTTCCGTTGGTTTGGCATCGCAAGGCGTGACATTCAACGACAGTTTCAGTTTTCATTTTGTAGCGGTCGTTTCGTTTGTCAGCGGTGCGGTATTCATGATGTGGCTGGGTGAGCAGATCACTGAGCGTGGCGTAGGCAACGGCATATCGCTGCTGATCTTCGCAGGGATTGTAGCTGGTCTTCCTGGCGCGATTGGTCAAACTCTCGAGCAGGCGCGTAGCGGTGAAATGAGCTTGCTCGTTGTGCTGGGTATTGCTGTGCTTGCCATCGCGGTGGTGGGCTTTGTGGTGTTCATGGAGCGTGGTCAACGTCGTTTGACGATTAACTATGCGAAGCGACAGCAGGGACGTCGCGTATTTGCCCAGCAATCCAGCCATTTGCCGTTGAAGGTTAATATGGCCGGTGTCATTCCGCCTATTTTTGCTTCGTCGATTCTTCTGTTTCCGGCATCTCTGGGGCAGTGGTTTGGGCAAGGTGAAGGTATGGAATGGCTGAGCGATATTTCCCAAGCGCTTGCCCCGAGTCAGCCCCTGTACATAATTTTGTTCGCGGCTGCAGTGGTATTCTTTTGCTTCTTCTATACGGCATTGATGTATAACCCGAGAGAAGTGGCTGACAACCTCAAGCGTTCTGGTGCGTTTATCCCCGGGATACGTCCTGGTGAGCAGACTGCCAAGTACATTGACGGTGTTCTGACGCGCCTGACTCTGTTTGGTGCGATGTATATCGCAGCTGTGTCCCTGTTCCCTCAGTTTCTGATGGTGGCCGGGAATGTACCGTTCTACTTGGGTGGTACCTCACTGCTGATTGTTGTAGTCGTCGTGATGGATTTTATGGCCCAGGTTCAATCTCACCTGATGTCTCATCAGTATGAATCGCTGATGAAAAAATCCAATCTCAAGGGCTATAGTCGGAACTGATAACGTTCCCCTTGAAAACTGGAGTCGACAATGAAAGTACGCGCTTCGGTAAAGAAAATTTGCCGTAACTGCAAAGTAATTCGTCGCAATGGCTCAGTAAGAGTCATTTGCTCGGAGCCTCGCCACAAGCAGCGTCAGGGCTAAGTACCCGTCAGGGTATTGTCTTGGTCGCGAGGGGCACGAAATCGTAGCGCTTGACCTTTAATGGGTCAGGCGCTATTATTTCGCGCCCTATTTTGTGGCGGAAAATTCACACAGCAAAGCTTTGAACGCGGAGTAATTTGGATGGCACGTATAGCCGGTGTCAATATACCCGATCACAAACATGCTGTTATCTCTCTGACTTATATTTTTGGAGTCGGGAAGACGGCAGCCCAGAAGCTTTGCGATGCAACCGGCGTTAAGCCGGACGTCAAGGTTAAAGACCTGTCCGATGAGCAGCTTGAGTCACTTCGCACTGAAGTGGGTAAGCTGAGCGTCGAGGGCGATCTGCGTCGTGAAGTTCAGATGAACATTAAGCGTTTGAAGGATCTCGGTTGTTTTCGTGGTCTGCGTCACCGTCATGGACTGCCTGTCCGTGGCCAGCGCACCAAGACCAACGCTCGCACCCGTAAAGGTCCTCGCAAACCTATTCGCAAGTAAACAGGTAGGCAATCATGGCAAAGCCAGGTACACGTACCCGTAAAAAGGTGAAAAAGACGGTTGTTGATGGCGTCGCGCACATCCACGCTTCCTTCAACAACACGATCGTGACCATTTCTGACCGTCAGGGCAATGTATTGTCCTGGGCCACTTCCGGTGGTTCCGGTTTTCGTGGGTCACGTAAAAGCACACCTTTTGCTGCGCAGGTAGCAGCTGAAAGAGCCGGTAATGCGGCTGCTGAATACGGCCTTAAAAACCTGGATGTAGAGGTTAAGGGTCCTGGGCCCGGACGTGAATCCGCTGTGCGCGCGCTGAATGGCTGCGGGTACAAGATCACTAACATCACTGATGTGACACCGATTCCACACAACGGTTGTCGTCCGCCCAAGAAGCGCCGCGTTTAACACAGGAGACAGTGAAATATGGCTCGTTACATAGGCCCGAAATGTAAGCTGTCTCGTCGTGAAGGGACAGATCTTTTTTTGAAGAGCGGCGTGCGCGCCCTCGACTCGAAGTGCAACATTGAGACCCCTCCGGGTCAGCATGGTGCGCGGCGCGGTCGTCTGTCCGAATATGGCGTGCAGCTTCGTGAAAAACAGAAAGTTCGTCGGATTTATGGCGTACTTGAAAAACAATTCCGGAATTACTATGCCGAGGCAGCTCGTATCAAGGGTGCAACTGGTGAAAACCTGCTGCAACTGCTTGAAGGTCGTCTCGACAACGTAGTGTATCGCATGGGTTTTGGTTCGACCCGTGCAGAGTCCCGTCAGCTTGTGTCTCACAAGGCGATCCTGATCAACGATAAGGTGGTAAACATTCCTTCTTATCAAGTAAGACCAGGTGATGTTGTGAGCATTCGCGAAAAGGCGAAGAATCAGCTACGCGTTAAAGGCGCGCTGGATCTTTCCGCCAATCGCGCACCGGTAAGCTGGGTAGAGGTCGACGCCAACAAGATGTCCGGCGTTTACAAGGCAACTCCGGAACGTACGGAATTGCCGTCCGACATCAACGAGAACCTCATCGTCGAGCTTTACTCCAAGTAAAGCCCAGTTACCCACGAGAGTAGATAGGGGCGTCTATGCAGCGTTCAGTACATGAGTTATTGACACCTCGTACCATTGACGTGAAGGAATCGAGTGGCACGCGTGCCAAAGTGACTCTGGAGCCTCTGGAAAGAGGTTTTGGGCATACTTTGGGGAGCGCACTCCGACGTATACTTCTGTCTTCAATGCCGGGCTGTGCAGTCACCGAAGCGCAAATCGACGGTGTCCTACACGAATACAGTGCCATTGAGGGTGTTCAGGAAGACGTTATTGAGATTCTTCTGAATCTTAAAGGTGTCGCATTGAAAATGGGCAGCCGAGATGAGGCTGAAGTTTCCATCAGCAAGAAAGGTCCAGGTGTTGTGACTGCTGGTGACATCAAGCTGGATCACGACGTCGAGATTGCCAATCCAGAGCATGTGATATGTCACCTGAGTGCGAATGGTGAATTGAACATGCGGCTGAAGGTAGCGCGGGGCCGTGGTTATGAAGCTGCCGATCAGCGGGGGCTAGAGGAAGATGAGACCCGAGCGATTGGACGCTTGCAGCTGGACGCCACGTTTAGCCCAGTTCGCAGAGTTTCTTACGCGGTTGAAAGTGCCCGCGTAGAGCAGCGTACTGATCTGGACAAGCTGGTGATTGATCTGGAGACCAACGGAACGATTGACCCTGAAGAGGCGATCCGTCGTGCCGCAACCATTCTCCAGCAACAGCTGGCTGTATTTGTTGATTTCGATCATGAGAAAGAACCTGAACGCGTGGAAGAAGAGGAGGAAATTGATCCTATTCTGTTGCGTCCGGTAGATGATCTTGAGTTGACGGTACGTTCAGCGAACTGCTTGAAAGCTGAGAATATTTACTACATCGGCGATCTTATTCAGCGCACTGAAGTTGAGCTGCTCAAGACGCCTAACCTGGGTAAAAAGTCGCTCACCGAGATTAAGGATGTACTCGCTTCGCGCGGGCTGTCCCTGGGAATGCGTCTGGATAACTGGCCACCGGCGAGCCTTCGTGGCGACGACCGGGTTCTGGGCGGTTAATCGCCGAATTGGTAGTTTAAGGTAAGGAATCAGAGCAATGCGTCATCGTAAGAGTGGTCGTAAGTTCAACAGGACCAGTGCGCATCGCAAGGCCATGTTCCGTAACATGACTGCGTCACTGGTTGAGCACGAGCTGATCAAAACGACGCTCCCGAAAGCGAAAGAACTTCGTCGGGTAGCGGAACCTTTGATCACGCTTTCTAAGAAAGATTCGGTCGCGAACCGTCGTCTGGCGTTTTCTCGCCTTCGCGACGACGCAGTGGTAGCCAAGCTGTTCAATGAGCTTGGTCCACGCTTCGTAGAGCGTCCGGGTGGTTACCTTCGGGTCCTCAAGTGCGGTTTTCGTGCTGGCGACAATGCGCCTATGGCGTATGTTGAAGTTATCGGTCGCCCGATGGACGTTGAAGCAGAAGAAATGGACGACAGCGAAGACTAAATATCTCGCCGTTGACTAAAAACCGGAAGCCATGGCTTCCGGTTTTTTTTGCGCTCAATGATGGTGAGGGCAACCGGCAGAGATGTTCTCGTCTGCCCATAGCTGTAGGCAATCCGTTGCCTTTGGGTATTACCGATTGGGAAAGGGCTAACCGAGCAATGACTTCAGGTAATGCCCGGTATAGGAGGCGGGATTCGCAGCGACGTCCTCAGGGGTTCCTTCAGCGATAATCTTGCCCCCACCTGAGCCTCCCTCTGGCCCGAGATCCACAATCCAGTCGGCCGTTTTGATAACGTCCAGATTGTGCTCGATGACAATGATGGTGTTGCCATGGTCGCGGAGGCGCTGGAGTACGGTCAGGAGTTGCTGGATATCATAGAAGTGTAGGCCTGTGGTTGGCTCATCAAGGATATACAGGGTTTGTCCGGTGTCACGTTTTGATAGTTCCTTCGCCAGCTTCACCCGCTGGGCTTCGCCGCCTGAGAGCGTAACGGCACTTTGCCCTAAATGAATATAGGACAAACCGACGTCGATCAGGGTTTGAAGTTTCCGGGCAAGGAAAGGTACGGCATCAAAGAACTCACGCCCTTCCTCAACGGTCATTTCAAGAACTTCGTGAATGTTCTTGTTTTTGTACCGGACTTCCAGCGTTTCGCGATTATAGCGTTTGCCCTTGCAGACATCACAGGGAACATATACATCCGGCAGGAAATGCATTTCGACTTTAATGACGCCATCACCTTGGCAGGCTTCGCATCGTCCGCCTTTAACATTGAAGCTGAAACGGCCAGGTTTGTATCCCCTTGAACGGGCTTCCTGGGTGCCCGCAAACAGTTCGCGAATCGGGGTAAACAGCCCGGTGTAAGTGGCAGGGTTCGAGCGTGGCGTTCTCCCTATAGGGCTCTGGTCAATATCGATCACCTTATCCAGATGCTCCAGCCCTTCCAGCTTCTCATAGGGCCCGTGGTTCAGGGTGGTCGCCTTGTTGAGCTTAGTGGCGGCGACCGGATAAAGCGTACTATTAATCAGGGTTGACTTGCCGGATCCCGACACGCCCGTGATACAAGTCATCACCCCCAGAGGAATATCGAGACTGACGTTCTGTAAATTGTTGCCGGTAGCACCGGTCAAGGTCAGCGCCTTGCCGTTGCTGCTATGGCGTTGCTTTGGAATGGCGATTTCACGAACACCACTAAGGTATTGTCCGGTCACTGAGTTCGGATTATTGATAATGTCGTCCGGGGTGCCCTGGGCAATGATGTGACCGCCATGAATGCCAGCACCGGGGCCGATATCAATGACATGATCGGCGGCACGGATAGCATCTTCATCGTGTTCGACCACGATGACGGTGTTACCGATATCTCTAAGGTGTGTGAGAGTTGTCAGCAAGCGATCGTTGTCGCGCTGGTGGAGCCCGATTGAAGGCTCGTCAAGAATATACATAACGCCTACAAGCCCGGCGCCAATCTGACTGGCGAGCCGAATACGTTGGGCCTCCCCGCCGGAGAGTGTATCGGCGCTGCGCTCAAGGGTCAGATACTGCAGGCCCACGTTGACCAGAAATTGCAAACGCTGCCGGACCTCCTTGACGATATTCTCTGCAATCTCTCCGCGACTACCGGGAAGGGTGAGTTGCTCGAAGTAATCGTATGCCTCGCCCACCGGTAAGTGGGTCATCTCGGGGAGGGTGCGGTCAGCAATAAATACGTTGCGTGCGCTCCGTCTGAGACGGGAGCCGTTGCAATCCTTACAGGGTTGTTGGCTGAGGTGTCTGGCCAGTTCCTCGCGCATACTCTGGGAATCAGTTTCGCGATACCGGCGCTCCAGATTCGGAAGAATGCCCTCGAAGGGGTGCGCCTTTTCCATAATGTGGCCGCGAGAATTAACGTACCTGAAGGTAATGTTCTCCTTACCAGACCCGTGAAGAATAGTTTCCTGAAAATCCTCCGGCAGATCCACGAAAGGCGTGTCCATATCAATGCCGTAGTATTCGGCAACGCTGCCCAGCAGTTGGAAGTAGTATACGGAACGCCTGTCCCAGCCTTTGATCGCGCCTTCGGCAAGCGTTGCCTCCGGGTGCTGGATTATTTTTTCGGGGTCAAAGAACTGTTTGACCCCGAGGCCATCACACGTAGGGCAGGCACCTGCCGGATTATTAAACGAGAATAATTTGGGCTCAAGCTCGCTCAGTGCGTAGCCACACTGGGTGCAGGCATAGCGAGCGGAGAACGTGTGCTCTTCGCCTTTCCCTTCCATCTCCGTAACCAGCGCGATGCCTTCAGCCAGATCGAGGGCGGTTTCGAAACTCTCCGCGAGACGCTGTTCGAGGCCGGGCTTGACCTTGAACCGGTCGACCACGACGTCAATCTGATGTTTGCGCTTTTTGTCCAAAGCTGGAACGTCATCAATGTCGTATACCTGACCATCCACCCGGAGACGGATGAAGCCCTGGCTGCGCATGGTATCGATGACTTGCAAGTGCTCGCCCTTGCGGTCACGAATAACCGGGGCAAGAATCATCAGTCTGCTGTTCTCTGGCATGGCGAGCACCTGGTCCACCATCTGGCTGACCGTTTGCGCTTCCAGAGGCTGACCATGGTCGGGGCAGCGAGGCTCACCAGCCCGGGCAAACAGCAGGCGAAGATAGTCATATATCTCAGTGATAGTACCGACCGTGGAGCGCGGGTTGTGCGAGGTCGATTTTTGCTCTATTGAGATCGCCGGAGACAACCCCTCAATGTGGTCAACGTCCGGCTTTTCCATCATCGACAGGAACTGTCGGGCGTAGGTAGAGAGCGATTCAACATAACGGCGTTGGCCTTCGGCGTAGAGTGTGTCAAACGCCAGGGACGACTTGCCGGAACCGGACAAGCCGGTTATCACAATCAGCTTGTCCCTTGGGATATCCAGGTCGAAGTTTTTGAGATTGTGGGTGCGAGCCCCTTTGATCTGGATACGATCCATAATTCTCCCCGATAGAAAAGCGAGCAGTATACCGCGTTACGTATACTGCGGCGAAATGCAAACTGCCGACAACGCATCTGGTACAATGCGCGCCGGGCACTAGCCCGTTCGCTGTTGTTGATTGAATTGAGGAATCTGCTGTCCCCATGAATGCACTAGAAAAGCGCTCAGTTGCAGCACTCGCTTCCGTTTACGCCATGCGAATGCTGGGCCTGTTTATGGTGTTACCGGTATTCGTGTTGTTGGGGAGTGACCTGGAAGGCGCCACGCCGCTTCTGATCGGCCTGGCCATAGGCGGATACGGCTTAAGCCAAGCCTTGTTGCAAATACCGTTTGGCATGATGTCCGATCGCTTCGGGCGCAAGCGAATGATCTATATTGGCCTCATTCTGTTCGCCGTGGGCAGTCTGCTGGCTGCGGCGTCTGATTCCATATACGGCGTCATTCTGGGACGGATTCTTCAGGGTTCTGGTGCCATTGCCAGCGTGCTGATGGCTTTGCTCAGTGATTTGACCCGGGAAGAAGAACGCACCAAGGCTATGGCGCTGGTTGGTGTATCAATAGGGCTGGCGTTCTCAGTTTCCCTGGTACTTGGACCACTACTGGGAAACCGATTTGGCTTAGCCGGCATTTTCTATCTTACAGCTGCTTTGGCTGGCGTTGCGATGATCGTTGTCAGTCGTGTCGTGCCGCAACCTCATGCGCCTGTCGGTCATTATGAGAGTCGACCCGCCGTCACCATGCTGGGTCAGGTGCTACGGGACAGTCGTCTTGTTCGCCTGGATATTGGCATTTTCGCACTTCACCTGACATTGACCGCTGCCTTTATGATTGTCCCGAGTCTTTTGCGAGACGATATCGGTCTCGATACAGGCTCCCACTGGTGGTTTTACCTGACGGTAATGGTGACGTCCTTCTTTGCCATGGTTCCCTTTATTATCGTCGGTGAGAAGAAACGACGCATGAAAGTGGTACTGAACAGCGCTATTGTGCTGTTGATTGGTTCGGTCATCGGGTTGTCCCAGGTTGATGGCCAGCTTGAGACGGCCTGGTTCGTACTGTTCCTGTTTTTTATGGCCTTCAACCTTCTCGAAGCCAGCCTGCCTTCACTGGTAAGTAAGGAGTCGCCAGCAGGGAGCAAGGGCACTGCCATGGGGGTGTATTCGACGTCCCAGTTCCTGGGTGCGTTCCTGGGTGGCTCTTTGGGGGGGTTGCTACTTGAGGGGTATGGGCTCAATGGCGTCCTGGTGCTGATGGTGGTGACGCTGGCGATGTGGTTGGCGGCCGCATTGAGCATGCCGTCTCCGAGTCACACTGCAAGTTTCATGGTACAGTTATACGACGCAGAGTCTGACGACATTGGTAATATTGATCGGACCCTGCGCGGCCTTCCCGGTGTAGAGGATGTGGTGGTACTTGAGGGTGTGGGCACAGCCTATCTGAAAGTGGATCGCCAATATTTTAATGAAGAGTGCCTGTCGGAATGCTCATTTGTCCGGCCAGCCATGTCTTCTTGAATCCTGAGCTCTGGCGACGGACTGCTGGCGACTATAAGAGACTGAATTAGGAGCAAATCATGGCACGAGGCGTAAACAAAGTAATTTTGATCGGAAATCTGGGTCAGGATCCGGAAACCCGTTATACACCCAACGGTAACGCCGTGGTCAATCTTAACCTGGCTACGGATGAGAGCTATAAGGACCGTCAAACCGGGCAGTTGGTGCCGAAAACAGAATGGCACCGTATCGTTATGTTTGGCAAGATTGCTGAAGTCGCAGGGCAATACCTGCGCAAAGGCTCCAAAGTCTACATTGAAGGCAAGCTCCAGACCCGTAAATGGCAGAACAAGGAAGGCAATGACGTTTACACCACCGAGGTGGTTGTGGATATCAACGGCCAGATGCAGATGTTGGACAGTCGTGGTGGCGAAGGCGGTGGTGCGAACCAGGGCGCGCCCGCTGGCCGGCCCCAACAAGCTCCCCAGAATGCACCTGCTGCTCAGCAAAGCACCCAGGGCCAGTCAGGTGGTTATAGTCAGCCATCCCAGGGACAGCAGGGTGGAATGCCGGAGCCGATCGATGATTTTGACGACGATATTCCATTTTAGCGGTTAGGTCTTCACTATCTAACGGCATACTTCCAAGCCCCCACAAAAGTGGGGGTTTTGCTTTTGTGGGCGGGGAATCAATCTTCGTCCGGCTCACCTTCGTCCATCCCGAGCTCGTTAATTTTTCGAGTGAGTGTATTTCGTCCCCAACCCAACAGGATGGAGGCATCCCGCCGCCGTCCACCAGTGTGCTTGAGCGCGGTCTCGATCATGATGCGCTCGAACTCCGGAATGGCGGTATCCAGAATTCCCTTTTTACCCCGTTTAAGTTCCTGTTCTGCCCAGCTTTTCAGCCCTTCTTGCCAGGTGTGCCCAAGCGCGGGGGTTTCGGCTTGCTGGAGGAGTTCCTGAGGTAAATCGTCGACGTGGATATCGCGTCCGCTGGCCATTACCGTTAGCCAGCGGCAAGTGTTCTCGAGCTGGCGTACATTGCCCGGCCAGGGCAGGGTGGTGAGATATTCTTCAGCGTCCGGGCGCAGTATCTTTGATTCAACGGCGAGTTCACGGGCTGCCCGCTTGAGGAAGTGCTGCATCAGCCGCGGGATATCTTCCCGGCGCTCGGCCAGCTTGGGGAGATGAACCCGTATGACGTTGAGTCGGTGGAACAGATCTTCACGAAAGGTGCCAGCCTGAACCAGCTTTTCAAGATTCTGATGAGTCGCTGCAATGATACGAACATCCACTTTGATCGCGGTCGTGCCGCCCACCCTGTAAAACTCGCCGTCCGCCAGCACCCGCAAGAGTCGGGTCTGGGTGTCCGCTGGCATGTCTCCGATTTCATCCAGAAACAGGGTGCCGCCGTTCGATTGCTCAAACCGACCCTGGCGCGCTGCACCGGCACCCGTGAAGGCCCCTTTCTCATGTCCGAACAACTCGGACTCGATCAAATCTTTGGGAATGGCAGCCATGTTCAGGGCGATAAACGGATGACTGGAGCGCGGGCTGTGGTTGTGCAGTGCCTGCGCGACCAGTTCTTTACCGGTACCGCTTTCACCGTTGATTAAGACAGTGATGTTGGAGTGCGAAAGCCGGCCAATTGCGCGAAAAACCTCCTGCATGGCGGGCGCTTCGCCAATAATCTCGGTGTGGCGTTGTGCGCTGTCCGCTGTCGGTTCGGCGGTAGCTCGCCGCTCCCGGCTGTGAGCGACAGCGCGCTTGGCGAGTGCCACTGCATCGTCGACATCAAAGGGTTTGGGCAGGTACTCAAAAGCGCCGGTCTGGTAGCTTGTAACGGCACTCTCGAGGTCGGAATGGGCGGTCATGATGATCACGGGCAAATCCGGATGGGTCTCGACAATGCCGGACAGAAGCGCAATGCCGTCAATGCCGGGCATGCGAATGTCGCTGATGATGGCGTCCGGCTGCTCGTGGTCCAGTCGTGCGAGAATGCTGTCACCGCTTTCGAACACTCGCGTATGCATGCCAGCCTGGGACAGAGCGCGCTCCAGCACCCAGCGAATGCTTCGGTCGTCGTCAATAATCCAGACGTGCGACGGTTGGTTCATAGTTTTTCCTCCAGAGGCAGGAAGATAATGAAGTTGGTTCGTCCGGGCTCGCTCTCACACTCCACAAGCCCTTGGTGTTGTCCGATAATACTTTGGGTAATCGAAAGCCCCAGCCCGGTACCGTTGGCGCGGCCACTGATCATTGGATAAAAAACGTTCTGCAACAGGTCCGCAGGAATGCCGGGGCCGTTGTCGATGACATCCACCCGGCAGACCAGACGATAACGGTGATGGCCAATGGTGAACTGCCGTAGAGCCCGGGTTCGGAACATGATGGTAGGAGGCTCAGCGGAGGCGCTGCGATCGGTATGCTCAAAAGCAGCCTCCATGGCGTTTCGGGCGATGTTTAGGAAGGCCTGGATCAGCTGTTCCTTATCTCCCTTAAGTTCCGGCAGGCTGGGATCATAATCCCGTTCAAATACCAGCTGATTGCGACTCTCAGCCTCCAGCAATGTTTTGACCCGTTCAAGCACCTCGTGGATATTGGTCGGCGCCAGTTTGAGCGCCCGGTTTGGGCCCAGCATCCGATCCACCAGACCCCGCAGGCGGTCTGCCTCGTCAATGATGACCCGGGTATACTCGCGCTGGCCCTCGTCATCAAGCTCGCGGTCCAGTAGCTGAGCGGCGCCACGAATGCCCCCCAGAGGGTTCTTGATCTCGTGAGCCATACCGCGAACCAGAATGCGCGTGGTTTCCTGCTGGGAGATGATGTCTTCTTCCCGGCTGATGCGAAGCAGGCGATCCCGAGGCTGAAGCTCCATCAGCAGATCACAGGGTTCTGTTCCGATCGAGGAGACCGAGTAATCCACCGTAAACCGTGTGCCCGATACCAGCATGAATTCAGCTTCGCGCTTGGTATAGGACTGCCCGTTTTTCGATGAGGCCAGCAAAGTTTTTAATGCTTCTGCAGACTCCACGAACACATCGCAAATGGTGGAGTCTGTGATACGGGTTACGCTGGTTTCAAGCAGGTTCTCAGCAGCAGGGTTGAGATATTGAACCTTGAGATCCGGGCTCAGTACCAGTACCGCGGTGGTCAGATTATCCAGTATGTTTTTGTAGCCTGCCGGTATTGCCATGATCGTCCCCTGGTTATACAAGCGTTGTTGCAAAAAGCGAACCAAAATATAGGAACTGAGGTATTGGTGCGCTAATGATGAGCGGCGAGGCCAATTGACGGGAGTCCGCCGCCATTAACTGGTGCGGATTGGGGCAGCGTTGATTTGTCTATTCAAGAGGCTGCCCCTCGTTAGCTCAAAGTATGGCTTCTTTAAGGGGCGAGCGCACTATAACAGTGCGCAGCCTGACTGATGGGTGGCCGTGGTGAGGCGTAAGTGGGGAAGGCTCAGTTATTGCGATTGCGGTTTATGACAGAGGGTCGGTGCACGGTAAAGGTGATGCTATTCCCGGACTGGACCCGCTGGCCTTGAGCATCGACGACAAAAACACTTGCGTTGTGAGTGCCTCGGTCCATATTACGAACGGTAAAGGTGCCCCCTGGGTTCTGCCCAACCGGTTGGCCGTCCAGATCGACTTCAAAGCGGTGTCCCTGTCTCAAGCCGGGCGAGCTGGAGACCTGGAATTCAACATCGCCACCGCCGCTCCAGAATGCTGCATTATTCTCCGGAGTGGTAAACGCCACACGATCATAAGGCTCAGGGTTGTCTTGTTCGGTTTGCTTGGCTCGCTGTTGTTGTGCCTCTATGTCGCGCATTTTGGGCAGCGTGATGGTCGTCACCGGACGGACCTTTACTTCTTCCGAACCGCTTTGTGGCTCGTCTGAAAAAGTTACATTGCCGTTTTTATCTACGTGTTTATAGACTTCCGCTGTGGCCGGAAAGGCCGAGAGGGTAAACAGAGTAAATAAAGCAATCAGAAGAGGCAGAGTCCATTTCCCGTTATTCATCGAGTACACCTTTGATGATGTTATCGCTCGATTATCGGTAGAGCTCTGCGTGTTTGCAATGCTGCGGCCTCTGTATGTGGTTACAGCGTGTTAATGGGTGACGTGTATCTGACGTGGACGGACTAGCTGCCAAAAAAAACCCCGCCGGAGCGGGGTTCGCCAGTTGGTCTGCAAAGATCAGACTGAATAGTACAGGTCGAACTCAACCGGGTGAGTGGTCATGTTCAGACGCTCCACTTCACCACGCTTCAGATCAATGTAGCCGGCGATCATGTCTTCGGTGAAAACGCCACCACGAGTCAGGAACTCGTGATCGCCTTCCAGAACATCCAGCGCTTCTTGCAGAGTCTCGCAAACAGTCGGGATGTTCATAGCTTCTTCTTTCGGCAGGTCGTACAAATCCTTGTCCATGGCATCGCCCGGGTGGATCTTGTTCTGGATACCGTCAAGGCCAGCCATCATCAGGGCAGCAAATGCCAGGTATGGGTTGGCTGAAGGATCAGGGAAGCGCACTTCCATACGACGAGCTTTCGGGCTGTTCACGTACGGGATACGAATAGAAGCTGAGCGGTTGCGGGCGGAATAAGCCAGCATAACCGGCGCTTCGAAGCCCGGTACCAAACGCTTGTAGCTGTTGGTAGAAGCGTTGGTAAAGGCGTTGATAGCTTTCGCATGCTTGATGATACCGCCGATATAGAAGATGGCAGTTTCGCTCAGGCCCGCGTAGCTATCACCTGCAAAGATGTTTTTGCCATCTTTACTCAGAGACATGTGGACGTGCATGCCTGACCCGTTGTCACCCACGACTGGCTTCGGCATAAATGTCGCTGTTTTACCGTAAGCGTGAGCCACGTTATGCACGCAATATTTAAGAATCTGAACTTCGTCGGCCTTCTTGACCAGGGTGTTGGCGCCAACACCGATTTCGCACTGGCCAGCAGTGCCCACTTCGTGGTGGTGAACTTCGATTTCAAGGCCCATGGATTCCATTGCAGCGCACATCGCGCCACGCAGGTCATGCAGGCTGTCAACGGGGGGTACGGGGAAGTAGCCGCCCTTAACGCCTGGACGGTGCCCGATGTTGTTGCGCTCGAAGTCTTCGCCGGAAACCCAGGCTGCTTCTTCAGAGTAGAGCTCATACATGGAGCCCTGCATGTCGGTCTTCCATTTGACGGAATCAAACACGAAGAACTCGGGTTCGGGGCCAAACAAAGCGCTGTCTGCAATGCCGGTGGACTTCAGGTATTCTTCGGCGCGACGTGCCACAGAGCGCGGATCACGCTCATAACCCTGCATAGTAGAAGGCTCTACGATGTCGCAGGTGATGTTGACGGTGGTTTCTTCGGTAAATGGGTCCAGAACGCTGCTCGAGTCATCCGGCATCAGGATCATGTCGGACTCGTTGATGCCTTTCCAGCCAGCAATTGATGAGCCATCGAACATTTTGCCGTCTGCAAAGAAATCGTCATCGACTTCAGTGGCCGGGATGGTTACGTGCTGCTCTTTACCGCGGCTATCAGTGAATCGCAAATCAATCCATTTGACTTCGTGTTCTTTGATCAGATCAATTGTCTTCGACATTGTACGTACTCCGTAGGTTTACCCGTCTCGCGGGCGAGTTCTTTATTCGTTTTGTTGCCGGATCAGTCGTCCACACCTTGCAAAAGTGGAATCTCTGACCGCCGACCTTTTCGTCAGGTTCGGGCAGCTTATCAAAAGCTTTCTTTCCTTGCCTGCCTATTCAGCTGTTTTCATTTAAGCAATCTGTTTGCCAGTTTTCTCGTTATGCGCCAGAAGGGCGCAGGTAAGCGGGCTCTGGGCATTTTTGGCGCCACTGTTCATTGTCTACCGCTATATTTCTAGACGGTCTATGGTCATTAGTGGTGCGCCGATGCAGCAATGGCACAATAATGGTGCGTTATTGGAGAAGATCCCGGGCGAGAGCCGGAAGGTGAGTGTTTGACAGATAGGCATATCTCTACATAGTTACTGCGTAAAGTTTCCGATATACTGCGCGCCCTTGGTTTCGGCTATGCCGTGACCCATTAACTGTTACTTTAAAGATTTGAGACGGCATGCGCGCGAAAAACGCGTACACAAGACCCTCTCAGGTCATCATGTATGCCGTAGGATACCCGTTGTGATTGAGAAACTTCGTAATATCGCCATTATCGCCCACGTTGACCATGGCAAGACCACGCTGGTGGACCAGTTGTTGCGCCAATCCGGTACGCTGGACCGAAAAGAGCTCGAGAGCGAGCGCGTCATGGATTCCAACGACCAGGAAAAGGAACGAGGCATTACCATCCTGGCAAAAAACACCGCGCTGAAATGGCACGACTACGACATCAATATCGTTGATACCCCGGGACACGCCGACTTCGGTGGCGAAGTCGAACGGGTAATGAGCATGGTTGACTGCGTGCTGCTGGTGGTTGATTCCATCGACGGCCCGATGCCGCAAACCCGTTTTGTCACCCAGAAGGCCTTTGACGCCGGCCTGCATCCGATTGTTGTAGTGAACAAGATTGACCGTCCTGGCGCCCGCCCGGATTGGGTCGTTGATCAGGTGTTCGACCTGTTTGACAATCTCGGTGCCAGCGATGAACAGCTGGATTTCCCGATTGTATTTGCCAGTGCCCTGAACGGCATCGCCGGGATGGATCACGAGAATATGGACGAGAACATGGATGCCGTTTTTCAGGCCATCGTCGACCATGTGCCTGCACCCAACGTTGATCCCGAGGGACCGTTCCAGATGCAGATCTCCCAGCTGGACTACAACAGCTTCCTGGGTGTCATCGGCATTGGTCGTATAGCGCGCGGCAAAATCAAGGCCAATTCTCCAATCACCGCCATAGGCGCTAACGGCAAGAAGCGTCAGGGCCGCATCCTGAAAATCATGGGGCATTCCGGTTTGCACCGTGTAGAAGTAGAGGAAGCGCAGGCCGGGGATATCGTTTGCGTAAGTGGACTGGAAGAGTTACACATTTCCGATACCCTGTGCGACCAGGCCAATGTGGAAGCATTGCCGCCGCTGACAGTGGATGAGCCGACCGTTTCCATGACCTTTCAGGTTAACGACTCGCCGTTCTGTGGCCGAGAGGGTAAGTATGTCACCAGCCGGAACCTCAAAGAGCGTCTCGAAAAGGAGCTGCTCCACAACGTCGCATTGCGCGTTGAAGATGGCGATTCGATGGATAAGTTCAAGGTGTCCGGGCGGGGCGAGCTGCACCTGTCGGTACTGATCGAGAACATGCGTCGCGAAAAGTTCGAGCTGGCGGTCGGGCGTCCTGAAGTGGTTATCAGGGAAATCGATGGTGTAAAACAGGAACCGTACGAAAACGTCATCATCGATATTGAAGAGCAGCATCAGGGCGCTCTGATGGATCAGATGGGTCTGCGCAAGGGCGAGCTTACAAACATGGTTCCGGATGGCAAGGGCCGCATGCGCCTTGAGTACACCATTCCTGCGCGCGGACTGATCGGTTTCCGTAACTCCTTCCTGACCATGACCTCCGGTTCAGGCATTCTTACGTCCACCTTCAGTCATTATGGCCCGATTAAAAGTGGCGACATGACCGCCCGCCAGAACGGCGTGCTGGTGTCTATGGCGGCGGGCACAGCGATGACCTACTCGCTGGAAACGTTGCAGAGCCGGGGCAAGCTGTTCCTGGACCCCGGCCAGGAAATTTATGAAGGTCAGCTGTGCGGCATTCATAGCCGTGAAAACGATCTGGTTATCAACCCGACCAAAGCCAAGAAGCTCGATAATATGCGGGCTTCCGGCAAAGACGAAGTCATCGCCCTGGTGCCACCCATCAAGTTTACTCTGGAGCAGGCACTGGAATTCATCGATGAAGATGAATTGGTGGAAGTGACGCCCAAGTCGATCCGACTGCGCAAGAAGTATCTGACTGAAAACGATCGCAAGCGCGCAGGTAAGAAGTAAAACTGAAGTTCGGGGCCAGATGAATATCTCATCTGGCCCTATATTTATTTCCCCTTGAAATGCTCCCGCTTTTTTTGTTTGCTTGAGCTAAACTCCGGTAAATCCCTTTTCCGGAGCGCTCTATGCTCACTCTCTACCCTGATATCAAGCCCTATGCCGATCACCGTCTGGCGGTCGATGCGCCTCATGAGCTCTATATCGAAGAAAGCGGTAATCCCAAAGGAATACCTGTCATCGTCGTCCACGGTGGCCCGGGAGGAGGTTGTGAGGACTATTACCGGCGTTTTTTCGATGCCGAAAGGTTCCGGATTATTTTATTGGATCAGCGGGGGGCCGGGCGGTCGACACCTCTTGCTGAGTTGGAGGGCAACACTACCGCTGACCTTGTGAGTGATCTTGAGAAAACACGCCAGTTTCTCGGTATTGAGAAATGGCTGATGTTCGGCGGTAGTTGGGGCTCAACGCTAAGCCTGGTCTATGCCCAAGCCTACCCGGAAAGAGTGCATGGCCTGGTTCTTCGGGGAATATTCCTGAGTCGACCTGAAGATATCCGATGGTTCTACCAGCACGGCGCAAGCCGGATTTTTCCAGATCATTGGCGGGATTTTGTCGCGCCCATACCGGAGGCTGAAAGATCTGACATGGTGGGTGCCTACTATCGTCGATTGACCAGCACAAACGAATTGGAGCAGATTCAGTCAGCGAAAGCCTGGTCGATATGGGAAGGGCGTTGTGCAACTTTGCATCCAAATCCCAGAGTGGTTGAGCATTTTGGACACCCCCACGTCGCCATCGCCCTTGCCCGCATTGAATGCCATTACTTTATGAATCAAGCGTTCCTGGAGCCAGATCAGATTCTGAGAGACGCAGAGCGACTGGCAGATATCCCGGGGGTTATTGTTCACGGCCGATACGATATGGTCTGTCCTCTCGATAATGCTCTTGCGCTGAGCGACGTTTGGCCGGATGCAGAGCTGCGTATTATCAGGGATGCAGGGCACTCTGCTTCCGAGCCTGCAATCATCGATACCCTGATGCATGCCTGTGACGAGATGGCAGATCGTATAGAAGGGTTTTGATTTGTAACTGCGCCTTGCGGACCTCGAAGTCGAACGTTAATATCTCGCAACTTTTTAGCCTTCTGCTCAGGGAAATGAATGAAGGGTCTGATTCAGCGAGTCACTAGCGCTTCGGTTGTTGTCGAGGGAAAGACTATCGCCACCATCAATACCGGCTTATTGTTATTTTTGGGTGTTGAAAAAACTGACACTAAAAATCACGCCGACGAACTTTGCAAAAAAGTTCTCAATTATCGCGTTTTTTCTGATGAACATACTCGCATGAACCTGAGTCTGATGGATGTCGGGGGTGACTTGCTTGTGGTTCCGCAGTTCACCCTGGCCGCTGACACACGATCTGGCTCTCGCCCTGGATTCTCTTTTGCTGCACCTCCTGCTGAAGCCAATGACATTTTTACGCATTTTATTGGCCTGGTCGTGGCAACGATAGGGGAGGGGAGGGTTGCTACGGGCAAGTTCGGAGCAAATATGCAAGTGGCACTTATCAACGATGGCCCGGTAACTTTTTTACTCGAAAGTTGAACGCTTTAAAGCAGTGCGCGATTCGAGGGGGGGATCTTTTTTGGTGCAAATCCTTCAGTTGGTACAGCGAAAAAATGTCTTTTATGACCATCAGGTTGCTGAAAAATAACAAATAATTAAGGGTTGGCCCTGTATTTGTTACGGTTTGGGACTGAAGTCAACCGGAATAAAGGGAGAGTGGGCTGTCACAAAACAGACTAAAAACCCTGTTATAAAGGTTTGCAAATTTGATGGTGTTGTATTAAAAATGACATCACAATAAACTTTAAGTAAGTGATATAACTAATTGACGCTGAACGAGTTCGAATGAGTCAGTTGTATGTCGACTGAATAAAGAAAAAGAAGCCCACCAAGAGAGTCACTCTGCGAGGTAGCGCTGATAAGGCCTGCTGCAGATTAGTTTTTAAAAATTACGTTGTTATTTGCAAGTTGTCATGAAATTGACATTTTAACGACACAGAATTGGGCACGATGATAGCTCGATCATTAAGAAAAGCGGGTCACACCCGCAGCTAAAACCTGAGTTCACTTAAAAGGAAGACGCAAAATGAAAAAAACGCTCATCGCAACGGCTATCGCTGCAGTTGCTTTCTCTGGCACCACTATCGCCCAGACTACTGCTACCAGCGCGGACTCACGTGCCGACGAACTGGCCTCACGCATGGACTCCATGCCTACCGTTTACGGCAACATTCAGTACGCTATTGCCCATGACAACTTTGACGGCGGCCCGTCTGAAATTAATCACTTTGACAATGGTTCTACCCTCGGCGTTGCGCATGAGCACGAAGTCGCTCCGGGCATCACTGGCTTCTTCAAAGTAGAACTCGAAGGAATTAACGCAGACGACAAGTCTGGTAGCAACGGCATTGATGCTCTTGACGAAGCCTACATCGGCGTGAAAGGCGACAGCTTCGGCCAGATCTGGATCGGCTCTGATGACTCTACCTATGAGCGTGCCGTTGACGAGATTTCCCAGTACTACGAAGTAGCGACCCTCAACATCGGTGCGGACTACTCTACCGGCGAAGGCGATCTGATTCAGTACACATCACCTTCTTTTGGCGGCCTGTCTCTGGCTGCAGCGGTTCAGTTTAATGGCGACAGCGACACCAAAGGTGGCGCGGGCTCTGAGAAGTCCTACCCGTATCAACTGGCTGCACTCTATGAAGTTGATGCCCTTGAGCTGGCATTCGCCATGGACTCTAATGACGGTGCGGCTTCAGAAAGCAACGAGAACACCTATGGTGTGCGTGCCAGCTATAGTCTCGATAACCTGCGTCTGACTGGTGAATACCACACCACTAAAGATGAGTCTGACACCTTCGGTGTGATCGGTTACTACACTCTGGGTACCAACCAGTTCGCGCTCTCATACGAGCTGAATACCGCTGACGACGCTGACGACACCATGAACCGCCCCGGGTATCGCGGAGGCCCGTTGGTTTAAGTCACGCTGCCATAGC
>NZ_JBBEBW010000009.1:0-125582 GCF_040882185.1 Marinobacter sp. | reverse complement strand
CCAGGCGAAAAAAAACACCTTTACTGGTGCCACCGCGCATGTAGGTAGCAGGAATCCTGATCTGGGGTACGCTTGACATATGAGCTCTCGCTGGTTGGAACACGACGACGAGGTTCAAACATACAGCCACAGGTGTGGCTGTCAACAATTTGAATTTCTCAGTTGACTCATTCCTTATAAAGGAATACCGTTTCTCTATAAGGAATAACGCATGAGTAAGTGAAACCTCACTGCCAAAGAAGTCGCAGAACTTGGTTTCAAGGGGTGACATCCATTAAAAGGATGTCTTTAGGTCTCTACTTGCGAGGATCAAGGCATGATTCCTACCATCAAAACAATTCTATATGCGTCTGACTTACTGGGAGAAACTTGGCGCTCGTTGCAGTTGGCTTATTCGATAGCCCGCCAGTACGAAGCCAAGCTGATCTACGTGCACGTCGTAAACAATGTCAAAGAGCTACGAGAAACAATCAAAGACTTCGAAATCAACAGTCGCATTGATATCCAGGGGATACTTCAGCAGACCCTGGAAAAAGCCGAATCGAGGATGAAGAGTAACGTAGAGAAGTTTCTGGCGACAGAGTTTCCCGATTCAGACACTCCAATTGATATTGAGGTTCGGGTTGTCGAGGGCTACCCTTCGAAGACGCTTCTCGGGATCGCAGAAAAAGAGAACGTTGATCTTATCGTCATGAGCTGCCGCACCCATGGAGCTATTGGACAAATGGTTGGCTCAACAACAAACAAGGTGATGCACAACGGTAAGTTTCCAGTTCTAGTGATCCCTTATCACTGAGCGGGTCTGCCACAGCATCTCCCCCTCACTTGATCGTTTGAAGGCACACGTAGCTATCTAATGTCCGTTATCGCCTACCTTAAACGGGAATTGCTGGACCGCAGCACCCTCTTTTTTATCGTTCTTGCGCTGGTTGCTGGCGGGGCTTTGTGGTGGCTGCAAGGTGAGGAAGCATTTGAAATCGCCGCCACCAGTAGTGGCGTACTGGTGTTGCTGATCGCGCCGATCATTCTGATTGCCATGATTATCAGCTGCTACGTGCGGGAGCTGATCCCGACAGCCGTGATTGAGCGCTGGCTCGGTTCGGAGAGCGGCCTACGAGGCCTTGCCGTTGCAGTTCTTGGGGGCGCAGTTACACCCGGTGGACCCTTTGCAGCTTTTCCGCTGGTGGTCGGTTTTTATCGCTCTGGCGCATCATTCGAGATCTGTGTGGCGTACCTCACGTCCTGGGCCGTGCTGGGACTCAATCGTGTGCTGATCTGGGAACTGCCTTTCCTCGGTTTCGATTTCGTGCTTTTACGCCTGTTGATTTCGCTTCCATTGCCGGTCATTGCCTGGATGCTCGCAAAATTCGTAACGAGGCGCCGCAATGCTTAGCGCCTACATCACCCTTATCGTCATTCTTATTTTCCTGGCACTGGTAGCCCAGCGTAAACCCGAGGTGTCTCACAAAGAGATTCTATCCCAAGCCGTTGACAACACCTTGCCGTTGCTTATTCGCATACCGGCGGCGATTCTGGCGGGCAGCTTTCTGGCCGAGCTCATACCAAAAGACTACATCGTTGCTCTGTTAGGTGAGGCGTCTGGCGTGACTGGAATTATCCTCGCTTCGTTACTCGGCGGGGCCCTTCCGGGCGGACCAATGATTGCATTTCCACTACTGTTGGCGATGTTCAAAGCCGGCATGGGGACCCCCCAACTTATCGCCCTGCTTACCGGGTGGCTACTGTTGGCGTTCCACCGTATCTTCGCCTACGAACTGCCCATGCTCGGCACCGAATTTGTGCGCCGTCGACTGATCGTTTGCCTGCCACTTCCGTTGATCGCTGGATTCGCAGCGCAGGCCTTGGGTCAATGGCTCTGAATGCTCCCCAAACATAAGGCCCGTTATACGGGCCTTATGTTTGGCACTATAAAAACGGGAGAACTCAACTCCTGTTACTTCATCGCGTCTTTAACCACATTTACGACGTCTTCGGGATACTGATACACTTCGCGGAAATACTCCTGCATTTCGCTCCCCGGGATGAAGGTCACCGGTAAGTTCTGATTCTTGAGGTCTTCGAGGAACTCAGGGTCCTTCACCGTTTCCGCCATCGCCATGCGCAGGGCAGCCACACGGCCTGCTGGAATACCGGGAGGTGCAACGTAAGGACGCCCCATCTTCAAGCGGGCAATCAGCAAGTTTACCACCTGCCGCTCTCTCTCCGTCTGCGCGAGCTCACTGGCCAAAGTCACATTTGGCAGTTCAGGATGACGTTCATCCGCTACCTGGTAGATCACGTTGTAGTCGCTGCCCTCTTCAAGCCATTCCGGTGCCGTGGCCTTGGTAGAGCTCAGAAGCAGTGTTCCAATGCCCTGAACTTCGCCACGCTCCATTGCCAAACGCACATCATTGGCACCCGGATATCCGGCAATCACGTTAATGTTCAGATCGAACATGTTCGCCAGCACTCGCGGAATCACGTTACTGTTTGCGCCGGCACCGGTTGATCCCATCGTCATACTGGCTGTCTTCAGGTCTTCCAGCTTTTCGATTCCGGAATCTTTACGAGCCATGCCAAGCGCAACCTCGACGTTCAGGTTACCTATCCAGTTCATCTCATTTACATCAAACTGGGCCTTGTCATTGCCAAACATCGGCTCATAAGCCATTCCGGAATTTACCGCTCCGAACACAGTGCCATCTCTGGGCAACGCATTCGCCAGCTGATTCATTAAGACCAGCGATCCAGCTCCCGGCACGTTTTTGGCCACCACATTTGGATTACCCGCCATGTGCTTTGAGAGATGTCGGGCCAGAGTGCGGGCATAGGCATCGTAACCGCCACCGGCGGAATACCCGATGAGAACCTGGATGGTTTTCCCCTTGTAGAACGCAGCGACATTTTCATCGGCGCTGACGTTACCCACTGAGAGAATGAATGCGACAAAAACAGCTAAGGCTGCGCAGATAGACTTCCTATAATTTTTCATGAGCCAATATCCTATCGTGGTTTTGTTGTTGTGTTAGAGATACCGATCCATCCGTTTTCATCGGCTTTACCAAAACACCATGATCAGGGCATTTCCTCCAGCAAACGCCCAAAGCCCGCCACAGGCTGTCTTACGTGCAACCGTTTCTGAGTTGCCCACACCCTCGCGGGTACCGGGTGCAGGACAGGCACCTGCAGGTCCTGTTCGAGTAGTGACACGATATCCAGTGCATGCCACGCGCTTCCCAGCAGATACACCCCGTCTGCACCTGGATGCCTGTGAAATTCTTTCTTTATAAAGGCATAGATTTCATAGGGAGAGAGACTCGTGACATCACTGAAAGGAACGGGAATCCCCTCCATTGCGAGCACCTCGAACCCTGCCTCTTCAAAATACCTGGCGTATTTCTTGTTGATGTCACCGGTGAAGTAGGTAATGCCCAGAATCCTGGTGACACCGAGCGCTTTCAGCGCCTCCACCTGACTCGTGCCCGAAGTGAATACCGGCTTGCCGTGTTTCTGTTCCATTTCAGCGATGATATCGGCCTCGCCTTGATAGCCTCGAATCATAAAGGGCGGTGCACCCTCTGGATGAATCAGGTCGACACCCAGCGCTGCAAGTTCATCGACCTTTTCCTTGATAGAGTCCATCACATCCATGAACTCTTTTTCGGTACCCGATTTAATGCCAAGGTATACAGGCACTACTCCGATGCCTTTCGGCAGAAGACGGATAAAGTCCTCCAGCGAACCCGGCCGATGAGTGGGCTTTACAACGCCAACAGTTCCACGCCAACTTTGAAATGACATACCATCCCTTCCCCTGGAGTCGCCTATTTGCTTCCGGGCATCATTGCCGACACACCACCATCGACAAAAATATCTGTGCCAGCAATGAAGTCAGAATCGTCTGACGCCAGGAAAAGAATGGCCCGCGCGAGATCTTCAGGAACACCGGGACGGCCACGCAGATTCGAAACCGGTCGGGTAGGATCAAAATCATCTTTACCGACAGGAGATCCAATTTTGTTCGGCACAACGCTATTAACCCGAATATTGTGCGGCGCCAACTGAATCGCCATTGATCGGGTCAGGTTAACTACCCCGCCCTTTGCCGCCGTATAGGCGATCGCGCGATCCCGGCCGTAGTAACCAGAGGTCGAACTGACATTGATCATCCTGCCACCATTGCCGCAGTCGATCATTGCCTGAGCAGCATGCTTACCAAACAGGAAAGGTGCTGTGAGCGTGATGGCAATAGTCCGGTTCCACTCTTCCGTGGAGATATCCAGAATGTGTTTATTGTCGGACATGGCAACATTGTTGACGAGGATGTCGAGCCTACCCAGGTCTTTAACCACAGCAGCGACCGTGGCTTTGATATCGTCTTCTTTTGCCACATCGCAGATAAATGGCTGAGCCGTGCCACCGGCAGCAACGATATCGGCAGCCACTTTTTCGGCCCGGTCCCGGTCAAGATCGACCACAGCGATACTGGCGCCCTCGGCTGACAACAAACGTGACACTTCCTCACCTATGTTACGACCAGCGCCGGTAACGATGGCCACTTTTCCTTTCAGTTTCATTGAGTTGATTCCCTGTCTGATGATTTTATTGTTCGCTGGCCTGCTTCATCTGGAAGAGCAGGCCATTAACGATCATGGATGACTCTGGCGCAATTGCTCAGTCGCGCGCAGGTCAATGGCAAGTTCGCCATGACCGCTATCGACAACGACTCCATAGTCACGCTTCGCGCCTTCAATCGAAACGTAACCCTCCTGAACATCACGCAGAACAAGATGAACATCGCGTTCGTACGCCTTGCCCAGACCACCGCCACCCGGCGTATCGAGTCGGAAACAACTTTCGGCCTTTAAGGGGTAATCCGCGTAGCGGGTGGGCAATCGCTCGGGCGCATCACCGTCCGGGTTGATAATAATGTCGCCAGTACGGCCGGAACCGCCTTTGGCCGCACCGTTGGGCGCAATGATGTGCTTGGTTGAGCGAATGGAAAAACGGGCATCCTCAAGATTCAGATACTCGCGGCGAATACCCAGCCCACCGCGGAATTTGCCGGCGCCGCCGGAATCGCGGATTAACTCGAAGCGCAGGATGCGCGTCGGGAACTCACTTTCAATTATTTCAATCGGCGCGATCTTGGCATTGGACTGATTGACCGACGTGCCGGATTCCCCATCCTTGCTGGCCCTGGCACCCGCACCGCCACCCAGAATTTCATACTGGACGTAACCCTTACCCGTACTGGCGTTTCGCCCACCAAGAATGATGGAGCGACTGCCACAGCCATCGGCTCGCGCCAGTTCTGGAACAATATCGGTCAAAGCACCGTAAAGCGCTTCAACCAGAGCATGGACTGTGGGGTTATAGGTGTTCACCGGCGCCGGGAACCTTGGGTTCAGAACACTACCCTCACGGGCGTTCATTTCAAACGCACGCAACAAACCACTGTTGATGAACATGTTTGGGTCAACCAGTGAAATCAGCACATAACCAATGGCAGCGCGCACCAGCGGCGGACGGATGTTTGCCGGGCCTTTGGTCTGATCCGCGGACCCACTGAAATCAAAGGACAGCCTGTCGCCCTTTTTTTCCACCACAACGTGGACACGCACGGGTGTTTCCAGCTCGACCCCGTCATCATCGATAAAGCGCTCAGCTTCATAACGACCATCGCGCCACTCGGTGATCGCCGCACGCATTTTCATTTCACTGAGTTCCAGCAGGCGTGCAAAGCTGGCCACCGTGCGGTCCCGACCAAACTTGCCAATCAACTCAATCAGCCGCTCCTCACCCAGTCGGCTGCACCCAAGTTGACCCCGAATATCTCCGAGCACCAGCTCCGGTGTGCGGCTGTTGGCGGCAATGATTCGCTCAATTTCATTGTCTCGACGACCACCGCGCTGATACCGAACGGCCGGCAAGTGCAGACCTTCGTTGAACGTCTCCTTGGCCTGACCGGAACAGGAACCGGGGACCGGCCCACCGAGATCACTTTTGTGGGCAATGGACCCGCAAAAAGCAATGAGTTCCCCTTCGTAAAAAACCGGGGTAATAACCGCCATATCCGGAGCATGAGGGCTGCCGCCTTCATAGGGGTGGTTTATGAGAAACGCATCTCCCTCCTGAATATCGTCGTAGCTGCGAAGCACAGCCTCACAGCAGGCGGGAAATGCTCCGATGTGTAATGGCAAAACGACGTGCTGCGCTATCACGGCGCCATCTGGCGCGGTAATGGCACAGGACGCGTCCTGCGACTCACGAACAATGGTGGAAAAACCGGTGCGGAACAGGGAGTTTTGCATTTCCTGAACGATGCCACTGAGGCTGGCCCGAATGATTTCAAGCTCCACTGCGTCAAGTTTTGATGCATTCTGCAAGGACGACATCTCAGGCCTCCTTAATGGTGACAATCAGGTTCTTGTGGCTATCTACCCGGGCCGTCTGCCCCGGGAAAATAACCGTCGTGCAGTCGAGCTGGTCAACAACCGCTGGCCCCTTAAAGCTGACCCCGACATCCAGTTTCTCGCGCTGATAAACAGGGCAGTTGAGCGTCTGCTTATCAAACCTCATCGGTCGGTGCTCCCGAATGGCATCTTCCAGGGCAATGCCTTGCGGCTCGAAGCTTGGCAAATTAACCGGGGGAACGCGTCCGACACTGCGCAGTCGGTAGGATACGATTTCGACAGGTTGGTCCGGTGCCGTATGGCCAAAGGTTTGACGATGCGACTCATCAAACTCTGACCTGACCCGGGCTAACGCACCCTCCGTCAAATCATCCGGAATCGGCATGGTGATTTCGTAGCCCTGTCCCGCGTAGCGCATATCAAGCGAACGTTCGATGCTGGTCTGACTCGCCTCAAAACCCTCGGCCTTGAGCTCATCGCGAGCCTCTTGAACCAGGCTCGCAAATTGGGCCTCGACCTCACTTTCAGGAACACTGGCGATGTCGCTTAGCCGAGAACGGATGTAATCGTGCTTAACGTCGGACATGACCAGACCCATCGCCGAGTAAACGCCGGGGTACAGCGGCACAATGACCCCTGCCATCCCCAGATCCTCGGCGATCCGACCGGCGTGCAAGGGGCCGGCCCCACCAAACCCAAGCAACATGAATTCCTGAAGGTTGTGACCGCGCATGGTAGAGATCGCCTTGACCGCCTCCTGCATCTTGACGTTAATGATCCGGACGATGCCCTCAGCCGCGTCGAGGACATCCATACCCAGAGGTTTGGCTACCTTCTCAACTGCCTGAATGGCGGCCGCTTTATCCAGCCGCATACCACCACCAAGAAAGTTGTCCTCGCCGAGGTACCCAAGCACAAGGTTACAGTCGGTGATGGTAGGCTGGTCTCCCCCCCGCGAATAACAGGCAGGTCCCGGTACTGCTCCGGCACTTTCGGGCCCGACTTCCAGTGTTCCGAATCGATCCACCCTCGCCAGGGTCCCCCCCCCGGCGCTGACGGTATTAATACCGATCATTGGAAGTGCGATATCGCGTCCGTCGATCTTGCCGCGATTGGAGATTGACGGCTCGCCGTGTCTGATCAGGGCGACATCGCAGGAGGTGCCCCCCATATCGAACGTCACCAGATTCTGGGCACCGGTTGTCTTACAGGCGTTCACAGCCGCGGTGATGCCGCCAGCCGGACCGGACAGAACCGTTGCCACAGCTTTCTTGGCCGTGGCGGCAAAGGTTGCCATTCCACCATTAGATTGCATGATGTATTTCTGTTTGGTGTTGACTCCGGCACTGGCGAGCCGCTCATCCAGGTTGGCGATATAATGGGCGAGGATGGGTTGGAGATAGGCGTTTATAACGGTGGTAGATAAGCGATAATACTCGCGGATCTGCGGTATAACCTCACTGGACAGGGAGACGCTGACATCCGGCAATTCTTCGTGAATGATTTCACGAATCCGTTGCTCGTGCTGCGGATGAAGAAACGAAAACAGCAGACAGACCGCAATGGACTGGACCTCTCTCAGTGCGAGGTCACAAAGCGTCTGGCGCAACGCTTCCTCATCCAGCTCTTTTAACACATCGCCCTTGAACGACACCCGTTCCGACACTTCCCCAGTCAGGCTTGCCGGCACCAGGCGTTTGGGCCGGTCATACAGAATGTCAAAAATAACAGAGCCGTGCGGGCGAGACTGTTCCTGCACCTCGTAAATACCTCGGAACCCCTCAGTCACCAGAAGCGCAGTGCGCACACCTTTACCCTCCAGCAAGGCATTGGTGCCAACCGTAGTGCCATGGCAGAAATAGCGTATGTCGGACGCTGGCACGCCCTTGTCGATGAGCAGTTGGACGCCCTCACGAATAGCCTTTGAGGGATCGTCCGGGGTAGAGGGAATCTTGGCTATCGTGACTTCGTCAGTGTCTTCGTTGACATAAACAAAATCTGAGAAGGTTCCTCCAGTATCAACCGTTACGCGGTATTGTCCCATTGTTTCACTGTCCAGAAGATGGTTTAGGTATTCCAGCGACCACTACTGTTTTCCGTCTAAGAAGGGGCAGCGTCGCTGATATGTCAGATTTATCGAATACAGAAGTGGGCAAATTTGGTTTTTCCAACTTAGTATCAGCAGAATGATCACTTGTTATTGGCTAGAGCGTTTAGCAGGCCTTCGAGGGCTGGCTCCAACATTTTTCAACCTTTTCGTTGTTGTTTTTAATGATGCTTTATTTATACTATTCGGAACGATGATCCTCTATGTGGAATGCTAGACTCTACCCAACAGGAAATCAAAAAATCTTTTGCACGTGAAAAAACTAAAACCATAGGCTGACCGAACTTCAAGAGTCTAATGACGTCGATACTTCCATGATTTGAGGGGGCGCATCTTTCGATGAAGCTGTTAATTACTGGCGCTGGACTGATTGGTGTAAACACTGCGCAACAGGCGCTTGCGGCGGGCCACACTGTGGTATTGCTGGACGCGGCACCGAACAGAACCTACCTGCACCAGATGCTCGGCAAGCATGTCGACAAGCTGTCTGTCGTGCGCGCAGATGTCTGCGATTCGAACGGCCTGCTCAAGATTGTCCAAGACCAGGGTGTCGATACGATTGTTCACACCGCAGGACTGATCGGTAAACGCCTCGACGAAGACCCTTTCAACGGCATCAACACAAATGTCATGGGCTCAATGAATCTTTTGGAAGCCGCCCGGCAGGTGTCGGTAAGGCGCTTCGTGTTTCTGAGTTCGTTCGGAGTGTATGCCCGTGACCTTATCAACTCGGAGGAAATTACCGAGAATGCGCCAATCGGGCGCACAAGAATCTATGCCACTACCAAAGTCTGCACGGAGCAGCTCATACGCGCATTCGCCGAGCGCTACGACCTCAACACCGTGATTTTGCGCCCAGCGGCTGTTTACGGATTCGGTCATTACTCAGGCGGGTCCGGCATTGGCACAGCGATGGCCGGGCTGATGCAGAAAATCATGGCGGGTGGCCCCGTGCACCTCCCAAACCGGAGCTTCAGATCAAACGAATACCTGTATTGCAAAGACGCCGCATCGGCCGTTTTGGCTGCCTGCAAACCGGAGAATCCGGCAGGAGGAACTTACAACGTGGGCACCGGCATTGTGCATTCAGCCCAAGAGCTGGGTGACATACTGACCGCCTGGCAGCCCAGTCTCGATATTTCACTGGAGCCGTGCGACCCTATCCCGCCCATTGCCGCTCTAAACGTTAGGGCGGCTGCCCAAGACCTGGGTTTTCGAGCGACCTATTCGCTTCAGGACGGATTGACCGATTACCGGGATAACCTGCTGACAATCGGCCCTCACCCGGCTGCTCCGGTCAGCGGAACGTAGCTGATATCAACCGCTCACACTTTGAGGAAATTGCCAATGACCACGCACACTGAGGATTTTTTGCAGCGGGCCAAGGAAGCCAAACAGCGCATAACCGAAGTCTCACCCGCCGAGGCTCGGGATAAGATTGTCGAGGGGGCGCTTTTGCTCGATCTGCGTGAGAAGGATAAATTCGAGTTGGGTCACATCAAAGGAGCACTGAATATCAGTCCTGACGCCCTGGACATGCGAATCGGTGAAGTGGCGCCCGACAAGCATGCGCCCATTGTCTGTTACTGTGGCGGCAGCAACCGCGCGGCACTGACAACAGATACCTTGCAGCAAATTGGTTACACCCGCGTAGTCAGTATTCAGGGTGGCCTCAAAGCCTACGAAGCGGATGACGAGACCTGATTATCAAAAGGGTTCTGCTCTTTACAGATCTTCCGAACGCTACCCTCAACTAACAAAGTGACAACCCGGTGATTGGAGCATTGCTCGCATTTCTGAGCGGCTGTTTACAGGGCATTAACAGCGCCTGTCTCAGACGTGGCGTACTGGACGGTAGTGCCTCTCAAGCCATGGCAATTACCGTGCCTATGGGCGTGCCGCTGGCACTTCTTGCGGCCTGGCTTTCTGGCCAGCTTTACCAGCTTGATGAACTTTCTCGCCAGGCAGCGCTGTTCCTGGCAGCCTCCGGCATTCTGCAATATTCATGGGCACGCTATTGGAACTACCGTGCAGTCGCAGCACTCGGTTCTGTGGGGGCAGGCCCGGTTCAACAGCTTCAGATGTGGATTGCGGTCGTGCTCGCGGTGGTGTTGCTTGACGAAACACTGACGCCACTCAAGCTGGTTGGCATGAGCCTGGTGTTCATTTCGCCTTTGATTATTGCGATCAGCATCCGGCGACGTAACAAGCTTAACGCTCACCTCGCAACTCTTAATTCCGAACCTGGCGCAACGCCCGAAGAAAGCTTTTTCAAACCGAAAATTCTGATGGGCTACGGCGCCGCCCTGATCGCTGCGATTTCCTATGGAGCCAGCCCCGTGCTGATTCGTTCCGGCCTTGAAGGAACCAACCTCGGCATTCTGGGCGGACTGATTGCGTATTCGGCGGCCACGCTGGTCTTTGGGCTGTTTTCCAGCCTGGCGCCGGGGCAACTCCGGCATATTCGCCAAACCGACAGAAAGGCCGTGCCCTGGTACGCACTCGCAGGACTATTGGTCTATCTGGGGCAAATGCTGTACTTCATGGCGCTTAGCCTGGCGCCCGTTACCGTCGTCGCGCCGATTCATCAGTTCTCACTGATTGCGCGGGTGTGTGCAGGCTACGTGATCAACCGCGATCATGAGGTGCTGACCCCAACCGTGATCATGGGCGTTCTGCTGTCTCTGGTTGGCACCATACTTCTGGCAGCCGATTGGAAAGCGCAATAACTCATACGTCCCCACAAGACTAGATCTACCCCCGAGTCGGTTCAGTTCGTTCACGCCAACACTGCCATCTTGACATTCCTCAGACTTCATGAAATCTTAATTAAAGGAAAGGCGTTCCTCAGTTCGGAACAGCTAAAACATTAAGGCGTTTTGAAAATGGATGCGTCGAAGGCAAAGAAATTAGCCGGTCATGTCGCTTTGATTACCGGTGGTGGTGGCGAAATTGGTCGCGCCATTGCACTGACCCTTGCCGCTGAGGGAGCCTCTTTAATTGCGTCGGATATGGACGCTCAAAAGGCCGAGGAGACCGCTCGCCAGATCCGCGAGGCAGGCGGCAAAGCGGTCGCTCTGGGCGGCAGCATTGCGGACCCGGAAACCTCCATAAAAGCCGTCGATCTAGCTGTGACGCAGTTTGGCAAGCTCACCATTCTGGTCAATGCGGCCGCCACTGTCACCGAGGACGGTCGCGCTGAGGACATCTCTCTGGAGGACTGGAACCGAACACTCAGTGTAAATCTCACCGGGGTCTTCCTGGCCTGCAAATACGCCATGCCAGCAATGCGCAACGCCGGCGACGGGCGGGTAGTCAACATCACCTCCCAACTCGGCCAGATTGGCGTGCCCCTGAGATCCCCCTACACCACCACCAAAGCCGCGTTGATGCAGTTTACCCGCTGCCTGGCGGTCGATTACGCCGAATTCAATATCAGAGCCAATTCACTTTCGCCGGGTGGCATCGACACCGAGCGGCGCATGCGAAGGTTCAGTAACCGCGATGAGGCACGAGCTGCCCGCGGCCCACTGTACCTGCTCGGCCGACTTGGAACAGTGCATGAAGTGGCCAACGCCACCCTGTTCCTTGTCTCAGACGATGCATCTTTTGTTACCGGAACCGACCTGCTGTGCGACGGCGGATATCTGGCCTTCAAAGGGAGGACGACTGATCGTGACTGATTGCAGGAAGCGATGAACAACATAAATTGCAGCACCCCCCCATGGTTGGCTGATAACAATAAGTCGATCCAGGAACTACGGAGAAAGCCTCATGAAATATTCATTGAAACACTCATTAATCGCAAAGGCAGCGGCTTTTGGCCTGGCTATGAGCCTTACTGCTTCGGTCATGGCAGAGACGGCAGAAGAGTTCTACAGCAGTAACGACGTAACCTTCATTATCAGTTCGTCACCGGGCGGTGGCTATGACACGCTCGGCCGGCTTATGGCAAAACACCTGCCAAAACACATTCCCGGCAGCCCGGACATCATTGTCCAGAACATGCCCGGTGCCGGCGGCATTGTAGCCACCACTTATCTGTACAACATCGCTGAGAAAGACGGCAGCGTCATTGGCGGCCTACAGAACAACGCCCCCTTTGAAGCGCTGTTCGGCAATGAGGTGGACTATGATGCCCTCAAATTTAACTGGCTCGGCACGCCCAGTGTCGAAACCGGCCTGCTGGTGGTCTGGCACGAAGTCGATGTGGACAACATCGAGGACGTGCGGCAAAACAAGATCACCGTTGCCTCGTCCGGTGTGAATTCAACCCCGAGCTTCTACACCCGCATTATCAACGAATTGCTCGACACTCAGATTGAAGACATTCCCGGCTACAAGGGCCAGAACGATTCTTTCCTCGCCATGGAGCGGGGCGAAGTAGACGGCTACCCCAGCGTCTTCTACGGGTCACTGATGTCCACACGCGGTGAGTGGGTCGAACAAGGCCTGGTCAAGCTACTTCTGCAATACGGACCGCAGCCTGAACCGGCAATTCCGGAAGTGCCTTTCCTTGCGGATCTGATAACGGACGAAGACGACCTGGCCTTGCTGGAAGTCGCGTTTGCACCACTGACACTGGGGCGCCCCTACCTCATGCCCCCAGGAGTCCCGGCTGACCGTCTCGCCGCCATGCGTCAGGCATTCGAAGATACCTTCGTTGATCCGGAGTTCCTGAGCGAGGCCAAGGCTATCGGTCTGTCTACCGGCGCGCCGCGCACCGGGGCGGAAATTAACGCCTTTATGGACCGCGTGTTCAATACCTCGCCTGAAATCATCGAACGCATGGTCCGAATCTACGACCCGAGTAGGTAATACGGTCATCTCCCGCCGGGCCCGATGTGCGCCCGGCTTTCCTGCATTAAAAAAGCTGAGACCTGAAGAATGTTCAAAGAGACACTGAATCCAGAGAAAACCGCCCTGCTGTTTTTTGACATGCTTAACGGCCATATCAAAAAAAATGAGGGAAAGCCTCTTGACCGCTATGTGCCCGTGATCAAAGCAGGACAAACCCTGTTACAGGCGGCAAGACAGCAAAACATGATGGTTGCCTATGCGGCGGCCAATCACCGTCCAGACAACGCCACCAGTGCGCACACCATCCGCGACACTGACAACCGCCTCAACCCGCTGCCCATTGACCAGAAGCCCGAATTCAAGCCCGTGGTCGCGGGCGGCACTTGGGAGGCCGCAGTCATCGACGAACTGGCGCCACAGGAATCCGATTACATGATTCCCAAATACCGCTGGAGCGCCTTTTTCCAGACTTACCTGGATCTCGCACTGCGCTCACGGGGCATCGACACTATTATTCTGGCCGGCGGTTCTACCGACGTCGGCGTCACCAGTACGGCCTTTTCGGCAAGGGATCTGGACTACAACCTGGTCATCGTACCGGACGCTTGTTCTTCGCTGGAGATCGACAATCACGACCAGCTCATGAAACGAATTTTCCCTCGTATGAGCCGCGTCAGAAATTCAGATGACGTAGTAGCTATGCTGAAAAACCATTCCTAAGGAACCCGCCCCAATGGCTGTAAATGTTGCAACTGAGGAAATCACGCTGCCCAACGGTATGCCAGCTTTCTTTGCTTACCCGGAACAGGCCGGAGCCGTACCCGCCGTCATTCTGATGCACGAACGCTACGGGCTGGTTCAGCACACCAGAGACCAGGCTGTTCGCTGCGCCACTGATGGGTATGCCACCATTGCGCCCGACTTCTTTTTCCGTCACGCCGACAAAAACGCCCTCAACGCTGGCGACTCCCGTTACGACCTGACGGATCCCGAGTCCGTAGAACTGATAGACGTCGCCATGGCCTGGCTGCGTGATCGGGCGGAAGTCTACAACGAAAAAATTGCGGTAGCGGGCTACTGCCAGACCGGCCGACACCCGCTGGTGTATGCCGCACACCGTAACGACGTCGCCGCTGTGGTCCTCTGGTACGGCGGCGCATCCAAGCGCGAATGGGGCATAAAGGAAGAACAGCCCGAAGCGCTTGAAGATCTGATCGCACGCGTCGGCTGCCCAATTTTCGGTGCATTCGGCTCCAACGACCACATTATTGCGGTAGAGGATGTTGTCCGGCTTCGCAATGTGTTTGAGTCTCATTTCAAGACCTACGACCTCAACATCTATTCCGGTGCACCGCACGGCTGGTTGAACGACACCATGCCCGGACGTTACCGCAAGCAGCAGGCCGAAGCTGGCTGGGCAGCGCAGCAGTCATTTCTGGAGCGGACGCTGAAGAACATTTTCACCGCAGGCGATGACATCCAGTGGCGCTTCAATGCCGTGATACCCCAGACCTATGATTTCTCGAAGAACGTGCGGCTGGAGTGATCATGAGCACCATCCAGGCCGGTGACACTGTCGTTGTGACTGGTGCCGCCCACGGCATCGGTCGCGCTATTGCCCAAAAGCTGGCCGGTGATGGTGTCCATCTGGCGCTATGGGACATCGACGAAGAGGCCTGCGAGGAATCGGCAGCAGCGTGCAAAGCGCTCGGCGTTAAGACCACATCCTGGGGCGTGGACCTGGGCGATACGGACCGCATTTTCGAAACGGCCAGAAAAACTCTGGAGGCACACCGAGTCATTCACGGGCTGGTTAACAACGCCGGAATTTTCCCGCGCGCGGCCATCGTCGACGTCACACCCGAAATCTGGCGTGCAGTGTTGAACGTTAATCTGCTGGGTACCGTTTTCTGCACACAGGTCTTTGCGAAAGCTATGATTCAGGCGCAGCGCGGCTGCATCGTGAATATTGCATCCGGTCGCGCCCTGCAAGGTACTCCAAAAGGCGCGCATTATGCCGCCTCCAAGGCCGGCATCGTGTCCTTTACGAAATCGTCGGCACTCGAACTGGCGCCCCACAACATCCGGTGCAACGGGGTCATTCCCGGCGTCACAGAAACCGCGCAACCCCTGGCGCACACCTCGATAGAAGAACTACGGGCACGCGGCAATAAAATTCCCCTGGGTCGCATCGGTCAGCCCGAAGATGTGGCCGGCATCGTGCGATTTCTTTTCAGTGAGGAAGCGGCGTTCATGACCGGACAGTGCGTGGTGGTCAACGGCGGCGCCCAGATGATTCCCTGAGACTTTTTTCTTTTTAGGATCCTGACAATGGATTTTCTAACGTACCTGGAATCTGCTGGCTCTGCACTGGCGATCATTACCGAACCCATGCGGCTGCTACTTCTTGTGACTGGCGTCCTGATTGGTCTGGTACTGGGCATACTGCCCGGTATTGGTGGTATCGTCGGGCTGGCTTTGCTACTGCCCTTTACCTACACCATGGATCCCTACGCCGCCATTGCTATCATGCTGGGGCTGGCAGCGGTGACTGCCACCAGTGACACCATACCCTCGGTGTTGTTCGGTATCCCCGGTTCCGCCGGCTCACAGGCCACGGTGCTGGACGGCTATCCTCTCACCAAAAAGGGCGAAGCTGGCCGCGCACTAGCAGCGGCCTACGTCGCGTCACTGATCGGTGGCCTGTTCGGCGCCCTGCTTCTGGGTATTTCCATACCCTTGTTGCGTCCTGTCATCCTGTATCTCGGCTCCCCGGAACTGCTGGCATTCGCCATATTCGGGCTATCACTGGTCGCCACCCTGTCAGGAAACGCCCCCCTGAAAGGCCTGCTTGCCGCCTGCATCGGCATCATGCTGGCGATGATCGGCATCGACAGTCAGACCGGTCAGCAGCGATGGACAATGGACAGCTTCTACCTCTGGGAGGGCCTGCCGCTCGTGCCCATGGTACTGGGGGTTTTTGCCATCCCCGAACTGTGTGACCTGGCCGTCAACAAAAGCGCCATTGTCTCCAAATCAAAGTTTAATACCCACACCGGCATGATCAAGGGTGCGAAAGACGCCCTGAAGAACTGGTATCTTATCCTGCGATGTGGTGCGCTCGGTTCGGCGGTGGGCGCAATACCCGGGCTGGGCTCGGCCGTTGTTGACTGGTTTGCCTACGGCTACGCACTCAACACACTCAAAGGCGCCAAAAAGACATTCGGCCAGGGAGACATCCGGGGTGTAATTGCCCCCGAGAGCGCCAACAACGCCAAGGAATCCGGCGCGCTTCTGCCCACCATCGCCTTTGGTGTGCCTGGCAGCGCATCGATGGCGCTTCTGCTGGGGGCCTTCATGATTCAGGGTATTGTCCCTGGCCCCAGCATGCTGACAGAAAACATTGAACTGACCTATTCCATGGTCTGGAGCATTGCCATCGCCAATATTGCGGGCGCCGGTCTCTGCTTCGCGTTCAGTGGCCAGTTTGCCAAGATAGCAACTCTGCGTTACACCCTGATTGTGCCGGCGGTCCTGGTCATCATGTACATCGGCGCGTTTCAGGCGAACCGCGCCTGGGGAGACGTATACACACTGTTGATCTTTGGCGTTATCGGCTGGACCATGAAGCAGATGAAATGGCCGCGTCCGCCACTGGTTCTGGGTTTTGTTCTGGGCAGCATCGTCGAGCAATACCTTTATATCTCCGTTCGCCGTTATGGCTTCGACTGGATAGGGCGTCCAGTGGTTGCGGTGGCGTTTGGTCTGACCGCCCTGATTCTGATTCGGGCCCTTTTGCAGATTGTCCGGGCTGAAGGCGGTTTCCGCAATATGGCCACCAGTTTTGGCAAGCCGGTTCTGCGATTTTCCGACCTGTTCTATCTGGCCCTGGCGATCGTTGTCGGCTACGCCCTTTACGAGACCACGCAGTGGCGTCCTCAGGCGCGCATCGGCGCCCTCATTATAGGTTTGACGGCGGTTACCATACTCAGTATCAGCTTTCTGGTGAAACTGTTGCGCTCCAATCGACGGCTGGCCGCTGGTGAGCAGGAGGTCACGGTCAATGAACACAGCAGTATGCACATGGATACCACCAGCTCCTTCGAAGGCCTTAGCCTGACCACGCAATGCCTGCGCTCCCTGTTGTTTCTGGGCTGGATTCTGGCATTTGTTATCTCCATGGCGGTTATCGGGCTGATACCTACGATCCCCTTGTTCGTCATCACTTATATGCGCCTGGAACGCTCCGAGCCTTACAAGCTGGCCATACCCTACGCAATGGTGCTGACATTGTTTGTTTACGTCCTGTTTGATCAGATCATGACACTGCCGTGGCCACACACTGTCATCGGTGATTTTTGGCCGGTGCTGAAAATGATTCCGTCGGTTTAGTACCGGTGTAATGAACGGAGCCTTAAATGATTGATGTAAGGCAGCAACAATTTCGCGGACTGACAACATGGGAGTTGACCGGGGAAGGAGACGCGGGAGCTGGGTCGCCTGCGGAACAGACAGAACAACTGCTGATAGACCTCGGCTTCGCGTGCGAAACACTCGGCGGCAGCCTGTCTGATCTGGTCTTTATCCGGTTCTGGATGCGCTCACGAGCTATCAGTAAAGAAGTCAGAGCGGTACGCCGCAAGCTCATCGACGACAAGGAGCGAACAGCATCCTCGAGCTTTTTCTCGACAACCGTCTTCCAGGGACCTGGAGACATTCGCATCAATGCGCTCTATTGTCCGGATCACCGCAACTCAGCCCGTAAACCGGTTGAATTCGATCCGCCACGCCGATACCTGCATTATCTTGCCCATGGAAACGGCCTGTTTACCTCTGGCATGGCCGAAGCGGGTGTCAGCATCGAAGAACAGTGCCAGAAGAGCCTGGCATGGCTGGACGAGGCGCTCCAGGCAGAGGAGTTGCAATGGTCCAATGTGTGCCAGCTTAACCTGTTCCGGGAGCGCGGACAGAATATCGATTGGGCGCCAGTACTTTCCACGCTGGCAACCCGCAATGACCCCGAAGCCACTGTCATTACCCTGTTCGATGTCGACGGTATGGCGAGCCCGGACAAGCACCTGGAAATAGAGTTGATCGCCACGCGACCCGGCCACTGAACCTCAATGCATGCAGGAACCGCCATCGACCACCAGTGTCTGGCCGGTAATAAAGTCACTGTCCGCTGACGAAAAGAACACCACCGCGCCCAGCATATCTTCCGGCATCTGAAGTCGTGGGAGGGCTCGCGTTGAGGCGGCAGAGGCGCGTCTTTTCCTGATTGCGTCATCAGGGTTCTCTTCACTCATCGTGCTACCCGGAGCGATGCAGTTCACACAGACGCCCTCTTTGCCAAGTTCGTTGGCCAGCGTTTTGGTAAACCCGAGTATTGCCGCTTTTGAGGCAACGTAGTGAATGCGGTTATCAGCGCCCTTCAACGCGGTACCCGAGCTGATATTGATGATCTTACCGTACTGCTGCTTACGCATATAAGGCGCCACCGCGCAGGATGACAACCAGGCACCTTTCACATTGACCGCCATCATCCGATCCCACTCATCGGGATCGATTTCATCAAACGGTGCCCGTGACATGGGGACTGAAATAAAAATGGCGGCGTTGTTGACCAGTATGTCGATTCGACCGAACTTTTCTGCGGCAAGCCTGGCCATGTCCTTGACGCTGTCCAGACTCGTCACATCGGTGTGCACCGCCAGTGCGTGAAAACCTTCTGCGTTGAGTTCTTCCGCAACCGAAGACGCCGCTTTGGCATCAATCTCGGCAATAACAACGCTTGCCCCTTCCTCAGCCAGTCGTCTCGCATAGGCCTTTCCAATGCCATGTCCACCGCCGGTGACAATCGCGACTCGACCATTCAATCTTGAACTCATGTTCTGCTCCTTAATCTGGCTAGGGGTGAATCAGGGCATAGGTGCGACGGTATCGCCCACAGTGACTCGTTTGAGCAGCCTGCGCTCGTTCTCGTTGAAATCGTTCCTGGCGTGAAGTACGCAGCGGTTGTCCCAAATCAGGGTGTCGCCCACTTTCCAGCTGTGCTCGTAGGTAAATTCTGGCCGCTCACAGTGGTCAAACAACTCCGCCAGCAGATCACGGCTTTCTGCCTCCGGCAGTTCCACAATCCGGTCCGTCATCAGACGGCAGACGTACAGCGCTTTTTGGCCAGTCTCAGGAATGGTGCGTACCACCGGGTGAACCGCTGAGGGGGAATCTTCCGTCAGTTGCTTGTTGGTTGAGGTTGTTTGTCCGTACTGATAGGTGTTGAGCGCGGTCAGCCCTTCGAGCTTACGCTTGGTGTCTTCGGGCAGCGCGTCGTAGGCCTTACACGTACTCGAAAACCGGGTTTCCCCACCCTTTGAGGGTAATTCGATAGCATGCAGTACCCCTGCTTTGTTGGGAACTGTCTGGTGAACGCGATCGAAGTGCCAATAGAGCTCACCGTCTGGCAGGGCACCGAGCGCGGCGCCCCCCTCGCGGATGTTCGAGATCACCATGATTTCCGGACGCTTCGCCAGCGGGCTCATCTTGCGCGCGTTTTCGATCGAGCCGAAAGCCCGTGCAAACTCGACCAGTTGATCTTCACCCAGCGGGCTGTCCCGGACGACCAATACATGATGTTTGAGCCAAAGTTCGTTTAGGGCCTGCGCTTCGGAGGCATTCATCCGAGTCAGGTCAACACCCTTAACCTCTGCCCCAAGCGCCGGCGAGAGAGGCACAGTCTGATAGGTCATTGTTATTCTCCAATCCCATAATCTGTGAATCTCTTTTAAGGTACACCGTTCCACATAACAGAACAATACTTGCAGAACAAGAAAGGAAACAGGAGGTTCGTGACGCTACGGCAGGGCTCAACTCAACACGAAGGTTTTCGCCACCTCATCGGCCACCCTCATCAACGCCTGTGCGGCAGGGCTTGCCGGCTTATTCTTGAGGCGAACGCGGTGCATGGAGCGTTTGAAGCAGGTCGGAAATTCAAGCACTTTTACTTTGCCAACGCTCAAGTGCTCCCGGGCCGCAGCCGACGACACCATCGCAAGCCCCAACCCAGCCGCCACGCTTTGCACCAGCGCACCATTGCCGCCAACCTCAATGGTGCGGCTCACATCAACGCCCGCCTGCTCTAACAGAGCGAGCGTCACCGTTCGGGTGCCGGAGCCCTGCTCCCTCAGGACCCAGCGCTCAGCATTCATATCAGACGCTTTGAGTGATTGACGATCAAGCAGCGGGTGATGCGAGTGCGCCAGAATGACCAGTTCATCTTCATGCCAGAACGCCTGATCAACCCGAGCGTCCTCTACAGCACCCTCGACAAATGCCACATCCAGCTCGTAAGCCAGCAACCGTCGCTGAATCAGTTCCGTATTCTCGCTGATAATACGAACATCCACCCCCGGAAACTGGCGCAGGAATTCAGCGATCACAGGTGGCAAAAAATAGGTACCGATGGTTCGGCTCGCACCGACCGTCAGGCTCCCCCGCTCGAGGCCCTGGCGCCCGCGAAGATCAGCCATGGCTGATTGCTCCAGCGCAAAGATGGCGCGGGCATGCTGGTAGAGTTCAGCGCCCGCCTCGGTCAGCCTGACCTGCCCGCCTCGCCGCTCCAGAAGCGTTATTCCTAATTGCTCTTCAAGCTCCCGAACGGCCCTGGATACCGCCGGTTGACTGATGTGAATAATTTCGCCGGCGCGGGAAAAGCTGCGCTGCTCAGCTACTTTGGTAAACGTTCGCAATAAGTGCAGGTTCATCGGGTCTTTGCCGCCTCTCAGTATCAGTTTTTATTATGGCAATATTATTTTTATATATTCGCATTATACAAGCGGGTGGCATAGGTTAGTTCGAAAGACAGACAAGGTGACCCATGCTTCTCATCAACAACGACGACGTGTTCAAATTGCTGACCATGGAGGATTGTATCCGTGTTCAGGAAGCGGCCTTCACCCAGATCCCCTCCGGTGGCGCAATCCATCGACCACGTATCGACATGTACATGCCGACCGGTCAGGACGACAGCTACTATCGCTGGGGCTCGATGGAAGGCGCGAACGACGGCTTCTTCGCCATCCGAATGAAGTCCGATGTGATCACCTGGCCAAGAACCGCAGATGGCAACTGGACCGAGGAAAAGTACTGTCGCGAGCCCGGCACCTATTGCGGACTGATTTTCCTATTGAGCACCCGCAACGCCGAACCCCTGGCGTTTATCAACGATGGCGCACTGCAACATATGCGCGTTGGCGGCGGAGCAGGTCTTGGCGCCAAACATCTGGCCCGGGAGGACGCCCACGTTGTTGGCATGCTGGGGTCTGGTGGCATGGCACGAACCTATCTGGAAGCCTTTGCCGCCGTGAGGGACATCCAGCAGTGCAAGGTGTTCAGCCCCAACCCGGAACATCGGAAAGCGTATGCGGATGAAATGTCGCAAAAGCTGGGCATTGAAGTGATCGCCGTAAACTCAGCGAAAGAGGCCGTTCAGGGCACAGATATCCTTTCCAGCTGCACCACCAGTATGAAGCCGGTGTATGACGCCGACTGGATCGAGCCGGGCATGCACGTGACTAACCTTAGCCGGCGCGAGATCAGTGATAAGGCGATGGAAAAGTTTGATGTGGTCGTCCGGCAGGGCACCGCAGGCCTTCAGATGCGCCAAACAGAGCGCTTCCAGGCAGAACGGGGATTCAGCCCAGCGGCGTTTATCGGGGGGACCCCCGAACAGATGAAGCTCATCCCCGAGAAGAACGCCGAACCGGGCTTTGGTGGCGACAGCCCTGAATTCAACGACCGAGGCAAAGGCGGCGACAAGCCTGACTTTGCCGACCTGATCTCTGGCAAAGCCAGCGGCAGAACTCACCCCGACCAGGTCACCTTTTACCGAAACGTCGGCAACCAGGGCCTGCAATTTTCGTCGGTTGGCGGCTGGGTTTATTCCCAGGCCCTGGCCAAAGGCTTTGGTCGTGAGCTTCCAACCGACTGGCTACTACAAGACATCCGGGACTGACTCCCGATGCGAGGAAAACTATGACGCTTATCATCAATAACGACGACGTTGCCAAAGTTCTCACAGTTGACACCACCATTAGCGCACTCGAAACATCCTATAAGGATCTCGTGTCGGGCGAAGCCACCTGCCGGCCCCGGATCGATATCCGGATTCCCACCAGCGACCCGAATAAAAATTATCAGTTCGGCTCCATGGAAGGCGGCTCTACCAAGGGCTACTTTGCGACTCGAATGAAGTCGGACATCTTGTATGAAACCACTTACAACGGTGCAACCACCTCGGAGAAATACTGTGTCAAACCGGGGTTATTCTGTGGCCTCATATTCCTGACCTCCATTGAGAACGGTGAGCCTTTGGCGTTTATCAACGATGGCGTTCTACAACATATGAGGGTGGCGGGTGACGGCGGCATTGGCGTCAAGTACATGGCCCGACAGGACGCCGAAGTGGTTGGCATGCTGGGCTCCGGCGGCATGGCGCGTTCTCATATGGATGCGTTCATGAGCGTTCGCAACATCAAGAGGCTGCAGGTTTACAGCCCCACCCGGGAAAACTGCGAAGCCTTTGGCCGTGACATGGCCGCGAAACATAATATCGAAGTCCAGGTGTGCGACAGCCCCGAGCAGATATACCGCGGTGCGCACATCATAGCGTCACTGACGGACTCCGCTGTTTCGGTGCTGGATGGCACACTGATTGAGCCGGGCGCCCATGTGATTGTGGTAGGCAGCGAGGGCCGGCCCGACCCGGCCACCATGGAAAAAGTCGATGTATACCTGCGATTCGGTGATACACCGGCACCCACCGGCCACCCGGAATTTGAAACAGACGCCGAGTACATCGCCTGGGAAGCGCGCCCCGATCTGCCAAAGTTTGGCAACGGGCGCTGGGGAACGAGAGCTCGCGGAGTCTGGCTGCCAGAGCGGCGAATCACCCTGGCAGGCATCCTGAACGGCAAAACGCCCGGTCGTACCTCTGATCAACAAATCACCTGGTCCGAACGTGGAAACCTGCAGGGTGCTCAGTTCTATGCGGTTGCGGGCAAAGTTTATGAGCTGGCGAAAGCCGCCGGGCTAGGGTATGAGATTCCCACCAGCCTGTTTCTTCAGGACATCCGGAACTAGGGGCCTGCAATGACCTTGCTACTGACCAACGACGATGCTGAAAGCCTGCTGAGCATGCCAGAGGTGATCGACGAACTGGCCATCGCCTACAGTGATCTGGCCCAGAATCAGGCGATCAACCGTAATCGGTCAGACACCGCCATCCCGCGCCCGGAAATAGACGCCAGCTATGTGTTCAAGTCCATGGAAGGCGGCTACCCGCGACGGGGCGTTTACGCCCTTCGAATCAGCTCCGACATTATTCAATGGCCTGGCAAAGGTGAAGGGCAGCAACGCAAAGAAAAACTACCCACGCTTCCCGGTAATCGGTGGCTTGGGCTGGTGTTGCTGTTCAGCATCGACAATGGCGAACTACTTGCCATCATCCCCGATGGCATTATCCAACGCTTCCGAGTGGGAGCCACCAATGGCCTCGGCATCAAGATGATGGCTCGCCAGAATGCCCGACGTATTGGGCTGATTGGCGCAGGCTTTCAGGCCGGCACCCAGGCCCTGGCGGCCTGCGCGGTGCGGCCGATCGACGATATCCGCGTGTACAGCCCTACGCAGGCAAAACGGGAGGAGTTTGCCAGAGAGTGGTCCGAAAAGCTTGGAGTCCCGGTCACGCCGGTTGACTCGGCCAAGGATGCCGTAACCGAGGCAGACATCATACTCTGTGCCACCAACTCCATGCAGCCGGTGATCCAGGCCGACTGGTTACAGCCCGGCATGCACCTGTCGAGCCTCAAGCGTTTTGAACTGCCCGTTGAGTGTTTGCGGCGCGCAGACCGGGTTGCCGTGCATACCCGTTTGTGGGAACCCGACATGCTGATGATGGGAGAAAACACGCTCCCTGACGATGCGCTTTGGGCCGAACGTAAAGCCAGTGACGGCATCGATTGGCTCAACCAACCGGAGATCGGCCAGTTAACGTCCGGCCAGGTGATAGGTCGGAACAACGAACAGGAAATCACCTGCTTCATGAACAACGTCGGGCTTGGGCTGCAGTTTGCCGCTGCCGGCGCACTGATCCTCGACAAAGCCCGCCGCGCCGGACTTGGCAAAGAGTTGCCGCTCGAATGGTTCACTCAGACCGTTGTATCCTGAATCGCGCTGGACGCCTGAGACTGAAGTTGCTCCAACGCATCCGCCAGTGTCAGAACGTCCGCGTATTTATGGTGCAGGTCAAACAGACTGGTCTGGTGGGAAATCGGGTTCCGGTCAAACACAGCTTCCTCAATTAATACCGTGTGGAAGCCGAACGAATAGCTGTCCGTCGCAGTTGCTCGCACGCAGCCACTGGTGCTTTCACCTACAACGATCAGAGTGTCCACCTGCAGTTTCTGTAAATAAGTGGCAAGCGGCGTCCCGTAGAAACAACTCGCACGCTCTTTGGCGATCACAAGCTCACCGTCTATCGGCGCAAAATCCGGATAGATGTCGTAGGCGTTGCCAGAGGTTCGTTTCTGTTTACGGAAGGTCGCACTTGCCTTGGCGCCGTGTCCGGCATTGCGCAAATCCTTGGTGGAGAATAAAACCGGCAGCCCCAGCTTACGCATGGTTTCAAGGATTTGGCGTGTCGGCTCCAGCGCCCGCCAGGCGTATTCGCCGCAGGAACTGGGATAGTCCTTGAAGAGTTCACTGACTGGCCGGTCGCCACCTTCGTAGCAGAGGTTATAGAGGTCAACCAGAAGCAGACCGCATCGACCTTTGATGCCGGTTTCACGTCGATACGGCGCGTACAGATCGTAAATGTCCTGTGGGTACAGGTTCTGCCAACAGTGGTTTTCAAATTCGTTCTGACTGGCCATAAGACCTCTTACGGTTGTTGGAGTCACTCGCACGTCAGGCGAGTCATTTAACGTTGCTTTTTGGTTCAGGCATTCTATATTAAAGAACGCCGTTCCATTTTGTAAAACAAAAAAGGTCATGTATATGAAACTCAGAATACCCGCGCTTGCCTGCCTGGCGATCGGATGCTTTATGTCAGTTGCCACTGTCGCCGATGAAGCCAGTGAGCAGTCCTTTTACGAAGATCAGACCGTTGAATTGATGGTTGGATTCTCTCCCGGCGGTGGCTATGACACCTACGCCCGAACACTCGCCCGCCACTTGCCAAAACATCTGCCGGGCAACCCTAACGTGGTGGTTCGAAACGTCCCCGGTGCTGGCTCTCTGGTACTGATGAACCAGATCGCGAACTCACTCCCCAAAGACGGCACCGTGTTTGCGCTGGTCAATTCAGGTATTCCGTTTGAGCCAATGTTCGGCAACAAGCAGGCCAAATTCAGCGTTCAGGAGGTTAATTGGGTTGGCAGCATCGCCAATGACACCGTTCTGGGCGTTGCCAACGTCGAAAGTGGCATCGAACACCTGATGGACCTGCGTGAGAAAAGCATGACCATGGGCGGCTCTGGCGCCGGCTCAAGCACCAACTTCATGCCTCGGGTTCTGGCGGACCTGTTCGACCTTAACCTTACCGTGATCGCCGGTTACCCGGGCTCAACAGACATCGTATTGGCGATGCAAAGAGGCGAGGTAGACGGCATCGGTGGCCAGTTCATGAGCACTATTCTGACCCGCTCCCCGGAATGGCTTGCCGAAGACCGCCCGGTAAATCACATCTATCAATTATCAATGGAAAAGCATGAGCTGTTGCCGGACGTTGATCTGGTCAGGGATATGGCCGAAACGGAGGATCAGCGTCTGGCCGTGGACCTTTTGGCCGCTAGCCTGATGTTTGCCCGCCCCTTCGTGGCACCCCCGGGTTTGGACCCTGAGCGCCTGCAGACCCTGCGCACGGCGATGGAAAACACATCGCAAGATCCTGAATTTCTCGCTGATGCTGAACGTCAGGGTTTGCCGGTTAATTTCGGTTCCGGGGAGGAGATGCACGCATTCTTTGCAAAAATCGAACAGACGCCCCCTCACGTTGTTGAGATCGTCGTGTCAGCGAAGAATTGATCGAATGAACCTGCGCCTGGCGGCTCAGCCTGCCGGGCGCATTTCGGCAAGGGCATGACCATGGCTGTACCACTCAACCTGACACTCGCCATAGAACGCTATGATCGACACTTTCCATTCTTCGACAATACCCTGCAACTGCCAGAAGGACTGAACCTTACGGTCTATCAGACCGGGCAGTCTGCCCCGCTGCGTGACGGCAAAGGTCGGCATGAACGTATGCTGCATGGCGGTGATTTCGACGTCGCCGAGTTTTCTTTATCGACCTTCCTTATGGCCCGGGCCCGAGGCCTGCCCATCGTCGGCATTCCCGTGTTCCCACGACGCCTGTTCAGCCTCAGTCAGATGTGGGTACATCCGGATTCTGGCTTACACCACCCTCGGGACCTGATTGGCAAGAAGGTCGCTATTTCCTCCTTTCAGACGACTCTGTCACTGCTCGCCAAAGGAGATCTAAAATTTCAGTACGACACGCCGTGGGAGAAAATTCATTGGCTGCTTACCACTAAGGAAAAAGTCCAGTTCGACTTCAAGCCCGGCGTCCAGGTGGACTATATCGGCGGCAGTCGGGAAGACGTGGCACAGAAACTGGCGAATCATGAAATCGACGCCTTTTTCCTGCCCCACCCGCCGCACTCAGTCGTTTCCGGAAAACTACCGGCCCGGCGCCTGATAGACGACTGTCGCGCCGCAGAGATCGACTATTTCCGCCGCGTCGGCGACTTCCCCATCATGCACGTGATCGCCATCCGGCAAGAGCTGATTCAGCAGGAACCGTGGCTGGGCCGCGCACTTTACGATCTGTTCAATCAGGCCAAATCACTGGCCGAGGAATATTACGAGGACCCCGGCTGGTCCCGGCTGGCCTGGGGGCGTCATTACTACGAGCAGGAAAAAGCCCTGTTCGGCACCGATCCCTGGGAGAACGGTTTTCAACGAAACCGAGCAAATCTCGAACGCTTTATCCACTACTCCCAGGATCAGGGGATGATCGATTCGATCTACCCCCCGGAAGAACTTTTTGTGGAGAACACCCTTAATACCTGATTTCTTTGGCATGCACTACGGCAAAGGATGTTTCAAAAATAGTATCCGATAAGTTTTAGGAACCAGGGAGTTGAAAAAGATAATTCATAAAATCGATTATTTATTCCTGATTTATTCAATTTACAAATATAATTTTATTTTTAGAATAATGTTATTCCATTTTGTTTTAAGAGGAATAGCATGTGTGGAAAGGACTGGCTTTATGCGCCGCAGTGACTTGGGTTGGCTTTGGACTTGCCAGTTTGACCCCCAACAGTGTCAGCCCTCTTGTTTTCGCGCTGGCGCTGGGCGTCATCGTCGGTAACCTGCCGATAGCTCGAAATGCTCAATCTGTAGAAGCGGGTCTGACGTTTTCGATCCGGTGGCTGTTACGAACCGGCATTGTGCTTTTCGGGCTGTCCGTGACCCTACAACAAGTGTTTGTGCTAGGCCCACAAGTAGTCGTGCTTGATCTGCTGGTGATTGCCACAGTCATGATCGTTGGATATTCACTTGGTACCCGCTGGCTCAAACTGGACCCCGAAACAGCATTACTCACTAGTGCGGGAAGCGCCATCTGTGGTGCCGCGGCCATTCTGGCCACGGCGGCTACGATCCGGGCCAAGCCGGCAGTCACGGCCATGGCCGTCGCAACCGTTGTAATGTTCGGTAGTCTGGCCATGGTGGTTTATCCCGCACTGTTTCCGCTGCTTGGTTGGGAAGAGGGCCTCTATGGGGTCTACATCGGTGCCACGGTGCACGAGGTCGCCCACGTTGTAGCAGCCGGAAACGCCGTGGGGGCAGATGCTCAGGCTAACGCAGTGGTTGTAAAGCTGGTGCGGGTGATGCTGCTGGTGCCCTTTCTGCTCATACTGGGGAGGTGGTGGCTCAAGTACCATGGCGCCTCGCAGGGAAATGGTGAACCTGCGGGTAAGCTTACTGTGCCCTGGTTTGCGTTCGGGTTCATCGCCATGGTGGTGATCAATAGCCTGATTGCTTTACCTGAGACATTAAACGCCAGTCTGACGTTGATTGGTCAGATCGCTCTTACTATGGCCATGGCTGCACTTGGCTACGAAACCCGATTTGAGAAGCTCCGTGCACTGGGCGTCAAGCCATTGATTCTGGGGCTGGTGCTGTTCTTGCTGTTGGCTGTCGGCGGCATTGCGGTGACACCGCTAATCGTCGAGGTATAACCAGGCACTACTGAACTTGCTCTGGTTACATGGCATTTTTCCCCACATCAATCACCTCATCCGGGTACTCATAAGCTTCAACAACAATCGCTTGGGCCTCTTAGCCGGTCAAAAAGTCAATGCTCAGGCCTCAGAAACGGTATCTTGTTTCTGTTCGTCATCCTGATTGAGCGCGGCTACATGTCCAACCTCTAAAAATCATACAAACTCTTCCGTATTAATTTCGTTTTGTTTCATCGCGCTATAACGAGACCCGTGAACGGTGTTTTGATTAATCAGAGCATCTAACTGTGACACTTTCTCAGCATCCAGTTTCAGGGGCGCAGCACTCAGATTTTCTCGCATGTGTTCGATTGAACGTGTACCGGGAATAGGTAAGATGAAGTCCCCTTTGGATTTAAGCCATGCCAACGCCAGTTGTGTGGGGGTGCAACCGAGTTCCTTGGCGATAACGACATAGTCATTCAGCAGCATCAGGTTCTGTTGGAAATTTTCTTTCTGAAAACGAGGCATGCCTCGACGGATATCTCCTTCTGTCAGCTCATCCACATCCCGTAGCGAGTTGGTTAAAAACCCTCGGGCTAGCGGGCTAAAGGCTACAAAGGCGATATCAAACTGACGGCAGTGGTCCAGTACAGCGATTTCGGCATTGCGGGACCAGAGTGAATATTCTGTCTGCACTGCCGCAACGGGATAGACGGACTGAGCACGCTTCAGGGTTGCTACAGATACTTCGGACAGACCTATGGCACCAATCTTTCCTTCACGCGCCAACTCGGCCAAGGCGCCTATGCTGTCCTCAATAGGTGTATCAGGGTCGAGGCGATGAAGGTAGTACAGATCAATATAGTCGGTTTGTAGGCGACGCAGGCTGGCTTCACACTGAGCTCGCAGAGTTTCCGGGCGGCCCTCGATCTCCTTCTTGCCCGTCTTTGTGTTGATTGCCATTCCACATTTGCTGGCTAAAAACAGTTTGCTACGTTTGCTACTCAATGCCTTGCCGACGACGACTTCGTTCTTGCCTGCGCCATAGACCGTCGCGGTGTCAAAATGTCGGTATCCCATGTCAAAGGCCGAGTGTAACGCGCGAATCGCTTCGTTTTCCGATAGTGGCGTGCCATAGGCATGGGACAGATTCATGCAGCCAAGGCCGACACCAGGTTCATTGAAATGACTACTCAGCAGACTGTTCATAAGGCGTACTCTCTGGTTAACTCATTGACACTTTATTACTGGATTACTGACCACTTCCACCCGGCCATGGTTTGCAGAAATTCCGGCAGGGGAATGTAAGCCAGTACCATTTCCGTGCTGACAGTCAAGGCCGCGACACCGAAGAAGGTCAGGAACATACCGACAAAGATCCAGCCGCCAAACACTTCATGTTCCTTGTTGATCAACCACGCAAAGATCACTCGGAATATGTTCGAGGTGGCCTGTATCGGTGCCACCACCGTCACTGGCGCAATGGACAATGCGACATAACGCAGGGTTTGTGAGATGCCTACCAACAGGCCTGCCAGGGAAAACCACTTCACCGAAGTGAAGCTCATGGCCCTGACATGAGGCCATTGCCGGGCAAACAATATAATGAGGCCCACCACGACTGCGGCCGAAAAATAGGAGATAAAGGCGCCCACGACGCTATAGCTGGGACCCAGGTCCTCCAGGCCCATGCGCACGATGACGGGGCTGATTCCATAGCCCGTCGCGGACAACAAAGCGAAGGTATAGCCTTCCGCATAGTTGGGCTTGAAGACCGGCGGCCCGTTTTCGTTCACCTCGGTGACCGCGCTCTGAATGTCCTGTTCAGACCTGGCCTGGGCAGCTGTTTTTTCATCTGCCTGCGCTTTCCTCTTGGCAATTTGAGCAGCGCGGGACGTGGCCACCACCCCGAAAATGATCAGACCAATACCGGCGACCTTAAGTGGCGTCAGCGTTTCATCCAGAAGGATGATCGCCAGCGTCAGCGCCAATATCATGTTGGCCTGTTGCCACGGGCCCGCCAGATTGCCGCCGATCGCGCGTGTGGACCGATAGTTGCAATACCGGCCCCACACAAAGTGGAGGATACCGGCAAACCCCAGCCAGAAATAAGAAGAAAGTGGAAAGCCTCCCAGATTGTAGATCTGACCGGTAAGGATCATCACAATAAGCAACATGGGGACACCCATGGGCACTGTGATCACCAGCGCCTGGAGAACGGAACCAGTCAGCACACCACGCCGAATCGCGGCATTATTGAACCCGAACGTTGCCGCCGCCAATAATGCTAACAGACCTCCTAACATAGGGTTATTTCCTTTTTCGTTGATAATACAAAGGCTGGGAAAAGTACATGACGCCAGCACCTCAGGTCGGTCTGGCGTCGCGCTTCAAGGTCGACGAGGAATGCAGCAACAGCGGGCTGACAGATTTCATCCGCGGTGTTGTGGTACGGTCGAACGCTCCCTAAACGTCTGCCACAAAGGGAAGCAGACCCGTTCCTTCCACACGAATTCCCTGCTGTGAAAGCAACGTGGTTGCCTGCCCACGATGGTGGATCTGGTGATTGAACAGATGTAACGCCAGATGGCCAAACGGCTTACAAAAAGGTTTGCCCTGCGTATTCTGGTATTGCAGGGGGTGAGCCATGTCGCTTTCCTGCAACTGATGCGCCCAGTCTATGATTATTTCGTCCAGATTCTGTCTCCGTGCGTACAGGTCCGCCAAGGTGGCCGCCATCCTTGTGCTGTACCCGTCAGGCCAGGGCACGGCATCGAGTGGCTGCAATGCCGCCGGGCTGGCGGGATGCGCCCTGAAACGTTTGAGCCAGGCAGTGTCGGCCACCACCAGATGATTGAGCGTGCCAAAGATGGAACTAAAAAAAGCACCTTTGTCGGCGTCCACCGTCGCCTCTGGCAGTTGCCGAGCCGCGCCGTAGACCTTGTCGTTCATCGCCTTGTTGAAATACGCCAGGGCGCGGAGGTGGTTGAGTATCATCACGGCGATTACTCCCGCATTTTTAAGTCTATGAGCGTTGCCTTCAACAACCGTTTAACGGCCTCACATCAGGCCACAATCTGTTCAGGCTTAAACCGCTGTCGTGGCACCTGACTCAGATCCGTGCTTAAAAACCTGAGCACAAGGGCGGGTTCCGGCGTGGGAACCCGGGTGGAGTGAATCTCGCCGGGTAGGTACGCCACGGCATCACCGCCTTTGAGACGGTCAATACGATCCACCTTGACGGTATTGTTGGCGGCATCGTAGGCATAGACCGGAATCTCCACTTCACCTTCGTATACGCCATAGACGACCCAATACGGCCCGTGGTCGTGGGGCGTATTGGTGCGAAACCCAGCGTGGAAGTGACTCATCTGAATGAATCCGTGGTCCGAACTTGTGTGGATCGGGACACCAGACGGTTTTTCAGCTTTCAGGGTGCGCACCCAATTGGCGTCAGGCGTTGTGGCATGGAGCCACTCACCCATGAGCTTGCGCACACGGTGCGCGGTGTTCAGGTCCGTAGCGCTGCCTGGCTGCCACAGACTGTTTATAGCCGCGATATAGCGCTCGAAGGCAGGATCTTTTGCCGGCTCGTTCATTTTAATGGCCTCCAGGAAGCAGGGACTCATTACATGGCACGCTTTACCACATCAACTACGTCATCCGGGTACTCATAGGTTTCCACAACGATTGCCTGGGCTTCTTCACCGGTCACGAAGTCAATGCTCAGGCTCTGATTCGCTGCATCCGCCAGAAACTCCGGATCCTTCGCTGTATCGGCCATTGCTTTACGCATGATTGCGACCCGCTCCTCAGGAACTCCGGGAGGCATGATATAAGGACGGGCAACCAACTGCCGCGCCAGAAACAGCCTCAACACTTTTGTCTGTTTATCGGTTTCCGCAAAATCCATAACTAACGGAACATCCGGCAGATCCGGGTGTTTCTCCAGCGCCATCTGAAAAAGCACATTAACGTCACGATCTTCAATCCAGCCAGGCCTCTGAGTTCTGGCGCTGCTCAGCAGCCAGCTACAGCGTCCCTCGACCTCACCGCGTTCCATAGCCAGCAGAATGTCATTGCCACCCGGATATCCCGTAACAATATTGAATTTGAAATCGAAAAGTTCTGCCATAACCCGCGGGTAGATGTTGGTGCTGGCCCCGGCGCCGGAAGCACCCACAGTCAGAGTCTTGGATTTGAGATCCTGCCAGCTCTGAACTTCCGCGTCCTTGTTGGAAACACAAAGACTCGTTCCCTTGGACAGACTGCCAAGCCAGACGATATCAGCGGCTCTGTACTTTGCCTGATCATTGCCAAGTAGCGGCTCAAAGGCCATGCCCTGATTGACGGTTGCGAAGACGGTCCCGTCGTTGGGAAGGGTGTTGGCCACCTGATTCATCAAAACAAGGCTGCCGGCTCCGGTGACATTCTTCGGTACAATGTCCGGGTTACCGGGAATATGCTTGCCGATATGACGGGCAAGCGTTCGGGCGTAGGCGTCATAGCCCCCGCCCGGAGAGTGCCCGATCAACAGGTCAATGGTTTTACCAGCATAAAAATTGTCGGTGTTTTCGGATTGCCCGATAGCGCTGGCCGACCAAAGAAAGATGGTCAGGGAAAGCGTCAGAAAATTTATTGTTGTTCGCATGATTATTCTCCTATTTCGTAGCATCCGTATTTTTGTTATCGACCTCTGACACTTCGCAGGTAAAACGCATCGAGCACAAATCACTTTTTGATTACTTTATATGCTATCGCCGTTATCTGAGAGGTTTATTGATAAGCAAACCGTCTCTAACTCTGCCAGGGAAACAACGGACGCGTATTTGGCGCTGATGTCGAATAGGTTTGCGCAGTGGGCAAAGTGCGAGCGGTCAAAACAGCAATCATCAATCAGATACGTTGTGTATCCGTGGGAGCAGGCATCCACTACGGAAGCGCGCACGCAACCGGACGTAGAGACGCCACAGACAACCAGTGTGTCCACTTTCTGCAGCTGAAGGTACGAGCTCAATGGGGTGGCGAAGAAACAACTGGCTTTCGCTTTCTCCAGCACCCATTCACTCTCTAACGGGGCGATTTCTGCCGGAAACTCCTGTCCGCTGGGCGGTGACGGCTTGGACCTCACACGCTTGGTCGCGCCCCCAGCAAAGGCCTGATCAAGGCTGTCATTGCGGGTAAACACAACTGGCCAGCTTCGATCACGAAACAGTTTCAGCAAACGCGCAATCCGTGGAAGCGACTCCCAGGCTACCTCACCACAGGCGGTGGGGTACTCACGAATCGCGTCAGCCACAGGCTGATGTTTAGAGCCGGTGAAGGCCAGCGTGACATCAATGACAATCAACACGGGGACATTCCCGAAGGGCTGACGCTCACCAAATCCAGACTGGCGATAGAGGGCCCGCTCCTCTTCTGGCACAACCTTCATCCACGCTTTCTGCGACGACCAGTCCTGTTCATCCACAGCATTATCTCCTGAAAAAACGATAGCGCTGACTGATTACTGCATCGACGCGTTCAAAAGCTCGACGATTTCCTTCGGGTATTCATAGACTTCTTTGAAGAACGTCTGCATTTCCTCACCGTCCACGAAGTCTATACTCAAGCCCTGATTGCTGGCGTCCTCAAGAAACGCGGGATCTTGAGTCGTTTGCTCAATTGCTTTGCGCAGGGTAGCCAAACGCTCGGGATCCATGCCAGGAGGCGCTACATAAGGCCGCCCCATGATTAGCCGCGCGCCAAGCAGGTCAACGGCCTGCTGCTCTCTATCCGTCTTCGCCATCTCGCTAACCAGCGGGACATTCGGCAAATCCGGATGCCGCTTACGTCCAAGCTGAAACACGATATTCACATCGCTGTCCGACTCGAGCCATTCCGGATTCTTGGCTTTGATCGTACTCAAAAATGCGCTTCCCATTCCGTCCACTTCGCCACGTTCCATGGCCAGACCGACATCGTTGCTGCCGGGGTAGCCAGCAATCACTGTCATTTTCAGATCAAACAATGTCGCCAGTACCCGGGGAATGGTGTTGGTGTTGGATCCGGCACCGGTCGCCCCTACAGTCGCTGCCTGAGTTTCCAAGTCTTGCCACTTATTGATGCCAGACTCTTTGCGAAACAGGCCTACCGACGTAACCAGGCTGAGGTTGCCAAGCCAGCTCACATCGTTGACGTCGAACTGAGCCTGTTCATTGCCAAAAAGTGGCTCGAAGGGCATGCCGGAGTTAACGGCACCGATGACCGTGCCGTCGTTGGGTAATGTGTTTGCGATTTGATTCATTAGCACCAGAGAGCCTGCGCCCGGTACATTCTTTACGACAACGTTGGGATTACCTGGAATATGCTTGCCAAGGTGGCGAGCCAGTGTGCGACCGTAAGTATCGTAGCCACCGCCTGCAGAGTAGCCAATCATCAGCTGAACAGTACGACCGTTATAGAAGTCAGCTTCGTCCTGCTCACTGGCCGTGACGGCAGCGGAAGATAGTGCGGCATAGGCGCCAACAGCTAACGTGAACAAAGACATTAAACCAAATGATCGCATCTTATTGATCTCCTTTTTGTTATTCGGACTAGGAAAGAATGTTTTTCAGTATTACAGGAGTCAGAGGCAGTTAAATAATGACTTAATGATATTTTTAAATATCAAAAAAGCATGTTTTCGAAGGGTAATTTGCAACAAAGGAAGGATACTTACTCAATTACTGCCCTGGGCAGTGGAAGAGTTGCGCCCGAGCAACGTCCGGGCATTCCTGAGAGTCTCGTCAATCAAGCTTTCGGTGGCACCCCCAGCAAGCAGATCCTGCTTGATCTGCTGAAGATCAAGTTCTCGCCCGGTCAGATCCTTGAGCACATCAAAGAGGTGGCGCTCAGACCCAGCCACACTCTGGCACGCCCTCGCCACATGTTCGGAAGCCTCGTCCCGGGACATCGACCCGGCCAGAATAAAAGTCGCCGCTTCGGCATAAATCAAACCATTGCCGCTATTAAGATTGGCATCGATTCGGTCGGGCGAAATTTCCAGATGGTGCAGTCCTTCCAAACAATGACGCAAGCTGACCGCCGTGCCCATGAGCATTTGCGGCAACACCAGCCACTCCTGGGTCCAGGCGACGCCGCTGCGCTCGTGCTCGTGCAGCATGCATTGCTGCATCTGGCCGGCCAGTCCGGCATTTTGCCGAGCCATGGCCACCATAATTTCAGCATTAACCGGGTTGCACTTCTGTGGCATGGTGGATGAGCCACCGCCATTACTGAACCGAAGCTCACCCATTTCTGTCTGGGCCATGCGGAGCCAATCCTCACCCATTTTCCCGAGACTGCCGGTAGTCATTGCGAGCCACCCGGAAAACTCCATCAGACTGTCCCTCTGAGTATGCCAGCTTGGCGCATATCTCAAATCCAGGCGATCTGCCAGGCCAAGTGCCACTGCATTTGCGTTGGAGCCCATTGCGATCAGACTGCCCACTGCCCCACCTAGCTGAATTTTTAGCAGACGTGGTTTGAGCTCTGCAAGACGCTCATGTTGCCGAAGCAAGGGATCAATCCAGGTTACGATCTTCAAACCAAAACTCATGGGTACTGCTTGTTGGGTTCGGGTCCTACCCGCAATCAGCGTACTGCGTTGTCGCTCGGCCAACTCCCCAAGCATCCCTACGACACTGAGCAGGCGTGACTCGAACACCTCAACAAGCGACCTGCAGTTGAGTACAAGAGCCGTATCAACGATGTCCTGACTGGTTGCGCCAAAGTGAACCCAGCGCGCTATCTCGGGCGCCAGTGCGTCTTTGAGTGCCTTTACAAGTGCCGGTACAGGAACCCCAGCTGAAGCCGTGCCCGCCGAAAGACTCGCCAGATCAGGCTCGATACTTAGGGCCGCCTGATTTATGGCGCTGGCGGCTTGGTGAGGAATTAACCCTGCCTCCGCTTGGGCCAGCGCAAGCTGACCTTCGACTTTCAGCATCGCTTTGATCTGAGTCTGGTCTGACAGGAATTGCCCACACTCCTGATCCGATAACAGTCCGTTGTACAGGCCCGAATTGCCAAGGTTAGATTGGCTCATAGTCACTCTCTTACGGACAGGCTAATCGCATTTACCGATTCTGAACGCCTGAAAAAGAGCTCAGCTCAGGCAATTGCTCAGAGATCAAAGAAGACGGTTTCCTGTTCGCCCTGCATGTGAATATCAAACGTGTATTCCAGCCCATCGGGCGTATCGCAGCGCTTGGCCAGCAACGTCACTTTCCGGCCTGCTTCTATACGGCTCAGAACTGGGTCGGTGGCGTTAGCGTCAACTTCGTCGTCAAAGTACACACGAGTATAGACATGATTGAGCAGCCCCCGCATGAACACCGTAACGGAAATGAACGGCGCGTTCCCCGGCTGGTCAGGCCCAGGCTTTATGGTTTTAAACACAAAGCGTCCATCGTCATTCGCCCCTGTGCCACAACGACCAAACCCCTGAAAGTGCGGGTCAAGCGCGCGCTGACTTCGAGCATCGTTCGGGTGACGGTAACGTCCGGCGGCGTTTGCCTGCCAGATTTCTACCAAAGCGTCCTCAACAACCACGCCCTTGCCATCAAACACCCGCCCGGTGAGCGTCATTCGCTCTCCCTGAATCTGAGCCGATACCAGGCAATCATTGGCAATCTGCGTGTGGGGGTAATTGGCTTCTACCGGGTTGAGGCCGTAGTGAAAAAATGGGCCAATAGTTTGGGACGGGGTTTGCTTGGCGCTCATTCAGTCCACCTCCATCGGCGTTGCGTCTGTGCCACGCAGAACGATGTCGAATACGTACCCCAAAGCAAATCCCTCCTCCGTCACATCGAGGGAAAATTCGCTCACCAGGCGGCTCCTGGCCGCTTTAGGAATGCTTTCGAAAATCGGGTCAAACGCCAATAGCGGATCTCCCGGAAAGTACATTTGGGTGATTAGCCGGGTGGCAATCGTTGGACCAAACAGCGAAAAATGAATGTGATTCGGGCGCCAAGCGTTGGGGTGATTGCCCCAAGGATAGGCGCCAGGGCGGATGGTGTAAAACCGATAGCGGCCCTGATCATCCGTTAAGCACCGCCCGGCACCCAGAAAATTGGGATCCAGCGGTGCATCGTGCTGGTCTTTTTTATGAACATAGCGCCCGGCCGCGTTCGCCTGCCAGATTTCTATCAACGTATTGGGCACGAGATTGCCATGCTCATCCAGAACGCGGCCAGTGACGACGATACGCTCGCCCTGGGGTTCGCCATTGATCCGCCCATTGCAAGTGAGATCGTGATCCAAAGCCCCAATCACCTCATTCCCAAACGCTGGACCGGTCATTCCCGCCAGCTCGGGATCGATCTTCACGAGGCTCTGCGAAGGGCCGCGCAACGCCGTTGATTTGTATCCCTGGTCTATGTGAGGCGGCTGTGATTCCCAGTCGCGCCAGCTTGTTGTACTCATTTGGCTTCGTCTCTGTTAGTCGGCGCGGCCTCGGCCAGCTCCGCGTATACCTTTTTTGCAATCCGCATAGCGTTATTGGACGCAGGCGCACCGCCGTATATCGCCACTTGCAGAAGAACTTCCCGTACCTCCAGCATTGTGGCGCCGGTGTTTATCGTCGCACGAATATGCATAGCCAGTTCATCTTCATGACCCAGCACCGCCATCATGGCAATTGTAATCAGGCTCCGGTCTCGCTTGCTTAATCCGGGTCGGCTCCACACAGAACCCCAGGCGGACTCGGTGATAAAGGTCTGAAACGGTTCATCAAACGTTGTTTTGTTTGCCTCCGCGCGGTCAACGTGAACTGAGCCTAACACCGAGCGCCGAACACTCATTCCACGCTCAAACCGACATTCGTGCTTACCCTGGCTTGCGATGAATCGATCAATCAACGTGGCCAGTGCCCCAGGCTGTTCAATACAGGGCAAATGCCCGGCGCACGGAATGACTTCGTACTTTGCGCCCGGAATCAGGTCAGCCATAGACTTGACCAGCTCCGGCGGCGTGGCCCCGTCCTTGTCGCCCGCAATACACAGAGTCGGCACGGAAAGCCGGCGGCAGATATCAGTATTATCAGCATCCCGGATCGCCTTACAGGTATTTATATAGCCTTCCACCGGGGTCTGCGAGAGCATGTTTTTCCAAATCGCATGTCTGGCCGGGTTCTGCGCCTGATACTCGGCGCTGAACCAGCGCTCAAGCACCGCATCACAGATGGATTCTAAACCATGCCCGCGCACGGATTCGATGCGCTCATTCCACATATCCGGTGTGCCAATGTGGGGCGCGGTCGCACACAGGATCAATCCCTTCACCAGATCAGGGCGCTTGCCAGCCACACATTGTGAAACCATGCCCCCAACCGAAAGGCCGCAAAGATACACCTGGCTCTCATTCAAATTTTCGAGCAATTGTATGAGATCATTAACATGCGTTTCCAGCCCGGCTCCGCCCTCGCGGGAGGATAGCCCGTGCCCGCGCATGTCGTAACGCAGAAAACGGTACTGATTGCTCAGCAGTTCAACCACTGAAGACCAGATGCGAGCATCCGTTCCCAGTGAATTTGAAAAGACAATCAGGGGCCGATGTTCGGGGCCCTCAAGCTGATAATTTAGGTAACCGCCACTGGCGGGTAGCGCATTAATGTTCATGGGATAATATGCTTCTCGTGGCGTTTTGACAGAGTTTTGATTACCCGGGGCTGTAAGTAAATTCACAGTTCCTGATTTTTACATACGGAAAAGGTTATGGATTAACTCACAAAAAGCGGGGTGGGCATGAAAGCAAGCGAGAAAAACACACGGGAGTTTGTGCTTGAAGAGCCATCTAAGGCACCCACGGAGCCAATCTCCGCCAGGCGCCCTTCTGTCCATTTCTATAACAGTGAAACCAGCCTTGGCTGTTTAAAGTTGCGAGGCTAACTCTGATTTCAGAAACGAAATCGTACGCGTCCACGATTCAGCGGCTGCGTGTGGTTCGAATCGATCCTCGCGACTTTCGTTATTAAAGGCATGTCCGGCACCCTTGTACATATTCAGATGAAACCGCTTGCCGTGATGCTCCAGGGCGCTCTGAAACTCCGGCACGGTGGCGTTGATCCGGTCATCGTTTTCTCCGTAATGGAGTAGCAGCGGAGCAGCAATTCCAGGGACCTCGTCCGAAGCAGGCGATTTGCCGTAATAAATAACCGCAGCGTCAAGGTCCGGATCGGCTACCGCAAGCTCTCCCGACACTTTGCCGCCCCAGCAGAATCCAACGCTGGCCACTTTGCCGTTAGAGCCTGGCAAATGGCGAAGATAATCGAGGCTTGCCAAATAGTTGGCGCGATTTTGGTCGCCATTCAAGGCACTAATAGCCGAACGTGCCGCGTCTTCATCACCGGGCGTGCCACCACTCAGCGCCAGGGCGTCCAGAGCAAAGGCCACAAAACCCTCCTGGGCGAAGCGTTGAACCACTTTTTCGATATGCCGATTCAGGCCGGTATTTTCATGAATAACCAGCACCGCCGGGTGTCGCTCCGCATCACTGGGATGGGCAAGGTAACCAGACAGCTTGCCCGCCGGTGTCACAAAACAGGGCCTGCCTGTCGCGACCTGGAAATTGGATTCAACCACGGTGGTACCCTCATTAATGATGTGTGTTGGCCAGCAAGCCATCGGGCGGCTTGCTGGCCGGTTCACGGTTAGCGGTGAACGGTGACGATGTCCACCAGCGCCGGACGACCTTTCTTGACCTCGGCAAGCGCACGACGTATCGCCGGCCCGACCTCCTCAGGTTTAGTGATCGGGCCTTCGCCGTAACACCCCATGCCCTGAGCGATGGTGCCGAAATCCGGCTCCGGCCCAAAAATATCCATACCAATGTGAGCCTTGGTCTCATCGGTGCCGCGCTGCTTCGCCATACGAACCTGGTGCTCCCAGTCGTTATAGTAGGCACGGTTGTTAAACATGATGATCAGCAAAGGAATTTCATGCTTCGCCGCCGTCCAGAGTGCGCCAGCGTCAAACATCAAATCACCATCTGGCTGCAAGGCCACGACGACTTTGTCGGTATTTTTATAGGCCAGGCCTACACCAATCGACATGCCAATCTGGGTCGCCGTGCCGAGTGACTTGCCGGCATGCCGGTAGGGCTTATCAAAGTCCCAGATCTTGCGGGCCCAGTTACGCAACGTGCCTGTGGCGCAAACCCAGTCCTCGTCCTGAATCACATCCCACACCTCACTGGCAAGACGCCCCAACGCCAGTGGTTCGCTGCCCCAGTTTTCCCGAGCGTCTTCCTGCCATTTCGCCCAAACCTCATCGTGACGGCGGCCTAATACGTCTTTACGATCCTCAATTCGCTTGGCAAGTGCCGCGTCGCCCTCAAGACGCCCGCGGCCAATACGCGTCATTTCAGGCATGGCCAACGCCGGATCCCCCAGCGCACTGAGGATTTTCGGCTGATAACGGCCATAATCCATGGCCCAGGACGACATGCCGATTTCACCGAAACCGACTTCCATCCACTCGCAATCTTCCGGAACCAGCGAAGTGACAATGCGGTTGGTGCTGTCCAGGTGAGCCGTTGGCTTTTCCCAGTCCCGCACATCAATACCGAGAATCAGGTCTGCCTTGCGCAGCGCGTCCTTGTCCATTGAGGCGCACAGCGGATGCTTGTTGGGGAAACACAAAGAATCGTTGATGTCCCAGACCGGCACGCCCAGGGTTTCAGCCAGCGCCACGAGGTTGTCAAAACCATCGTCGTGCCGTCCAACGTACTCCGCCAGAATCAGGGGGTTCTTGGCGGCGAGCAGTTTATCTACAATCTTTTCGAGGGTGGCCGGGTCAGCTCCCATCAGAGCCGGTTGTTTCACCATCCCCGCCGGCGGCATTCCCAGATCCAGGTCCTTATCCAGCGGCTTTTCCTGCAGCCATGCGTCGTAACACATGTAGATCGGGCCTTGCGGCTGGGTCACCATGGTGGAATAGGCTCGCATGAAACTGTCTGGCACACCTTCAATGGCCGTGGGCTGGTAATCCCACTTGGTGTAATTACGCACCGCTTCGCCCTGAACCAGCGCCGTATGACTCCAGTCAATGTGAGGCCGACGCTTGCCCTCATCCATGGGCCCGGTGGCACCCATGATGAACATGGGCACCCGGTCCAAGTTGGCGTAATAGATCGCCATTTGCGCGTGCAACAGGCCAACCAGATTGTGCAGTATCACGCCCATAGGCTTGTTGGTTGCCCTGGCATAGCCGTGTGCAATCTGGACCGCGATTTCTTCATGCTGACAGACCAGCAACTCTGGTTGGTTGCCGCCGTAGTTGATAATCGAATCATGAAGCCCACGGAAGCTGGCGCCTGGATTCATCGCGATGTAAGGAAAGTCGTACTCGTGTAGTAAGTCTACGATGACGTCAGACTGGTATTTCTTGTACTTTGGATCGTCTTTAAAACTCATATTGACTCCGATTTGTTCTTGTTAGTTGAGCCCGCCTTCCTCTTTCGTAAGCGGTTTGACGTGCTGGCCAAGATAGTCAGCGTCTGGTCCGTACAGCAGGTTTTTCACTTTCTCTGCGTCCAGATGCTTCACCAGCTGATCTACCTGTCCAAACAACGGCAACGGCAATTTGCCGTCCTGTGCCAGCGTCAGTGCCAGGTCCATATCCTTCTCATGCCAGGTAAACCGTGTGCCATCCCAACGCTCCAGCGTGCCGTTGGTTCCGGGGCACTGGGTCAGAATTTCCCGCATGTTCTGGGCGTCAATGCCATAGCGTTTGGCAAGCAAAAGCACCTCGAAATTGGCAACACACGCCGCCCAATGCAGCATGTTGTTGCAGGCTTTTGCTACCTGCCCGGATCCGACGGGGCCGACGTGGTGAACGTCTTTGCTGTAGGCTTCAAGCACCGGTGTAACCTTGGCCACCTGCTCATTGGTGCCGCCGCACAAGCTTCCCAGGGTGCCGTCTCTAGCGCCTTCGCGACCGAAAACCACCGGCGCGTCAACAAAGCCGATGCCCTTGGCGTCACATTCAACGGCCAGTGCCTGCATGGTTTTGGGGCTATTGGTGGCAAGGATGACGATGGTACTGCCTTTCGCCGCGGATCCCAGAATTTCACGGGTAACGGTTTCGGATTGCTCATCGGTTGCAACAATGACCAGGTGAAGCTCCGCACCGGCCACCGCTGCGGCCAGACTGTCAACAACGTTGATACCGTTGCCGGAAGCGTCCGTGCGCCTTTGCTCACTGATGTCAAAAGCAGTGACGTCGTGCCCTCTATCTCTGACATGAACGGCGATGTCCCGACCCATATCCCCAATACCTATAATGCTTACTTTCATTACTCTGCTCCTCGGTCATTTTTTGGGTCTCGGAATGACCAAAACCCACACTTCAAGCCCTTGAACACAGGGGCGATATCAAGAAACGCTGACCCATTCCCAGGCACGTGTGACACCCATCGTCATCAGGCCCGCCAGTATTGGTAATAAGAACACCGACGACAGCCTCAGCCTGAGAAATGAAACCCCAAGTAATGGAATTTCATAGATAATCACACGGTGAAACGCGAAAATGGTCCAGGCTGTGATAAACGCAATCAGCGCAGAATCCGCAGCCCCCGCCTTGGCAAACGTCGCAGCAATAGAGAAAGCCACAACCGGGCCAGAGGGAATGGCAAGTCCGGTGACCGTGCCGATAAAAATGGCGGTTATGCCCGCCTCATCTCCGAGAAAGCGACTAATAAACTCAGTAGGGATCAGCTTCGCAACAAATCCCGCTGCCACCAGAGCGCAAAACATTCTGGGTACCAGCATCGCGAACTGCTCGACTGCTCGGGTCATTCCCCGCCGAAAGGTGTCATCCCGACGCGAGAGCGCATAACTGGCCAACACAATCGGCGCGCCGTAGATGATCGCCATACCAACCGACATCACTTCCGCTCGCCTTCACTCTGGGCATCCGATGCCGCCCCCTTTGACAACGGTTGCGGCTGGCGCTCTTCCACCAGCGAAAGCGAGAGCGGGAGCCAGCGAGCGATCAGGCCTGCGAGGATAGGCAGCGGCAGGCAGATCAGAAACCTCATCAGGCTGAATTCAGCGCCCATAAACGGCAGATCCCAAACCAGAATTCGCTGCATGCCAAGAATCGCCCAGCTCGTTATGTAAGCCACCAGGGCACCACGATCCGCTCCAGCACCGCCCATCACCGCCAGTAGCGGGTAGGCAGAGGCCGGACCGCCGGGCGTCACAACGCCAGCTGCGGTGGCAATAACCAACCCCCGAAACCCACTCTCCTTACCAATCAACCGCGAGAACTGGTCCCGCGGCAGCAGCACCCAGACCATTCCCGCGACCGTCAGTGCGGCGATCACCCGGGGCAACATGCCCGTCACCAACTCCAGGTCTTCCCGGAGCGCGGCTTGAAATTCCTCCGGCCCAAGCAGTTGATGGCACACAATGCCCATAACGATTGCAAACGCGAGAAACCACCAAAAACTCTTGCCGAACCCATTGGTGAGGAGCTTCAGCAGCCACTGGCGATTGGCTTCAGAGATCACAGCACCACGATCCGGATCCCGGCTTAATGTTCGTGCGCATGATGATGGTGGTGGTGATCATGATTATGGGACTGCCCCCACTCTGCGGGCTCCCGGTGGCCTTCCATAAGCGCATCAATGACCGGGCGCAAGACGTCAGCCCCCGGCGGCAATTGGCCAGCTAAAAACCCGGCCAAGCGCGCAAACGCAATCGCCTGCCCGGCAACGCCGTCCATGCGCTCACCCATGCCAAGATTGTTGGCGTCACCCACTGCCCGGGTCAGCCCGGCCTGAAACAGGCCCGACATGTAGTTGCTTCGCGCCTCCTCGGTAGAAAGATCCGAGGGCGTGCTGGCATCGGCCGCAGACGGCGTCACGCCGTATTTACTTGCCATCTGCAGAAGACGGCTAAACAGTTGGTCATCAATGTAATCTTCTTCTTCAAATTCGCCGCACATGGCTGTACCCCGTTATTGTTAAAATGAGCTGGCGTTAACCGAGCTCAAACTTTGCGATGTAGTAGTTCCAGCACTTCTCGAACAGGCCACGCTTCGCAAGCCCCCTACGCGCGCCTTCCTTTTCTGCATCCGAGAAAATGTAACCACCGCCCAGAGGCGCCGCCAGCACTTGCCGTTCAGCGTTTAGTTCAAGGTAGATCGCCATTACGGTTGCCTCCAGAACGTCCTCGGCAACCACCACTGAGCCGTGAGCCCGAAGCAGCGCTGCCTTGCCCTCGCCCAGGGTTTCCGCAACCTGACCGGCGATCTCTTCATTGTTTACCGAGCGCGGCGAAGGATAGACCGGGATATCGCCCAGCAGCGCACCCTGTGCAAGGGTCACCTGATAAGGCTGACCGGCGCTGGTCAGCAGCGTTGACCATTTCGGGTGCCCGTGCACAACCGACTTCACGTCCGGTCGCGACTTGTAAATCGCCAGGTGTAGGGGCAATTCAGCGGGCGGGCGCGGCTGGCCTGGATCAACAGTGCCATCAGGCTCAACTGTCCCAAAGTCCGCTGGTGTCAGCGCACTGCGAACTGAATCTCCGCTGTTAATCAGAATGCGTCCGTCAGGGAGGCGGACACTGAAATGACCGTTGAAATCGATGATTCCAAGGCGTTCCAGAACACCGATACCCTGAATAAGCTGTTTGCTAAACTCGGATATCGTGGACGCTGACGTTCTCAAAATGCGTTACTCCTCATTCGCGAAAGACCGGGGCCAGTGTCAGGCGCGTATTGCCGAGAGCGTTTCACTGAAGGCCTCGGCGTCCGGCCCAACCACCAGTGATATAACAAAAGGCCGCACGGCGGTCAGAGTGGCTTCGAGCGCTTTCCGATCGTCCTGTTCGTCCAGTACAAAGCCTGCGGTCATCAGGCGCCGGCCAAACGCGGCTTCACCAACAACTGAGGCCGCCTGCGCTGCCTCTCCGCTGCGGGCAAACATGACAACTACGTCGGTGCTGGCGAGCTCGTCAGACAGCCGGCTCAACTCGCCATCAGGCGCCTGCAAGACCAGATCGTCAGCATTGACGTTCAGATCCTTTGCAGACTTTCCAGCGTCATCCGTCGGCACCACCGTCCGAAAGCGCGCGCCGTTCCACTCCAACCCCGCCAGTTCACCCAACAAGCTGGCAGAGGATGCCTCTAACCCCAGCACCAGAGACGAACGCCCTTTGGAATTCGGAGCGCTGATGCGGTAATGGCTTTCTGCCGCGGTCGTTGCTTTGACAGTCTGACTGATCATAAAACCTACCATCCTTTTGCGTACGGGCGTCTGCGAGCCTGCCTACATCAAACCGAGGTATGAGGTTTACCGGTGGCGGCTTTCAGGTCCTCCTCACAAACTTCCGCGAATGCCTGATCCGGGGGCAGCACCACGGATACTGAACGGGTCCGATGGTGCGCCGGATCAACACCTGGAGGGGTTACCCCCTTATCCCGCAAAGCGGTCACCGCTTTCTTCAGCATTTGACGAGCCATGATCACACCGTTGTCTGTCGACACCAGGTTCTCTTTGGTTCGGTCAACAATCGGCCCCATGCTTTCCTGTAGCGACGAATCCTGAATCGCAATGCCTTCGACACCACTGTAGTACCGGCCTTCTTTCTGCGCCTGGCGATCAACAAGGTAGTCGTTGGTTTTATTCGCTTTCGGAATATAGGTGCCAGGCACGTATTCACAGTGAACCCCTTTACCCCCTTCCAGAGCTTCCATTTCAACGTCGGACAGTGCTCGTGTGGGGTGATAGTCGAAACTCCAGGCCCAACAGTTCTCGTCGTCAATGGGAATCCAGAAATGGCCGTGGATGGGATGGTCTCCACGGGGTGGCACCATGGTAAAACAGGGCATAACCCAGGGCGTGATGCGCCAGTAATACTTGCCATCTTCGGCGTTTCGACGAGCACCAACGTAAAGGCCGCCGTCATGCTTGACCACTTCGAAGAACGGCATTTTGTCGGCAATGTTGTACTGATTACCGCGAGCGCCCTTGAACAAGGGGTCGGTGTTCAGGCTGCCACTGTGGAGAAACGATACGTGACTGGAATCGATACCACCCTCCATGGCCTGCAGCCAGTTAGATTCCTGGAACCGCTTGGATGTGAACGTCTGATTCGAGGGCACGGTGGCAAATTCGAACTCGGGATGGGGTGGCTCATCATCCTTCGGCCCCATGTAGGTCCAGAGGATGTCGCCAATCTTGATCAGCGGGTACGCCTGAAGCTTGATCTTTTCACAGAAACCACTGTCTGCCGGCTCGGACGGAACCTCAATGCACTGGCCCGTGGTGTCGTATTTCCAGCCGTGATACGGGCAACGCAAACCACCCTCCTCATTTCGGCCAAACCAGAGAGAAACACCCCGGTGAGCACAAAACTCATCCATCAGACCGTATTTCCCATCGGAATCCCGAAAGGCGATCAGTCGCTCAGACAGAAGCTTGACTCGCACTGGCGGACAATCATCTTCCGGTAATTCCTCTGCAAGCAACGCCGGGATCCAGTATTGACGGAACATTTTGCCCATGGCTGCGTCTGGACCGGTCTGGGTGAGCAGCTCATTGACTTCTTTGCGCAACATTTTATCGATTCTCCAAAGTTCAATTTTCCAATTTCCGAGTGAATCGGCGTGACTTAGTCTCACCACGGTGGGCTTACATATTCGACAACCCATACCCCGGCCAAAACACTATTTATTCCTTTATGTGGAACGCTGTTCTTGATTTTTTAAATTTACATGTCAAAAATAGGGGCGTCAACTAAGAGGAGTGATCACATGGCAGATAATCCAACACCGACTCGACTGTGCAGCACCGACGACGTAGATCCGGGAAGTGCGCTGCTGGTAGAGATCGATGATTTGGAGTTGGCCGTCTACAACGTCGACGGGCATTTCTACGTCACCGACGACCGCTGCACCCACGGGCCCGGTTCGCTGTCCGAAGGCTACCTTGACGGTTGCGTCATTGAATGTGACTTCCATAACGGTGCCTTCGATATTCGCACCGGCGAAGTAGTGGCGCCTCCATGCATGGTTCCTCTCAAAACCTATGAAGTGGTCGTTGAAAACAACGATGTCATGGCCATGCTGTGACCATTTGCAAATGAGTCGGAACACTTGGACGACCTATTGCCTGTATGCCGGTATAATCGCGGACATCGCAATTTAACAAGGCAATTACAGCGGTCGCTAATGCGACGTCGTCAAGGAGATACCGGCTTATGAGCAGCATCGAAAAATCAAACACCAGTGACAAACGTTCGGCTGATGAGCCAACGAAGAGCAAAAAAGATGGAACGCGACTGTCTTCGGTAGCAGCGGCCATTCGACTATTAAAAGTGTTCAATGAAGAAAACGCCGAATTGGGCATAAGTACGTTGTCGCGCCAGCTGAAAGCGTCCAAGAGCACAGTCCACCGCCTGGCATCGACGCTGCTGGCAGAGGGCCTACTGGAACAGGACCCGGTCACTGAACGTTATCGCCTCGGGCTGGGTCTGTTTTCCCTGGGTGCGCTGGTTCGCCAGCGCCTGTCAGTCACCAGTGTGGCAAAAGACCTGCTGACCGACTTACGCGACGAGGTCAGGGAAAACGTCGAACTGGCTGTGCTCAAAGGCCATGCGATTACTTATATCTATGATTTTGAGAGTCCTGAAGCAGTGCGACTGCGCCCACGACTTGGCCTGTCCACGCTGGCAGTGGACAGCGCCCTAGGTATGGTGATGATCGCATTCCAAAGCGAAGAGAACATCAAGGACATACTGAACGGCGCAGATCCTCGCCTGTCCGCTGCCAGGCGAAAAGAGCTCTACAAAGAAATTGAACAGATTCGACTGGAGGGTTTTGCCGCCGAGGAAGAAAACGCAAAAATGGGTGCTATCTGCGTGTCAGCGCCCATACGCAACGCCAATGGCAGCGTCACCTCTGCAATCGGTGTCACAGTGCCTGACCAGCGGGTGGATGCGGACAGAATGAAACTGCTTGCACGCCGCGTGGTGGAAACAGCCCACGCCATTTCACTCCGCCTGGGCTACATCCAGGAGCAAGCGGACTTACATACATGACAAAAACAATGGGAATGAACAGCGATGGTGCAAATCACAATCGAAGGTAAGAAAGAGCAGTCATTCGAATGCAGTCCCGATGACACCATACTGAGGGCAGCGCTGCGGGCTGGTATGGGTTTCCCTTACGCCTGCAACGTAGGTTCCTGTGGCAACTGCCGCTTCCAGCTGCTTGAGGGCGAGGTTGAACACGCCCGCAAAGATGCCCCGGCCTGGGGCGAACGCGACCTCAAGCGTAATCGGTACCTGGGCTGCCAGGCCCACCCGAAAGATGACTGTCGCATCAAACTCAGATTTGATGAATCGTACGCGCCGGAGTTTGCGCCGGCACGTACTGAAATGACGTTGAAAGAAAAAAGCGCCATCACCCACGATATCACTGAATTCTTCTTCGAACTGAAAGACTCCAACCCCTTCCTTCCCGGACAATATGCACTGCTTGGGCTGCCCGGCGTCGAGGGTGGCAGGGCCTACTCTATGAGCAACATCACCAATGATGGCTCACAGTGGCACTTTCAGATCAAACGTGTTCCGCAAGGTATTGCCACCACCTGCCTGTTTGATCAGGTCAAGATCGGCGACACCCTCGAGCTGGACGGTCCTTACGGCACCGCGTTTCTGCGCGAAGATGCGCCGCGAGATATTCTATGCCTGGCGGGTGGCTCTGGGCTGTCGCCCATGATTTCAATCACCCGTGCGGCTGCGATCAGCGAAAAACTGAAAGGCCGCCAGATTGATTTCGTGTTTGGCGGCAGAGCGACCCGGGATGTTTGTGGGCGTGAATTCCTGGCTGAACTTCCGGGCTTCGGTGAGCGCATCCATTTTCACGCGGCTATTTCCAACCCCGGCCCGGAAGACACGGATTGGGAAGGGTATACCGGTTTCATACACGACGTAGCCTACGAGATTTTTGGCGACAGCATCCGCGACAAAGAAATCTACTTCGCCGGGCCGCCGCCCATGGCCCAGGCTGTGCAGAAACTGTTGTTTGAACTGAAAGTGCCACCTGAGCAAATTCATTTCGACGAGTTTTACTAGCCGAGCCGTTAAACCATCCCCAGCTCTACTTATACAAAAAATCAGATCCCTGGGGTCTCAACTGCACTACTACTAAGAGATGCTCATGTTATTTGCTCAAACCAAGAAGTACGCGTTCGGACTGCTCGCGGCTCTGGGAATCGCGGGCACTGCCCAGGCGCATTTTCAGGAACTGATTCCTGACACTGAAATTGTCACACAGACCACCGGACGTCAGTTGGGTCTGCAACTGCAATTTACGCACCCAATGAACGGCGGGCCAGTGATGGAAATGGGCGTTCCCGCGCAGTTCGGTGTGCTGACGGTTTCTGGCAAGGAAGACCTCAGCTCACAGTTAATGGCAAAAACGGGTGCTGAACCCAGAACGTTTGAAGCCAGCTACGACGTCAAGCGCCCGGGCGACCTGGTGTTTTATCTGGAGCCGGAACCCTACTGGGAGCCGGCCGAGGGCGTCATGATTGTTCACTACACCAAGACCGTGGTAACAGCGTTCGGCGGCGAGGAGAACTGGCAGGCGGAAGTGGGCTTCCCGGTTGAGATTACCCCACTCACCCGCCCATACGGACTTTGGACCGGCAATCTCTTCACCGGCATTGTCAAACAGGAGGGTAAGCCGGTGCCGTTTGCGGAAGTAGAAGTGGAGTGGCGCAACGATGGCTCCGTTGACGTTCCGGCCGATGCTTACAGCACTCAAGTGGTTCGTGCGGATGCCAACGGCGTGTTCAGTTACGCCATGCCGCGCGGGGGCTGGTGGGGATTTGCCGCTTTGCTGGAGGGCCCCTCGACCATGACGAATCCGAATGGTGACCAGGTGCCCGTGGAAACCGGTGCGCTGATCTGGGTTCACACCAGAGATATGAAGTAGAGGATCTGGCATGGCACACATACCCGATGGCGTTCTCGCTACACCGATACTCACCTGCGGCGCGGTCGTTGCCGCCGCTGCGGTGACTATTGCAGTGCGTCGCCTCCGGTCAGAACAGGTGCCCCAGGCAGCCGTGATGGCGGCCACCTTTTTTGTTGCTTCGCTAATCAGTGTGCCAGTTGGGGTTAGCAGCGTGCACCTGATACTGAACGGGTTGATGGGTTTGCTGCTGGGATGGGCTGCGGTTCCTGCAATCCTAATTGCGCTGGTGTTGCAGACCGTTTTCTTCGGTTATGGCGGCATCCTGGTGATGGGCGTCAATATCATGAATATTGCACTCCCAGCTCTGATTTGCGCGCTGTTTCTTCGTGGCCCCCTGCGGCACTCAGGTGCCAAAGGTGCGTTTATGATCGGGGCGGTTGCCGGGGCATCCGCCGTTGCGATGACCGGCCTTCTAGTCTGCGCCGCTCTGGCCATGAGTGGCAGCGCCTTTATTCCGGCTGCCAAGGTTCTCATCGCAACGTTCATTCCACTCGCCTTCGTGGAAGCTGTCGTTACCGGCGCTACCGTGTCGTTCATCAAGCGAGTCGCACCGGAACTGCTGTTCATGAAGGGAGCCGTCTATGGCGCGCACTAGCCTTTTGGCGCTTTTGCTGATGGTACTGATGACGTTTATCAGCCCGATTGCACAGGCCCACCTGCTCAACGTATTTGCCTTTGCCGACGGTAACCACATCACCGGCAGCGTCTATTTTGTCGGTGGAACACCCGCCTCAGGTGCGGTGGTGAGCGTTATGAGCGCCGACAATCGCTTGCTCGCCACCCTCGAACCCAACGCCGAGGGTGAGTTCAGCTATCAGGCAACCACTGCGGAAGACCATGTGATTGTGGCGGATACCGGCGATGGACACGTGGCCCAATGGCGTGTGTCTTCCGCCGAACTGACCGGTAGCAGCAAAGCCCGGCCAAAAGACCCTGCGATGACGCCCGAAACAGTTTCGAGCACCAATGACAGCGAGCTGTCCGCTATGATCGAAGCCGCCGTCGCGCGGCAGGTCCAACCGCTGCGTAAGCAGATGATTGATTACGATGAACAGATTCGTTTACAGGACATCATCGGTGGCATTGGCTACATCCTTGGAGTCTTCGGGCTGATCGCCTGGTGGCAGCAAAAACGCAAGGCGGGCCAATGAGTAGCATTACCCTGCAACTGTGCGATGGTCAGCAAAGCTGGCTAACCCAGCGGGACCCCAGAACCCGTGTTATCACGGCCGTGCTGTTTTCATTGGCGACCGTTAGCCTGGATCACCTGGGGTTACTGACCACGGCCCTGATTATTGCGGTCAGTACGGCTCTGGCAGCCGGGCTTCGGCCCTTGTTGTTGCTGAAGCGCATCGCGGCCCTCGAGACATTCATGCTGGTCATGCTTGGCCTGCTGCCATTTACCACACCGGGCGCCCCAGTCTTTTCCGTTGGTGCACTGACCGCCAGCGAGGAAGGCCTCACGCTGGCGCTCACCATCATTCTCAAGGCCAACGCCGTCGTACTCATGTTGTTGGCACTGGTAGGCACCCTGGAGCCGGTTGTGCTTGGCCATGCCCTGGCCAGGCTGCGAATTCCCGCAAAACTGGTACATCTTTTTCTTCTCACTGTTCGCTACATCAGTGTTTTGCACGACGAATACCAAAGCCTTCGCCGCGCCATGCGTGCCCGGGCATTTACACCACGGAGTAACTTTCATACCTGGCGCAGCCTGGGCAACCTCCTTGGCATGCTGCTGGTGCGCAGCCTGGAACGGTCTCAGCGGGTGATGGCAGCCATGAAATGCCGGGGGTTCGATGGCCGTTTCTATTTGCTCAATGAGCAGTGCTGGCAGTGGAGGGATAGCCTGATGCTATTTTCCGCCCTAACGACTCTGAGCCTACTTGTTATTCTGGAGCTACTTTTATGAGCAAACCACTGTTGTCGTTAGAGCGGCTCTGTTTCAACACGGCGGATCGAACCGTGCTCAACGGTGTCGATTTTGAACTGCACCCCGGTGAAAGAGTGGCAATCCTCGGCGCCAATGGCGTCGGCAAAACCACATTGCTTGAACTAATGGTTGGCCTGAACACGCCGACCTCAGGCCGCATCGTCGCCTTCGGCAAGCCCCGTCGTTGCGAACGCGATTTCCGTGAAGTTCGCGCACGCGCCGGCCTGTTGTTTCAGGACTCGGACAACCAGTTGTTTTGCCCGACGGTGTTGGAGGACGTTGCGTTTGGCCCACTGAATCTGGGCCGTTCCGGGCACGAGGCACTGCTGATCGCTCGCCGCACCCTGGACGATCTCGGGATCAGTGATTTTACCGAAAGGATCACCCATAAGCTGTCCGGCGGCGAAAAACGCCTGGTAGCCCTGGCGACGGTGCTGGCGATGGAGCCGGACGTTCTGCTGCTCGACGAGCCAACTACGGGGCTGGATGATGCGACCGAACAGTTGCTGACTGACTACCTGCTCAACCTGCCGCTTGCCATGGTTTTCATCTCCCACGATGCCGCCTTCGTTGAACGCCTGGCCACCCGAGCGGTCATTTTAAAGCACGGCAACCTGGTTGACTCGGTATTGCATCGTCATCCCCACGTACATGCTCACACCCATCTGCACGCACACCCTGCCGACGAAGATCCCGCACATCCTCACATTGATGACCTGGCTGGGCACCTTGATCTTGACCAGTCCTTGCCACTGCGGCATGACAAACACACGGAAACTCATGATGACTGAGCCGACCAACGAATTGGTTGCGGAAAAGCTGGAACCTGTCAGCGATCGGCAGGTTTCGCTGGTAAAACTCAGCCTGATTCTCTTCAGGATCGGAGCGACCTCGTTTGGCGGTTTATGGGCAGCGACGCAGAAGCTTGAGAACGAGCTGGTCTCAAAAAGAGGCTGGCTGACGGTTGATGATCAGAAAGCCCTTATGGTGGCAGCCACTCTCATTCCAGCGCCAAAATTTCTAGCCTTCGGCGGCATGATTGGCTTTCGTCTGCGTAAATGGCCCGGCAGCATCGTGGCTCTTTTTTCCATTCTCGCGCCTCCCGCGCTGTTCGTTCTTGCTGGCGCCATTGTTCTGAGTCCCGAAAACCTCGGTAGTGCCATGCCGGTACTTTCCAGAGCTGTCGGAATTGGCGTTATCGGCCTGCTTTTCGGCAATGCCCTACACCAGATCAGAAATACCAAAGTTCCATTGCGGGAACGGGTAACCGGCATTGCGATCGGCGCCTCGGTGGCAATCTCCACGATCATGGGAGCGCCGCTGGTCATTGTGGCTATTTCGGGACTGGTCATCGGGGTCTTCCTGATTCGTCCCAAGAAGGTGAGCAACCAATGACCGGAGACTCCGTCGGTTTCTTCGAGATCGTCATGATCATCGCTTTCAGTACTCTGTTTTCAGTCGGCGGCGGTAACGGCCCGCTCGCCATTATCCAGGACCGCTGGGTCAACTCAGGCTTGCTGGAACCCACCCTGTTCTCCTGGGCGTTGGCGCTGGGTTATCTCAGCCCCGGTCCCAAAGCGGGATTCCTCTCCGCCATTGGCTATTACATGTACGGCCTGCCCGGTGCATTTGCGGCCATGGTTGGCGTTATCCTGCCAAGCCTGGTTGGCGCGGGTGCCGTCTCATACTGGTTTGACCGACTGCAGCCCGCCATAAAACGAATCAGCCTGCCCGCCGGATTTGTCATCGCTGGCATGATCTCAGCGGCCGCCTGGAAACTGGCCGAACCGATGGCGCTTGGCACCGTTGAATTATCCTCGATTATTGCTATTGCGGTATGGGTCGTGTGGCGAAGCCCGGAACCGGCCATCATCGTTCTGGGTGCCGCAGCTGTGGGTCTGATCGGGTGGGCTGTGGGCTGACGCTGGCCGCAGTCCATGCCACAAAGGCATATCTTTTTCGGTATGGAAGGCATTCAAAAGGTCATTTGCCTTTATCTCGCCCAAATGGATAAATAAGGAATCCAAGAATTATAGACACGCACCAACATCGCCAGACCAATAACGCCTGCGACGATCGGCAGGCTCACTTCGCGCCTGGCAATAACCACATAACAAGGAGCCGCTAATGGCGAGCAAACAGTGGAATGAGCCCTCAGGGGGCAAGAAAGCCGGTTTCGGAAAGTTCACGAAACTCGCGACCGCCTACGACAAATTTATGGAAGAGGAAGGCATCCCGGTTTTTCGCGACCTGGGCGTCAAGAATGTCCGCGACTTGCCTCTGGCACCCTGGAAACGCACCGGTGGCAAAGGAAGCTACATTCAGCTTTACGGAACAGAAGGCAAGTGGGGTTGCTATGTCGTAGAGGTACCACCCGCTGGCGCACTGCACCCTGAAAAGCACATGTTTGAGAAGATCTACCTGGTGGTTGAAGGTCGCGGCTCCACCGAGGTTTGGCTCGAAGGCGAGAACAAAAAGCATGTGTTCGAGTGGCAGAAAGGGTCGGTATTTTCAATCCCCATGAACGCATGGCACCGGATCGTTAACGCCACCAACGACAGCGCTCTGTTGCAAGCTGGCACTACGGCTCCTGTTGTCATCAACGCTCTGCAAAACGTTGACTCTGTTTTCAACAACCCCTACGTGTTCCACGACAGGTTCAGCAGTGCCGATGATTTCTACAAAGAGCACGATGAAATAGAACCGGACCCGGTGCGCGGTCTGGCCATGCGTCGTACCAACTTTCTTCCCGATGCAATTAACTGCGAGCTGCCGCTTGATAACCGTCGCTCCCCTGGTTACCGGCGCGTCGAACCGTTCATGACCCAGAACACGTTCTACTACTGGATTGGGCAACATGAGAACGGTCGTTACTCTAAAGCACACGCTCACACGTCAGCGGCAATTCTGATCTGCCTGAAAGGCAAAGGGTACACTTACACCTGGCCGGAACACCTGGGGCCCACACCCTGGGAAGACGGGCATGGCGATCAGGTGCGCAGGTTGGACTATGAACCGGGCGGCATGGTGACTGCGGCGCCCGGTGGCGCACGCTGGTACCACCAGCATTTCAGTGTGTCCAAAGAGCCGTTCCGTCTGACCGCGTGGTTTGGCCCTCACAACCCCGGCCGGGACCCAGGGCCCCCAGGCGAAAAGCATACCGACTACACCGCCATCGACCTCCCCGAGGGCGGCACCGCCATCCCCTACTGGATGGAAGATCCGTACCTGCGCAAGGAATATAAAAAGACCCTCGAGCGTGAAGGCGTTGAAAACCGCATGCAGGATGAGCTTTACCAATCACCCACCGAAAAATGATCTAGAAACAGAAGCATCGCGCCCCGCGCGATGCTTTTTCGGTTGTATCTTTAGTGAAATGTAGAGGGTCAGGCATGTCGGAAGCAGTCGAGCAGAGAATCTTTTCAAGTGTGGGTCGCAGTCTTGAGCAGGAAGACGAAATCCGGTTAACCAGTGTCGGTGTCGACATTGGCTCGTCGACCTCTCATCTCGTGTTTTCCCGAATTGTCATGGAGCAGGTCGGAAACCGCTACATCGTCACTGAGCGTTCGGTGTTTCACGAGTCTGAAATTCTTTTAACGCCCTATACCGACGATATGGCAATCAATGCCGACCTGCTTGGCGAATTTATAGACCGTCAATATGAACTGGCTGGCCTGGCACCGACCGACATCGACACCGGTGCCCTGATTCTTACCGGGGTGGCCGTGCGCCGGAGCAATGCCCGCGCTATTGGCGAACTGTTCGCCAGCCAGGCCGGTAAGTTTGTGGCCGTCAGTGCCGGCGACGGCCTGGAAACGACCCTTGTTGCCTTTGGATCAGGCGCAGCTGCGTTGTCCAAACGGGAAAATCTGTGCGCAATGAACGTCGATATCGGCGGCGGAACGTCAAAGATTGCCGTATGCAAAGACGGCGAAATCATTGACCTGACCGCCATTGACGTGGGTGCACGAATTATCTGCTTTGACAACGAGAACCGGGTCACCTTTTTCGAAGAAGCCGGTCGCCAGTTTGCGCAAGAGGCAGGCGTGACGCTGGCGCCCGGCGTGCAAATTTCCGACATGCAGATCTCGCGGATTGTTGAGCTGATGACAGACAGGCTGTTTCAGGCGATGGGGGGCGCGCCCATCGATGCGGACACCATCAATCTGCTGCGCCTGGATCCCCTGAAAAACCCACTGATACCGGACACTCTGTCGTTCTCCGGTGGGGTTTCTGAATATATCTATGCAAAAGAAAGCGCCGGCTATGGCGATCTCGGCCCGATGCTTGCAGAAGCCGTCGCACGGCGGGTTAAAAACTGGGGGCCAAAAATGGTCCCCCCGGCTGAGGGCCTCCGGGCCACGGTGGTAGGTGCTTCCCAGTACACCATTCAGGTCAGCGGCAGTACGATCTTTGTAGAGCCCCATGAAACCCTTCCGGTGCGCAATGTGCCGGTCATCACGCCAGACCTTCCATTGGCCAGCGATGATTTGGATGTCGACGCTCTCGCTGAGGCAATCGGGGTATCTCTTCGTCGGCTGGATTTGCACGAGGGAGAAAAGGCCGTTGCTCTGTGTTTTAGATGGCAGGGCTCAGCAACCTTTGGCAGACTCGACGCCTTCTGCCGCGGCGTCATCAAGGGCCTGGCACCGATACTGGACAGGAACCTGCCATTGATTCTGGTCAGTGACGGCGACATTGGTGGGCTGATAGGTCTGCACTGCTCTGAAACGGTTCAACTGGACAAGCCGATTGTCTCGATCGACGGCATCAAGTTGAAGGAGTTCGACTTCATTGATATTGGTGCGTTGATGGAGTCTTCCGGTGCCGTGCCGGTGGTGATCAAATCTCTGGTTTTCCCCCCATCAGCGGCTCTCGGAAAACCGGTCGAGTCAAAGTCCTAAGGTGCAAGACCCGCAAGAACGTCTCGATTTAAACTACCAGCGCGAGGTAAACCGGTACCTTAAACGCAATGCAACGGTTCAGATCCTGAACGGAATGTTTGGGCAGACCGGCGTCCGCCTCGTTCAGGCACCAACGTTCATCCCCGCCTACCTGTTTGAACTATCCGGCTCAGATTTCGTGGTCGGTCTTGCGCGCTCTCTGGAAGCCAGCGGACGCGTATTCTCTCCGTTTTTTGGTGCTTCCTTGATCGGCCATCGTGAGCGCATTCTGAGCACCACGCTGATTCTCGGCGTGGTGATGCGCCTGCAAATTCTTGGCATGGCGATGGCGGGGTTTCTGCTCAGCAGCGTACAGGCGCTTTATGCCGTCATCGCATTTCTGGCTTTGATGGGCTTCTTCCAAGGCATGTCCCAGGTCACGCTTAACTCACTCAGGGCTAAGGTCATTCCGGTTAAACGACGAGGGGTTATCGCCGGTGCCAGGAGCTTCCTCGCTGGCCTGACCTCAGCGCTGGTGTCCTACTTTGCCGGTGCCTACCTGGTTGAGAACAACTTTCTGGGCAATGGCTACGCTTCCGTGTTCCTGCTGGCTTTCGCCATTGGCGTCGCTGGCATGGCGATTATCGCGTTCACCCGCGAGCCGCATTCCGTGAAGGTTCGTGATCGGGCTTCAACCCGCGAGGTTGTGCGCTCGATACCCGGCCTGCTGCGGGACGACCCCGCGTTCGCAAAATTCTTCATTGCCCGTGCGCTTGCCGCTTTCGGACGAATGGCGATGCCCTTCTACATCCTGTTCGCGGCCACTCGCATGGACATCAGTGGCAGTGAGCTTGGCCTACTGACCCTAGTATGGATGATCACACCAAGCATCACTAACATGGTCTGGGGCATACTGGCGGATAGTAAGGGCCACCGCATTGTGATGGTGTCTACCCTTGCTTTGTGGATTCTGTCTCACCTACTGCTCCTGTTCGTGACGGAGCTTGTAGGCATGGCCCTGTTCTTTGCCCTCATGGGGCTCAGTCGCGGAGGTTTCGTGCAATCCGGGCAAAACCTGATCCTTGAATTCGGTCGCGTTGAAAACGTGCCCCTTCGGCTGGCCGCCTCAAGTGCCGCCGTCAGCTTAATCGCCGCGATTGGCCCTGTGCTTGGCGGTGTTATCCTTGCCTTTTCCAGCTATCAGTCATTGTTTATTACCTGCATGGTGTTGCAGGGGCTGGCACTTTCCATGCTGATTTTCACCGTTCCGGAGCCCCGTAGATTAAGGTCTTAGGCGAGAACTCAGGTAACATAGAAAATACTTCCCAAATGCACCCGCCTGTCCGACACGTACTTTTCCGAATCGCATAACGATCTGTTTTAGCGTCTTTTTTTTCAGCCTTCCTTGAAGTCTCGGTTAATACTACGTGCTTATTGGTTAGTCAACTTCCTATTTTTGGAACGCCGTGCTACTATAGGTAACACTTAAACGTAACCCATCTTTCTTCACTACAAATACCCATAGGAGTTTACTTTATGGCTAACGATAAAATCGTGACCATCAACTACCAGTCAGCAGACGAAGCAGCAGCGATGGCCGCTAAGATCAACGCCTCTGATCAAGATGGCGAAGTGCGTGTGGTCAACCACGGCAACTCCTTGGTAATCGCTCCTGCAAACCCTATGGTTGCCGACCTGCTGGCATTCTTCTCCTGGGCTGGCCGCAACATTGCTGAGCTGTTCAGGAAATCGGAAGTTACCAGTAGCAAAGGCGCCGTAAACGCTTGATTTATTGAAGCAGCATTACCGTAACTGATCGGCGGGTATGCAGAATTCAACGCACTGCGTTTGTCACTGCAGACTCGCCGAACGATTCCAGCCCGAATAGCACTCCTCTCTCCTTTCCTCTCCCGCAGCTTCAGTCTGATCACGTCAAAATTCGTATATATCCTTCACAAAAAGTCATTTGCCATACGCCAACTGCAATCGACAGTATGAATGTTCCGCGTTAGCGGGCGTCTTACTCAAATAACAAGCAGCGGAGCGATTTTAGTGACAAAACCCAAACGTCGTGAACAGCAGATGTGGTCGAAAGTTTTTTCCTACGACCTGTGGATGGAAGAACAGGGCATCCCCATCCATAAAGGTTATTACATTGAAGACCTGAGAACGGTTGAGTTGGGTTTCTGGGAAGCACGGAATTGCAATGCCGCCTTCGTACAGCTAACCGGCCAGGAAGGCGTCAGCTCAACCCGGGTTGTCGAAATTCCCCCTGGAGAAAGTCTGGACCCGATCCGGCTTGCCTTTGACGAAATTTGTTACCCGCTCGATGGCCGTGGCCTGACGACGTTGTGGCCCGAAGATGGGCAGGCAAAGCAGACATTTGAATGGCAGGCGCACAGCATGTTCCTGCTGCCGCGACACCACAACTACCAGTTCAGCAACGCTCACGGCGACCGACCAGTGCGCGTTCTGCTCTATAACTACTTGCCCATGGCAATGTCCGGCGTGCCCGACGCTGAATTCTTCTTCAACAATCCCATGGCCATTTCCCCGCCCGACCTGGGACAGGATTTTTACTCCGAAGCCAAGATGGTCAAGCCCAAAGAACGGGCTGATGGCTCGGTCGACAGCAAACGCGCCTACTGGTATGGCAACTTTTTCCCTGACATGCGCGCGTGGGATAAGCTGGAAGCCAATATCCGGCGGGGTGCGGGCGGTAAGAGTGTGTTCATGCAGTTCCCCCACACGGAATTGTCAGCGCACATGTCTCAGTTTGGCGCCGGTATGTACAAGAAGGCCCATCGGCATGGGCCCGGCCGAGCCATTGTTATTCCGAAAGGCGAAGGCTATTCGATCCTGTGGGAAGAAGGTAAGGAAAAGGTGGTCGTGCCCTGGCACGAGTGCAGCATGTTTGTCCCCCCCGATCGATGGTTCCACCAGCATTTCAATACCGGTGGCGAACCTGCCCGCTACCTGGCGATGCACCCACCCGTTCAGTTCCACGGTCACGCCGACAAAATGAAAGACCGGGCCAAAGACCAGATTGAGTATGTGGATGAAGATCCCTGGATCAGACAGAAATTCGAAGAAGAGCTGGCCAAGAACAATACCTCAACCGTGATGCCACCGGATGCCTATACCGACCCGGATTTCGATTGGGCCAAGATCGCCAGGACCAGCGGTTAGAACTGCGAGCGGGAGGGGAGAGGGTAACGCACATGCATGATGCTGACTTTGATCATGAACATCCGTCGGAGTTTGAGTTCGGGGAAGAAATTGAGGGGTTGGAGATGTTCACGCTCATCAGCGTGGGCATCGATATTGGCTCGTCCACCTCTCACCTGGTGTTTTCCCACCTGACACTCAGGCGGGACAGTGGCAACTATTCCGGGCGCTTCAAAGTCACCGAGCGAGAGCTGCTATATCGTTCGAGCATCCTGCTAACGCCTTACCTGTCAGAGACCCGGATTGATATCGACCGGGTCAAAGCGTTCGTTAGCAGCTCCTACCAGGAGGCCGGTCTGGAGCGCGATGACATCGACACGGGCGTTGTAGTGATCACCGGTGAAGCACTCAAGAAAGAAAACGCCCAACGCATTGCCAACTTTTTTTCCGATGACTCCGGTAAGTTTATCTGCGCCTCCGCAGGACCTCATCACGAAGCCTTGCTAGCCGCCTACGGGTGTGGCGCGGTTGATCTGTCCGCGCAGCAACAGGCAACCGTCCTCAACGTCGATATGGGGGGAGGAACCACCAAATTGTCGCTTATCAACAACGGCACGGTGACGCAAACCGCATCGATCAGCATTGGCGCCCGGCTCGTTGCCTTTGATGAGAACAACATTTTGACACGCGTCGAACACGCCGGTGAACGGCTGATGGCGCACTGCGGCCATCAGATCAAGGTCGGACAGACCATCACCGAAGAGCAGAAAGATCAGCTCGGTAAGTTAATGGCCAAGATACTGGTTGCGGTCATTGAGGGTAATAACAACTTTGACCTGGCTGCCAGCCTGATGGTAACCACACCGCTCAATGTCTATCCGGGCTTGGTGAGCGTGGACCACATCGTCTTTTCCGGCGGCGTGTCAGAACATATCTACGGACGCACCACCTCCGCCTACGGGGACTTGGGACCGATTCTGGGAGCCGAGCTGGCGACGTTTTTAGCCACCTTGCCCGATGGCAAGCTGTGCGAGCCTGCCGAGCGTATTCGGGCGACGGTGATTGGTGCTGGTGAATACACCGTTCAGGCCAGCGGCAATACCAGCTACATCAGTGGCAAACATCAGTTGCCAGCCTACGCACTTAAAGTTATTCCCGTACCGCTGCGTGAAAACCAGCCATTCACTCACGCATTGCAGGACGCGTTTACCAAATTCGATCTCGGGGAATTTGGCCCGGGCCTCGCGCTGGCCTTTTCCATCGAAGGTGACATCAATTATGGGCGATTGCGCGAACTGGCCAATGCCATCGCCCAGATTGCCAGCACAGCGCCAGACGCCCCGCTTTACATTCTTCTGGAGCAGGACGTTGCCAAATCTCTGGGGGGCATTCTTGAAGAGGAACTGACGATTCGCAATACGTTGGTGGCGATAGACGGCATAGCGGTTGGCGACCTGGATTACATCGACATTGGCGCACCCATGGGCTTTACCGAGGTGATTCCGGTCACGGTAAAATCTCTGCTGTTTCCGACGGCGGATCCGGAGGCGTAGCAACAATTTCAGGGCCTAGCTCAGACACCTCCCTGCAACCGACATACGCCATAGTTTTGCGCAGCTCGGACCGCAGAATCGCCAGCGCCTTTTCAGCGCCCTGCTGGCCTCCGGCGGATATGCCGTAAAGTGTCGCGCGCCCGATCAGAACGCTGTCTGCACCCAACGCCAGTGCCTTTACGATATCGCTGCCACGGCGAATGCCGCTGTCGAGCAGGATCGTAGCCCTGCCGGCAACGGCGGACACGATCTCCGGCAACGCGTCAATCGACGCAACGCTGCTGTCTAGATTGCGACCGCCGTGATTTGACACAACGATCCCATCCGCTCCATGCTCCACCGCAAGCACCGCATCCTCTGCCCTGAGTATGCCTTTTACAATGAACTTGCCGGGCCAGAATTCACGCAAACGAGCGATATCCTGCCAGCTCATGGCACTCTGCCGCATGGGCTTGGCCTGACCAGTACCCCGGGTAATGCGATGCTGATATTTGGCAGGGTAGTTCTCGTGTCTCGGCATGCCGGACGTGATCAAATAGCGCCCGAGCACCGTCAACATCCACCGAGGATGGCGTAGCATGTCCATGATGGATCGGGCAGAGACCTTGAAAGGAATACTGAAGCCGTTACGCTGATTGTATTCGCGGTTATTGCCCAGCGCGGCGTCTACGGTCACTACCAGCGCCTCGAAGCCTGCGTCTTTGGCCCGTTGTACCAACTGGTAGGAAAGGTCTTCCTCCTGCCACATGTACAACTGAAACCAAAGCCGCCCGCCCGCTTCTACCGCGATCTTTTCCATCGACGTAATGGACCCTGTCGCCAGGGTAAACGGAACACCGGCTTTAGCTGCCGCCTTGGCCAGTGCCAGCTCGCCCTCGTACGAACACAAACCGGCGATACCAGTGGGTGCGATCGCCAGCGGCAGCGCTGAAGCGTCTCCTAAAAGATCGACATCGGTGCTCAGTTCCCGAAGATCGGCCAATACCCGTGTCTTGAGCTTCAGGCGGTCGTAAGCGGCACGATTATGGGCCAGCGCGACTTCGTCCTCTGAGCCCCGATCCAGGTATTCAAATACCCCTTTTGGAAGCCGTCGGCGGGCAACACGCCGCAAATCTGCGATGTTGTAACAACGATCTATCTGCGCCATGGCGGCCCACCATCCAAGGCCAAACTCAGTTGGCAGTTACTCAAAATAGTCGTCGGTAAATACGGTCTTTTCGGCATTATTCTCTTTACTCACCGCCAGCAGCGGCTCGCCATCCCGATCAACCCGGCCCCACGGTGGCTTGCTGGCATCAAACACGCAGCCCACTCTGAGCAGCACCAGCGGTTCGCTTTCATCGGCATGGAAATAATAGGAACATCCCCGAGGCAACAGGATGCCCTCATTCCGGGAGAAGGTGACGCTCTCACCGTCCGGGCCGAAGAACACCGCTTTGCCTTGAAGCACGATGAACACATGATCCTCATTGGGATGGGCGTGCAGCGTATTCTCACCCCCCTGCGCGTAGGTCTTCAGGTTCACCCACATGCGGTCCGTGGCCGCAACCAGCGCCGACCCCCGACCCTGACTGGGCAACTGGGCGCGCAATTTGAACATTTGAGGATGTCGAAGATCGTGCTCTTTGAGGTGCGCATCCAGTGCCGTTTCAAGCACACTGCCAGACTTCGGATTCGCATCTTCCTGGCCTCGGGTTTCAGACGTTTTAATCCGGCTTTCCACGGATCTGACCTCCTGACGGTTTATGGTATCCAACAAGGGGCCGGGCACAGTTGAAGAACCTGTCCCCGGCTGTTCACAATCAGTTCACTGCACTTTCAACAAACTCAATCACTTCGGGCGGCGCTTTGTAGACATCGCGGTAGAAGTCGAGCATCTCCTGGTCATTGGCGTATTCGATGGCCAGGCTCTGTTTTGCCGCGTCCGCCAGAAATTCAGGGTCCTTTGACGTATCTTCCAGCGCCTTGCGCAAGGCTGCCATGCGGTCGGCCGGAACGCCCGGAGGTGCAACGTAGGGACGCCCCATGACCAGGCGAGCACCCAGAAGGTTGGCTGCCTGACGCTGGGTTTCGGTTTCTGCCATTTCACTGACCAGGGGAACGTTTGGAAGATCCGGATGCTTTTTGCGGGCAATCTGGTAGAGGATTTTGATTTTGCTATCAGGCTCAAGCCACTCGGGGGTGCTGGATTTCAGGGAGCTCATGAACCGGCTGCCCAGGCCGTCAACTTCGCCCCGCTCCATTGCCAGAACGATATCGTTGGCGCCCGGATAGCCGGCGATCACATCAATCTTGAGGTCAAAAATCTTGGCCATGATCCGCGGCACAACATTGGTATTGGAGCCAGCGCCGGTTGCACCCATAGTCACGCTCTTTGTTCGCAAGTCCTGCCAGCTGTTAACGCCGGCATCCTCATGAACAACTCCAACGGTAGTCGCAACCAGAACGTTACCGATCCAGTTCATCGTTTCAATGTCGAACTTGGCTTTTTCATTGCCAAACAAGGGCTCGAAGGGCATCCCCGAGTTGATGGAGCCAATGACCGACCCATCCTTCGGCAAGGTGTTGGCTAACTGATTCATCAACACCAGAGAGCCCGCCCCGGGCACGTTTTTTACGATGACGTCCGGGTTGCCCGGAACATGTTTGCCCAGGTGGCGGGCAACTGTCCGCGCGTAGGTATCGTAACCACCACCGGCGGAATAACCCACCATCAACTCAATGGTTTTACCGCCGTAAAACTCAGCTGGAGTCTGATCCTGTGCTGTAGCTGTGAACGAAGTAAGCCCCACCACAGCAGATAAAAACAGGCTGGATAAAACGGGTATTTTCATCACTATTCTCCTAAACGGTTTTATTGTTTTAAGGTCCACAGAGCTTGAACCTGCACTTCCGTTAAACCGCATCCAGCGGCGTCGGATCCTCCTTGCCCTCGATCGGAACCCCCCGCAACATGCGGGCGATGTCCGAATGAACAGGGCGCATCCTGGTTGAAAGCCAGAGTCGCAAAAGATGCCGCTTACGCTCGGGCTCGTCGTAATCTTCAAAGTCTGTGCGTGAGTGCAGCGTGGTGTGGTTCGAGACGTAGGAAATATCACCCTGCTCGAAGTCGATATCGATCGCGAGTTTCGGCGCAGTTTCCTTGTACATCCGAATCGCTTCTTCCTGGATATCGGTATATTTTGGCACCCCGGGAATCTGCTGCCCCTTTGCCATATGGGCACTGATGCCCCGGCCAGCAAAGTAGCCGTCGGTAACACTGAAAATAGGCAGTCGATCCCAGGGCTCGGTTTCACCGGGAGGGATGTCTCCTTTTCGAGCCAGATAGAAACGGGCAGTCAATTCTTTCACCAGGTCAGGATGGCTTTTCAGCATCTCATTGTAGAGCGTTACCGAACTGCAGATCCGATGCTCACCGCCGGATTTCGCCGGGCTGAGACAACACAGTGACAGTATATCGGCGCTGTCGCAGTGAAAGTCCATTGCGGCCTGGGTCATATAGCCACGCACTTTTGCGTAGTCCCCACCCAGGCTTTTTACGTGACCAAGCAGATGTCCATGCTTGTTCTGAGACCGTGCCTGGCCGATGTGCGCGCCAATGCCCCAAAACGCGACAGCGTTCTGGAATCGGCTTCGTCCTGCAACGGGTAAACCGCGTATGAGAGCAAACCCGCGGCCTTCCATCACTTCATTGCGCAGTTCCACCAATCGAGGACCAAGCGTCGGCAACGGAAATGCCCTCACGTCGATGTCTTTAAGATCCAGACCAGCAGATTCTACCGATCTCACCGCATCCAGAATTTCAGCGATCTCGGTTTCGGACAGCCGGTATATCCACTCGTCCGCATTCAACTCCGAGGGATACCATCCGGCAGGATCAACAATCGGCTCCATCAGTTTGGCCGGTTCTCTATATCTATCTCCCGGCTTCCAGAGATTCTTCACATCGTGCATGACGGATTCTCCCTCCCACTCACAATCGATTAGGCGCCTTCCGGCTTGTCGTAGAGATCGGGTTCCATACGGCTTTTCCCGCCATCTTCTGCAAGTCGGCGTTCAAACTCGTCCCGCAGGTACGGGTCTTCCATCCAGTAGGGTATGGACGTACCACCCTCGGTTATGTCCATGCCAGTATGATCGATCTGTTTCGCTCCAGGAGCCAGGCCTGTAACCAGACTTGGGTGGTTCGGCCCATTCCACATGATCAGACGGAACGGCTCCTTTGACGCATTGAAATGCTGGTGATACCAACGGGCACCTCCGGGCGCCGCACTGACAATCCCGAATGCCTCATAATCAACCCGCTCAACCAGATGGCCGTTGCCGTCCGCCCACGGGGTCACACCCAAGTGTTCAGGCCAGGTATAGGTATAGCCGTGGCCTCCGATACACATCAGTACGGTTGCCGACGTATGAGCATGAGCCTTGGCGTACCGGCCTGTCTCATGCTCGCCGATCTTGATGTAGAACTTGTTCCCCGTCATGAGGGGTTCGACGCGACGATAGCCCGGTGAACGACGGTTATCGTAGGGCAGGTCGGCATTGATGATGTCGGGGATGTAATTGGTGCGCTGCATCGCCAGGCCCCGAATCGGGTCTGGCTCGACTTCCTCATTGTGCACATAGAAGTCGTCCGCCTCAGAAAAGCGGTCGGTAAATTGATAAGGACAATTGAAAATGAAATCGACGTCGCCGATCAGATTAATCAAGTTTGGTGCGGTGGTTCCCACACAGATCAGAGCGGGCTTTGAAGTGGCATTCACAATGCGGTGATAGGCATTCACCGGGATAGAGAACAACGAACCCTTTTGCCATTCGAACGTATGTTTCTTGCCTCCTTCCTCAAGCCACACCTCGGTACTGCCACGTCCCTCCACCACAAACACGACTTTCTCATACAGGTGTTTTTCTACATTGAGGGCGCCGGCAGCCGGTATTTCCGCAATGTAAAACCCCCACTTCCCTTCCGACCCGTTCAGCTGTATGTAGCTGCCCCGGCCGCCAAGTCGTGGCCAGTCGGCCAGGGGCAATTCCTTGACCGATCGAATACCTATGCCCCGAAAAACCGGTACGCCCTCGGAGTCCATAAATTTGTCATAATCCGATTTGGGTTGGCCAAATGAGCCAAAACCGGCCCGTTTCCCCTTGCCCGGCTCTTCCCATTTCGCACTACCACCACTTCCTGACTGTTGAGACATTTCATTTCCTCTACCAGAATGAGCTAACAGAATCCCGCAAGAAATTGGTTTCTGGCCACGCCGAATATCGGCGTAGCCAGTTCCAGTTACTCAGTCGTCGGTTCCGAGCAATTCAACCACCTCATCCGGAGCATCAAACAGTTTCTGGTAAGCATCATTCATCTCCTCAGGGCTGGCGTAATCTCCCCATGGACGACCTGCGCGCTCAGCCTCTTCCTTTGCCTGCGGATCATCGACAACCTTATGGAAGGCTTCCTGCAACGCTGCCAAGCGATCCGCCGGAACGCCAGGCGCCGTGAAGAAGGGTCGGCCAATCAACATCTGACCTTCCAGAACGTCCGCGACCTGCAGCCATTTGCCGGTCAGTGCAAGCTTAACGTTATCTACATCGGCAATGGCAGGGTGATCACCCAGTTTGGTAATGACCTTGAAGCCCTCGTCGTTGATCTGGTCAATGGCGCTGCCATAGGTATTGATGGTGCCTTGTGCTTCATCGCGGAGGACCGCAAGGGTCTGATCCGAGGTACCTTCATATCCGGTGATAATGTTTACCGGATATCCGGATTCCTGCAGCATCAAAGCCAACTGGTAGGAGCCCGCGGATCTGCCACTGACGGCAAAATTGAAATCGCGGCCGTGGTTTTTACGGTAGTTCATAAGATCTTCAAGGTTGTCCACGGGCACATTGGGACCCGCCAACCACACCCTGGTGGATTTGGAGACACTGCCCAGAGGTCCGAATTCCAGGGTCTTATAGCGTATCTCGTCCCCCCCGAGCCTTTCCGAAACGGCTAATTCACGCGCAGGAATTAGAATTTCAGTGCCATCTTTCGGCGCACGGTTAAACATGTAGTTAGTAGCCACCAGACCGCCCGCACCGGGGCGGTTGACGGCAATCACATCCGGGTTGCCCGGAATGTATTGCCCGATGTGACGGGCGACCAGCCGGCCGTAAAAGTCGTAGCCACCTCCGGCAGTCGACCGGATCACAACCGATACGGTTTTGCCTTCATAGAAATCGGCAACCGCACTGTCATCCTGAGCCAGTGCTGATGACGAAAAAGCTCCGCCGCCCGCCACCAGCGCCATCATTGCAAAAAGAAAACCAGTGAATCGATTCGTCGTTTTACCCATGGTTGGGTCCTCTCTATCGGTTTTGTTGTTGTTACTCGTTAGCACTTTCATTTTTGTCTCCTTTCTGGCGTTTGCACCGCGGTCCAAACACTACCCCCCATACATCACCCGTCGAATTCAGTCGGATGGTTTGTGCCTCTCAGAAGAGCCATTGCTGAATCAGCCCCTGGGGAAAAGGCAAATTCAGCAGTTGGTTGAAGAGCCCCCATACCACTACGGCAGTACCGACCGTCATGATAAGAACGAACCTTGGGCGCTCCTGGTGCCGCCACAGGTAGAGCCCAACCATGAGCGGCACTGCAATATAAAAGCCAATCAGGAACAAACCGGCCAGCAAACCCGCAATCCAGCCAAACTGTTCAGCGGCTCTTAGCCGTCCGATACGCGACTGTTCCACGTCAGTTATCGCAAAATCGGCAGCGCCGTCCTGCTGATTGATTTTTTCGACCGGTTTTGTATCGTCTGTGGTCCACGCCGTCCAAAGCTCGCGCCCAAGCTGGAGCGAGATCAGCACAAATCCAAGAATGCCAACCGTCATGGGAAAGAGTTTTGCCTGCATTGGTTGGCCAGCCGCTTCGAAGACGACATAGCCAAAAATCACGAGCAGCGTCAGTGTTAACAGTGAAGATATCGGTAGATAGCTCATTAGTTGGCCCCCTTTGGATCACGGCTGTTCCTTGAAGCGTACCAACGGCGCATCAGAGACGGGTACACCACGATCACAACCAAAACCACCATGAGCGTTAACGCACCCGGCCTGACCAGAAAACCAAAGCCGTAAACCTGGAAGGATGTCCACAGGAAGTTTTCCGCCAGCGGCCCGAGCACCACCCCCAGCAGCAGCGGCGGGCGCGGCCAGCCCCCGGCTCGAAGGACATACCCCACGATGCCGAAGCCCATCATGACGACAACGTCATCGATACGGTTCGAGTTGGCAAAACTGCCCAACACAGCCATCGCCAGAATCACAGGGACAAGAACACTCGGCCGCAACATGGTCGCCATCGCAAGCTGCCGGGTGAACAGCAGGCACAACAAAGTGGTGATGATTGATGCAATAATTAGTAGCCAGATGATGGAAAACGTGACATCAAGTTGGGTCGTCAGAATCTCCCGACCCGGCTTGATGCCAACAATGAGCAACCCCCCGAAGATCAATGCCAAAGTACTGCTGCCTGGAATGCCGAACGCGAGCGTTGGAATCAGAGCACCACCCTCTTTCGCATTGGTAGCAGCATCAACCGCGATAACGCCCCTTACATCGCCCTTTCCGAAGGTCTCATGGGCACCCTTGCAGGTCTGCCTGGCATGTCCATAGGCAAACCAATCGGCTACGGAAGATCCCAGCCCCGGGATGATGCCAACCCACACCCCGACGAATGCGCTGCGCACTACCAGCCACCAGTGTGTGAACGCATCCTTGATTCCCTGCCGACGGCCCTCACTCAGGTTTCCCAACTCCACATTGGAAACACCCTGACCCCGAGACGCCATAAAAATAAGTTCCGGTATGGCAAACAATCCGATAGTGAGGGGTACAAGCCCGATCCCGTCGAACAGATAAATCGAATCAAAGGTATAACGTGGCACGCCGCTCAATGAATGGATGCCCATCATCGAAATTGCCAGGCCAAGCGCACCTACCGCGATGCCCTTGAGCGGCGCATTACCGCTCAGAGAACCCACCATGACGACGCCCATCATAGTCAGCATGAAAAACTCTGGAGCACCCATCAGAAGGACCAGGGGCCGCACCACGGGTATGGCTGCAAGCAGCACTATCGCGCCGATAACTCCACCCAGCGCCGATGCTGTAAACGCGGCAGCCAGTGCCCGGGCCGCCTCACCCCGCTGAGCCATCGGGTAACCATCCATGATGGTGGCCTGTGACCCGCCACCCCCGGGGACCGAAAACATAATCGCGGTGATCGAATTCGCCGTATTGCTGACTGCCCAAATGCTGACAATCAATGCGACGGCTTCAAACTTTTCCAGCACAAAGGCAAACGGAAGCAACAGCGCAATGGCCGTTTTACTGCCCACACCCGGCATGGCAACCAGCGTGGAGCTGATAACAATGCCCACCATCATCAACAGAAAAGCTTTCCAGTGCATGATGCCTAGAAGACCTGCCCAAGCCGCGTCTAACATTGACATACGAATTTCCACCCCTGCACGCTGCATACCGGCTCAATAACCGGTCTTGCAGTCTTGTTGTTATTGAAAGTACTCATCGCTGAATTCAGTTGGCACCGACTTGTTTTCTTTACTCGAACCAGGGAGCGGCTCACCCAAGGCTCCCGTGCGCCCCCAGGGAGCTTTGTCCGTATCAACCACACAGCCAATCCTGAGCAGAACCAAGGCTTCGCCAGGCTCGGCGTGGAAGTAATAGCGGCACCCCCGCGGAAGCAAAATGCCCTGGTTGCGAGAGAAAGTGACCGCCTCGCCCTCCGGGCCGTAAAACGTTGCCCGGCCCTGCAGCACAATGAAGGTGTGGTCTTCATTGGAGTGGGCATGAAGGGTGTTCTCTCCGCCCTCGGCGTAGGTTTTCAGGTTTAGCCACATGCGATCAGTTGCTGCCAGCAACGCTGACCCACGACCTTTCGTCGGCAACCGTACCTGCATCCGGAAAGGTTGTGGCACGCTTAAGTCGTGCTCTGCAAGGTGCGCCTCCAGAGCCGACTCCAGACCGCCCTTTCCGGTATCCAGATTCGAGCGCTCGTGGCCTCTGGTCTGTGGGGTATTGATGGTTGTTGGCATAGTGCAATCATCTCTATACAAAAATTGGAATTACTCGCTGTATAAAAACCGTTCAGCCCTACATCAATTCAACACCGAATCTGAATGAGAACAAATGGCGTTTTAGGTATTTTGTATAACTGGTTTGATATGAATCGGCTTTCAGATCCTGCTCGCCGAACGGACGCAAGCCCGACACAAAGGTGTGCCGGGCTTGCAATCTGTTTCAGTTGGCGTTTTTGATCGCCGCAATCACGTCGTCCGGGGACTCGTAAGCCTCCTGAACAATGGTCTGAATCTCCTCGCCGGCAACAAAATTGATACCCAGGTCCTGGTTGCTCGCGTCCTTCAGAAACTCAGGATCTTCTGCGGTTTTCGCCATCGCATCCCGCAACATGGCCACTCGGTCCGCTGGAACACCCGGGGGCGCAACGTAAGGACGACCCATCACCTGCCTTGCGAACATAAGGTTGAGGATCTGGCGCTGCTTTTTCGTTTCCGCGAATTCGGTAACCAGCGGCACATCAGGAAGTTCGCTGTGTTTTTTCAACGACATCTGGAACAGCAGGTTGACCTTGCTCTCGTCCGTATCGTCGTTCAGCTCGGCAAACCAGTCTGCGCGCCTGGACTTGGCGCTGCTCCAGGACCAGCCACAGCGGCCCTGCACTTCCCCCCGCTCCATCGCCAGCAAAATGTCATTGCCGCCCGGATAACCGGAGATCACGTTGAGCTTGAAGCCGAAAATGTCGCTGAGTACCCGCGGAAACAGGTCAGTGTCTGCGCCAGAGCCGGTTCCACCGACGGTCATGGACTGCTCTTTAAGGTCTTGCCACTGCTCGATCCCGGATTCGTGCCACGAAACGCAGATACTGGTTTCATTATTCAGGCTGCCCAGCCAGTTCATTTCACCCGGCTTGAACTGAGCCTGCTGGTTGCCGAACAAAGGCTCAAATGCCATGCCACGACCGATTGTTGCGATCTCCAAACCATCCCGTTTGGCCGTGTTGGCGACCTGATTGGTCAGCACCAGGCTGCCGGCCCCAGGAACGTTCTTCACCACCACATTCGGGTTGCCGGGAATGTGTTTGCCCAAATGCCGGGACAATGTCCGGGCATACGTGTCATAACCGCCACCGGCGGAATAGCCAATCAAAAGCGTGAGCGTTTTGCCCTCGTAGAATGTGTCGGCGCTGTCCTGAGCCTGCACCATTGGGATGCTGGCCATCATTGCCAGACCGAAGGCAGTTAATGTCCTACTAACGAATCTTTTCACAAGTCATCTCCTTACATTGCCGTTTTGTTGTTGTTCTCACTTATTATGCAAGCACCTGTTATTCAGGTCGGCCAATGACAGTTCTGCTTTTTCATATAGCCGATTCGGTATGAAAGGCGTCTGGAATGGGCGGGAAGATAAATGAAAGGTTGAAAAAAGAGGTACCGTCGAAAACGCCCGCTATCGGGGCAGATAAGTAAGCTACCCGGTACCCTGCGCCAATTGAATTAAGCGCCACTCTCTCAGGAGACACCGATTGACTCCCGGACCTCCCAGGAGCCAATCGGTGTGTCCTGAGTGCCCCCCGACGCCGTCGGAGGGCGGTTTATCTGAGCTCTCTTACATCGCGTTTTTTATAACCGCGATCACGTCTTCAGGATACTCATAGGCCTCCACAACGATGGCCTGAATCTCTTCACCGTCGACAAAGTTGATCCCCAGGCTCTGGTTTTTGGCATCCTGCAGAAACTCCGGGTCTTGAGCCGCCATCGCAACGGCCTTGCGCAGCATCGCCACCCGCGCCTCAGGAACACCAGGAGGTGCCACCACCGGACGCCCCATGACCTGGCGTGCAAACAGCAGGTTCAGAACCTGACGCTGCTTTTCGGTTTCAGCAAATTCAGTCACCAGCGGGACATCTGGCAAATCGCTGTGTTTCTTGAGTGACATCTGAAACAGAATATTGATCTTACCTTGTTCCATACCCTCATTCAGTTCCGCGATCCACTCCTCGCGAGTCGATTTCGCGCTGCTCCACGACCAGCCACAACGACCGTCAACTTCTCCTCGCTCCATGGCCAACATAACGTCGTTACCACCCGGGTAACCGGCAATGATGTTGAACTTGAAGCCAAACAATTCATTCAGGACTTTGGGGAACAGGTTGGTATCGGCACCGGCGCCGGTGGACCCTACCGACAACGCTTCGCTTCGGAGGTCCTGCCAGGTTTTGACTTCCGCCTCATGCCAGGCCACACAAAGGCTTGTTTCGTTATTGAGGCTGCCCAGCCAGTTCATCTCGCCGGGCTTGTAAAGCGCCTGCTCATTGCCAAACAGTGGCTCGAAAGCCATACCGCGGGCAACGCTCGCGATGACCGTGCCGTCAGAATCCAGCGTGTTGGCCACCTGATTCGTTAGTACAAGGCTTCCCGCACCAGGAACGTTCTTCACAATCACCTGGGGGTTACCCGGGATGTGCTTACCAAGGTGGCGGGCAAGCGTTCGCACGTAGGTATCATATCCGCCACCAGCGGAATGCCCACTCAAAAATGAAATGGTTTTTCCTTTATAGAATTCGCCCTCGTCACCTTGAGCATGAACCGAACTGGCGAACGTGAACATGGCCAGCGCGAGAGCGGCGGTGGTCCGAACAATGGAATGGAACATAATTTTCCCCTTTATATATTCGTTGTTTTTGTTGTACCGATATAAAGTTTTTTTACTTACGGTCTTATCAATTCAACACCTAATACAGATAAGAACAAATAGCATTTCAGGTTTTTTATATAACTGGATTGGTATGAGCCTATCTCTGTAACGTAACCACTTATTCAGGCTGACTACCGAAAACGCAACGCTATCAGCTTGAGTTGAGCACCGACAGCCAAGGGCGCAATCGAAAACATTGGCAAAATAAAATGCCAAACCCTATATTCAAGAAATAACCATATAAGAAGCCATCATGAAATCGACACAAGGTTTAGAACCTCGCCCCATTCCTCAGGAAGCATTTGATTGGTACGACGAATATGCCCACGGCCTGATTGATCGCCGGACCTTCATGGCGCGTCTTGCCAGCCTGGCCTCGCTTGGCCTCAGCATGAGTGTCTTGACCAGTGCATTGTTGCCCAATTATGCACAGGCAGAGCAGGTATCGTTTAACGATCCGGCAATCAAAGCCACCTACGAAAATTTCATCTCGCCCCAGGGCCACGCGGAATGCCAGGGTTATCTGGCATCTCCCACCAACGTCGACGGCAAAACGCACGCTGTATTGGTGATCCACGAAAACCGCGGCCTCAACCCGTATATCAAAGATGTTGCACGTCGCTTGGCTAAGGCCGGTTTTGTGGCTTTTGCACCCGATGCCCTGCACCCGTTGGGTGGCTATCCGGGTAACGATGATGAGGGCAAGAGCATGCAGGCCAGTATGGATAAAGCCAAACTTGAAAACGACTTTATCGCCGCCGCAAAATTTCTGAAGGATCACGAATCAACCACCAGCAAACTTGGCGCTGTAGGGTTTTGTTATGGCGGTTATATTGTCAATATGCTGGCAGCATCCATTCCCGACCAACTTGACGCAGCCGCACCCTTCTACGGTTCTCCGCCGGCCGAAGAATTACGAGCCAATGTGAAAGGTCCGCTGATGCTTCATTTCGCGGGTCTGGACACCCGCATAAACGATACCTGGCCCGAATATGAAAAAGTATTGAAGGCCAATGGTGCGGATTATGTTGCTCATATTTACCAGGGCGTCAACCATGGATTCCACAACGACTCCACCGGACGTTATGCGGAAGAGCAAGCAGAACTGGCATGGTCGCGGACTCTCGGTTTCTTTGAAAAGCATCTGAGATAGTGGCATACGCACATTGGCGCGTCCGTCCAACGTCAAGAAAATGCGGGAGTTATTACCTGAACTCACGCTTGAAACCAGTCCTAAAGAATTATGGTGATCAGTACCGTTAAGGTGAGGAAGCCCAAGAGGGTGCTGGAGATCACCATACTGGAGACGAAGCGTGGTGCAGCATGAAATTCCGTCGCCAAGATGGTCGTGAACACAGCCGTGGGCATCGCAGCCACCACAATGAAAGTCTGCTGCGCAACCTTTTCCAGACCCAACAATACGCTTGCAAAATACGCCACGAATACACTGCCGATGAGCCTCACGGCGAGGGCAGCACCCAAACTCAACCGACCCTCACGAATCACCCCCGACTCCAGTCGAAACCCCAAGATCAGCAGCATAACCGGAATGGCCGCCTGGCCCAGCATGTGTATGGGTTCCGCCAGGAACGATGGCAGCGAAATACCCGTTGCCCGCAGGATTAAGGCCAAGACAATGGCCCACACAACCGGCAACTTCAGTGTCTGCATGAGAGAGGCCAAGCCTCCATGATGACTCCGCGCTGCGATAAAAACCCCCAATGACCAGCCAAGGATGGATTGGGTCGCAAAGATGATGACCGCGACAGCGAGAGCTTGCTCACCAAAGGCGAGCAGGACCACTGGCAGTCCTATGTTTCCGGCATTGGGGAAGGCTGTGGAGAGGATGAATCCGCTTTGCATCGGTCGATCGTGACCGAGTAAACGGCTAACCAATGCGGCAAGCACCACCAGACTCAGGGTCATGAGGAGTACCGCACCGAGGACGCGACCAGAAACCTCGAGAGGCAAGTCGGCGTTCAGCAAAGAGTCCACAACCAAGGCTGGCGAAAGCAGGTAAAGCATGACCTGGTTGAAAGGAGCCGCTGGGAGGTCGCGCCATCGCTTAAGGCCAGCGCCCGCCCCGGCTATGATCAAAATCGGAAAGATGACATTGAGGAATACATTAAGCATTGAATAGCGAGCCTTCCATATTGTCTGCCATCGCCTAACGATACTGAGTGCGACAGGCTGCCAGAAATACGGACCTATAGAATTGCCTGCCCCTCACATCAGCCTCAGTGCCTTCGTTTCTCTGAACAATGGCAACAGTTCACCCATGAGTGCTTGAGGCCATACGATGTTTAGAACGTGATGGAATAACAGATAGGTAAAGGTAAACATTATCACGCCGACGAGTAGCGACAACCGCCAGCTTTCTCTCCCTATGAAGTGCATGTAAACCACTACGAATGCCGCCATAGCGGGAAGAAGCCCAATCAACCAGGCCGCTACAAGGTAGAAACAGACACCCGCAAAAAACTGGGCAGTCCGCTTGAAAATGACCGACCGTTCCATGCCTTCATATTCACCCGACAGGTCAGTTGCAGCAATGGTTTGCACATTAGGTGAGTCTGACTCAACTCGCATGAACAGCTGGGACACTACCAGGAAGAGACAGAACAGGGCGCCACTGACCGAAATCAACTGCGGCACCAAACGGGAGTCAAAGTGCCAGTCCGCTGCCGCGAAAAAAGTGATAGTGAAAAACACGATAAACAGACTGGTAAATGCGAGATCAAAATAATTAGCATTGGTGTTGCGGCCGAACTTCAAGCTAATGGTGTAACCCCGCTGTCTCTCACGGCGACGGAATAGCCATTTCTTGTAGAGCGGTACCAGTAAACCATAGACTGCCAGAGCAAGAACCACTACGACAACGGGCCGGGTCAGCCACTCGAAGCCATAGATGTTCACTGACAGGAACATATAGCGCTCGAAGATGGCTCCCAGAACAAAGCCCAGTAACAGAGGCGGGCGGGGCCAGGCGAGACGCTTCATGACAAAGCCGAGCACACCCATACTCAGCAGTACGTATATGTCGATCCAGGAAGTTCTGGACTGGTATGCGCCAATTATGGCGATAGCGAGAATGATAGGTACCAGTATTCCGGGTCTGACCAGAGCCAGTTTTGCCAGTTGCCCGACAAACAGGAAACACAGAGCAGCACCAAAAATATTGGCAAAAACAATACTCCAGACCAGTGTATAGGTGACATCGATATTCTTGCTCAACATGTCCGGCCCGGGAATAATGCCATAGACTACGAATGCACTCAGAAGCAGAGCCATAGAAGCCGACCCGGGCACACCAAATGCAATGGTGGTAACCAGCGCACCACCCTCTTTGGAATTGTTTGCAGTCTCAGTGGCAATAACTCCGCGCACATCGCCCGTGCCAAATGTCTTGTCTGCGCCTTTTTCCGTCCGGATGGCATGCCCATAGGCAATCCAGTCAACGACCGCAGAGCCCAGCCCCGGTATAGCGCCAATAAGGCTACCGATGGCGGAACAACGCAACGTCAGAAAAGGGTTTCTCAGAACGTCCATGGCGCCCTGAAATTTAGTGGAGTTCTTCGCAGCAGTGACATTCGTGGTCACGCTCTGCCGTCGAATGGCAAGGTCTGCCAACTCTGGAAGGGCGAACAAACCAAGTGCGACGGGCACAATCGGCAGCCCTTCCCATAGATAGAGAGAGCCGAACGTCCAGCGCCATTCACCCATCTGGTATTCCTCACCGATCGTGGCCAGAAACAGCCCGATACAGGCCGCTGCCATACCCTTGGCGGCGTTCTTTCCACCCAGGGTGGCTACGAGGGTCAAACCGAAGATGATCAGGGCCAGCATTTCTGGTGTGGCAATGCTGAGCATGACGGGACGCAGAAACGGAATACTGAAACCAAGAATCAGGGCGCCGAAAAGCCCCCCCAGCATGGATGCTGTGAAGGCCGCGCCGAAGGCACGGCTGGCATCGCCATTCCGTGCCATGGGATGGCCATCCATGACCGTTGCGGCCGCGCCTGAAGTACCAGGCACACCGAAGAGAATCGCTGGAATGGAGTCTGAGGTCGAAATGACGGCACCTAATCCGATCAGCATGGCGAGGCCGGAGAATGGCTCCATGGCGAAAGTGAACGGGAGCAGCAACGACAGGCCTACCAGTCCGCCAATCCCGGGGATAACACCAAAGACCAGCCCCAGGATAACCCCCAGGAACAGGAAAACCATGCGAGAAGGGTCGAATACGATCCCCAACGCCTCCATCGCCATTTCCAGCAGATTCACTTCCATATTTATTTGACCTCTTTGGCCATAGAACGATCAGTACTCGATTCACGAACGTGACGACCAAACTCCGCGTCGATATGTACGTCAATCAGGCAGGGCTTTCCGGAACGGACCTCGGCCACAGCCCGGTCAATGGCTGCCTTCAATGCTTTGGGATCAGTGATCGGCCCAATGCCCTTGACGCCTTGCCCTTCAGCCAACTTGGCCAGATCAGGAGCTGGCGCGTCGACCTGCTGCCCAACCCAACGATTATTCGGGTTGCGCCCGCGAGTCCTGGCCACACCTTCCTGGTGCAGCTCGTCATTGAAGTAAGACCTGTTATTAGCAATGACGATCAATGTGGGTATTTCATATTTTGCCGCTGTCCAGAGCGCATTGATGCTCATGGCGGTGTCGCCGTCCCCGAGCACTGCGATTGAGAACAGGTCACTGTGTTTCTGTGCCAGAGCAGCACCAATGGCCAGACCCGGCCCAGAACCAATTCCGCCACCGCCGTCCTTGCCCAGATAAGCCAGAGGGTGGATGTGTGGAAATACGTCGACCGGCCATGACCTCGCCAAAGCAGCAAAACTGGTTTTGTCATGGCCTACCGCATCCCGCAGCGCAAAAGCGACGTGACGAATATTCATTGGCTCGTCATCTCCGGGTCGGTCAGTACTGGGCGGCAATAATTGGTAGGTTTTTGCCTTTTTGGAAGGCACTGCCGCCAATAAATCCGCGACTGCCTGGTCCGGGTCTACCATCAGATTGAGGTCAACCGGGGGAAGGCCGAAGGTTTCCTTGCCCCAACCATTATGCAGCTGTGCATCTACGCTGGCATGAATGACTTTGGGGGTCACCGGTGAAGCGCCGAAAGCCTGTCGCAGAATGCCGCCCAGGTCGATCCAGCCAATGCTCAGAATGACGTCAGCGTTACGCAGCGCTTCTTTGCCTGCCGGATTGAGCCCGGTAAAGGGCACTGCCGCATGAAGTTCATGATTGGTTGGCACCATGGCACCGGCCTTGAGGTCGGAAAGCATTTTTGCGCCGAGGCGCTCTGCCAGCTCCAGTCGGTTGTCCCAGGCAGATTGTGTCCGCTCGCAGCGCCCGTACAGGATCACCGGGTTTTTCGCGTTCTTCAGCAAAGTTACGGCAGAGGCGAGATCATCTGCGGCAGCACGTGGCGGGGCACTTGCCTTAAAGCGGGACGGGTCCGGGAACTGAATGGGTTCCTCAATTTTCTTTTCCTGCAACGCGGCGTCCAGGCAAACATAGACAGGTGCTGATGGCTTGGTTGTGGTTTGTTGCCAGGCTCTCAGCATGGCCTCTGGAATAGCCTCGATCGACCCTGGCTGGTCGTCATATTTAACGAAGTTGCGCACCAGCGCGCCCTGATCCTGAGATGTATGCAGCCAGTCAATCCATGGGCGCCTGATGGCTGCATCCACCGGCCCGGTAGCTCCCAGAATTAACATGGGCTGTCGGTCCGCCCAGGCATTGAAGATTGACATGGTGCCGTGCATCAAGCCGACATTCGCATGCAGCACGACACCCATAGGTTTGCCGGTGGCCTTGGCAAAGCCCTGGGCAATGGCCACAGCATGCTCCTCATGCAGACACATCAGCATTTCCGGGGCGTGGTTGCCAAGGTGGTTCACGAGACTGTCATGTAATCCGCGGTAACTGGCACCCGGGTTCAGCGCCACGTAGGGCACATCAAGTTGACGAAGCATTTGTGCTGCCACGTCGCTACCCCAACTGACCGTCTCGTCCAGCGGTTCTTGCGGAATATCTTTTTCGGTCAGTCTGGGAAGGTTTTTATTGTCTGCCATGCTGGTTTCCTGATGAAGGCGATCTGGTTAAACAATATCCTGTGCACCGGTTCTTACCCGATTTGTAGCGTCGGGTGCACCATTGGTTTCGAATCAAGGTTATCGCGAGAAGCAGCCCGTAAAAACGGGCTGCTCTTAAGGCAATTGATCAATCACTAATGATTTGGTCAAGCCGGTTGGCAAGGCCTGCAGGCGTGGAGGCAAGGTCCTCCATGATGTCGGATATGACGTCCGCAGAGACTGGACTGATTTCCAGCCCGAACGTTTCAGCCTGGGCAAGAAATTCAGGATCCTGCACCATAGCTTCGAAAGCTTCACGCAGCGCCTTGGCGCGATCGGCAGGAACTTCGTTTGCTACATAGAAACCCTGACCGACGTTCAGCGGCGCTTCCAGCAGTTTCAACATCCGCATGTATTCCTCATTGCCAGTCGCTGCCACAATATCGGTCGCCGCCGGTACGTCTGCGAGATCGGGATGGTCCGGCCCCATCTTGAAGACGAATTTCAGCTTATTATCGCGAATCCAATCCGGGTTGGTGGCCAGAAAGCCAGTGTAATAGTTGCCTCGGCCCTGTATCTCTCCGCGTTCAATAGCCAGATTGGTCTCACCACCGCTGGAGTAGCCGGTAAAAATTTCCAGCTGTGCACCGGTGACATGCGCCATGAAAGTCGGGTTCTGATACGACCCTGAACCGCGACCATTAGCACCAAAGCGTACCGGTGTATTGCGCATTTCTTCGAGTGAATTCACCGGAACGTCATGCCATGCCGCGCCAACGTAGGTGCGAGCAACTGCAGAACCCAGCCATTGAAATTCGGTCGGGTTGTATTGCGTCGTTGCGGTGGTGCGCTCAAAGCTGGGTGCCAACAGTGAACTCGGGTGAAGTTCGCCAATCACTGTGCCGTCTTTGGGCGCGATTTGGTTGACGTAATTCGCCCCACTGATCCCGCCACCGCCAGTTCTCGACTCGACGACAACGTCGGGCTGCCCCGGAATGTGTTTGCCGATTTGATTGGACACCAACAGAGCGTACAGGTAGATCGATCCGCCCGTACCCGATGGCGCCACTACTGTAACGGTGCGGCCGCTGTAGAAATCTGCCACAGGGTCAGCCTGAGCGAAACTGTTCATGGCCAACGCCATAGCACCGGTGATCAATGCCATGCTTGCGGTTTTTTTTAGCGTTGTGATTAGCATAATCTTTTCCTCTTGTTATCAGCCATATGTTAGCCACAGGCTGTCTGCTATGCTTAATTAGCGTTTTTGGTCACCACGATCTCGTCATCGGGATATTCATAGGCTTCCTGCACAACGGTCTGATTCTCCTCACCGGCAACAAAATTGATGCTCAGGCTCTGGTTTTCAGCATCATTCAGAAACTCAGGATCTTCGACCGTTTTTGCAATCGCAGTCCGCAGCATTGCGATCCGCTGGGAGGTTGGGCTGGCTCCTGGAGTAGGAATTGTTTTTGTTCATGTATAAAGTTCTTCCAGCCTGATCACCAATACAACACCTAATCTGCAGGCGAACCAATAGCTTTTCAGGTATTTCATATAGCCAGATCAATATATCGCCAACATCAGGCACCATCGATCCAGCCACATCAAAGGCCAGGGATTAACGAGAGAAAGTGGGGGTCCAACAGCGGTATAACGGAGGGCAACGAAAATCTGATCAATCGCTGGGAAGAAGCGGATACCTTGGACCTAACTGGCGATCACAAGGCATCCCGCGCCAAAACAAGCGCAAAAAAAACAAGGAGACCCAGATTGGACCCGAAATTAAGTCAGGGCCCAATCGGGGCCTTCCTGAAAACACGTTTTCGTAATACTTGCCGGTTTTTGCCAGACGCACTCCCTGCTTTCCAGGAGCGCGCCTTATTCCGCCAGTTTAAAGCGGTGGCAGATTCTCTTTTTCCGCCTCGTAAGCGGACTCCATCTGAGAGCTCAGCCCCTTCTCGGCGAGCGCATCAGCGAACAACGTGCGCACGGTGTTGCTTTCGTCCGCATAGTCAATCTGATGACCACCAATACGACGACTGATCCACGCCTTGGGAACGCCTTGAGAATTACGGAAGGCGACGCCTTCGTATTTGAACGCCAGATAGCGCGCGGGGGCGTCACCGGTATTGAAGTGCTGATGGAACCACATGTTCGGCGGCGTGATCAGAGTGCCTGGCTTCCAATCGTAACGCTTGGGCTCTTCCCCCTCCGGCCACATCAACGAGTATCCCTCGCCGGCCAGAATGATAACGTGGGCGCCGGGGCCGTGAGCGTGGGCCTTCTTGTATGTACCTATCGGGAACTGGGAAATGTGCGCGTTCATGGAGCTCTTTGCCAGGTTGAAGCGAATATGCCCGCCGCCAGCGCCACGCTCTTTTGCCTCAACCAAAGGCAGGTTCACCGCATCGGCAACAAAGTTGGTCTCCAGACGGAAACCATTCAACTCGTCCTTTGGTGCAAAATAGTCAGACTCTCCGGAGAAACGGCTCTTGAAGTCGTATTCCGTATTGAAAATGAAGTTATTTTCCTCGTAGAGATTCATAATCGGTGGCATGTTGGTCACTGACACGAAGCGCACGGGCTTCTGGCCTGAACCATTGAAATGCTGGAACCAGGTGTTCAGCGGAACAGCAAACAGCGCGCCAGCTTCCCACTCAAACGTTACTTTCTGTCCCGCATCATTCCAGACGGTGGTAGAACCACGACCATCCAGAATCATGATCAATTCTTCAAACAGCTGGCGTTGTGGGGCCAGCTTGCCGCTCGCCGGAATTTCGCACACATAGCAGTCGTTTGTGGTTCTGGACGCGTCATGGTTGATAAAGACGCCTTTACCGCCACGACTGTCCCAAGGCTTCAGCTCTACCGTGTTCAGATCGGGAACGTAAACACCGTCGATGATTTCCAGCCCCTGGTCTGCGACCCAGCGCGTGTAGGGCGTCTCTTTTTCTGTCGCGAATTTCTTGGCAATTTCGTCAGAGACGATTGCGTCTTTTCTCGCCATTGTGTCGACCTCGTTAAGTCTTATAGTGGTTGCGGCTCATAAGCTGCTTATAAAGAGTGCTGCGGCGCACTGTGAAAATAACTTTGCTCCCCCGCACTGTCCAGTTGAACCGATTAACGGAACGCCGGTCCTTCATACGGAATATCCCACAGAGAATCGTTTATCGTCAAGTCATCAGAGAGGCTATTCCTAGGGTCGATTGCTTCGTCAAACAGAGTAAAGCCACTGATACCAAGGCCTGCCGCCAAAATATCAAAATCTAATATTTTCCATATAAAGGAACATCGTTCCATAAATATAACGCGAGTGATAAACTCTTTCCGAAAATACAAGACACGCTTTTGTTGCTGAAAGGGGTTCAGTTAATGCACGACGACCACGGGCACGATCATCATGGGCACAGTCACAGCCATCACCAAGACCATGATCACCACTATCCGGAAGCTGAAAGCCCCATTGAGGAAAACCCGTTGTGGCAACGGGATAACGTGACACTGTGGAGCGTGGGGATTGATATAGGGTCGGCGGGCACTCAGGTATTGTTTTCGAGAATCCAGTTGCAGCGCCAATCGGTCGACCTTTCCAGCCGCTACATCATCATAGACCGCGAGACCGTCTACGAATCGCCGGTCAGCCTGACCCCGTACAAGAGTGAAACCCTCATCGACGACCGGGCGCTGGGGGAAATTGTCGACAACGCCTACAACTTTGCCAACGTTCGCCCGGAAGATATTGATACCGGCGTGGTCATCCTTACCGGGGAGGCTCTGCGAAGAGAAAATGCGCCCCGGATCGCCAGTATTTTATCGGAGAAATGCGGCGATCTGGTGTGTGCAACAGCGGGCCACCACATGGAAGCCCGCCTTGCCGCGTTCGGTTCCGGTGCCGCCCGAGCCTCCTTTGATCGCGACGAGTGCATCCTGAACATCGACATCGGCGGCGGCACCACCAAACTCAGCGTGCTGGAAAACGGCAAAGTACTGGCAACCGGTGCGGTTCACATTGGCGGAAGGCTTCTGGCCACCGCCACCGATCTGACCCTTGCCCGCATCGATCCTGCCGGGCGGACCCATGCCGCCAGAGCCGGTTTTAACTGGAAGGTGGGTGACCAGGTCGAATCCAGACAGCTTGATCACGTCGCCAAGACCATGGCCAACACGCTGATTGAGATTCTGGCCGCCAGTCCCGTTCCGCCTGAGGCCGCAGAGCTTTATCTGACCGACCCGATACCAGACGAACTCCTTCGGCGGGCAAAGAGCATGGTGTTTTCCGGGGGCGTGGCTGAGTTTGTGTATCGTCGCGAGGAGCGGGATTTCGGCGACCTCGGGCAGCACTTGGGCCACGCGCTACGCGACCGGGTAGATTCAGGCGACCTGCCCTGGGCATTGCTTCCCGACAGTCAGGGTATTCGTTCCACCGCACTGGGCGCATCCGAGTACACCACCCAGCTCAGCGGCAATACCTGCTTTGCGACGGATTACGATGCGCTGTTGCCAAAACGCAATATTCCCGTGCTCAGGCCTGAGTTTAATTTTTCGGACAGATTCAGCGCAGACGAATTGGGCGAAACCCTTCGGCGGCACATCGAAGCTTTCGAAATTGATGCTGCCAGCGATGATCTGGTTCTGGCGTTTCACTGGGATGGCAGCCCGGAGTACCGGCGAATCAGGGCGCTGGCGGACGGTATCCGTCAGGGCGCCACTGAGCGTATTGCCAGTGGCAAACCCCTGTTCATCGTGCTTGATGCCGACATCGCGCTCAACCTCGGTGCTGTTCTTCAGGAGGATCTGCACATCCGGAACGACATCCTGGTTATCGACGGGGTCGCGCTGTCGGATTTCGACTACATTGACGTTGGCCGCCTGAGACAGCCCTCCAACACGATGCCCGTCACCATCAAGTCGCTGATTTTTAACGATACGATGGAAGGCGCGAAAACGCCCGAACGCATTCACCACAAGCCCGCGCAATAATAAGCGGTTGCCGGGGGCGAGGATGGGGTCGAATTACCCCATCAACAGCACCCCCGGGAACAGCTTGTATTCCAGTAGCTGAACAAAAACTACGTAAACGAATACCGTGGCGCCAACCGCAATGGTGGACGACGTCACCAGGCTCAGCCGCCCGGACAACCTCAGAAAAGCAAACACATAAAGCGGCGTGCTGATAAGAAATCCCACCAGATATAGAGCCAGCAGCAGAATTCCCAGCCAGCCAAACCCCTTGAGCTCCTTTACCACGCTGATGGTTTCAGGCTCGTCGGCGCTTCTGCCGGGGTTGGCAGGGCGAATCACCGCGCTAACCTGCGCGGCCAGTTCAAGCAGCGCCAGGCCAAGGAATATCCAGCCTACAAGCTGCGGAAAGGTCCCGCTGATACCCTGGTAAGAATAGGCTGCAATCAGCACCCATACCGCACAAACCGCTATCAGGCCAGCCACCACAAGGCCCGAGTTCAATAGCCTTGCCATCATGCTTTTTGTCCTGTTTTGCGCTTAATTGCTTTGGCGATCAACGGCATCAGCAGTGCCAGCACAATCAGCCCCAAAAGAATCACAAACGGCGTGTCGCCAAAGGCCTTGGACCAATCCCCACGGTACATCAGAGAGGTCTGGAAGTAGTTCCTTTCCATCAGCCCACCAAGCACCAGCGCAATTACCAACGTGATTCGGGGGTAATCAAAGCGGTGCATAAGGTAACCCAACACGCCAAAAAACGCGGCCGCAAACACATCACCAATCGAATTATGCAACGCGTAGGCGCCCACCAGGGACACCACGATGACAGACGGAATAAGAATCGAGGAATCAATATACGTGACCTTGATCAGGTAGCGAGCGGTCAACAGTACGATGATTCCGCTGACCACAGTCGCGGCCAACAGTGCAAGGATCAGCACAAAGATGGTGAACTCCCGCTCAAGCAACAGCATCGGTCCCGGGTCCATGCCGTGCAGTACCAGAACGCCCAGAAACAGAGCCATCTCAGCGCTACCGGGAATCCCGAATGCCAGCGTTGGAATCAGCGCGCCGCCGTCTTTGGCGTTGTTGGACGCCTCCGGCGCAATCACACCCCGGATGTCGCCTTTGCCAAACTCGTCTTTGTTCTTGCTGGTCTGAACGGTAAACGAATAGGACAGAAACGAGGCTACGGTGCCACCGACACCCGGCACGGTCCCGATGACCGACCCAATGGCTGAACCGCTCAGAATCACCTTAAAATGGCGAAACGCCGCCTTGATGCCTTCAAACGTTCCCGACACTCCAACACTGGTCGCGCCGTCGGATTTCGCGATCGACCCACCCACAACATACAGTTTCAGCATCTCCGCGATGGCAAAAAGGCCGATCAACACCGGCACGATAGACAGGCCATCCCAAAGGTAATCCACGCCACCGGTATAGCGGGTAACCCCGCCCAGATCGTCATACCCCACGAAACCGATAAACAGACCCAGACAGGCGCCGATTAACCCCCGAAGCAAGTTGCTGCTGGCGGCGGTCAATGCGGTCAATCCCAGCAAAGCGAGCATGAAGTAAGCCGGCGGGCCAAAAAACAGAATGATGTTTTTGGCAACGGGCAACAGCATGATTAGAATCAACGCGCCAATCACCCCGCCCACTGACGATGCAGTGACCGCAGCACCGATGGCCATGCCGGCCTTACCCTGCCGAGTCAGCGGATAACCATCAAAACAGGTGGCCGCATTGGGCGCAGTGCCTGGGGTATTCAGCAGGATCGCCGTAATGGAGCCGCCAATCGTGACCGCCCCCATAACGCCACCCATCAGGGTGATCGCCTGCTCCGCCTGCATGCCGAACGTCAGCGGGAGCAACAGCGCGATGGCCGTTGCTCCCCCAAGACCCGGGATGATGCCGAAGATAATGCCGACAACAACCCCAAGCATCAGGAACAGAAGGTTCATACCGTCCGCGAGATAACTCGCGGCGGTAAAGACTGAATCAAACATACACGTTACGCCGGTTTATAGAGCGTTGGGGTTCTTAAGATCTGCCTTGAATTTTTCATAAAATTCGAAGGACTCTTTAAGGGACTTCGCGGTCGCTTCACCGTCCAGTGGTACCACATCCATACGGGCTTTCTGGGCCGCTTCGAGGAACTTCGGATCTTTCACGGTTTTATTGAACGCCTCACGAAGCGCCTTCAGAATCTCGGGGTCCATATCAGGAGGCCCTGCCAATGCACGTTGAAGATCCAACGGCGTCAGTTCTGGGTAGCCGGCTTCGGCGAACGTTGGCACGCCCTCAAACGGGCTTGAATCACCGGTCACAGCCAGCGCTCTCAAGTCGCCGGATTCCACGTACTTAGCAGCGGATGAAATGGGCGCCATGGACACGTTGCCGTCTCCCCGAACCAGGGCGACCAGCGAATCAGACGTACCGGAATAGCCAGCCAGGTAGATCGGATCCTTTTCTTGCAGTCCAAGCCCTCGGGCAACGATCTGGGTTGCGGCCAATACGGTTGAGCCGTAGCCGGTGGAGGTAAAGGTGATTTCATCGAGCGCCTGGAGGTCTTTGACCGAGTTGATGTCAGAGCTTCCAGATACCAGCAGGACGTAAGTCTGGGCTTCTATTCGACCAATCCAGCTCATTTCCCGCAGATCATACTCCGCAGGCTCACCCAGAATTCGCGGTAAAGCAAAGCCAGGCAAATTGATGATTCCCAGGGTGTAACCATCGGGGTCGGCACGATAAACCATGGTCGTGCCACGGCGGCCGCCAGCACCGGGAACGTTGCGCGGTAACACCGTTACGTCGGCGCCAAGGTGCTCACCAAATTGTGGTGCGAACGCCCTGACGGCCCGGTCAAAACCGCCACCGGGGCTGTAAGGAATGACAATCGACACGTCCTCATCGGGGAACGCGTGGGCGTTGAAAGACAACCCCACGGCCAGACATAAAACACTCAGAATTTTTGTTGTAAGTTTCATTGGAGGTACCTTTTCTCTTTTGTCGTTATGTGTGCACTGCCGTTCTAATCGATAATCGCCGCTGTGACGGCAATTTTCACACTGTGCTCAGCCGAGGCGGGCTTTCCCTCAACAGTGGCACGGGCGGGCGAGCAGCCCTCGGGCATCCATTCATCCCAAACCTGGTTCATTTCCTCGGCCGTCCTGATATCCGCCAGCCAGATGGTGGCCGTCAACAGGTGCCGTTTGTCTGTACCTGCTTCGCCCAGAAGCCGATCGATCATCCCGAGCACGTCCCCGGTTTGCTCGGCAACGGTCCCACCCCGACTCTTCAACGCCTGCAACCCCGCCAAATAAGCGATGCCGTTATGAACAACAACACGGCTGATGCGCTTTCCGCTGTGTATCCGTTTGATGGTCATACTGTGCTCCTTTTTTAGAGTGGCAACCGTTCTGATTGCCGTGCGACTAGATCACAAATGATTCCAAAGCTTCCGGTGCAAAGAGATCCTCGGGCGTTAACAGGCGCTTCGACAGACCCTGCTCATGGTGGTACCGCAAAAAGGTGGCAATCGTGTCCCGGTTTTCACTGAAACCGTAGGACCAGAAATCACTCCCCAATTCCCGCCGCGCTTCCTCAACGTGAGCAGACAGCCAGGGCAACATGGTTTTGTGGGCCGCAGTTTCGTGCATGTCCTGATAGGTTTTGTTCTGGGCTTCTTTAAAGGCCTTGAACAACGACTGTGCAACCCAGCGATTCTGTTCATAGACCTCGCGACGGATCACCACGCAGTGCATGATCGGGAAGATACCGGTGCGGCGATAATACTCCAGCTCAACGGCGGGATAGTTCTCGAACAGTCGCACAACGCGACCACTGCCGTCGTAGAAGGATGATGGCGCTCGCGCGGTATGCAGCGCATCAATTTCGCCGTCCAGCAACATCTTCGCGAGTGTTTTATCAGGCCCGATCCGCTCAACCCGGATGTTTTCCGGCAGGTTTAGCTTCAGCTTTTCCGGGCGGTTCGGCTCTTCTTCACCGCCGGTCATGTACAGCACACTGTCTACCGACACCTGGTATTCGTCTGACAGAATGCCGCGAATCCACACCGGGGCCGTCATCTGATATTCCGGCGTACCAATGCGCTTGCCGACCAGGTCACCGGGCTTGCGAATGCCTGAATCTACATTGACGTAGATGGACGAATGGCGGAAAAAACGGGAAGGAAATACTGGAATCGCAACAAACGGGCGATCTTCTGAAAACAGCGAAACCACATAGGACGACAGCGACATTTCCGCCGCATCAAATTCCCGGTGGCGCAACATTCTGAAGAACGTCTCCTCGACCGGCATGTTCAGATAGTTCAGATCGATACCGTCTGGCTGAACACTTCCATCCATCAGCGCTCGCGTTCGATCGTAATCCCAACACCCGAGCGATAGCCTGAGCTTTGGCATAGTTCCTCTCCTGACGTGATTGAGGCGCCAAACCCCATTTGGGGAACGCCGTTCCTACATTAAGAATTGTAGTATCACACAGCTTTTATGGCGATACCGATCGATTTTGAGCCCAAGTTTATATCAAAAGCGATATGCCCAATGGTCGCACTCAGCCCCATAACTCAGTTCCAGGCAATGGCAATGACACCGGTCGTCGCAATCGTGGCAGCGATGTAGGTTTCCAGATCTGGGCGTGCCTCGGTTCGAAACACCACCACGGAAAGAAAAGAGGCAATGAATATTTCCAGAGACGCAATCATGACCACCGTTGATACCTTCTCGTAGAAAAGCGCCGCAAACAGAAGAATCTGCCCCAGAGAAACGGTAATAGCCGCCAGCACCAGCCAAACGTTCAAATTGCGGAACATGTTGCGGAAGTTGGCTCGATACTGGGCAACGAAAATGGATGCAATAACGAAAAAGGTGAAGCCCGAAACCGCACTGACCATAGTGCCAAAGGCTGGTGCAGCCACCAGAAGCAAGCCGTATTTGCGAGTGATGTAGGCAAACGCATAAGACAGCGCCGAGCCTACTCCCCAACCGTAGCTTACCAGCGAGGGCGGCGCCGTTTGCGCCTCCACCTTCGCCGCACTGCCCTGGAATGACCGCCGGATCAGCAACCCGAACGCCAGTGCAATAGCGACAATGCCGAGCCCGTCCAGGCCGGTAACAGGCTCGCCCAGCAGGACAAAGGCCAACAGCACAGAGAAGAACGGGTTTAACCGCTTGACGGCGCTCGCGCGGGTTACCCCCAACTTGCGAATCGAAGCGAACAGAAACGTACGCCCGAACACCATGGCCAATATGCCCGCCAGAACAAACCAGCCAATACCGGCCCACCACTCGTCAGGATTACTGGCACCGAGGCTTCCACCTTCCAGCGTCAGCCAAAGCAGACCGGAAAACACCATAGTGACCAGCACAGAAAACATCACGCCCCGGTCACCACCACCGCTCGCGCCCTTGGAAATAAACACGTTGCTGAACGCGAAGGCTACCGCCGAAAGCAGGGCTAGCAGCTGTCCGGTGAGCGGATCAGACATCGGAATATCCACCCAACCGGCTGTGACCTCGGGCCGTTAATGCCCGCATTATGGCCACTGCCAACCGGCGATATCGACCAGCACCTGCGGAAGGTCTACATGTGCAACGATGATTTCAGTGCTGAGCGTCAATGCAACAACACCCGCCATGGACAGCAGAACCCCAAGATAGACCCAGAGACCAAACACTTCGTGTTCGCGGTTAATCAGCCAGCCAAACAACACGCGGAACACCGCAGAAGTAGACTGGATGGGCGTGACCACGGTTACCGGTGCAATGGCCAGCGCGGTGTACCTGAGCCCTTGCGAAAGACCAACCAGAGCGCCCGCAAGGGAGAACCATTTTGCAGCCACCGGCTGCATGGATCGGACGTGCCCCCACTGCCGGCCAACCAGGATGATGACGCCAACAACCAGGGCCGCGGCGGTGTAGGAAATCAGACCGCCGGCGATGCTGAAGCCCGGCCCCTGATTCTCCAGACCCATACGCACCAATACCGGGCTGATGCCGTACCCGGTGGCAGACAGCAATGCAAAGGTGTAACCCTCCGCATAGTTGGGTTCAAAATCCGGAAGCTTTGACCGCTTCGGCTTGTCCGACGACTCGCTATTGTCCTCAGTGCTATCCTCGGTTTTGGGCTTTTTCTTGTGTTTCGCGCGACTGGTGGCCACCACCCCGCCAACGATCAGTGCGATGCCCAGAATCTTGAGCGGAGTAAGCGTCTCGCCCAACAGCACTATTGCCAGAATCAAAGCGATAATCAGCTGCGCCTGCTTCCAGGGACCGGACAGATTACCGCCAATGGCTTTCGTTGATCGGTAATTGCAGTAACGGCCCCAGACAAAGTGCATGACCCCCGCCGCTGCCAGCCAGAAGTAAGCCTCGGTAGGAAACGACCAGAGTTTGTCGATGTGGCCGGTGGCGATACCTGCCAGCAGAAACAGCGGCACACCCATAGGTACCGTGATGGCCAGGGCCTGAAACACGGAGCCACTCAAAACGCCTCGCCGCAAGGCCGCGTTGTTAAATCCAAAACTGGCTGCCGCCAAGATCGCGAATACACCACCCAGCATAACTCTCTCCTTGATCCATGATGTCCAGCGGGACGAGTCGACCCGCCGGGCAAAGCGTGTTACTGCTCTTCCACTACACGGAGGAAATCAGTAACGGACGTTAACGTTCTTTTCCTGGGTAAAGCTGTGGATTTCGCCGGTTTCATGCTCACGGCCAATACCGCTGTTCTTCACGCCACCGAAGGGCGCACCTTTGAAGCGTTTGCCACCGTGGCCGTTGATCCAGACGTAGCCCGCCTCGATATCATCACCAATCCTCAGGGCCGTCGAAATGTCGTTAGTCCAGATGTTAGCGCAAAGACCGTACTCAACACCGTTGACCTGCTCCATCATGCTGGCCTCGTCGTCCCAGACCAGAATGCTCATCACCGGGCCGAAGATTTCTTCGCGCGCGATGGTCATACTGTGAGTGACCTCGTCAAACACCGTTGGCTCGATATAATAGCCGTTGGCCAGCTCCTCACCTTTGGCATGGCCGCCACCGGCAACCAGTTTGGCGCCCTCAGATTTAGCCGATTCAATGTAGTGCATGACCCGGTTGTAGTGCTGGCGTGATACCACCGGCCCCATTTCGGTGTCGTCGGCGTCCGCAGGGCCGACCTTGATTTTTTCCACCCGCTTGACAACCTCCCTGACAAATTCGTCGTGCAGGTCGCGATGGACGAACACCCGGGAATTGGAACCACAGGACTGCCCCTGGCAGCGAGTGAAGTTCATACCGTCAACGGCGGCATCGGCCACCTTTTGTACATCAACGTCTGGATAGATGATCAGCGGGTTTTTACCACCCAACTCGAGGCTCAGCACGGCAATACCTGCCTGCTGGGTGATCAGTTTGCCGGTCGCTACCGAGCCGGTGAATGCGATTCGATGAATATCCGGGTGCGATACCAGAGACGCCCCAGTGGTGGCGCCATCGCCAGTAATGATGTTGACCACGCCTGGCGGCAAATGCTGCTGAATCAGCTTGCCAAACAGCAATGCGCTGAGGGGCGTCTGATCTGCAATTTTCATCACCACGGTGTTGCCCGCAATGAGCGCAGAGGCAATTTTGCCCACGGCAAAGGAAATCGGATGGTTGAATGGAAGAATCCGGGCAACCACACCGAAGGGCTCAAGGCGGGTGTAGTTGAGTCCACCGCCTGGGGTCTGCACGGTCTGGCCCTTCAGTTCCATCCCCAGGTTGGAGAAGTGCTCAAGCAGTCCAGCACCCTTATTCGCATCGTCCACCATGGACTGATACGGATTACCGGAATCCAGCGCGTCGAGCATGCCGAACATTTCTGCCCGTTCCCGAACAGCGCGGGCAAGCGCTTTGAGCATTTTGCCACGTTCATCCACGTGGAGTTTTTTCCAGCCAGGAAACGCCGCCTTGGCTGCGGCAACAGCAGACTCCACATCTTCCGCAGTGGCGAAGGGCACATCGGCCAACGATTGGTCCGTTGAAGGGTTTACCGTCGTGTAGGTCTTACCCGACTGGCTCTTCACAAACTTTCCGTTGATGGTCATCTGCCATCCTTCGGTTTCTTTTTCTGCGTCGTCTAATACTGTCTTGCCATAGGTTTTCAGATCATTCGCCATCAGCTTATTCCCCTTCGTCATTTAACCTGAGTTACAACATCCACCAATACCGAACGCCGCTCGTTTTTCACGATCGCGAGTGCGTTCTGCAATGCGGGTGCAATATCTTCGACCTTTTCAATCGGACCGATACCGGCCACACCCATCGACTCCGCCATGGCTGCGAAGTCCACCGGCGGATCAACAATCGTGGTGCCAATCGCCGTGCGCTCTACGTTGCGGCCACGGTGACGGGCAATACTGATCTGATGCTCTTCCGAGTTGTAATAGGAGCGGTTGTTGAACATTACAATCAGCGCCGGCAGGTCGTGGTGTGCCAAAGTCCACAGACCGCCAGGCGTAAACAGAAGGTCGCCATCGGACTGGATATCAACGACAATTTTTTCCGAGTCGCGATGAGCAAGGCAGGCACCGATCGTTGCGCCGATGCCGTAGCCCAGGCCACCGCCACCGGATGCACCGAGGTACTGACGGGGCGAGCTCATAGTGAAGATTTTTTGTACCCAGCCCCTCAGGTTGCCATTGGCCAGCACAAAATCTTCATCCTTCAACAAGGTCCAGAGTTCGTCCGCCATCACCGCCGTGGCAATGGGCGTTTCCGAGCGCTTCTTAACAGCCGCCTGTTTCCATTCCTCTCGCAGGTTGTGGTGCCATTCGGTGACCCGCTTACGCCGCGACTCGACAACCGCCGGACGCTGCCGTTCAGCAAGGGCCGCCCGCAGGACTGGTAGCAAAATCTGGGTGTCTGCCAGAATGTTCATTTCAGTGGGGTAAAGGCGCTGGAAGTCAGCGGACCACGCCCGGGTGGTGTAATCCATCAGGCTGACGGCAAATACTCGTGCCGACGGCTGCAGAACCGGTTCAGTGGTTCGGATAGTTCGCTCAATCCGCGACAGCGACCCGTATAAATCCTTCATATCCATCGCAATCACAACATCGGCCCGCTCAAGAACGTCGAAATTGGCGCCGCTGAGGTTCATCGGGTGATCCGTGGCCATATTGAAACGGCTGCCCTGATCAATCACCGGAATGGCCCACTCTTCCGCAAGCTGCGCCAGGGTATGAAAGGCCTCATCCGACCGCGCCGTGTAGTCGGCAATGATGACCGGCCATTGGGCGCCCTCCAGCGCCTCCACCAACCGTGCCGTGACGGCTGGGGAGGGGCCCGGGGGTGTTCCCGGAGAATAGGCCTCAGGCCCTGGCGGATTTACCAGAGCGGGCACGGCATCCAGTTCGTCCTGCTCAATCGGCGCTTCCTGCAGCATCGCGTCAAAGCAGACATACACTGGTCCCGCAGGTTCGGTCACCGCTAAACGATGCGCGCGATAGATGGAATCACTCAGGCTTTGAACTGAGGCAGGCTGATCGTCCCATTTGACGAAGTCCCGGATGAGATTGCCTTGCACCAGCGCGGTATGCAGCCAGTCTGACCCCGGGCGGCGCTTTTCTACCGGCATCGGGCCCGTGCCACCGAATAGCAGCACCGGCACCCGGTCACACCAGGCATCATAAATGGCCATGGTGGCGTGCTGCAGACCGACGACGTTGTGAATTGCCGCAGCCATCACTTTACCCGTTGCTTTGGCGTAGCCATGGGCAATATCCACGGATATTTCTTCGTGGGTACAGGTAATCAGCTCTGGCATCTCACGATGCGGATGATTGATCAACGAATCGTGAAGTCCCCGAAAGGAGGCTCCAGGATTCAGGGCAATGAAGGGCACATCCAGATTGGCAATGAGCTCAGCCATCAGATCTGAGCCATAGCGTACTGTTTTATTGTCTGTCATTTTCGATACCTTTCGATAAGTAGGTAGCAGCCAGCCCTTATCCCACCGGGCTAGTGAAGTAATAAACTCCCATGCCCTGAACGAATATAAGGTAAACGCTGAGAGCAAAGAGCAACGAGTACAGAACGGACAGCATCCAGCTCTGCTTGATCAGAAGTTTGAGATAGAGCAAAAACGCGATCACAATGCCAGCAATAACACCGGTGAAGTAAATGGCCAGCACAAACAGCACCATCCAGGCGACAAACGGGTAATTGCCTTTAAGGCCAAACCCTTCATTGTCCGGTGTGTTGTCCAACCCCCCTTTGTCAGTGCCAGCGAAGGACAAGCGCGTTCCGAGGGCGGGGAAAAGGTCACAGGCAAACTGAAACCCCGCAAGAAACAACAGGGGCACTCCGATCACGCGAGGTACCAGGGCAGCATCCGACCTGAGATCGAGCGTCTGAAACAGCACCACGGCCGCAAACGCACAAACCAGGAATGAAAACACCGTTCTGGCGTTAAGCTGAACCATGGCCGCCGCCTCCCAGTACGCGCTGGAACATCTTTGACGTCCGCAACCAGGGCCACAGCAGCGAGAGCACAGTCAGGCACAGCAGGGTGATTGAAATGGAACGATTAAAGAACGCCTCCCAGCCAAAAGCCGCCATGGTCTGGTGATAAGAGGCTTCCACCAGCCCACCAAGAACCAGAGCAATAATCAGAGCGATGCGGGAATAACCGAACTGTTTCATCAAGATGCCGATCAGCCCGAACAGCAACGCAATGACCACGTCCCAGTAGGAACCTTCAACCGCATAGGCACCCACGAACGAGATCGCGACAATTCCGGGTGCCATCAGAGTGCCGGGGATTTTGGTCACGATCGCCATGCGCGGGCCGATCAGAAGCGATACCGGCAACGCAACAAGTTTGCTGACGATTGCCACTGCAATCAGAAAATAAGTCATGTTGAGATTAGTGGTCAGCATTTCCGGGCCCGGCGTCAGCCCATGCATAATAAGCCCGCCGATCAGCACCGCCATGGCGGCGCTGCCGGGAATACCAAACGCGAGGGTCGGCAACATGGCGCCACCCTCCTTCGCATCGTTCGCCGCTTCCGGTGCCAACACGCCCTCAATGGCACCCTTGCCAAAGCGTTCAGGGTTCTTGGACGTCTGCACCGCCGAGCCATAAGCCATAAAACTGGCTACCGCTCCACCGACACCGGGTATCATGCCCAAAAAAATTCCGATCAGTGACGACCTGAAAAACAACCAGCGATGGTGAATAAAGTCTTTCAGGCCTTCCAGAAAGTCGGTTTTTATCTCATGGTCATACTCGCCAGCGATGGAAGACTTCTGATAATAGAGCTGGAACGCTTCGGTGATCGCAAACAGGCCAATGATGACTGGCACCAAGCCAACCCCGTCCCAAAGGTGGTAAGAGCCAAAAGTGAACCGTGATGACCCCATCAAAGGGTCGGTGCCAATAAATGCCAGCATAAAGCCGACCAACGCGGAAATAATCCCGCGAAACGCACTGCCCTGAGTGACCACGGCGATGACCGTCAGGCCAAAGATCGCCAGCATGAAGAAGTCAGGGTAGGTAAACGCCAGCACCAGACTTCGCGCCAGCGGTAGCACGAGGTAAAGCACCAGAAACCCGAAAATTCCCCCGATGGCCGACGCCAATACAGCCACGGTGATGGCTTTCCCTGCTTTGCCCTGTTTGGCCAACGGGTAACCGTCAAAGGTGGTAGCTGCGGCGGTGGCTTCGCCCGGGGTATTCAATAGAATCGATGTGATGGCACCACCATAAGTCACAGTGCCGTAAGCCGATATCAACAATACGATGGCCGCATCAGGCCCCAAACTGAACGTCAGCGGTATAAGCAGCGCAAGCGCAACACTGCCACCCAGGCCTGGAAGGATGCCGATCAAAAGTCCAAGCACGACCGCACCCAGCATCAGCAACATCAGATACGGTTGCGATAGTAGCGTGACGAACTCGTTGAGAAGTTCCAAAGGATAACCCCTGAAAAAAAGTCGGAACATTAAAACACTGACGGTGGGATCGAGGGCCTGCCTGAGAACGCGGGACCCTCGCCGGTCTTCTGTTAATTTCTAGCCAGCAACTTTTTATTAATTGCTTCCCAGCAGCTCTGAAATCGTACCCTTGTAGTCGGTGAAGCCCTTAACCGCGCTGTTTACCACTTTGGAGGTGGCTGCGCCGTCGAGATACTGCACCGAGACTTCCATTTTTTCGATACGTTCAATAAACGCTGGATCTTTCACCGCTTGCGCAATGGCAACTTCCAGCGTCTTTATCGCACTTCCAGGAGTGCCAGGAGGTGCACCCAGAATGCGGTTGGTGTTGAACGCTTCATTGATTTCTTCCGGCAAGCCGATTTCGGACGGCGTGGGAACGTCTGGATAGGCAGGATTTCGCTCGGCGTCGTAGTACATCAACATTTTGAGATCGCCGTTTTCGATGTACTGTTTAAGGCTGTCGAACGACCCCCAGGACACATGGGAATCCCCGCGAATGATCGACAATATCGCCTCGCTGGTTCCCGAATGGTTCAGCGGCTGCCAGTCGACGTCCAATAGATCAAACGTGACCGCGCCGGTAATCGTGGCGTTGGCGGTTAATCCTTTGGTGGACACCACCGTCCGGTCACGGCCTTTGAAATCAATTGGTTCAGCAAAGTCAGAGCCCGACCCCACGACCATAATGGTGGGATCCAGGGATAATCGGCCCAGCCATGACATTTTGGTCAGATCGTACATCACCTCACTGGCGGTCTGCGTTGCCGCCAACCCCCCCAGATTGAAAATGCCAATGGTGTAGCCGTCGGGCTTGGCACGATAGACATAGTTGGTCGCCACAACACCACCGGCGCCCGGCATGTGTCGGACCAGCACGTTGACGTCGCCGCCAAGTTGTTCTTCGAGTACCGGAGCCAATGCCTGTGCCCAGCTGCTATAGCCGCCGCCGGCGTTATAGCCGACAACCAGTTCAATGTCGCGCTGGGGGAAGCTGTCCTGCGCTATCGCTGCGCCGGCTGCCACTGAGGCTGTGAGAGCGGCAGCACAAGAAAGTGCGCGCAGCGGATTGTTAAACATCGGTGTTTTCATGAGCTCTGCCTTTTTATTTTCGGTTTTGGCTGAACACCTTGCCAAACGTACACTCGCGGATATAAAGCGACGCTAGCCCAGGTATTTTTTAAGAGTCTCTGTATTCAGGACCACGGAGGGATCATATTCCGGTGCATCTTCAATCTGCTCCAGGTCGTTCAAACCGCAATACTTATAGATCCGGTTAATGGCCGAGATCAGTCGAACCGGCTTGTCTGGATTGGCATTAAAGTGCTGGTGAATGGTGTTTGGCGGAATGTAGATGATATCCCCGGCTTCCCAGTCAAAGCGCTTTTCTTCTTCCTGGGGCCGCCAGTGATAGGTGTCGGTGATTTCCACGTCGCAGTCGGTGTGCAGATCGTAGCCTTCGCCCTCAAGAACATAGAGACACTCTTCCGCCAAATGACGGTGCTTGCCCGAACGACTCCCTGGCGGGATGATCTGCATGTAAACGTCCACCGTCTCCATGCGGGTATTCATTTCTTCGTTGATCAGATGTTTCAACAGGCCCTGGCGAGACATCTCCCATGGCATTTCAGCGGGTTTTACAATTTTCTTGCGGTGACTGTCCCGCTCCGGTTTCTCCATCGCGTCGTCAAGCAGATGCTGATACAGCGGCTGTGTCAGATCGCCTTGAGCCCATTTCTTTGCTTCATCCCACGCCATCACACTCACTCCAAACAATAAAACGTTAACGGTTACTTATCGCCTTCTTCGCGCGCCTCAAAACCCGCACCTTCAGGTGTCGGTTCCGTAGGGCGGGGAATGACTTGCTTCTGGAACAGCATGTTCATAAACATGTACATCGGCTTGGTTTTGATCACCAGTGCTCGTGCGGGCAGGTTCTTGTCCGCATTGAAGTGCTGGTGCACGCAGTTATTGTGGACAATGGCTACGTCTCCGGCCTCCCAGTCGTAGCGGACGTTGTCGTGGACTTCGTAACCCTTACCGTCAAGAATATAAAAGGCAGCTTCGTTCACATGCCCGTGCTTTTGCGACATTGCGCCCGGGCCATACTCTTCCAGGTGAAGATGAAAGGTTTGAGTAATCTCGTCTTTCGGCTCGACATAGTGCTTACTGAAACACTGGGGCCCGTCGACGAACGAGATTTCTCTGCCCTTGCGGACCCGCGGCTGCGCGCGCAGCTTTGCCAATTCCTCTGTCAGGCTGTACTGACCCTGAATGCCGCGAACAAAAATCCGGTCTTTCTTGCTGTGGTACTGGTCTTCAATACTCATAATTTCGTCCTTATGTCTGTCACGTCAGTCATCCGGGCCGCTTCACAGAAACCGCGTCAAATCTCTCAACGCCGGGATCACATCCCCAATGACCGAGTTCGGCCAGTTCACGTTGATTCCCATATGGAATACAAGGTAAGAGAACAGCGCAGTTCCCAACGCTGTGAAGAACGCAAGGCGATAGCTTTCTTTTCCTTCGAACGCAGTGAATGCAAAAATGAACACAAAAATGGCGGGCAAGAAGCCAATCAGCCAGATCAAAGCGGTGAAGCCCAACAACCAGCCGACGACCTTGATCAGACGAGGCACCCATTGCTCACCCAGAACATCACCAATAGTTGCGGTGCCACCCACCTGCCGGGTGAACGTTGAGGCGATAAAGGACAAAGCCGTGCAGCCGATGGCAACACCCAGTGCCGAGAGCGGTACCACCCGATCGTTGAACGAGAACTCACCTGCCTGAACCCAAAGCACACCAAAAAAGATCAGCAATGCGCCAGAGAACAGTGAGTTCGGTGTTACACGGGGCGCGCACCAGGTTATGCTGCCGGTGGTCTCACCGCGTTGCATGAAGGTCTTTTTCAGCCAGGGACGAGCGCCCTGGAAGAGCCCCCACACCGTCAAAGCAATCAACACCACCACCAGCGGACGAGTGATCCATTCAAAAGCCGAACCGGTCTCAGATGTGGCCATGGACGTGTTGACGGAAATCCAGAGGTAACGCTCGAAAATTTCACCCAGCACAAAACCAAGCAACAGCGGTGGGCGGGGCCAGTCCAGCTGCTTCATAATCCAGCCTACGGCACCCACACCCAGCAGCACCATAATATCGCCCCAGCTTGCAGAGCCCTGATACGCGCCCAGGAACACCACCACACTGATCACCGGAACCAGAATACCGAACCGTATCAGCGCCACTTTGGCGAACTGGTCTGCAAAAATCAGGCACAGGCCAGCGCCCAATATGTTCGCTAACGCCAGGCTCCAGATAATGCCGTAGGTGATATCAAGATTTGTGGTCAGCATTTCCGGGCCAGGAACCAGGCCATGCATGAGAAATGCGCCCAAAAGCAGAGCCATGGAGGCGCTTCCCGGCACGCCGAAGGCGAGAGTGGGCACCAGTGCACCACCGGTTTTGGCGTTGTTCGCAGATTCCGGACCGATGACGCCGCGAACATCACCGAAACCGAAACGTTCGGTATTTTTTTCACTGCGCTTGGCATGGCCGTAGGCCAACCAGTCAACCACCGCAGAACCAAGCCCGGGAACCGCACCCAACCCCGCACCCAAAGCACCGCAGCGCAGCGTCAACCACCAGTTCTTGAACACGTCGCGAATGCCCTGCATCTGGCCGCTGTGGCTGGATTTAGCAGTGTCCTCATTTCGCGCAATTTTGGTGCGGGCAATCGCCATATCGATCAGTTCGGGCAACGCAAACAGGCCCAGCGTCAAAGGCACCAGGGGCAGCCCGTCCCAAAAGTACAACTGGTCGAACGTCCAGCGCAGCGAACCGCCCTGACTGCCCAGGCCAATCATCGCGATCACCAGGCCGATAGCGCCCGCTGCAATGCCCCGCATGGGTGCTTTTCCGCTCAGGGCGGCAACCATAGTCAAACCGAGAATCGTAAGCATGAACAGTTCAGGCGATCCGAAGTGCAGCATCATCGGACGAATGACCGGAATCGACAAGGCCAACAGAATTGCCCCGAAAACACCACCGATAAGAGACGCCATGTACGCCGCGCCAAACGCCCGACCAGCTTCGCCGTTTTTGGCCATGGGGAACCCATCTACCACGGTCGCCGCCGAGCCACTGGTGCCCGGCACGCCGAACAGGACCGCAGGAATCGTATCCGAAGTGGTCGTAACCGCACCCATCCCTATCAGAAAAGCAAAGGCGGCCAGCGGATCCATTGTGTAGGTGAACGGGATAAGAATTGCCAGACCAACAATACCGCCAAGCCCTGGGATAACCCCAATGCCTAGCCCCAGAAGGACCGCAACGCCAAGAATCATAAGGCGTGTCGGATCCAGGACCATCTCGAGTGCGCCAAACGCTGCTTCAAACATGAGAAAAATCCTTGTTACATCTGTTTAGTGATTTTCCGCTACTCGGCGGTCGTGATCACATTGATTAAGTGTTCAAAATACTCTTAAGCGTTGGGGCGTCAGTTGGATCCGCCTTGGCTGTCCCCATACTCACTGTCGCAGCAAGTATTCCGAGTAAGCACAGAGGAAATACCCAAGCTTTAATCGTATCTTTAAAATTCATTACGAATAGCTCCGTGCAATAACCTGTGATTCGGAGTCGCCCCGGCTGGCGTGGCGACTCCGCAAGTCATTCGACAGTTTGCTTAGATCAGGCGATGCCTGCTCTAAGCACACAGTCGATGTGTACTAGAACTCCACTCGTATACCTGGCTCAATTATCCAGAGATCATCAGGACCGAACGCATCGGCTGAAAAGATGTAGCCCAGGTCCACATACAGCCGTACCCGGCCGACGCTGGTATCATGTTCCCAACGGTTAATCCAGTTGAGTTCAGTACCGAGGTACTTGTCGCCATCCTCGTTTTCTTCGCTAAGGGCGACATAACTCGCGGAGAGGTCCGCACGCCAGACCGGATTAACCTGGAAGGTGTTACCGATTTGGGCGATCGTGATGTTACCAATTCCCTCGTCCGCATCTTCAATACCCCCGGTTCCACCGGTGGTGGTGTTTTCGATAGCCCCTTCAGTTATGAACAGCTTGGTCGGTTCAAAGTCACCACGGGCCTCCATGAACTCTTCAACATCGTTATCGTTCGGATCATCGTCGCCGGAACCCCAGGCGAAGAGCAGGCGGGGCTTGTGTGCGCCCATTTTAGTATCAAACTCAGCATAGGCAGCACGGCCTTTGAAGTCCTTACCATCTGCCGCGTTACCAAAGTTCTGGTTGTATTCCGCATGAACACCGATATTCCCCAGCTTTCCTGACCAGCCTATAGCTACGTTGCCAAGGTCCCCGAATTCATCATCAATACCAGGGTCAAAACCGAGGTCACTCGAAGGGGTGCCTGACGGGGCGTCATCCTGAATCACACCCACAAAACTGTATAAATTCTTCCCGGCTGCAGATACCCAGCTAATCTGCCTATCCTGACCGAAGTCGTCGCCCTCCTCTTCAAGCGTACCCGTGCCGATTTCCAACTGCAGGTCATCCGAGACGTTGTACCGACCCCTAGCACCGACCAGATGCTCACGGAACCAGAGCCGCGTACCGCCAGCCAAGTCGTCACGGAAAACACCGACCCGGCCTTGGAGGCCGGCGTTGTTAGCGTCCCCGTAGTCAATATAAGCAGAGGTTATCTCGAGGTCACCGCGCTCTCCATCCCTAACCCTGGAGTTAGTGTTATCGCGGAGGTTGTCGATCTCCATCTCGAAGTAGGCTGTCCAGTAGTCGTCAAACTCTGCACCAACACCGAATTCGAGTTCATTATCGAATTGATCGATAGACTCACCGTCATCAGCCGGATCGTCCCGGAAAAACATCTTCTCTACTTCTATCGCGGTATGCAGGTAAACCTTCAGGTCCTCATTCTCGTATATATCAACCTCCGCATAAGCGGCAGGTGCTGCTGAGCCAAAGGCCACTGCGGCTGCAAGGGCCGATCTCTTTAGTACTTTCATGCGATGCGCTCTCTTTGTTGTTTTGTTGTCTGTTGGGCATCAGGCCCGACTATTCCATCTAACGAGCAATGCAGGCCGCCGAGGATCCGTGATCCCACTACACCCACAAAGCGGCTGAGCAAAACATCCTCCCTGGCTCAGATACTTCGTCCGTGTTTACACCGGTCTTACATTTATGCAGAACCTCCTCAGGGCGGAGTTACCGGAAGGGGCTGGGGCAATGAAACTAAAAAAGGCAAGTACCAAGGGGGCGGAACAACTGACAAGCAATCCTGCGTCATGACTGACTCGTTCTTGTAATTGTATGGGTTTTTATCAGGGGGCCTGCACTTCGGGCCAGCCCCCATATTGAGAATATTTCTAGTCTTCAGGCGGCACCCACAGGTCTTCAAAACCCTCGGCTGGCTCAAGCTGGTCGAACCAGTCAAAGCCGATCGCTCTCATCATTCGGCTGTTGATCACCACGACCCTGGCTTCGTTTTCAGGATCTGTATTGAAGCGCTTGTGGGCGCAGTAAGGGGGGATGTAGATAAAGTCACCCGGGCCCCATTCAAATTTCTTGGGCTCGGTATCCCACTCCCAGACGAAGGCCTCTTCGCAACGGAATTTGACGTCGTAGTGCAAGTCGTAACCCTTGCCTTCGATCACGAAAGCCACTTCTTCTGTCAGGTGACGGCTGGTACCGGTTGCCTTGTTGGCGGCGATGAACTGCATGTAGATGTCAATCGCGCACTCTTTGGTGTTCATGCCTTCGTTGATGATGTGTTTGATCAGGCCATCGGCCGAGCGCTCCATCGGCATTTCGCTGTGCTTGACAACGTTTTTGCGTTCCTGGTATTCGCGACGGAATTCTTTGGAGGCTTCCAGCGCCTTGGCGTAGAAATCAGCGTCGATGCCTGAGCGCGCACGCTGGCGCTCGATATCAGAAACAAATGGCGTATCTGTACTCATTGCACTTCCTCACATAATTGACGAGTTGATTCAGGCTCAAAGTGACGCGGGTGGAGTGTAGTTTTCCTGCCCGGGTACTGGCTCCTTCGGCGGAAACTCAACCACTTCCTGAAAAATCAGATGCATGAAAAGGAAAAGCGGCTTCGCTTTCATGATCAGGCAGATGGACTCGTTTTCTGTGTCGTCTGAGAAGTGTTGGTGTACGCAGCCGTTTTCCACAATCAGTGCATCGCCGGCTTCCCAGTCGATGCGGCGACCGTCATGAACGTCGTGGCCTTTGCCCTTGAGAACAAAAAACACGGCGCTGTTCATGTGTCCATGCCGTTGCCCATGGCCGCCGGGCGCGAAGGCATCCACATGCGTCTCGATAGACTGGGCAATTCTGGTTGCCTGCGGGTTGATCACCTTCTTGCCGAAGTTCTGCGGCCCGCCTTTCCATTTCAGGTCCTGAGTCGGATAGATTCGCGGCTGATTGAACAGCTCTGACATCAACTCGCCGTAGGTACCTTCCAGTGCACGAACAAAGGTTCTTTTCTTTGTCCATCGTTCCCAGGAGACTTCTTGCTTTTGTTCTGTGCTCGAATCACTCATCACTTACTCCTATTTCTCTATGCTGGTGTGTACGCGTCATAGATACCGCATATATAAACACGCTGTTATTTACGGTACACCGTTCCATATAACAGAACAAGATCTTTTGTTTTCTAAATCTGGTTAAAAAGTGATCTTGTGATCATTGATTCAATATCGAATACACGCTTCGGTATGTAAATTGACGATTTGTTGTTTTCTTATGCCCAAAACGGCATGCAAACTCTTTAAAGACACGACAGGTCATCCGTTGGCTCAGAACGCAGCGAGTGCACCTCCGAAAGCTGCACCAAAAGCGACGGGAGAGCGTCTGTGGAAAGTCGCAGTGAAGCCTGATAGTGGGGAGTGAAAGAAAGTAATGGAAAGACAGCAATAAAAGACGAGAGAGGAGCGGCCAGCATCCTCTCCCCCGTCTGTCCTGCCAGATTTAAAAAACTATACTCTGGCTAGCCCGACACCTTGCCGAGAAATTCCAGGATACGAGCCGGGGCAGTGTCCTCGGTCTGCTGATCGGGCAGCACATCCCAGTATTCCGAACCTCTGCAACACTCTTCAAGATAGCGGGCCGCTGACATCGAATGCGCTGCATCCCGGCCAGGAATAATCAGCGTAGGGATGTTCAACTGCATCAAGTCTTCGGGCTCAGCTCCCGGCGCGGTATCGCGATCAATCAACGTGCGGGCCAACCCCGCAATCACCAGCTTGTAGTTGCTAAGGTCATGTCGGGCGTAGCACGCAGCAAAGTCGTCGTCGGTGCGAATCACCGGCCCCCAGGGGCCGATTCTGGGGTCCTTGCCGAAGCCCTCCGTGGTGTCGCGGGCCAGTTTGACCACCGCATCCAACCCGTGTTCTTCCACATAGGCAAGGTGAATGGAAAACCGGCGACTCGCATTCATACGGAAGCCGGCCCCACCCACAGGCCAGTAATGCACCATGCTGAGAACCATCTCCGGGTGCATGGTGGCAAAAGCTGCCACTGGGCAGCAGCCCATACAACCGCCCATCAGATGCGCCGCTTTGTGGCCAAGGTGTTCGAGCAACCCCTTGCCCTGGGCCACGTAGTCCGCCCAGGTGATTCGTTCAACACGGCCACCGGACTTTCCCGTTTCCCGGCGGTCAAAAATGATGCAGCTATATTTGCCCGGCAAATGGTCGAGGAGTTTGATCTTGGCGTAGACCCCCAGATTCGACCATTTATCCATGGAGGCATCAAAGCCACCCGGCGCAAACATCAGCAAGGGTGGCCCACTACCGATCACATCGTATTCGGTTTTTATTCCATCAATAACAACGGAAGGCATAGTAACCTCTCATTTCTTTACGGGCGGCGCCCCTTTGATTTGGCGAGCTGCCTTGACGTCGTCGCTGAATGCGGAGATCGCATCGTAGGTGATCTGGGCAACATTGGCGTAGGTTTCGATGTCGTCGTCCAGGTGCTTGGCGCAGTAACCAATTGCTGCGTTCCCCATGCGCACACGACCATCAAGCCACGGCCCGCCACCGAAACCACCAATCACAGGGATCTCCACAGCGGCGGTTGCCGCCGGCCCCACAACCGGGCCTGAGTTGGTGAAATCAAGCAATGCGGCGCCAGCTCTCTCCAACATCCGGGCCTCCTCAACCAGACGCTCCATCATGCCATCCGGTACCTGAGCGCCAGCTTTGGACATGGCCGAGTACTCCATTCCGTACTGCAACGCCGTCTGGGGCGTGATGCCAAATTGTGCCCAGACGGGGATACCCGCCCGGGTCAGGGCTGTCACGGCTTCCGGAAAGTCAGCCGCGCCGTCCAGTTTGATCATGTCCACGCCGGCTTCCTTGACCAGGCGAATAGCCGCGCGCACGGCGGCATCCACGCCTTCCTGAAGGGGCCCGTAAGGAAAATCCACACTGACCAGGGCGCGTTTGGTTCCACGACGTACCGCCTGCGCCACCGTGACCATCTGGTCCATAGTGACTTCCAATGGATTCGCCTGGCCCCAAAGGTTAATGCCCACGGTGTCGCCCACAGACAGAATATCGACGCCAACCCGGTCAACGATTTTGGCCATCTGGTAGTCCCAGGCCACGATGCCTACTATTTTTTCCCCGGCTTTTTTCTTCTGCTGAAGCATCGGGATCGTTACTTTATCGCTCATTTCGGTTCCTCTGGAATCGTGTCTGGCTATTAGTGGCCTTTGGCCATCAGGGTGGCGTCCAAACGCGGATAAACCCGCCGAACATTACCTTCAAAAACCTTTTCCCGGTCTGCGTCGGACAAGTCCAGCGCGTCAATGTAGCGCTTGGTGTCGTCGAAATAGTGTCCGGTTTCCGGGTCTATCCCTTTCACTGCACCGAACATTTCAGACGCAAACAGAATGTTCTCGACATCGATAACTTTGAACAGCAGCTCAATGCCTGGCTTGTGATAGACGCAGGTGTCGAAAAAGACGTTGCGCATGATGTGCTCCGTCAGTGGCGGCCGATTCAGCATATCCGCCAGGCCACGATAACGGCCCCAGTGATAGGGAACAGCGCCGCCACCATGAGGAATAATCAGGCGCAGATCCGGGAAGTCCCGGAACAGGTCGCCCTGAAGAAACTGCATGAACGCGGTGGTGTCGGCATTCAGATAATGCGCCCCGGTGGCGTGAAAATTCGGGTTGCAGGAACCGGATACGTGGATCATCGCCGGTACGTCCAGTTCCACCAGCTTCTCAAAAAACGGATACCAGGCCTTGTCGGTCAGCGGTGGCCCGTTCCAGTGACCACCCGATGGGTCCGGGTTCAGGTTGCAGCCAACCATACCGAGCTCCAGCACGCAGCGCTCCAGCTCTTTAATCGAATTCTTGATCGGAACATTGACGGACTGAGGCAGTTGGCAGACACCAATAAAGTTGTCTGGGAACAGCGAAGTAACCCGGTGAATGAGGTCATTATTGATGCCCGTCCAGACCTTGGAAACACTCTCATCGCCCACGTGATGCGCCATGGCTGACGCCTTGGGAGAAAAAATCGTCATGTCGGCGCCGCGCTCACGCAGTGCCTTCAGTTGGTTTTTTTCGACGGATTCCCGGATCTCATCATCCGAGATGTGCGCCAGATTCGGTGGCGGATTTGACGCATCTTTAAAGTGAGCGATCTGCGCGTCACGATAATCCTGGAGCTGCTGTGGCGCAGTTGTGTAATGGCCGTGGCAATCGATGATCATTCAGGGTGTCCTCTTTTCAATCGGGGATTGGCGGTCAATCTTTCGGCGCACGATCAAGATAAACCAGGCCTTCTTCTTTCAGCCTCGGGCGCATGTTGTTCATATCCAGGCCCAGCTCGCCGGCAGCGTACCGACGACGTATCTCGGCTTCCCGCTCTTCCCGCGCTTTGGATTTTTCGAGCACTTCGGCGGCTTCCGCGCCGGCCACGACCACGACGCCGTCGTCATCGGCGACAATGACGTCGCCCGGGTTGATAAGCTGACCACCGCACACAACCGGGATATTCACGCTGCCCAGCGTTTCTTTGACGGTGCCCTGTGCCGAAACACACTTGGACCAGACCGGAAAGCCCATCTTTTTCAGGTCGGCGATGTCGCGACAGCCGCCATCCAGAATCAGGCCTTTCACACCGCGCGCCTGCAGCAGCGTAGCCAGCAGGTCACCGAAATAACCGGCGTCCGAGTAAGAGGTCGGCGCGACAACCATAATATCCCCCGGCTGGCACTGCTCTGCAGCCACGTGAATCATCCAGTTATCACAGGGCGCGACCGATACGGTCACTGCCGGGCCAGAAATGTGCGCGCCGGGATAAATCGGGTTCATGTAGGGCGCCAAAAGCCCTTTGCGACCTTGCGCCTCATGCACGGTGGCCACGCCGTATTCGGCAAAGGCGGGCGCTTCCTGGGCCCGGTCGATAGTCTGAATCACTACATTTTTCACAGTGTTTTCTCCAGTGGCTTTTCAAGCTAACTTGGATGATTCTGGGCGCAGGCCATCACGCCCGCTTGTAACTCGGCTCGATTGAGGTTGCGCCCGATAAACACCAGCTGGCTCTTTCTGACTTCATCCGGCCCCCATGGGCGCTGAAAGTCACCCTCAACCATCATGTGCACTGCCTGAAACACCAGGCGGCGATCCTCTCCGGCGGCATCGATAATCCCCTTGGCCCGCAAAATATCCTGACCATTCTCCGCCAGGTACTCATTGAGCCAGTCAGACAACCGCTCGGCATCCATGGGTTGATCGCTTTCGACAACCAGACTGGTCACAGAGGCGTCATGGGTGTGGTCGTGGTGATCGTGGCTTTGACAATGTTCGTCATGCACGTGCCCGGGCTCGCCGTGCCCGGGGTTTAGAAATCCGGATTCAAGTTCGGTGATGCGCTCCAGGTCAAAGCTGCCTTTGCCCAGGATCTTGTCCAGCGGTACGTCGGCCCTGTCGACCTTATAAATCGGCGCGAACGGATTGATCGCCCGCAGTGAACGCTCAACACTTTTAAGCGTTTGCGGCGACACCAGGCTGACTTTGTTCAGAACCATCTGGTCGGCGAAGGCAATCTGCTCTTCTGCCTCGGCGCTTTGTTTCAGGGTGTCCTGAATGTGCCTGGCATCCACTACCGTGGTAATACTGTCGAGGGCCACCCGGTCTTGCAGGGTGGCATCGACAAAAAAGGTCTGGGCAACGGGTCCAGGGTCCGCCAGACCCGTCGTTTCAATGATGATGGCGTCGAATTGTTCCGGGCGCTCCAGCAGGGAGTAGAGAGTCCGGATCAGGTCGCCCCTCACGGTGCAGCACACGCAGCCGTTGTTCATCTCGAACAGCTCCTCGTCCGAGGAGAGCACCAGGTCGATATCAATACCGACCTCGCCAAACTCATTCACGATGACAGCGTAACGCCGCCCGTGATCGCCTGTCAGTATGCGGTTGAGCAGGGTCGTCTTGCCGGCACCAAGGAACCCGGTGAGCAATGTCACCGGGATGCGCTCACTCGTCATAGATGCGCCCTCACTCACTTCCAGGGCATCAAGGAGACGTGGACAACGCCCTCTTCACCTTTGCCAGCGACAGCGTTGATGGCCTTATCGGTGTCTTCCAGACCGTAACGGTGTGTGGTTAGCAGGTGCAGTGGGAAGCGGTTGGATGCCAGTTGCTCCAGCGCCAGCTCACACGACCGGTAGTTGTGGCCGCGCGCCGACTTGATGGTGATGTACTTGGTTGCCACTTTGCCCAGCGGGAAGTTCGGGAAGTCGGCCATCTCGCCCTGAATCAGCAGCGTGCCGCCTTTGCGCTTCAGCGCCTCAATACCCAGCATCACCGGAATGGTTCCTGCGCCGGCGGTGCAGTCCAACGAGACATCAACGCCTTTACCGTTGGTAATTTCTTTGATGCGCGCCAGCGGGTCCTCTTCATCAACCACGATGGTGTAATCAGCACCCAATTTCAGGGCGGTTTCGAGGCGCGCCTTGTCCCGTGAGGTTCCGGTGATGATGATTAATGACGCGCCAGCCTGCTTACAAGCAACAACTTGGGAAAGGCCCTGCTGGCCCGGCCCTTGAATAAGAACGCTGGAGTTGTAACCTACCTCACAGTCAAACAGAGCCCACTGAATGCCATTGGCCATGGGCGTCACGATGCCCGCAAGCTCCGCGGAAACACCTTCCGGAACCTTGTGAATCACCGCATTCCACGGCAAATACATGTACTCGGCGAAACCGCCCCAAAGGTAAGGCGCTCGTTCGGCCGAGGTATAGCCATAGCGGATAGCGTCCGGGTTGCCGCGCCAGTCGGTCGCTGGGCACAAACGGTATTCACCGGCGTGGCACCATTCACACTGGAAGCACGGTACGTAATGCTCAACAAACACCAGGTCGCCATCTTTGACGCCCTTGCGCTCCATGAACTGACTGCCGGCATTAGTGATATAACCAATGTTCTCATGGCCCATAATGACCGCATCATCGGACGGCGGCTTACCATACAATTTAACGTCCGTGCCACAGATGCCCGCAACTTCAACTTTCATAAGCGCCGCATCGTCTGGCACATCTGGCATGGGGTATTCACGAATTTCAGTTTTGTTCGCAGCGGTGCGAACCGCAGCCCGTACTTTATTTGTCATTATGGTTCTCCATTTAACCCAGCGAAGATTTTGAGCTAGCATACCAAGCGATCTTTACTCTTGCAAAACAATGTTCCGCATAAAGGAACGTTATGATAAAACTTACTTGCCAGACTTTAGACCTGCGATCCAAACAGTCCCTCAGCGCAACAGGAGAAGTCGTTATGTTCCAGTCGTTCCAGAAATCAGCAAGTGAGCTCAAGGCGATTGCGCAAGTAGGCGACTGGACAAAAGCAAGATTCAGCCTCCCTCACCATGCCACTGTTATGGTCTCAGAGGTGAACTGCCAGGTTCCAGGCTGCCCGCCGGTAGAAACCGTGATCGCGTTCTGGACCGATTCAGACACTCGTTACCGAATCAAGATATTCAAGCCTGTCGCCAACGTTGTCGAAGAAGATCTGCCCGTCAACTGGTTACTGCCATCACTGCTCGATGAAGACGACCTGGGCTGTGACTGTTGCTAGCACTTCTCGCAACATTCGGAACAGCGTTCCTATTATGAAGGAAATTAGTGTAGTCTAACCGACCAATACTTGCCGTATTCATTCGCCATAACAAGATTTGGGGAGAATAACCATGAGTGACAGCTCGCGCGCATTAAAAACCGTTACACGCACCCAGGGCAACAACACGGCACTGAAAGATGGCCGCGTCAAGCCCGAAGGGTTTTCCTTTGAGTTCGAGGAAGTGCCGGTGTTGCCCCAAGCGTTTCGACGGATGGTGCGCGAACTGGAATTCGATGTCAGCGAGATGGCGCTGACCACGTACCTTACCGCCCGGGAACACGGGGTAGCATTTACGGCATTGCCCATTTTTTTGGTGCGTGGTTTTCACCACGGAGCCATTCTGATGAACGTCAATGCTGGCATAACCACCCCCAAAGACCTCGAAGGTAAAAAGGTCGGCGTAAACCGTGGCTATACGGTAACGACCGGGGTCTGGGCCCGGGCTATTCTTCAGGACCAGTACGGTGTTGATCTGGACAAAATCACCTGGGTTCTTTCCGGCGACGAGCACGTGCAGAGCTGGCAGGCACCGGGCAATGTGATCCCGCTGGAAGATGGCAAGAAGATTGAGGACATGCTGGCCAACGGAGAACTTCCCGCCGCCATTGGTGTGAGCTCAGATCATCCGGACGTTCAGCCGCTGATCGCCAACGCCACCGAAGTTGGCCTGGAAACGCTTCGCACTTCCGGACACTACCCGATCAATCACCTGGTGGTAATCAGAAACGATGTGCTCAACAAGAACCCCGACGTTGCCGTCGCGGTGTTCAACGCGTTTGCTGAATCCAAACGGTTATACCTCGAACAGCTCAAAGCTGGCAGCATTGAGAAACCAACGGCCATCGACCGCCTGCACAGCCAGGTAAGTGAGGTCATCGGGGACCCCCTGCCCTATGGCATCGAACCCAACCGAAAAGTACTTGAGGAGCTGATTGGCCACGCAACTCGCCAACAGATTCTACGCAAACCGGTTAAGCTGAACGATGTCTTCGCCGAGGCGACCTGGGACCTGATCGGCTAATCTCCCAAGTCACCAATACCGGGGCTACTGCTCACCAACGGATGACATGCTTTAGCGGTCAAACCCCGGCTTTTGTGCTTTCGCCTCATCCCGGACCGCATGCATGAATAACTGCATGGCCGGTGACGGGATGGTATCTGCACGGATCGTCAGCCCTACCGGGCCCAGCGTCTCCTTGGTGTCCAGCGGCAAGGCCTCCATCACTCCCATGCCGATCTGTGGTGCCGCGACGCCGTGGGAAATGATCCAGATGGCGTCGGTGTGACGGACGTATTCCTTGCCGAAGGCGCCAGAAATGACCTCAATTACGTCCGGCAATTCCCCGACACCTTCGGCCAACAGCACTGCCTCAGCCGCTTTTGCAATGATCGAACCCTCGACAGGGAACAGCACGGTGTAGTCGCGTATATCCATAAAGCTCAGTCGCTCTTTGCTCAGCAAAGGGTGACCCTTGCGAACTGCAAACACGATACTTTCCGAATACAGGTGCTGAAACGACAGTCCTGACATGTGAGCGGGCTCAGCGAGTCGACCAACAACCAGATCGAGATCACCCACCCGCAGCTGGCCCAGCAGAAAGTTATTGGGCGCTGACACCAGTTTAAGAGTCACGTCCATGCCTAACGTCCGAAAACGATCGACGGCTTTGGGCAGTATACTGGCTGCCACGGTTGGCAGAATTCCGACCGACAACCGGGTCTTACCCTTCATTTGAGCCTGACTGACACTGTCCGCTCCCTCACGCAAGGCGTTCACGCTAGCGCCCGCATACTTGAGGAAAACCACGCCAAAACCCGTCAGCGTGACGCCATTCTTGCTTCTTTCCATCAACCTTACGCCCAGCATTTCCTCCAGCTCCTTGAGCTTTTTGGACACCGCCGGCTGGGACAAAGACAGGGCGTCAGCGGCCCGGCCAACGCTGCGTTGACGAGCCACTTCGAGAAAGCATTGCAAATGCCTGAACTTTATTCGGTTGTACAACATAATTTTCTTATCCGGTCGTCATGTCATTGGCGGGGACTGGTTACGCCCGGCCATTCGTTGCTCAGCGCCTCGCAGAGTAACGGCGGCCCCGAGGCCGACGATCGCCAGCAGGGGTATCAACCACCTCCCTGCGTCCCAGCCGCCCAAGTGAGTTACCGCAAAGGCGATAGCAGGCGGCCCGGCAAAGGTGCCTAGACTCCCACACTGCATAATAATACCGTTAATCACGGCAAATTGTTCCTGCCGCTTGGCATGGAAAGGAATAGCTGAAAATACCGTAGCCGGCAAGGCTCCGGATAACCCGCAGGCCAGTATTGCTGAAGCGGCACGCTCCAGGTCTGAAAACCCGGATGAGAAAACCACCCAGCCGAAACCGCCCATCAACAGCTGAACACCTGCCAAAACAGACCAGCGGGGAACGCGGGCGAGCGAAAATAGCTGCGCACTCAGATTGCCGGCGATATTGAACACGACGGCAGCAGCCATCAGCCAGGTAGCAGCAGAAAGAGAGTACCCCATTTCACTCACGGCAAAACTGGGCACCCAAGTAACAAGCATGAACCAGATCGCGGTGTAGCAGCCAAAACACAGTCCCATTAACCAGGGGCCCGGCAAACGCAGGCCTTCGCCAAGCACCCGAATATTGAAGGCACCGGGGACGACCACGCTGGCCAGTGGTCGGCGCCAGGTGACCGCAAACAGAATCAACGCTCCGCACACCAGAGCGTTCAGCACCCACAGCCCTCGCCAGCCTGAAATGCTCATCACAAGGGGCGCTACGACCATCATGGCGGCGACGCCGACTGGCATGTAGGTACCCCAGATAACCAGCGCGCGCTGACGCCAGGCCAGCTTATCGGCCAACATTATGGCCAAAAAGGAAGGCACAGTAACCACCACCACCACAAAGCCCAGGGCTTCCAGAAAGCGGCTAACGAGTAGCCATACGAAGTTCGGCGCTACCGTTGCCAGCAGCGAGCCGACACCTATCAGACCAAGCCCAAGAACCAGGCTTCGCCCATAACCGAAAGCCGAGGCCGCCAACCCGCCGAAAATGCCCAACAAAGCCGCCACGCAGGCAATCGCCGAAGCGACCCAGCCTGCTTCGACCATTGTCAGATCCAAGTCCTGCACCAGCAATGAAAGAGCTGGCGGAACCTTGCCAACCTGCGCCGCCGCCAGCCACCCGACGGCAAACGCAAAAACAACCAGGCGGCGATAATTCACTGCCACAGCCCACCGACGAAGCTGTTCAGACTTTGGCGCCAGTATCCAGCATAGCGACAATCTCCGACACGCTACGCACACGGCCCATGCGTGGGAAAACCCGGTCCATGAGCTGGTCATGATTGTCTTTTTCCGGCGAACTACAGGCATCTCGTGCAAACACCAGATTGTAATCCATATCCCGTCCGGCAAAGGCAGTACTGGCCACGCCGACATCTGTCGAACCACCGGCGACGACAAGCGTGTCAATTTTCCGTGACCGCAGTGCCAGATCAAGATAGGTCTGGTAGAACGCGCTCCAGCGGTATTTCGGAATCAGATAATCTTCGTCTCGCGGCCCCAATTCGTCGATCACCTGCGATTCCCAGGTTCCGCCGGACACAATCGGCTTGAACTCCGGGGGCTGATCAACGGGAATGGGTTTCAGTCGGTTGTTGGTGTCTCGAATCAGGTGGGCACTGGTGGCATTATCGGCCCGATGATTGGCGTGGGCATAGGCAACCATGACGTTGTGAGCCCGGGCACCCTGCATCAATTTTGCCGAAGCGGCGACTACCGGCCTGTAACGTTCCTCGGTTTTCGGATCGTCTTTTTTTACATGCCCGTTAAGCATGTCGAAAAACAATATGGCAGTCCTCTGTGGGTCCAAAGTGTCAGCGATCATATTGAAAGGTACCTTTTAAAAATGAAGAAAAGTGCAGAGAAGCTGCGTACTTCAGCACAAAAAATTGAGGTCGTTGGTTGATCTTGTTCTCTGATTACATCACCAACTATTTCGATCACGCCCAACCATGTCAAATAATTAAAATTTGCTTAAACTATATCGTTTTCAATATAAAATCTCTGGACATCACTGTTTTCGCGGCCGAACGATCCTCGCCATTTCGTTATTCTAAATTTCCAAATTTTCATTTGTATATAATCGCAAATAAGGTCTGACTTGGAGGTGGGTAAACAACTAAAACAACCCTCATTTCTCTCTCGGAGATCGATTAAACATGCTCGCTAAAAAACTCGCCACACTCGCCGCCTGCTTTACCTTCGGCGCGATGTCTCTGGCACACGCTGACGACCAAAATTTCTACGAAGGTAAAACCGTCCAACTTATGATTGGCTATTCTGCTGGCGGTGGCTACGACACTTACGCTCGCACACTGGCTCGCCATATCGGAAAGCATATTCCCGGCAACCCTGACGTGATCACCAAAAACATTCCGGGCGCCGGTAGCCTGGTTCTGATGAACCAACTGGCGAACACTCTGCCAAAAGATGGCACAGTGTTCGGCACCGTCTCCCGGGGCCTGGCCTTCGAGCCATTGTTCGGCAACGAGAAAGCCCGTTTTGACGCCACAAAGACCAGTTGGCTCGGCAGCCTGAACAATGAAACCAGCCTGTGTGTTGCCTCAACAGACGCCGAAGTACAGAAATGGCAGGACCTGAGAGATACCCCACTACTGGTCGGTGCAACAGGCTCAGGCGGTGACTCTAACGTCTTTCCACGCGTCCTCAACGAAGTATTGGATTTTAAATTTGAAGTGGTCGCAGGTTACCCAGGCAGCAACGACATTCGCCTCGCGCTGGAACGCGGTGAAGTCCAGGGCATCTGCAGCTGGTCATACAGCAGTGGCAAGGAACAGCGCCAGTCCGCAATTGAAAACGGCGAACTGAGAAACCTATTCCAGATGTCCCTGCGAAAGCATCCCGAACTGCCTGACGTTCCACTGGTCATTGATTTGGCTGAAACCAAGAAACAGCGTGAAGTGTTGCGGCTGATGTTCGCCCGCCAGACCATGGGGCGTCCGTTTGTCGCTCCAGCCGGTGTTCCTGACGAGCGCGTTGCCATTCTCCGCAAGGCCATGCTCGACACCACCAAAGATGCTGATTTCCTGGCCGACGCCCAGAAACAGGGTCTGGACATCGACTTCGTGACTGGCGAAGAGATTCAGGAAATTGTGGAAGAAGCCTACCAATACCCAGCAGACGTGGTAGATGTCATCAAACGCTCTACCTCGAACTAAGTCGTATCTCGTCAACGGCTTGCGCCCGCGAAGCGCAAGCCGTTACTTGTTATCAAGGACCATCAGCATGAAGATCAATCCGTTTGCCAATGATTTTGGCGCCGAAATCACCGGCGTCGACCTCAAGGACCCTTCCAGCGACGTTACCGAGCGCATCTACCAGGCATTTCTTGACCACCAGATGCTGGTGATTCGGGATCAAGATTTAACCCCGCTGGAACAGGTAGAGTTTACCGAGCGTTACGGCACACTGGAATGGCAGGAAAACGTCAAGTACGCCCATCCGGATCACGACAAAGTGCTTATTCTTTCCAACGAAATTCGCCCTGACGGCACCGCTGTGGGCGTGGTCGATGCGGGAGATTTCTGGCATTCGGATTCCTCACACCATGAGGAGCCAGTGAAAGTCACCATTCTGATGTCGATCCGCACGCCATCTGAAGGTGGTGCCACAGATTTCTGCAACATGTACGCGGTCTATAACGCCCTGTCCGAAGCAACGCGGCAGAAAATTAACGGACGTTACGGCATTCACCATGCGTCCAAGGCGCTCAATCCACGTGTGAAAATTTCGGAGAATCGCCCGGGGGCCAAAGAGTTTTATGCCAGGCAGGCCAATGAACGGCCCATGGTACGTCAGCCCCTGGTGCGCACCCACGACGAAACCGGTCGTCAGGCGCTCTACGTCTCACCCCGATTTACCCTGGGCATTGAAGATATGGACGACGCTGAGGCGCAACCGCTGCTGGACGAACTGTTCAGCTACATTACCGATGAAGAATGCAAGTACCACTACCGTCACTATTATCGCACGGGCGACCTGGTGCTCTGGGATAATCGCTGCATCGTGCACCGCGCCACAGGGGGCTACGGTCGTGACGATATCCGCCGGCTGCACAGAACCACGGTTGTGGGGCAAAGGGCTTTTTACACAGCCTAGCATTAGGGCACGTAGCAGGGTTGAACGTCACTGAGTGGAGCGATGGACCGATTGAGCGGCGTCATGGAGTCGTGGCGGTTAGACTTTCGACAGCGTGTTTATATCGACCGAAGCTGCGTTCATGCTGATATTGATTCCGCCCAGCAGTTCCTCGCTCCCGGAAATTCCAGCATAGCGCCAGAGAAAAGTCAGGAATCAAGTTCCTGATCCACGATGGCAAAGCACTGCACCCATGCCGCGACCGCCACTCCTTTCAATGCCTGTGCAATGGGTTGATAGACGACCCGGTGAACGCCTTTAGCTCAACCGGGCGATGGACCGTGACAGCGCTTGGTCAGATAGGTGTGCCAGCATGACCTTGCCCGTTGAGGCAAAGGCCACCGGTAGGCGCGTCCCCACCGAAAGATTGATGGCCATCAAACGATGCCTCGCGGAAGAACGCACGACGTAAACAATCGTCTCCCCGATGGACCAGCCACGTTCGGGCATTAGGTTTATCATACTGCCAGTCACGTCGTGAGTCACATTGGCATGATAGGCAGGCCGCCGACCACACCATCAATCATCCATTTGGCGCTCAAACACTTTCTCTCGCTCAGAAATCAGGCCTTTCCTGTGAGCCGTTCAAGCAAAACCAGCTGCGAGGCATAGCGCTCCTCGTCTTCTCCCGGCCGATTCTGGATATAGCTGCCGTCCGGCTGCAGCACCCAGGATTGGCAATTATCGGCCAAGCATGTATCGAGATCTACTCGTACCCGTGCAGCCAGCTCCGGATCATCAAGGGGAAACGCGGTTTCTACCCGGCTGAGCAGGTTCCGCTCCATGCCATCGGCGCTCGAGCAATACACATTCGGATGGCCATTATTACCGAAATAATACACTCGAGTATGCTCCAGGAAGCGACCGATGATGGATGTTACCCGAATATTTTCGGAAAGACCTGGCATCTCCGGACGCAAACAGCAGATGCCACGGATGATTAGGTCGATTTTTACACCGGCCTGAGAAGCCTGGTAAAGCGCCTTGATCAGTTGAATCTCCGTTAAAGCATTGAACTTTAGGATAATCCGACCCTTCTCCCCAAAGCCGGCTTCACGCTCGATCAGGCTCAGCAGGCGCGGGTGCAGGGTAAACGGCGAGTGGAATAGCTTCTTGATCTTCAGCGCCTTGCCCATCCCCGTCAGTTGCTGGAAAATTTTGCTGACATCATCGCCGACGGACTCGTCGCAAGTCATGAAGCTGTAATCGGTATACAGGCGGGCATTACCGGAATGGTAGTTGCCAGTGCCAAGGTGCACGTAACGGGCCAGCCGTCCTTCTTCGCGACGGACAATCAGGATCATCTTGGAGTGGGTCTTGTGGCCGACCACGCCATAGACGACAATAACCCCGGCCTTCTGAAGCCGGCTGGCCAGCCCTAGGTTCTCGGCCTCGCTGAATCGGGCACGCAATTCGATAACGACGGTTACTTCCTTGCCGCGACGGGCCGCATCCGTCAACGCCTCGACGATCTCTGAATCAGCCCCAGTGCGGTAAAAGGTCTGGCGAATCGCCAAAACCTGGGGGTCCTTCCCGGCCTGGCGCAGCATATCCACCACCGGGCTGAAATTCTCATAGGGATGCAGCAATAAGATCGGCCGCTTGCGGATGACATCAAAAATCGATTCCTTGTTACGGATCTGCTTGGGAATCGACGGAGAAAATCGGGAATAGATGAGATCAGGCCGGTCCACCAATCGACCGACGGCCATCAGACGGGTCAGGTTCACTGGCCCATGGACCTGATATAGCTCCCGCTCGGTCAAATCGAATTCCTTGAGCAGGAACTGAACCAGCTCTTCCGGGCAGTTGTCAGCAACCTCAAGACGCACACCATCACCAAACCGGCGGCTCGGCAACTCGCCGCGCAGGGCTGAGGCCAGATCTTCCATTTCGTCCTCGATCTGAAGATCGGCGTTACGGGTAAGCCGGAACTGGTAGCAGCCTTTCACTTCCATGCCAGGAAAAAGTTCATCTGCATGGGCGTGGATCATGGAAGACAGGAACACGAGATTGTCGCCGCCGTTGCAGACATCATCGGGCAGCCGGAGCAGACGCGGAAGAGAGCGGGGAGCCGGTACAATCGCCATGCCGGTTTCCCGCCCGAAGGCATCCTTGCCATCCAGTTCGACGATGAAGTTTAGGCTTTTATTAGCCAGACGCGGGAACGGGTGCGAGATATCCAGTCCGATAGGGCTGACAACCGGCAGAATCTCTTCTTCAAAATAGGTGCGCACCCACTCGGCTTGTTCCTGCGTCCATTCCCGGCGCCGGACAAAGCGAATGCCCTCCTGCTCCATCTCAGGAATCAGGATGTTGTTGAGAATGTCATACTGCTCGCGAATGTATTTGTGGGCAACCCGACTGATTTCGCACAAAACCTGCTCAGGAACCATACCGTCGGAGCCTAGGATTTCCCGACCATATTTGATCTGCTGCCGCAGACCAGCAACACGGATCTCGAAGAACTCATCTATGTTGCTGCTGAAGAAGCAGCAGAAGATCAGCCGATTGATCAACGGGTGAGTGGTATCCATGGCCTGCTTGAGTACCCGGTAATTGAACTGGAGCTGGCTAATTTCCCGGTTGAAGTAGTTTTCATTGGCATCCAGGTTGATTTCCTCACCAACGAGAGGTACCCCCACCGGTGCAGGCACATTCCGCTCATCCCCTGCCGTCTGAATCTTTGTCGTATCCGTCGTCATGATTCCTCGATTCCAGTGTGTTCGCCATCACTGGCGAAAGACTTGATACTGATCGAGCATTCTCCCGAGTCCAGCGGTTACCCCTTAACTAGGGTGGAAGGCGACCAAGCAGTACAGGAAAGAAGACTCACAAAGTTTTACCATAGCACCCACCTCCATTATTTTGGAATCGATCTGCACACCCACTGCCTTTATGACCAGACTACCCGACCAGACTCAGCAAACGGTTCAATGCGATACTCGCGGTAACGAAAGCTTCAAAATTCTGAATTCCAATCGTGAGGATTAGAACCTACAGCAATTGTTCTTGCCCAGAAGAGACAAACTGATACCCCATAGCCTTGTAGCCTTTCTCACGTTTCCGGAACATGCGCTCAAGCATGGGCAGCCCGGTGTCCAGGTAGTCATAGACAGTAACTTCCTGCTTGCCATCGGCATCCCGGTGGATCCTGCCAGCGTACTGCGCCAGCGTTCCCTTCCAGGCGATAGGTAGAGCTAAAAACAAGGTGTCCAGTCGAGGCAAGTCAAAACCCTCTCCGATGTATTTCCCGGTTGCAACGATAACCTGAGCTTCCTGTAACCGTGATTCCGCCGCCCGGCGCTCTCTGACGCGCATCCCTCCACGCAACACAACCGACGATATGGATTCAGCGTCCAGCAGTGTTGCCAGCGTCTCAGCATGCTCTCGTCGTTCCGTAAGCAAAAGGCAGTTTGCCTGGTTTTTTGCACGGCGTACGACATCCTGAACAATGTCCTGATTCCGGGCATTGCTCTTGGCGAGCCAACGGTAAACCGATGCCATGTGTGGTCGTTCATCATTATTCTGATATATGTCCGTAGGGGGCGTTTCGTGACGCTCCCGAACGATGACATGTTGGACAAACCTGGACCCATGTTCAGCTTTGACTTTGTGACGAATGGGGCCAGCAACCATAAACATGATTTTTTGGTGACCATCCTGACGGTCAGGCGTTGCGGTAAGGCCTAGGACATATCGAGCGCTGACTTCGTTAAGTAGCATCTCATAACGGGGGGCTGAGATATGGTGACATTCATCGATGATGATCTGGCCATATTCCCGGACCAGGTTTGAGACCGTATTGTCTTTCTTGTTGATCAGGCTCTGATAGGTGGCAACGTCGATCTGACCGGTCGGTTTCTTCTTGCCACCGCCAATCACACCTACGGATGCACCTTCAATGAAGGTTTCCAGGCGCTCCTTCCATTGATCCAGTAACTGACGACTGTGAGTGAGGATCAGGGTGTTGACCTCCTGCTTGGCGACAATGCCAATGGCGGTTACGGTTTTGCCGAAAGCGGTCGGAGCATGAAGTATTCCGGTGTCATGGCCGGCGAGTGCCTTTACAGCCTTCTTCTGGTCACCACGCAACGTTGCTTTCAGGCTGGTAGCGTCCAGAGATTGGCCCCGGGTTCTACGGTCATCGATTTCTACCGTTATTCCCTGTTCCAGCAACAATGCCTGAAGCTCATCAAAGCAACCTCTTGGTACCGAGAGATAACCTTGCTCAATCCGGGCACAGGATATGTAGCGTGGGATGCCGTGAGTTGAGAAACGAAGTGCCTGGGTTTTGAAAAACACCGGATTGGCAAAGCTTGCCATGCGCTTTATTCGTGCAGCCAGTGGTCCCGGCATGTCTGATAACTTCATATAAATATGATTGGCCAGCGTGAGCGTGATGCTCTCCGGACATCCTGAAATTATCTCTGTGTCGACTGGTAAAGCTTGCTCCCACGGCAACGCAACATCTGCTATTGCATCGGAATCAGGCTCATTTCCAACCATATTTCGAAGCTGAGCCGGCGAAACGGTCTTTTGCTGACTGAGCAGAGCCCATTGGTCCGGATGTGCGCTTAGCTCATCGTCGACGAATACAGTACATCCACGACTTCGCGCCTCATGCTGAAGCGGAAGGGCAATCAAATTGCCAAACCCTCCGTCGGGCATCGTGTCCTGGTTGGGGAATAGCCGGTCATAAGATTCGAATGACAGGCCCGGGTGGCCTTCCATGGCTTTATCCAGAAGCTTGAACCCCAAGGCCCTCGCGGACCAGGCCGGAACGCCGTCCGAAAAGAAGACCCATAAGTGGGCACCCGCACCGGACCGGAGATCTCTACAAGATAAGGGATGCCTTCATCACGGCAAGCCTGGGCCAGCGCACGAACGTCTGCCCGCCAGTCCTCCTTATCAAAATCTACGGCCAGAAGATAACAGGAACTGTCCGGCAACAAAGGATATAACCCAGCCACATGCTTGCCGGACAGATGGTCATACACCGTATTGAAATCTAGAGGCTTGAATTTTTTGTGCGGGCATTCCCCGCACTTGATCCGGGGTTTCTGACAGATGCCCGGTACCCACTCATTCTCACAGGCGACAGCATAGCCGGAACGGCCGCCGGACCCCTGCCACCGAACCGCATAAATATCCTGTCTGCCGCGAAAGAGATTCCGGAACAGCTCGGCCTTTTGATTGGGACTCAATTGCGTTGCTGTGGTTCGTTGCGCGGTGGCATGAAGTTCACTTCTCCGGGAGAGAAGGGCAGCTTTTTCCCTCTCAAGCTCGGATAACTTTCGTGCAATGGCCGCGAGCTCGTCTTCTATGCAGATACGTGCCTCCAACCCAGTGAAATCGGCTAGTTCAAAAATCGTATCCCGGCGATCCTGACTCCGGGCTACCCAGAATGATACCCGCATCTTGCTTGGACTACGGCGTAATAGATCGTCATTTTATGGTCTTTAGACACCTTGCTTTTAGCGGTAATATTACCAAATGCATTGGTGTCCAGAATCATTGAACCACTAAAGATGTGGCGTGCGGTTTGCCTTAAGAAATTCCTCAAATTGGAAGGTGAAAACCGATTAGTCTCTGAATCAATTCTATGCACCTGACTTCCGTCGGCTAAAAAGTCCTTCGAAAAATGCCGCCAGGACTTCCCCCGCCATATTGTCTATATCGGAACCCGCATCCCTCTCCAGATTGGCGATCCGATCTTCGTCTAATAAATTTTCCAAGAAGGACAGCGTTGAGGCGTTTGCAACCCCGGAAACCTTAAGGCCCAGCACATGAGCTCCAGACAGCCTGGTATCCCAATCATATGCTTCAAGAACAGCCTCATGTTGATTATATAATTGGTCCATCATTCCGTTAATATTTTCATGATTTGATAACAGGTACAGAATGTCAGTAGCGTCCTTTCGTCGGTCGCGTGCATCTCTTTCTGACCAAGCAATCAGTTTTAGCAGGACCAATCCTTGAGGGCTTGCAACCGCCAGTTCCAATGTTGGAGCCTGGTCAACGACAACGATGTCTGCATTTTCTAGCGCTTCTTGAAACCCCATAACCCCCAACTTGAAATCGCCGGCTGGCGGCCACGCTATGGTTGAATTCTCACTCTCGATTGGACCAAAAGGAATAATATCAAGCGGCACTCCTTGTGGACTGGATAAACGATGAACGAGATCGGTTTTTGCATAGCCTTCTTCCATCAGACTCAAGCAGATACGGTCAAAATCCTTCCAGTCTGGAACCTGAACAGCCAGATCAATATCTCTTGTCGCTCTTGAACAGGAGCGCCATAGGCATGATGCATGACCAGGTCCCTAGCTGACGCGCCAACGATAATGAATGGCACTCGATGGTTCAGAGCTACCCGGGCGATTGCTTCGTAAGTCGCAAGCTGGATTGGATCAATCAACTTGGAGCCGATCTTTAATCTGGCCATAAATTCGCTCCGCGGCTTCAAGGTTTCGGGGCTCGCCACTTGCCAGTAGGTCTGCGTAGATTAGGACGTCTGGTGCTGCGTCAAAATGTTTACTGTGGTTATCTGACATTTCCGGGAAACCATTCCAGAATTTCTCACAAATTCGAATGGTCTCAGGCGTCGCAGTCGTGTATTTCGTAACACGCTGCAATCTGTAGTTCATCACCAATTCTTTGACACGGTCCTTTGGCAGATAGAGCGTGCCTTGCTCTGGCGACAAATAATGATCCAGTAAAGAAGCGCCAACTTCACCGCCCCAACAACCTTCGAGAACTGATGGCTCTATGTTCTTCCAGGGGATCTGAAATTGAGTTTTGAATAGGCCCAGATCCAAATCAGGTAGCAATTTCTCCGGATACGCCTCGGCCCAACGATCAAGCAGATCGATGGGAGTTGCCAGCGACTTTATGTGTTTTTTTCCCAGCTCCTGTATATACCCTTTTTCCTGAAGGTCACTCAGGACCCAGCCAATGGTTCCGAGAGAAACGCCACTGACCGCCGCCATTGTGCGATAAGTTTCTCCAACCAACCCCGGTTCCAACAAAAAACTGAAGATTAGCTTTAAGCCAGATGCGTTGAATGCCCTTGTTGTCCGTCGGGTTGAAGATTGACTGGTTGGCGCTCGGTTGCCTTTGATAAAGACGAAAAGGTTATTTTCATTGAGAAAGGCATTGCCAGCCGTATCAATAAACTGCAAACCTGCATCACGCAAACGATCTGCCATGTTGGGATTCACATAGTCCGCAACCAAAAGAGCTGGCGCCGGCATTCGCCCATACTGGGCCGAAAGAGAACCCACACTTGCCTGCTGCACCCAGCGTTTGGTCTCCACATTGTATTTAATTCCATGAGTATGCAATTGGATAGCAGCATCATCGTCCTCGGGACTCCGTTTATTGGACCAGCACTTGCTCAGGACCAAACCAGTCTCTCGATTAAATGCAGTAATAGCCTGGTCTAGAAGCAACGCTTCGCTCATAGCTGATCTCATACACGCTCCAACTCTGTATTGTTCATACAATACAATCGTTCATTATTAATGAACAGCTTGCTTTATTGAACGAATTGCAAGGCTAAGCCGGAATTTATCAAGCGCAATAGAGGAACTCTCATATATAAGACTCCGCTCTCCGGCCATCCCCCTCAATTCAGTGCGTGTGTAACTAGCGTTTTTCTGCCAAAAAGGGGTGAAAGGCTGCGATCAGGGGGCTGATTGCAGCAAGGATATTTGCAGTCAGACCGCATAAAGTGTCCGATTGCGGACAGTCGGAACCAGACAAAATCACATGTATTGCCCAGCGCAGAAGAAGTAAGTAAATTTAAGAAACCTGGACATTAGGCAAAGGTCAAACTGGTAACTTTCGGGACAACCGCAACCAGACAAGCCTGTGCCCACAATCGGTTTAAATCGTGCAACCAATGGTTTAAAAAGGGTTTTTCAGAAGCGCCTTCGCACTACCTAACTGTTTGAACCGCCACGCATTACCCCAATCAACACCGTGTTAAAACACCCCAGAGCAGTGCCCTCCGGAGGCAGAGGTCAGAGGTTCGAATCCTCTCGGGCGCACCATATATTTCAAAGGCTTGCGTGAGAACGAAGGCCTTTTTTATTTTCTGTGTCCATTGATTTTTGGACGTTCTGTAAACATCCTGTAAATCTCTTCAATTTTCCATTACCCAGTTTCTGGATAGAAAGTAAGCGGTCCACGAACTACACCGGAATGGTTTCGCCGTGATGCCAGGGTAATAA
>NZ_JBBEBW010000008.1:0-133936 GCF_040882185.1 Marinobacter sp. | reverse complement strand
CCAGACATGACTGCAAAGTCGCGCCTTGATTGTGAATCGCTCTGAAAGCCAGAGGCGATCCAGGAGTTAATCAGAGGCTCCTTAGAACACGCTCGACCGTTAGAAGGTCAGCGCGAGCGGTTTGCAGACTGTAGTCACCCACGTTGTGAGGAAATCCGATGTCGTTACTGGATACCATTGATAACTTTTATGAAAAGCTGGTGGCGGATGCGGTAGATGACGCCCGCACAGAAGGCGATTCAAAAGATCTGCTCGCGGATATCATGTGTGTCGCCCTGAACCGGCTGCCACCCCGGTATTATCGCCACAAGATTGACATGATGTTCTATCTTGCCGACCCCGAAATGCAGGAAATGCGCGACCGGGTGGCTGCAGTGGTAGCGGATGCCCGGGCCTATGTGATGGCCCATCGGCGGGAATAACCCCGCCGTCACGCGCCTGCGTCAGTCACGTATTCGCGTCCAGAGCCATCACCAATCGATCCGCCAGGGCCTGAGGCCGGTCCGCGGAGGATTCACCAAGGCACCAGGCGGCTACCAGGGACTCCATCTGGTCCTGGCTGTCGCCGGATTGGCCACTACCCGACATACCATCTGCCAGACGCTTTACCTGAATTTCCATACGTAATGCCTGGTCTTCAGCGGGCGAGGGCTGCTCGGTCAGTATTTCCGCACGGATGACGAGCTCTGCCGCTGCCATGCCCGCTAAACCTTCGGCTCTTCGGGCCCAGCTCTTCGGACAGGTGTCAGGATCCAGCGTGCAATCGACACGAGTTTGGATAAGTTGGTGCCACCCGGCCAACTGCTCTGCCTTTTGTATATTACGCTGCAGCGTCTTCAGCCGTTGCAGCTCCAGACGAAGTCGCTCGATCATGTTAGCTGAGGCGGGCCCGGACTTAGCGCTCTGAAGTTCTTCGGACATAGCTAAAAGGACAGTAGGATCCGAGGTCTCGCTGATCTCAGCGGAACGACTGAGCAGGCTTTCCAGCCTGTCTTCGGCTTCACGGTTCTGGGCTGCCTGTTCCTGCTTCTGGGCATCGCGCCGTTCGAATACTGAATCACAAGCCGCCCGGAAAGCTTGCCAGAGTTTCCGGTCCTGGCGGTGCCGGGTTATGCCGACTGCTTTCCAATCACCCTGCAAGGCTTTGGCCAGTTCAATTGCCTCTGCCAGAGGCTCATGGGTTACCAGCGCTTCTGCACGTTCGACGATGGCCTGCTTGGACGCTTCATTTTTGTCGCGCTCACTGTTTAAGGGGCTCTCAAGCTTCGCCAGCAAGGTATCAAACTGCTTTTGGATCGCTCGGTTGTCGCGGAATTCTACTGGCCAGGCTGCCTTCCACTCTTCCTTTGCAACCTGATCAATACGTTCAACGGCTTTCCAATCAACCGTCGACCAGTCAATCTGTTCAACAAAGAGTGCCAACTGGCTGCAGATTTCACGGCGTTTTTCGAGATTGGCTTTTTTGAGGCCGGATTTTGCCGAGAAATAGTCCTTACAAGGTTCGTAGGCCAGATCAGAGGCTTGCTTGAAACGCTGCCATAGATCCCGATCTGAGGAGCCGCCGAGTTTGCGCCATTCATTCTGCAGCTCCTTGATTTTTTCAGCCTTGGCTTCTGGTTCCATATGTTGGTTTGCCAGGTGCTCCATACGCTCGCACAGGGAAATCTGTTTTGGGAGAGTGGCGAAGCCCTGCCAATCCTGGAGGTCGCGAAGTTGGCCGTGGAGCAATTGAAACCGGGCCTGAGAACTTCTGGCATTGCGGTCCTGCATTGCACTCATTTGTTGCTGGGCGCGTTTGAAGTGCTGCTTGGATTCTTTTAGTTGTCTGGCTTCAAGCGACGTTTCCAGGGCGCTCAGTGTTTTGGTCAGTTCGGCTTTTTCGAGGGTTTGAGGGTTAGCTTCCGGACGAGGTTTGGGTTCCGGTCGGGATTCCCCCGCCAGAGCCTGAAGTCTGTTGAGTTCTGAAGGTCGGTCATAACCTGCAGGCCAGTCTATGTCCCGGACCAGGGTAGTGAGTTGTTCATGGTCTGATGTTTGCGGACGTGTTTCTTCTGCGCCTCCACTAAGAAGTGCCGATATCTCCTCACTACGTTGCTGCAGGCGCTGCACTGCAGAAATATAACCCCGCAGCTCATGCATGAGTGTTTCGTAGCTTTTCTGTTCAGATTTCGAGGTTTCGGCATCCCGAGTTGCTTCCAGCCAACGGTTTTCCTGAGTTGTTTGCATTGCATCAAGGGAGGAAAGCGACGCGGTGCGGTCTTCCGGCTGAGCTTTCAACTCCTCCAGAGTAGACTTGAGTACCTCCAGCGTCTGTGCGCGTTCCCGGGCTTTGCCTGACTGAGTTTCAGCTGCTTCTTCCTCTCGACGGGCCTGCTGGATGCGATCCCGGCATTGGTGGGCGGCGCTTAGAAAGCGGGTTTTCTGATCATTGGAAGCGAAGGGCTCAAGGGTTTGCCAGTGTTTCACCAGATTTTCGAATCGAGCCTCGTAGAGCTGTGTGTTGTCTGTCCTGGCGTGCTCTTCGGCCTGCCTGATCGCAGTCAGAATCGCATCCGCCAGGCGCTGCCGTTCAGCCTCTTCCTCGCGCAGTTCCTGAAGTTTCTGCCGTACGATCTGATAGACAGCTTTATCTCTCCCGCGGGCCGATTTCTGAAGACGTTGAAGGATCTCATGGTCTGTCAGCAGGGTTGCGGCCTGCAGTCGCAGGTCTGCGGTTTTGCCCTCCAGCGCAAGCTGCTCCAGACTTTCCTGGCTCGGGTTGTCTACAAGTACCTGTTGTTGTTCAAGCAGCAGCTCCTGGCTTGGTGGCTCTATGGGCTTTTCCGTCGGTGCTGGCTTGTCCGGCGTCTTGCGTCCTTTGAAAAATTTCTGGATGAATGCGGCCATGGAGTTATCCTTCAATGTTGAAGTCAGCTTACTGTGTCCGGCAAAGTAGTCGCCGTAGCACAACAAATCGGGTATTCCGGCGTTGCCGGAAGCCGAGTACAAAATCATCGGGATGATCAATCTGGCGCTAGTCTAGCGCTTTGTTCGCGAGAGCGGAAAGAGGCAGGATGGCAATTGATAAAAATCAGGATGATCCGGAGCAGAAGGCCCGGGCATCCGCACTGAGACTATTGGCCCGGCGTGAGCATAGCCGCCAGGAGTTAATCCTGAAGCTGCGCCAGCGTCAGACGCCGGAAACGGTAATAGACCGGGTTCTTGATGATTATGAACAGGAAGGCTGGCTAAGCGACGAACGGTTTGCAGAAGTGTATTCCAGACAGCGGAGAGATCTGGGCTATGGGCCGGTGCGAATTCGCAGTGAGCTGCAACAGCGGGGCGTCAGACTATGGCCGGATTGTCTGAGCGGCATGGTTGAGGCGGAATGGGTAGCCCTTGCTATACAGGCAAGGCAGAAGAAATTCGGGCTTGGGGATATTGCTGGCGATTGGACGGAAAAAGCCCGGCAGGCACGCTTCCTCAGTCAACGAGGTTATTCCGGCGAGCAGGTAGAGCAAGCGCTTGAGGCACAGGAGGGGCCAGAGATTTGAAGCCTTGTTTGCGCCGGATTGCCTTCTATAACGTTGGCGGTGCCGCCCCAAGAGCCTTTGGTAACGTCGGTGCTGATTCTTCATTTTCGTTCTTGGTAAAACTGTCTGAGGGGAAGTTAAACAGATCCTGTCGGGCTATCTGATCGGTCGGGGCAGCGGGGTCTTTCATCCAGGCCAGAACGTCGTAGTAACGTCGGATATTCTGGACATAGGTGACGGGCTCATGCCCCCGGGCATATCCATATTTAGTCTTTGAATACCACTCCTTCTGGGCCAAAAGGGGCAGGAATTCCTTCACATCCATCCAGCGATCCGGATTTTTCCCGGCACCTTCGGTGAGTTTTCGAGCATCTTCCAGGTGACCGTATCCGACATTGTAGGATGCGAGGGCAAACCAGGTACGGTCAGGTTCAGGGATGTCATCGGGAATCTGCCCGTGCACCATCATGAAATACCGGGCGCCGCCCTGGATGCTTTTTTCCGGGTCCAGGCGGTTGTCTATACCAATGTATTCTGCCGTCCGGCGGGTCAGCATCATCAGGCCCCGAACGCCAGTGGGAGACACCGCGTTGGGTCTCCAGTGGGACTCCTGATAGCCAATAGCTGCTAGCAGTCTCCAGTCAATGCTGTGGTTTTCCGCGTAATCCTGAAATAATGACTCGTAGCGAGGCAGCCGGTTACGCACATGATGCACGAAGGTACGCGCGCCGACATAATTCAGGCGGTCCAGATGGCCGTAAAAACGCTCCTTAATTTGAGCCAGGCTGCCATCATCCTCAATGTTTGCGAAGAAACTCCGTGCCGCATCCAAAAGCGTGTTGTCCTGTTCCGCCGGGAACAACCAGGCGAGTTTCTCAGGCTCGTTCAAGCTGAAGCTTTGCTTAATGTCAGGGAAAAACACGTGATTCAAGGCCAGCTCGTTGGCATCGACCACCGCCAGGGGAAACTCGCCGGACTCAACACGTTCAAGCAAACCGGCTGTGTCAAGATCGGGGTGAGCCTGCCATTTCAAGTCTGGAGCCTGTGCAGTCTGACTTTCGAGGTGGCGGATGTGATTACTATCTGTAAGCACATGAATGGTCGAACCGATAAGATCCTGCACAGTTTCGGGGCGTGGCGTATCGCGGTGATAAATAACAACTGACCAGGTATCCAGCGTTGTCGGCAACGTGTGATAACTTGCTTCCCGTTGGGGGGTCACCGTCAGACCCGCGAGCCCGATATGGGCGTAATTCCGATCCAGTACGGATAGAATCTCTCCGTTACCTTCTACTACCCTGACGCGTAGTTCGACTCCGAGCTTATCTGCGAAGCGCTTTACCAACTCATACTCGAAACCTGTGGGACCATCCCGCCCTTCGTAATAAATAGAGGGAGCCTGACGTGTAATGACATGTAAAACGCCTTCAGACCGAATTTCTTCAAGGGTGGTAGGTTGTGAACATCCAGTCACCATGAATATGAGGCCAGCAACCATTGGCCAGCGAAAACCGGCCAATAAACTGGAATTGAAAATCAAAGTGGCATGTTTTACCAAATCCATAGTCTCCCGTACATCGAGTCCGAAGGTGTACGTAACATTCCGCTGTCCGATCACAGTAATCGGGAGCTACGCGGTAGCCATTGCCTGCGAATAAGGCTGATTTGCTGTCCGTGCAACAAGAGCACTCAAAAGCACTCTTGCACCCAAATGATCTCCCAGATGTCGAGAGTCGGTCAACGAAACTGTGCATTTTATATGCAAAACACTGTTAATTGATTATTAAATAGCCAGCTTTAAAGAGCATGATGCAGTTATCTCAAGGCCTTATAAGGGTGCGTCTTGCGAAGAACAATAACGACTGGTCTGAGTTTAACATGGCTGTATCCGGAGCCTGGTTTCCAGTATTATTGCGCCCGTTCAGACAGCCGGATGGGGTTTCTGCCGTTTATCACCAGATTGGTATATTGCGTAGCCTCCCATCCTTGCATCCAGATTCGCGTGACACAGGTTTTGACCATGCTGGAACTTCGCGGCGCCCCCGCTCTCTCGCCATTTCGCTCCGAAAAGCTCATGAATCAAGTGCGCTCTATTGTGCCTCGGGTAAGCCATCTTTACGCGGAGTTCATGCATTTTGCCGATCTTGACTTCGATCTGACGGACAACGACCAACTCGTGCTGGACCGCTTACTGACTTATGGTCCGAGTGTCGAGGTCGAAGCAACTGGCGGTGTGCTGTTTCTGGTCGTACCTCGCCCTGGCACACTCTCGCCTTGGTCAAGCAAGGCAACCGATATCGCCCGCAACTGCGGTTTGAGGCAAGTATTACGTATTGAGCGTGGTATTGCGTACTACATCCATGCGGATAAAAAGCTCAGCCTCGACGAGCGCAAACAGATTGCCGAAATTCTACACGACCGGATGACTGAGACGGTATTCCACGAAATGGGAGGTGCCGAACTGCTCTTCCGGAAGGATGAACCCCGTCCGGTGAATCGAATTCCGGTCCTGGCGGGCGGACGAACCGCGTTGACGGAAGCCAACGCCCGCTTGGGGCTGGCGCTGGCGGAAGATGAAATTGACTATCTGGTTGAGGCTTTTAATGGCCTGGGCCGCGATCCAACAGATGTTGAGTTGATGATGTTCGCCCAGGCGAACTCCGAGCACTGCCGCCACAAGATATTCAATGCGTCCTGGGATATCGACGGCGAGGGACAGGAGAAATCCCTGTTTGCAATGATTCGCAACACTTATGACATCAATAGTGAGGGTGTGCTTTCAGCTTATAAAGATAATGCGTCAGTGATTGCGGGGAGTGCAGGGGGCCGGTTTTTCCCGGACCCGGAGACCGGGGTTTACGGATACAACCCCGAGGACATCCACATTCTGATGAAAGTGGAAACGCATAATCATCCGACCGCTATTTCGCCCTTTGAGGGAGCAGCGACGGGGTCAGGAGGGGAAATCCGGGACGAGGGTGCCACCGGTCGGGGGTCCAAGCCCAAAGCTGGGTTGAGCGGCTTTACCGTCTCAAATCTCAATCTGCCGGGTGATCCGCAGCCCTGGGAGAGTAACTATGGCAAGCCAGACCGGATTGCTTCTGCCCTCGACATCATGATTGATGGCCCCATCGGTGCGGCCTCTTTTAATAATGAGTTCGGGCGGCCCAACCTGACCGGTTATTTCCGCACCTTTGAGGAAGAAGTTGCAGGCCCGGCAGGCAATGAAGTTCGTGGCTACCACAAGCCCATCATGATTGCGGGTGGCCTTGGAAATATTCGTCCGAAACATGTGGAGAAAGGCAATATTCCGGCAGGTGCGAAGCTGATCGTACTGGGCGGGCCTTCCATGCTGATTGGCCTGGGCGGCGGCGCTGCATCTTCAATGGATTCCGGCGTCAGTCAGGAAAATCTGGATTTTGCCTCGGTCCAACGTGAGAACCCGGAAATGGAGCGTCGTTGTCAGGAGGTGATTGATCGCTGCTGGCAAATGGGTGAAAGCAGCCCGATCGCATTTATTCATGACGTGGGTGCTGGCGGTTTGTCCAATGCGATGCCTGAACTGGTCAAAGACGGCGGTCGCGGCGGTAAATTTGAGCTCCGTGAGATCCCGAATGACGAGCCAGGCATGTCGCCGCTTGAAATCTGGTGCAATGAATCCCAGGAGCGTTACGTGCTGGCGGTTGCGCCGGAGCACATAGATTGCTTTGACGCGATTTGCCGCCGTGAACGTTGTCCGTACGCCGTCATTGGGGAGGCAACGGAAGCGCACCATTTAAGCCTCGCTGACGCATATTTTGATGATCGCCCGGTGGATTTACCAATGGATGTGCTGTTCGGCAAACCGCCCCGGATGCATCGGAGCATTCAGCGTACTTCTTTTACCAAGCCGATCTTTGATTCGACCCGGATCAACCTCAATGACGCTATCCGTCGAGTACTGAGACTCCCTTCGGTCGGAAGTAAAAGCTTTTTGATCACCATCGGTGACCGGACGATTACCGGTTTGGTGGCCCGTGACCAAATGGTCGGGCCATGGCAGGTGCCGGTAAGTGATGTTGCGGTTACGGCAGCGAGCTTTGATGTCTACACCGGCGAAGCCATGGCAATGGGCGAGCGCGCCCCCGTGGCAACCATTGATGCGCCGGCATCCGGTCGGATGGCGGTGGGTGAGGCTATTACCAATCTGGCTGCGGCCTCCATTCGACGCTTGTCCGATATTCGGCTCTCAGCCAATTGGATGGCAGCCGCGGGTCACCCCGGTGAGGACGAAAATCTCTACGAGACCGTCAAGGCGGTTGGAATGGAGTTGTGTCCGGCCTTGGGTATTACCATTCCTGTGGGCAAGGACTCCATGTCCATGAAGACCGTTTGGGAGGAAGAGGACAGTGGAGAGCAGAAGAGTGTGACGTCGCCGCTTTCACTTGTGATCAGCGGTTTTGCACCGGTCACGGATATACGCAAAACCCTGACGCCGGAGTTGCGCACCGCTGCAGGCGAAACCGATTTGCTGCTGATTGATCTGGCCGCCGGCCAGAACAGGTTGGGAGGGTCAGCGCTCGCTCAGGTCTACGGTGAGGTGGGGGCCGTTGCGCCAGACCTCGACGATCCCGAAGACATCAAAGCCTTTTTTGCCGTCATCCAGGGGCTTAACGGGGATGACAAAATACTGGCCTATCATGATCGTTCAGACGGTGGCCTGTTCGTCACTCTTTGTGAGATGGCCTTTGCTGGTCGAACAGGTCTGGATATCAAGCTGGACGGCTTGGCCGAAGAAAAATGCCAGTTTGCCCGGGAAATTTTCAACGAAGAGCTGGGCTGTGTGATCCAGGTGAGGCGTGTTGACACCCCGTTTGTATTGCAACAGCTTTCAGCGGCTGGATTAGGTGAGAACTCTGCCGTCATCGGTACACTCAATGATGAGAGCCGTATCCGGTTTTCTTTCCATGGCGACTATGTAATCGATGAGGCTCGTGCGGAGCTTCATAGTCTCTGGGCCGAAACAAGTTATCGTATTCAGTCTCTCAGGGACAACGCAAACTGTGCCAGGGAAGAGTACGAGAATCTGCTGGATGGGGAAGACCCGGGGCTCAATGCTGCCTTGACTTTTGATCCATCGGAGGATGTGGCTGCCCCCTATATTACAGCAACTGTAAAACCTCGGGTTGCCGTCCTCAGGGAACAGGGGGTCAATGGTCAAGTAGAAATGGCCGCAGCATTTGATCGCGCGGGTTTTGAGGCAGTGGACGTTCATATGAGCGATTTGTTGTCAGGCCGTGTAACACTTGAGAATTTCAGGGTTATCGTCGCCTGTGGCGGTTTCTCATACGGTGACGTGCTAGGGGCTGGTGAGGGGTGGGCAAAATCCATTCTATTCAACTCTCGTGTCAGGGAGCAGTTTGAAGCCTTTTTCAGTCGCGCCGATACGCTATCCCTTGGCGTCTGCAACGGTTGTCAGATGCTATCGACTCTGCAGGAACTGATACCGGGAAGTGATAGCTGGCCTCGCTTCGTTCGTAATGAATCTGAACAATTTGAAGCGCGCTTGGTGATGGTAGAGGTTCAGTCCTCACCCTCTGTTTTTCTCCAGGGTATGGCTGGATCCCGAATGCCGATTGCAGTGGCTCACGGTGAAGGGCGAGCAGAGTTCCATCAGCCCTCACACCTTGACGCTCTTCAGCAGGCGAGTTTAGCTGCCATGCGATTTGTGGATAACCGGGGTGGGGCGACTGAGCGCTATCCGTACAATCCTAATGGGTCTCCGGGTGGCCTGACGGGTATTACGTCTGACGATGGCCGTGTGACCCTCCTGATGCCGCATCCGGAAAGAGTCTTTCGCACTGCTCAGTATTCCTGGCACCCAATCGAATGGGGCGAGGACGGCCCCTGGATGCGGATGTTCAGGAACGCTCGTAAATGGTTGGAATGACCAAAGCGTCAGTCAAAAACTGCTGACCACCAGCGAATTGAAAAACCGGCTTGAAGTGTCTGATACGATAGGGGCGCTGAGCCGGTTTTTTTGTGTCTTGCTAAAGAATCTTGAGAGATCCGAGAGTAGGGCTGGGCGAGCTGGTAACGATTATCGTTACCTTATGTAACAATCCAGTAATGGATAAATTCCAAAATCGCTTAAGAACGGAAATCCATCGCGAGACATACCGAATTCGCGTCGGTTTTCAATCATAATCAGACGTTAAAACAGAACTTTTTTTCTTGACTTGCGATTTTTATGCACATTTCCAGTGCTTGCCTGGATGATCCTTAAACAATGAAGAAGGTGACGGCTCAAGTTTTAATCGAATAGTTCAAGTATCTGAAAAATATAGATTTTAATGATTAGGTGAATTTGTCGCCAATTTGAGGTTAGTACTGTAACCACGGGGGTTAGAGGGGGTTTCCCAAATTCTTTCCCCAGAGTTATCCACAGATTCTGTGGGTAACTTGCTAACTGTTGATGAATGGTTGAATTTTTCCAGTTTGGCATGGGCTATTCAGTGTCAAAAACAGGATGGGGAGGTCAGAAGAGCATGTACAAACTATGTTATTTTGTGCCGGAGTCTCATGCGGAATTTACGAAATCGGCGTTGTTTGAGGCTGGAGCTGGCAAAATCGGTGATTACGACTCTTGTGCCTGGCAATGTATCGGGCAAGGACAATTCCGGCCCATCGACGGTAGCAATCCCTACCTTGGTGAGAAAGGGAGGCTGGAATTGGTGAGCGAGTGCAGGGTTGAAATGGTCTGCGAAGATCATCTCATTAGGGCGGCGGTGACGGCACTGAAGGCTGCGCACCCATACGAAGAACCAGCCTACGAAGTCTATAAACTGGAAGAGATATAGAGCGACGTTATGAGCGTTCTTTCTTGTTCATCGAGTAACGTATATCGCTGACTCGAATTGGATAGGTGTCGCTCACAACGTCTTCAACAAAATACTCCAGAGTTTTGCGGACCGTTGGGAAAGAGATTTCATTCCAGGGAATTTCGTCAAGGGCGAACAGTTCCGTCTCTAACGACTCTTCGCCAGCACCGAATTTTCCTTCGGTAAGTGTTGCGCGATAAAACATATGAACCTGATCGATATGGGGGACGTGAATAATCGTATAAAGACTTTCGATATGAACAGATGCCAGGGCTTCTTCGAGGGTTTCGCGCTCTGCTGCTTCCACTGTGGTCTCTGCGTTTTCCATAAAGCCCGCAGGTAGAGTCCAGTAGCCATACCGAGGTTCAATGGCGCGGCGACACAAGAGAATGCGACCTTCCCAAACCGGAACTGTGCCTGCGACAATGCGTGGGTTTTGGTAATGGATGTCCTGGCAACTTGGGCATACAAAACGGTGCCTGTTATCACCTGCGGGGATACGGTGTTCAACAGGATGTCCGCAAGTGCTGCAATATTTCATTAAATCCCCCGTATACTTTAGTTGAGCCGGATGATGATATCAGTTTAATCACGTCATCTCCCGGTGTCTCAAATAAACGAATCCAACAAGGAGTACTGGTTTGCGTAATTTGCTAGCAGAGCGGTTGTCTGGCTACGCCCCCCGGCAGCTCGCGCTGGATTATCCTGAGGCCGGGGTTTTGGTGCCGGTCACAAACAATCATCGACAACCAGAGATTATCTTTACTCTCCGTTCCGATAATCTTAAAACTCACCGGGGGCAGGTGTCATTTCCCGGTGGCCGTCGAGATCTGACAGACTCCTCTCTCGAAGCCACTGCATTGCGTGAGTGCCACGAGGAGATTGGGCTCCCGCCAGAGCAGGTCCACATAATTGCGCCGCTCAGCCAGGTTATGTCCCGTTACGGAATCCTTGTTACACCTTACGTTGGTGTGGTGCCGGAGGATTACCCGCTAGTTGGCAATCCCGCTGAGATTGAAAGTATCTTTCAGGTTCCGATAGATTTTTTCCTTGAGGACCAGCGAGAGCGTACAGATGCTCTCAGCTTTCTCAATCACACCTTTTATGTTCCCTGTTACCGGTGGGAGCGCTATCAGATTTGGGGGCTGTCGGCGGTGATTCTGGTCGATTTTCTGAATGCCGTGTACGAAGCAAAAATTGATCTGCTCGAGCCACCTCAAAGATAAGAGTGTCACTCCCGACCTCTTTGATTCGTCGACTGGGGCTTTGTGGCTCTGAGTCCAGCTCGACACTCGCCGCGGTTGCTTCCATAGCATACCGCTGATATTCGCTCATGCACTGATGAGCGTAGCAAACTCCGGCTACACAGCGCTTTGTTCAACGTGCGACGATCTCGACGACGTTGTTGAGCAGCTGATACGGCCCGTTTTATTGGCTTTTTCCGTCATTCTCTAAGGACCGTAAAATGCTAATTTAGGTAGCCTTCACCGACTTCACAGGGGAAATATCATGCGTTTTTAGACTAAAGTCTAGTATGCGCAAAAAATAGAAAGCGTCTACATTGAGGATACTGTATACAATATACTGGATATCCTTAGCGGTAGGCGCCAGATGTAAAAAATGTTGGAGCACTACGCATGAAAAAAATACAAGCGCCGAAGAACCTCTCGGAACTCGTATACGACTCAATAGTCAACGCCATCGTGGAGGGCGTTTTAAAGCCAGGACAGCGAGTCACCCAGGAGAGCTTGGCTGATCGTTTGAACGTCTCCAGACTGCCGGTGATTCAGGCGATGCAGCGCCTCCAGGCTGAGGGCTTCTTAATTGCGGTCGGTCGCCGCGGGGTCATGATATCGGTGCTTGATGAGGCTTTTGTCGAGAATTTATACGGGTTCAGGTGTGGTATTGATCTGATAAGTGCTGGTTTGGCCGCTCAGCGAACAACTCCGAGCGTGCGTGACGAAGGCAAGAGAATTATTTCCGAGGGGCGAGCCGCTGGAAAAGCCAATGATCTACCGGCGTTGATAGATGCTGATATGCAGTTCCACGGCTTTATTTATGAACTATCAGGAAACAACTTCATATTGGATTCTATGGAAACGCACTGGAACCATGTGCGCCGTGTTATGCGAGACATACTTACTGTGCAGAAAAACCAGCAACAAATTTGGAACGAGCATTCAGCGATAATGGATGCCGTCATTGCGGGTGACGTTTGCGCAGCAGAGAGACTCGCGCGTGAGCATGTTGAAAATGCGTCTGAATGGCTTCAGCAAGAGATTTGGCGCTCTCATGAGTCAATGACGAAAAGTCAAAAAGCAGTTCTAACATAAGATGGTTAAAGGAGATCGAAATGCAACAGAATGACAACAATAGCAGTGTAATTCGCGTAATGCTGGCGAAAATCGGCCTGGACGGACATGACCGGGGAATAAAGGTCGTTGCCCGTGCACTTCGCGATGCGGGTATGGATGTGGTCTATACGGGGTTGCATCGTACTCCGGACGAAGTTGTTGATGCCGCAATTCAGGAAGACGTGGACATCCTCGGTATCAGCTTGCTCTCAGGCGCGCACATGCACATCTTTCCAAAGGTGCTTGAACTCCTCAAGGCAAAGGACGCAGAGGATATGATTGTCGCCGGTGGCGGCGTCATTCCCGATGATGATGTCGTAGAGCTCTATGCAATGGGCGTGGATAAAATCCTGCTCCAGGACACTCCGCCACAAGAAATAATTGATTCATTCCGCGAGTTGGTCGCAAAGCGCGGCGCCAGGTAAGAGACCTCCCTATCAAGATGGACTTGTTCACAAACATCCTAAAACGACAATAAACAGCTACATTAGGAGTCTCCGATGGAGGAGTGGAACTATCCCCAGAACTATAATAATGAGTATTTTCCGAAGACAGACAGTCCTTATTGGTTTCCTGAGCGTGAAACTATGGATCCGGAAAAGCGTGACGTATTTATTGCTGCGCGTTTGCGAGAGGTTATGTCTTATGCCTACGAGAATTCCCCGTTTTACAAGCGTAAGTGGGATGCCGCCGGTATAAAGGCTGAAGATATCCGCACTGTTGCTGACTTCGAAAATGTTCCCGTCGTTACCAAGCAGGAACTGCGCAATTCCCAGGCTGAGTATCCGCCATTTGGTGATTATCTATGCTGTCCGGAGAGTGAAATTTACCATATCCACGGTACTTCGGGCACAACCGGCAGACCAACAGCGTTTGGTATCTCAAAACGTGATTGGCAAACCATTGCCAATAATCACGCGCGAATTATGTGGGGCATGGGGCTTCGGCCAGGGGACACCGTATTCGTCGCGGCGGTTCTGAGTCTTTATATGGGGTCCTGGGGCGCGCTGATGGGCGCTGAGAGACTGGGCTGTAAAGCATTTCCTTTTGGAGCTGGTGCGCCCGGGATGACGGCCCGAGCAGTTACCTGGCTGCAGATGATGAAACCAGCCGGGCTCTATTCTACTCCTTCTTATGCCTTGAGATTGGCGGAGGTTGCCCGTGAAGGCGGTGTTAATCCACGAGAGTTTGGCCTGAAAGTGCTGTTTTTTTCCGGTGAACCTGGCGGCTCCATTCCTTCCATCCGCGATAAAATCCAGGATATTTACGGTGCCAAAGTCGTGGATTGCGGAACCATGGCTGAACTAACGCCTTGGATGCATGCGTCTGGGACTGAAAGCACGGAAGGGATGTTGCTATGGCAGGACATAGTTTATACCGAAGTGTCTGATCCGGAGACCCACAGGCGCGTGCCATACGGGGAGCAGGGGACGCCAATTTATACGCACCTCGAGCGAACCTCCCAGCCAATGATTCGCATGGTTTCGGGAGACTTGACCCATTGGGTGCTGGAAGATAATCCGTGTGGTCGTACCTACCCGAGATTGCCAAAAGGAATCTATGGTCGTATCGATGACATGTTCCAGATTCGTGGTGAAAACGTTTATCCGAGCGCCATAGCGGAAGTGTTAGAAGGCCTGACAGGATACGGAGGAGAGCACCGAATTGTTATCTCACGCAGCGGGTCGATGGACGAGTTGGTCGTTCAGGCAGAGTTCGATCACAAGGTGGCACAGCGTGATTCCAACGCAGTAAAAGAATTAGGTGAGAAAGCCGCCCTTGAGCTTAATAAAGTATTGGGCGTTCGGGCCAACGTTGAAATGGTAGGCCCTGATACCTTCCCCCGCACTGACTTCAAAGCACAGCGCGTAATAGATGATCGTGACCTTTATAAAAGCTTGAATAAAAAGCTTGGGGAGGGTTGATGATTAACCGAATACCATCAATGGAGTTAGCCGCGAGAGTGAGCGACGGGAATTTGCGCGCTATCGCAAGACTGATTACCCGCGTTGAGGGAGGAGATGCAGAGGTCCGTTCTGCATTAGCGGAAATATACAAATGCACTGGACGCGCACATGTAGTGGGTATTACCGGGGTGCCTGGTGCTGGAAAGTCCACCCTAGTCACCCAGTTGGTACATGAATTCCGTGCCAGTGGCCGTAAGGTCGGGGTCATTGCAATTGATCCCTCCAGCCCATTCTCTGGGGGGTCAATTCTGGGAGATCGCATTCGGATGGGTGAATTGGTCTCGGATCCTGGCGTCTTTATTCGCAGTATGGCCACCAGAGGAACGCTTGGAGGCCTGGCGAGACCGGCCTTGGACGCAGTCGACTTATTGGACGCCGGAGGTTTCGACGTAATTCTTATAGAGACCGTGGGCGTGGGTCAGGATGAGGTCGATATCGTCCGGGCGGCGCATACCACCGTGGTAGTCAATGCGCCCGGTCTGGGCGATGACATCCAAGCTATAAAAGCAGGTGTGCTCGAAATTGCGGATGTGCACGTGGTCAGCAAGGCCGATCGTCCAGACGCTAACAAAACCATCCAGGAGCTCAAAGGAATGCTGATGATGAGCCTTGAGCCCGGAGAGTCGGTTTGGCGGGTGCCGGTAGTGCCAACCAGTTCAGAAAAGCACAGTGGCTTCGATGAATTGATGGTAGCGATAGATCGTCACAGAAAACATTTAGAACAAACGGATGAAATCAGGGAGCGGCGTCGTCAAATTGCGTTGACTCGTGTTTTAAAGGTTTCTGAAGGAATTGTCAGAGATAACTTTGTACGTGACAGCCGATCCAGAACCGAAGATTTACTAAATAAGGTTACTCATCGCGAGATTGACCCCTATGGTGCTGCGGTGGAACTGCTTAAAAATATGAAGGAGAGAATTCATGACGAATACTAAACAATACGATAACGCTGCTATTGAGCATATGGAAAAGGAGTTCAGTAAGTGGGAAAAAGACGAAGTAGCGACTTTTGTTGAAAGGGCTCCGGAGAGTCAGTCGGAATATGTTACAGCCTCCGGCATGCCGGTACAGCGCACCTATACACCTTTAGACATTAAAGACAGCGCCTTCGAAGACATAGGATTTCCGGGGCAATATCCCTTTACTCGTGGTCCTTACCCCACTATGTACCGGGGGCGTAATTGGACAATGAGGCAAATAGCGGGTTTTGGCACAGCCAAAGAAACCAACGGCCGCTTCAAGTATTTGATTGCTCAAGGTCAAACGGGCTTGTCTATCGATTTCGACATGCCCACGTTAATGGGTTATGACTCCAACCACTTCATGAGCCAGGGTGAAGTAGGTCGGGAAGGCGTTGCCATCGATACTCTGGCCGATATGGAGGAGCTGTTTGAAGATATTGATCTAACCAAAATTTCGGTATCTATGACAATCAATCCATCCGCCTGGGTTTTGTTCGCTATGTATATTGCACTGGCGGAAAAACGTGGTTATGACCTGAATGACCTGTCGGGAACTATTCAAAACGATATTCTAAAAGAATATATCGCTCAGAAAGAATGGATCTTCCCGGTGAAGCCTTCTGTTCGGCTGGTACGTGATTGCATTCAATACGGCTCAGAAAATATGAGACGATATAATCCCATTAATATATCGGGTTATCATATCTCGGAAGCTGGCTCAACTGCGGTCCAGGAAGTAGCCTATACAATGGCGACAACGATGGAATATGTAAAAACTGCAATTGATGCAGGGGTTGATGTAAATGACTTCGCGCCGCGGCTATCATTCTTTTTCGTAAGTCAGGCTGATTTCTTCGAAGAAATTGCGAAGTTTCGGGCTGCGAGACGGGTTTATGCAAAAATAATGCGCGAAAAATTCGGTGCAACCAAGCCAGAAGCTAGCCGTCTTCGCTTCCATGCCCAAACTGCTGCAGCGACTTTAACCAAACCCCAATACACTATCAACCCAATTCGAACCGCACTCCAGGCGCTGTCGGCAGTATTGGGAGGCGCTCAATCCCTGCATACGAACGGAATGGATGAAGCTTTTGCTATTCCGACCGAAGAAGCGATGCGAATTGCTCTTCGAACTCAGCAAATCATCGCTTACGAGACCAATATCACTCAAGTCGTCGACCCGCTGGGTGGATCTTATTACGTTGAGTCGCTCACGGATAAAATTGAGCAGGAAACCTGGAAAATACTGGATGAGGTTGAGCAGCTCGGTGGCACACTGCAATGTATTGAAGACGGATATTTTCAACGAGGTATTTCTGACTCGGCGTATGACTTCGCGTTACGCAAAGCCAGCGGCGAGAGACCCGTCATTGGTGTAAATATGTTTGTAGAAAACGAAGATGACGTAAAAATTGAGATACACCCGCACGATCCTGAAACTGAGAAACGCCAGATCGATCGTTTGGAAAAAGTTAAAAATAACCGCGATGAGGCGAAAGTACAAAGCCTTCTGGAGACCCTTAAAGAGCAAGCGGCCGATGAGTCGGTAAATCTTATGCCAATTACTATCGATTTAGTAAAAGAGGGCGCCTCTATGGGAGATATCATCGAAACGTTAAAGAAAATGTGGGGAACCTACCGCGAAAAGCCCGTGATCTAAAGATATAGCGAGCCTCTGATTAACTCCTGGATCGCCTCTGGCTTTCAGAGCGATTCACACTCAAGGCGCGACTTTGCAGTCATGTCTGGACCTTGCAAGAAGTCGCAACGCGGAGTGTGAATCGCTCTGAAAGCCCCGAAGGGCGCGCTCTGAAGGCTGCATCTGCGGCGTTGCGACTCTTGCCAAGGGCTACGGCCATTGGCGGCGAGCCGCGCCTTGCACCTACAGCCTTCAGAGCGCGCAGAGACGATTCAGGAGTTAATCAGAGGCTCCTTAGTTCAAGCTAACGTATATTAAAAGAGATGGGAGGGTAGAATCCATGAGACTGAAAAATCAGGTTGCTGCGTGTTTCGCGACATTGTTAATGGCCAGCCCCGGTCTTTCCCTGGCCGCAGATGCGGCGGCAGGTAAAGCGAAGGCCGCAGTATGCGCGGCGTGTCACGGCGCTGATGGTATTGCCCAGATTCCGGGTTATCCGAACCTGGCAGGTCAAAACGAGGCGTACCTCGTGTCCTCACTGAAGGCCTACAAAAGCAAGCAGCGTAACGGCGGCCAGGCAGCCATAATGCAAGCGCAGGCCGCTGGCTTGAGTGATGACGATATTGCCAATCTTGCGGCGTACTACGCGAGCTTGCCTGCCAGCGGAAAGTAACCGGGTTCGATTGCAGCTTTGGTATTGGCGGGGCGCTCGTGGGTAGTGCTCCGCCAATGTCGGATACTCTCTAAATTTTTCCGCCGGGTTAAACTTTTTCCGCTGTGATGATCCTGTAGCTTGGCTTGTAGGCCGACGTTCCCGGCAGTTTCATGCGGTTCTGTTTTACAAACGCTTCCAGCATGGCTTCCAGCGGTTTCAGTAACGTCGGGTCACCGGATATTTCAAATGGCCCTTTCTCCTGAACCTGTCGGATACCCTGGGCCTTGACGTTGCCTGCGACAATGCCACTGAAGGCTTTTCTCAGGTTGGCGGCAACCATATGAACCGGCTGGTTTTTGTGTAGTTCCAGTGCTCTCATATTGGCGTGGTCCGGCTCAAATGGCAGTTGGAAGACTGGATCAATTTTGAGCATCCAATTGAAGTAGTAGGCGTCCTGCATGGCGCGCCGGAAGGTTTCCACCTCTGCAATTCCGGTTTTCATGGTCTGGGCTACCCGGGCCGGATCATTGATAATGATCTCGTACTTTTCAGCCGCCTTCTCACCGAGTGCATTGCGAATAAATTCATCGATCATGTGAAAATATTCAGCATTCTCCGGCAGGCCGGTGAAAACGACCGGAAACGGCAGGTCGATATTATCCGGATGCAGCAATATACCCAGCAGATACAGGATTTCTTCTGCCGTACCGACGCCGCCGGGGAATACAATAATGCCATGGCCTGCTCGCACGAAGGCTTCGAGGCGCTTCTCAATGTCTGGCATGATCACCAGCTCATTAACGATCGGGTTGGGCGCTTCGGCTCCGATAATGCCGGGTTCGGTCAGGCCTATGTAGCGGCCGTTTTTCACCCGCTGCTTGGCGTGGCCGATGGTGGCACCCTTCATCGGACCTTTCATCGCACCCGGTCCGCAACCGGTGCAGATACTAAGGCCTCTTAACCCCAGTTCATGCCCGACGTCCTTGCTGTAAACGTATTCTTCCCGGCTGATGGAATGGCCGCCCCAACACACCACCATATCCGGTTGCCGCCCAGCTTGGAGAACACGGGCGTTGCGCAGGATATGGAAAATCAGGTTGGTAATATCCGCTGGTTCCTGACGATTGAAACCGGCGGCAGTGGTGGGGATCGAGTTTGAGTACACGATATCCCGGAGCACTGAGAACAGGTGCTCGCGAATCGCCCGCAACATCTCGCCATCCACAAAAGCGCTGGCGGGCGCATTGATCAGTTCCAGTTTCAGGCCCCTCGGCTGTGGCACCAGACGCACATCGAAATCCGCATGAGCCTCCATGAGGTCCTTGCAATCGTCGGTTTCCACTCCGGTATTGAGTACGGCCAGGGCGCATTGCCGGAACAATTGATACAAACCGCCCTCGCTGCGGTCTTTCAGCCGATTGACCTCATGGTTGGACAGGATTTCAAGACTGCCCTCTGGGGACACCAATGCATTCATTTTGACCTGACTCATGTAACAGAAAGCTCCTGAAAATGTATGGCTTCCATCTCTCTGGAAACCGTATGGGTAATACCTGACCGGCGCTGATCTGGCATCAGATTCCCAGGCCATTGAAGAACTGCTGAACGTTCTCGCTCAGAGTTTCGATATCATAGCCGCCCTCCTGAACAACCAGCGTAGGCAGCCCGGCGCGACCGACGCGCTTGCCGAGATGGCTGAACCCCTCCGAACTCACGGACACTTTGGCCTGAGGGTCATCTTTGTAGATATCGAACCCCAGGGTAAGCACCATAGCATCGGGCTGGAACAGTTTGATGGCGGCCATGGCTTCTTCCAGGCGGTTGAAGAAGTCCTGCTCGGATGAGCCGTGGGGCATCGGCAAGTTGATGTTGTAGCCGTAACCCTCACCTTCGCCCCGCTCGTCTTCAAAACCGGCGACGACCGGGTAGAAGTTGGTGGGGTCACCATGGATGGAAATGTAGAGCACATCGCTGCGCTGATAAAAAATTTCCTGAATGCCCTGGCCGTGATGCATATCGGTATCGAGGATCACCACTCGAGGGAATTTTCTGGTCAGCTTCTCGGCGGCGATAGCGGCGTTATTGAGATAGCAAAACCCACCCGCAGCCGCGCGGCGGGCATGATGCCCGGGAGGGCGACAGACGGCGTATGCCGTGCGTTCGCCAGCGATCAGCGCATCGGTGGCGCCAAGGGCTGTCTGCGCAGACCAGTAAGCGGCATGCCAGGTGTTTTCTCCAATGGGACAACTGCCATCAGCCAGGTAACAGGCGGCTTCTGCAAGGATGCCTTTCATGGCGTTGGGCGAGCGTACGAAGATATTGGACATCACCTCATCGCCCCAATCTTCCGGAATTTCCTTCCAGCGCCGGTGGGCCGACTCAAGGAATCTCAGATATCCGAGGTCATGGACTCTGGAAATCGCGCCAGCGCCCTGATCTGCCGGTTGTAGCACGGGTATGCCCAATGTCTTCAATCCTTCAAGCATTTGCGCCGTGCGGTCTGGCACTTCCTGAGGCTGGCGCATTTGTCCGCGGGTAAAGTAGGTTTTTGGAATGTGCTGATCCTGTGCAGGATGGAAAAATGCTTTCATTGTCCGGCCTCCTGTGAGTTTATCCACCGAGTATAGGCATACCGGGGGGTGGGTCAAAAGCCCTGTTGCTTTACAGCAATGAAATCTGCAGCCACTATGAACCAACTAACCCTGAGCCGTGCGCAATTACTGTTGCTTAAGCACTACAGAAAGCTTACGGCATCAATGCACAATAAGGAGCCGATATGATTGAGTCACCCTTACTGAAGAATTTCACAGGCTACATCGGCGGGCGCTGGTCGGATGCCTCCGATGGGAACCGGTTTGACGTTTATAATCCGGCGACCGGCGACTGTATCGCCCAGGTCGCTTCGATGACAGCGGACGATGTCAACGCGGCGGTAGATGCTGGCAAGCAGGCCTTGCGCCTGGGCAGTCCTTACAGCCTTGAAGTCCGCCGTGGCTGGCTCGAAGGTATCCGCGACGCCTTGATTGATAATAAAGAAGAGGTCGGTCGGATTCTCTGTATGGAGCATGGTAAGCCCCTTCAGGAAGCGCAAGGTGAAGCAGTATACGCCGCGGGCTTCTTTGATTATTGTGCCAAGCATATCCAGGCCCTGGACGCACACACGCTGACCGAAAAGCCGAAAGACTGCACCTGGACGGTTCATTATCGCCCCATCGGTGTGACAGGCCTGATCACGCCGTGGAACTTCCCGGTCGGGATGATCGCCAAAAAGCTGTCTGCAGCCCTCGCAGCCGGTTGCCCATCGGTCATCAAGCCAGCCAGCGAAACGCCGCTGACCATGATTGCCCTGTTCTCTCTTATGCATGAAAAAGTCGACTTGCCCACGGGCATGGTGAACCTGGTCATGGGTAAGGCCAGCGTGATCGGAAAAGTGCTCTGTGAGCATCCTGACGTGCCGATGCTGAGCTTTACCGGCTCCACCGAAGTGGGTCGCAAACTGCTGGTAGACACCTCCGAGCAGGTTAAAAAACTGGCCCTTGAGCTGGGTGGTAATGCGCCGTTTATCGTTTTTGAGGATGCAGACCTGGATGCCGCCGCCGATAACCTGATGGCGAACAAGTTCCGCGGTGGTGGCCAGACCTGTGTTTGCGCCAACCGTATATTTGTTCATGAAAACGTCATGAATGCGTTCGGAGAAAAGCTGGCGGAACGGGTAAACCGCATGACCATCGGTGATGGCATCAAAGGCGATGTGGACCTTGGCCCGCTGATCAACAAAGCCGGTTTTGATAAAGTCCGCCGGCATGTGGAAGATGCCCTGGAGAAAGGTGCGGATCTGGTGGCCGGACGCAATCCGTCTGAGCTTAGCGGCAAAGATCTGTTTTACCCTCCGACAGTGCTCTCGAGTGTGACCCGGGATATGGCATGTTACCGTGAGGAAACCTTTGGTCCACTGGTGCCAATGGCGTCGTTCCGCACCGAGGAAGAAGTCATCAAGGCCGGTAACGATACCGAGTTCGGCCTGGCGGCCTATGTCTTTACGGCAAACGCGGAGCGTGCCCAGCGCGTTTCGGCAGAACTGCGATTCGGTCATGTGGGCTGGAACACCGGTACCGGACCGACGCCGGAAGCCCCGTTTGGCGGTATGAAGGCTTCAGGTATCGGCCGTGAGGGTGGTCTTGAAGGGCTGTTCGAGTTTGTTGAAGCGCAGACGGTGCCACGGGCATTCTGACCAGATATTGTACTAAATGAATTCCTGTTTCCAGCTATTGGCGTTGGCCAAGGCTCAGCGTTAAGGCCGGAAACAGGGTAGCCATACCGCTACGATAGACCGTGAGCGAGGCATTTGCGCGCCCACGAACAAGTTCGTTGAACTCCCCCCGCAGTGCATTGCCCACGTTACCGGCCCGGCCTGTTATAATCCCGCCACCAATTCACCTGCACACAGCGATGTCTGCCCATGGATGTTTCCCCGATTATTGACCCCCTCAACGATGCCCAGAGGGAGGCAGTTACCGCCCAGAATGACCATTTGCTGGTATTGGCGGGCGCTGGTAGTGGCAAGACCCGGGTGCTGGTGCATCGGATGGCGTGGTTGATGCAGGTGGATCAGTTGCCCCCTACAAGCCTGCTGGCGGTGACCTTTACCAATAAAGCAGCGCGGGAAATGCGCTACCGGATTGAGCAGATGATGAACCTGCCCACCCGGGGTATGTGGTTTGGCACCTTTCACGGCATTGCCCATCGGCTGCTGCGTACCCACTGGCAGGATGCAGGCCTGCCGGAAAATTTCCAGGTGCTGGACAGCGATGACCAGATTCGCATGGTCAAGCGGGTAATGCGGGAGTTCCAGATTGACGAAAGCCGTTGGCCTCCTAAACAGGCGCAGTGGTTTATCAACAACCAGAAGGACGAAGGCCTGCGGGCGGACCATATCCAGGACAACCCGGACGATCACTTCACGTCCACCATGCTGAAAATTTACCGTCAGTACGAAAAGCTCTGCCAGCAGGCGGGCCTGGTGGATTTTGGCGAGTTGTTGCTGCGGGCCCACGAACTCTGGCTCTATCGCCCCCAGTTACTGGCCCATTACCAGAGCCGCTTCCGGCACATTCTGGTGGATGAGTTCCAGGACACCAACACCATTCAATACGCTTTCCTGCAAGTGCTGGCGGGTAATCGTGTGCCCCTGACCGTAGTGGGGGACGATGACCAGTCGATCTATGGCTGGCGTGGCGCCAAGATCGAAAACATCCAACAATACCAACGGGATTTTCCTAACGCACGTTTGGTGCGGCTTGAGCAGAACTACCGTTCTACCCAGCTTATTCTGAAAGCCGCCAACTCGGTGATTGCCAACAACCAGGGGCGGTTAGGCAAAGAGCTCTGGACCGATGGCGACGAAGGTGAGCCGATCAGCCTCTATGCGGCTTTCAATGAGCAGGATGAGGCCAACTACATCGCCGATACCATCGCCAGTTGGGTTTCCGAGGGTAATCTGCGCAGCGAGTGTGCCATCCTTTATCGCTCCAATGCCCAGTCACGGGTGCTGGAGGAGTCTTTGATGCGCCAGGGCATGCCGTATCGGGTCTATGGAGGGCTGCGGTTCTATGATCGTCAGGAAATCCGCAACGCCCTGGGATATTTGCGGCTGGTGCATTACCGCAATGACGATTCAGCCTTTGAACGGGTAGTGAATATTCCCCCTCGGGGCATTGGCGCCAAGAGCCTGGCGGATGTTCGGGAACTGGCCCGGGAGGAGAGTCTGTCGTTGTGGGAAGCATCCCACCGGTTATTGGCAGCGGGCAACCTCAAGGGTCGCGCTAAAACCGGTCTACAGCGCTTTATCGATATTGTGGAAGAACTCTCGGTGCTGGCGCCCAATGCCACGCTGCAAGGACTGATGAAACAGACCATTGCCGACAGTGGTTTGCGTGACTATCATCGCAACGAGAAGGGCGAGAAAGGTCAGGCCCGGGTCGAGAACCTCGATGAGCTGATCAACGCCATGGCCGATTTCGAGGTGGATGGTGAGATGGACGCGCTGTCTGAATTCATCGCCCAGGCGGCCCTGGACGCCGGTGAATCCCAGGCCGAAGCCCATGAAGACAGCGTGCAGTTGATGACCCTGCATTCCGCCAAGGGTCTGGAGTTCCCGCTGGTGTTTCTGGCAGGCGTGGAGGAGGGGTTATTCCCTCACAGCATGTCTCTGGAAGAGCCCGGCCGGATGGAGGAGGAACGTCGTCTGGCGTATGTGGGCATTACCCGGGCCATGAAAAAGCTGGTGCTGACTTACGCCGAATCCCGTCGTCTCTATGGTCAGGAAAAATTCAACGCGCTGTCACGATTTGTGCGGGAAATCCCCAGTGATTGCATTCAGGAAGTGCGGCTGCGCAACACCGTGACCCGACCGGTCAACATGCAGCGGCCGAACGAAAGCATGTTCAGCCAGGATTCCGCCCAGCAGTCCGGCTTCAGTCTCGGCCAGTGCGTGCGGCACCCGAAATTCGGCGAAGGCGTGGTGATGAACTGTGAAGGCACCGGCCACCACACTCGCGTACAGGTCAATTTTGACGAGGGTGCCAAATGGCTTGTTTTGGCGTATGCGCCGCTGGAAGCCTGCTGAATGTAGGCCCGGCTCCTTGTAAAGCGCAGGCTGGGGGACTTTGTTTAAAACACGCCTCGGGACGTCCTGTTCGGCTTGGGCTCCGCCATTCATGGCGGAGCTCAAGCGCCACATGGAGGTGCCGAAGGAGCGTGTTTTGGAAAGACCTGCCCAATTCCTGCTTACTCCAAAATCGATACCAGCTACCCAAGCCTCAAAGCCAGCCCTTACGCTTGAAGAACCAGTAAGGAGCGATGCCGGCCATGATCATCAGCCCGATGGCCGAGGGGTAACCCAGTAGCCATTTCAGTTCCGGCATATACTCGAAGTTCATGCCATAGATACTTGCAATCAGCGTGGGTGGCAGGAATACCACTGCGGCAATCGAGAAGGTCTTGATGATCTGGTTCTGCTCAATGTTGATGAAACCCTGGGTCGAGTCCATCAGGAAGTTGATTTTGTCGAATAAAAAGGTTGTATGGGACATCAGGGTTTCGATGTCGTGCATGATTTCCCGCTGAGTGTCAGACAGTTTTGGCTCGCCTTTCAGATTCCTGATAAGAAAAGAAATATCGCGCTGAGTATCCATCAGGCAGAGTCGGGTTTTACCGTTGCTGTCCTCCAGTCGTGCCAGTTGTGTAATAGCTTCATCCAGCTCGGCCTCTTCGTCTTCCAGTACCAGATGGCTGACTTCTTCTAACTGGCGATGAAGGTCTTCCAGGCCATCAGCATGGTTTTCCACCTTTTGTTCCAGAATCATCACCAGGAGCTCCGCGGGATTCCGGGCTTCCACCTGATTTCGTCGTGCCCGCATGCGTATGAGCCTGAAATCGGCCAGCTCTTCTTCCCGGATCGTTATCAGGCAGGTTTTCTGGAGGATAAAGGCGACTGAGACGGTATCGTGCCGGCCTTCGCTCTGGGTAATAAACAGGGAATGCACATGGATGCCGGCCTGATCAACAAAACAGCGGGCGGACGCTTCGATCTCCTCGACATCGTCATACTCGGGCAGGTCTGTCCTGAGCAGGCTCTGGAGTATGGTTCGCTCCTGCTCGTCGGGCTCAACCGCATCAATCCAGTGTGCCTCGGACAGGCGCGACTTCTGCTCCTCCGCTGGAACACCGAGATCCCGAATAAGCCCGTTATCAATACGAAAAAATCTCAGCATCGTGAAGTCTCCGCTCAGGGTCAGAGTTGACTGGCATCCTCAGTGTAGAGAGTTACTGCATCAGTACCAGTTAGGCAAGGCTGGCAAACATCACATCAACCTTCACATGCTTCGTTGATTTACCCGCTTCGAAACCTCCTCGACGCTTTCCACTCGCTCCGAGTAGCGGTCTGTCAGATAGCCGCTCTGGTCCCGGGTCAGCAGAGTGAACTTCACCAACTCCTCCATAACATCCACGATGCGGTTGTAATACGGCGACGGCAGCATGCGGCCATGCTCATCAAATTCGGTAAAAGCCTTGGGCACCGACGACTGGTTGGGAATAGTGATCATCCGCATCCAGCGCCCCAGCACTCGCAACTGATTGACTGTGTTGAAGGACTGGGAGCCGCCACATACCTGCATCACTGCAAGGGTCTTGCCCTGGCTCGGGCGCATGCCGCCTATGGACAAGGGAATCCAGTCAATCTGGGTTTTCATGACGCCGGTCATGGCACCGTGGCGTTCCGGAGAGCACCACACCATACCCTCGCTCCATTGAGCCAATTCTCGCAATTCCTGAACCTTTGGGTGTGACGCATCCTCCGCGTCCGCCAACGGCAGGCCGCGTGGATTGAAGATTCGGGTTTCAGCACCCATGGCTTCGAGTAGCCGGGCGGCTTCTTCTACAGCGAGACGGCTGAACGAGCGCTGCCGGAGCGATCCGTAAAGCAGGAGTATGCGGGCCGGGTGTGCAGACGGCGTGTCGGCAAAAAGTCTGTCAGCGGCAGGGGAGGAAAACAGCGCCGCGTCAATGTTCGGAAGGTCTGGGTAACTCATGGTACTCCCTGGATGAATCTTCAGAATTTATAGGTCCGAATTGGATTTCAGAACATAGCTGTGAGGGAGACGAACAATCTATCGAAAGGATACATCGGAATCGCATTTCTGACTGGCAGGATCATTTTTGATCAGAGAAGTATTTACTTTCGTTTCCCTCTGTCATAGTATCCGAAAAATGAGATATGTCTAAATAAACATATAAGGTTATACGAATATGAAGCGCTGCGTTTTGTTCGTTTGTACCGCTAACAGCGCCCGTTCTTTAATGGCGGAAGCCCTGCTCAGGCACATGGCCGGTGACCGGTTTGAAGTCGCCAGTGCCGGTACCGGGCCGACACAGCCACATCCTCTGGCATTGCAGGTGCTAACGGAATCCGGGATTTCTGTGGAAGGGCTGAGGAGTAAACAGCTGGCCGATTTGCAGGGTGAGCACTGGGATTACGTTATCACCCTGTGCGAGAAAGCGGCCAACGAGTGCGGCAGAGTTTGTGAGCCGGCGCAGCAGATTGCCTGGGATTTCCGCGATCCGGTACCGGCAAATCGCCACGCCACCTTTGCGCTCACCCTTAAGGAGCTGAAGGAGAGGATTGGCCTGTTTACTTTGGTGCACCAGAAGGAGACCGGCTTGAAAGCCCTGAATTACAACCCGGTCAGCGTGTTCCGGGCGTTGGGGGACGAGATTCGGCTGGCCATTCTTATGCTGATCCGTGAGCAGAAAAAGCTATGCGTATATGAGCTGACCACGGCACTGGATTCGTCGCAACCGAAGGTCAGCCGCCATCTGGCCACTCTGAAGGAGGCCGGTTTGCTGGACACCGATCGTCAGGGCCAGTGGGTCTATTATTTCCTTCATCCCCAGTTGCCCCAGTGGCTTTTACGGGTGCTGGATGAAACCTCAGAGAGTAACACCGGGCTGGTAGAAAGGGAGTTGGAGCGCCTGAAAACGATGGAAGATCGGCCAGTTGTCCGGTTTATCTGATGGTGGAGGGGGCGAGCAAGAGAAAAGGGCTTTCCAGAACACGCTGTAAATACCCGCAAGCGGGTCCGGCCCGCAATCGCAGATTGCGGTCGTTCAGCTTTCGCATGAAGCTTCGCTTCATAAACGCTCGGCTGAACCCCTGTACGTTCGGGCTCCGCCATCCATGGCTCCGCACGGTTCTGGAAAGCCCTTTACTCTCGCTCGGCGTGCTATCGAAATGTTATCGAATTCAGAATTAAACAGGAGTAAATAATGAGCAAGATAAAAGTCGGCATTAATGGATTTGGCCGCATTGGCCGCTTGGCGCTTCGCGCTGCCTGGGGCTGGTCGGATATGGAGTTTGTCGCCATCAATGACCCGGGCGCTGATGCCGCTACCCTGGCACACCTGCTGAATTTCGACAGCGTCCATGGACGCTGGAACTTTGAAGCAGATGCCGACGGCGACGACATGGTGATCGAAGGTCAGCGCATCCGGGTTACCCGCAACAAAGCCCTCGGCGATACCGACTGGTCCGGTTGTGATCTGGTGATTGAGGCGAGTGGTGTCAACAAGACCGTGAAGGTGTTGCAGGGATATCTCGATCAGGGCGTGAAGCGCGTGGTCGTGACTGCGCCGGTCAAGGAAACCGGCGCGAAGAACATCACCATGGGTGTGAACGAAGACGTCTTCGATCCGGCCAACGACCGGATCGTGACGGCGGCTTCCTGCACGACCAATTGCCTGGCCCCAGTGGTTAAGGTGATTCATGAGAAGCTGGGTATCAAACACGGTTCCATCACCACCATTCACAGCCTGACCAACACCCAGACCATCCTCGACGCACCCCATAAGGATCTGCGCCGGGCGAGGGCCTGCGGCAGCTCACTGATTCCGACTACCACGGGTTCTGCCACCGCGATTATCGAGATATTCCCGGAGCTGAAAGGGCGTCTGGACGGCCATGCTGTTCGTATTCCGCTGACCAATGCCTCGCTGACTGACTGTGTGTTTGAGGTGGAAACGACAACGGATCGTGACACCGTAAATCAATTGCTCAAAGAAGCGGCCGACGGCGAACTCAAGGGCATTCTGGGCTACGAAGAGCGCCCGCTGGTGTCTATTGACTACAAGACTGATCCGCGCTCGTCCATCGTCGATGCCCTGTCTACCATGGTGGTCAACGGCACTCAGGTGAAAATCTACGCGTGGTACGACAACGAATGGGGCTACGCCAACCGCACCGTCGAACTGGCGCGCAAGGTAGGGTCTGCCTGATATGACACCCGCCATCCGCCAGTACCTGGTTATCACCGGCAATTACTGGGCCTTTACCCTCACGGACGGGGCCCTGCGGATGCTGGTGGTGCTGCATTTCCATCAGCTTGGCTATTCGCCGTTGGAAATCGCCCTGCTGTTCATCTTCTATGAGTTTTTCGGGGTGGTGACCAACCTGGTGGGGGGCTATCTAGGGGCTCGGTGGGGCCTGAATCGTACCATGAACATTGGCCTGTTCCTGCAGATAGCCGCGTTGGCCATGCTGGCGGTACCGGCGGCGATGCTGACCGTGCCCTGGGTGATGGCGGCACAAGCCATGTCGGGTATTGCCAAGGATCTCAACAAGATGTCCGCCAAGAGCGGCATCAAACTGCTGGTGCCGGACTCGGAGCAGGGCAAACTCTACAAATGGGTCGCCATTCTGACCGGCTCTAAGAATACCCTCAAGGGCGTGGGCTTTTTCCTTGGTGGTGTGCTGCTGGTCACGGCGGGCTTTACGGGCGCCGTTGTTAGTATGGCGGTTGTTCTGGGTGTGGTCTGGGTCGGTAGCCTGTTCCTGCTGGGACAGGACCTGGGTAAAAGCACGTCAAAGCCGAAGTTCAGCGAGATTCTGTCCAAGAGCCGGGCCATCAACGTGCTCTCGGCGGCGCGAATGTTCCTGTTCGGGGCACGGGATGTGTGGTTTGTGGTGGCCTTGCCGGTGTACCTCAGCACGGTTTTTGGCTGGGACCACTGGAAAGTCGGCGGTTTTATGGCCAGCTGGATCATCGGCTACGGATTTATCCAGACCATTGCTCCTAAGATTACCGGCAACATGGAAGGCAAAAAACCGGCGGTGCTCTGGGCGGCCGCTCTGGCATTGATTCCCGCCGCCATTGCCGGGGGCCTGATGGCGGGCTGGTCGCCGCAGGTTGTGATCGTGGGTGGCTTGCTGCTGTTTGGTGTGCTGTTTGCGATCAATTCCTCCCTGCACAGCTACCTGATTGTCAGCTACGCCCGTGGCGATGGCGTGTCGCTGGATGTGGGCTTCTACTACATGTCCAACGCCGCCGGGAGGCTGCTCGGCACTATTCTGTCTGGCTGGGTTTACCAGGCCTATGGGCTGGAGGCCTGTTTGTGGATCTCGGCTGCGCTGGTCGCCATGGCGGCACTGTTATCGCTGAGGTTGCCGGAAAAGCGACCAGTCATCGCCTGAGCCTGCTCGCCGCCTCAGTCCGGAAAGCGGTTCCGGGTGCGGTTAGCGATGTTTACCAGCATCAGCATGATCGGCACCTCTACCAGCACCCCCACCACAGCAGCCAGCGCTGCACCGGATTGCAGACCAAACAGGGCAATCGCGGCGGCCACTGCCAGCTCGAAGAAATTGCTGGCGCCGATCATGGCCCCTGGTGCGGCGATGCAGTGGCGTACTTTCCATAGCTTTGCCCAGCCATAGGCGATGAAAAAGATCAGGAACGTCTGCACGATCAAAGGTACGGCTATCAGCGCAATGTGCAGCGGGTTGGCGAGGATAACCTCGCCCTGGAAGGCAAACAGCAGCACGAGTGTAACGATTAGAGCCGCCGGGGTGATCGGGCCCAGGCGCTTCATGAATACTTCATCAAACCAGCGCTGGCCATAGCGGGCGATCAGGGTGCGACGGGTCAGGTAGCCAGCGACCAGGGGAATTACAATATAGAGCACCACCGACAGGATCACTGTATCCCAGGGTACCTGGATGTTGGAGACCCCAAGCAGGAACACCACGATAGGTGCGAAGGCAAACAGCATGATCAGGTCGTTAACGGACACCTGCACCAGCGTATAGGCCGCATCGCCTCTGGTCAGATAGCTCCAGACAAACACCATCGCGGTGCAGGGCGCGGCCCCCAGCAATATGGCACCGGCCAGATACTCGCTAGCCAGGTCGTCGGCAATCCAGGGCTCGAATACCACCATCAGGAAGAACCAGGCAATGGCGAACATGGTGAAGGGCTTGATCAGCCAGTTGACAATGGTCGTGATCGCGAGGCCTTTGGGCTCCTTCCTCACATTGACTACGGCGTTGAAATCGATCTGCGTCATCATCGGAAAAATCATTGCCCAGATCAGAATGGCAATGGGAATGGAGACTTGGGCATATTCGAACCGCGATAGCGTCTCCGGCACCGACGGGGCCAACTGGCCCAGGGCAATGCCGATGACGATGGCCAGCGCCACCCAGACCGACAGATACCGCTCGAACAGGCCCATTTTTACAGTGGTGTCGTAGGTGGTCACAACGTCAGTTTGGCTGCTCATGGAGCTCCTCTCTATGGCTTGGGTATGAGTTATGGCATGGCTATGAGTGTGCGGCATGAAGACGAACGGCAGAGTGAAAAGATACACCTATACTACGAAGTTCCAGGCTGTGGCATAGTTTAAAGCAGACAAGTTCAGGGGCCGGAGCCAACATGATGTTTGAGTATGTCCTACAGGCGTGGCATGACCACCACCGGGAACTCCGGCATTTTATGCTTGGCCAACTGAAAGACCCGGACGTATGCGATGATCTGCTACAGGATGTGTTTCTCAAAGCGATGAGAGAAGGACAGTCCTTCTGCGAGCTGGAAAATCCCCGCAGTTGGCTGTTTCGGGTCGCTCGTAATGCTTTGATTGACGCCCATCGCCTTCGCAAGACCTGGGTGCCGGTGCCTGAGCATTTACCCGACGAAGGCAGGGAGCCCCGGGATCCGGTAGCCGATCTGGATGTGTGTATACGTGCTGCCTTACCGGCACTTGGGGATGATGACCGCGATATTCTGGAAGCCTGTGACCTTGGCAGGTTGAGCCAGGCCGACTATGCCAGCGCCCAGGCTATTTCACTACCGGCCGCCAAGGCCAGAATCCGTCGCGCCAGGGAGCGCTTGCGGGAGGAGTTGGCCCGCCGTTGTGACGTGGTGACGGATTCCTCCGGCAGGATTTGCTGCCATAGCGGAGGCGCGGCCTCAATGTGTTAAAGGTTAGTGAGCTTGCTCCGGCACTTCCCGAATCCGGCCGTGCTCATCAATGGCAACAAATACAAACAGCGCCTCAGTGACCTTTCGGGGGGTTTTAGCGCTCCGGTCCAGGGTCCAGACTTCCACGTTGATCTTCATGGAGCTGCGGCCAATATCCACCAGTTCGCAATAACAGCTCACCTGAGAGCCGACCCGTAAGGGTGACAGGAACTCCATCCGGTCGATAGCGACGGTGGCATTGCGGCCCTGGGATATTCGTCCTGCGGTGGACGCAGCGGCAATGTCCATCTGTTTGACTACCCAGCCGGCATAGACATCGCCGTTGGCGCTGGTATCGGACGGTAAGGGGATGACCTGGATGGTCAGTTGCCCGCGAGGCACGGGTTTATCGTCATCAAGCGCTGTCATGAGAGCTACCTTTTTTCTTTTTGAAAGGAGTTGTCGTTATTGGGTTGGCTCTCATGGTAATGCTCCGGGCGTTTGCTGCAAGCAGTATTCATCACACAGTGAATATTTCAGTGAATGTCACAAAGTTGTCATACTGTGGCTTTATTCTCCATTCATCGGCTCACCCGCGCCGGTTCGCCTGAGAGTCAGGACGAGTTCAGCCAAGGCTGAAGTTTTGTGACTTTCAGCACTAAAAATAGCTAACACAGCTAACGCGAATGACGGAGAACCAACGTGATCAAACTGAAAACAGCCCTCACATCTCTTGCCCTTGCAGGCAGCATTGCTGCCATCTCTGCACCGGTCATGGCCCGCGATACCATCAACATCGTCGGCTCTTCCACTGTTTATCCGTTCGCAACCGTCGTTGCCGAGCGTTTTGGCGCCAACAGTGACTTTCCGACTCCTAAGTTGGAATCCACTGGCTCCGGCGGCGGTCTGAAAATTTTCTGTCAGGGTATTGGCACCAGCCACCCCGACGTTACCAACGCCTCGCGCCGCATCAAACCTTCAGAACTCGAACTTTGCCAGAACAACGGCGTTGACGACATTGTCGAGTTCGCCATCGGCTCCGACGGCCTTGTTATCGCCAGCTCGAAGGATGCGCCGGACCTGGACCTGACCATGGAGCAGCTGTTCCTGGCCATGGGTGAGAAAGTGCCTGTTGACGGCGAGTGGGTGATGAACCCTAACAAAAAATGGAGCGATATTGACTCCAGCCTGCCGGACCTCGAAATCCGGGTTATGGGGCCACCCCCGACCTCCGGTACCCGCGATTCTTTCAATGAGCTGGGCCTGGCCGCTGGTTGTGACCAGCTTCCGGAAGCCGCTGAGCTGAGTGAAGATCAGCACGGTGCCATCTGCGAGAGCGTCCGTGAAGACGGCGCCTTTATCGAAGCTGGTGAGAACGACAACCTGATCGTGCAAAAGCTGATCGGTGATTCCAGCATGTACGGTGCATTCGGTTACAGCTTTCTGGAAGAAAATTCAGACCGGCTCAAGGCTGTCGAGCTGGAGGGTGTTGCGCCGGAGCCCGACCTGATTGCTGAAGGCGAGTACCCGATGGCCCGTACCATGTTCTTCTATGTCAAGAAAGCACACATTGGCGTGGTCCCGGGCATTGAGGAATACGCGGCTGAATTTGTCAGTCCGGGCGCCATGGGCCCGAACGGCTACCTCAAGGACGTCGGCCTGATTGTACCGACCCGCGATGGCCTGATGGCGCTGCAGAAAAAACTGAAAGAAATGCCTAACCTGACAGCGAGTGAGCTTAACTAAAATCGGTCCAGACGTAAAAAGGGTGCGAGCCATTAAACAGGCTCGCACCCTTCGTCATTTCAGACAGGCGAGCGTGAAAATAACGCTTCGCGAGAGTAGAATTCGCCTCGATCCCGTAGTCGCAGACAGGAAATGCCATGCAACCCGCGAATCTTTTTTTCATAACCCTGGTGCTCATCGGTGTGGCGTATGCGCTGGGTTATTTTCGATCAAAGGCGCTGGCCACCCCTCTGGGAGGCATTCGGCACCTCAAATCCCTACCCGGTTACTATGGCGTTCGTGCCGCTATGTGGTGCGGTATTCCGGCCCTGATTATTCTGGCGCTCTGGGCCTCGTTTGAAAGTCAGATCATACAGTTACTGGTGCTCGGGTCACTGCCTGTCGAGATGGTTCCGAAATCCATCGGCGAGGCCAGCCTGCTGATGTCAAAAATCAGCAATGTGGCCAGCGGAGCACTATCTGCAGGTTCTGTTGAAGAGCCTCTGATCAATGCGGCTGAGCGACTTAAGGTTCTGCGGGAAAACAGCGGAACCTACATGACGCTGTTGGTTATCTCCATTGCGGTGCTAGCCGGTTTTGTGGGCTGGTATCGGATCCAGCCAAAACTCAATGCCAGGGAGCAGGTGGAGAAAACCCTGCGGTGGTTCTTTTTTGCCTGCGCCGGACTCGCGATTCTGACCACCGTCGGCATTATCTTTTCGGTTATTTTCGAAACTATCCGTTTCTTCGGGATGGTTCCGTTTACGGAGTTCTTTTTCGGCACCAGTTGGAGCCCTCAGGTAGCGCTAAGAGCAGACCAGGTTGGCTCGGAAGGTGCTTTCGGCATGATCCCGCTCTTTACGGGAACGCTGCTAATCTCTGCCATTGCCTTATTGGTGGCTGTGCCGGTTGGCCTGTTCTCTGCCATTTACCTGTCGGAATACGCGAATAAGCGGGTACGAGGGGTGGTGAAGCCACTGCTGGAAATGCTGGCGGGAGTACCGACTGTTGTTTACGGTTTTTTCGCCGCGTTGACGGTTGCCCCTTTCATCGCGGATTTCGCTGACACCCTGGGATTAGGTGCCTCTTCCCAGAGCGCGCTGGCTGCGGGCCTGGTGATGGGGGTAATGATTATTCCGTTCGTCTCTTCACTCTCCGATGATGTAATCAATGCTGTACCCCAAACACTCAGGGACGGCTCATTGGCGCTGGGCGCCACTCAGTCCGAGACCATGAAGAAGGTTATCTTCCCGGCTGCCTTGCCCGGCATTATGGGCGGCATATTGTTGGCGGCTTCCCGGGCGATTGGAGAGACCATGATCGTGGTCATGGCCGCAGGCCTGGCGGCTAATCTGACTGCCAATCCACTAGAGTCCGTTACCACCGTGACGGTACAGATCGTGACCCTGCTGATCGGCGATCAGGAGTTCGATAGCCCCAAGACACTGGCTGCGTTTGCCCTGGGTGCGATGCTCTTTATCGTAACCCTGCTGCTGAACGTGATTGCTCTCAAGATTGTCCGCAAATATCGGGAACAATATGACTGATCGCACTGAACAGGCGGAGATTGTCCGCCGCTCGCTCAAAAGACGGTATCGCAAAGAGCGCCGCTTCCGGGCCTACGGCGTTCTGGCTATCGCTATAGCGCTTGCCGCCCTGGTGGTGCTGCTGGCTGACATTATCGGCAAAGGGCACACAGGATTTTTGAAGACAACCATCACCCTGGATGTCGAAATGGACTCCGAGCGGATGTATCTCGAAGACCCGACCAATCCCGATGAAATTCGCATGGCGGATTTTGTAGAGCCGCTGATTGTGAGCCTTGCGGAGACCCTCCCGAGTGCCACGGAAGACGACCGGAATGCCCTGCGGGGGTTGATCAATCCCTATGCCTCAATCGGGCTTCGCGACAAATTGGTGGCCAATCCCGATTGGATGGGTACTACTCAAACCATTACCTTCCTGGCCCACAGCGACGTAGATGTCTATGTCAAACACCAGGGCGACAAGGCCTACTCCATAAAGCTGAATGAGCAGCAGCAGGAATGGGTGAATGAGCTGCAAGAAAGTGGATTGGTGGAAACCAGCTTTAACGATGTGTTCTTCACCAGCGGCGACTCCCGTGATCCAGCCAGGGCCGGAGTGCTGGGGGCGATTGTCGGGTCGTTGCTGGTCATGTTCGTCACGCTGATGTTGTCATTCCCCATCGGCGTGGCGGCTGCAATCTATCTGGAAGAGTTCGCACCGAAAAACAAGCTGACGGATTTTATTGAAGTAAATATCAACAATCTGGCAGCTGTTCCCTCTATTATCTTCGGTTTGCTTGGCTTGGCAGTGTTTATCAATCTGTTTGGCATGCCTCGTTCGGTGCCGTTTGTGGGGGGACTGGTGCTTACATTGATGACCCTGCCGACTATCATTATTTCAAGCCGCGCCGCCATCAAGAGTGTGCCGCCCTCGGTACGGGAAGCAGCTGAAGGTATTGGTGCCTCCAAAATGCAGGTGGTGTTGCACCACGTCTTACCCCTGGCCATGCCCGGCATGCTTACCGGTTCGATCATCGGTATGGCTCAGGCTCTGGGTGAGACTGCACCTTTGTTGTTGATTGGCATGGTGGCATTTATTGTGGAAGTACCCGAGGGCTTCTTTGATGCCGCCACCGTGCTGCCAGTGCAGGTGTTTCTATGGGCGGGCAGCCCGGAGCTGGCCTTTATTGAACGCGCGTCGGCAGCCATTATGGTGCTGTTGGCCTTCCTGATGAGTATGAATGCCCTGGCAATCTGGCTGCGCAAGCGGCTGGAACGCCGCTGGTGAGGAGAGCGATATGAATACGATGAGTTCCAATATTTCAGCGGAGGCCGGTGTGCGAGAGGAAAATGAAGCAGTTGTCCCGGTAGCAGAGCAAAAACCCGAGGATACAGTGATTGAGGAAGGGAAAACCGTTGGTAAACCGTTTGCGGACGACCCGAAGTACAAACTTCGTAATGTGGATGTGTCCTATGGCAACGACAGGGCTATTAAGAACATCAGTCTCGATATTGCCCGCAATGAGGTTATCGCGTTTATCGGCCCGTCCGGTTGTGGTAAATCCACGTTCCTGCGCTGTCTGAACCGAATGAATGACAGCATCGAGATTTGCCGGATCAAGGGCCAATTGCTGCTGGATGAGGAAGACATTTACGCGTCGAAAAGGGACGTAGTAGAACTCCGGGCCCGGGTAGGCATGGTCTTCCAGAAGCCCAACCCGTTCCCCAAGTCTATCTACGACAACGTCGCCTACGGTCCAAAAATTCATGGTCTTGCCAATCGCAAATCCGAGCTGGACGAGATTGTCGAAAACAGTCTTCGCAAAGCGGGCCTGTGGAATGAGGTCAAGGACCGACTGGATGCGACTGCAACCGGTATGTCCGGTGGCCAGCAGCAGCGCCTGTGTATCGCCCGCGCCATCGCTGTGAGCCCGGAAGTCATCCTGATGGATGAGCCATGCTCGGCGCTTGATCCGATTGCAACTGCGAGGGTGGAAGAGTTGATTTCGGAAATGTCCGAGAGTTATACCATTGTGATTGTTACCCACTCCATGCAGCAGGCTGCGCGGGTATCTAACCGCACTGCGTATTTTCATCTGGGGCACCTGGTAGAAGTTAACGACACCAATAAGGTGTTTACTGCTCCCGAGCATGAGCTGACAGAGTCCTACATTACCGGGCGCTTCGGCTAAGCCGTGCACCGAAAAATAGAAGGAGAATCCTGCTATGAAAAAAGATAAGGACGATGTTTACGGCGATCACATCTCCCATAATTTCAACGATGACCTGGCGTCCCTGAAAGCCGATTTCCTGAACATGGGCGGAATGGTCGAAGAGCAGCTCGGCGATGCGGTGACTGCGCTAATTGAAGGTGATGGCCATCTGGCCGATGAGGTGCGAGCAAAAGATAAAATTGTCGACAAGCTTGAACTGGAACTGGATGAGGAAGCCACCCGAATAATCGCCCGCCGGCAACCTGCGGCGAGAGATCTTCGCCTCGTTATTGCCGTGATCAAAATGGTAGCGGATCTGGAGCGGGTGGGTGATGAAGCCAAGAAAATTGCCAAGTTTGCCCTGGCCCTGGCAGAAGAGGGTCAGGCACCCCGAGGTTATATTGAGGTGCGCCATATCTCCACCCACGTTTTATCGATGCTTCACGATGCACTGGATGCCTTCGCACGACTAGATTCCGAGCAGGCACTTCGGGTGATGAAGGAAGATAAAATAGTGGATGAAGAGTACAAGGCGGCCACCCGCACTCTGCTGACGTTCATGATGGAAGATGCGCGGAATATTTCCCGCTGTATGTCGGTGATGTGGGTGCTGCGTGCCCTTGAGCGGGTAGGCGACCATGCCTGCAACGTCGCTGAGCATGTCATTTTTATGGTCGAAGGTGAGGATGTTCGGCACACCCCTGTCGAGGCAGCGGAGAGAATCGTCGGACGTTGATGGCGCCCTGCAAACCTGCAGGGGTTGATACATTTCCTTGCAGGTCTTCAAGCTGTCTTTTTTGTAAAGGTTTGAGCCTTGTTCTGCTTGCAGTGGCGTGTCATAAGTAGGCTTGTTCCATCTATTACGCAAAGAGAGCCCTAATGTTTTCCACTGTTCCTACCCGCGTTATCGCAAGCCTGTTGTTACCGGCGCTTTTCATGTTATCCAGCCATCGTGTGATGGCGTCTGAACTGGCGGAGTCGGTGCTCCGTAGCTCTGCCCTGGGCGAGGTCATTGAACAGTATCCGGCGATGCTGACAGAAGGTATTTCCCAGGGCTTAAGCCAGACCGGTGATCTGGACCCGATGCTCAAAGGTGCGATTACCGGCATGGTAGGGCAGGCATTCAGCAGCTCTAAGATTCGCGGCCAGGTAGTAGCTGATCTGGACGATGGGCTGTCCGAGTCTACCCTGCAGACCGTACTGGACTGGTATCAGTCACCGTTGGGAGAGCGGGTGACCTCGCTGGAAGCCGACGCTGCCAAACCGGCTGGCTGGAAGCAGATTGAGCGTCGCGGTCCGGAACTGATCAAAAAGTATCAGGGCACGGAGCGGGAGCAAATGTTTACCCGCTTTGACCGCGCTTCGCGGGCAACGGAAAGTGCAGTGGATACTGCGATTGCTGTTCAGACTGCCTTTGGAACTGCGATGGCGGCGTTCAATGGCCAGACCGCCGATTTCGAGAGCATCAAGGCTCGGGTCGAGGACCAGCGCCCGATGCTCACGGGTATGGTGGGGCAGCAGGTATATGCTGCTTACCTGCATACCTATGAGTCACTCTCGGATGAGCAGCTTAAAAACTACATCGACTTCATGCAGAGCCAGGAAGGCGACCGCTATAACGAAGTGGTCACCAACTCGGTTCAGCAAGCCATCATCAGACCGGTAGAGAGTATTGGCAATGGCCTGATGCGACTGTTCGGTCCCCAGGCCTGATCAGGCCTGTTTGAGTTTATCGGTGTAGGGCGGCCAGCCCATCGCCTTACCCGCCAGCAGGTGTAGGTGGATGTGATAAACGGTCTGGCCGCCATGTTCATTGCAGTTCATGACGGTTCGGTAGCCGCTCTCATCAAACCCCATCTCAGCTGCCAACTTGGAAGCGACGAGATACAGGTGCCCGATCAGTTCCCGGTCACCGTCCTCAATGTCGTTAACCGTCGCAATGGGTTTTTTCGGGATGATCAGCAGATGTATGGGCGCCTGGGGATTGATATCCTTGAAGGCCAAGCTGAGATCATCTTCGTAGACAATGTCGGCGGGAATCTCCCGGTTGATGATTTTGGTAAACAGTGTTCCTGACATATACGGATTCCTCTATAGGTTTAATTTATGGGTGTGCCGCCATTGAGCCCCATGGCGTAGCGCGCAATTTGATTGCGGGCGCCCGGTAATCTCTGGGCTAACCCCAGGCCAAGATTACGCACCAGGTGCACCGGCGGTATGCGGTTGCTGAACAGGTAATAGAAGGCGTCCATGGCAAGCATCATGCGGCCGTTCGCAGGGCGTCTCGTCTGCTCGTACTGATTGAGCCACCTCGGGTGTGCAAGATCGTCACCTGATCGCTTTGCTTCCCGAAGAAGCCCTTGCAGGCATTCCGCATCCTGAAACCCGAGATTGACGCCCTGACCGGCGAGCGGGTTGATAGTGTGGGCTGCATCACCTATCAGGACCACCCGATTCTGCACATAGCGGCGTGCGTGTTGGCGCGCTATCGGAAAGCTGGCCCTGGCAGCAATGGAGGCAAGCGGCGGCAGGTCCTTGGGAAACGCTTTTTGCACGGCGGCGATAAACTCTGCCTCAGGCATGGCTTTCAATTCGGCCAGAACCGACGGCCGGTCATACCACACCAGGGACGCCCAGCTTTCAGCCCCCTGACTTCCAGGGCGGGCCTGAGTCAGGTGGAGGGGCAGGAACGCCCGGGGGCCGCTGGGATAAAACGCCTGCCAGGTAATATCTTGCGGCAAGCCATGGTAAGTAACAGAGGCAACCAGAGCCTGTTGCGCATACTGATCGCGGCTGGTGCCAATGCCCGCCAGTTCACGAACCCGGGACTGTGCGCCGTCTGCGCCGATCACCAGTTGGCATTCAAAACGCTGACCGCTTTGCAGAATCACCTCTGCCATGTAGTCGCCGTTAGTGAGTTCAACGATAGCATCATTTGCCAGCACTGAAACCGTTGGCAGCGCTGCAGCACTATCCCAGAGCGCCTGCTGGGTGATGCGATTCTCTACCATGTGCCCCAGGTGGCTGACTCCGAGATCGGAAGCGTTGAAGGTGGTGCGGTTTATTCCGACTGGAAGCAAAGCTGAAAGCGGATGCGGGCTGGCGTCCCAGACCGACAGACGCGCATAAGGAGTGGTCCGCATTTGCTCAATCCCGGCCCAGGCGTTGAGCTGCCTGAGATAACGTTCACTGCCTGCACTAAGCGCAGATACCCGGATGTCCGGTGGCTGGTGTTGGTCGAACTCAGGGGCGCTTTCACGGTCTACCAGAACAACGGAGAGTCCAGCCTGGCCGAGCCCGGTTGCTAGGGCTGCGCCGACCATGCCAGCGCCGACCACCACAATATCAACCTGTTCTTTCATGTTGGTTCCTTGTCTGTGGCCCCCAGTTTACGCGAAGAGGGCAGACAGGCAAGCAACCGCCGCCGCTCAGTAGTGGACCGGCTCCAGAGCGGGTGCGTCCGGATGTATCGGCGTCAGGTTTCGGTTCGAACGGCGTTTGGCCAGCCAGGCCGGTTTTTGAGCGCCGGGCTTGATAAACCCCTGATTGATAACCATCGGCTGTACCAGACGCAGGAAGTCTACGGTTTTCATGTGAATGGATTCGGTATGAGAGCCGGCGGCGAAAGCCAGTTCCGGCTGAGAGGTCAGCGCCTCACTGCAATAAACGGTCATATTGAAAAGATTGCCAAAAGGGGGCATGGCGCCTACTTCGCAATCCGGAAAACGGGCCTCGAATTCCTGCTCGTCAGCTAGCTGAACGAAGTCGGTTTCGAGCACCTTGGTTAATCGATCCCAGCGTATACGCCAAGTGGCAGGCATGACCAGCATCGCCATTTTACCATCGAGTTCAAGAATCACGGTCTTGATAACCTGATCGCCAGCGATCTGGACGTGGTGGGCCAGTTCCTGTGCGGTGAAGGCGGGAGGGTGGGATAGACACATGTACTCCGTGCCTGCGGAATCGAGAAATTCTTTTAACTGCTGTACCGGCATAATGACAACCTCCTACCAGCAATGACAGCATATCCCGAGCCTTGCTACCTGCTGAATACGAACTCAAACAACCGGTCCGCCCCGGGGGCTGAGAAACCTTTTGCACGCGGAGCTTTCACGGCAGCGGCTTCCTTTCTGGGCATACTTTAGTCAGCTTAGTCGAGGATTGGAAGAATGCGAAAAACGAATCCAGGGCCGGTTATTCAGCCCTGGATTGTCGGCGGGGAGCCTTTATTTTTCCTGATACATGTGCACATCGCGCTGAGGGAATGGGATGGTAATGCCTTCCGCATCAAAGGCCTTCTTGACCTTCTCCTGCATATCCCAGTAATAAGGCCACAGATCATCGGTTGGCACCCAGGGGCGCACGATAAGGTTGACGGAGTTATCACCGAGGCTGCCCACGGAGATACGCGGTGGGGGTTCGCTCAACGAACGCTCGTCTTCGTCGATCAACCGTTTGATAACAGCTTTGGCCTTGTCGATATCGTCGTCGTAGTGGATGCCGAACGTCATGTCGCAGCGGCGCGTCGGGTAGATGCTGACGTTGATCAACGTCGCGTTGGACAGGCTGCCGTTGGGAATTACGATGCGACGGTTGTCGAAGGTGTTCACGACCGTATAAAGAATCTGGATCTCAGCGACCGCACCCAGAAATCCCTGAGCTTCGATGGTGTCGCCGACTTTAAACGGCTTGAAGATCAGAATCAGTACGCCTCCTGCAAAATTAGCCAGACTGCCTTGCAGTGCCAGACCAATAGCCAAGCCAGCGGCACCGATGACGGCGATAAACGAAGTAGTCGCGATGCCGATCATGGAGGCGACAGAGATAAACAGCAGGACTTTGAATATGACGCCAATCAGGCCACACACGAACTTGTTGAGTGTGGGGTCCCTTGCTCCCAGCTTATTGTCCAGCACATTAATGAAACGATTGATCAGCCAGAGGCCAATCACCAGTGTCACGATGGCTAGTAATACTTTCGGGGCGTAGGTCATGACCATGGCTATGGCTTGCTGCAGCAACTCAGCTGCCTGACCCTCGTCACTGAAAAAGTTTTCCATAGAGACTCCTTATTCCGGTTCATTTTCGGTAATGCAAAATGGCATACGCCTGGTACGTACTATTCAGGCGAAAAGATGTCCGGCGTGTTGCCAAGGTTCGGAATTCTTATAACAGATAATAGTGAGCAATGCGCATCGCAGACGCGCGTTCAGTCACCTGCCAGGGCCCATCAAGCGATCTTTCGGGCCCAGTTCAGCAAGGTTTCCAGATCCCCCTTAACTACGACGCGACCCTCTTTCTGGCTCAATTGGTAGTCGTACATCGGGTCATAATAGTCTTTCAGAAGCGCTTGAATCCACTTGTCATGGCCGCCGAGCTCACCGCTGCTGCGCTGGAGTTCCAGGGCTGACTCCATGGTGGATTTCAGAAGCGCATAGCGGTCGCCGCCAAGCCGTTTGCGAAGTCGTTCGAGAGCACTTAACAGATAGTCCCGAAAATTGAGCCAGCCTGCCTGCTCACCGTCCCGTGCGATAAAATCGCTGACCATGCCGATAACATAATCCTCTTTAATAATGGCCGTACGTTCTTCGATGGGGCGCTCGAGAACCATCATCGGGGCTTCCATCATTCTGGCTCGCAAGCTGTCTGGCAAACAGCAGCGGCCCACGAGATGGCTCTCGTCTTCCAGATACAGGGTGTTGTGCGGCTGGTGAGAAGCTTTCAGAAGCGCAATGGAGAGGCGGTTCTCAAAATCAATTTGAGTCGGCTGCGGTGTTATCTGCCGGCCAAAGCTGGAGCCACGATGGTTTGCTATGCCTTCAAGGTCAACAGGGTTGGGCAGATTATTCAACAGACGGGTTTTGCCAGTGCCGGTGCGGCCGCTGACCAGCATAAAGTTTTCCCTTGAAATCAGTGCCTCAAGCTGATCAATGAGAAAGCGTCGAAGGGCTTTGTAGCCCCCCGTAATGAGCGGGTAGTCGATACCGGCATCACGCAACCACTGCTGGGTCAATCGTGAGCGAAGCCCGCCGCGGAAACAGAAAAGGTAGCCGTCAGGGTTCTGAATAGCGAAGCGTTTCCAGGCTTCTACCCTGGCAGTCTTGATGTCTCCGGAAACCAGCTGGTGGCCGAGTACAATGGCCTGGTCCTGACCCTTTTCCTTGTAGCGGATGCCCACCCGATGGCGTTCGTCATCGTTCATCAACGGTGCATTCTGCGCGAGAGGAAAGCTGCCTTTGGCGAATTCAACGGGGGCACGCACATCCATCAGGGGCGTATCATTGAGGAAAAGGGTGCGGTAATCGTCAGTGTCAGGTCTGGACGTCATCTGCGGCAGCCAGTGAGGCATTGATTGGGGCGGGGAGTATAACTGAAAAAAAAAGGGCAACATATGTTGCCCTTTGGTCGGAACAAGTCGACGCTTCCTTGCGAAGGTTGCAACTACCGTGTCGCTTTCTTTTCCCTGAGCCAGCTCCGTGGCGCCAGCGTCCGAGCTAGCGATCCAAATAGTTATCCCTTAAGCGCTGCGTCCTTATCGTCCCTGCTTCCCCTCACATCCTGTGAGGACACGTCCACTGCTTCGTCCAGTTCCTTGTCATCCCTGACACCGCCACTATAGCAATCTGGAGGTAACAATCGTGTGACGTCTGTATTAACGTACCGACATGGTTTTACTGTTAAAACTAAAATCTTTTCATATTCATGATATTAAAGATTGTCCCTGCGAAAAAAATCGTTCTGCGTACGAGAGTTTGCTGAATACTCTCACAACCAATGTAGGAAATATCGCACACAAAAAAGGGCGAATATCGCTAATCCGTGGAATTCGACAACACGGGCTTTCTAAGCAACAGGTGCCAGCTAATCACGCCAGCGAGGATTCCAGAGGCGTCGGCAGCGACATCGAACAATGAGAATTCGCGGTACGGCAACAAGCTTTGTACCAACTCGATCAGCAGACCAAATAGCAACATGGGTGAGGCGACGTAGAGAACGCGAGCGCCGGGCCAGGCCAGAAACGCCAGCAAAGTGAGCTCCAGAAAAGCGATGAAGTGGTTAACTTTGTCATTGGCGGAGGCTGGTACCGGATAGGTCTGGCTCGTAGTGGCCAGATACAGTACCGCAATGATGGACATCGCCAGCACAACTCGCCAAAGCGGCTGGCAGGACAACACGGTAATGAGGCGCTTTTTAAAGGTCATGGGGTACTTCCGGCTGCCGTAAACGTCGCGACATGGTATGCTCTGCGCCCCATTATTACCATTAACCTACCGCAAAGTAGAGGTCGCAAAGTAGAGGTCCGGTCGCCATGGTAAAGGGTAATTTTTTCAGAGGCTTGGGTTATTTGGGAGAAGGTTTCCGCCTGATTCGACAGCCTGGCCTGCGTTTATTCGTGATGATTCCTCTGGTGCTTAATATCCTGCTGTTCGGCGCGTTATTCTATTTGCTCGCCGAATTTTTCAGTGTTCTGATTGCCGCCGCCATGGGTATGCTGCCGGACTGGGCCTGGCTGCAGAGCCTCGATTGGTTATTCTGGATTCTGTACGGCGTCGTCATCCTGCTCATGCTTGCCTACGGCTTTGTTATTCTGGCCAACCTCATCGGGTCGCCCTTTTATGGCTACTTGTCAGAGCTGACCGAAAAACACCTGACCGGCCAGGAAGTCAGCACCGATGACGGTTGGGGGCAGATTGTCCGGGATATTCCAAGGGCTCTCTTGCGTGAGTTTCAGAAGATAGCGTATTACCTCCCCAGGGCACTGGGGCTGTTTATTCTCAGCCTGATCCCGGTGGTAAACCTGATCGCGGCTGCCCTGTGGTTCACGTTCAACTGCTGGATGATGGCGCTGCAATACGTCGACTATCCAGCGGACAATCACCGCGTCAGTTTCAAGGGTCTCAAGCGTAACCTGCAAATCACGCGCTTGACGGCTCTGGGCTTCGGGTTACCCGTCGCTCTGGGGGCCATGGTGCCGGTGCTGAATCTTTTTGTAGTTCCCGCAGCGGTTTGTGGCGCAACCGCCTACTGGGTGCGGGAGACGTCGGGTCAGCCCGCGCTGGACTGATAAATGTCTTTTTCTGTTTAATACCGGTCTGGAGGTTTTTTGGACAACACTGATTTTGGAATTGGCCAGCGTTGGGTTAGTCACAGCGATACCGGCCTCGGCCTGGGTATTGTAACCGATGTCTCCGGTCGCCGGGTGACTCTGGGATTTCCCGCCATAGACGAAGAACGCACCTATGCCATCGATAGCGCTCCGCTGGCCCGGGTTCGTTATCAGCCCGGCGAGGAGATTGAAACGTTTGAAGGCGAGCGTCTTACTGTCAGAGCGGTAGAGGAAGTCGCTGGCGTCCTGATATATCACGGGGAAGATGCAAGCGCCGAGCTGAGGGTTATTTCTGAGGTCAGGCTCAACAGTTATGTCCACTTCACCGAGCCCCACCAGCGTTTGTTCGCCGGTCAGTTTGATCGCAGCGGTGCGTTTCGCCTGAGATTAGCCACAGTGCACCATCAGGATCGTCTGCGCGCTTCGCCGGTTCAGGGGCTGGTCGGTGCCCGCACCCAGCATTTGCCTCACCAGGTCTACATTGCACACGAAGTTGCCCGCCGCCACGCGCCCCGCGTGTTGCTGGCGGACGAAGTCGGCCTGGGTAAGACTATTGAGGCGGGCCTCATCCTGCATTACCAGCTTCATACCGAACGTGCGCGCAGAGCGTTGATTGTGGTGCCTGACTCTCTGGTACACCAATGGCTGGTAGAAATGTTGCGCCGTTTCAACCTTCGTTTCTCCATTGTGGATGAGTCGCGCTATGAAGCGATTCCGGAGTTGGATGAGCTGCTGGAAGGCGACGGCGTTGAACTCGACGATAATCCGTTCGAGAGTGAACAGCTGGTGCTCTGCAGTCTCAGTTTCCTGACGCATTATCCTGGTGCCAAAGCCGATGCTGTTGCGGCAGGGTGGGATCTGATGGTGGTGGATGAAGCCCATCACCTGGCCTGGACCCCGGAAGCGTCCAGTGCGGAATACGACACCATTGAGACTCTGGCGAAAGAGACCAGAGGGCTGCTGCTGTTAACAGCAACCCCGGAACAGGTAGGCGTGGCCAGTCACTTCGCCCGTCTGCGTCTGCTGGACCCTGCCCGTTTTCACGATCTATCAGTTTTTCAGGCTCAGGAAGCTGATTATCAACAGGTCAATCAGGTCGTCCGTGAACTATTGGATGCTAACGTGTCGCCCGGTCTGGAACAGCAAGAGGTTCTTCGACAATGGCTTGGGGCGGAACTGGATGAGTTGCTGGCGGTCGCGGATCCGGTATCGGCCATGGTGGATGCATTGCTTGATCGCCACGGTACCGGGCGGGTGTTATTCCGGAATACCCGTGCTGCGATCCGCGGTTTTCCCGAACGCGAGCTGAAGTCAGCACCGTTGCCATGTCCGGATATATACTCCCGGCCTGAGCAGACGTTCGGCCTGGCGGCTTTGACACCAGAGCAAACCGTGCCGGATGAACTCTGGCTGGCGTCCGATCCCCGCGTAGCCTGGCTCGAAAAAACCCTGGTGGGTTTACGGCCTGCCAAGGTCGTCGTCATCTGCGCTCATGCTGAAACCGCCATGGGGCTGGAGATGCACCTGCAGCTTCGTGCTGGTATCCGGAGTGCGGCTTTCCACGAGCATCTGAGCCTGATCGAACGGGACCGCGCCGCTGCGTATTTTGCGGAGAGCGAGCAGGGCGCCCAAGCACTGATCTGCTCGGAAATAGGCAGTGAAGGTCGCAACTTCCAGTTCGCCCATCATCTGATACTGTTCGACCTGCCCGCCAATCCAGACCTGCTGGAGCAGCGCATCGGCCGCCTTGATCGAATCGGGCAGGCAGAAACCATCAGCATTCACGTGCCATACCTTGCAGACACCGTTCAGCAGGTTCAGTTCCGCTGGTTTGACGAGGGGTTGCAGGCGTTTACCCAGAGCAATGCGGTCGGTGTCGCGGTCCGCGAGGTTGTAGAAGATCAGTGGCGGGCAGCACTGGAGACAGAAAATTCCGATCTTGAGGTCTTGATGACCGCCACCGCACAAGAGGCGGCCCGGCTCAGAGCCATGCTGCAGGAGGGTCGCGACGCGCTGATTGAACTCAACTCCTGCCGCCGGAACCAGGCTGATGCCTTGATTGCGCGGATTGAAGATGAAGAGTCATCGGCCCAGGTCAAGGAATACATGATGGAATCGTTCGACATCTTCGGCGTCGACGTTGACTACCACTCCGACACCACTGACATCCTGCGTCCCGGCGAACACATGCTGACCGGCCATTTCCCCGAACTACCCGAGGATGGGGTCACAGTCACCTGGAATCGCCAACAAGCCCTTGAGCGGGAGGATATGAGCTTTCTGAGCTGGGAGCACCCGATGGTTACCGGCGTGATGGATGCGGTGACCAGTTCCGATTTGGGTAAAGCGGCGCTGGCCAGCCTTGCCGTTAAAAGTCTGCCAGCCGGGACTTTGCTGCTGGAAGCGCTTTATACCGTGCATTGTCCGGCGCCAGAGGCCCTTCAGCTGAAGCGTTATCTGCCGTTGTCGCCAGTGCGGGTGCTGGTGGATGTGAACGGGCGTAACTTGTCCGATGCCTTACCCCACGACCGTCTGAACGAGTTGTGTGCCAATATCCGGCGTCGCACCGCCCAGGCGATTGTGCCCCGGATTCGGGCCGAGGTGGAAACGATGGTTGATCATTGTGACGGATTGGCAGCAGAGCGGCTTGAACCGTTGCGTGATGCTGCCCGCCAGCGCGTCAGGGATTCTCTTCAGCCTGAGATAAGGCGCCTGGAATCACTACGGCGTCACAACCCTGCCATCCGGGACGAGGAAGTGCAGTTTTTTAACGACCAACTGGCGGCTGCGGAGTCTGCCGTTGACCGTGCCAGTATGGCTGTGGAGGGAATCCGGGTCATTATCACAGCCTGACGGGATGGCCTCGGACAACTGGCGGGGCGTCATCCAATAATGTACTTTAGTCGTAGTCTTAACACGGGCTCTAACTGCCTGATCTACTTTTGAACACGGATGAAAGAGAGTGCCTATGATGACGTTCATTCTATTTGTGGTTGCGATTGCCGGGCTGTTGATTGTGATGCGCCGGGAGTCAGGGGCTAAGGCGGCCATTGGCGTTATGGTGGTGGTTGGGCTGTTGTCGCTGATTTTCGCCTCAGGCTGGTTGGCTTTTGTGTTGTTGGTGGGCGCTGCCGTGACCGCTGTGTGCGGTCTTCCCGGGCTACGCCAGAGCTGGTTGACCCCTCGTGTTTTCGCGATGTTTAAAGACGTGGCGCCGAAGGTGTCCGATACCGAAAAAGTGGCGCTCGAAGCCGGCACCGTAGGTTGGGACGGTGAGCTGTTTACCGGCCGGCCGGACTGGCATAATTTGTTGATCAACCGCAATACCGGCTTGACCGAAGAAGAGCAGGCGTTCGTGGATAACCAGTGCGTAAAGGCCGCTTCCATGTGTAACGCCTGGGATGTTGCGGTCGAACGCGCAGATCTCCCCCCCGAGCTATGGGAGTTTCTCAAGAAAGAAAAGTTCTTCGGGATGATCATTCCGAAGGAGTACGGTGGTCTCGAATTCTCCGCCAAGGCCCAATCGGCTGTCCTGCAACGCCTGGCCAGTAACGAAGCGTTGATGGTCACTGTTGGTGTACCCAATTCTCTGGGCCCGGGGGAGCTGTTACTTAAATACGGCACGGAAGAGCAGAAGAAGCATTACCTGCCCCGTCTTGCGGATGGCCGCGAGATTCCCTGTTTCGGCTTGACCGGGCCCCGCGCCGGTTCAGATGCTACGTCACTGCCGGATACCGGCATTGTCTGTAAGGGGACCCACGAGGGTAAAGAGGTCGTTGGCCTCAAGCTCAACTTTGAGAAGCGCTGGATCACCCTTGCGCCGGTAGCGACCGTGGTGGGGCTGGCCTTTCGGATGTTTGACCCCGACGGCTTGCTGGGCGAAGAAAAAGACCTCGGTATTACCTGTGCGCTGATCCCCCGTGCCACTAAAGGTATTGAGATCGGTCGTCGCCACTATCCGATCGGAACACCGTTCATGAATGGTCCGATCAAAGGCAAAGATGTCTTCATTCCGATGGAGTACCTGATCGGTGGTCAGGAAATGGCGGGTGAAGGTTGGCGCATGTTGGTGGAATGCTTGTCTGTAGGACGTTGTATTACGCTGCCGTCAGGTGCCGCCGGTGCAGCGGCCTACTCAGTGGGTACCGCTGGTGGCTTCACGCGTATTCGGCGCCAGTTCAACACGCCGGTGGCCGATATGGAAGGTGTGCAGGAGCCTCTGGCTCGCATTGCAGCCCAGACTTATATTGCCCAGGCTGCGGTTAACCAAACCGCCAATATGATCGATAAAGGTGAAAAACCAGCGGTTCCGTCTGCAATTCTCAAATACCATCTGACCGAAATGCAACGGAACATTCTGACAGACGCCATGGATGTTCACGGGGGTAAAACGGTCACCCTCGGGCCCCGTAACTATCTGGGTATTGGCTACAGTGGTGCAGCCGTCTCCATAACGGTCGAAGGTGCCAATATCATGACCCGCAGCCTGATGATCTTCGGGCAGGGCGCCATTCGCTGCCATCCCTATGTATTGAGGGAGTTGGCTGCGAAAGACAGCGATGATATCAACGCTTTTGATGATGCCTTCTTCGGTCATGCGGGCCTGATTTTCGGTAACGCTGCCCGGGCCTTGACGCAGGCTTTCGGTATTGGAAAGGCAGACGTGCCGTTTGATGTCGATTCAAGCCGATATGCCCAAGGTGTGGCCCGCTTCAGTGCGGCCTTCGGGTTGTGTGCAGATGCAGCCATGACGACGCTGGGGTCACAACTGAAAATGCGTGAGCTGATATCGGCGAGGCTGGGGGATATGCTCGCCAATCTGTATTTGGCCTCGATGGTTTTGAAGCACTGGCATGAAGCCCAACCGGTAGCAGGCGAGCGGGAGATTATGCAATATAGCCTCGCGATGCTGCTTTACCGCACGGAAAACGCGCTGGACGAGTTCTTGCAGAACCTGCCGAACCGTCCGGTGGCCTGGGCTCTGAGGGCATTTACCATGCCGCTGGGTCGGCACTGGGATAAGCCCCACGATGACACCACCCGCGCATTGGCGAGGGCGATTTCTACCGATACACCGATTCGCACCAAACTCACAGCGAGCATTTGGAGCGCTGTAAGTGAGGGGCCAGCGGAAAACCCGGTGGCGACTTATAATGCCCTGCTGAAAGACTATGACAAAGCGGAAGTGTTGTATCGCAAAGCGACGAAGGCGTATGCCAAGGGCGAGCTGCCCATGGAAGCGTTGCATCCGGAAGAGCGTTTCGAAGCTGCGCTGAAAGCGGAAATATTCAACGAGGAAGAGGCCGAGTTCATGCGCAAGTATGAAGCCGATGTGCTCGAAATGCTGAGTGTCGATGACTTCCCATTCGACGCTTTTGCCCAGCAGAAAGAAACGGTCATTAATCACAACGCTGCCTGATCACTTGAGCCATCCGGGCCTCTCCGTTAATCTCGAAGGGCTTTAGTGGTGTCAGTGACCAGAACGAAAACCGGACCCACGACACTTAGGTGATCGTGGGTTTTTTGTTTTTCCATCGGGAGTCTATGGAATGTGGTTGTCTATTCTCGCAGTGAGTGGCGGAGCTATGCTCGGGGCGAACCTGCGTTGGGCCCTGAGTCTGTGGCTTAATAACAGCTATCATCCGATTCCTGTCGGTACGTTGGTAGCCAACCTTATTGGCGGGGGGCTTGTGGGTTTGTTGATCGGCTTTTTCAGCCATGGTTCCACCTTGTCACCAGAGTGGCGCCTTTTTGCGATAACCGGCTTATGCGGAGCACTCACGACGTTTTCCACGTTTTCGCTGGAAATGTTCGCGGCGATGCAGGAGGGCAAATGGTCAATGGCGCTGGCAGGCATTATGCTGCATGTGGTGGGCTCAATCGCCATGACCGCGCTTGGCATTATGGGCTACACCCTGCTTAAAAACTGAGGCTGGCACGGTCCTGACACAATCTTCGTATCTGTACTTACACGTTGAAAAAACTATTTGCATTCTTCAATACAAAGAGTAAAGTTTGAGGGGTAGGAAAGATTAGTTCAGCAGTTCATGAATAAGACGTATACCGCAGTAGTAAGTAGTTCATCGTCCTGTTTTTGATTCCGCAAGTTCTGTTTTTCCGTAAACGTCTGTCATCCATGAGGATGCAGGTAGAAAAAATTATTGATTTCAGGAATGTTTAAGTATGTCTACTACTACCGGTACTGTTAAGTTCTTCAACGAAGCAAAAGGCTTTGGTTTCATCACTCGTGAGTCTGGCCCGGACGTTTTCGTTCACTACAGCGCCATCACCGGTTCAGGATTCAAGACTCTGGCTGAAGGCCAGCAGGTCGAGTTCACTGTTACTCAGGGCCAGAAAGGTCCTCAGGCAGAGAACGTAGTTGCTCTGTAAATAACAGACAGCTTCTCGGAAAAGGCAGCTTAGGCTGCCTTTTTTATTGCTTGAAATTTGTCTTTTATTATTTACCTTTATGTCTTCCCATTCGGCAAATTAATTTCCCGCATGTTGCTCTAGCCGCTAGACTCTGATGGCGTTCTTGCGTCGTCTCCGGGAGAAATCATGAGTGCGGAACAACTTGTCCACCTTGTAAACGTGCAGATAGTTCCTGTTTCGTTGTTCCTGATTATGTTGGGAATGGGGTTATCTCTGGTTCTTGATGATTTCAGACGGGTGGTGTCCTACCCCAAGGCTGTTGCCATTGGTTTAAGTTGCCAATTGATTTTGTTACCACTGATTGGTTTTGGCCTGGCCAGTCTGATGCCACTTACGCCTGAACTTGCGGTCGGTGTAATGTTGCTGGTGGTTTGTCCGGGGGGCACTACATCCAATCTCTACGCTCACATCGCCAAAGGTGATGTGGCACTGTCGGTGACTCTGACGGCGGTCGCCAGTGTGGTGACGGTGTTTTCCATTCCCTTTATTGTTAACGGCTCGCTACTTCACTTTATGGGAGAGAGTGAGGAAATCACACTACCGATCGCGCGCACCATGGCGAGCCTGGTGTTGTTAACCATTATACCGATCTCGATCGGTATGACGGTCCGGCGCTTCAAGCCGGCACTGGCCATCGCTGTTGAGCAAAGGGTCAAGTATTTTGCGGTGATATTTCTGGCTTTGTTGATTGCTTTCCTGGTCTACCAGCAGCGGGATACGTTTGTGGATTCGGTTATCAGTGCCGGACCGGTGGCTTTGCTGTTGAATATTTCAACTATGCTGATCGGTTTCTATGGTGCCCGATTGTTTGCACTTAACCGCCAACAAAGCATTTCGATCACATTGGAGACCGGTCTCCAGAACAGTGGCCTGTCGATGGTGTTGGCACTGGGTATGCTGAACAATTATGCGATGTCACTGGTACCGGCGATTTACACCGGGGTGATGTTCATTACCGCTGGTGTACTGGTCTACTATGTGGGTCGCCAACGATCCATTACTGACTCCGATAGCGTACCAGCTCGGCAAGAGAGCTGAGGGTACGAAAATGACAGGTGCCAGAAACATGGAACCTGTTCTCGGTCGGCTGCATGAATGGAGCTCTCAAAGCCCCATGCAGTTGGCGTAGTAAGTGGTGGTTGCGGGCCAGTCTGAGAAAATGCCTATTACACCCACATCTTTTGCCAGCACATCAATGACGGTGTAAGTGTCTCCGTCGTTGTTGATCGCGCTGCTGATGCTCTGATGATACCAGCCACCGCCGCTGTTGAGAGGCCCGCTGCGTTCCACCGTCCAGGCAATCAGATCAAGACCTGCCGCTTTCGCATGAGTGGCGTACTCGGACGGTACGATTTTCTGGTTACCATCCAGCGCCAACATTTTCCAGAGCGCCGGTGCCAGAATAGGAACACCTTGCCGGGTGAGGTCTTCCATGTAAGCCATGGAAATGTTGTCAGGATCGTTCGGTTTTTCATCCAGAAATACGGCCTGTTCGCCAAATTCGGGGAACTGATTGACCCAGAAAATGACATCACCAAGCAGGAAAGACTGGGGCCAGACATCGGCTGGGCGAACGCCTGCCTCAATGTAGTCATTGATCATCTGACGAGCGTAATCCTGTTGGGAATAGTCGCCTTCAAAGGGCATATCCACGACGGGGGTCTTCAGTTCCGGGGTGTACTTGACGCCTAGTTTCCTGAACAGTTCGATGCTTTCGCGATGACTTAGCAGAGTGCCTTTCGTGGCATATAAATCAGTGCGCCAATCCGCCGTGCCACCCAGATATGCCTCGGGTGTTATGGCGTCTGGATCGAACGCATCCATTTTGCCGTTGAGGGTCTTGAACTCGGCAAGGGTGATGTCGCTGGTGCGGCATTCAGCCTGGGCTGGTGTGCCTGAGGCTGCGTCGGCAGGTACAAAGGGCTGGGTGCATTTGGCGTTCAGTTCCGGTACCGCCACGATGTTGGTGGTGGTGTGCAGATCATTCTGGGCATGGCGGCACACTAGCTCGCGGTCTTTGGTGAAGGCGACGTCGCACTCGATGATTCCGGCCCCCATTCTGGCGGCAGCTACATAGGATTCGCGGGTATGTTCAGGAAACTGCAACGGCGCGCCTCGGTGGGCGATTGAAAAATCCGAAGGCGTCTGGGGTTTTGATTCACAGGCCTGCAGGGCGCTTTTGAGATCGCCCTCATCCATGTCATTGATTAGGAAATAAGGCCGGGGGCCAAGCTGAACCGAGGTCTGGTCACCGTCAGAAGGGGTTGCTTCAGAAGCATTAGCCTTGCTGTCGCTGCTGTTGCAGCCGGAGAGTAAAATCAGGGAGCCAATAAGCAGAGGCAGGGTTAACACTGGCTTCATCTCAGAGTCCTTCTGTTATTTGGTTAAGCGGCTTCCTAGCCTCACCTTAGTTGGTGACAATGATATGAACAACCTGTGACAAGTTGGGTGGGCTGACGGCGTTCGCTGGGGAAGGGTGAATGAGCGCGACGAGCGAAAGTGGCAGAGAGAAACGGCGCCAGGTGTTCTCCCTGCCAAGCGACCGGCTGATTACCGGGAAAAGATATCTTTATAAAATGCCATGGCGCCTTCCCATGAACGGTTAGCCGCTTCTTCGTCATAGGCCATCGGCAGTCCGAACTTCTCACCGGTTTCATCAGCTGCTTCGGACGTAAAAGAGTGCTTGACGCCTGGAAACACCGTCAGGCTCAAATCTGCGCCAGCATTGGTCATTTCACTTACGAAACCCGTGACCTGCTCTACTGGTACGAACGGATCAGCGCCACCCGTGTAGGCAAGGACGCGTGCTTTGACAGCGCCCTGTTCGGGCTTGATATCGCTACCGAGCGATCCGTGCAAGCTGACGACACCGTCAAGTTCGAGGCCAAGTCGTGCCATATTGAGCACCACCGCACCCCCAAAACAATATCCCTGGGCAGCAATCCGATCTTCGTCGACTGTTTCATGGTCCTGCAGAATGCTCATGGCCTCCCGAAAGCGGGCTTCAAGTGCCTGTTTATCGCCCATGGTGGCTTGCATGAATTTCTTGGCGTCATCAGGATGTTCTGCCAGCTTTCCGGTGCCATACATATCCAGTGCAAATGCAGTGTAGCCTTCTTCGGCCAGCTTTTCGGCCTGGCTACGGGCAAATTCATTATGGCCCCACCACTCATGAACGACCAATACGCCCGGGCGCTGGCCCTCGATATCATCGTCGTAGACCATGTAGCCGGTAAAGGAATCACCATCGACGGTATATTCCACCGTCTCGGAGGTTATATCGGCAAAAGCAGCTGTCGAGAACGCAAAAATTGCCGCCGTTGCATAGGCGAGTTGTTGTATCGTGCACATTGTCCGAATCCTTTTGTTTGATTGTTGTATGGCCAACTACTATTCATGGGCAGCCTCTCCGTGCCATATTGACGAGGCTGCCTGTTACCCGATCCGATGTCACGAGAGTGGCTTCGGGTCTTAACACAATAACATGATAAACCGGAGGCTCCATGAAGCTGATTGGCTCGACCACATCCCCCTATGTTCGACGTATCCGGCTGCTGCTGGCAAACCGTCCCTATGATTTTGTGAACCTGGATATTTACGGGGAGGGGCGGGACGAGCTGCGTAAAAATAATCCGGCACTCAAAATTCCCATGCTGGAGGACGAGGGTCAGGAAATTTATGACTCCCGGGTCATTTCCCGCTACCTGGGGCCAAAGCTGGGCGCGGCAGCATTGACTTGGGACCAGGAAAATCAGCTAACATTAATTGATGCGGCAAACGATTCCTGCGTCACTCTGTTGCTGTCAAAACGCTCCGGCCTCGATATCGACCAGGATGCGCTATTTTACAACCTTCAGCGTGAACGCATCATGACTAGCCTGCGCACGTTGTCAGCCATGGTGGATGCGGGCGAGTTTAAAGAGTGGCACTACCCTTCGATCTGCCTGTTGAGCCTGATCGACTGGCTGGATTTCCGGGGGCTGGTTGATTTTCAGGGTATCGAAAGCCTGCTGTCATTCCGTGACCATAATCAGCAGCACCCCATGGTGGCAGAGACCGATCCCCGCAAGGCCTGAATTCATTGAGCCCGCAGTTAGCGTCGCTGCGGGCCTCAGTTTGCTTTCACTGAAGCCAGAATATCCAGGGCATGTCGCCGTTTCTCCGGGTCGTAAAGATCCACGGTAAACATCAGCTCATCCACTTTGACCGTGGCGAGAAGCTCTTCCAACTGGCTTTTGACCGCGGCCCGATCGCCTTTGATCTGGAGGTCAAGGAAACCCCGGACACCGGCTTCTTCCTCCCGGCTCCAAAGCCCTTCCATGGTTTCTACTGGTGGTTTCAGCCACAGCGGCTGGCCCCGGAACAGAGCCAGTATGCGCTGGTAACTGGTGGTCGCCAGTAATGCCGCTTCTTCATTCGTTTCAGCGACGACGGCTGGCACACATAGCATCGCATAGGGTTTGGACAGGCTCTCGGAAGGTTCGAAATTGTCCCGATAGACCTGAATGGCTTCGCGGTAAAGTCGAGGTGCGAAGTGTCCGGCAAAAGCATAAGGCAAGCCTTTCATGGCAGCCAACTGGGCGCTGTAGAGACTGGAACCCAGTAACCAGATCGGTACTTGAGTGCCAGCTCCTGGAATGGCCTTGAGTTGCTGACCCGGCCGAAGTGGCCCAAGTAAGGACTGTAAAACGCCTACATCATTGGGGAATTGCTCCGCCCCAAGGCCGTCCCGACGTAACGCCCTGCTGGTAATGGGGTCAGTGCCGGGGGCGCGACCGAGCCCGAGGTCGATACGCTCCGGATAAAGGCTAGCCAGGGTGCCAAACTGTTCAGCAATCACCAGCGGCGGATGATTGGGTAGCATCACGCCACCAGAGCCCACCCGAAGTGAGTTGGTCTTGCTGGCAATGTGCCCGATCAGGATAGATGTGGCCGAGCTGCTGATACCTTCCATATTGTGATGTTCAGCCAGCCAGAACCGGTTAAATTCCAGTGCCTCACCATGACGGGCATAGGCAACGGTATTTTCGAGTGTGGTAGTGACGGAATCGCCCTCTCGCACCGAGGCAAGTTCAAGCAGTGAAAATGGTATGTTAGTGAGCATGGGTATCCTGAAGGTAAACGCTGTAGGTACTCAATGGAGGGTTGTGGCATTAGTTTCAATGGGCTAACGGGCAAACATTGTTACAGAAACCATCTATACTCATTTCTTGTTACGAGTCATGGTATTGAATCTCTCTGACGTTGCTCTCGACGTGTGGTGCATTCGACGCTTATGAAGCAGGATACTGGAGTTCTCACGTGTGGTTACCTGGCGCTAAAACATCCCCTGTCAGGATCGCCCTGATTTACGGTGCTATCAGCCTGGTCTGGATTGCCTTTTCAGACCAGGCTGTAGCGATACTGTTTTCTGAAGCATCTGACAAGACCCAGACCCTGGTCCAAACCTTCAAGGGCTCTCTTTTTGTGTTGCTGAGTAGTGGGCTGGTCTGGTATCTGGTGCACCGGACTGTGAATAAACTCCATCGGGCTGGCAGCCTGCTAAATGTGCAGGGTACTGTTATCGAAAACACCCACAACAGCATTGTCACGGCGAACGCCCAGAAATGTGTTGTCTACGTCAACAAAGCCTTCTGCGACATGACGGGGTACGCTGCCACGGATGTTATCGGCCAACCTCTGCGATCGCTGTTGTCCGGAACGGGCGATTGTGCGGATTATCAAACCTTGTGGGGCGAGCTTGAGTCTGCTGGCGTCTGGCGTGGCGAGCTGACCAGCCGACGCAAGAGCGGCGCCCTGCATACGGATTGGGCAACCGTTTCCAAAGTTCAAAATAAAAATGGTAGTACGGCTAATTACATTGCGGTGTTGAGTGATATCACCGAGCAAAAAGCCGGTAAGGAGCGACTCCACTATTTGGCGTTTTACGACCCACTGACCGACCTGCCCAACCGCTCCTTAATCAGTGAAAACCTGATATCTGCATTGCGGCGTTTGGGAGCAAGCAGGATCGAACAGGTTGCGCTGTTCTTCCTGGATCTGGATGACTTCAAAACTGTGAATGAATCCTATGGTCATGACAGGGGCGATGAGTTGTTGCGCCAGGCAGCGGCAAGACTCAGTGCGAGCATTGGCCACACCCATTATCTTGGCCGCTTTGGCGGTGACGAGTTTGTCGTTGTTGTACCCAGTATTTCCACCCGGGCTGAGGTGGAAATACTTGCGCAAACATTGCTGGACAAGCTCACAGCGGCGTTTGAAATAGGCGCTGCCCAACGGATTAATGTGCGCGCAAGTGTTGGTATATGTCTGAGTTACGGTAACGTGCGGGCGGGTCCGCAACAGGTTTCGATGATGTTCAGTCAGGCGGATTCAGCGCTGCGTGAGGCTAAACAGCGGGGCAAGAATGCCTTCGCGTTTTACAGCATGGATATGACCGCGCTGGCGAAAAAGCGCCTGCGGCTCGAAGCGGCCCTGAATCGGGCAATCGTCGATCAGGAACTGGTATTGTATTATCAGCCAGTGTTTGATCTGGCCACAGGTAGCCTGGTGGGGTCTGAAGCGCTGGTGCGGTGGCAGCATCCGGATTGGGGGCTGGTGTCGCCCGCTGATTTCATTCCTCTGGCGGAAGAAACCGGACAGATTGTAAAAGTCGGTGAATGGGTCCTGGAAGCGGCTGTAAAGCAAATCGGACTTTGGTTAAAAGCGGGTTTGGAGCCCGGAGCAACAGCCGTCAATGTATCCTCCCGTCAGCTTACGCACGGAGATTTCGACTCCCAGATCAGTAATCTGTTGGCAAAATCTGGTTTACCCCCGGAGCGGCTTGAGCTGGAACTGACGGAGAGCAGTTTGATGGCTCTGGGTGGACAGACGGTGGCATTGTTACACGCCGTACGAGCCACGGGAGTGTCGCTGGCGATTGATGACTTTGGCACGGGTTATTCGTCACTGGCTTATCTGAGAAGCTTTGCGGTAGACAAGCTCAAAATTGACCGCAGTTTTGTCAACGAACTGGTCGAACTGAATCATGATCAGGAACTCGTCCAAGCCATTGTGGCAATGGCGAAGGCGTTGAAACTCACGGTGCAGGCTGAGGGCATTGAAACTCCGGAGCAACTTGCCATCCTCCAGGGCTTGGGCTGTGATACCTATCAAGGGTATTTCAGATCGCCGCCTTTGCCGCCGTCAGAGTTTGAGGCGCGGTTTCTTCGCTCGTCTGAAGCCAGGCGGGACGGGAAGCCCCAGTAATAGCCCTGACCGTAAAGGTTGGGGAATTGCCCCAGCCATCTTGCAACGGCCTCGGTTTCCACGCCCTCTACTATGATGTCCAACCCGAGAGCGTCTCCGAGCTCGACAGCGGTACGAAATATCCGCTGACGGATATCGTCCTGCGTGATGTCCTGTAAGAAACTGCGGTCGATCTTGAGTTCATCGAGCTCAAAGCTTGCCAGTGTGCTCAGGGAGGAGTGCCCGGTGCCGAAGTCGTCCAATGCTATCCGGAAGCCGGCCCGGCTCAGGGCCCGGATCATGGCTCGGGCCTGGCTGGTGTTGACCATAACCGCAGTTTCGGTAATTTCCAGTATGACATTGCCAGGCGCCACCCCGTGGCCCTTGAGAATCTCCAGGGCGGCTTGATCGAACGATGGGTGCCCCAGATCCCTGGCGGATATATTGATGGCAATGGTCAGCCCCGGATCGTGTTTTTCAGCCAGGATATGCCAGTCCTGACAGGCGCGGCCAAGCACCCACAGCGTTACCGGATGAATGACTCCCATCTGCTCGGCTATAGGAATCCAGCGGTCAGGTGCCACGCGTCCAAAAACCGGATGCTCCCAGCGGATCAGCGCTTCGTAGGAGATAATCTGACTATCAGCTATTCGCACCTTTGGTTGATAGGCCAAATGGATCTGATTGTTCTTGAGAGCAGACTCCACATCCAGCATCAGCATTTGTTGCTCGTATTGCCGGTCTGCGATAGCAGGGTCGTACACTGTCAAGGTATGGGTCGGGTTGAGAGCAGCAAAGCCTGCACAGGACAGGACGTCGGAGCCAGCCTGGCCATGTTCGGGTGAGTAGGCCAAGCCAAGAGAGGGTTGCCAGCTAAACGTGTACTGGCTTTCGCTAAAACTGCTCTCGAGCCACCGGGTGATGTTGATCCACGTAGACTCGGGGATCTGACGGCCTGGCGCCACTTTCAGGGCGAAGGCGTGGGTCATGGTATCCACTGTGGCAACAGAGTAGCCCTTCATCATCACAAGCTGGTCTGCGTAGTTCTGTTTGAGGAACCGGTTGAATCGGGTGAGATAAATCCGCAGCAGTTGTTCCGCCGCTTTGTGACCGAGCGTCTGTTCAATCTCGGTGTAGCGTTCGAGTCGGACCAGGCATAATTCATAAGCTTCTCCACTATGTTGCAGCCGGTCGAGGTGCTCCTCAAGGATGGGGCGGTTCGGTTTTCGGGTCACCCGATGGGTGGTCAGCAGGCGATCATAATCACTTTTAAGCCGCGTTCTCAGGTCGCGCTCATGGCGCGCTCTCACGAATGCACTGAGCCTTCTCCGACGCTCCTCCAGCAGCCTCTGGGCCACGGCCATGGTAAGGATAATAGAAGCCATGGCGGCACCAAGGTAGAAACCGGAGTTAGTAAACTCGTTGATCGGAACCCAGCCAACGATGCGCATGGATGCCAACAGAATGCCTGCAATTATGGCAATGACTGCTGCTGCGTAATAACGAGCATAGATGTTCTTCCGGACCAGTCGCAAGGCCGAGATCAGAGCAAAAAAACAGGTTAAAAGCCCAACAATCAAAAGCGTACCCTGGCCTGGCAGTATGCCGGGCAGGGGAGTGGTGACAAGAAGGACAACTGCGCTCAACGTGAGAAGGTTGAACACCAGGGCCTGGCGCCCTGCCAGTACCAGAAAGTGACGAGTGAACTGACACAACGCCACTACAGAGAGCGGTATCGAAATCGAGATCAGACTATTGACCAGCGGCCATTCCCGCCATAACAACCAGGCGCCAAAGCCATCGATCACTAATTGGCTGTGCACTACCGAAGCCACCAGCAGTGCGAGCCAGGCCACTGCAGGGGTACGCAGTAGAGCCACCATGACAAGATTGAACGCCAGTGCAAAAATCAATATGCCATAGAGGAGTGCTTTCCAGGCAATAACGCTTGAACTGGCGCCAATCAGGGCGTGGGCGGCCTGGACTGAGACAGGGAAAATGGTAGGGCCGGTAGTGTCGACTTCAAACAAAAACAGGGTCTCAGACTGAGCCGGAAGAGTCACCGGCCAGACCCATTGCGGCAAGTCATAAAAGCGCTGCTGGAAGGGATAGGTGTCTCCCATAGTGGGCAGGGGCCGGACGGAGCCATCCGATGATATTGCCACCGGGGTAATGCGGTCCAGAAAGGGTGCAGGTACCATCAGGAATCGATCAAGCGCGACTTGGGTATCGTTTTTCAGAGAGAAGCGAAAAGTCGCCGGGGTTTGCAAATAACCCAGGCCGGACCCGTGATCTGGAGCTGTTTTCCAGTTTTCGTCGCGCCAGGCTTCGGTCGAGAGTATCTTGGCTAGCGGAAGCTCTATATAGGTGGTGGTGGGTTGGGAGCTAAGCAGGTCACTCCTGACCAGTTCAACGGTGGGCGAGTTGTCTGCGGAGGCAAGACTTTGATAGATAGCAATAAACAAGCCATAAAGCACGGCCAGCACCAGCATCACGACCGTGGCCCAGAAAGTCGCCTGCCGATGTACTGCTGGTCGGCCGATGACGTCCCGACGTGAAGTCGGGCGTCTGGCGTTGTCGTTCTTCGGTGGTGTCGAGTCCATTCAGAAGTTGGCCTGGTTACAATACGGATACGTCGTGAAATAATATGCAACACACTGAAAACTGAAATATTTTATATTATTTCAAAGAATTTTGCATTTGCGGTTTGCCCGACGCGCTTGCAGTTAACGACTATTCAGATAATGCTGTGTAAAAACAAGGATCAACAGAGAGAGCCATGATGACTGAAGATAGCAAACGCCGCCATTCCGCCCCCGTGGTTGACGGGATCGGGAAATCTGCCAGCCGTGCCATGCTCAGAGCGGTCGGGTTTACCGATGAGGATTTTCTGAAACCTCAGATAGGCATTGCCTCCACCTGGAGCAACCTGACGCCATGCAACATGCACATTAATGGCCTGGCAGAAGAAGCTGGCCATGGGGCGGACGAAGCCGGAGGCAAAAGCCTGATTTTCAATACCATAACGGTGTCGGATGGCATTGCTAACGGCACCGAGGGCATGAAGTACTCACTGGTCTCCAGGGAGGTGATTGCGGACTCCATCGAGACCACTGCAGGCTGCGAGGGCTTCGACGGCCTGGTTGCCATCGGCGGCTGCGACAAAAATATGCCCGGTTGCGTCATGGGCCTGGCCCGCTTGAATCGTCCTTCGGTATTTGTCTACGGGGGCACCATTGAGCCCGGTAAGAATCACACCGATATCATCTCGGTTTTTGAGGCTGTGGGTGCCTACGCCAAGGGTGACATGGACCTGATTGAGGTGAAACAGATCGAGGAAACCGCCATTCCCGGGCCTGGCTCCTGCGGTGGTATGTATACCGCTAACACCATGGCTTCGGCTATTGAGGCCATGGGCATGAGCCTGCCGGGCAGTTCGGCCCAGAATGCAGTTTCCCAGACCAAACTGGATGACTGCAGGGCCGCAGGGGCCGCGGTACTGAACCTGCTGGAAAAGGACATCAAACCATCGGATATCATGACCCGGCCGGCCTTCGAGAATGCCATTACCGTGGTCATTGCGTTGGGCGGCTCCACGAATGCGGTCTTGCACTTGTTAGCCATGGCCAGCACCACAGGCGTGGAGTTGTCGCTGGAAGATTTCACCAGAATTGGCAAGCGCGTGCCGGTGCTGGCGGATTTACGCCCCAGTGGCCACTATATGATGTCGGAGCTGGTCACCATTGGCGGTATCCAGCCGTTAATGAAGATGCTGCTCGATGCCGATTTGCTGCACGGCGACTGTCTGACGGTAACCGGGCAGACATTGGCGGAGAACCTGGCGGATGTGGCGCCCTATCCGAGCAGCCAGACGATCATTCATGCTCTCGATAACCCAATAAAAAAAGACAGCCATTTGCGCATTCTGTACGGCAACCTTGCGCCCACGGGCGCAGTAGCAAAAATTACCGGAAAGGAAGGTACCCGCTTTACTGGCCAGGCCAGGGTTTTTCATTCCGAGGAGGAAGCTCAGGAGCGCATCATGGATGGCACAGTGGTCGCCGGGGATGTGTTGGTTATCCGTTACGAGGGTCCGGTTGGCGGCCCCGGCATGCGGGAAATGTTGACTCCTACCTCCGCTATCATGGGGAAAGGCCTGGGTAGCGACGTCGCGCTGATTACCGACGGCCGGTTTTCCGGTGGCAGCCACGGTTTTGTGGTCGGGCATATTACGCCAGAAGCCGCGGAGGGTGGCCCCCTGGCTCTGGTTGAAAACGGTGATGAAATCACGATTGACGCGGACTCCAATTCCATTGAACTGGCAGTGTCTGAAGAGATACTGGCGGAACGTCGCAAGCGCTGGTCTGCCCCGGAACCCCGCTATCGTCGCGGGGTGTTGGCCAAGTACGCCAAAACAGTCAGCTCGGCTTCTTTGGGCGCGGTGACGGATCTGCTCTGAAGGCGTACTTTTCTTGCAACTTTTAATTGTGGGTTGCTGGTATAGTTCGGCTACATCGATTTAACAGAGAAAGAGAGCATTCTGATGAGTTTATTTGTTGCGTTGCATACCCTGGCCGCGGTTATTTGGGTTGGCGGTATGTTTTTTGCCTATATGGCACTTCGCCCGGCCGCGGGCAAAGTGCTGGACCCCGGCCCGCGTTCAGTCCTCTGGTGCCACACACTGGCAGTATTTTTCCGTTGGGTCTGGGGTTGCGTGATCGTCCTGCTGGTCACCGGGTACGGCATGATCGGCGCGTATTTCGGCGGGATGGCTGGAGCTGGCTGGCACATACATGCGATGCAGGGGCTGGGGCTACTGATGATGCTGTTGTTTCTGCACATTTATTTCGCACCCTATCGTCGCCTTAAAAAAGCCGTCCAGAGCAACGATACCGATGAGGCAGTACGTCGGGTAGGGCAGATAAGAATGTTTGTCGGAGTAAATCTTGTGCTTGGCCTGCTGGTCGTAGTGATCGGCTCTGCTGGCCGTTACGTCTGAGGGTTTATGGTTATGTATCGGAAGTATGCGATAGCAGCAGCCCTGTGCTGGCTCGCTTTCAGTACATCCGCTGTCGCCGCCGGTGATGAGGCGGCTGACAACTTTCATCTCGCGTCGGTCAATGCGGCGGTTGCCTATGTTGACTCCGAGACGTTGTTACAGGATAAAAATGCTGACCGTCCGGTGCCGATTGCCTCGCTCACCAAACTGATGACTGCCCTGGTGGTGATGGACTCCGGTGAGCCGTTGAATGAGTGGCTGGAGGTGCTTCCCAGGCACAAGGATGCCCCCAATAACGCTTATTCCCGAATCCGCATCGGTTCCGAATTACGGCGCTCTGATATGCTGCGTATTGCGCTGATGTCCTCGGAAAACCTGGCCGCTTACACCCTCGCCCGTCACCACCCCGGCGGTTACGATGCCTTCGTCGCAGACATGAACAAGACCGCCTTGGCGCTGGGAATGACCAACAGCGTCTTCTTCGATCCGACCGGGCTTTCCGAGCGCAATGTCGCCTCCGCCTCGGATATCGTCAAGCTCGTTAGGGCCTCAATCAAGCACCCCCAAATCGGAGATTACTCGACGACTCGGTACTACTCCGCCAGATTCCGTCAGCCCCGTTACTCGCTGTCTTATGGCAATACCAATGCCCTGGTGCATCGCGACAGCTGGGGAGTAGGTTTAAGCAAGACAGGCTACCTGACAGAAGCTGGTCGGTGTCTGGCCATGATATCGAAAGTCGAGGGTAAGGAAGTGATTACGGTGTTTCTGGACTCGTTCGGTACGCGTTCGCCGATAGGTGATGCTGGCCGGGTAAAGCGCTGGCTCACCACCGGTGAAAGCGGCAAGGTGGCTGGTGCTGCCAAGCGTTACGAGCAGCAGAAGAATGCCCAGTATGCCACCGGCAGTAACGGCATGCAGACAACCAACTAAGTTACGGCGGCCAGGGAGTTATGCCTTTATGATTCAGGTATTTACCACCGGTGGTACGATTGACAAGGTCTATTTTGACGCCAATAGCGAATTTGAGATTGGTGAGTCGTTATTAAACGAGTTACTGGCCGAAGCTAATATTAGTGGGAAGTACGATATCGCTGGGCTGTTGCGCAAGGACAGCCTCGAGCTGACCGATAACGACCGCAGCCTGATCCTGCAGGCAGTGGAACAGTGCACCGCTGATCGTATCCTGATTACCCATGGTACCGACACCATGCCGGAGACCGCCTCGGTGCTTGCTCGCGTAAGCAACAAGACCATCGTGTTCACCGGCGCCATGCAACCTGCCCGAATGCGTCGCAGCGATGCGGTGTTTAATATCGGATTTGCCTGGGCGGCGGCGAGTCTGCTGCCTGCAGGTGTCTACATAGCGATGAACGGAGAAGTATTTGAAGCGGGCAACGTCAGGAAAAACCTCAAAGCCCAACGCTTCGAACGTACCTCAATCGACTGACTGAATCTCCTCCTCGGTCAGCGGACGACTTTCACCGGGCTCAAGGGTCGGGTCCAGGCGAATCCCGCCGATTTGTAACCGGTGCAACCCCACCACATGATTTCCTACCGCCGCCATCATGCGTTTGACCTGATGGTAGCGACCCTCGGTAATCGCCAGTTCGATGACATTTTCCGCCACGGGCACCACGCGGGCGGGCCGGGTTTTCCTGACTTCATTATGCAGTTGCAGACCGGCTTCAATGGCGTCTGCCGCCTCCGACCGGAGCGGCGCTGCCAGTTCCACCCGATAGATTTTTTCACACTCGACTTTTGGCGAAGTGAGCCGGTGCGACCACTGGCCGTCCGTGGTTAACAGCACCAGGCCAGTGGTGTCGATATCGAGCCGCCCGGCGACGTGAAGATGACTGCGCTGATCGGCAGGCAATAGACTGAGGACAGTCAGATGATCACGGTCCGAGGTGGCGCTGACGACCCCTAGGGGCTTGTTCAGCATCAGATATCGCTCGCCGGGCAGCGACAACAGTTGCCCCCGCAGCGTTATATGCTGGCCGGTCACTATATGGAGGGCAATCTGGCGGCAAGGCTGGCCGTCGATGCAAACCTGGCCTCGGCTGATCGCCCGTTTGGCGTCTTTTCGTGACATGGCCGTGGCGTTGGCCAGATAGTAGTCCAGTCGCATGGTCAGCCGCAGGGGTCTCCGAGTTGCCGTGTTTCCAGGGTTGCCAGGCAGAGGATTGGGGCTTTACCTGACAATCGGTCCCACAATGCGGTGAGCAGTCCCGCTCGGATAGTCGGCCTTGGGCTTTGATAGCTGGTTACAGATTGCCATTGCCAGGTATCGGAGCCGGTTTCAACAGCTTCTGCCAGGATAAAGGTGAACGGGTGCGCTCCCGGAACTCCGAGACGAATATCGGTGACGGCGAGTTTGCGGTCGGAAGTGGTTGAATAAGCCAGAAACCCCCGGGTAAACCAGACCAGTCGGCGGCCTTCTGGCAGCGCCAGGGTGGCTGCTTCCAGTTCGGGATGCTGGGGAAATCGCTCGATGCTCAACGGGATGTCACCGTCAAAAAAGCCGGTTACGATTTCCAGCCGCTCATCTTCTGCCATCACAGTCACTCGCCAGAGGAAGGTCGTGAGCGGCATCGGCTGGACGAGCCGTGGGGCGTCTTCAAGCCCCTCAGCCGCCAGGGTTGATTCCACTTTCTGGTTGATCGCTTGCTGCGCCAGCAGGGTCCAGCCGAGATAAAGCGTCGACACAGCGAGGCCGGTATACGCCGCCTTCGTTTGGCTTGGACGCCATAGGGTCCATATAACCGCAAACAGCAGCGGCAAGGTGTAGAGCGGGTCGATAATGAAAATGCTGCTGATCGCCACCGGCTTGGCAAAGGGCCAAAACAACTGGGTGCCATAGGTGGTGAAAGCGTCCAGTAGCGGATGGGTTATCAGGATCAGCGAGGTGAAGGCGAGCCATCGCTGATAGGATAATAACGGTCGCCAGCGATGAAACACCCAGGCCAGCACGACAGCAAGGGGAAACAGTATCAGCAAGGAGTGACTGAAGCCCCGGTGTTGACTGAAATTGGCAACGGCGGAACCATAATCGATCACTACGTCCATATCCGGTAAAGTGCCCAGCAACGCGCCGCCCAGGATGGCTGATCGACCCAGGGTTTTGCCAGCAACAGCACTGCCCAGCGCCGCGCCCAGGACCGCCTGTGAAATTGAATCCATAAAGTTGGCTCAACATAAAAAAATAAGGTTTAGTGATTATGCTCAGAATCACCGATCAGATCACGATTCCCGAGGCTGAAATAGAATTTCAGGCGATCCGGGCCCAGGGTGCCGGGGGGCAGAACGTTAACAAAGTTTCTTCTGCCCTGCATATCAGGTTTGATATTGCGGCCTCTTCACTGCCGGAGTTTCTCAAACAGCGTCTGTTGGAGCGCAATGACAGCAGGATATCCGGCGACGGAGTTCTTGTAATCAAGGCCCAGCAATTCCGTAGTCAGGAAAAAAACCGGGCAGAGGGACTAGAGCGCCTGAAGGGCTTCATAGAGGACGCGTTGGTGGTGCAAAAAGTGCGCCGGGCAACGCGCCCGACTTTGGGCGCGCGTAAACGGCGTATAGAGAACAAAAAGCAGCGGGGCCAGAAGAAGGCCCTGCGGGGCAAGGTGGATACTTAGCTCGCTTAGGTACCCTTGGTCGATGTGAGCTCGATGTCCATTGCACTGAACACCTCGGCACTCGGATAGCCATCAGCGATCATGTTTTTACTGGTCTGGAACTGCCGGATGGCTGAACGGGTGGCAGGGCCAAGAATGCCGTCTGGCTTACCCGGATCAAAGCCCTCGCTCTCTAGAGCTGCCTGCAATGCCTCAATATCGGCCCTGGACAAATTAGGGGTATCGGTAGGTGGTGGATTCTGCAACCCACCCGCGCTGGCGATCCGGTCCGCCAGGTGGCCGACGGCGATGGCGTAAAATTCCGAGCGGTTCCAGCCCATGATCACATTGAAGTTACTGTAGGCCAGAAAGGCGGGCCCTTCATGCCCGGCAGGCACCACAAGACCGGCTTCGATATCCGCTGCTGGCAATGTGTTCCCGAAGGCATCGGTGATGTTCATCTCGCGCCACTCCTTCAGTGACCGTTTTTTACCATCCGCCAGGGCATAATCAAAATCGTCCGGAAGCAATACCTCGCGTCCCCAACGGTACTCCGGGTCCCAACCTAAGTCGTTCAAAAAGGTGCCAGCGGACATCAGGGCGTCATCCAGACTGTTCCATAAATCCCGCTTGCCATCGTTGTCTGCATCAACGGCATAACGCAGGAAGACGGATGGCATGAACTGCACGTGCCCCATGGCGCCTGCCCATGAACCTTCCATTTGTTCAACGGCAATTGCACCCTCGTCAATAATCTTCAGGGCGGCGACCAGCTCGCCGGTGAAATACTCGCTTCGCCGCGGATCGCAGGCCAGAGTGGTCAGGGAGTTGGGCACCGACATCTTGCCGAAGTAGCTGCCAAAATTGGTTTCCAGACCCCAGAACGCAAGTAGATAAGCGGGCGGAACGCCAGTTTCACGGGTCACCCGCTCCAACAGGGCCCGGTGTTCTTCCATTAACTCGCGACCCTGGCTGATGCGGCTGTCATTCACCCGACGGTTAAGGTAGTCAGCAAAGGTCGTGGTGAATTCCGGCTGGCGCTGGTCAAGTTCGATGACCCGGTCCTGGTACTCGGTGGTGGCCATCACCTGCTCGGCGGTGGTTCTGGACACGCCCTCAGTGATGGCTTTGTCGGTCAGCTCTGCAACACATTGCTGAAAGTTCTCCGGGGTTCTAGCATGAGACATGCCCGACAGCAGCGTTGCGGCCAGGCCTATGCCGAGCATGGTGTTGCGATTAAACGACCCGCTAGGAGTAGGTGGTTGTTTGTTCTGCACGTATAACCTCGATTCAGGGCGGAGCATAGAGCGCCATGGTAGCCTGTTTCAATGGCGACAAGGGAGGTTTTCGGAGTTGTGAGAATGACATTTCCTTAAGAAAGTAACCCCTTGCTGGCGGTTAACTCGACGGCTTTGATCTATAGTGACTTAACCCTCGAGATGTTCCTGTAATGCGTGAACGCTAACAATAGAAGGTTGCAGTATGGCAGTACTGAAGGCACTGGTAGTGGATGATGCGAGTTTTGTTCGGGATCTGGTCAAACGCACCGTAAGGCAACGATTTCCAGTCATTGAACTGGCGGAGGCCCAGAACGGGAAAAAAGCACAGGGCCTGATGTCCAGGATGACCTATGACCTGATTCTTTGCGATTGGGAAATGCCCGAAATGTCCGGCCTTGAGTTGCTGCGCTGGATGCGCCAACAAGACAACTATAAAAAAACGCCGTTCATCATGATTACCAGTAGGGGTGACAAATCCCACGTCGTCGAAGCGGTTCAGGAAGGTGTATCCGAATACCTTGGCAAGCCCTTCAGTCCGGACGGGCTGAGCAGGAAAATCATCAAGGTAATGGGGCGGCGTCTTCATGACGCCATGACCGGCAGCGGCAAGTCGATGGAGGGTCCTGGGGATGTATTCAAAGAATCCGCAACGTTGTTAACCCAGAAACCGGGCGTCGTCGAATCGGATCTGCCCGCTGAGCAAGTGAAAAAAGCAACCGGTGCAAAGGGTGTTCGTAGTGTCGCGGCAATCCGGTTTGCCGACAGTACGCTAAAGTCGGTAGTGAAGGACATCTCGTTGACTGAGATTCGGGTGATCGCCCGTCGTGACCAGATATTCCCCGGTATCCTGGACCAGGCAGTGGTGGACATGGAAATTGCTGAAGACAAGGTGGCTCGCCTGAACGGTTATATCCATCAGCTACAGGCAGTGGATAAGCGGCAGGATACCGACTTTGTCAGCGTGGTTATCCGTTTTGTTGATGAAGACCCGCAGAAGCTTGAGGATCTCTCACGCTTTATCGCCCGCTTTAATACCGGTTAGTCTGATTACGCTGGCCCGGTTTCCTCGAGATACTCGGCAATGCGTTCGCGGGGAAAATGACAGATAAATTCGCTGCCTTGGCCCGGACCACTCTTTATTTCGAGATTGCTATCATGGTTTAACAGCACATGTTTGACGATAGCAAGACCGAGGCCGGTGCCACCGGTTTGCTGGTGCCGACTGGGATCAGCCCGGTAGAACCGTTCGGTTAACCTCGGTATATGCACAGGGTCAATGCCGATTCCAGTGTCCTTGACCGACAGGTGCGCCCCCCTGCGGTCAGTGGTCCAGGTGACCGTGATATGGCCCTCGGCCGGGGTATACTTCACGGCATTGAAAATAAGATTCGAAAACGCGCTCCGAAGCTGGCCCTCATCGCCTTTCAGGTAACTGCGCTCCCCGATCTCAACACTGAACGTATGATGCTTGTCACCGCTCAAGGCTTTGGCGTCAGTACAGATGTGATTAATCATGGCCTGGATATCGACGACGTCGGCATTCACCAGTTGCTCGCCGGTTTCCAGTTTGGACAGCAGAATCAGATCCGTGATCAGCGCTTCCATCCGTGATGATTGCTGTGCCATGGTGTTGATCGCCCGCCGCCATTTGGGCGGGAGGTCATCGGCGTTGTCCACCATGGTCTCGAGGTAGCCGCTGATTACTGTGAGCGGCGTTCTCATTTCATGAGAGACATTACCGACGAAGTCCCGTCGCATCAGTTCGAGCTGGAACAGTCGGGTGACATCCTTGGCGACAATCAGTCGATCATCATCACCGAACAGGCTGATCTGGATCTGCAGGTGAATGTGGGGCTTGGCCGGAGAGTTGAGTTCCAGGGGCTCCCGGTAGTCGCGGGCACCAAAATAGGCTTTGAAAGAAGGGTGGCGAATAAGGTTGTGGATATACTGGCCCCGATCAGTCTGGCGACGAAACCCGAGCAGGTGTTCGGCCGAACCGTTCCACCATTCCATCCGGCCCTGAGCGTCGGTCATGATGACGCCGTCCCGCATGGCATTAGTGGATTCCTGAACGCGGTTTACCGAGGCTTGCAGTCGATCCCGGGTACGCAAATGGTCCCGGTGCAATCGGTGCAGGTTATCAAAAATATTACCCCATAACCCGATACTCTCCGGCGCCTCGTCGCCGGTATCCGGATGCGCAAGCCAATGGTGCAGCTTGCGGATCTGAACCAGGGTCCAGACCAGATACGCTGCCAATGCTGCCATTAACCCTGCGAACGGCTGACCGAAGTAAAGGCCAAGGCCTGTTGATGCAATCAGCAAAAAAACAATCAGGCGCAGATGCTGCGTCCAGTTGTGTCGCATGGGTCTATCCGTCTGTTGTAAAAGATACGGCTAACAGGATTTCAGGCAGCCCGCGTAGAGAAGCGATAGCCAGTGCCCCTGACGGTCTGGATCAGATGATCGTATTGGTTTCCAAGGGCCTTGCGCAAGCGTCGGATGTGTACGTCCACGGTACGTTCCTCGACGTACACATTGCCGCCCCAGACCTGATCCAATAGTTGGGAGCGGCTATAAACCCGTTCCTGATGGGTCATGAAAAACTGCAACAAGCGATACTCGGTCGGGCCCATAGTCAGGGCGCCGTTATTTTCGGTACTGACCCGGTGGCCGATGGGATCGAGGGTCAGACCCTCGACTTCAATCGGGGCTTCTACACCAGCGGGCGTTGCCCGCCTTAGCACGGCTTTGAGGCGTGCAACCAGTTCCCTGGGTGAGAAGGGTTTGGTGATGTAGTCATCAGCGCCGACCTCAAGCCCCTGGATCTTGTTATCTTCCTCGACTTTGGCGGTCAGCATGATGATGGGAATTTCTGCGGTTGCCTCATCCTTCTTCAGGCGCCTGGCCAATTCAACGCCACTGGTACCGGGGAGCATCCAGTCGAGCAGAACGAGGTCGGGGTGCTTATCAACAATCAGCGCATGCGCTTCTCTGGCATCCGCTGCCTCCAGATAGTCGTAATCCGCCATTTCGAGAGCGACGGCGATCATTTCGCGGATCGACGCTTCGTCATCAACAATCAGGACAGTTTTTCCAGACATGAGAATTAACCTGTATCAGACCGGTGTTTGTTGCTGACTCATTACAACCCGGAAGTGTTACAAGTATATGACAGATATCTTTTTAGAGAAGTGTGTCGATAAACAGCCCCACAAACACGGCAAAACCTGCCCAGTTATTATTCAGGAAGGCCTTGAAACACGCTTCCCGCTCACGATGTCTCGCCAGATGTTGCTGATAGACAAACAGGCACGCCATTACAACCAGCCCGAGATAGTAGAATGCGCCCAGTTCCGCCTGCTGGCCCACCAGTATAAGGACCAGAATCACCAGGGCCTGCAGAACTGCGATTATGGCCCTGTCACCGTCGCCAAACAGGATAGCGGTGGATTTGACACCGATCTGCAAGTCATCATCGCGATCCACCATGGCATAGAAGGTATCGTAGGCCACCGTCCACAGCACATTGGCGGTAAACAGTAGCCACGCCAGGTTGGTCAACCCGCCGGTTTCGGCTGCCCAGGCCATTGGAATGGCCCAGGAAAACGCGGCTCCCAGAAATAGCTGGGGCAGGTGGGTGTGGCGTTTCATAAACGGGTAGATGAAGGCCAGCACGAGGCCGCCGAACGAAAGATATAGCGTCAGCATGTTGGTGAAGAAGATCACCATCAGGAAAGCCACCAGGGCCAGCCCGAGAAACAGCGCGACCGCTTCCTTCGGCTTCACTCGTCCAGAGGCCAACGGACGCTCACGGGTGCGTTTCACATGGCCGTCTATTTTGCGGTCGGCAAAGTCATTGATGGCACAGCCCGCAGCCCGCATTAAAAATACACCCAGAGTAAAGATAACCAGATTAGCGAGACTGGGGACGCCGCCTGCGGCCAGCCATAGGGCCCAGTAGGTTGGCCATAGCAACAGCAGGCTGCCGACTGGCCGGTTCAGACGCAGCAGTATGGCGTAGTCGGTTAGCCGGACTTGCACATGGGGGGGGAGAACATCAGGCTTCATATCAGGTCCGATCTGTCTTTTGGTGGATTGCGGGCACTTAGGGAGCCTCTGATTAACTCCTGAATCGCTCTGAAAGCCAGAGGCGATCCAGGAGTTAATCAGAGGCTCCTTAGGAGTATAGCGGTGAGGGCGTGGTCACAGAACCGCTGGCAGGAAGTACTCCCCCACCAGCAGCGCAGCGTTGCCGGAATGGAATCGGGAACGCCTTGCCACCATGGGCTGATCGCCGCTCTCGTCGCAGTCGCACAAGCCAGTCTGGAACGGTCCGCGTTGCCATTCCGGACGGCTGAACAGATAGGCACCGAGTGGTTTTCGGCCCAGGTAGCGCAGGCGGCGTCCCTTTCCGGCCAGGGTATGACGGGGGATGACTGTGCGGGCCATCACCCAGGGTTGATCATCGCCGCAGAGCTGAACTTCCCGTATCCAGGCGTTCTGTCGGGTTGGAATGCCGAGGGTGCGGGCTTCCTCCAACGTGGGCAGAGCGAAGCCTTCATGGAGTACATCAACATGAAATCGCACCCGACACCGCAGTTGCAAGGCCCGTGTCAGGGAGCCCTCCAGTGTGAGCCAATACCGCGCGCGATCCTTCGGCAACGGACGAATTAACGCCGCCGCAGCCAGTGTCGGATACCACGTAGTCGGGGGAATCGCGTGGTGGGCACGTAAGGCCGCCAGGTTAAAGCCCTTTGACCGCATAAATCCCCGGCGCGTTGCGCCAGTAGCCTTTGTAATCCATGCCAAAGCCGAATAGGAAGCGGTCTTCCACTTCCAGGCCGGTGAAATCCGCTTTCAGTCCGGGTCGGGCTTTGCGATCGTGCTGTTTGTCCACCAATACCGCGGTGAGCACTTCTTTTGCCCCCTGGGCCCGGCAATAGTCACCAATGGCCTCCAGAGTAGTGCCTTCATCAAGAATATCGTCAACGATCAAAACCGTGCGGCCATTGAAGTCTGCATCCGGCTTCAGTTTCCATTCGAGGATACCGCCGGTGGTTTCCTGACGGTAGCGGGTGGCATGCAGATATTCGGCCTGCACCGGAAACTTAAGCTGCGGAAGCAGTTGACCGGTGAATATAAGCCCGCCGTTCATCACGCAGAATATCAGTGGGTTGCTGCTGCTCAGGCGTTCGGTGATGGCGCTGGCCACAGACTGAATGGCAGTGTGAACCTGGTTCTCGCTGACCAGGCAATCTGCCTCTGCAAACACCTGGTTCAACTCATCGACGGTGTCGGTCATAGTGATCTGGTCCTGTCGTAAAACGGCGGATTATACCGAAGGGCGCTGCAGGAAGGGAGGGGTTGACGCCAAATGGAAGACGATGGGAGTCGGCTCTGGCATTGGTCAATCACCGAACAATGCGTATCATAGGCCTCCCGTATTTTTGATAACGACCTTTTATAATCAAGATCGCTCTCTCTAAGGGTGCGTGGAGGTTTCTGATGAAGAAGTGGCAATGTGTGGTGTGTGGCTGGATTTACGATGAAGCTCAGGGCTGGCCGGAAGATGGCATCGCGCCAGGTACCGAGTGGGACGACGTACCCGAAGACTGGGTGTGCCCTGACTGCGGCGTGGGTAAAGAAGACTTCGAAATGATAGAAATTGGTTAACCAACCAACTCCCTCAGGAGCGCAGCTTATGAGCGCGGATGCCCCCATAGTTATTATAGGTACCGGACTCTCCGGCTATTCCCTTGCGCGGGAAATCCGCAAGCAGGACAAAGACTCAGCGGTCATGATGATTACCGCTGATGACGGCTTCAGCTACTCCAAGCCCATGCTGTCCACCGGTTTCACCAAAGGTAAGGAAGCCGATGAGTTGGCCCAGGCCAGTTCTGGTGGAATGGTAGAGCAGCTTGGTATTGAGCTGCGCACCCACACCACGATTACGGGAATCGATGTCGACGCTCACGAGCTGCATATCGGCGAAGAGCGCCTGGTCTATTCGAGCCTGGTACTTGCGTGGGGAGCCGATCTGATTCGGCTGACAATTCCGGGTGAGGGGCATGAACATGTTTTTTCCATCAATGATCTGATGGATTATCGCGCCTTTCGTAAGGCTCTGGCTGGCAGAAAACGTGTCGCTATTATGGGGGCCGGGCTGATTGGCTGTGAGTTCGCCAACGACCTGCGTAATGGCGACTACGAAGTTGACGTCATTGCGCCTTCGGACACCGTCATGCCCGGGTTGTTACCGCCAGAGGCAGCGAATGCGGTGATGGACGGCTTGACCGAGATTGGTGTCAACTTCCATCTTGAAACCGTGGTGGAACGAATTGAAAAGCGTGGCGAAGGCGTGCGGCTGACCTTGTCCGACGGCAATATCGTGAATTCGGACATAGTGATTTCAGCGGTGGGATTGAGACCTCGTACCGATCTTGCGAAAGCATCCGGCCTCAAGGTTAACCGGGGTATCGAGGTGAATCGGGCATTGGAAACCAGCGCGAAAGACATATACGCGCTTGGGGATTGTGCGGAGGTCGATGGCCATGTGTTGTTGTACGTTTTACCACTGATGGCCTGCGCGCGCGCGCTAGCGAAAACCCTGCTGGGAGAACGCACAGAAGTCAGCTACGGCACCATGCCGGTAATGATTAAAACGCCATGCTGTCCTACAGTGGTTTGCCCACCGCCGAACGATGCAAAGGGAGAGTGGAAGGTTGAACGTACTGGCAACAGTGTCAAGGCATTGTTTGTCGGCGAGGGAGGCGAAACCCTCGGCTTTGCTGTCACCGGTGATTTCGCCATCGAAAAACAGGCGCTGTCGAAAGAGGTGCCACCGATTCACCGTTAGCGCTAACGGTTCGCCCTGGCAGGGACAATCTCAGAACCGGTACTCGATGCCAAAATCAATTCGATAATTCAGGCCCTGCAACGCATCGGGTAGGTTGTCAAGGCCAGGAGGTGGGGCCGCAGAGCTGGCCAGGCTGGCATCCTGCTGGCCCTGGGCAAGCTGGACCGCAGTGCGGGAGTCCTGATAGCTTTCCACCCGCCCGGTGCCGAACGCAGGATCCATGAATTGCCAGCCTCGATTGGAAGCGCCGGTTGTTTGGGGCCATGCGGCTTCTGGCAGCACCACTGGAGATGGCGGTTGCTCGTACCTGCGAACGTAAGGCTGATCCGCGGTCTGTCGCACCATCGTCTGGTCCCGATGGGCATCATATCGCCAATCTGTCTTCGCCGACGCCGGCTGTATGCTGCAAACCATTGCCAGTACCACGGCTGGGAAGCTCAAAGCTTTTGCTTGTTGTGTTATGCCAGCCGAAAGCATTTTTATCGACATTGCGCCAGAGCACGCTCTGGGGTAGAACAACCCACCCTTTGATAAGTTACACACAGGAGCAGGCATGCTGGACGTCACCAGAAAACTGGTTGAGTTGCTGGATATCGCCCCGGTCGGAGACGATCATTTTCAGGGTGAGAGCGAAGATCTGGGATTCCCCAATGTTTTCGGTGGTCAGGTGTTGGGTCAAGCTCTTATGGCCGCAAGCCGGACCATGGAGGCCCGTCTGCCGCATTCCATGCACGCTTATTTTTTGCGCCCAGGTAATCATCGCTTGCCCATTGATTATGAGGTTCAGCGCGTCCGGGACGGTGGCAGCTTTTCGGTACGGCGGGTGATTGCCCGCCAGGGTGGCAAGGAAATACTCACCGGCTCGGTGTCTTTTCAGGTTGCAGAAGATGGCTATGAGCATCAGATGGCTATGCCTCCGGCGCCAGATGTTGAGGGCCTCAAGTCTGAGCAGGAGTATAGCGAGATGCTCTTGCCCTATATACCCGAAGCACTGCATCAGACTCTTACGCGGCAACGACCTATTGAGATTCGTCCGGTTAACCCGGTCAATCCACTTGACCCAGAGCCGAGACCTCCCCAGAAACAGAGCTGGCTTCGGGCCCAGGGTGAACTACCGGATGACCCCGTGTTACATCGCTGTCTCCTGGCCTATGCTTCCGATTTCAGTTTCTTGGGTACATCGCTCTATCCGCACGCAGTTACGTTTATGAGCCGGGATATGCAAGTGGCCAGCCTGGACCATGCTATCTGGTTTCATCGGGATTTTCGCATTGATGACTGGCTGCTCTACGACAAGGACAGCCCTAGTGCCTTCGGTGGCCGGGGCTTCAATCGGGGTAATTTTTTTAGTCGTGATGGTGTGCTGGTGGCGTCAACCGCTCAGGAAGCCCTGATCCGGCATCGACCAAAGCGTTAGATGTCAGTTAGGTGCGACGTCGGTAACGTTCAAGGCAGTTGGCGTATCCAGTCTCGCACCCAGGGTAGGGCTTCATCGATGGGATCAGTGGTCTCCAGAGCGTCTATCCGAAGTGTTTCGCCGACTTGGTTTGCGCACATCTCCTGAAAAACTTCTTCCATCAACGTACCGGCGCCGCAGAAGGTATCACCGTAAGAGCTGTCCCCCAGAACGATGACGCCAAAGGGGCGTCCCGGTTTCAGCGGTAACAGGTCTTTGAGCTCCAGGTAAACCGGTAACAACGTCGGCGGCAGCTCGCCCTGTCCCGTTGTAGAGGTACACACCAGTAACGGTTCATCGGTTTGCGTCAGATCGCTGAGTTCCGGATTCTCCAGCACCACAACCTGATGCCCTTCTGGCGCCAATTGCTTCGCTATTTCCCGGGCGGTCAGCAAAGCGCCACCGTAGACGCTGCCAACCAGAATGTGAATTGCTGCCATGCTTGCCCTTTTGGATGTAAAGAGGTGCGCTCATAGTAGAGACCGCATCGAACCTGCTCAAGCATAACCTCGGAAGCTCGCGTTACAGGCCAGTCAAATATGACAGCAGCATTTCAATTTTATGACAAAAATCCTATAGTGACGCCCTCAAACTGTCCTGAGCGAGCGTTGATCTGATATGGCAAAGACGACCGGTTTTTTCGATAAGGCTCTCACCAGCTCCTCTACTGAACGCTTCCGGATCGGCATTTGCCTGCTCTTCCTGCTGGGGGTGTGGTTGTATGTGGGACAGATCAGTGCCGGTACCCCGGGCAGCATGCTGCTGATGGCAGCCGCCGTGATCGGGGGCTACATGGCAATCAATATTGGTGCCAATGACGTGGCCAATAATGTCGGCCCGGCAGTAGGCTCCGGTGCTTTATCACTGGGTGCGGCCGTTCTCATCGCCGCTGTATTTGAGGCGGGTGGCGCCATCATTGCGGGTGGCGACGTGGTGTCCACGATCAAAGGCGGCATTATTGCAGCTGATCGGGTGCCAGACACCGCCAGTTTCGTCTGGTTGATGACGGCCGCCCTGCTGGCAGGCGCTCTATGGCTGAATCTGGCCACCTGGATGGGGGCGCCTGTATCAACTACGCACTCGATCGTGGGCGGGGTTCTGGGGGCGGGCATCGCTGCTGGCGGCTGGGGTATTGCTGATTGGGGCGTCATGGCCGCTATCGTGGCCAGCTGGGTTATATCACCGGTGTTGGGGGGCGTATTTGCTGCACTCTTCCTGTTCATCGTCAAAAAGACAGTACTCTATCGACAGGATTTGGTCGCTTCTGCTCGCACCTTCGTGCCCTGGCTGGTGAGCATCATGGCTTGGGCTTTTGGCACCTATCTTATGATCAAGGGGGTCAAGAAGCTGGTGGAGGTTGATTTTCTGGGGGCTTCGCTGGTCGGCCTTGTCGTTGCGGTGGTGGTTTTTCTGATTATGCGGGTGGTGGTGGGGCGTAAAGCGGCCACGATGGAGAATAATGCCAACGGGGTGAACGGCCTGTTCACCTGGCCACTGATCTTTGCAGCGGCGCTGCTCAGCTTCGCCCATGGGGCAAACGACGTTGCTAACGCCATCGGCCCGTTAGCGGCAATTAATGATGCCCTGAGCGCTGGCGCCGTCGTCACCTCTGCCAGTATCCCGCTCTGGGTCATGATGGTGGGTGCTCTTGGCCTGGGTGTGGGCTTGATGCTGTTTGGCCCCCGACTGATAAAAACGGTGGGCAGTGAAATCACAGAACTGGATAAAACCCGCGCCTTCTGTATTGCATTGTCGGCGGCGTTGACGGTGATCATCGCGTCGCAACTTGGCCTACCCGTGAGTTCAACCCATATCGCGATCGGTGGAGTGTTCGGGGTCGGATTTTTGCGCGAGTATCTCAAGTCCAACTATGCCACCCAGATTCACAGCATCATTGAAAAACACGATGAGGCGGATCTGCAGCGGCTGCAGCCGTTTCTGGATGACTTCCGGAACGCATCAGTCGAAGAGATGGAAGCATTGCTGAAGAAAGCCCGGAAAAACAAGAATGAGCTTCCGCTGTCCAAATCTGAGCGTAAACGCCTGAAAAAGATCTATCGCGAGGAGCTGGTCAAGCGTTCTCATCTGACCCGTATTATTGCCGCTTGGGTCATCACGGTGCCAGCGTCAGCCTCCATGGCGGCGGTGTTGTTTTTCACGCTGCGGGGGTTGTTACTCTGATCGCAGGGCTGGTCGCAACGGCGTTGAATCCGTCATACTAGGCTGAGAATAAATTAAGGTGCAGCGCGGTGTTGCCCCACAGAACCATGCCGGGAGTCCAGGATGAGCAGTGCATCAGAAAGCCGCCAGGCAAAAGTGATCGATGAGCTAAAAGTCTTTATCAAGAAAGTGCTGAGCGACCCTACCATTGCCGTGAAGTGCGTCGACATTGCCAGAAAGCACCGTAATCAACCCAATGCGGATGAACTCATAGCCCGGGAAATTGGTGCCAACACCACCGTTCGTATTCCAGAAAGCTGGAGTGAGGCAGACCGCATGTTTCTGGAAATTCTGCATGACGTGCTTGATGATGAAGAAGCGCTCTATTAAAAGCTAGCCTTCGGCGACTTGACTCGGAATCACCAGACCTTTGCCGCTAGGCTTGGCGAGCCTTCGGATTGTGCTCGGCGAGCGTTATCCGTGCGTGCTGGTGCAGTATCTCAATCTCATCCCTGATGTCCTCTTCCTTTGCCAGCTGTTGCTGCTCCGACAGGATATCCCGGAGGATGTCTGCGGTGGTCAGCGGATTGGCCAGCACCACCCGGAACACGATACAGGGGAAATGGTGATAGCAGGCGGGCTCAAGCCGGGTCCGCGAAACAAAGGCCTTGCCGTGCTCGCGCTGGGTTTTCTGGATAAATTTGGTAATCCGGTTGAGGGCGGTATTCAGACGTTCTGCCTGCAGGGGATTAGCAACCGCCAGCGCCTGACGGGCGAGGTCCGGACAATAACGATAGGTAAGGATGTTCAGTTCGGGCCGGGTAATCAGCTCAAATTCCGGATGATTCTCAATCATCTCCGCAAAGCTCTGGGCTTTGTCGATACCCTGGTCGATCAATATTTCATAACCTTCCCGCGCCAGAATCTTCAATCCCGAATGAATCAACATGGCCATCCCGGGTCGGGAGCCTTCAAGCGTTGTACTACCCAGGTCCCGTGAACCTTTCCGGATAATGTACTGGGCGTGGTGCTCAACGGCACTGGCAAGCGCCGGGTCCCGGAAGACGACCAGGCCGACGCCCATTGGTACATACAACTGCTTGTGGGCGTCGAAGGTCACGGAATCGGCTTTCTCAATGCCCTTCATCAGGTGTTTGTGTTCACGCGAGAAAAGCGTTGGCCCGCCCCAGGCGGCGTCCACATGAAAGTGAGCACCGAACTCCCGGGCGATGTCAGCCATGGCATCAAGAGGATCAATATTGCCGGTTTCCGTCGTACCTGCAATCCCGCAGATAGCCATCACCTTTATCTTCTGTTTCTGCAACTGCAGACACTTGTCACGCAATGCATCGGTGTCGATCCGGTTGTCGTTATCGGTATCAACGGCTACCAGGCTGTCGCGCCCCAGTCCCAATACATCGGCGGCCTTGCGCAGAGAGTAGTGACCGCGGCGTGACACCAGAATGGCGGCGCCTTCATGGCCATAGTACTTGAGCGCGCGGAACAGGCCTTCCTGATGCAGTCCCCGGAAGCTCCCTTCAGCCGGGAAGGCGTGGTTACGAGCCACCCAGAGCGCAGTCAGGTTAGCAACAGTGCCACCCGAGCACATGGCGCCGAGCGCGTGACTCGGATCATGCATCCATTTGCGATAGAACGCGCCATCCTCTTGATATACAAGCCGGTGGATCATACCCAGTACCTGGCGCTCCATAGGCGTAAACGCCTTGGAAGTTTCGGTTTTGACCAGATTTTGGTTGAGCGCGATCATGATTTTTGACAGCGGCAGCATGAAATAGGGCAGCGCCGAGGTCATATGACCAATAAAGCTGGGGGAGGCGGTGTGAACCGAGTTGGCTACCAGCTTGTCGAGCAGGAACTGAGCCTGTTCAGACACAAATATGGGTTTTTCAGGAACGGCGGACTCGGCGAAGTTCTTTTCGACCTCACTGAGATCGCGTTCGACCGCTACGATATGTTCCTGTAGAAATCCCGCCAGGTTGCGGGAAATATCCTGATCCACCCGGCTCAGGGTAGAGTCTGGAGCTTCAGGCACCGTGAAGACACGGTACATCGCCTCAATCGAGGCATGAGCGGATTTCTTCTTACCAGCCATATGCGCCACGCACTTTACTGTCAGTGGTATGCCGCCGGGGTCTTTTCCCGTGACTCCAACGGTAACATTCAGGAAGAGAGAATTCCTGACTCGATGAAATCCTGTTCCATGATTCCAACAATCCGGGGCCGCGTAGTATACGGCGTCAGTCAGGTAACTGCCACAAGGCGGAACGGTCTACCGCCTGGTTGTGCTTCAGAGTATCTCCCGTTGTACATCCAGCACCGGCGCGTCGATGCGCTCGGCAATGGCTTTTTCAACCAGATCCAGCCGCTGCTGGATTTGTTGGGAGGACGTGCCCAGCGCAGCGACGGTCCAGGTGGCACAATCCAGAGCCTCGAAGTCAGCAGTTTCGGCCACAGCCAGGTCGGGTTCTTTACCCCACACTGCGCGCAGAGGCGTGAAGACTCTGCGCTTTGCCTTGAGGTCGGCACAGCCATAGAGTTGGAAATGGAGAGTAAGTACGCCCACATGCGGCGTAATTGCAGGGCCTGATGTGGGCGTGTTGAGTAGTCGTCTGAGCGCGTCGGACATGATCCGCCTTCACGTTTGGGGCCGGAACAGATGATCTGTCTGGCTGCCGCAGGAGTATTTCCGATAGTCTACTACGGATTTCAGTTTACGACAGGGGTTGCCCGCTCGATGATGGCTCGGACATCGATGCCGACTGGAAGGTTGCCATAGTTCAGGCCCCCGTGGTGCTCCAGCCGAGAGGCACAAAAGCCGTCAGCAACGGCAGGCGTGGAATTCCGGATCAGCAGGGAAGCCTGCATCGCCAGTGCGAGGCGTTCGACCAGATTGCGGGCCCGGTATTCGATCTGGTCGGGCTCTGTGAGATCTTTCTCAAGCCTGTCGATAAAGTGGTCGAAGCGCACGTCGCTACCTCGCGCCTCGTTGACCTCCGTGACGAACGTCGTCAGCACCTCGGGTGCTTTGTTCAGCGCTCGCAGGGTATCGAGACACTGGACGTTGCCGCTGCCTTCCCATATCGCGTTGACCGGTGATTCCCGGAACAGCCGGGGCATTATGCAGTCTTCCATGACGCCGCTGCCTCCGATGCACTCCATGGCCTCATACGCATGGTTCGGCACCCGTTTGCAAATCCAGTATTTACCGACCGGGGTCGCCAGGCGTGCCAGCAGGCGTTCATGTTCCAGGTGCTGGTTGTCCAGGGCGCGGGCGACACGCAGGGTATAGGCTAGCGCCGCTTCGCTCTCCAGGGCCAGGTCAGCCAGCACGTTTTGCATCAACGGCTGATCGTTGAGATTACGCCCGAAGACCTGGCGGTGGCGACAATGATGCAGCGCCTGTGCACTAGCTTGGCGTAAGCCGCCGGAGCTGCCAATCATGCAGTCAAACCGTGTCATGGCGACCATTTCAATGATGGTGGGAACCCCGCGGCCTTCCTCTCCAACCATCCAGGCCAATGCGCCTCTGAGCTCTACTTCGCTGGAAGCATTGGAGGCATTGCCCATCTTGTTCTTGAGCCGTTGGATCTGCCAGGGGTTCTTGGTGCGATCCGGGCGCCAGCGCGGCATCAGGAAGCAAGACAGGCCACCCGGAGCCTGGGCGAGAACCAGAAAGGCATCACACATGGGAGCTGATACGAACCATTTATGCCCCACCAGTTCATACGCCTGGCCGGGTCCGCCCTGGGCTGTCGGGTAGGCGCGGGTGCTGTTGGCTCTGACGTCGGTGCCCCCCTGCTTCTCGGTCATCGCCATGCCGATAGTGACAGAGGCTTTGTCGGCGTCCGGCACATTGCGCGGATCATAGTGGTTGGCGAGCATCTTGTCCGCCCATTGGGCGGCCAGTTCTGGCTGTCTGGTAATGGAAGGCATGGCGGCAAAGGTCATGGTGATGGGGCAGCCATGACCTGCTTCAACCTGGGAATGCATGTAATATTTGGCTGCTCGTGCCACGTGGGCCCCGGCTCCAGGGTGAGTCCAGGGGCTGCTGTGGAGCCCGTTTTCTATCGCAATACTCATCAGTTGATGATAAGCCGGATGAAACTCGACCTGGTCAATACGGTACCCGAACCGGTCGTGGGTATGAAATACCGGTTTGTTTTCATTGGCGCGGAATCCAAGCTCTATGGTTTCCCTGGCACCGGCGAGTTCGCCAAAACTGGTCAAGTCAGCTGTTGCCCACTTTGCACCTTCACGCTCCGTGGCTTCCTTGAGCGCCTGGTCCTGCTCGAACAGGTTATAGTTTTCCAATGCGGGGGGCTGGTTGACTACCTCATGGGTGACCGCCAGGTACGGGTCGGCGCTATCTTCGTTCACGGCGTCTGGCTCAGGCTGATGGGCATTCATGGCTACCTCCCGGTGCCGGTCAACCCCTGTATGCAAAAGCAGACAATTGAATCGACCAGCGGTTGCTGTTTGTCGGGGCTGTTGGTTTGATCTGCCTTTTTCTCCGCCTCTGCCTGCGCAGGTGACAGTGGCCCCACAAGGCTTTCGGCGATGGCACCCACCAGGCAAGTACTGCTTTGCCGGGCTTCCTGCGGCGGTATCGAGCCCTCTTCAATACCTTCGCGTATGGCTTGTTCAAAATGTCGGGCGTAGGCCTGGCGGTAAAGCAGTCGTTCCGCCTCCACTTTCGGGTCTACCGGCTCAGCAATCAGTGACCAGGCCATCGTGGGGCCCCGGAGCGCACGTTCTGCAAACTGGCGCAAGGCCGTTTCAAGACGGCTCACTGCGCTGCCCTCGGTTGCCAGTGCTTCGGCAACTTTATCGACTTCCCGTTGGGTGGCGCTTCGGAAGATTTCAGCGAACAGCTCTTCCTTGGAATCGAAATAACGGTAGATCGTGCCAGTCGCGACCCCAGCGGCCCGGGCCACGTGAGTTATCTGGGCGCTACGAAAACCGCCTTCCATGACGCACTCCAGAGCACACTGAAAGATGCGCTTCCTGGCCTCTACTTTGCGATTGCGCATTTTTTCTGTTTCGCGATACGCCATGCCCACTCCCGTCAAATAAGTGAATCATTGTTCATTCTTTGTGTCAATGTTGTTAAGCAAACCCTGTAAGCCTATTTTGGCGGCCTTGCAGGCATTACAGTCCATCGCGTTACAAAAAATTACAAAATAAGTATTGGGTGGAAATAGCGCTGCTATCAAAACCGGATTATAAAGACGCCAAGGCGAGGATGCTCGATCATTCCTCGCCGAGACAGGGCAAGCCGTCCCCATAGACGGAATGTGCTCGTAGCATTGTCTTCGCTGATGGGGGGGTAAAACCATGAGTGAATTCGACGAAAGCAATCTGGAAAGTTCTGCCAACTGGGTTTTTGATGGGGACGATACTCATTCTATTGCTGGCCGCGCCCGTGTCAGGGCTCAGTTAGCAGCAGATATTGAAGCGTTTCTGAGTCAGGGTGGAAAAATTGAAGAAGTGGATACCCTGTTCCGTACAGATACACCCCGGAAAGTGGATATCGGTTTCAACAACCGTTCGCTTTAGTTTGTCGCTATGCGGCGTTGCCTGTAAGCGACGCCGTCATTCCTGTCATTGACGCAGCCCTGGCCAGATTTCGAAACAGGCATCGCCTGACGGGATACCGTTCAGCCGTGTATGATGAAAATAGCGTCGGCACCCCGCGCTCCGGGCATCCGGTGGACACAATACGCCGCTGCTGACCCGAAACTGTCATCTGCGATTGTCATAATGATGTCATGAAAATGTTCATGGCCCAGAAGCCAATCCCAGGGATGTCGATAACCTGCCAGGGAGATTCGTTCATGTTTTCACCGCTTAACCGCACCTTTCCTGCCAGTCGGCTGCGTCGAACACGCGCGGATGACTTTACCCGGCGTATGGTGCGCGAAAACCGATTATCGGTAGATAACCTTATCTACCCTGTGTTTGTGCTGGAAGGACAGAGCCAGCGTGAAGCCGTTGCCTCCATGCCGGGCGTGGAGCGATTGAGTATCGATCTGTTAGTGGAGCAGGCTGCTGAATGGGTGGCGTTGGGTATTCCGGCCGTCGCTTTGTTTCCGGTGGTGCCGGTGGCAGACAAAAATCTGTCGGGTTCCGGCGCCTGGGACCCTGAAGGTCTGGCTCAGCGTGCTACTCGGGCGCTCAAACAGCAGTTTCCCGAGTTGGGTGTTATCACCGATGTGGCCCTGGACCCCTTCACCACTCACGGCCAGGACGGGATTATCGACGAGGATGGTTACGTTCTCAACGATGTCACCGTTGAGGCTCTGGTTAACCAGGCTGTTTCTCACGCTGATGCGGGCGCCGATGTGGTCGCCCCTTCGGACATGATGGATGGGCGGGTCAAGGCGATCCGGGCCGCACTTGAGGCCAAAGGCCACGTTAACACCCGTATCTTATCCTATGCGGCCAAGTATGCCTCGAGCTATTACGGCCCGTTCCGGGATGCGGTGGGCTCGGCGGGCAATCTGGGCAAAAGCAATAAAGCCAGTTATCAGATGGATCCGGCCAACAGTGACGAAGCGCTGCATGAAGTGGCGATGGACCTGGCTGAAGGTGCCGATATGGTGATGATCAAGCCGGGTATGCCCTATCTTGATATTGTTCACCGGGTCAAAACTGAGCTGAAAGTGCCTACCTTCGTCTACCAGGTCAGTGGTGAATACGCGATGCACATGGCGGCTGCGGAAAATGGCTGGCTCGATGGTGATGCGGTCATGATGGAAAGTCTGATGGCGATGCGCCGTGCAGGCGCCGACGCCATTCTGACCTATTTCGCAGTGCGCGCAGCGCGGCTTCTTAAATAACGCCCACCGGGCAAGGATTTACGAGTGATGAGCACGGACTCTGCCAAAATACTGAAATCTGCCAACGAACTGAGCGAAATTGGTTCAGAACCTGTATCTGGTATTCCGGAGATTTTGCCGCCGCTCGACCCCGCGGCCAGTGAGCATTATTTCAATCGCGAGCTGAGCCATATCCAGTTTCATTACCGGGTTCTGCAGCAGGCGCTGGATGAGAATCATCCCCTGATCAACCGGCTGATTTTCTGCTGTATTTTCAGCAGCAATATGGATGAGTTTTTTGAAATCCGGGTGGCTGGTCTGCGCCAGCAAATGAAATATGGCCGTGAAAGTATTGGTCCGGATGGCATGCTGCCTGAGCAATTGCTCAATGAAATCAGCCGGGTGGCCCATGATTACATCCATCAGCAATATGATATCCTGAACAATATCCTGATTCCTGCCATGGAGCGGGAGAACATCCATTTTGTGCGTCGTCGAGACTGGACGCCAGCGCAAACAGAGTGGGTGCAGCGGTACTTTGAGGACGAAATACTGCCTGTGGTGAACCCCATTGGTCTCGACCCCTCGCATCCTTTTCCGAGACTGGTCAACAAGAGCCTTAACTTTATCGTAGAACTGGATGGTAAAGATGCCTTCGGTCGGGAAACCGGTATGGCCATCGTGCCCGCCCCGCGTTCTTTACCCCGGCTGGTCCGGTTGCCGGACAATGTCTGTAATGGCGGCGACAACCTAGTGTTCCTGTCCTCCATGATTCATGCCCACACGGACGAGCTGTTCCCGGGCATGGAGATCAAGGGCTGTTACCAGTTCCGTCTGACCCGCAATGCCGACCTGGAACTTGAGGATGATCTTGAGGATCTGGCTTCGGCCCTGCGCGGTGAATTACTGAGTCGTCGCTTTGGTGACGGCGTGCGGCTTGAAGTCGCGGATAATTGTCCGGAGGAGTTGATCCAGTTCCTGTTGCGGGAGTTCGGTCTCACCGAACGTGATCTGTACAAGGTCCATGGGCCGGTGAACCTGAACCGGTTGATGGCTGTGGTGGGGCTGGTTGATCGTCCTGACCTCAGTTACCCCGGTTTCTCGGCCGCCGTGCCCAAATCGATTCGTAATAAAGAATTGATTTTTGACGCGATCCGGCAACAGCCAGTGCTGTTATTACACCCCTATGAGAGTTTTACGCCGGTCATCGATTTTCTCCGACAGGCGGCCAAAGATCCTCAGGTCCTGGCCATCCGCCAGACCCTCTATCGCACCGGTGCCGATTCGGAAATCGTCGAGGCGCTAATGGACGCAGCCCGCCGGGGCAAGGAAGTCACCGCCGTAATCGAACTTCGCGCACGATTCGATGAGGCCGAGAACCTTGAGCTGGCGAGCCGTCTGCAAGAGGCCGGGGTGATCGTGGTTTATGGCGTTGTGGGTTATAAAACCCACGCTAAAATGATTCTGATCGTGCGGCGCGAGGACGGCAAGCTCAAACGATACGTGCACCTGGGTACCGGAAACTATCATGCCGGTAACGCCCGCCTTTACACCGATTACAGTTTGCTGTCTTGTGACGATGCCCTGGGGGACGACGTCAACAAGCTGTTTCAGCAGTTGACAGGAATGGGTAAGGCTCTGAAGATAAAGAAATTATTCCATGCGCCGTTTACTCTGCATCGCCGCCTGATCGAGCTGATTGAGCGTGAAGCGAGCCTGGGTGACAAGGGCCATATTATTTTCAAGATTAATGCCCTGACCGATCCGGATGTTATGCAGGCTCTGTATCGCGCCTCCCAGGCAGGGGCGCGTATAGATATGATCATTCGAGGCATCTGCTGTTTGCGTCCCGGGATTCCCGGTTTGTCCGAAAATATCCATGTACGCTCGATTATCGGGCGCTTCCTTGAGCACACCCGGGTCTACTATTTTGCCAACAATGGCAAAACAGAAGTGTTCTGCTCCAGCGCCGATGCCATGGTAAGAAACCTTGTTAACCGGGTCGAGGTGGCATTCCCCATTGAGGATCGGGACCTTGCAGCACGAGTACGCGAGGATCTCGACGCCTACCTGTTGGACAATTGTCAGAGCTGGGTCTTGCAGCCAGACGGCAGTTACGTTCAGAATCAACCCGCTACGGACCAGGAACGCTTTGCTTCCCAGGCAGTGTTGCTGGAACGTCTGACTGGAAAATAATCGGGACACATGATGCAGCCTCCGGTGCAGGACCGCGCTGGAGATCAAATATTTGGAGCAGGGATTCATGAAAAAATGGCTATTGGCCATCGGTGTAATACTGGTAGTTATCATTGCTGCGCCTTGGGGCGTAGGCATTTTGACGGAACAGCAATGGCAGCGGACGACAGCGGAAATTAACAGGGCCCAGCCTTACTTCACCGTGGAGACTGCTCGTTACCAGAGAGGTCTTTATGGTGCCGAAATAGTGGGCACCGTCAGCTTGCGAAATCCTGGTAATCCGGATGAAGCGCATCGTTTTGGGTATCGCGGCGATGTTTCCCACGGTGTCACTGGCAGTGAGATCAGATTCTTTCCGGATCAGGCCAGCGCTGACCTGATCGACGATTTCTTTCCCGACCGCCTACCGACGGTGACCGTGAACGGCAAGCTATGGGGCACCGCTGAAATCGAATATAACGTTCCGGCTATCGACAGAGTGAGCGATGAAACCGGCGAATCCCTGAATGTTGCAGAAAGCTATGGTTGGGCAAAGATTTCCGACGCAGGCAACGACCTGGAGATGGATTTGCGTTGGCCTGGCGTAGTCGCCCGTGGTCCAAAAGCACGCATCGTGGTGAATGACGTCAGGATTGCCCAGACTATGAGTAAACTGGCAGGCAATGTCTGGACCGGCGAGGGTGCTGTGTCCATCGCGCGTCTGGAGGCCGAATTTGAGAATCAGCCCCCGGTGACGGTCGAGAACTTTGCGCTCCGGAGTGATACCTCGGCTGAAGGCGATACGCGGTTCAGCTCCCAGGTCGAACTGGATATTGATCGGGTTGCTTCCCGCGATGATGAATACGGCCCCCACCATGTTGAGTTCGTCATGGAAAATATGGAGGTCGCCGCCTGGAATCGGCTTGTCGATGCTTTCAGTGATATCAGAGAGTTGAATTCGGTTCAGCCTGGTGACGTGGCTTCACGGCAAGGGCTTGTAAAGCAGCAGATGGATCTGATGATGAATGTCAGCAGTTCCGTTAAAGCGCTGGCTGGGGCCGGGATGTCACTGGGTTTTCCGGAGTTCAGCGTGATCACCCCCCACGGTGAAGTGTCTGGTAGCCTGGTGTTGCGTCATCCCGAGCTGTCTGAGGATGAGCGGGCGGCCCTGAGCCTCGTGATGCAACGTTTGACCGGGGAATTATCTATCACTATCCCGGTCGCCCTTGCGGAGGCGCAGCCTGTACTGATGACTGAACTGCTTCCTCTGATCGAACAGGGGTTGCTGGTGCGGGACGACGAAACCTTCAAACTTGAAGCTGACCTGAAAGATCTGGAACTGGATGTTAACAGCCAGATCATTCCTTTACCCCCGATGATTTAACCCTCGTTGGGGCAAGTCTGATATGTCACTCCACCCGCGCTGCGCCGATACCTCTGGGATCAGATGCAGCACTGGTGGTGCCCTTCTGGTGGTCCACCACAATCAGTTGCATATTGCCGTAATCCCGCTCGACGTCTTTGAGCTCGTGGCCCATGGCCTGTAAATCGTCCGCCAGCGACCCCGTGAGAAAGCCGGGTTCATACTGGATATGATCAGGCAGATATTGATGATGAAACCGTGGGGCCGCAACCACCTCTTCGGCACTGCTTCCCGCCATCAATTCCAGCAATCCGAGATACACCATTGTGATAATCCGGCTGCCTCCGGGTGTACCAATAATGGCACTTCTAGCCGGGCCGCTCATCAGCGTGGGTGTCATGCTGGATAATGGGCGTTTGCCCGGTTCGACCTTGTTGGCTTCGCCACCGACCAGGCCGTAGGCGTTAGGAGTGCCCGGTTTAATGGAAAAGTCGTCCATTTCATTGTTCAGCAATACGCCAGTGCTGGCAGACAGAAAGCCAGACCCGAACGGCAGGTTGATACTCAGCGTTGCACTGACACGGTTGCCTTGTTGATCCAGCACGGACAAATGGGTGGTGTGAGTGCCACTGGAAAAGTCGCCTTTCAGTTCCTTGGAGGACGTCGCCGTTGTCATGCTGATGGTGGATGCCTGGCGGGCCAGGTAGGACGGCGCCAGCAGCATGGCCGTCGGCACATCGGTAAAGTCAGGGTCTCCGAGATACAATGCCCGATCCCGGTAGGCACGGCGCATCATTTCGGTGAGGTAGTGAACCCGCATCGCTGCCGGGTTTGCTTCAGACGGTGTAAACGGCCGGGCGGCCATCATGCCGAACATCTGGGCCAGTGCGATACCTCCCGAGGAAGGCGGTGGTGCGCTCCAGAGCGTGTAAGGGCCGTGTTCGATCAGTATGGGTGTTCGTTCCATAATACGATAATCAGCCAGGTCGTCGACCGTCCACAAGCCACCTGCGCCAGAGACATCCTCGGCCAGTCTGGTGGCAACCTCGCCCTGGTAGAAACCGTTATGGCCCTGCTGCGCGAGCGTAGCCAAGGTGCGAGCGAGCGCGGGTTGCTTTATCAGCGCTCCGAGGGCCGGAAGCTGATTGTCGACCAGAAATACCTGGCTGGTTGTCGGATAGCGCTGCAGTACGTCAAGCCGCCACTCGGCAAGCTGCCGGTAACGGTTATCTACCGGGAAGCCGTCCCGGGCAAGGTCAATGGCGGTTTGCAGACTGCGCTGCAACGGCTGGTTGCCGAAACGCGAGCTGATGTGGGCAAAGGCGGCGGGCTGGCCGGGGATACCCGCAGCCAATGGCCCGTTCACCGATAATTTGTCATGGTGTACGTTGCCGTCAGCGTCCAGATACATGGTTTCATGAGCGTCGCCAGGCGCTGTTTCCCGGGCATCCACAAACACGGCGTTGCCGTCAGCCTGTTGCAGTAACCAGAACCCGCCGCCCCCAATCCCGGCACTGTAGGGCTCGACGACGCCAAGTACAGCGGCTGTCGCCACTGCGGCGTCAAAAGCATTGCCCCCTTCGGCAAGGATTTTCATACCTGCTTCGGTGGCCAGGGGGTGGGCGCTCGCCACCGCAGGTTGATAGCTCGATAGTAGTGAGCTTGATTGAGGCGTGGCGGCACAACCGGCTATAAGCATCAATAAACTGAGCAGGGCGAGCGTGTAGGTCTTCACGGATGCCAGCAGGCGCATGGGCTTGGATTCCTCTCGGTTCAGGACCATCAGTTCAATGGCATCAGTTCAGTGCCATCAGTTTAGCGCTGTCAGTAGGTGGTAACGCTCCAATAACCGGGCTTCAGTTTCGATGTGTTGGGGGTCAACCGGAATGCAATCAACCGGGCACACCTGCTGGCATTGTGGTTCGTTATAATGGCCGACGCACTCTGTGCACTTGCCAGGATCAATCACGTAAATTTCTTCACCGGCGGAGATGGCCTCGTTCGGGCATTCCGGTTCACAGACGTCACAATTGATGCATTCGTCAGTAATAATCAGGGCCATTCGGTATTACCTCGGGAGTGGTGTTGAACACCAGCTCTTAACATTTCAGACGAATTATCCAAATTTTCTTTTAAGGGCAGCTGCTACTTTTGGGTCCACGAATTCCGACACATCGCCACCCAGGGAGGCAATTTCGCGGATCAGAGTGGAAGAGATATAGGACAGGTGGTTGGCTGGCGTCAGGAATACGCTCTCCACCTCGGGGGCCAGACGACGGTTCATATCCGCCAGTTGGAATTCGTACTCAAAATCTGACACCGCTCGCAGCCCCCGTAAAATGACGCTGGCGTTCTGTTGTTTGACGAACTCTGCCAGCAGATTACTGAACCCGGTGACACGCACATTGGTCAAGTGAGAGGTAGCGCCTTCAACTAACGCAACGCGCTCTTCCAGCGTTAACAGTGGTTGTTTTTTCGGACTGAAAGCGATGGCAACGACCACGGTGTCAAACAGTTTACCGGCTCGTTCGATCAGATCGGTATGGCCGTTCGTAATAGGGTCAAAAGTGCCCGGGTAGATGACCGTGGTCATATGTCTGCTCCTACTGGTTAAATCGCCGATAGGATAACAGTTTAGTGGTTAAATCGGGGAGCCGCACCCCGATTCCTGAGGGAAATCCGGCTGTCAGCGAATAAACATTTTGTACACCATCTTGTGCATCGCTGTGCCATGGGGCGCATAGACGAATTTGCCGCTGTTGAATCGCTGTTTGCTGAAAACGGCCCGGGCGTGGGAGAACGTCAGGAAACCCTCTTTACCATGATAGCTCCCCATCCCGGAGGCACCGATGCCACCGAATGGCAAGTCATCCTGAGCAACGTGCATCAGAGTATCGTTGATGCACATGCCGCCAGAGTGGGTCTGGGCGATAACGTAGTCCTGCATGTCACGCTCATAACCGAAGTAGTAAAGTGAAAGCGGCCTGGGTCGGTCATTGATGTAGGTGATGGCTTCCTCAATACCGTTGTAACTCACCACCGGAAGAATGGGACCAAAGATCTCATCTTGCAGAACCTTCATATCGCCGGTCGCTTTCAATATCAGATGGACGGGCATTTTGCGGGTGCCGTCCTTCATATTTTCCTGGGCAGGATTGATCTCAATGATCTCTGCACCTTTAGAGCGGGCATCATCGAGATAACTCTGTAAACGTTCATACTGCCGCTCGTTGATAATCGCGGTGTAATCCTCGTTATCCCGGAGATTGGGGTACATTTCAGCGAATTGGGTGCGGAATTCGTCGACAAATGCCTGTATCCGGTCGGTGGGGCACAGGACGTAATCCGGGGCTACGCAGGTCTGGCCAGCGTTTATAGCCTTGCCGAACGCGATGCGTTGCGCTGCATCGGGCATGGGCACGTCGGAAGAAACAATGGCCGGGGATTTACCGCCCAGTTCCAGCGTCACCGGTGTCAGATGCTCGGCCGCAGCACGCATCACCAGCTTGCCAACCGAGGTTGAGCCGGTGAAGAGCAGATGATCAAAAGGTCTGCTGGAAAAATCCGCTGCTACATCGGCTTCGCCGTTGATAACCGCCACCAGGTCCTGGGGGAAGGTAGATTCGATCAACTCCTTGAAAAGCGCCGACGTATGGGGGGTGAACTCGGACATTTTCACCATTACCCGGTTGCCTGCGGCCAGGGCTGCCACCAATGGCCCGACGGCCAGGAAAATCGGGTAGTTCCAGGGCACAATAATGCCTACGACTCCCAGGGGCTGGTAGTGCACTTTGTTGCTGGCAGGCTGGAACAGCACCGACACACTGCGCCTCGAAGGTTTCATCCACCCATCGAGATGTTTGAGGGCATAGTTGATGCCCTGTATAGAGGGCATTACCTCTGCGATCAGGGTTTCGTCTCTTGATCGGCAACTGAAATCCCGGTCGATGGCATCCAGAATGCGGGATTCATTTTTTAACAGTACTCGTTTGAGTCGTTTGAGGTTCTCTTTTCGCTCGGTCGCTGACGGCATGGGGTTACGACGGAAAGCCAGACGCTGTTCTTCGAGAATGCGTCCGGTGTATTGAATATGCTTCTTGCTTTCGGTCAATTGAACGACGTTGGCGACCATGGTTCCCCCCCCCTTATTTGCATCTGATGCTATTATTAGAGTATATACTCTATTGAGTCAAGAATGGGTCCGTGGTGAATCGGGCTAGTTCGCAACGTCGCTTCGGGAGTCGCCGCGTAACCTGATGTAAACCAACCTTTTCGACAGTGAGCGTATGAAAACCAGAGATAAGATACTGTTGTCGAGCCTTGAGCTGTTTAACGAGCGGGGTGAACGAAACATCACGACCAACCATATTTCTGCGTATCTGGCGATTTCCCCGGGCAATCTCTATTACCATTTCAGGAATAAGTCCGACATCATTTACGAGATTTATCTGGAATACGAAAAGCTGGTCGATTACTACCTGCAAATTCCTGACGACCGGCCGCTGACGCTGGAAGATCTGACGTTTTATCTGGAGTCCGTATTTGACGGGTTATGGAGTTACCGCTTCTTTCATCGAGAACTCGAGTTTTTGTTGGACAGTGATCAGCGACTCAGGGAGGACTACCGGAGGTTTACCAGTCGATGCCTGGCGGCGATCAACCGGATTTTTGATGGTCTGGCCGAGGGCGGCGTGATTCAACCCCAGTCTGAGGACCTGCGATCGGCGATGTCTCTGAATGTCTGGCTGGTGATTACCAACTGGCTGGCATTTCTGAAGACTGCGCACGGCTCGGAGTTGTCCAACGATTTGTCGCTCGGCCAGCTCAAGCAGGGAATCTATCAAGTGCTTACTCTGGAGATTCCCTACCTGACCCCTGAATTTTACGAACCCGTGATGGCCTTGCGGGAAAAGTATCGGCCGCAGTTGCCGGTAATGATTGATGAGAAAACGGAAGGATAGCAATGGAACTTTTACTGTGACGTGCGGTCCTATCAATGACGCTGAAGAATTCGGACATTCCAAGGTGTCGTCCTGAGTTGATCTCAGGTTTTAGCACGTCGCAAACCCTGACGTTTTACCCGGCCTGCAAATGGCCGGGTTTTTTTATGCCTGCTGTTCCGGCTCTTCCACTTGTTCCAGCCATTGGGTTAAAGCATTGCGGCTTTCATCCACCCCTTTTTTTGATGTCGCCGAGAACATGATCAGGTGCTGCACACAACTGAACGATTTCAGGCGGCTGGCGATGCCAAGCAGTGCGGTTTTGGCCTGACCAAACTTCAGTTTGTCGGATTTTGTGGCCAGAATCATTAATGGAAGCTGGTTATGTTCGCACCATTCCACCATCATCTGATCGAAGTCCGTGAGCGGGTGCCGGATATCCATGACCAGTATGAGTCCTCTAAGACTCAGGCGTTGTGACAGATAGTGATCAAGGTGTTTCTGCCAATCGTCCTTCATGTCCCGGGAAACCTTGGCGTAACCGTAACCTGGCAAATCAACCAGGCGGCAGTTCTCCCGGTTCAGGGAGAAAAAGTTGATCAGCCGTGTTCGCCCGGGTGTCTTGCTGGTTCTGGCCAGTTTGCCATTGGCTGTGATGGAATTGATGGCACTGGATTTGCCAGCATTGGAGCGCCCGGCAAATGCGACCTCGGCGCCAGTATCGGCAGGGCACTCCTCAAAACGAGAGGCGCTGACCAGAAAACGGGCACTGTTGAACGAAATGGTTTTGGCAGAGAGATCTTCCGACACGGACAGGGGATTTCCTATTGGATTTCAGTTATCGGGGATTAATGTATAATGCTACACCAAATCCGGGCAGCGCGCAGAGTGTTGGTACTGACGGCCTCATTCGGGCTATCGAAGTCAGTGTCTGTCGGCTGAACAACAAATAACATGTTTTAGATGAGAGAAGTGGAGCGAGCATGAAAAAACTGATCGCAGGTGTTGTTCTCGGCGTCAGCCTGGCAGCAACAGCTTATGGCGCTGGAGATCCTGAAGCAGGTGAGGCTAACGCAGCAACATGTGCAGGGTGCCATGGTGAAAACGGCGCTGCTCCGGTTATGGCGGTTTATCCTAAACTGTCGGGCCTGGGTGAAAAATATCTTTATCAGCAGCTTGAGCTGATAAAAGCTGGTGACCGTGCAATTCCAGAGATGACTGGTTTGTTGGATGATATGTCGGAGCAGGATCTGCAGGATTTGGCAGCCTATTTTGATGCACAGGAAATGACCATCGCCAAAGCTGATCCGGAGCTGGTAGAAGCGGGTCGGGCGCTTTATCGCGGTGGTAACCTGGCGTCCGGTATCGCGGCTTGTGCGGCTTGTCACAACCCCTCCGGTAAGGGTAATGATCCAGCGGGCTACCCGCGTTTGAGTGGGCAGACGGCCGAGTATGTTGAGAAGCAGTTGATTGCTTACCGGCGAGGTGAGCGTGATGCTGGTGGTCAAAGTCAGGTGATGATGGACCTCGCGGCGAAATTGACTGACGCAGAAATTAAAGCAGTATCCAGTTATATTTCCGGGTTGCACTGATCAGTTCTGCTGAATATAGGCAACCCGCCTGAGTGCAAGTCGTTCGCTTTATGTTTGGCTGAGCTTGGACAAGTCGGAAGCAGGAAAAAAACCAGCGACCAAAAATCGCTGGTTTTTTTATTCATAAAACGGAGTCAATTCCCTCACTTCAAACTTTCCGGTCTGAAAAATACTCGATGCCCCCTAATATCGACGACATGGCTGTAGTTAAGAGGGCGTCTTCCCCCGAGTACAGATATTACAGCGAGTAGACGACTTTCCGAATCATTGCAAATAGGTAAACCTGTTGAGAAAGAGTCAGCACATAGGTATTTTTTACACTCTCGTAGGCTCCTATTAATCTGGAGGGTTCCTACGGTCCCTCTTTTTTGTATGCGCAGGAATAATAATGACAGCCACCGAAGCCCGAGAAGCCAATTTCGACCCCGCCCTCCTTCTTCAGGTTTTGACCGCTGTCAAGAAGGGTGACTTTTCCGCGAGGATGCCGTTGGACTGGACTGGCGTGAACGGCAAGATTGCCGACGCACTCAATGACATCATTGATATCAACGATAAAATTGCCAAGGAGCTGGATCGGGTCAGCAATGCGGCAGGCAAGGAAGGTAAGCTTGCCCAACGGGTTTCATTCGGCGCGGTGGATGGCGCCTGGGCGGCCCAAGGCGACTCGATCAATACGCTGATTTCCGATTTAGCGATGCCTACCACCGAGATGACGAGAGTTATCGGGGCGGTGGCCAAGGGCGACCTTACCCAGCGGGTCATACTGGATGCCGACGGCAAACCCATGCGCGGTGAGTTCATGCGTACCGCAAAAATTGTTAACACCATGGTGGATCAGCTTGAGTCATTTGCCTCCGAGGTAACCCGGGTGGCGCGGGAAGTGGGTACCGAGGGCGAGTTGGGCGGCCAGGCCCAGGTAAAAGGCGTACTGGGTACGTGGAAGGACCTTACTGACAACGTGAACGCGATGGCTGGCAACCTCACGGTCCAGTTGCGTGACGTTTCCAAGGTGGCGACAGCTATCGCTCAGGGTGATTTAACCCAGAAAATCACGGTGGACGCGAAGGGTGAGATCCTCCAGATCAAAGAAGTAATCAACACCATGGTGGACCAGCTCGGCTCCTTTGCCTCGGAGGTAACCCGGGTGGCAAGGGAGGTGGGCTCGGAGGGCAAACTGGGCGGTCAGGCCCAGGTGCAGGGTGTCGCGGGCACCTGGAAGGACCTCACCGACAACGTAAACTCCATGGCTGGCAACCTGACGGTCCAGCTGAGGGACGTATCCAAGGTCGCAACCGCTATTGCCCAGGGCGACCTGGGCCAGAAGATTACGGTTGACGTAAAAGGCGAGATTCTCCAGATCAAGAATGTAATCAATACTATGGTCGACCAACTCGGGTCTTTTGCCTCGGAGGTAACCCGGGTGGCGCGGGAAGTGGGCACCGACGGCAAGCTCGGGGGTCAGGCGCGTGTAGAGGGCGTCGCCGGTACCTGGAAGGACCTCACCGATAACGTAAACTCGATGGCTGGCAACCTCACCGCCCAGGTGCGGAACATCGCTGAGGTAACGACGGCGGTCGCCAACGGCAATCTATCGAAGAAAATCACGGTAAACGTCAAAGGCGAGATCATGGAGCTGAAGAACACCATCAATACGATGGTCGACCAGCTCGGGTCTTTTGCCTCGGAGGTAACCCGGGTGGCGCGGGAAGTGGGCACCGACGGCAAGCTCGGAGGTCAGGCCCAGGTGCAGGGCGTGGCTGGCACCTGGAAAGATCTTACCGACAACGTTAACTCCATGGCCGGTAACCTGACCTCTCAGGTACGTAACATCGCCGAAGTGACCACCGCCGTGGCCAACGGGAACCTCACCAAAAAGATCACGGTAGACGTTAAGGGCGAGATCATGGAGTTGAAGAACACCATTAACACGATGGTGGATCAGCTTGGCTCGTTCGCCTCAGAAGTAACCCGAGTGGCGCGGGAGGTAGGTACCGACGGTAAACTGGGTGGCCAGGCGGAGGTAGAGGGCGTTTCCGGTACCTGGAAGGACCTTACTGACAACGTAAACCTGATGGCATCGAACCTGACAGGCCAGGTAAGGGGTATCGCGCGGGTCGTAACCGCGGTGGCCGAAGGTGACCTGAACAAGAAGCTGACGGTGGACGCCAAGGGCGAGATTGCCTCCCTGGCCGACACCATTAACAACATGATCGATACCCTGGCCATCTTCGCTGACCAGGTGACCAGTGTGGCCCGGGAAGTGGGCGTGGAAGGCAAGCTGGGTGGGCAGGCACGGGTGCCGGGGGCTTCGGGTACCTGGAAAGACCTGACCGACAACGTAAACCAGCTCGCAGCAAACCTGACGGCCCAGGTACGGGCGATTGCCGAGGTAGCAACAGCGGTGACCAAGGGTGACCTCACCCGGTCGATCGGGGTAGCGGCGGAAGGCGAGGTCGCCGTCCTCAAAGACACCATCAATGAGATGATCCGCAACCTCAAGGACACGACCGACAAGAACACGGAACAGGATTGGCTGAAAACCAACCTGACGCGCTTCACCCGAATCCTCCAGGGGCAGCGCGAGATGTTGACGGTGTGCAAACTGATCCTGTCGGAGCTTGCGCCGCTGGTAAACGCCCAGCATGGTGTTTTTTATGGTATCGAGGGTGAATCAGACAGTGCCCGTCTGGGTCTAAAGGCCAGCTACGCCTATCGGGTCAGGGAAAACCTGTCGCAAACCTTTGCCATGGGTGAAGGACTGGTGGGCGAGTGCGCCTTGGAGAAAGAGCGCATTCTGCTGACCAACGTTCCGGATGACTACATCAAGATCAACTCCGGCGTCGGCGAGGCGTCCCCTCTCAATATTGTCGTGCTACCGGTCATGTTCGAAGGGCATACCAAGGCCGTTATCGAGTTGGCGTCTTTTGAGCGTTTCAGTCCCACGCACCTTTCGTTTCTCGAACAGCTGACCGAGAGTATTGGCATCGTTCTCAATACCATCGAAGCCAACTCGCGGACGGAGGGGCTGCTGTTGCAGTCCCAGAAGATGGCGGAAGAACTGCGAGACCAACAGGACGAGTTGCAGCAGACCAACGAGGAGTTGGAGGAAAAGGCCCAGCTGCTCTCGGCCCAGAACATCGAGGTGGAACGCAAGAACCAGGAAGTTGAGATTGCCAAACAGTCTCTTGAGGAGAAGGCGGCACAGTTATCGCTGACGTCCAAATATAAGTCCGAGTTCCTTGCCAACATGTCCCATGAGCTGCGAACTCCGCTCAATAGTTTATTGCTGTTGGCTCAGCAACTTCGCGACAACCCCGACCAGAACCTCAGCGGTAAGCAAGTGGAGTACGCTAAAACGATCTTCGCGTCCGGCCACGATTTGTTGAACCTGATCAATGATATCCTGGATCTGTCCAAGATCGAGTCGGGCACCGTTACGGCGGACATTGCCGAGGTGACGTTCAATGATCTGGACCGCTTTGTGCAGCAGACCTTCAGGCACATAGCTGAAGATAAGAAGCTGGACTTTGCGGTGGAACTTGACAGCGATCTGCCGTCCTCCATTTTTACCGACGAGCGGCGCCTCAAGCAGATCGCTAAGAACCTGCTCTCCAATGCCTTCAAGTTTACTTCCCACGGCTCAGTAACGCTGACAGTGAAACTGGTGACTGAGGGTTGGGGTAAGCTTTCGCCGCTTAACAAGGCGAACCGCGTGGTTGCGTTTTCAGTCAGTGATTCCGGTATCGGCATCTCACGGGACAAACAACGGGTGATCTTCGAAGCGTTCCAGCAAGCCGATGGCACTACCAGCCGTAAATATGGCGGCACAGGGCTGGGCCTGGCAATTAGTCGCGAATTGGCCCGGCTCCTGGGAGGCCAGATTGCACTGAAGAGCGAACCGGGTGAGGGCAGTGAGTTCACCCTGTACTTGCCGCTGCATTACCGAACCGCCAAAGCCAGTACCCTGGTTCAGGACGCCGACGTGCCAGCGCTCGCGTATGATGGAGAGCGCGCGGCGGCTAGTTCACTCGAAGACGGTTTTATCGAGCCGGGCGAAGAAAAGGCCGAATTAACGCCCGCTACTGTGGCGCTGGAGAGCATTAGCGATGACCGAATCGACCTTCAGACGGGCGAGCAGGTTATGTTGATTGCCGAGGATGACCCCCACACTGCCAACGTCCTGCTGGCGCTTGCTCACGAGCGCGGCATGAAGGCGGTCGTGGCCACCCAGGCGCAAGCAACCCTGGCGATGGCGCGGCAATATCAACCCGACGTTATCGTGTTGAATATTAAACTTCCCGGTATGAGCGGGTGGGGTATCCTCGACTATCTGAAACACGAGTCGACAACCCGACACATACCCGTATACATCATCGCCGGGGAAGAGGATGAACTCGCCGGTCGCCGGCTGGGCGCGCGGGGCACCATTTCAAGCCCCGTGGACCGCGAGTCACTGGATATTGTCATTCACCAGCCAAGTGACTCAGGGGCTGATGGGAAAAAGAACCTACTGGTCGTGGAGAACGTTCAGGCTGGCCAGGAGCGCCTTGCGAAATTCCTGGACGGTGATGATGTGCAGGTCACCTCAGCCGATTGGGCTGGCGCACTTGAGATACTTGCAAACGCTCGTTTCGACTGTTTGGTGGTTGACCTGAGCATGGCGGAGAAGTCAGGTCTTGAGCTACTGAGCGCGCTCAGTGGCGAGTTAAGCTTACGAGCCCTGCCAATTGTCGTTTACAGCACCAGGGAGGCGACAGCGGCTGACCGGGCAGAGTTGGCGGCGCTCGGCAGGTCTCTGGTGTTGACGCCGGTACACACCCGAGAGTGGCTCCTTGATCAGGTCACGTTGTACCTGCACCAGGCTGAGGCCGATCTGACGGAACCCAAGCAGGAAATTCTGCAGCGTGTCCGAAAAGCCGACCCCAGACTGGCCGGTCGCACGGTCCTGATCGTGGATGATGATGTCCGGAATATATTCTCCCTGACCGCATTTCTCGAGCAGCACTGCATGCAGGTACATTCCGCCGAAAACGGCAAAAGCGCCATTACCCAGTTAAAGAAGCGGTCAGACATTGAGATCGTGCTGATGGATATCATGATGCCGGAAATGGACGGCTACGAAACCATTCGAGCAGTCAGGGGAATGCCTGATCTGAGGGCGCTGCCAGTTATCGCGCTAACGGCCAAGGCGATGCCCGGGGATCGTGAGAAGTGTATTGAAGTCGGGGCTTCGGATTACATTCCAAAGCCAGTCAATACGGAGCAGCTGCTATCGTTAATGCGGGTATGGTTGTCCCTTTGAGCTCCTACCCTTGAGCCGCTAGAGAGAGTCGGGGCCAACAGAGCGGCCGGGATGTTGGGCGACCGAAATCGGAAGGACAGCAACACGTGGAAATAGATCTAAAAGCGAACATCCTGGTGGTGGATGATAATGCGGCAAAGCGTCAGGCATTGTCCGCAGTATTGGAAGAGTTGGATCAAAACGTCGTTTTGGCAGCCTCTGGACATGACGCCTTGCGCTCCCTGCTGGCCGAGGATTACGCCGTCATCCTGATGGATGTTCAGATGCCCGTGATGGATGGATTCGAGACGGCGACCCTGATCCGTAGCCGGGGTCGTTCCTCTCTAACGCCCATCATTTTTGTGACGTCCTACTCTCATGCTGAAACGGATATGCTCGGCGGTTACTCCCTCGGTGCCGTCGATTTCATATTCGCGCCGATCATTCCCGAGATACTGCGCGCCAAGGTTTCAGTTTTTGTAGACCTGTTTCATAAAAATCAGGAGCTCAAACGCCATGAGAACCATCTGGAAAGCCTGGTCCATCAGCGAACCGTCGCGCTTACCGCAGAGATAACCGAGCGTAAACGGGCCGAGCATGTGATCCGGAAATTATCCAGTGCGGTTGAGAAGGTGGCTGATTCCATTTTTATTACCGATACCGAGGGCCATATCGAGTACGTCAACCCCGCCTTCGAGCAAACAACCGGCTACCAGAGCGACGAAATTTTAGGGAAGACCCCCCGGTTAATCAGATCCGGTGAACACGAACCAGCGTTTTACACGAACCTCTGGCAGACCCTTGGCCGGGGCGAAATATACCGGGAAGTGATCATTAACCGAAAGAAGAACGGCGAGCTTTATCACGAGGCCGTAACGGTTACGCCGCTGGCTGACGATAACGGACGATGCACACATTACATCTTCTCCGGCAAGGACATGACTGAGCGCATGCAGGCCCAGGAACGGCTACACCATCTGGCGCACCACGACATCTTGACGGGAATGCCGAACCGGATGCTGTTCGTCGACCATCTCTCGCAGGCACTGAGCCGGGCGAAATGGCATGATCGTGCGGTCGCAGTGGTGTTTGTGGACCTGGACCGGTTCAAAATCGTTAACGATACTCTGGGGCACGATGCTGGCGATCAGTTGCTTAAAGCTATATCCGAACGCCTGAAGTCTTGCATGCGTGAGGGAGACATCGTTGCTCGCTTCGGGGGTGATGAGTTTGCAGTGTTTTTCAACGATATCGCCTCCTATGATGACGTGGCGCCGCTGGCAAGCAACATGCTCAATGCCATGTCGCCATCTTTTTCGATCGCTGGGAGGGAGCTGTTCATGACGTTCAGTCTTGGCATCAGTCTCTATCCCGATGACGGCGATAATAGCCAGGTCTTAATGCAGAACGCCGACACTGCGATGTATTGTTCCAAGCAGCAAGGCGGCAATAGCTATCACTTCTACCGAGTAGAGATGAATGCGCATGCAATGGAGCGACTGGAGCTCGAAACTGATCTGCGTCGCGCGTTGGGGCGAGGTGAATTCTCGCTCGCCTATCAGCCGCAGTTCGACCTTGAGAGTGGCGCGATGGTTGGAGTGGAAGCACTGTTGCGCTGGCAGAGGCCCGGGACCGGGCTGGTTCCTACCGAGAAATTTATTCCGTTGCTTGAAGAGACAGGGCTGATTGTTCCCGTTGGCGAATGGGTGCTGAATTCCGCTTGCGCTCAGCATCAACAATGGACTGCCAAAGGCCTTCCGCCAATCGCTCTCGCCGTAAACGTCTCCGGTCGTCAGATTGACGCCAAGGCACTTTTTGAGACGGTGACCCGTGCTATACAGGACACGGGAATGGACCCGACATTTCTGGAGCTTGAGATTACCGAGACAGTGCTTATGGATAATATTAAATCCATCGGGGAGGTCTTTCGTAGATTAAAATCCATCGGTTTGAAGGTCGCAATTGATGACTTTGGCACGGGCTTCTCTTCTTTGAGCTACCTGAAACACTTCCCGGTCGATACGCTGAAAATTGATAGCGAGTTCATTCACGACATAACAAAGGACGTTGACAGTGCGGCCATCGTTACCGCCATTATAGCGTTGGCCGAGGCCTTGGGGATGCGCTCACTGGCGGAAGGGGTGGAGACTCAGGAACAGATGGAGTTTCTCTGGGCGCAGGGCTGCCATGTCGCCCAGGGACACTATTTCAGTCCCGCCCAAAGTCCAGAAGAACTCGAGAGACTTCTGGCCCGGGGCGGGGAGCCTCTGGAAGATCCTCACCTGTCCCATCAAAATTTTTGACAGAGCTAAGCGACAAAAGCTTATCTCACGTCGGATTTCTGCGTCCGTTGATCAGGAAACAGCCACACATAAGGCAAACGGCTTGGCCTGAAGTGCGGTGTTTTTTATCTGACGCCAGAGAACTTTGTAAGATTATCTTGGTCTTAACTGGCCAATTGGTACTCAATTATGTTTGATTGTGGTTATAACAACAGAGGTTTTATTATGACAAAGATGTTGAAAGCGGCGTTGCTGGTAATGATGACGGTTTCCTTTGGCGCTCAGGCGCAGGACGGAGATTGGCAGGAAGGCCAGCACTATGTGGAATTGAGTAACCCGGTTCCCACCGCGAGCGAGGACAAGATCGAAGTTGCCGAGGTATTCTGGTACGGCTGTCCGCATTGCTACACCTTCAAGCCCTTGATTGAGGCGTGGGAAGCCGATATGGCCGATGATGTCCACTTTGAATTGATTCCTGCTGCTTTGGGCCGCTCCTGGGAGCCCCATGCGCGTGCGTTCTACGCGGTAGAGGCGCTTGATAAACTTGACGAAACCCACGACGCACTTTTTGAGGCGCTTGCCCGGGACCGTCGTCAACTTGAGACCCCTGAGGCACTGGCTGAATATCTGGCGGAATACGGCGTCGATGAAGAGGAATTCATCAAGACATTTAACAGTTTCGGCGTGAATGCAAAAATGCAGCAATCTCAGGCCAAGATCAGAGGAGCGCGCATAACCGGTACGCCGACTATGCTGGTTAATGGAAAGTACACCGTTAGTGCCTCGATGACAGGTAGTCATGAGAACATGATTAAAGTCGTGGACTACCTGGTTGAAAAAGAGCGCGCTGCGCAACAGTAACTGCGTGATAGTTACAGGCCGAAAGCCTCCGGTTCGGCTTTGATCCGGTGTCAATCGCGGTGGATGCCAGCCCATGTACAGACGCATCAAAAAGCAATTTGACGGCTTTATGGGTTCTAGCAAGGCCAGCCGTGGTGCCTGTTCGGGTATGGACCACGTGCCTGAATTTGAGGCGCACCGTCATATCCGGCTGCTCACTTTCAATATTCAGGTGGGCATCAACACTTCGTCGTATCGACATTACCTGACCAGAAGCTGGCAGCACTTTCTGCCTCACCGGCACCGCAATGACAATCTCGACCGTATCGCCAGCCTGTTGCGGAATTATGATGTTGTCGCCTTGCAGGAGTGTGATGGGGGAAGTCTGCGCAGTGGCTTCATCAATCAGGTCCAGTATCTTGCGGAGGCCAGTGGGCTGCCCTATTGGCGGCAACAGCTTAATCGCAATTTGGGGCAGTTTGCCCAGCACAGTAATGGCCTGTTGAGCCGATATCGGCCGCTGGATGTCACTGAGCATCGTTTGCCGGGCCTTATCCCCGGACGTGGAGCAATCATCGCCCGCTATGGTTCGGAGGACGACCCGCTGGTGCTGGTCATGATGCATCTGTCACTCAGCAAGTCAGCCCAGCAGCGCCAGCTTGGGTTTATCCGCGACCAGATTGCACAATATCGGCATGTGGTGCTGATGGGCGACATGAACAATCATGCGGAGGAATTGTTGAATCGGTCGCCGCTCAGTGAAACCGATCTGATCCCGCTTCCGGATACGGCTCACAGCTTTCCAAGCTGGCGGCCCGAGCGCGCCCTGGATCACATTCTGGTTAGCCCCAGCCTTGAAATACGTCGGGCGGAAGTGGTGAGTTATCCAATGTCTGACCATCTCCCCATTGCCATGGATATCGCGTTGCCAAAAGGTTATGTGGAGAAGTTTTAAGGGTACCGCGCGGCTAGCGGCGAAATTCAAGGCATAAAAAAACCCGGCGATTAGCCGGGTTTCTTATCGAAAGCAAAATCAATATTACTTGATTTTGGCTTCCTTGTAGGCAACGTGCTTGCGAACCACCGGATCGTACTTCTTGATCTCGATTTTTTCCGGGGTATTACGCTTGTTCTTGTTGGTCGTATAGAAGTGACCAGTACCTGCTGATGAAACCAGCTTGATTTTTTCGCGCATGATGCGGCTCCTTAGAGTTTCTCGCCGCGGGCACGAAGATCGGCCAGCACAGCGTCAATACCTTTTTTATCGATGACACGCATACCTTTGGTAGATACACGCAGCTTTACAAAACGCTTTTCTGATTCAACCCAGAAACGATGATTCTGCAGGTTGGGCAGGAAGCGACGACGGCTATGATTCATCGCGTGAGAAACGTTGTTACCTGAAAGCGGACGCTTACCGGTAACCTGACAGACTCTGGACATACTTGCCTCCGACCTGAGCTAAGGTCATGAAAATACGAATTCGTTTATCGCGCCTTTCGGTGCTCGCCAGACGCCGCCACACCAGGCTGTGTGAAACTCGGACCAGCGCTCGCGACGTTTTGGCACAACCTGAAAATTAAGGGACGCTTTTATACCAGAATCGAGGCCTTAACGCAAAAAATTGTTAGGATTTTGGCCAAGGTTTCGGTTTATTCCTACATTATTCACATCAGGCCCCGTTCGGCCAGTGAAATGACCTCGCCATGGCCCACCACCATATGGTCGAGTACCCGGATATCCACCAGCCCGAGAGCTTCCTTCAGCCGCCGGGTCAAACTGATGTCAGCCTGACTGGGCTCGGCTACACCTGATGGATGGTTGTGCGCAAAGATCACCGCCGCTGCGTTCTGTTCCAGGGCATAGCGGACCACTTCTCGTGGATAAACTGCCGCACCATCAATGGTCCCGCGAAACAGTTCGTGATATCGGATGACCCTGTGCCTGTTATCCAGAAACAGGCCTGCAAACACTTCATGGGGATAGGTGCCCAGCCGACTGCGCAGATAAGCCCGGGTGTCCTCGGGTGAACGCAGCGGGTCGCCCTGGCGGAGTGGCTCGTCCATGACTCGGCGGGCCATTTCCATCGCCGCCTGAACCTGGGCATATTTTGCCGTCCCGAGGCCTTTCACATCACAGAATTGACGTTTCGACGCCGCCATCATGCCTCGCAAGCCACTAAAATGATCAATCAGGTGCCGTGATAATGACATTACGGGCATACCAGCTGTGCCGGTCCGCAGGAAAATCGCGAGCAATTCAGCGTCTGACAGGCTGCCCGCGCCGTGAGTGAGCAAGCGCTCCCGGGGGCGTTCATCAGTGGGCCAGGTGGACTTTTCCATGCTTGAATCCTTTCAATAGTGGGTTGGTTCAACGCGTCCTGCGTGCGACGGAAGGATAACACGCTTGTCGGGCTGTCGGGAGAGCCCGTGCGATGCTATCTTAAGGCTTCTGTTTTTGTTCAATCTGGTTGTGGAGCAAACATGGCGCAGAAACGTATTCTGCTGGGTGTAACAGGCGGTATAGCCGCGTATAAAAGCGCCGAGCTGGTCCGGCTACTGAAAAAGGCGGGCTGTTCCGTACGTGTTGTCATGACCAGTGGTGCTGAGGCCTTTGTGACGCCGCTGACGTTCCAGGCGCTCAGTGGTGAGGCGGTCAGGACATCTTTGCTGGACCCGTCGGCAGAAGCTGGCATGGGTCACATAGAACTGGCGAAATGGGCGGATATCATCGTTGTGGCTCCGGCTTCCGCCAATTTTATGGCCCGCCTCGCCCAGGGTATGGCAGATGACCTTCTGAGTACTCTGTGTTGCGCCACGGAAGCACCCATTGTGGTGGTTCCGGCGATGAACCAGGCCATGTGGAAAAATCATCGTACCCAGCGCAATCTGTCGCTGCTCGAAGCCGACCCGCAAATCCGTGTGCTGGGTCCGGACCAGGGAGATCAAGCCTGTGGTGATGTCGGTCCTGGTCGGATGTTGGAGCCACAGGCGATTGCTGACCGGGTCCTGCTGGATACTCCCCGGTCGCTCGCGGGGGTGCGGGTGGTGATTACTGCCGGTCCTACCCGCGAAGCAATCGACCCGGTGCGCTATATCAGTAATCACAGTTCCGGCAAGATGGGGTACGCACTCGCGGCGGCAGCCCACGCTGCTGGCGCTGACGTCACCCTCGTCAGTGGCCCGGTGATGCTTCCGCGACCTGCAGGCGTAGCGGTGCTCCCGATTGTGACGGCAGAAGATATGCTGGCGAGTTCTATGAGGGTCGTGGATGCGGGTTGTGACATCTTTATAGCGACCGCAGCGGTAGCGGATTATCGCCCGTTAACCTGTGCTGACCAGAAGCTTAAAAAATCCCAGGAAGAACTGTCGCTGGCGCTGGTGCGCAATCCCGATACGCTGGCAGCAATAGCGGGCCGTACTGATGCACCGTTTACCGTCGGATTTGCTGCCGAAACATCTGACGTCATTCGCTATGCCACCGATAAACTGACACGTAAGCATCTCAACATGATTATCGCTAACGGTGTGTCTCAGGCAGGGGTCGGTTTCAATGGTGACGAGAATGCCGTCACCGCCTTATGGCCGGGAGGCCAGCAGGTGTTCGGTCAGGAGACCAAGGTCAATCTCTCGGGCAGGCTCATTGCCTTGATCGCGGAACATTATCGTGCAATTGCCCACTCCAACAATCAATCTGACAGCAGTGAGGTAAAATCATGACCAGACAGTCACTGCAGGTGCGGGTTCTCGACCCGCGTATCGGTGAGAGTATCGCATTCCCTGCTTACGCGACCGACGGCTCGGCCGGTCTCGACTTGCGAGCCTGTCTGAGTAAACCGCTGACGTTGGCGCCTGGCCAGACTGAACTGCTCAAAACCGGGCTTTCCATTCATATTGGTGATCCCTCACTGGCTGCGATGATTCTTCCGCGCAGCGGTTTGGGCCACAAGCATGGCATTGTGCTGGGCAATCTGGTGGGGTTGATTGACTCGGATTATCAGGGCGAGTTGATGGTGTCCTGTTGGAACCGCGGGCAAAGCCCGTTCACCGTTGAAGTGGGGGAGCGCATTGCCCAGTTGATTCTGGTGCCGGTTGTCCAGGCTGATTTTGACATTGTGGAAGCGTTTGAAACCAGCGACCGAGGCCAGGGCGGGTTTGGGTCTACCGGAACCCGTTAAGGGTTTCTGCCTCTTGCAAGCAAGGATCAGCAGGACATCTATACTCTTGCTAATTAAAAAAATCATTGAATCCAATAACAACCGTCCCGTGCGGCAACTATCGAGCGGAACCTCGCTATGAAACTCGGCAAGAAAAAATCTTCGGAAGAGCTGGCGCCAGACTCCACCGAGACCAAAAAGAAGAAACAAAAAGCGGAAACATCCGCCAAAGGGCCAAAGCTAAAGCGCTTGACGGATGTGATGTTACTGCAGGTCGTGGTGACGCTGTTGGCGGGCGTTGCCGCCTCGGCCTTACTTTTTTACCTGGTACTGGGGCCATCTGAATCGCGGTTTCAGGCCGCACACTCCAGGGTTATGTCTGAACAGGCAGTAGCCCGGGTAGAGCAACATCTGACCATTTTACAGAATCTGGTCAATGGCTACGCCTCTCAGTCAGCGGTGCGAAATGCACTTGCAGACGCATCTAATCAGCGCGCCATTTCCGAAGATCTCAAGTCCATGTTGCCCGACATCAGCGAAGTGTTTGTGTTTCCTTACGGCGATATTCCGCGCCGCTCCGGTAATATGCGTGGGCTTGGGTTTGCAAGCCTCGACCTGGCCCGTCGGGCCGAGTCTGGACGACAGATATCTGCCGATGCCTTTCCCCGTGACAACCAATGGTTCGTCCAACTGGCAGCGCCCGTCAGAAATCCATCCACTCAGGCCGTTCAAGGCACGGTACTGGTCGTGTTCAGCGCCGATATACTGGCTCCGGCCCTGGCCTCTGATGCCAGCAAGGTGGAGATTATACAAACTGTTTCGGGGCAGGGCCAAACGCTGATCGGCCGAGGTACGGGCAGTGCAGACGTTATTGATAGCCCGTTGACGCCACCAAACTGGACCCTGCGATTCACCCCGTCAGTGAACGCTTTGCCTGAATCCAATCCGGTCATTGCCATGGTCCTGATCGCGATCCCGTCCTTGCTGGCCGCTATCGTGGTCTGGATGCTGATGGCAAACGCTCAGCGCGCTTTGCGTCGGGAAGTCGCTATGCTGATTCAGTGGGCCCATAAGGCGTTCGGTGGCGAACGCACCAAACTGCCAGGATTCCAGTGGGATATGATGGCCTCGATAGGCGAGGTCCTTTTAAGGTTGGCCCAGGCGGTCGACAAGCGACTGGTCAAGGCAGCGGAAGCCAATCGTATGCCGCCTGCCAAACCGGCACCGGGTTCCGGCCCGATAAAAGCAGGGGCCGCGGATTCGGCAGAGCCCCTGTTCCAGGACAAGGATATGCTCGATATCGATATGCTGGATGGCGATGAAGACGTGCTCGGTTTTGGTGGCCAGGACAGCGCGGATGAGTTCGGGCTGGGTGTCGAGGAAGTGGTTCAACCAAGCGTTGAAGTGGTACCTGGTATTTTCAGGGCCTATGACATCCGGGGTATCGTGGGTGAGACCCTGACCGCAGACGTCGTCATGATTATTGGTCAGGCTATCGGCAGTGAAGCAATTGCCCGCCAGACCACGACTTTGTGTATCGGCTATGATGGCCGGCACTCAAGCCCGGAACTGGCCCACGCCCTGGGTCGGGGAATTATGTCGACAGGCTGCGACGTAGTCGATGTGGGAGCTGTACCGACGCCGGTACTTTATTTTGCCACCCACCATTTGAATACCGGCTCTGGAGTGATGGTGACAGGCAGCCATAATCCATCCAATTACAATGGACTTAAAATCATGCTCGGCGGTGAGACATTGTCTGGTGAAGCTATCCAGAAACTGTTACAGCGTATTCAGACCGGTGATTTCGAGCATGGCCAGGGCAGCCGATCCGAACAGGATGTGCGTCGGGCTTATCTGGATCGTATTATTGAAGATATTGCCGTCGCTGCGCCTTTAAAGATCGTCATGGATGCTGGTAACGGTATCGCTGGCGAGCTTGGCCCTTTACTGGCGGAAGAGCTCGGTTGCGAAGTTATCCGGTTGTATTGTGACGTCGACGGTGACTTCCCCAACCATCATCCTGACCCGGGCAAACCCGATAACCTGATCGACCTCATTCAGCGGGTGAAAGCCGAGAAGGCCGATATCGGCCTGGCGTTCGATGGCGACGGTGACCGCCTCGGTGTGGTGACCAACACCGGTAAAATCATTTGGCCAGACCGCCTGATGATGCTGTTTGCGCGGGATGTGGTGTCTCGCAATCCGGGTGCGGATGTGATCTATGACGTCAAATGTAGCCGCCGGCTGGCCGGCGTAATCAGTCAGGCGGGGGGGCGCCCGATCATGTGGAAAACCGGCCATTCGCTAATAAAAGCCAAGATGCAGGAGACCGGGGCCCTGCTGGCCGGAGAAATGAGTGGCCACGTGTTTTTCAAGGAACGTTGGTATGGCTTTGACGATGGCCTCTACTCTGCAGCCAGGCTGCTGGAAATTCTGGGGGTAGAGGATCGCCAGTGTGAGGAAGTGTTTGCCGAATTCCCGGATGATATCAGTACCCCTGAACTGAATGTGGACGTGTCCGATGAGACCAAGTTTACCCTGGTTGAGAAGCTCAGCAAGGAGGGGAATTTCGGTGACGGCAACTTGAGTACCATTGACGGTGTCAGGGTGGATTATCCGGATGGCTGGGGGCTTTGCCGTGCTTCAAACACTACGCCGGTGCTGGTGTTGAGGTTTGAGGCGGAATCCGAGGCAGCCCTCGAGCGTATCAAAACTGTTTTCCGGGAACAGCTCATGAAAGTCGCGCCCGATCTAGTGGCCACTTTTTAGAACATAAACTGAACATATCTGACAGGGTTTTTAGAATGGCATTGGATCGAGAAACCGCCATGCAGGTGGCTGCAGTACTAAGTAAAGGGCTGCCTTATATCCAGCGTTTTACGGGTAAAACTGTCGTCATAAAGTACGGCGGGAATGCGATGGAAAACGAAGAGCTGAAAAGTAGCTTTGCCCGGGATGTGGTGCTGATGAAGCTGGTGGGTATCAATCCCATCGTGGTTCATGGTGGTGGCCCCCAGATCGGGGATCTGCTGGAGCGTCTCAATATCAAATCGCATTTCATCAATGGCATGCGGGTGACAGACAGCCAGACCATGGATGTGGTTGAAATGGTGCTTGGCGGCCAGGTCAATAAACAGATCGTGTCTTTGATCAACCGTCAGGGCGGCACGGCCGTTGGCTTGACCGGAAAGGATGCCAACCTGATTCGCGCCCGCAAACTCGAGGTAAGGTCGCAGTCCGATGAGCTCAAGCGGCCTGAAATTATCGACATCGGTCATGTAGGGGATGTGGAAAGCGTCAACGTGGAGGTGATCGACATGTTGACCCGGAGCAACGTGATTCCGGTGATTGCGCCCATTGGCGTCGGCCCGGATGGCGCCTCCTACAATATCAATGCGGACCTGGTCGCGGGCAAGGTCGCGGAAGCGTTGAAAGCTGAGAAACTGATACTGCTGACCAACGTTTCCGGTCTGAAGAGTAAAGAGGACAAGGTGTTAACCGGTTTGACTGCAAGCCAGGTCAACGCCTTGATTGAGGATGGCACCATCCACGGGGGCATGTTGCCGAAAATACGGTGTGCACTGAGCGCAGTTGAGCACGGGGTTCGCACCGCCCATATCATTGATGGCAGGGTGGCCCACGCTACGCTGTTGGAAATCTTCACCGACGAGGGTGTCGGTACCTTGATTTCACGCGGTTGACGGCCATCGGGAGGCCAGCATGAAGAAGCTGTTTTACACGCTGGTCGTACTGGCGCTGGTTGCTTTTTTTCTCTTCAAAGGTGCGGTCTGGTTCCTGGCTGGACAGCGCATGGCGGAACTGGGTGATGAGATTGCTGAGTCGGGCGTGGTCGAGTGGCAACGTTTGAGTTCCAACCTGTCGGGTCAGGTCACCCTGCACAGTGTCCGGTACCAGCAGTTTCGATTAACCCAGCCTCTGAATGTTGGCCTCGTGCGCTTCACTGCAGGTTCACCGGTGGCGCTGATGCAGGCTCTGGTCGACCCGACCCAACCACCGAAAGAGTGGCAACTTGATGCCGAAGGAGTGAAGCTCCAACTGGATGCCGCCATGATCAAGAACTGGGTGGCCCCGGAGGCAGACGAGAAGCCCGCATTATTTGGGCTCACCTGCGGGCCGGACCATCGACAACAACTGGGTAGTGGCGACCTGGTCCGGATGGGTGTCTCGGATATCCGGGGTGAAATCCTGCTCCGGCAGACGCGGGACAATTTACATTTTGAGTTGAGCACGGCCGGAACTGGCAGCCTTGAGATGACCGCCCGTAATTATCGTCCCAGTCTGGTCACCGGGGATGCGGCAATTGAAGACGTCCAGCGTCACCTGCCGGTTGCCATGGACGTGGTCCTGCGTGATGGTGGCTTAATGCGCAAGGTAGCCGTCTATTGTGCCCGGGAATCGCGGATGGAAGTGCCGGAATGGGTGGTGCTTGTTACCAGTGGGTTTCGGGATGCCCTGAATGCCCGTGGTTATGAGCCCAGTAAGCAATTGATCGCGCTTTACCAGCGTTGGCTGACCGAAGGCGGCCAGTTGGAGTTTACCGTTGAACCAGCCAGCCCGACAGTGGGCGTACCCGTTCATGGGCTTGAGGGTGCTGCTGCCAGTAATGCCTCGTTCAGCATGACCTATAATCAGGCCGGTGTTCCGGATGTATACCTGACACGGGTGAAAGCCGAACTTCCGGAATTGCCGGAGCAGGCAGTTGAACCAGTGGTACTGGGCGAACCGGAATCCGCTATGGCTGACTGGCGCCCGGCGTCGGTTAATGAAGCAGGGCGCTGGCTTGCGCGCACCGTCAGAGTTACGCTAGCAAGTGGCCGCATTGTGGAAGGGCGCCTGATCAGTGTGCATGAAGAACGAATTGAAGTAGCCCGAATGGTCGATGGGGGTGAAGTTGCCTACCCCATGGTCATTGAAGCCGTAGAACAGTTCGATGTCTGGCGTCGAGCCAGTGATGAGGGTCGTTCCGTTGTGGCGCCTGTACCAGAGCCGGAGCGGAAGTCGGAAGCTGGCGTGCAGCCACGAAGCGAGCCGGAAACGGAATCCGATCCTGGATTCGCTACTGAAGTACAAAGCCCTAACTCCTGAATATCAAGGGTGCATTATGTCTGATCAAACTTTTTCTGCAGCCGCCAGAATACCAGGCATCAGGGATATGCTTACCCGGCTGATTGCCCTGCCTTCCATCAGTAGCGCCACGCCGGCCTGGGATCACAGCAACGAGCCGGTTGTCCGGCAACTGGCCGAATGGCTTGAGCCGATGGGCTTCGTCACCGAGATCATGCCGGTGCCGGGCATGCCGGGTAAATTCAATCTTATTGCCACGCTAGGTAGCGGCTCCGGCGGCCTGGTGCTGTCCGGCCACACGGATACGGTCCCCTATGATGACAAGCGCTGGAAAAGTGATCCGTTTACCCTGACCGAACGGGATGACCGCTGGTACGGGCTGGGAACCTGCGACATGAAAGGGTTCTTCCCGCTCGTTATTGAGGCCGCCAGGGCGATTGTTGGACAAAACCTTAAACAACCGTTGATCATTCTGGCAACGGCAGACGAAGAGAGTTCCATGAATGGTGCCAGGGCGCTGGCGGAGGCTGGGCGACCCAAGGCGCGCTACGCGGTCATCGGCGAACCCACCGGTCTGAAGCCGGTGCGCATGCACAAGGGCATTATGATGGAGCGATTGATCTTCGAAGGTCAGTCTGGTCATTCTTCAGACCCGTCCCTGGGCAACAACGCCCTGGAAGGGATGCATGAGGCCATGGGTGAACTCCTGGCCTTGAGAAAGGGCTGGCAGACGCAATACCACAATGCCAATTTCAAGGTTCAGGTGCCAACCCTTAATCTTGGTTGCATCCACGGTGGTGATAACCCAAACCGGATTTGCGCCCGCTGCGAGTTACACTTTGATCTGCGCCCGCTGCCGGGTATGAAGATGAATGAATTGCGTCAGATGATTCTTGACCGAATTCAGCCGCTAGCCACCACGCGCGGGCTCAAATTGTCCTTTGAACCTTTATTTGATGGCGTGCCCCCCTTTGAAACCGCCGCTGACGCGGATCTGGTAAGTGTCTGCGAGCGCCTCACCGGACACTCCGCTGAGGCCGTCGCGTTCGCTACGGAGGCGCCTTGGTTGCAGGCGTTGGGCCTGGAGACCCTGGTCATGGGTCCGGGTTCTATTGATCAGGCCCATCAGCCGGACGAGTTTCTGGCATTGTCACAACTGAACCCGGCGGTAAAAATACTGCAGGGACTGATTAGGCATTATTGTCTGGAATAGTGCAGCCAGACGCCAAAACTACACATTGCTGAGGAGCAAGGTATTGAAATCAAATGACTGGCTGCATGGATTCCGCCACTCTTCACCCTACATTAACGCCCATCGTGGACGCACCGTGGTGTTGACCCTCGGCGGTGAAGCTATTGCCCATGACAACCTGATCAACATTATCCATGACATTACGTTGTTGAGCAGTCTGGGGGTCAAACTCGTAGTGGCATTCGGGGCTCGACCCCAGATTCAGCAACGACTGGACGAGGCGGGCGAGGTCTCCGAATTCAAGGACGGGCTGCGAATTACCAAAGAAGAGCAACTGCCGTTTGCCCTGGAAGCTATCGGGGCCTTGCGGTCGTACCTCGAGAGTCGGTTGTCCATGGGGCTGGTCAATTCACCCATGCACGGCGCACGCATCCGGGTCAGTAGTGGCAATTATGTGGCGGCCCGCCCCGTCGGTGTTCTGGGCGGGGTTGATCATGGCTACACCGGCCGGGTTCGCCGGGTAGATGTCAGCGGGATCGAAAAGCTGCTGGAGGCAGGCCATATTGTGCTGTTGCCGCCGCTGGGGTACTCGCCTACCGGGGATGCCTTCAACCTTTCCTACGAAGATGTCGGCAGCCAGGTGGCAGCCGCCTTGCAGGCAGAGAAACTGATCATCTTCACCGAACACAAGGGCGTACTGGATGAAACCGGTGCACTGGTCCGGGAGCTCACGGTGCGACAGGCCTGTGACCGGCTCGCAACGCTCAAGGCCGCCGATGCTGACAGCGATCTGTTACGGGCCGCCTGTGATGCCTGTGTTAAAGGTGTGCGGCGGTCTCACATCATCAGCTATGGCGAAGACGGCGCGCTGCTGGAAGAGTTATTCACACGGGACGGTTCCGGCACCCTGGTCAGTGGCGATAACTACGAACAGGTGCGTCGGGCCCGAGTGGAAGACATTGGCGGTATTGTGGAGCTGATTCAGCCGCTGGAAGATCAGGGGGTTCTGGTCAGGCGCTCCCGGGAGTTGCTGGAAACGGAAGTCGACTGTTTTGTGGTTGCCGAACGGGACGGCATGATCGTCGGCTGTGCGGCCTTGTACGCTTACCCGGAGGAATCCGCTGGGGAGCTGTCCTGTTTTGCTGTTGACCCCGCCTATCGGCGGGCGGGCCGTGGTGACGACATCCTGGCAATGATCGAGTCCAGAGCCCGTGGGATGAGTCTGGCGCAGTTGTTTGTGCTGACCACGCAAACCGAGCACTGGTTTCGTGAGCGGGGTTTTGAGCCATCAAAGGTGCAGTCCCTGCCGGGACCCAAACTGGCCAGTTACAACACCCAGCGTAACTCAAAGGTCTTTGTTAAACGCCTTGGGAGCCTCTGATTAATCGTGCCAGCTCGTGATTATCAGTAGCGAAAGAGGATAGATCTGACTAAGCTGTTTCCTGTGATTGTCTTAAAGCTGGCCGGGGCGGATTGAAGGTCTTAACAGTAGATTGCGAATGGACAGAATCGTACCTTCGCAATGGCTCTCGAACATTTTTACAAATCGATGTCACTGGTGTTGTCATAACGCCATCGTCGATTTTTCCAACTACCAGGTCGTCAATGGATCCCAAGGAACGTCGAGCCAGTCCTCGTCAACCGATTAAACTCGCTGCCCAGATTGTGCTGGAGCCAGAACAGCCCTGGCCCTGCCAGATCGCTGACTTTTGTGCTGAAGGCCTGTTCATACGCTATTCAGGGGAAACCGCCCGGAAGGTTGACAACAGCCTGGCTCGACGTGGCGGAGACGAGTTGATCGTAAGATTCCGCAGTGCGGATGGCAAAAAGCGCCATGAGCTGAAGGTTGGTGTGGCCCGTCATGTTGAAGGCGCCCTAGGGGTGCTGTTTACCCGGGCTAATCCGGAGGCGGTGGACGCCATGCTCCAGCAGTGTGGCGCCAGTCGAAGTCAGGAACGTTCAGCCCTGAAACCGCCCAGTGAAAAGGTCCAGTTTGTCCTGCGCCAATGTGCAAAAATCCTGATAGAACACATCGAACCGTTGATGGAATCGTGCTTCGTCGGCATGACAGAAGCGTTGAAGCAGGCGGCTGAGAGCGCTTCCAATGAGCAGCAGGCCAATGATTACATGGATACCGCCGGCCAGGTGGGTGTGCGTCGCCGGGCAATCTGGCACCAGATGCTGCAAGCGCTGGAATCGCCTCTGAAGCCTGAGCGCAAAGGTGTGCCGGGTGCCGAGTTGTCGTTGGTGGATAAAACTGAATTCGAAGACTGGTTGACGATCAAGGTGATGGTCACCAAGGCCGATACCTTATACCGGGGGGACCTGTTACAGCTCAAGATGCGGCTGGACAAACTTTCGGTCAGTAATGCCACCGGCCATCAGAATCCGTTAGGCCCGGCGCTGATATGTGAGGCCTTTCATCGCGGTTTACAGCACCTTAAAGCGACCAGAAGCGCAGAGAAAATCTGCTTGCGAGCATTCGAAATCTCAGTGTTGCAGGAGCTCAAGCCGCTCTACAACGACCTCAATCAGGTCCTGATCCGACAGGGAATTCTGCCGAACCTGGATCTCAGCAAGTATCTGAGTGAGCGCGCCTCCCGGCCGGAGCCAGTCCGCTCTGAGTCGCCTCCCGTAGAATCGCCGGAACGTCCGGTCATGCCCCGGAACACGGATGATCTCGTCCAGCCTGACCAGGCGCCACAATCTTTACGGGAAAAAGCATCAAGTGGTGCTGCCCGTGTTTCAGCGAAGAGTTTCCGAAATTACTCACAGGCGGCTCAATCAGCTTTCGCTACGGTGCGCAATCTTGTGTCGACGCTGACGGACAGCCGCTTGAGCCGCGGTGACGTTGATCCGAGGCCATTTCCACCCCAGGCCCGACCGATGTCTGCGGGTGAGCTGCAGCGTGAACTACAACAACTGCAGGTCGAAACACCTCAATCAGCGGTTATTCCGATATCGCTCAAAGATCGGATTATTGACCGGGTGAAGGCTTCTGGTAACAACGCGTTGGACGAAGAGCAGCAGGGCACGCTTGATGTCGTGGACCGGTTTTTCAATAGTGTGGTGGAAAGTCCCAGATTGAGCGAAGTCACCCAGCAGCAACTGCGTCAGTTGGAAGTGCCGGTGTTCAAAGTGATGTTACGGGACCGGGAGTTTTTTGACGATCAGGCGAGCCCGGTCAGAGGTGTGATGAATCGTCTGGCGCAACTGGGCGTCAAGGGTGGCCGGGTGAATCCGGTCATTCAGCGGCGTATTGACGAACTGGTTCAGCGCATCAGTACCGATTTTGAACAGGATACCCGGGTTTTCGAGCATGCGGTTGGAGAGCTTGATAATCTGATCGATCGTCAGGATCTGGTTTATCGTCGCAATGTGGAGCGGGTGACCGCCGCCGCTGAAGGCGCACAGAAAGTGTCGGAATCCAAGGCTGCAGTCAATTCGGCACTGGACCAGCGGCTGGCGGGTCGTCAGGTGCCCAAGGCATTGGTGAGCCTGCTAAACGGCGGTTGGCGGGACTTGCTCTCGCTGACCTGGATCAGGCAGGGGCCGGAGAGCCAGCTTTGGCAGGATTACCTGTCCGTGATCGATTCGTTGATCACCTTCGGCGAAGATCCCGGTGCCTCGATGAATCTGCCGGAATTGCTGCGGGTCATCCAGGATGGTCTGGCATCCATATCCAGTAATCATTTGCCCTCCTCTCATATCCGGGATCAGCTTAAGCAATTTCTGATTCGTAAACCGGACACGGTGGTTGAAATGGTCGAGGTGGCACCCGCTGCCAAAGCTTTGGATGAGAAAGAGCTGGTAGCCCGGGAGCGGGAGAACCAGAGCCTGCAACGCTGGGTTGTGAGGGCTCAGAAACTGCGTACCGGTGACTGGCTGAAAGATCAGGAAAAGCCGACAGAGCCCCAGTATATTCGGCTGGTTTGGGTGGCGAGGAGTTTCAGCCGCTTTGTATTCGTGAATCACCAGGGTATGCGGGTGGTCGAGCTTGAGCTCAACGCGCTGGCTCGCCTCCTGCAAAAAGGCATGATGGTGCCCGACAGCCTTTACGACCGGCCGCTGGTGGATGAAAGTATTGATCGGATGGTTTGCAAGGTATACGACCAGTTGTCCTGGGTCTCCACTCATGATGAACTGACCGGCTTGCTGGCACGGCGGGAGTTTGAGCGCTTGCTAGAGCAACAGCTTGCCCGGCACGAGGATGAGCGTGTGCTCGTGCGGCTCGACTTGCGCCAGTTGCGACTGCTGAACGATACCGCCGGCTATATTGCAGGCGATGATGCCATCAAGTCCGTGGCCGGTATTTTACGGGACCAGGTCGGAGAAGACATGCCGCTGTCGAGGCTTACCGGCAGCGAGTTTGGTTTTTTGGTGCCAGCTGAGCAGTCGGAAGTATTGACGGCCGGTGTCATCAAGGCAATCGAGGCGATGGAGTTAACCTATGCGGGCAAGCGCCACCAGCTTTCCGGCAGTGCCGGTCTGGCTCCGATGCTACCGACGTTGGCGACCGCCGAGCGTTGGCTGCGGGCAGCCGATGAAGCCTGCAAACTGGCCAAGAGGAAGGGCAACCGGCATACCGTCACTTACAGCCTGGATGCGACAGCCCAGGCCCAGCAGGAGCAGATCACGGCAAAGGTGGCGAGCCTCAGTAATCTCGATGAGGAGCGTATGTTGTTACGCTGCCAGAAAATCATTCCTTTGCACGCTGAGGCCCGGTTGCCGACCCAGTATGAGGTCCTGATAAGCATGCACGGCGAAGCCGGAAATCTGATAGCCGCTGCGGATTTTGTAAGAATGGCGGAGCGATACAATCGGATGCAGGCTGTCGACCGGTGGGTGGTGGGCCATATGCTCGATTGGCTTCGCGACTCTGCCCCGAGTTCTGCCGACCTGGGGGGTATGTGCATCAACCTGTCAGGTTACTCGTTGAACGATGAGTCATTGCTGGAATTTATCTACGACAAGCTGAGCCAGAAAGACGCTCCCATAGAGAGACTCTGGTTTGGGATTACTGAGGCTGCCGCTATCGATAATATTCAGGGAGTAGCGGAATTTATCGAAGAGATGCGGGAGCTGGGCTGTCGATTCTGCCTCGGAAACTTTGGCAGCGGCCCGACATCGTACCAGTATATGCGAAGCCTGCCGGTGGATCTGATCAAGCTCGACGGGGCCTTTACACGGCACGTAGCCACGAGCGAGACTGACCACGCCATGGTCCGTTCCATGGTGGATATGGCGCATTATATGAAGCGGGAAGTTATTGCCGCTCAGGTTGAAACCCGGGAGGCACTCGAGGCGCTCAGGTTGCTTGGAGTGGACTATGCTCAAGGCTATATTATTGAAAAGCCACGGTTGTTAAACAGCCTGATCTAACGCTTCCGGAATCGTCTTACTATGTCCCGACGTCACCCCATCATTGCCGTAACCGGCTCCTCCGGCGCTGGCACCACCACGACTGGCAACAGCTTTAGCCGCATATTTACTGGCGAAGGTATCGATGCGGCGATGGTGGCGGGCGATAGTTTCCATCGCTACACCCGGGATCAGATGACGCGGTTGGCGGCCAAAGGCCAGTTCGGTGAGCGCAATCATTTTGCGCTCGCTGCCAACCATATCGATAAACTGGAAGCGCTGTTTTACGACTACGGTCATTCCGGCAGCGGTCAATTCCGCCGTTACGTCCACGACGAAGACCGCGAACTGATCGCTGAAGGCCATAAGCCCGGGACGTTTACGGCCTGGACACCCCTGCCGCCCGACACAGATCTGCTTTTTTATGAAGGCCTGCATGGCGGTGTAGTGAGCGAAAGCTACAATATTGCCCAGTATGTTGATCTGTTGATTGGCGTGGTCCCTATCGTCAATCTCGAATGGATACAAAAGATCCGGCGGGATACCTATTTCCGCGGTTATTCCCAGGAAGATGTGGTTAAAACCATTATTAATAGAATGGACGATTATGTGCATGACATCGTCCCACAGTTCTCCCACACCCACGTTAATTTCCAGCGTATTCCTCTGGTGGACACCTCCAATCCCTTTGTTGTCCGTGATGTGCCGACGGAAGATGAGAGCCTGATTGTCATCCGGTTTCGTGAGCCGTCCGCAATCGATTTCCCCTATCTGCTAAAGATGATCGGCAATAGCAGCGTGTCCCGGCACGACACCCTTGTTATCCCGGGCCCCAAGCTTTCGCTGGCAATGGATTTGATCATGCGTCCCATGGTAACCGAGTTGATGGCTCAGAAGTCTTTTGCCTGAGACGCAAAAAACCGCCTTTACGGGCAGTTTTTGCGTCTTGCTCAGGGTTCTGATCAGGCGGTAAGTCGCCCGTCACGGTAGTCCTGCAGTGTCTGTTCGATTTCCTGCCGGGTATTCATGACGAACGGCCCGTATTGCACGATAGGTTCACCGATTGGCCTGCCAGCGATCAGCAGCAGTCGGGCGCCTTCAGCGCCAGCCGCCAGCGTGATGCTGTCACCGGAACTCAGAACACTGGCGGAACCGGGACTTAACCGCTGGTCGCCAAGGCTGGCACCACCTTCATACAGGTACAGCATGCCATCGAGTTCCCCAGCCAGAGGCAACTCAAGGCGCCCGTCAGCCTCCAGATGAATGTCGGCATAGACCGGAGCGGTGGTGCCGCCGGTGACTGCGCCACACCGGTTTGTGCCCTCAATATCGAGTTCACCGGCGATCAGTTTGAGCTTGCCGCCGCTAAACGGAATTTCGGGGATGTCCTCCGGTTGAATGTCCCTGTAGCCGGCGTCGGTCATCTTCTCGGCCGCTGGCAGGTTCAGCCACAACTGGAACCCCCGCATGATGCCCTCTTCCTGTTGGGGCATTTCCGAATGGATAATGCCACGACCTGCCGTCATCCACTGCACGCCACCATTCTTCAGGTTTCCCTGATTGCCCAGGTGGTCCTCATGCAACATATGGCCTTCGATCATGTAGGTGACCGTCTCGAATCCACGGTGGGGATGGGACGGAAAACCAGCCAGATAGTCCGCCGCCTGATCCGAGCCGAATTCATCCAGCATCAGGAATGGATCGAGCCGCACTGCCTGGCTCTGGCCAATGGAACGCTTGATCTTCACCCCGGCCCCATCAGAGGTCTCGATAGCGGGAATCACCTGTTTGATTGTGCGTGTGGTCATCGTACACCTCCTGTCCGATTAGGGTGCTTATGCGGTCAATGCATCAATCTTGGTGGATGCCTTGTCAAGCGCAGCGTCCTTCTTGTCATCGCCCATTGCCAAGCCTTCTGCGTAAACAAAACTGACATCCTTAAGACCGAGGAATCCAAGGAACGTTCGGAGGTAGGGAGTCTGGGTGTCGTTCTCGGTACCTGCGTAGATGCCGCCTCTGGCTGCCATAATGAGGACCGGACGGTCTTCCAGTAATCCTTCTGGGCCTTGATCAGTATAGCGGAAGGTCACTCCGGACCGCGCGATGTGGTCGAAGTAGGCTTTCAGCGTTGACGGAATTCCAAAGTTGTACATGGGGACCCCAAGAATAACGGCATCCGCTCCAACAATTTCTGAAATCAGCTCATCTGAATAGGCGATGACCTGATTCTCCAGGTCAGAACGATCACTCGCAGACGTGGTGAAAGCGCCAAATCTTTCAGCATCAATATGAGGTACAGGGTGCTTGGAAAGGTCGCGATAGATAACCGCAGCCGTTGGATGCTGGGCCTTGAGGTTGCTGATTGTTTTTTCGACCAACTGAGAAGACTGGCCGGTTTGACCAAAAATACTGGTGGTGATAACAAGGATATTTTTCATGATCAGTTGTCTCCAGACCTGTGGATTCAGGGTATGGAGTTATTTAACGCCGATCAGTAAGAATATGAAAACGGAGAAATCTGGAAAGACTGTTCAAAAAAACTGACTAACCGGCGGGTCATGGAGTGACCCGCCGGTCAGAATGGCTTATTCGACGTTTCTGGAGTAGAAAATTTCCAGCATTTCCCGTTTGAGGCGTTGTTCGATAGAGTCAGCTTCGCCCGGGTCGAGGTCGCCAGCATTGACTCCGAATACGTAGTTATCAAGCTTGAAGTTCTTCAGCATCATCTTGGTGTGAAACATATTTTCCTGGTAAACGTTGACGTCGATCATCTGATACGCATTCTGGGTATCCTCGGTCAGATAATTCTGGATCGAGTTGATGTCGTGATCGATATAATGCTTGGTGCCGTCAACGTCACGGGTGAAGCCGCGAACCCGGTAATCTACCGTCACCACGTCTGAGTCAAAGCTGTGAATCAGGTAGTTCAGTACTTTCAATGGCGAGATCAGGCCGCAAGTGGAGACGTCGATGTCCGCCCGAAAGGTGCTGATGCCTTCGTAAGGATGGCTTTCCGGGTAGGTATGAACCGTCACGTGGCTCTTGTCCAGGTGAGCAACGATGGCGTCCGGCAGCGGACCCGGGGATTCTTCGTTGTCCGGTTCGCCATTGGTCAGTTCATGCTCTGCAATCAGCATCGTTACCGATGCGCCATGAGGCTCGTAATCCTGACGGGCAACGTTGAGAATGTTGGCGCCGATAATTTTGACAACATCGGACAGAATCTGGGTCAGTCGCTCGGCGTTGTACATCTCATCAATGTAGTCAATGTAGGCTTCGGTCTGCTCTTCGGTCTGGGCGAAACAGATGTCATAGATATTGAAGCTAAGTGACTTGGTGAGGTTGTTAAACCCGTGTAATTGAAGCTTTGATTCCATGTTCAGCCCCCAGCTCTGGAGTTGAATGAGTGTGGTCATGCCTGCTCGAACATGCCAGCGATTGTATGGCACTGAGGCCGCCACCGAGAACTGAACGGGCTGGTCACCATTTGCACAGACCGGCGGAAGAGGGTGCGTATTATGCACACCCTTTACGGCATTGAATAGCGTTTTGAAGACATTTTAGCTGGCACTGGCAAGGCTGCGGTTTCCGCCTGTCAGCGTTGGGGTGTCACGCTTCCCGAATTTCGTAGCTGTGGCTGATGGCGACCCCGGCTTTCTCAAGCATGATCGAAGCCGAACAGTATTTCTCGGCCGAGAGGGCGACGGCCCGCTTAACCAGGTTTTCCTTGAGCTGGTGTCCGGTAACAACGAAATGCAGATGAATGCGGGTAAACACGGCGGGTACTTCGTCAGCCCGTTCTGCTTCGAGTTCCGCGCGACAGTCGGTGACATCCTGACGGCTCTTCTGAAGAATGCTCATAACATCGAAAGACGAGCAGCCACCAAGCCCCATCAAGAGCATTTCCATGGGCCGGGGGCCCAGATCGCGACCGCCATGATCCGGCGGTCCATCCATCTGCACGGTATGGCCGCTGCCGCTGGTGGCCTTGAAGCTGGCTTCTCCCGCCCAGTTGATGGTTGCTTTCATGGCATTCCTCCAATGAGTTGAATGTAAATGCTAGCACATCACTGCTTATTCCTTCACTGCCTCGGCGGCCTGGAAAGGCGCAGACGCAAAAATGCGAGACTGTTCTATACTTGCTTGGGGTCGCGTCCCGGTTGCTGAAACCGGGCCATCTTGATATAAGGTTCGACCTTAGTCGTAGGCAGGCGTCGGTCAGGGTGCATCCAATGACCCGTGTCTGCATTGTAGGAGCGACAACAACACAAGAAGCCCATATGGAAAGCAGGGACATCAAAATAACATCGGCATTCGCCAGTTAAAGGAGGCACGATTCGCATTATGGCCACTATCGTCAGACCGGTTGAGCAAAAGACAAAACATCTCGATTACTTCCTTTCACAGTGCCATCGCAGACGTTACCCCGCCAAAAGCACTATTATTTACGCTGGTGACAAAAGCGATTCACTTTTCCACATCGTCAAAGGGTCCGTTACCGTCATTATTGAAGATGATGATGGCCGCGAGATGATCATGGCCTACCTTAATGCCGGTGACTTTTTCGGCGAGATGGGCCTGTTTGATAACATGGACTCCCGAAGCGCTTGGGTGAAAGCGAAGAGCGAATGTGAAGTCGCTGAGATCAGCTACACCAAGTTTCGTGAGATTGCGCAGCAAGACCCCAGGGTGCTTTATTTTATTGGCGAGCAAATGGCCACCCGGCTGCGCCAGACCACCCGCAAGGTTGGCGATCTGGCGTTTCTGGATGTCACCGGACGGGTAGCGAGAACCCTGCTGGACCTCTGCAAAGAGCCGGACGCGATGACGCACCCGGATGGCATGCAGATAAAAATTACCCGTCAGGAGATTGGACGTATTGTCGGCTGCTCCCGGGAAATGGTCGGTCGGGTGCTGAAAACCCTGGAAGAACAGGGATTAGTACAGGTAAAAGGCAAGACCATGGTGGTGTACGGCACCCGTTGAACGCCATAATTTAATCGGCAGCACCCTTGGTATGGTGTCGTCCAGCCACTAAAGTGGAGGCTTGAATCAGGCTTTCCAACAGGTTGGACCCATGGCCCAGAATGAGCAAGCTCCCCGATCCTTCACCATGCCGTTGGCGGATCGGCCTGTGATCTCCCACAGCCCCGCGGAAGCGGGCGCTCAGTTGGCAGCCTTTATCGCGCGAAATCCGAACCTGATGGTTCTGACCGGAGCTGGCGTCAGCACTGATTCGGGTATTCCCGATTACCGGGACGGTGACGGTGCCTGGAAGCGCAAGCAACCGGTTCAGCATCAGGATTTTATGACGTCGAGGACGACTCGTCAGCGCTACTGGGGGCGCAGCCTTATCGGCTGGCCGGTTATTCGTAATGCCCACCCCAACCCGGCACATTTCCATATTGCGGAGTTGGAACGCAGGACCATCAGCGCTTTGGTGGTCACCCAGAATGTTGATCGACTACACCAGCGTGCCGGTACACAAGCAGTTGTGGACCTTCACGGGCGTGCGGATGAAGTGATCTGCATGGCCTGTGGCTACCGATGCGACAGAGACGAAGTGCATGAGCGCTGCCATGATATGAACCCGGCCTTCCATCGTTACCATGCCAGTGCTGCGCCAGATGGTGATGCCGACCTCGAGATCGATTTCAGCAGGTTCGAGCTTGCCAACTGTCCCTGTTGCAACGGTATCCTCAAGCCGGATGTGGTGTTCTTCGGGGACAACGTGCCCAGGCAGCGGGTGAACTCAACCCTGGATGCTCTCCGCAAGAGTGATGGTCTTCTGGTTATTGGCTCTTCGCTCATGGTGTATTCCGGCTTCCGGTTCTGCCGCCATGCCCATGAATGGGGAAAGCCGATTGCCACCCTCAACCTTGGCCGGACGCGGGCAGACAGTCTGGTGGATATCAAGCTCAGCGCCCGTATTGCGGAGACGCTGGAAGTAGCGTTGGCACATATGGGTCGCTAACCGGATGTCTGCAACTGCCAGTCATTGTTGGTGAGCGCCCGACCGCCCTGCTCGGTGACCTGGACGGTATCGCTGATACCAATGCCCCAAAGCCCGGGTAAACGCAGGCAGAGCGGCAGGTGAAACACCATGTTGCTCTGGAACGGTTCGTGCTGGTTACGCGCGATGTAGCCGGTGCCTTCAACCCAGCTTGGTGGAAACTGGGCGCCCACGGCATAGCCAAATACGCCAGAGAAAAAAACCGTTTCGTGCCATGGAGCGAGCACTTGTTCAGCGGCAATAGCGGCGTCATGAAAGGTTTTCCCTGGCCGCATATTGGTTATAAGAGTTTCATAGAGCGCCAGGCAGACATCCCGGATCTGCTGCATTCGAGCGGTGGCCTGACCGACAACGGCGGTGCACATCATCGGTGCGGTGTAGCGAAGATAGGCCGAACCGAATTCCAGAAACACCGGATCTCCCGGCGCAATAATATTTCTGCGGTGGTTGGTATGAATCACACTGATGCGCTTGCCACTGGTAACAATAGGTTGAAGGCTCATGAATTCACTGCCCTCAGCCAACAAAGCCCGTGCGCCTTCGGCAGCGACGTCATTGTCACTGAGCCCGGGCCGGATTATTCGGAGTGCCGCCTGCATACCTGCAGAAGTAATCCGGGCGCTCGCTTCCAGACACTTCAGCTCCGCCTCGGTTTTCACAATGCGAAGACGGTCCAGAATGGCACCGCCGTCCCGGAAGCGATGAGCTCCTAAACGGTCCTGCAACTGACTGATGACACCATGGCGCAGGGTGGGGCTCCAAGTGTCGAGGCCAATGGCTTCGAAGCCAGCCAAAAGCTCGCACAAGGGAACAATAACCTCAGCGATGCTCTCCCAGCGGTAACCCAATATGTCATCTGCAACAGCGGTGACAACGGCGGGGCCAGTTTCAATGGATGGCACCTGAAGAATTGCCTCCTTTGTCGAGAAAACCAGACAGGTATGCACGGAGACTTCGAAGGTGTTGTAGCCGGTCAGGTAGTAAATATCCGATGGATCGGTGATCAGCAGAACATCCAGGCCTTCTTTCACCATAGCCTGACGGGTGCGCTGGCAACGGTCGGAAAATTCGGATTCGGGGAACGCCAGTTCGGAGGCTTTCAGGGTTGCACTGAGCTCAAATCGATAGGCTTTGTGGTCCATGGTTGGCTTCCGTCAAAGGGGTGTCGTTTAAGGAGCCTCTGATTAACTCCTGAATCAGAAGCTCCTTAAGTGTAGCAAACCTGTAGCACTTGCCCGCTAACGTAAAGGGTTGCCATGTTCCTGGAGCCTACTATGACTGAACTTCGCGCGCTGACACCCCACTCTGCCATTGCGGCGTCGCAGGTCAAGCGGAAAAGCCGGCAGCGCCGTTTACTCCGTACCTTTTTGCCGGAGCTGGTTAACCTGGAGCGGATTCTGGCGGAGTCGCCCGCTTCTGTGACCACCCAGGTGATCGAGCAGGTAACGCTGAAGGAGTTGTCCGTGCCGATTTACCGGGTGGATATTGGCAGCGACTCACCCGATGTTCCGGTGCTGTTACTGGTCGGAGGCGTGCATGGGCTAGAGCGCATTGGCACTCAGGTGGTGGTCTCCTGGTTGCAGAACCTGCTGGCTCGTATGGCCTGGGACCAGCACCTGCGGGTATTGCTCGACAAGGTTCATATTACTTTGTTGCCGATTCTCAACCCTGGCGGCATGTACCTCAACCAGCGCAGCAATCCTAACGGTGTCGATCTGATGCGTAACTCACCGATTGCGGCTCAGGGCCAGAGTACGTTTATGCTTGGGGGGCAACGATTGTCTTCGAGATTACCCTGGTACACGGGTGAACCGGAGCAGGGCATGGAACCCGAAAACCGGGCCCTGGAGGCGGTGATCCAGCAATTACTGCCGGGTCGGCCGTTCAGCGTGTCACTTGATTGTCATTCCGGTTTCGGCTGGCATGACCAGATATGGTTTCCCTATGCCTATCGCAAACGGCCGATGCGCCGAATAGCATCGGTGATGGCGCTCAAACTGATCTGGGAGCAGGCTTATCCTGACCACTCTTACGTGTTTGAGCCCCAGTCCTTTCATTACCTGACCCACGGCGACCTTTGGGATCACTTCTACAAACAGGTCAATCGGGCAGGGGAAGGCATCTTTATACCACTGACCCTGGAAATGGGGTCCTGGCGCTGGATCAAGAAACGGCCGAGGCAATTATTACGGCTTGATGGCTTGTTCAATCCCCAGGCGCCTCACCGTCATCAGCGGGTATTGCGGAGTCATCTCAGCTTCATCGACTTCCTGATGAATGCGGCTGCAAGCCACGAAAGCTGGTTGCCGACACCGGATCAGGAGTCCATGCTGAGAGAGGCTGCCATTATGCATTGGTATCGGGAGAATAACTGATCATGCACTGGATTCTGTTACGGGGCCTTGCTCGGGAACAGACTCATTGGGGTGGACTCTTGAGTGCCCTGCGCGACGCGTTACCCGAGCATCATTTTCACCCGATTGATCTGCCAGGCACCGGAGTTCGGTTCAAGGACCGCAGCCCCTGCACCATTGCTGAGATCCGCCAGCAGGTCAATCAACAGGTCAGCCATATTCCCGGTCCCTATGGGGTGATTGCGCTGTCAATGGGCGGTATGGTGGCGCTTGACTGGGCTCAGCACGCAGTTAATGGCGAAATTCAACGACTGGTTCTGATCAACACCAGTTGCGGCTTCAGTCCACCTTGGTATCGAATGAAGCCAGCATCATTACCCCGGTTGTTCAGTCTGCTCGGGCGCCGTGAACTATTTGAGCGTGAGGCGGGTATTCTGGCGCTGACATCCAATCAGCCGGTCGCTACTGCAACCGTCAAACGCTGGTACAGCATCCAGCGTCAACGGCCTGTCAGCTGGCAAACCGCCCTACGTCAGATTGCGGCTGCGGCTCGCTTCAAACCCTCAGCAAAGCGCCCGATCGGGAGCGCTCTGGTGCTGGCAAGCGAGGGCGACCGAATTGTTGATTGGCGGTGTAGCAGAGAGTTCGAGCGTCGCTGGCAGTGGCCCCTCCAGGTGCACCCCAGCGCTGGCCACGACCTGCCGCTGGATGCTCCGGACTGGGTAATCTCCCGCATCGTGGATTATCTGCGTTGCTGACGCTGCCCGGTTAAATATCCTTGACGACCGGTCGGAGGGACGGCAGTCTTTGAGGGGAGTATTGCCTAGGCACCTAACGATCATGAGGTTAAAACAATGAAAATATACGAAACCAAAACTGCCCCGAATCCACGCCGTGTAAGAATGTTCATGGAGGAGAAGGGCCTGCTCGACAAAGCTGAGTTTGTTCAGATTGACCTGGTGACAGGCGAGAATCTGACACCGGAGTACGCGGCTCGCAATCCGATGAAAAAAGTTCCGGTGATGGAGCTGGACGACGGCACCTGTATTGCTGAGACGATGGCCATCTGCCGCTATTTTGAGGAAAGTTACCCCGAACGGCCTCTGCTGGGTAACTCAGCGCTGCAAAAAGCCCACATTGAACAATGGCTACGCTGGATTGAATACTATTTTTTTATGCCTACCGGCATGTGTTTCCAGCACACCAGCGGTTACTTCAAGGACCGGATGACGCCCGTTAAAGAATGGGGCGAAGAATGCCGGTTGACGATTGAAAAGTTTTTCCATTTTCTTGACAAGGAACTGGCAGACCGCGAATACATTTGCGGGGATGAGTTCACCGCCGCAGACATCAATGCCTTTACGACCATCGAGTTCAATAAGGTAAACAGTATCCGAATCAAACCTGAGCAAGTGAACCTCCAGGCTTGGTATGAACGTATCAAGGCCCGTCCGTCTGCGCGGGTATAGGACGTATTATCATGATCGATGTCTACACCTCACCAACCCCCAACGGCCATAAGGTCACCGTTACGCTCGACGAGATGGGGGTTGAGTACAACCTGATCCCGGTTGACCTCTCAAAGGACGAGCAGAAAACGCCAGCGTTTCTGGCGATGAACCCCAATGGCCGGATTCCCGTTATCGTTGATCGGGACAACGACGATTTTGTGGTGTTTGAGTCCGGTGCCATCATGGTTTATCTCGCTGAGAAGTATGGCAAGTTCTATCCTCAGGACCCAAAAGTCCGTTCTCGAGTGCTGCAGTGGCTTATGTTTCAGATGGGTGGGGTGGGGCCGATGATGGGCCAGGCTAACGTGTTCTATCGTTACTTTCCTGAAAAAATCCAACCGGCCATAGACCGTTATCAGAAAGAATGTCGGCGACTGTTTGAGGTGTTGGATAACCGCCTGGCGGAGTCGCGCTACCTGGCCGGTGAGGAGATAACCATTGCGGATTTTGCCAACTGGTGCTGGGTTCGCACTCATAATTGGTCAGGGACTTCGGTAGAAGGCCTGGAATATCTCAACCGCTGGCTGAACGAGCTCTATGACCGGCCAGGCTGTCAGAGTGGTATCGTCAGGCCACCCCGGCTCAAAGACCCGGACGAGCTGATCAAGCATGCGCAGAACATGGTTACGCGCTGAGGCCGTTGTTTGAAAGTTTGTTGGACGAGGGCGGCTATAAGTCGTTGAGGTAGGAATCCACTATCTGGGAGTAAGAGCCGTCTTCTTTCATTTTTTTCAACGCTTCACTGAAACGCTTTACAAACTCCGGTGATACGGTTTTGCGAGAGAAGGCTGCAAACGTGGGCGATATGGAGACGACCAGCGGTTGATCGGTGCCTTCCTCAAGCACGATATGAACGTCGTCCCCGAAGTCCAGCTGACGGATGTAATAGCGGGTTGGCAACAGATCACCGATAAACAGGTCGATCCGTTTGGCCACCAGCTTTTCAAGGTTTTTTTCAATAGTCAGGGTGGTCTCTACCGACCGAAAACGGTCATTGGTGACCTTGGTGTGAAAGCGTTCACCATAGAAGTATCCGAGCTGGTTCCCCAGTGAGAAGTGTTCGATGCCCGAAAGGTCCTTCGGCAATGACATAGGTATTGACGAGAACAGAACAAAGGTTTCGTTGATCAGAGCTTCGTCCGGAAAAATGCCCCAGGCTTCGCGTTCATCCGACCGGCCGGTATTAATGGCGATGTCCGCCTGGCCCTCTGCAACTTCATACAACGCGCGCTTCCACGGGCGGATTTCAATCTGTGCGGCGTGGCCCGTGCGACGAAGGGCTTCACGGGTCAGGTCTACTGCCACTCCGGTTACTTCGCCATCGAGCATGTACTCAAGTGGAGGATTTTCAAGTGTTCTGACCTGAAGCGGCGCGGCGCTCAGAAAACCAGAGATCAATGCAAAGCTGAATACGGCAGCCAAATAAATAACATACTTCATGATGCAGGCGTTTCCTTGAGGAGCATCAAAGCTCACCACGCAAGTATATCGAGACTAATCTGGCTATAAAGTGTTCAAGCGTAAACAATGGTTAAAGTAGGAAACCTACATAACCCGCTCAGAAAAACAGCTCCCGCAATTTGGAACCCGGTTCTTCTGCCCGCATAAACGATTCCCCCACCAGAAATCCGAAGATCCCACGCTCCGTCATGGCATCCACATCAGCCCGCGTGAGGATGCCGCTTTCCGTGATCGTCAAGCGATCGGAAGCAATGTGATGGTGAAGTTCAAAAGTGGTGTCCAGGGATACGTCAAAGCTATGAAGGTTGCGGTTATTGATGCCGACCATGGGTGTTTTCAGGGTAAGGGCATCTTCCAGCTCTTCGGCGTTATGCACCTCCACCAGCACGTCCAGGCCGGTTTCATGAGCGATACCTTCCAGGTCCTGCATCTGGTGGCGGCTCAGGCAGGCGGCGATCAGCAGAATGCAGTCGGCGCCGATATCGCGGCTTTCGTAGACCTGATACGGCGCTACCATAAAGTCCTTGCGGATGACCGGAAGTTTACAGGCATTGCGGGCGCTGACCAGAAAGTCTTCATGGCCCTGGAAGAAATCCTGGTCGGTCAGTACTGACAGACAGGTGGCTCCGCCTTGGGCATAACTTTTTGCGATGGCAGGTGGATCAAACGGATCGCGCAGCACGCCTTTGCTGGGAGAGGCTTTCTTGATTTCCGCAATGACCGCTGGCTGTTGCAGTTCAATACGGTGGCGCATCGCCGCTTCAAAACCCCGGGCTGGCGGTTGATCACCAGCCCTGATCCGAAGATCCTCGGTAGATAACGAGCGCTTGCGAATCTCTATTTCTTCCCACTTGCGGGCGACAATCTTGCGCAGGATTGTTGGTGTTCTGTCATTGTCTCGATGGGTCATAGAGGTTGTTCGCCAAGGTCGTTAAAGGGAGCTGTGCTTAATCAAAACAGTGGGAAAAATCGGCCAGTTCTGACATCTTGCCGGCGGCCAGGCCGCTGCCGATGGCATCCTGTGCCATATCCACACCGTGTGCCAGTGAGTCTGCCAGGCCCGCAATATAAATGGCTGCACCGGCATTGAGCGCGATCAGATCCCGGGCTTTCTCTGCCATATCGTCGTGGCCACGACCAAAGGCGGCGTGAATCAGCTTGAGGGACTCTTCTACGGTATCCACGCTCAGCCCCACAAGCGACTGGCTATCCACGCCCAACTGTTCCGGGGTAATGTCGTACTCGTGGATTTCGCCGTCTTTGAGTTCGGCCACGTGAGTGGCGCTGGCCAGGCTGATTTCGTCCAGCCCGTCTCTGGAGTGCACGACCATAATATGTTCGCTGCCCAGGCGTTGCAGTACCTGCGCCATCGGCAGGCATAATTCCCGACTGAAGACGCCGATAAGCTGGCGCTTCACCCCGGCAGGGTTGGTCATCGGACCAAGGATATTGAAAATCGTGCGAATGCCCAGTTCCTTTCTTGGTCCTATGGCGTTTTTCATGGCGCCGTGGTGGGCGGGCGCAAACATGAAGCCGACGCCGATCTGCTCAACGCAGCGAGCTACCTGCTCCGGTGTGATAGCGATATTGATGCCAGCTTTTTCGAGCAAGTCGGCACTGCCGCTTTTGGAGGAAACGGCCCGGTTGCCGTGCTTGGCAACAAAACCACCCGCTGCCGCGACCACGAACGCCGAGGCAGAAGAAACGTTAAACAAATTGGCGCCATCACCCCCGGTGCCGACGATGTCCACCAGAGGTTCAGCCTTGATCGATACGTTGGTGGCCAGCTCCCGCATGACTTCGGTGGCACCGGTGATCTCGTCTATGGTCTCGCTTTTCAGGCGCAGCCCCATCAGGAACCCGCCAATTTGGGCATCGGTCGCCTCACCACTCATCACGATTCCCATGACCTGTTTCATCTCCTCACGGGAGAGGTCGAGATTGGAAGCGATTCGGTTCAGAGCTTCTTTCATGTCCATTTGAATGGCCTCTTGGCTTGGTGTTCTTGTAGATTAAACTTACGAACTGGTTCAGACCAGTGCCTAATGAGAGCGATGCCGGGGTTGGTTTTCCCAAACCGTGCGTAGCCATGGATGGCGGAGCCCGAGCCCTACAGGGATGATGGGATGAACACCTCTTGTTGAGATCGGCGTCAAG